>CAWGUX010000010.1:0-197689 GCA_963825965.1 uncultured Acidimicrobiaceae bacterium
GTCGGTGGCGTCGGCAAAGAGGTTGACCTGGTCCTGGGTGATCGACTGCCACTCGGAATGGCCGAGATCCTTGCCGACAAGCTCGTGGAAAGCGTCGACGCCGTCGACGATGGTCTTCATGGTGTGCTCCTCGCTGGTCACGGTCGATTCCGCTGAGGGACGCTACCCGCGTGGAGGTGCCTCACTACGCTGACCCTGGTGAGCTCCGCGCACGAGCACGACGCACCCGCAGTCCACCACCACCGTGACCTGCGGGGCGGGGGCGCCCGGGCGGCCGTCTTCGGGATCAGTGACGGGCTGGTCACCAACGTCTCGTTGGTGCTGGGCATGGCGGGCGCCAATCCGGGAGGGTCGATCGTGCGCCTGGCCGGGCATCGCCGGGTTGGTCGCCGGCTCGTTCTCCATGGCGGCCGGCGAGTACCTCTCCATGACGGCGCAGCGCGAGCTCATGGAGCGTGAGCTCGAGGTGGAGCGCCGGTCGCTGCGAGCGCAGCCCCGAGGGCGAGGCGGCCGAGCTGCGGGGCATGTACGTCGCCGAGGGATCGACCCGACGGTGGCGACCGAGATGGTCAACGAGGTCATGCAGGATCCCGACCTCGCGCTCGAGACACACGCCCGCGAGGAGCTCGGCATCTCCGATCCAGAACCTCGGCTCGCCCTGGCAGGCGGCGGCGGCGTCGTTCGTGACGTTCGCCATCGGCGCGTTCATCCCGCTGGCGCCCTGGCTCTTCACCTCGGGCACGGCGGCGATCGTGCTGTCCATCGTGCTGGGCGCCGTGGCCTCGCTCGTCGTGGGCGTGGTGCTGGCCCGCTTCACGGAGCGTCCGGCGGTGGCGTCCGCGCTGCGCCAGCTCGACGGTGACGGCGGTCGCGGCGGCGGTGACCTTCGGGGTGGGCAGGGCGATCGGGACCGGGGTCGAGCTGAGCCGCACGGGCGAGTCAGTGCCGACCCGGAGCCGGCGTCGCGCCGGTAGAGCCGGTCGACGTGGTCGACCGTGAAGCCGAGCGAGCGGTAGAGCGCGACGGCAGCCTCGTTGGTGGCGTCGGTGTAGAGCATCCCGACGCGTGACGCCGCGCTCGCGCGAGCGACTCCAGCCCGGCCACGGTGAGGGACCGGCCCCATCCCTGCGCCGTGGTGCCGCGGGGTCGACGGCGATCACGTAGATCTCGCCGAGGACGGGCGCGCGGTCTCGGTGGATCTTCGTCCAGCACAAGCCGATGAGGCCCTCGCCGTCGGGGTCGTCGGCCACGAGGAAGCCCTCGAGGTCGACCCAGTCCGGCCGCCATGCGGTCGTGGAGCTGCTCGACGGTCCACGACACCCTGCTCGGGGTGGCCGGCGAAGGCGCGGTTGTTCGTCTCGAGCCAAGCCTCCTCGTCCTGGCCCGGCACGAACGGGCCGGGTGGCGAGCGGCCGTGTCGCCGCGACGACGTCGTCGCGCCAGGGGGAGGGCGACGCGCATCTGCAGCAGGTCGCGCTCGGGGACGAAGCCGTGCGCGCGGGCGCGCTCGTCGTCGGCCGGGTCCGGCCTGCATGGCCCAGAGGTGCACCGGCGCGCGCGGCGGGCGCCGTCGGCCACGGCGCGCTCGACGAGCTCGGAGGCGACGCGGGCCCGTCGTCTGCCGGCGCGGCGGGGTCGACGACGACGTGGAGCGCGGTCGAGCCGTCGCGGCGCGGGGAGAGGAACGCACTGCCGGCGAGGCCCCGTCGGCGCCTCGGCCAGGACAGCGCGACCGTCGTCGCCGGCGCCGCGGTGCGGCCGCGTCACGCGCGCGCAGCTGGGGCTCGGGGAGCGGCGGGTGGTCGTCGGCCGCCGCCGGCCCGTGCGAGGAGGGCGGTGAGGAGCTGCCCGGTCGTGTCGCGCCCAGCGTCGGCAGGTCGAGCTCGGTCATGGCCACGCGCGTCCACTGCGGCCAACGTAACCCGGTACCTTGAGCCGGTGGCGAAACCCCGGACACCGAAGGGCCGGGCGAGGCTGACGATGGAGCGCCTGGCCGAGCGCTACCCGGGCACCGCCAAGGAGCTGTGCGCCCTCGATCACGAGAACCCGTTCCAACTGCTGGCCGCCACGATCCTCTCCGCCCAGACCACCGACGTGCGGGTCAACATGGTGACGCCCGTCCTGTTCGCCAGCGTATCCCGATCCGGCGCGCGTTGGCGGCGGCCAACCCCGAGGAGGTCGAGGAGATCATCCGACACCACCGGCTTCTTCCGTTCCAAGACCAAGAGCCTGATCGGCATGGCTGCCGCGCGCTGGTCGAGCGCTTCGGCGGGACGGTCCCGACCGACCTCGAGGACCTCGTCACCCTCCCCGGGAGTGGGCCGCAAGACGGGCAACGTCGTCCGCAGCGTGGACTTCGGGTTGCCCGGGACTGCCGGTCGACACGCACGTACTCCGGGTGAGCGAGCGGCTCGGCCTGACTTGGAGGGGTTGACGCCGCAACGAGCGGCGCGACGCGGTCAAGGTGGAACACGCGTTGAACGCACTCGTTCCCGCGGCAGAGCAGGGGCACGTTCAGCCTCCGGATGATCCTTCACGGCCGGGAGACATGTGTTGCTCGAAAACCACGTTGCGGCGCGTGCCCGTTGGCCGATTTTTGTCCGTCGGTACGGTAAACGGCGCGGATGGGTCTTTCGGCCCCTTTTAAGGCAATTCGGGTTTCTCAGGATGAAATCCGGAATACCCAGGGGCTACAGTTACCGCCGGAACCGGTTCCCGCCACCTGGTTCCAAAAGAGTCGAAGCTGGGATCCGCCTCCTGGCCGACTCGCCCAATGCCGGCCTTCGGGCCGGCATTGGTGTCTTCGTCCCTGGTCGGGAGCAGGTGTCGGCTCCTGGTAGTACTTGAGGTGTTACCCTCGGTGTCATGGTCACCAAACGCTCGGTCTCACTGGACGACGAGGTGGCGGCGGCGGTCGAAGACGGCCGCCAAGCAGGACGGGGTGTCCTTCAGCGGCTGGCTCTCGTCGGCGGCTGAGAAGCAGCTGCGAGTCCGCCAAGGACTGCGGGGCGTGGCGGCCTGGGAGGGTGAGACGGGCTCGCTCAGCGCGGAGGAACTGGCCGCCGGTGAGGCACTGTTGGCCCGGCTGCGCTCGGGTGTTTCGGGCGTGGCGTCGCGCGTCAGACGACGGTGAGCGCGGGTCGACGCGAAGGACTCGTCTACGGGCTCGGGGCACTCCACGCCGCGGCCCGCGGTGACCGGATGATGTGGGCACTGCATCGGGCCGCCCTTTCGAACGGGATCGTGCCGGTCATTCCTGCAGTGGCGGTGGCGGAGGGCTACCGCACCGAGGCGCGCAGCGACCGAATCGGCGAACTCTTGGCGGGCACCGAGGTGGAGCCATTCAGCGGTGAGGCGGCGCGACGGTCAGGTGAGTTGGCGGCGCGCTGTGACACGTCGGATCTCGCCGTCGTCTCGGTGGTGGAGCTGGCCGAGCGGCGCAACTGCGCCGTCGTCGCGCAGCGCCAGACCGTGCTACGCACGGCGGCCTCGCTCCTGGGGCACGAGCTCGTGCTCTATGCCGTGTAGGCGTGCGGCCGGTCGGGCCGGTCGGGCGGCCGTGATACGGCGGGTTCGCACGTCAAGCACGTCCTAGCGTCTCGACCCCGGTGAGAAGCGACGCAACCGTCGCAGCGCCCCTCCGAGCGACCTCTCGACGGCAATCAGCTCGTGGGCGGTCTCCTCGTCACCTCCGGCCAGCGCCCCCTCGGCCATGGCGGTCACACGTTCTTGTAGCTCGGCCAGACTGGACGTCAAAGAGGAGATCTCGGCGGCGGTGGACATCCCACGATGATGGCCGATGGCGTCACCCGGGTCCTCACCGGCCGCGCGAACGGCCGGTTGGCGCCCGAGCCCGCCGGAAGCCCCCGGTAGCCTTGTGACCTCATGCCCCTCCGTGTCCTGGACCTACGCGGCACACGGCCGCCGTTCGACGCTGTCCTGCCGCGCCCGCCGGCACCAGGCGCTGATGTCCACGACGCCGTCGCCCGCATCCTCCAGCGGGTCCGGGACGAGCGGGACGAAGCGCTCGTGCGTTTCACGGCCGAGCTCGATGGGGTCGACGTCACCGACGGCCTCCAGGTGCCTGCCAGCGAGGTGGACGAAGCCCGGTCCCGCGTCGAACCCGACCTTCTCAAGGCCCTCGAAGTGGCCTTCGGCCGCATCCTCGCCTACCACGAGCACGAGGGTGGACCTCCCTCTGACATGGTCGAGGGCGGGATCACCGTCAGCCACCTGACGCGGCCGGTCGGGCGCGCGGGGATGTACGCCCCGGGTGGCAGGGCCCGGTATCCGTCCACCGTCTTGATGTGCGCCGCGCCGGCACGAGTCGCGGGCGTTGGGAGCATCGCGTTGTGCGTGCCGCCCGCTTCGGACGGACGGGTGGACCCTGCAACGTTGTGTGCCGCCTCCATCGCCGGGGTGGACGAGGTCTACCGGGTCGGTGGAGCACAGGCGATCGCAGCGATGGCCTACGGCACGCAGAGCATTCCCGCGGTCGATGTCATCGCCGGACCGGGCAACGCCTACGTCGCCGAGGCGAAGCGTCAGGTGTCAGGCGTCGTGGGCGTCGCCTCGGCCTTTGCCGGACCGTCCGAGATCGTCGTGGTGGCCGCACCGGGGGCCACGCCTGCCTTCGCCGCCATCGACTTGGTGGTGCAGGCCGAGCACGGGCCCGACGGGCTGGCCTGGCTTGTGACCTGGGACAGCGATCTCCTCGAGGCCGTGTCGGCCGAGGTGGACCGCATTGTGGCGGCATCGAGCCGGCGTGCCGACCTGGAGTCGACCCTCGCGACGGCAGGGATTGCCTGTCTCGTCGACGGGCCCGAGGGGGCCTTGGCCGTGACGAACGCCGTGGCTCCTGAGCATCTGCAGCTCATGGTGCCAGCGGCCGAGGCGCCCTCGCTGCTGCACAACGTGCAGAACGCCGGAGCGGTCTTCGTGGGTGAGTGGTCGCCCGCCAGCATGGGTGACTACGTGGCGGGACCGAATCACGTGCTGCCGACCAACAGGACAGCGCGATTCGCGTCCGCTCTGCGCGCCGACGACTTTCGTAAGCACGTGCACGCTGTCCACGTCACGCCGGACGCGCTCCGGGCCCTCGGTCCCCATGTGGTGACGCTGGCCGAGGCGGAGGGTCTGCCTGCCCACGCCGACTCGATCCGCTGGCGCCTCCGGGCGCTCGAGGGCGGAGCGGGTGCATGAGCGCGGTCCCGCCGGTCCGACCCGACCTGCTCCTCTCCGAGGGCTATCACTCACCTCAGGTGGAGGCCGAGGTGCGGCTCAACACGAACGAATCGCCGCTGGCACCGCCCGCGGCATGGCGCGAGGAGCTGCTGGCCGCGCTCGAGGACGTCTCGTTTCACCGCTATCCCGATCGGCCGGCGGCCGAGCTTCGCGAGGCGGTCGCGGCACTCCACGGGGTCACCGCGGCGGAGGTCTTCTGTGCCAACGGGTCCAACGAGGTCCTGCAGTGCCTCCTCTTGGCCTTTGGCGGACCCGGCCGCAAGGCGCTCCTCTTCGAACCGACGTATGCACTGCACTCGCACATCGCTCGTATCACCGGCACCGAGATCGTCGAAGGTGAGCGCGACGACGACTTCCGGATCGATCGCGACGACGCGGTCGCGCTCCTCGGCGAGTCACGGCCCGACGTCACCTTCTTGTGTTCGCCGAACAACCCGACCGGCCGGGCCGAGCCGCCGGCCACGACGGCAGCCATTTGCGGTGCCGCGCCGGGACTCGTGATCGTGGACGAGGCCTACGGGCAGTTCGCGCCGTGGTCTGCTTTGGAGCTGCACGGTCCGGCCCATCCTGGGCTCGTGGTCACCCGGACGTTCTCCAAGACGTGGGCAATGGCCGGGGCTCGCCTCGGCTACCTGGTGGCGGATCCCGCTGTCGTCGAGGCGTGTGAGTCGGTCGTCCTGCCCTATCACCTTTCCGTGCAGACGCAGCTGGCGGGGCTCCTGGCTCTGCAGCACGTGCCCGAGATGGAAGCGCGCGTCGCCAGCATCACCGAGGAGCGTGGCGCGTCGCCGCCGCGTTGGCTGACCTGCCGGTCGACTCGTGGCCCTCGGACGCGAATTTCATCCTCTTCCGTCCCCGCGAGCGCGATGCCGACGAGGTATGGAGGTCGCTCCTGGCGCATTCGGTTCTGATCCGCAACTGCGCCAGCTGGGACGGCTTGCGCGGGTGTCTGCGTGTCACCATCGGGACGGCAGATGAGAACGACCGTTTCCTCCGCGCCTTGAAGGAGAGCTTGTGAGCACCGACGCCCGCCGCGCCACCAAAGAGCGCGCCACCAAGGAGACCACGGTCGCCGCCACGCTGGTCGTCGACGGGTCCGGCCGCACCGAGGTCAGCACAGGGCTGCCGTTCTTCGACCACATGGTCGACCAGCTCGGACGCCACGCGTCCTTCGATCTGACCGTTCACGCGCAGGGCGACCTGCACGTCGACGCCCATCACACCGTGGAGGACGTCGGCATCGTCCTCGGAGGTTGCCTGGTGGAGGCGCTGGGCGACAAGGCGGGGGTCCGCCGCTTCGCCTCCATGCTCATACCGCTGGACGAGGCGCTCATCGAAGTGGCGCTCGACCTGTCAGGACGGCCGTATCTCGCGTACGGGCTCGACTTCGCGCCCGACACGCCGGGGTTGGGCACGCCGCCGTTCAACCCTCAGTTGGCGGAGGAGTTCTGGCGCGCCTTCGTGACGGCGGCCGACGTGACGCTCCACATTCGTTGCCTCGAGGGCAAGAACACGCACCACATGTTGGAGGCCAGTTTCAAGGGAGTCGCCCGTTGCCTGCGCGACGCAGTCCGTGTCGAGGGAGGCGGCATCCCCTCGACGAAGGGGAGCCTGTGACGGGCCCGCGTATCGCGGTCCTCGACTACGGCATCGGGAACCTGCGATCAGCCGAGAAGGCCCTCCAGCACGTCGGGTCCGACGCGCGGCTCGTGACGGACGCAGCGTCCGTCGAAGCCGCCGACGGCGTCGTGCTGCCGGGGGTGGGGGCGTTCGGGGCATGCGCGCGGGCGCTGTGTGAGAGCGGGCTGGACAAGCCGGCACGTGCCGCACTCGAGGCCGCGGTGCCGTTTTTCGGAGTGTGCGTGGGCTTCCAGCTCCTCTACGAGGATTCGGTGGAAAGTCCGGGCGCGGCCGGTCTCGGCGTCTTCCCCGGCACCGTCGGTAGTTTGCCTTCCGCGGTGAAGCACCCGCAGATGCAGTGGAACACCCTGGAGGTGCGCGGTGGCGGCCCGGCGCCCATGGCTCTCGAGGGGCTCGGCGAGCGCCCCTGGGTGTACTTCGTCCACTCCTTCGCCCCTCCCGTCGGGGACGAGACCGTCGCGGTCTGCGACTACGGAGGCTCCGTGGCCGCGTTGGCGGCTCGGGGCACGCTGTGGGGCGCGCAGTTCCACCCGGAGAAGTCGGGGACCACGGGGCTGGCGCTGCTGGGCAACTTCGTGCGCCTGGCATCGGCGGGCGCGCACTGATGGAGCTGTTGCCCGCCATCGACCTGCGCGCCGGCGCGGCCGTACGCCTCACCCAAGGTGATTTCGCCCGGGAGGAGCGCTACGGGGACCCCATCGCCTTGGCCGCCCGTTACATCGCGGGGGGTGCTCGTTGGATCCACGTCGTGGATCTCGACGGGGCCCGCACCGGCGTTCCTCACGAGCGGGCCGTCTTGGCCGACCTCGTCCGTCTCGCAGAGGACAATGAGGTCAACGTGGAGTTCGGGGGTGGGATCAGGTCAGAGGACGACGCGGAGGAGGTCCTCGCGTCCGGTGTGGCGCGGGTCGTGCTCGGCACGGCCGCTCTGGAGGAACCCGCGCTGGCAGGACGATGCGCGCGCCGTTGGCCGGGTCGAGTCGCGGTCGGGCTCGACTACCGGGTGGGCTCAGACGGCGTGGCCGAGGCCCAGGCTCAGGGCTGGCTTGCCGGATCTGGGCAGGCGGTCGAGGACCTCTTGGAGCTGTGGGCGCACGAGCCGCTCGGCGCGGTGGTCGCGACCGCCGTGGCGCGCGACGGCATGCTGTCGGGGCCCGACCAGGAAGGCCTCGCGGCGCTGCTCGGCACGACGGCGCTCCCCGTGGTGGCGTCCGGCGGGGTCGGGGCAACGAGCGACCTTGCCACCCTCGCCGGCCTGCGCTCGTCCGGACGGCGCCTGTCCGGGGCGATCGTGGGCAAGGCGCTGGTGGAGTGTCGTTTCAGTGTGGAGGAGGGTCTCGCCGCGTGCGCAGCGTCCGACTGATTCCCTGTCTCGACGTGACCGGTGGGCCGGGTCGTGAAGGGCGTGCGCTTCGTGGACCTGACCGACGAGGGCGACCCAGTCGAGCTGGCCGCCCGTTACGACGCCGAAGGTGCCGACGAGGTGACGTTCCTCGACATCACGGCGTCTTCCGATGGCCGCGACACCATGGTCGAGGTAGTGGCTCGCACTGCCGAACAGGTCTTCATCCCGTTGACCGTGGGTGGGGGAGTCCGGGCGGCAGAAGATGCACGCCGCCTCCTCCGGGCCGGCGCGGACAAGATCGCGGTGAACACGGCCGCCCTGGAACGACCCGCGTTGGTGCGGGACATCGCCGACGAGTTCGGAGGCCAGTGCGCGGTCGTGGCGATCGACGCACGGTCACGTCCCGAGGGTGGGTGGGAGGTGTACACGCACGGAGGGCGCAACCCGGCCGGTCGCGACCCGGTGGCGTGGGCGGTCGAATGCGCCGGCAACGGTGCGGGGGAGATCCTGTTGACGTCGATGGACCGGGACGGGACCCGTGACGGGTTCGATCTCGCGCTGACGCGGGCGGTGGTCGACGCGGTCGACATCCCGGTCGTCGCCTCCGGCGGGGTCGGCCGGCTGCAGGATCTCGTCGATGGCGCGCTCGAGGGTGGAGCGGACGCCGTGCTCGCGGCATCGATCTTCCACCGGCGCGAGTTCACGATCGCTGAGGCCAAGGCGTATCTCGCGGCGAACGGGGTGACCGTCCGGCCAGCATGAGCCCGGCCGGACAGGCGGAACGGGCCGTCGAGTGTCGGGAGGACAGCGGGTCCCTGACCTGGGCGGGCGGCCTCGTGCGGTACCGTGCGAGGGTGCCCACGTCGACGACGAAGAACGGGACCACCACCGTCAAGGCTGGCCGCAACGAGATGACCAAGGACAACGCCGGGGAGAAACAACCGATCTCGGTGCTCTTCGACCGCGTCATGGTGCAGACGACGCCGTCCGACGGCGAGCGCCGGTCCCGTGCCGGCATCCTGATCCCCGCCACCGCACAGATCAGCCGCCGTTTGACCTGGGCCGAGGCCGTGGCGGTGGGGCCTCACGTCCGGACGGTCAAGGTCGGCGACACGGTCCTGTTCAACCCTGAAGATCGCTTCGAGGTCGAGGTGCACGGTGAGGAGTACGTGATTCTGCGCGAGCGGGACATTCACGCGATCGCCTCGCCGCGCAACGACAGCGGCACGGGGCTCTACCTTTGAGCGCCACCGGGGCCGAGGCCTCCACTGCGTCTGCCGTTCCCGAAGGTGTAGCCCTACGCGTCGACGAAGAGCTGGTTCGCGCCGTCGACTTCGCCAAGGACGCCGACGGGCTGGTGCCGGCCATCGTCCAAGACGCCACGGACAAGACCGTGCTGACAGTGGCCTATATGGACGCCGAGGCCCTTCGCCGCACGCTGCGGACCGGGCGCACGTGGTTCTACAGCCGCAGCCGTCAGGAGTACTGGCAAAAGGGAGAGACCTCCGGCGACCGCCAGTACGTCCGGGAGGTCCGGATCGACTGCGACGGCGACGCGCTCGTCGTCCTGGTGGACCAGCACGGGCGCGGCGCGTGTCACACGGGGGAGCGCACCTGCTTCTATCGCACCATCGGCGCGGGCCCTGGAGTGCCCGCGCCGTGACCCCCCCTGGCGCCCCGAGCCCCGAGCCGGGCCCGGGCGCGCTCGGCTTTCGACCAGATCCCGCCGAGTTCGCCGCGCTCGCCAAGGAGCACTCCATCGTGCCGGTGTGGTGCGAGTTGGTCGCCGACACCCTCACCCCGGTCGCGTGCTTCGCCAACGTGGTCGGTGACGGCGAGGGGTTCCTCTTCGAGTCTGTCGAAGGAGGCGAGCGCTGGGGCCGGTACTCCTTCGTGGGGCGCCGTCCGCTGGCGACGCTCACCGCGCGCGGCCGCACGGTCGAGACCACGGGCCGGCTCGGCTTGACGCCCTCGGAGGACGGGATCTTGGCAGCAGTTGAGGCACTGGTGGACCGCTACCAGTCGCCGGTTCTGACCGGCTTGCCACCGCTGCACGGGGGGCTCGTCGGGTATCTCGGCTACGACGTGGTGCGCGAGGTCGAGCAGCTGCCGCATCCGCCTGACGACGACCTCGGACATCCCGACGCCGCACTCGTGGTCATCGGCGAGTTCTGCGCCTTTGACCACTGGCGCCAGCGCATCGTGCTCGTTGACAACGTCGTGGTGCCAGAGGCCCCCAACGGCGTCGTCGACCAGGACGCCGTTGGTGCTGCGTACGAGGCCGCGTGTGCCCGGCTCGGCGAGCTGGCGGCTGACTGTGCCAGGCCGGGGGCCGGGGCGACCGGTGAGCTGATCGCGGCCCCGCCTCCGGGGCTCGAAAAGGCCGATGCGACCCGCACGATGAGCTCGGGGGACTACACGGCGGCCATCGGCGTCGCGAAGGACTACATCCGCGCCGGGGACATCTTCCAGGTGGTGCTCTCGCAGCGCTACGACCTCGATCTCGACGCGGATCCCTTCGACGTCTACCGAGCACTGCGACTTCTCAATCCGAGCCCGTACCTGTACTTCCTGCGCTTTCCTGAGCTCACCGTCGTCGGCGCGTCGCCCGAGCCCATGGTGCGGCTGCGCGACGGGACGGTGATCTCGCGGCCGATCGCCGGGTCTCGGCCCCGCGGCGAGAGCGAGCAGCACGACCGTCTCTTGGAGAGCGAGCTCGCCGAGGACCCCAAGGAGCTCGCCGAGCACATCATGCTCGTCGACCTCGCACGAAATGACGTCGGCCGAGTGGTGCGCTTCGGAACGGAGAAGGTCGACGAGCTCATGACGATCGAGCGCTACAGCCACATCATGCACATCACCTCGCAGGTGTCCGGCGAGCTCGCCGAGGACAAGGGGCCCGATCGACGTCCTGCGGGCGACGCTGCCGGCGGGCACGCTCTCGGGCGCGCCCAAGGTGCGGGCGATGGAGATCATCGACACGCTCGAGCCGACCAAGCGCGGCGTCTACGGGGGAGTCGTGGGGTACATCGACTTCTCGGGCAACATCGACACCGCCATCGCCATCCGGACGATGGTGGTGATGCCCGACGGCCGGGCCAGCGTGCAGGCGGGCGCGGGGATCGTGGCGGACAGCGACCCGACGAGTGAGGACGAGGAGTGCGCCGCACAAGGCGGGTGCACTCTTGGTGGCAGTGACGGCAGCGCGCCGAATGGGCGCCGCCAGGCGGGCCTCGGCGGCCCGGTGAGCGCGTCCAGGGTCGAGACCGAGGCGCTGCGGCATGGTGCGGGCGCCTTCGGCGGCCCACCGTGACGTGCTTGCGGTGGGCGGACCTGATGCTGAGGCCTACCTGCAGGGACAGCTGAGCCAGGACGTGGCGACGCTGACGGTCGGCGCATCCGCCGACTCGCTGCTGCTCGAGCCGGACGGGAAGCTGTCGGCGCTGCTGCGGGTGACCCGCCGGGACGGCCAGGGCTTCCTCCTCGACGTCGAGGGCGGGTACGGCGATGCGGTGACAGCGCGACTGCGCCGCTTCCTGCTCCGGTCCAAGGTGGAGATCGAGGCGCTGCCCTGGCGCTGCCTGTCGTTGCGGGGCTGACGCCGTGGGAGATGCGGCAGCAGGGCTGTTGACGGTGCTGGCGGAGCGGGGCGTGCTGGCGCTGCCCTTCGAGTGGAACGGCTGGACCGGCGTGGACCTTCTCGGCCCGGGCGACGTGGTGCTCGAACCCGAGGCCGCTGACCTGCCAGCAGGCGTAGTCGCCTGCGGCGCCGAGGCAGTTGAGGCCTGCCGCATTGCCTCGGGCATCCCGGCCATGGGCGCCGAGCTCACGAACAAGACCATTGCGGCCGAGGCGGGATTCGTCGAGCGCACGGTGAGCTTCACCAAGGGTTGCTACACGGGCCAGGAACTGGTGGCGCGGATCGACTCACGTGGCTCCAACGTGGCACGCCGACTGGTCGGAGTGATCGCGGCCGATGGACCGCCCGAGGAGAACCCTCTGTCTCGTGGCATGACGCTCCATGCCGGTGCCGCCCCCGCGGGTGACGGTGCAGCGGACGACAAAGTGGTCGGCTACCATCACCTCGGCCACGTGGAGCCCCGAGCTCGGTGCGTGGGTGGCCCTCGGCTATCTGCATCGCACGTCGATGCGCCCGGTCCTGTCCGCGTCCGCTCGGGTGAGGGCATTGGGGGCTCCCGGCCCGCCCACGTCAGCGACGCTCCCTCTGGTCGGCCGGCGTCGGCGTCGGCGGGCCCTGAGCTTCGCCGTGCTCGCCGCGGCGCGTGACCGATGGCGGGCTGTGGCGTCACTCTGACCGCGGCCGTATTCGGTGGCCGCGGCCGCAACCACACCATTCAGCTGGCAGGCGGACATATTGACGGCGCTGCCGATCGGTGTCCTCGCCGTCGCGGTCGCTGATCCGTTGGCCGCTTCGCGAGCTCGCGCACGTCCGCGGGTGTCAGCGAGCGGCGCTCGACACCCGTTTGCCGCCATGGGTCGTGCTTCCTGGGCGCCGTCGTCGCGTGGGAGCTCGTCCAGTACTCGTCGGCGGGCAGCCGCGCCAGCATCCGACACTGAGCTCCATGGCGGACGCGGTCGATCGTGAACGTCGTCCTGAAGGCCGTGGTGATCTTCCTCTGGTTGTGTGCTCGGTGCTGCCATCGTCCGCGCCGGGACACCGGCCGGTCGCCGGTGCCGGTGCATCCGGCGAGACATCGTGAGCAGCGCCGTCGAGTACCTCGGGTGGGGACTGCTCGGCGTGGCCGCTGCTCGGTCTCTGGCTCTGGTCACGCTCGAGTCGCACGCCGCTTGCCCGCCCGGCGAGGTCTTGGAGCGGGTGGCCACCGGCCCGCTCGCTGCGCATCGCCCTCGTCGTCGGTTTGGATGTTCGCGGGCTGGCACCTCTTCGCACGCTGAAAGGGCGGTCCGCTTCGAGTTCACGCGGGCGCCGCGCCGGAGATCAGACGCACCTCGACTGCAACCGAACGTCAACCGCACATGACACAACAGCAAGGCAACATCTCCGCATGGCAGGAACCGGGGAAACAAATGGGACGACGACGGCAGAGCGGCTGCCGGAACTGAAGCCCTGGCGGGTCGTGGGCTGGGTGTTCCGAGACGGCGAGTGCGTCGCTATCGAACGCCAGAGTCGACCTTCCCGCGTCGGATGCGAGCTGCGACTGATGGTCAGGGTCATTCATCTCGCGGAGGACGGGACGGAGAGTGGCGGCGATCGAGGTCGACGACTTCACGATCGAGGTTCTTTACTCTGGCATCGCCGACATGCTTCGAACGGCCGCCGACGACGGTCCAGCGATCGCCCTGCGCGACGAGCTGCCGCGAGGCGAGCGCCAGCGGCGCGAGAAGATCCTTACCCGCATCCGCGACTGATGCGGGCGGCGAGGAGCCAGACACGGCGGCGGCCGGGTGGGTGCCTCAGAGGCCGAATCCCATCCGAAGTCCTCCTGCGCCCGAAGACACGGTGGGTCTTCTTGTCAAAGGGCGCGCCGCTACGCTGAGGCGCTATGCCCACCTATCTGGCGGACATCCTTGCCTCCCATCGAGCCAGCGCGGCCGACGACGACCGTTCCCTCAGCGACCTGCTCGAACGCGCCGCGAGGGCGCCGGCGCCCAGGACTTCCCGCGGCGTTGCGGCGTGAGGGACTTGGCTGCATCGCCGAGATAAAGCGCCGTTCGCCGTCCAAAGGCGACCTGGACCCCGGAGCTGCAGCCGGAGCTGGTGGCCAAGGAGTATGCGGCCGGCGGGGCTGCCTGCCTCTCGGTGCTGACCGACGAGCAGTACTTCGGTGGTTCGCGCCGCCGATCTCGTGGCGGCTCGCCAGGCGTCGGGCCTGCCGGTCTGCGCAAGGACTTCACGGTCCAGCGAAGCCGACGTCGTGGACGCCCGCCTCATGGGCGCCGATGCCGTACTTCTCATTGCGGCCGCCCTCGACGACGAGGAGCTGCGCCGATGCGCCGGCCCGGCCGACGAGCTCGGGCTGACGGCGCTCGTCGAGGTGCACGACGAGGTCGAGCTCGACCGGGCCCTCGCTGCCGGATCTCGTGTGGTCGGCGTGAACCAGCGCGACCTGCGCACGTTCAAGGTGGACCACGAGCGGGCGTGCGCGATGGCAGCGCGAATCCCCGCCGATGTGGTCGCGGTGGCCGAGTCCGGGATCCGCGACGGGGACGACGCGCGGCGCCTCGCCGAAGCGGGCTACGACGCCATCTGGTCGGCGAGACGCTGGTGCGGGCGGGGGATCGGCCGGCCGGCTGCGAGAGCTGGTCGGGCACCCGGTCGGGGCCGCGAGATGAGCGAGGACCTCCTCGTCAAGATCTGCGGCATCACGTCGGAAGCCGACGCGTTGCTCGCGGTCAGCCTGGGCGCGTCGTCGGTGGGATTCATCTTCGCCCCGTCGCCGCGTCAGGTCTCCGTGCAGCTGGCAGGCGACATCGCCAAGCGGCTGCCCGAGCACGTGCTGACGGTGGGCGTGTTCCGCGACGAGGCGCCACAACGGGTCGTCGAGGCGGTCCGGGTCGCCGGGCTCGGGCGGCGCAGCTGCACGGGCACGAGACGGCCGAGGAGACGCAGTGGGTCCGAGCCCGGGTGCCGATGGTGATCAAGGCGTTCCGGGTGGGCGAAGCAGCCATCGGCCGCTTCGAGGAGTTCGGTGCCGACTACCTGATGGTGGACGGGGACAACCCGGGGTCGGGGAAGGTCTTCGACTGGCGGCTGGCGGAAGGGGTGGCCGACCACCACCGCCTGATCGTGGCCGGTGGCTTGCGGCCCGACAACGTCGGCACAGGCGGTCGCCCACCTGCGCCCTGCAGGCGTCGACGTTCGACAGCGGGGTGGAGGCTGCACCCGGACGGAAGGACCCGTTGAAGGTCCGCGACTTCATTCAGCGTGCGCAGGCAGGCGGCTGCGGACGCCCACGCTCGGGACCCGGTGGAGCACCCGGCCAGCGAAGAGCCCTACGACTGGAGGGACGGGTGAGCGACGAGAGTCTGATGGCGCGGCCGGGGCCCGACGGCAGGTTTGGCGAGTTCGGCGGTCGCTTCGTCCCCGAATCGCTCATGCCTGCGTGCCTCGAGCTCGAGAAGTGAGTTCGACGACGCCTGGGGAGACCCGGCGTTTCGTTCGCGAGCTCGACGGGCTGCTTGCGCGACTACGGCGGTCGCCCGACGCCGGTCACCGAGTGCCGCGGCTCTCGGAGCGCCTGGGTGTCCGCGTGCTGCTGAAGCGTGAGGATCTGGCCCACACCGGCTCGCACAAGCTGAACAACGTCGTCGGCCAGGCGCTGCTGACGACAGCGGATGGGCAAGACCGCGCATGATCGCCGAGACCGGCGCTGGCCAGCACGGCGTGGCCACGGCAACGGCCGCGGCGCTGTTCGGGCTGGAGTGCACCGTCTTCATGGGCGAGGTGGACACCAAGCGCCAAGAGCTCAACGTCTTCCGCATGGAGCTGCTCGGCGCGGAGGTCCGCCCGGTCACCTCGGGCAGCCGGACCCTCAAGGACGCGGTGAACGAGGCGATGCGCGAGTGGGTAGCCACGGTCGAGACGACGCACTACTGCCTCGGGTCGGTGATGGGGCCGCATCCGTTCCCCTACATGGTGCGCCAGTTCCAGCGGGTCGTCGGGAACGAGGCGCACGAGCAGTGCCGCGACGCTGCTCGACGGCTCCGATCCCGACGTCGTCGTGGCGTGCATCGGTGGAGGGTCCAATGCGGCGGGGACCTTCGCCGGCTTCGTGGACACCGGCGCACGACTGGTCGGCGTGGAGGCGGCCGGCGGCGCGGCGATCACCAACGGCATCCCGGGCGTCCTGCACGGCATGTATTCACGCCTGCTTCAGGACGAGGTCGGGCCAGATCGAAGAGGCGGAATCGATCTCGGCCGGGCCTGGACTATCCGGGTCTCGGCCCCGAGCACGCCCATCTGGCGTCGATCGGGCGGGCGAGTACTCCACCGCGGGCGACGACGAGGTGCTCGAGGCGTTCCGCCTCCTCAGCCACACCGAAGGCATCATCCCCGCGCTCGAGTCTGCGCACGCCATCGCCTGGGTGGCGCGCAGCGCCGGCACCGAGGCTCTGCCGGCGGGGTCGACCGTGCTGGTGACGCTCTCGGGCCGGGGCGACAAGGACGTGGCGCAGGTTCGCGAGATCTTCGGCCGGACCGCCTCCGATGCCTGACCTCGAAAAGGAGCTGCGGTGCCGGCGCGAACGCGGTCGCAAGCTGCTCATCCCGTATCTGATGGGCGGTATGACCGAGGACTGGGGGCAGTCCCTGGCGGCCGTCGTCGCGGCCGGCGCCGACGCCGTCGAGGTCGGGATCCCGTTCTCGGACCCGATGATGGACGGTCCGGTGATCCAGGAGGCGGCGCTGCGCGCCCTCGCCCGGGGCACGATGCCCGAGCAGGTGCTCGACGGCATCGCCCGGGCCGAAGCGCCGGTGCCGGTCGCCGTCATGACGTACTACAACATCGTCTTCCGAGCCGGCCACAAGCGGATGGCTCGGTCGCTGGCCGCGGCCGGTGTGGGCGGAGCCATCCTGCCGGACCTCCCGATCGAAGAGCTCGGCTCCGTGGGCGGTCGAGGCCGATGGGGCCGGGGTCGACACCGTGCTGCTGGTTGCGCCGTCGAGCCCGCCAGAGCGGGTGGAGCGGATCTGCGCCCGGGCCCGTGGCTTCGTCTATGCGGTGGCGCGCATGGGCGTGACCGGCGAGCGTGCCGACCTCGGGTCCGATGCGGCGCGAGGTCGTCGGAGCGTGTCCGGGAGCACACCGACATGCCGGTCTGCGTCGGGATCGGCGTCTCGACGCCCGCGCAGGCGGCGGAGGTGTGCGAGGTTGCCGACGGGGTCGTGGTCGGGTCCGCGCTCGTGCGCCGACTGCTCGAGGGCGGCGGGCCCGAGGGGGCCGCGGCCTTCGTGGGCTCGCTCCGCGAGGCGATCGACTAGGTCCGATTCCGGAGAAGAGGGGCGACGGCGGCCGCGATGGCACGCTGCCCGGCCGCCGTCGGGTGCGCGGCGCGCCAGACGTAGCCCTGAGATTGCTCTCTGCCAGCCTGCGCCGACGCGGTGAGCGATGTGCACGACACTGGCAGCGTGCAGCGCGTCCGTCTCGGTACACGCTCTTGGCCGCCAGGATGTCTCGGCGTCGGAGGCCAGCGTGGTATCGGGCAGCGGCTCGCCGGAGAAGACCCAGGGATCGGCGGTGCAGATGCCGTGCCCGTCGAAGGCGCGCGGCGATGTCGACGAGTAGCACGTTCGTGACATCGTGCGCCGCGGGCGTCGGCGACGGCACCGGCGATCGGCGTTGTTCAAGCCGCGGAGCACGACGCTGGGCCGCCGCGTACGTGCTGGCGCGGCGTTCGCCTCGAGGCCGGTGCAGACGAGGTTCGTATCCGAGCCCCGAGGCACCGGTGTCTCCGGCGATCTGGGCCGGGGCGGGGATCGGCTGGTAGTAGTCGAGGACGGCGACGGTGCCCGCGTGCGGCGCGACGTCTCGATGGCGCCGGCCAGACTGCTCGCGGACGCGCGCGAGCTCGGTGGTCAGCTGGCTCGTGACGGTGCCGTTGACGCACGCAGATCGTGCCGAGGCCGAGGCTGATCCCGAGCGACGCGGGCCAGCTCGTACTCGAGGCAGGCGCTGAAATGGATGTCGTCGGCGCCGTCTTGGAGCAGGACGAGGCGGGCCGGATGCTGCGCCAGGTCGGCCGCGGCGATCTCGTTACCGAGGTTGCGGGCTGGTTGGGGCGGGTCCGGGCACTGGCCGTCGCGCGCGGTGTTGTCCGCCGGGTCGGCGACGGCGCCGCTGATGGCGAGCTGGTCGCCAACGAGGTGGCAGTTGGTCGGGCGCACGGTCATGGTGAGCCCGAGAGTCGCGAGCCACCAGGCTCGGATAGGCGAGGGTCGACGGGCCCTGGGAGACCGCAGCGGCTGGCAGCCCGATCTGCGGGGTCAGGTACGGGTTGGCCAGACCGTGCCCGTACGGCACCGAATCGCCGAGGGCGACCGCCCGCGTCGAGCTGCGCGGGGGAAGGCAGCGGGGGCGGCGTGCTCCGTGTCGCAAGAACAACGCCACCGGCGACGAGCGCAACGAAGAGCGGCGCCGACCACGACCCAGACGAGGACGTTGCGGCGCGTCGGGGCTCGCCAGGCATGCAGACTTCCCATCCACCAACCTTGCGTTGGTCGCCGCCAGGGCGGCAGCGGACGTGCGACGTTAGCGGCTGGATTCAGGTGGGCGGCAGCAGGACCAGGCAGCCGTTGTGGCCCCCGAACCCGAAGGAGTTGGAGAGCACAGCGCTGGGCTCCCACGGTTGCGGGCGCTCCATGCACGATCGGAAGTGTGATCTCTGGGTCCGGCTGCTCGTACCCCGCGGTAGGTGGAATGGTGGCGCGGTCGATGGTGAGAACCGCGGCCACTGCTTCGATGGCACCGGCAGCGCCGAGACCGTGACCCGTAACGCCCTTGGTGGACGTGACGAGCGGACCGGGCTCGCCGAAGACCTTGTTGATGGCGCGCGCCTCGGCCAGGTCGTTGAGGGGTGTCGAGGTCCCGTGGGCGTTGATGTGTCCCACGTCCATCGGGGCGATGGCTGCATCGGCGAGGGCCAGCTCCATACAGGCCACCGCGCCGGCTCCATCGGGTGCGGGCGCGGTGATGTGATGCGCATCTGCGGTGCTTGCAGCACCGGCGATCTCGGCGAGGATGGTCGCACCGCGGCCGACCGCACGGTCCCAGTCCTCGAGCACGAGCGCCGCCGCGCCCTCCGTCATCACAAAGCCGTCCCGGCGAAGGTCGAAGGGCCGAGAGATGCCCGATGTGGACAGAGCGGTCATGTTCGAGAAGGCGGCAATTGCGACTGGGTGCATGCTCGCCTCCGACCCGCCCCCTATGGCGACCTCGCAGCGACCCGACGCGATGAGCCGGGCGGCACCCGCAATGGCGTGCGTCCCGGCCGCGCACGCGGTGCAGATGACCTCGGAAGGACCGCGCCAGCCCATCCGCATAGAGATGCCGGCCGCGCCCACGTTGGCCATCATCATCGGCACCAGCCGGGGTGAGACACGGTCCGGCCCTTTGGCGTTGTAGACGCCGACCTGATCGGCCAGCGTTTCGAAACCCCCGACGCCCGTCGCAAAGATGACGCCGGCCTTCGCAGGGTCCACCGCGAGTTCCCCGGCGGCTTGGACAGCCATGTCGGCCGAGACCATCGACAGCTGGGCAAAGCGATCAAGCTGGCGCACTTCCTTGGGCCCGAACCAGTCGGCCGGTTCGTAGCCGCGAACGACGCCACCCACCACCGAAGGGTTGAGGAGGCCGTCCCACAAGGCTTCGACCCCCACCCCGCAGCAGGTGACCGCTCCCAAACCCGTGACGGCGACGCGCCGTCCCCCGGATCGGTCCGTCGGCAGCGATCCCGAGCTGCATCAGAGCTTCGAGGAGATCAGGTCGAACGCCTGGCCGATCGTCGTGATGTCTTCGAGCTCCGTCTCCTCGACCGTGATGTCGAAGGCCTCTTCGAGCGCCATCACGAGCTCCACCAAGTCGAGGCTGTCCGCGTCCAGATCGTCGGCGAACTTGGCTTCCTTGGTGATCTTGTCTGCGGGCACCTGCAGTACCTCCACGGCGCACTCGCGAAACTTCTCGAACGCTGCGTCGCTGTCCACTCGCTGCTCCTTTGTCTATTGGCTCTCTTGCACGCTACAGCCCCATGCCGAGCCCGCCATCGACCGGGACCACCGCTCCGGTGACGTAGGCGGCTGCGTCCGAGGCCAAGAAGCCGACGACGGCTGCCACGTCTTCGGACACTGCCGGCATGCCCCAGGGGAACCTGACTCGTCATGAGGGTGACCCGGTCCTCGCCCAGCGCAGCTGTCATGTCGGTGTCGATGAGCCCCGGCGCGACGACGTTCACGGTGATCTGCCGGCTGCCCACCTCGCGAGCGATGGCCCGGGCCATGCCGACGAGTCCCGCCTTCGAGGCGGCGTAATTTGCCTGTCCGGGTAGGCCGACGAAGGCTCCCACCGACGAGACGAAGATGATGCGGCCAGCATGGAGTCGGAGCATCTTCGCCACCGCGCGCTTGGCCACGCGGAACGACCCCGTGAGGTTGGCATCGATCACATCGATGAACGCCTGCTCGCTCATCCGGAGCAGCAGGGAGTCAGTTGTGATCCCGGCGTTTGCAACCAAGACCTCGACCGGGCCCCAGTGCTCTTCGATTGAAGTGAAGGCCGCCTCGACCTCGTCGTGGTCGCGGACGTCGCAGCGCACCGCGAAGAACCGATCCGCCTCCGCGCCCTCGGGAGCGACCGGCGGCTCGGCTGATCGATACGTCGTCGCGACTCTGTCGCCGTTGGCGAGAAACCATTGCACGCAGGCCGCGCCGATGCCGCGCGTGCCGCCGGTGACGAGCACGACCGCCATCAGACGCGAATCGGGAACGCGGAGCCAGGCAAGCGGCTGACCCTCTTGGACCCGTTCCCCGTCGGCGGCCAGCCAACGTATGACCTGGCCCGCGAACGGCGTGCGCACCTCGGAGACGCCCACGCGGCCGACCAGATCGCCTACGTCAATGGCAGACGATTGGTCGAGGTCGTTGCCCGTGCCCGGCAACAGCCCCGTGCCGGGCGCGTGGAGAGACGCCTCGGGACTGAAGATGCCGCTTGAGGGGCTGACCACGACACGTTCGGACATGTAGAGGTGTTCGCCCTGATGCAGGGCCGGTTCGGCCCGCCACGTCCCCGCACTTCCGATCTGGTCCATCAGCGTGTCGAGGTCCCCGGGCTTGGAGACAGCCAGCGACTGGATCTCAGGCAGACTGCGTTTGGCCAGGCCGCTCAAGACGCCACCGGGTCCGAGCTCCACGAGCGAGGTCAAGCCCAAGCCGGCGAACGTTTCGAGGGTTTGCCGCCAGCGAACGGGGCTGCACAGCTGGGCCGAGAGCAGTCCGGGCCAGTCAGCCGGGTCGTCGTGCACGTGGGCGTCGACATTTGCCACGACCCGGACTTCAGGGGTGAGGAAGGTCACCTCGGCCAAGGCCTTGCGCAGGTCCGCTCGCGCGCCCTGCATGAGAGGCGTGTGGAACGCGCCCGACACCGGAATCGGCATGACCCGCTTCGCGCCAAGGCCCTTGGCGAGCTCGCCAGCCAGGGCGACGGCTTCGGCCGTGCCGGCGATCACGACCTGTCCAGGTGCGTTGTAGTTGGCCACCCACACGTCACCCTCAGCACGCATGCACGCCGCCTCGGCGTCGTCGTCGGCGATGCCCAGCAGGGCCGCCATCGTCCCGGGGGCCTCCTCACCGGCGCGAGCCATGGCCTCACCCGCGCGACCACGAGGCGAATGCCGTCCTCGAAGCCGAGCGCCCCACTCGCCACCAACGCGGTGTACTCCCCGAGGCTGTGCCCAGCAGACGCCGCCGGCGTGAGGCCGATGCGTTCCACGGCGTCGAGCACGACGAGGCTCAGGACCGTCGTCGCCAGCTGTGCGTTCTCGGTCTGGGTCAGCTCTTCAATGGGAGCGTGCAGGAGGAGCTGGGCCAGGTCCCGATCGGCAGCTGCGGAGGCCTCCTCCACGACTTCCCACGAGGGGTGGTCGACCCATGGCTCACCCATTCCGGCACGTTGCGATCCCTGTCCGGGAAAGGTGAAGACCAACACGTGACCGAACGGCTCCGATCGTCGGGGGGCGGAAAACTCACAGTGTGGCATGTGAGGGCATCCGCGACTCACGATGACCCGCCGCGTCCTACCCCCGGTGCGATCACGACCCCATTGCGGCAGCTACCTGCTGGTTACTGCCCGGAAACCGGGTGCGACGCCAGGTGCGAAGCGAGCTCGGAAGCCCTTCGAGAGGGTCCCACGATTGCCAGCCGGGAGTCCTCCTGGGGCCTCGTAGCGGGACCTCGTGCCCGGAACTTCCTGACGTCCCGATAAGAGCCGTCATGACGCTCCTCCGTGTCAGACGTGTGCCGAAGCAAAGAACCAAGGAAAGAAGCCGGATCAGCGCGGGAATCTGACTGATCCGAGGAATTGGGGCTTCGTTGTGGCGGAAGAGACCGTCTCTTGGAACAAGCCTCGACGCAGGCGGGGAAGGCCTCGAGACCAGCAGCGGCCGGTGTCTCGTATACCTCGTGGTGCGCATTCGTCATTGGGGTGCCTCCGCCAACACAGGGCCAGTCCATAGAGTGAATTCACTCCGAGGCGGTGACAGACGAAAGATGGAGCAACACACGAATCGCATCCGATCCTTGCTTGGCGCCTTGGCGGCGGCCGCCCTCTCCGCGTCCGCGGTGGTGGTCGTCTCGGGAGGTGAGGCAGCAGCCTCGCCACAGCGTGGCCAGACGACCCCGGGAAGCCGCGCCAGCCAGACGACGAGCAAGGGGAGTCAGGCGCCGGCCTCGCCGTACGCCCTGGGTGTGTATGCCGGTCCGGGCAACGTGGCCGGCATCAGAGCGTTCGCGGCGGGTTCTCATCGGCCGGTCACCTACGCGATGGACTTTTTCAGCGGGACCAGCTGGTCGACGATTGAGCACCCCCAGGGCATCTTGGCCTCGTGGTTCGGCAGGGGTTATTCCATGGTCTGGGGCCTCCCGATGCTGCCGAACAAGGGTGGGTCTCTGGCTACGGGCGCGACCGGGGCGTACAACCAGTACTTCGCCAGAGTCGCCCGTGCCATGGTCGCGGCGGGGCAGGGGAGTTCCATCGTCCGGCTGGGTTGGGAGTTCAACGGGATCTGGTTCCCGTGGGGGGCGAGTGGACATGCCGCGCAGTTTGTCGCGTACTGGCGCCAGATCGTCACGACGATGCGCTCGGTGCCGGGTGCCAAATTCAAGTTCGAATGGAACCCGAGCCGTGGTGATCTCGGGACGGGCAACCTCGCCGCGTTCTATCCCGGTAACACGTACGCGGATTATGTGGGTCTCGACGTCTTCGACGTCGAATGGGAGAGCTACCCCGGCGCCAAGGCGGAGTTCGCCCATATCGAAACGGGCCCCTACGGCCTGAACTGGTTGGCGGCGTTCTCGAAGCAGCACAACAAGCCGATGGTGTTTCCGGAGTGGGGCCTCGGATGGGGCCAGTCGCACAACGGTGCCGCGGTCACGGGGTCAGCGGCGGTGGGTGGCGGTGACGACAGCGCCTTCATCACCGACATGACGCGGTGGTTCGCGGCGCACAGGGTTTTTGAAGCGACCTACTGGGACTTCGGTTCGAGCAGCGTCGCCGGATCGAGGAACCACTCTGTACGGCTTGCGTTCGGGACGATCGCTTCTCCGACCTCTCGATTGGCCCATCAGTAGCGACGCCGTCAGCCAGCGGCGCCGCACGACGACGGCGGGTGCGATCGCCGTTGCCAGACCAGCGGAATATCAACGGAAGCACTGAGGCGTGACAACTCTCCAATTCACAACGAATGGGGGTGCCACTGGTGTGTCAATCGCGAACGTGAAGGTAGGCGCAGCGCATTGTCCGATCGTTGACCAGTGCGCGCGCAAACGTTGATTCGAACACGCTTCCCGACTGTTCAAGTCCGGCACGTCCGGCTCCGACCAAAGCGGCATGGGTCCGTTTCGGGCGATCGGGGGTTGACGTGCAACAAGCCGGAGGCACCGAGAGCAAGAGGGGATGCGCCGTCGAGGACTCGAGGCGCCGCCGACGCTCGAAGACCTTCCGGGCGGTCCAGGCAGTTGCGCTCGGCGTCAGCATCGTCGCGGCCGGCCTGACGTTCGGCCTCGAGACCAGCGCTCCGGCCCACGCCGCCGCCCCGGCCCCGGCGGCGACGGCGGCGAGCTGGTACGGCAGTGGCAGCTTTTTTGCGGCGGATGAGGCCGGCGGCGACTGGATGACCGACCCAGCGGGCGACGTGTCCGCACTCGCTGGCGCGGCGGGCTACGGCTCGCTCACCGGTACGCAGCTCAACAGGCCGATCGTCGGGATGGCTGGGACACCCGACGGAGCGGGCTACTGGCTGGTCGCATCCGACGGCGGCATTTTCAGCTACGGCGATGCCCACTTCTACGGGTCGACGGGCTCCGTCCACCTCAACAAGCCCATCGTCGGGATGGCGGTGACGCCCGACGGTCACGGCTACTGGCTGGTCGCATCGGACGGCGGCGTCTTCAGCTTCGGCGACGCCCATTTCTACGGGTCGACCGGCGGGTTCCACCTGAACAGGCCGATCGTCGGGATGGCGACGTCACCTGACGGTCTTGGCTATTGGATGGTCGCGTCCGACGGCGGCATCTTCAGTTTCGGCGACGCCGCGCTTCTACGGGTCGACCGGCTCGCTGCGACTCGACAGCCCGATCGTTGCCATGACCTCTTCGCCCGACGGGGCGGGCTACTGGCTCGTGGCCTCTGACGGGGGCGTGTTCAGCTACGGCGACGCGCCCTTCTTTGGCTCGCTGGGCGGGACAGGCTCCTCCGTATCGGGGTTGGAAGCGAACTCCGCGCAGGCCGGCTACCAGTTGATCGAGACGAACAAGACCGAACAGTGGTTCGGGCCGACGGCGCAAGGAAGCTCATCGACGACCACCTCCACGACGAGCGCAACGACGACGACCAGGCCACCGCACCACTCCACGACCACGTCCACAACGGCGCCACCGACGACCACCACGTCGTCAACGACGACCACGACGCAGCCGGGGAGCAGTGGCTCGTCGCCCCCATCGAGCGGGGTGGCCCTCGGGGTGTATGGCGGCGGCGGCGACCTCCAGAGCGTGTCCGACCTGACGGCGAGCGTGGGTACCGAGCCCAAGTACGCCATGGACTTCCTCGACGGCACCAGTTGGTCGACGATCACCGGATCGAACTGGCCCTACAGCGTGTGGGCCGGCAAGGGCTTCAAGATGATCTGGGGCGTCGACATGCTGCCCAACACCTACTCGCCGGACTCGAACCCGAGCGTGGCGGGCGGGAGCTGCTACGGGCTGACCCAAGAAGCCGCCGGCGACTTCAACAGTGACTTCGCGACCGTCGCACACAACATGGTCGCGGCGGGCTTCGGCGGCTCGGTCATCCGCTTGGGCTGGGAGTTCAACGGTGGGTGGTTCCCGTGGTCGGCCAACGGGTGTGCGTCGGCGTTCATCGGCGCGTTCCAACAGGTCGTCACCGCCATGCGCTCGGTGCAAGGGCAGAGCTTCACCTTCGAGTGGAACCCGACGCGTGGCGACCTCAGCGTCGGCAACCTGGCGAACTACTACCCGGGCGACTCCTACGTGGACTACGTCGGCCTCGACGTCTACGACGTGGAGTGGGGGAGCTACCCCGGCATGCCGACCGAGTTCTCCGACATGGAGACCCAGACCTATGGCCTCAACTGGCTGGCCAGCTTCGCCGCCCAGCACAACAAGGCGATGGTCTTCCCCGAATGGGGACTCGGCTGGGGGACCTGCTCGGCGTCGGGCCAGGCGGTCAACGCCTCGAACACCCAGGTCTGTGGCGGCGACGACGCCCAGTTCATCAACCTCTCAGCCCAGTGGTTCGCCACCCACAACGTGGCCGAGGCGACCTATTGGGACTACGGCTCGAGCAGCGTCGACCAGGGCTCGAACCCCAACGCGGCGGCGGCTCTTCGTTCCGACTTCGGCTAGGAGTACAGCTAGCGCCGGGGGGAGTCGGCGCAGCGGGTGGCGAGCGGCGGGCGGCGAAAGAGAAAGAGGGAGCCGTGGCCGTGGGCTTGGCTGAACACGACCACGGCCCCCGTTCCGGGCGGCACCGCCGCTGCGCCACCGTCGTCGGTGGCGTGGGCTGGACGGGCCGCAGCGATCCGAGATCACGATGCGGGGTCCGATCTCGGGACACACGGTACGGACGCCGTGTCCCACCCGTGTCTCGCGCGGAGCCGTCTCCGCTCAGCGAAGGGCCGGCCGCCGGTCGCGCTGGTCCCGGGCCGGTGCGGCGGTGAGGTCCGCGTTGTTCATGTCGGGCAGCTCCAATGACGGTTCGGCCCGGTCGAGACGGCTTCCGACCGGGCCACAGAGCGCGAAGAGGCACCACAACACCTGGGGGAGTCCGCCGTTGCTGAGGAAGGGCCAGGTCACGCCGAGGATCACGAGGCTGACCACGCACACGACGAGGGAGCGGCCCACAGCCTGTTCGACCGGGTCGCGGGCACGCGACGCCTTTCTCGCCTGGTCGAAGGCCCCCCACAGCAAGCACAGATACATGATGAGCAGGGGATAGCCACCCTCAATGAGGAGCGCGATGTACTGCGATTCGGGGTAGGGCCACCCGATGGTGGACGGGAGCTGCAGGCCGTACCCATCGAGCGGGCGCTGGGCGATCGCCGGCAGGTACTGCTGCGTCCAGACATCCGTCCGGAACGAGACCGTCTGGGGCTCGAGGGAACCCTTGCTCGAGCCGGCGACGTCCCCGAACTGGTTCGTCAGCCGGTTGCCGAGGACGGGACCGACGACGATGAGCGAGAGCGCGGCCGCCACGACGAACCACAGCATCATCTTGCGGAACCGCCCGTATTGGACGCCGAGGACGAAGACGCCGGCGATCAGGCAGATGATCACGGAGAGCTCCGCGGTCAAGAGGATGCCGATGACCATGAAGGCGCCCACGACGAGAGCCGTCCGGCGGTAGCGCTTGATCTGCCCGGCCAGCGCCAAGCCGATCACGACCAAGAGGATGGGGAAGAAGTACCCCGCGAGGGCCGCCCAGTTCCCGAACGGGCCGGTGGCCCGCACGATGCTGGAGGTGCCGATGGGGCTCGTGTTGCCCGTGATGTCGGCGAGCGAGTGCCGCAGACCGCCGAGGCCGGCCTCCTGCATCATGGCGAGGAGTGCGATCGGTATGGTCACGACGATCAGGACGAGGAGTCCCAGACGCCGCTGCTTCGGCGTACGCAGGGTCACCCGCACGGTCCGGTAGAGCAAGAAGAACTGCAGCTGGCCGATGACGCTGCCCCAGGTGGACAGGCTGAGATGCTGGCCGAGCGTGATGGCGTCGTAGGCGGCCAAGACCGCCCAGAGGCTGCCGTAGGCCAGCAGCAGCCATTCGAGGAGACCCCATTTGACTGCGGCAACCCGCCGCGTCCCGAAGAGCACGGTCAGGCCGATGATCCCGATGAGAGCCTCGGAGAGGCGCACGTTCGGGGTGATCAGCCCCGGTTCGAGCCCTGACAGCGGCGGCACGGCGGCGATCAGGACGAGGCCGCCCACGACGGGCCACGCCAGGACGGCGCTCACCAGCCCGAGGCACAGGACGAAGCCGACGCCGTATTTGATGTTGTGGACGCCCAGGACCCCGGCGATCATCGCGAACGCCACGGCGCTCAGCAGGAGAAGGGCGTTGGTCGCGCGCCCTCCGCCATGAAACCTTCGATGACTCAGGCCCGAACAGCGGACCCGTGCCGGGAGGCTTATGGACGTGAGCGAGTAGCCGGCCTCAGTCGTAGAGGTCATCACGGTCGAGGACGGCGATCCACGCGGGGGAGCGACCCGTCAGGCGCAGCCGCTCCAGCGCGTCGCCGATGGCTTGCATGTGCTCACCGGACCGGACCACCAAGACGACTTCGGAGTTCGCATCGAGCCGGTGCGCCATGCCCCCTTCGAGGGCCCGGCTGACCGAGATCGTGGTGTCGGGGTAGTCCGGAGCGAGGGTCCGTTCGATGGAGTACGCGGCAGGCACGTCCCACCAGCGGAGTGGCGCCAGCGTCATCGTGCGCTGCGCTCCCTCGGCACTGAGCACGGCGTGCCCGAATTCGGGGACGGAGAGCTCGCTCGGGACCATGGCGACAGGACGGTTGAACACCTCGGCGACCTCGCTGGCGTGGTCTGCCCGCGGATCGAGTCGCTCGGCGATGAGAGCGATGATCAGTCCGACCATGAGGCCGAGGAACAGACCGACGGGCAGGCCGTATTTTGCGAGCACGCTGCTGTCGGACGCCGACGTCGCCAGCTGCACGACACCCACCGTGTTGAGCGGGACGATACTGCTGTGGATCTTGTGGTTGGCGATCTGGCTCGCGACGACGTTCACGCCGCGCACGGCCTCGGCGCTCGTCGGCGCCGTATAGCGCAGCTGAATCACGGACGTCCCCGTCTGCACCGACACCGCCAGGTGACGGGTCAGGCCGTCGACGGACAAACCGAGCTGATGTGCGGCCGGTGCGAGGATCGCATCGTATTGCTGGAGGACGGAGGCGTAGGTGATGGCCAAGGCTCCCGCCTCGTTGGCGCTGCCGGGTCCAGTCGGCGTGGCCCCGGCAGGCACGGCGAGCGTCGCCTCGGCGGAGTACTTCACGTTCGTGACCATGCTGTAGGAGAGGCCACCGAGGGCGCCCGCCAAGGCGGCTGCGACCAGCAGCCAGGCACGGCGGCTCAGCCAGGCGGGGAACATCCGGCCGAAGCGGCCGGCTGCGCGGAAGCGCCACTTCTTCGTCTTCTTGCGCCATTGCGAGGGACCGCCGTCGTCGTCGAGGCCGACGCCGCTCAGCCTTTCGTCCTCGAGAAGGGGGGACTGCGCCTCATCGTCGAAGATGAACTGGATCGGCCCGTCAGCTCCGGATTGGCCCGACGGCTGGGACGTGGTCGTGCTCATTGCGCACCTCCGGACCGACGACGGTTGACATCGTGGCGCAGGACGTCCCGCCGGGCTGCCTGCCGCCGTCCAGCCGAAAGCTGGTCCAGGGAGCTCGAAATTTTCTTGTGTTGGGGCACGGAAGCAGGTTACGACGGTGTGGTCTCATGGCGGTGTAAGCACTGTCTCACCGCAGAAACCCTATCTGAGCTGGGAAGATTCTCACGCATCTCGAGACCGTCCGCGTTCGTCCTCGCCGGCCTGGCTGAGCGCGCTCAGCGAGGCCCGACGCCGTGGGACAGGCGACGGACGTCCCCTCTGTACCGTCACTTCGATGCTTGTCTCGTATGTCGTCCGCCTGCACACCGACCACGTCGGAGAAGAAGAATTCGCCGGCCAGGTTGAGGCCGTGGCGTCTGGCCGCAAGTGCGGCATCACGTCGCTGCACGACCTGATGGAGTTCGTCCAAGGAACCATCGAGAGCGAGACCTCGGTCATCCGTGAAGCTCGCGCCGAATGCACGAGGGGTGATCTGGCGTGACCTGGGCGCTCACGCAGACCCAACGGCCAACCGAGCGGCCCGAGAAGCCGAACCGGCGCACCTGGCTGATCTGGTTCGACACGCTCGCGTCCCTGTTCGTGATCACGGTGGTCGTCGCGCTCGTCACCCATCTCAACGTCGTCGGCGCCTCGTCGCAGCCCTCCATCACCATCTCCGTTCTCTGGCTCGCCATGATCGCAGCCTTGTGGCTGTCGGGTGTCTACAGCCGGTCACATCGTGATACGGCCAAGACGGTCTTACGGATTTGGAAGGTGACGGTCGTCGTGGCGGCGTTGATCTTGGCCATTGAGGCGCTGGTCGGCCCCGCGCTCCGTGACCGGGTGCCGCCGTTGAGTGTTGTGCTTGCGTTGACGACCTGCGCAGTGACCATGTCTGCCTGCCGTGTGGTCGTCGCCCTGCGCCGGCGCGACCCGAGGACTGCGGGCGCCCGCGTGATCGTGGTCGGCTGTGGCACGGTCGCCAAGGACGTGGTCAGCCGCCTGGAGCGGATCGCGGGCGTGGAGGTCATGGGCCTGGTCGACGACGGCCCCTGCGACCCGGGCGTCATCGGGTCGACCCGGCAGCTGCCGGAACTGGTCCGAACGCTCAAGGTCCAACGGGTCATCGTTGCCTTCACCAACACAGGTGTTGAGGAACTGCTGCCGAGTCTGCGTGCCCTCCCGAACTCGGTGGCGATCGACGTCGTGCCGCGCTACTTCGAGTTGGTCGGATGGGGCGCGCGCCTCGAGGATTTTGCCGGGATGTCACTGGTGACACTGAGCCAGGGCTGCGACCCCGTGCGACGGGACCGCATCAAGCGGGCCTTCGATGTCGCTGCCTCCTCGGCCGCCCTGGTCCTCGTGTCCCCGATCATTGCGGTGGCGGCCCTCCTGGTCCTCTGCACCAGTGGCCGGCCGATCTTCTTCCGCCAGGACCGCCTGGGTCGTGGCCGCCGCCCCTTCCGCATCGTCAAGCTGCGCACGCTCAGGGACTCCGATGACGTCGACGACACGGCGCCCCAGCCGGGCATGCTGCATTCGGACATGGTCGCCGGGCGCGTCACTCCGCTGGGCCAGTTCTTCCGCCGCACCGGGATCGACGAGCTCCCCCAACTCTTCAACGTGCTGGCCGGCGACATGTCCATCGTCGGCCCCCGGCCCTTTATCTCTGAGGAGTGCTGGAACCTGACGGGCCAAGGAGAGCGCCGCTTCGACGTGCGGCCGGGCATGACCGGACTGTGGCAGGTCAGTGGCCAACATGACCTGAGCCTCGAGGAGCTGGTCCGGTTGGACACCTACTACGTCGACACCTGGCGGTTCACGACCGATCTGCGCATCATGGCGCTCACGCCCACGAGGCTGTTCCGGGGTGGGGGAGACGGCATCGCGAAGCTGGCGCTGGTGCCGCCGGAGGTCCTGCAGCGCCCAGCGGCGGCGCACGCACCGGCACCGATGCCGGCACCGATGACCCAGATGAAGACGAAATCGACTCAGGTCCCCGCGTTCGAACCCTCACCCTCGCTCGAGCCATCACCCTCGTGACCCGCGAGCTGCAGCATCCTGCGCAGCCGCGGGATCTGCGTCGACCACCGAGCCAGCTGCACCGCGCGGGCGTCGTCGGTCAGAGCGACCAATGCGCCGATCTCGTCCCGGGCCAGCCGTATGCCCGCGGCGATGGACTCGGCGTCGTTGCGCACATGCACCGCATAGGGAAAGGTCTCGCGGCCAAGAGGCCAGTCGGTCACGATAAGGGGCCGGCGGGCGTAGACCGCCTCGTAGGCGGCTCGCATGATGGAACTCGGTTCCGTCGTCAGCGTCATGATCACGTCGGCGTCGAGCAGGGCACGCTCGTACTCCTCGCTGGGCAGGAAGCCGGTGAAGGTCACGTTCGGCGCGGCCAGATCGCGCAGGCCGGGAACCCGCTCGACGTCCCCGGTGACCAGGAAGTTGCAATCCGGTACCTGGCCCGCGGCGCGGATCATCTCCTCGAACGGCTCGTCAGGCACGAGCCGGCCCACGCAGAGAAAGCGGAGCGGTTCGGTTCGCGGAGCGGTGCGTGCGGGCGCGTCGAACTCGGGCGCCTCGTGCAGCTCGACGGCAGCGCCGCCCCACGCCTGAACCTGTTCGACCCACGGCGGCGAGGCCACGAGGCACCCGTCGGCGTGGCGGACCAGCCACCGGTTGACGGCTTGGAGTCGGGCGGACACCGCATCGCCCTGCGCGCCAAAGGCGCCGGGATGGCTGTCGAGCACGACCGGGCTGCCGATGAGGCGGCCGACGGCCAGGGTGACGAGGCCGGCCACCACGGGCGGATTGGTCACGACAAGACTGCGGGGCCGTCGGCGCAGGACGTAGCCCACGGTGTCGATCGTGCACAGCATGTAGCGGATGATCGGATGCGGTCGCCACGAGGCTTCCGGGGGAAATAGGCAATGAGCCTCGCCGCCGAGGGCGCCCGCGATCTCGCGGGAACGGCCGCTGACCGCGCCCCACGCGATAAAGGCGACGGGGGGACGGGCCCCGCTCCGAGCATGTCGGTCGTCGTTGCCTCGCGGAACCGCGGTCACCTGCTACGCCGGTTCGTCAGTGCCGTGGCACACGATCCTGCCGCGACCGAAGTGCTCGTCGTGCTCGACGGAGACGTCGACGGCTCGTACGCACAGGTCGAGGAACTCCGAGGGGAATATCCGAACGTCCGTCCCATCGTGACCGAGGGGGTCGGCCAGATGGCGGCGTTGCAGGTAGGCGTGCAGGCCTGCACGGGGGACGTCGTGTTGCTCATGGACGATGACGTCATTGCCGGTCCCGGTCTCGTGTCGGCCCACGCCCGGCACCACGCCGGCACCCACGGGCTCGTCGTGGTGGGATTCATGCCCGTTCGCCTGGACGAGGGTAGTTCCTCACCGAGCCGGCTGTACGCGACCGAGTACGAGGAGCACTGCCGCCGCCTCGAATCGGGCGAGCGCACTGTCCTCGACGGACTGTGGCTCGGCAACGTGTCAGCCAGGCGCGACGAGCTGCTGCGCGTCGGGGTTGCCTCGGAGCGCTTCGGCGTGCGGTGGCACGCAGACACGGACTTCGGCTTGCGCCTGCGCGCCGCAGGCGCACGCGGCCTCTTCGACCGCCGCCTCGTGGCAGCGCACATCCACGCGCAATCGGCGGCCTCGTACCTCGCGAGCGCGCACGAGCGGGGAGAGGGTACGTGGCTCCTCGAGACCCAGCATGCCGACACGGCTGACACGGTCCGCACAGCACCGGTGCTGGACGGGCTCTCGCGCCCGCTACGCGTGGTGGTCTCGCTTCTCGGGAGGGAAGGGTGCTCCGGATGGAGCAGCAGGGCGCTGATGGGCCTGTCCGCTGCCGCCGACCGCCTGCGCCTGCGCGCGCTGTCCATGCGGGTGGCCCAGCTGGCGCGACGGATCGTGATCGCGTGTGGGTATCGCTGCGCGGCCCGAAAGCACGGCACCCACGGCAGGCGAGCGCCAAGCCGTGAGCCGGCGCCGGCCTACGCCTCGTCGAGCACGAAGTCTGGGAGATGAAGGCTCGGCGTCACGCCCTGCGCGGTCGCCTGGGACAGAAGGTCGAGCGTGATGTCCTCGGGGTTGATGATGGTGGCGAGCCCGCGCCCGGCCAGCTCGGACGCCACCTCGAACTGGTGGTCGTCGACGTGCTCCCGCCGGTCTGCCCTGCGGGGGACCAGCACCGGGCAGTGGCCTGCCTCCATCGCCTGGAGGGCCGTGCCGACGCCTCCATGCGCGATCACCAGATCGGCCTCGCGCATGGCAGCGGAGAGGTCCTCCCGCGACATCTGGTCGTGAGTCCGTACGGCCGGATCGTCCACGGCGGTCGGGCCGATCTGCCAGAGGACCTCGGCCGACGGTGGCAAGACGGCGCGCAGGGCGGTCACCAATCGGGGGAACGGGTAGCGGCTCGTCCCGAGCGACACGACGACCCTGTTGATGTCACGGGGGGCCCGCGATTCGGGGTCGTAGGCGTCGAAGACCGAGCCGCGGTACTGCCAGGACCGCCGGCCGGCCGTCCACGAGCGCGACTGGCCGTAGCAATGGACGCCGGGGATGCGTTCAAGGATGCGCGCGGAGAGCGAGGGCCCGGCCACGCGAGCGGCGCTCTCGATGTAGTGGCAGGCGACCCCGTAACAGCGGGCCACCGACAAGAAGGGCACCGCAACGATGGAGCCCGTCGAAATGACCCGGTCCCAGTGCCGGCTGCTCAGCACCCGGCGCGCCACGACGCTGTCGTGGAGGACCCTGACGAGGTCCTTGGGCTGGCACCGCTCCACGAAGAACCGCTCTTCGGAGCCCAGGGCTGAACGGGTCTGCGCCGTGTCCCACGTCACCCAGGTCGAGTCCTCGGGCCGCACGCCGAAACGGCTTCGCAGGAGGTGGAGCTCGTCGAAGTGCCCACCTGCGCTGGCCACGAGCAGGGTCGGCATTCGTCAGTTATGCCAGGTGGACATCCCTCCCGCGTCCAATTGCTGTGAAATAGCTGAGAACGACGCCGGTGGGACGGCCACCGTGCAAGGTATGGCCATGGACAGAGTCGAAGAGCGCTCGTGACAACCGCCATCGTCCACGACTTCCTCACCCAGCGAGGCGGGGCCGAGCGGGTCGTCCTGCACATCGCAGGCTTGGTTGAGGACCCGGTGATCGTCACGTCCAGCTACGCGCCGAACTCCACATTCCCCGAGTTCCGCCGCCTGCCGGTCTGGGCCGACCAGATCGTGTCCGACGCGGACGCCGCGAAGTTCCGCCGGCGCGCCTTGTCGTACGGCAAGGCGTTCCGGGAGAAGGACCTCGCCTTCGCCGACGAGGTGATCATCTCGACGTCGACCTTCGCGCACCACGCCCGCTCCGAGGACGCGTTGGTCTACTGGTACACGCCGCCCCGCTTCCTCTACGACCCAGCCGCGTATTTCTCCCACCCGGCTGTGGCGAAGTCCTTCGAGCTGGCGACGGCGCCCCTCCGCCACCGTGACCGCAAGGCGGCCGTGGCCCACCGCCGGCACCTGGCCAACTCGAGGCGCACCGCAAACCGCTTGCACGACGCCTACGGCTTCGAGGCCGAGGTGCTCTACTCTCCCTTTGACTCCACTCGGTTCGCCGGCTCGGTCGATGCCCACGCAGGACCGCCGAGCGCCCTCGTGGTCTCGCGGCTCCTCCCGTACAAGCGGGTCGACCTCGCGATTCGCGCCTGCGCCCTGGCCGGCATTCCGCTCACGATCATCGGCCGCGGACCGGACGAGGAGCGCCTGCGTTCCATCGCCCCGGACCTGGTGACCTTCACCGGCACCGTCAGCGACGACGAGCTGATCGACGCCTACGACAAGCACAGCATGGTGCTCGTCCCGGGGATAGAGGACTTCGGCTACATCCCCCTCGAGGCGGCCTCGCGGGGTCGCCCTGTCGTGGCGACTCGAGAAGGCGGGCCCGCGGAGACCGTGGTGGACGGGACGACGGGCATTTTGGTGGCGGGAGCGGATCCGAGGACGTGGGCCGACGCGATCCTCCTGGCGAGCGAGTCGGACTGGAGCGTCAACGCCATGCGGCGATCCGTGGTGCCCTTCGAGGCCCACAACTTCGATCAGGGTCTGCTCAGGGCTCTGCGGGGTGGGGCCGACGAGCAGCACTCCGTCGCCGGCCTCGGCCTGGCAGCGGCTTCGTGAGCTGAGGAGCGGCCTTCAGTCCTGCAGCGTGCGGACGAAGTCGACGAACTTCCGCGACGGCTCGACACCGAGGTCGGCCAGCATGCGCTCGCAACGGCCGACGACGGTGCGCACCCGGCTGCGGTTGCCCGCCTCGAGGTGGAGCGTCGCCAGCTGAATGTAGTAACGCTCCTCGTAGGGGTCTGCCTCAATGAGACCCTCGAGCAAGCCCAACGCCTCCTGCGTGTTCCCCGAGTCCAACGCGTGCGCCAGCATCAGGTCGAGGAGCTGGAGGCGGAGCTGGGCGAGCGCCTCGCGAGGGCCCGTCGCCCAATCGGCGTAGCGGTCTGACGGGAGCAGTTCCCCGCCGTAGAGCCGCACGGCCTCGCGAGCCAGAGCCTGGCGAGCGTCGCCTCCTTGGCGCTCCTTGAAGGCCCGCCCGGCGGCTTCTTCGAAGACCGACACATCGGTGACGACGCCGTCCTCCAAGCAGATGAAGTTGTCGTAGCGACGCAGCAGGTCGCCACTCGACGACTTGATGCGCCACAAGATGTTGCGGAGCCGCCGCGTCCCCACGCCCGGCTCGGCACCCGGCCACAGGAGCTCGGCCAGCTCGTCGACTGAAATGCGGCCAAACAGCGCGACAACCTTCAGCGCCTGGGCGGCGTGCCCGAGCGGAACGGCGCTCGCCGCACCGACGCGCAACACGGAGAACTGGCCGAGCAGCCGGATCTCGTGCGGCGGCACGATGCCCGGTGCCAGTGGCTCGAGCGTGGCCGCCGCTGGACGCTCCAGGGCGTGCAGCGGGTGGTGGCCGTCCTGGCGCAGGGGGGCGGGCGCCCTCTCGTGGACGACGGGCTGGGCCGGCGTGCTCGTATTCGAACGCGGCAAACCAATGTTCCATCCGTTCGGCCGCCAGGACCGTCCAGCCGTGCGCGCCGCAGCGTTCGAACTCGCTGACGGCTTGCGTGAGGTTGAACCGGGCCACTTCCGTCGAGCCGAGCCGATGCTGCATCAGGGCCGACGTCAACTTCATCTGGGCCGTGAGGATCGGGTCCTCGGAAGGACCGGCGAGCAGCGCCACGTCGAGGCGGCGAAGTGATGCAGCCGGGTCAGGCTCGCACAGGGCATCGGTCCACGCCGCCAAGTGATCGACGTCGTCGCTCTCGAACGTCACGGAGGCCATGGAGGCAACCGGTGTGGGAATCTCGAAGTCGGCGACGCGCACGAGCTGGAGGAAGGTGGGGAAGAAGGGCCAGTCGACGTAGGCCTGGGCCCCGTCGCGGGTGACGGTCTCGTCCTCCATGGTGCGCAACCAGGCGCGGGCGCGGTCGGCGTGGCCTCGCTGCAATTCACAGTGGGCGAGTGCCGCGAGGACCTGCAGCCGGGCCGAGCGCGTCATGGCCGGCTCGAGTGCGAAGAAGCGGGACGCTGTTTGGAAGGCCCTGGTGGCATCGCCGGCGACCGCTTGGGCCCAGGTGTACCAGCCGAGGGCACGCGCCAGCAGGGGCCGGTCGTGCAGCTCGTCGAAACGTGCCACGGCGTCGTCGGCCGCGGAGAGCGCGTCGGCGACGCGGCCAGAGGACAGCAGCTCCTTGGCGCGGACCAACGTGACAGCGCCACCGAGGAGCGCCCGTTGTGCCGAGGGCGCCTGACCGTCCATGAAGGCGAACCACCGGTTTACCAGGACCGACGGCGCGCTCTCAACGACGGCGCATCCGATCACGTAGGCCAGTTGCGGTGAACCGAGGAACGGCGACGAAGAATTGAGCAGGCGCACGAGGCTGTCGTGACCGCCGGCGACGGTGCCTTCCCGGGACCTGCGCAGCATGGTCAGCGAGTAGGCAGTCACGACGGCAAGATCGCGCCGCGCAGAACGTTCCGGTCCCGCCACTTGCAGCGCCTGACGCGCGTGGCGGACCGCCTCGTCCATCTGGTCCATGAAGGCCGCGCTGGCAGCCGCGTCGGCCCACATGACGACGGCGTCGTCGGGCGACTCAGCGGCGGTGGCTTCCGCGCCGGCGGCCATCTGCGCGGCCGAATGAGGTGCACCCTCGGTGGCAAAGGCGATCCGCCCGGCTCGATACGTGGCGTGACCCACGATGGATGCCGATGAGTTCACGGGAGTCACGCGCCGGAGGCATTCCATGGCCCGGTCCGGCCGGCCAGCGGCGTGCAAGAGGGACGCGGCGCGAATGAGGTGGCGCGCCGCGTGCTCCGGATCCTGCGCGAAGCGGGCTCCGAGCACCTCGTAGCGGGCAGCAGCGTCCGTATCGCCGCGTGCGAGGGCGTGTTGGGAGGCCCGCTGACACATCGTGGCGACATCGTCGTCGCGCTGGGTCGTCGAGAGGGCTGCCTGGAGGGCCGCCCGCTCGATATGCCCGGCCTTCGCATACGCGTGCGCAACGGCGCGCCGCGCGCTCACCTTGAGGCGTGACGTCGAGCGCTGAAAGGCCGCGGCGCGGGTCAGAGGGTGAATGAATTCGACGCGGTCCCCGAGAATGGAGATGGCCTTCATCTCGAGCAGGGGGTCGAGTGCCTCGAGCCCGAGGTCCGCCTGGGCCAGCGCGTCTTGCAGGATGGGAAGCGACATCAATGCCGTTGCCGCGACCGTGGTCGCAGCCGCCGTGTCGGCAGTCGAGTTCCTCGACCCACTGCCCGTACGCGGCGACCAGTTCGGGGCCGATCGGCACAGGATCGGGGAACGGGACCAATCCGTGCAGCTGCTCGTCGGAGAGGTACGAGCAGGCCGAGAGCATGGCGGCGGGGTTGCCGCCCGTGGCGCGCCAGAGCTCTGCCAGCACCGAAGGCTCGGGTGCGCTGCCGATGCGCCGGGTCAGGTATTCGGCGGACTGGTCGACGGTGAGGGGTCGCAGCCGGTGCGTGGGGAACGAGGTTTGGAAGGACAAGGTGGAGCCGTCGGGCTCGTCACGCCATGTGACGACGAAGAGTGCGGTCGCGCCGAGTTCGGGGTCGAGCACGGCGCTGGCGATGAGTTCGGCCAACGGCTGCTGTGCTTCGGAGCAGTCCTCGAGGACGAGCAGCACCGGCGCGCCAGTGCGACGGCCGGTGGCGCGGATGGCGTTGGCGACGGAGCGGCGCAGTTGGTCACTCTTGGTGTTCCCGCCCTCGGACGTGCGGTACTCGGGCTCGAGAGCGTCGGCACGCTCGAACGCCTTCGACCAGATGGGATCGGAGCGGTCGTCGGGAGCGACGTCGGGCAGGCGGACAACAGTGAACCCGACGGCCTGGGCGACGAGCGTCTCGACGAGGTGCGTCTTGCCCGAGCCGGGCAACCCGTGCAGCCCCGCGACGGCACAACGTCCGTTGAGGGCATCCTTGACCATCTTCTCGAGGTGGGCGCACTCGCGTCCGAGGCCGACCGGCGGGCTCATGGAGCTGACGGGTGAGCGCAGAAGGGGCGGTGACGACGCCGTCGCCACCCTGGTCCCGGTGGTCTCGACGTCCCCGCTGACGTCGGCGGCTTGCGCCAATCCGCCGGGCTTTTGGATCGCGCCGATGTAGTCGATGCCCGCCGGCTGCTCTGGTGCGTCTGGCGCGATGGGCGCGGCCAGGTCAATCGGGTCGCTCGGTCCAGCTGCCTCGTGATCTAGTTGCTGCTTCACCCGCCGCCCTCACCTGGGTACATGCCGACAACCGTTCCTCGAACGCCTATTTACTCAATCGCAGCGCGGGCCGACAACCAGCACCTTGCAGAAGGGATCCATCGCACCGCGATGGATCCGGGGGATTCGGCACTCGCGCCGGGAGACCGGTGGATGCCGGTCTGGGCGCTGGCCTCGTTCGCCCCCCTCGGTCGAACGCACTTTGTGTGCGTCATGGTGCCGTTTTCTTGTTGACCGCCTGTAGGCGCGCACCAGCTGCAGGGAATGGTCCCCCTCACGGTGCTTGCCGAGTCGCCAAGTCTGCCTTCTTGCTGCGTATCCGCCTCTTGGGGCGAAAGTACCACAGGTGATATGGATGTCAACCGCGCGATATGAGGCGTGTGTCGCGGGCCACTGCGCCACGCGCCGATCTTTCGTCAAGTAAACGTTTGGTCGTTGTGGAACCTGTCCCGGATGGGACGGCTCTCGGGTGTTCCAGGCGCGTCGTCGCCCCGTTGGGGCGCAGCCGCGCTGGCTCGACAAAGAGAGATCCAATCCGACGGACACGCGTGATGTGTCGGCATAGCTCCCGCTCGAGGACACCGGTTCCTCGCACAAAGGCGCCCGTAATTGTGCATCCGTTGTGATCGGCGCTCTCGCGATGCAAGAGCGCCGCGCCCCCCGATGCGGCCGGGCGAGACCCCGTTCATGTGGGCATCCAGACTGGGGGCGCACGGTCGGCCCGGACTGAGGGCGGGCTCAGGGTCGTCGAACGAGGCGGGAACGAGCGACCCTCCCCTGAGCGCCCGGCCGGCCCTCGCCCCGGCCCGCCTCGCTCAGGCGTTGCTGCTGCGTGGAGAGAGCGCCGAGACGCATCCCTGCAGCGCTCCCAATCCACCTGGGTTGACCTGTGCCGGTGTCGCGGAGGATGCGCCCTGCTTCGAACGCGGTGGCTGCGACGTGGTCGTGGTTGACGCCGTCGTGGTCGTCGAGGAGGCCGTGGTGCTGGTGGTGCCGCCCCCGCGGACGGCAGGCCTGAGGCTCGCGGCGCCCGATGCGGGAGCGGCGGCCGTGGAACCAGGAGTCGTGGTCGTGCTGGTCGTCGGCAGCGTCGTGGTGGTCGTGGTGGATGTCGATGACGGTGTGGTAGTCGAGGACACCGTCGTGCTGGTCGTCGGCACCGTCGTGCTGGTCGTGGTGCTGGTCGAGCCGGCAGCTCCCGCCGGTGACGACGGAGACGAGTTGGATGCCGCCGACGGCGTCGCAATGATGCTCACTGTCGTACAGGCACCTGCGGTTTGCAGGGTGGCCACGTCGTTGATCAATTTCTCCAACGCGTGGCTCTCGGCTGCCTCGTCGGCCAGCAACGCGGCACCGGCCCGTTGGAGCCCTCGATCCGAGTCTGCGAGATTCCCCTGGTCGGAGGTCAATGCTGCCGATGCCGCCTGGACCGTATTCAATATGTCGGTGGCGGCGACGTTCGTGTACTGCTGCGCAGCCAAGCCGGTCTGGCTTCCTGACGTGCTGCCACCGGCGGCCAGAGTGCTGGAGTCGTAGAGCCCGTTGTGGATGTACTCGGACACGGCGAAGGTGCCGAGTTCATGCTCGACTTGCTCGTAGTGGGCTTGCGCGGTTGCCACCTTCCGCTGTGCCCTGACGACCTCGAGTGAGAGACCGGCTTGGGTGTTTTGCTGAGCGGCCACGGTTGTGGTGGCGAGTTGATAGGCACGCAGGTCGGACTGCACGTTGCCGTAGACGTCGAGGGCCGAGGAGGATGCGACAACGCCCGGGATCTTGCCGCCCGAGGCCGCGATCGCTGTTTCGTAGCACGGCTGACCGGCCGAGGGCGCACACCACGCACTGCCGTCGACGTCCACCAGGAATTGGCCGGGAGGCGCCACGTTCCCAGCCCGGAGCGCCGCCGCGATGACCGACATGTTCGGCTGCAGGATCGTGGCCACGGTGGCCGAGCAACCGGTCAGCCAGTCGGGGAACGCAGGAAACCCGCCGACCATGGACGAAACCGGCAGCGGCGCACCCTCGACGTCGGTCGTCCGAGTCGTGTTGAAGGGGTTGAACGCCGCGGTGTTGTTGGTCGAACCGCCTTCGGCTGCCTGCCACTCGTCGAGGTTCGAGACGTTCGCTCTGGTTGCCGGTGCGCTCACGCCGGCGAGCACGCAGAGCTCCCAGCCCGGAGGGAGAGGGGTACCGACCACGGCCACCGCTCCGGCCGTTCCCGTGCCTGGCGAGGCCACCGAGATGGCAGCGGACACCGATGTCGCCGCGGCGACCAGAAGCAAGCAGGCGCTGAAGAGGATGCGAGTCATCGGAGCTCGTTGCCGGGCGAGACCGGTGAGCCAAAACCTGGCAGTCATCGCCCTTGCCGCCTCGCTGGGTGAATTCGCCCCAGTCTTACAGAGGACGCGGGCTTGCTCCAGCCGGATGGTCCGATTCGAGCCCCGAAGTGACGTGAGACATGCAAGATTGTGAATTCTGTGTGACGGCAGCACTTCTGAGCATGCGACTGGGGAACGCCCTTGGAGTCGGAGGTGGGCAGGAATCGCCCGGGCCGCCCTTGTCACGGCGGGTGCCCGGAGCGGGATTTGAACCCGCACGCCCTTTCGGACAGCGGCTTTTGAGGCCGCCGCGTCTGCCATTCCGCCATCCGGGCTGGAACGCCCGAGCGTACAAGGCGCGATCTACCGTGGCGGAGTGGGCGACCCCTCGGCACTGACACTGGCCGGCGTCGAGCTGGTGCGGGTCGATGTCCCGTTCCGTGCCGCCGTGGGCACGGCAGCCGGGGTGCATCGGCTCCGGCCGCTGCTCTTCGTCCGCGTGCTCGCCGACGAGGGAGAGGGCTGGGGCGAGTGCGCGGCGCTGGCCGACGGCACCAGCGTCGACCCCGCGCTCGCCGTGGTCGAACGGACGGCGGCAGACTCCGCCGTGCCGCGCCTCGCGAGCGCAGCAGCCGCCCGGGGTGGCCGGCTCCCCACCGGGCCCGAGGTGCCACAGCTCTTCGGCAGCTCGCCGACCGACCGTGTCCTCGCCGCCGCCTTCGAGATGGCGGTGGCCGACGCCGAGTTGCGCGCCGAGGGCAGCTCCCTCGCACGGTCACTGCTGACACAGAGCGGGTTCGAGTCCATGCAGGTCGGCGCGGTCGTCGGCATTCCACCCGGGCACGACACGGCTGTGCTCCGCGAGGAGGTCGACCGGGCCGTCGCCACCGGCGCCGCCCGGGTCCGGCTGAAGATCGAGCCCGGCTGGGAGCTCGAGCCGGTGCGCACCGTGCGCGCGGACCACCGGGATCTCGCGCTCCAAGTCGACGCGAACGGGTCGTACTCCGCCGAGGAGGCCATTGCGCTCCTGAGCCCCCTGGCCGACTACGACGTCATCTGCGTGGAACAGCCGCTCCCGCCGGCCGACCTCGTCGCGCACGCGCAGCTGGCACCGAAGCTCGGCCTGCCGATCTGTCTCGATGAATCCCTCTCCTCCCCGCGGCGGGTGCGCGACGCGGTGCGCAACGGGTCGTGCGCCATGGCCTGCCTCAAACCGGGGCGCCTGGGCGGCCTGCGCGCCACCCGGGCCGCGCACGCCGAGTGCGCGGCGGCGGGGGTGCCCGCCTTCGTCGGAGGCTTCTTCGAGGCCGGACTGGGACGGGCCGCGAACCTTGCCCTCGCCGCCCGTCTCAGCCAGGACGCCACGGGCCTCGTCGGTGACCTTGGCTCCCCGGCCGACTACCTCTCGGTCGACCCCTGCGGGTACCCGCCCGTGGTCGACGGCTGGGTCATGGTGCCTGCCGAACCGGGCGTAGGGCGGTGGCCCGATGCGGCGGTGCTCGAGCGACTCGGCGTGCGGCGTCGCTGGTTTCCCGCCACCTACACTTGATCCTCCATGCATCGCGTCCTGCTGGAACGGCGCATCCGAGACGTCCACGCCCGGTTGGTCCGGACGCGAGAGGAGCTTGCCGTGCTCGACGAGCAGTTGGCCGTCGTCCAAGAGTCGGCGGACGAGGCGCGCGTGCGCGCGCCTGGTCTCGGAGACACCGCTGGCCACCCAGGAGCACGGCGAAGCAACGCGCCACGTCGATGCGATGGTGAGGGCGCGCGAGGCGCTGCGCAAGAGCGTGGCCGATCTCGAACGCCGGCAGGACGAGCTCTTGGCGGCCGTGGCGACCGGGAAGTGACGCCGTGACGTCAGCAGAGCGGGCTGCCACCGGCAATCGGGCGGCGAAGCAGGGTGACGCCGTGGGACCGCTGGCCCGCGTCGTGATCGCCGAAGACGAAGCGATCGTCCGGCTCGACCTCAAGGAGATCCTCGTTTCGGCCGGCTACGAAGTGGTCGGTGAGACCGGCCGGGGCGACGAGGCCGTGCAGCTGGTCGAAGAGCAGCAGCCCGACCTCGCGATCCTCGACGTGAAGATGCCGGGCATGGACGGCATCCGGGCCTCCCGGGAGATCACCTCGCGTCATCAGGTGGCCGTGCTCCTGCTCACCGCCTTCAGCCAGCGTGACCTCATTGAGGAGGCGCGGGACGCGGGGGTGGCCGCCTACCTGGTCAAGCCCTTCCAGCCCCGTGAGCTGCTGCCCGCCATCGCCGACGTCCTGGCCAGGGCGCGTCAGGAATGGGCCATCGAAGCCGAGCAGTCCGCCGACGGAGCCGAGGACAAGATCGTGACCCGCAGGATCGTCGACGAGGCCAAACAGATCCTGATGGATCGGGACGGCCTGCCCGGAGAACGAGGCTTTCGGCTTCATCCAGCGCACTGCCATGCAGACGCGGGCTCGCATGCGCGACGTGGCGCAGCAGGTCGTCGACGGCAGCCTGACGCCCTGAGCGTGGGGGCCACCGAGACAGCCGCCGCGACCCGCGCACGCCCGCCGACGCCGGCCCGTTGCCGCCCGAGCCGCGTCAATGAGGGCCGAGCGCGCCGTCACGCCGACCCCGTAGTGTCGACACGATGGCATCAGGACAGGAGGGACGAGCCGGCCCACTGTTACTGCTCGATGGCATGTCGCTCGCCTTCCGGGCCTACTTCGCGCTGCCCGACACGCTCGCCACCTCCACCGGCGTCGTCACCAACGCGGTGCACGGCTTCACCTCCATGCTCGTCTACCTGGTCCGCGAGCAGAAGCCCTCCGCCCTCGCCGTCGCCTTCGACGCCCCGGGAGCCACGTTCCGCGACGAGATCCTCGAGGACTACAAGGCCGGGCGGGCCGAGACGCCCTGGCTGCTGCCGCCGCAGTTCGACATGATCCGCGAGGTGATGGCGGCGCTGGCCATCCCCGTCGTCGAGGCACCCGGCTTCGAGGCCGACGACGTCATCGCCACGCTGGCGACCGAAGCGGCGGCACGCCAGTGCGAGGTCGTCATCGTGACGGGGGACCGCGACAGCTTCCAGCTCGTCGAGGACCCCTACGTGCGCGTGCTCTACAACAAGCGGGGGGTGAGCGACTACACGCTCTACGACGAGGCGGGCATCGTGGAGCGCACCGGCGTCCCGCCGTCGCAGTACGTGTTGTTGGCGTCCCTGCGCGGTGACCCCTCCGACAACCTCCCCGGCGTCCCGGGCGTGGGGGAGAAGACGGCGGCCAAGTTGCTGACCAAGTACGGCGACCTCGACGGCATCTTCTCGCACCTCGACGAGCAGACGCCGAAACTGCGTGAGAACCTGGCCGCCAGCGAGGAGCTGGCCCGCTCAAACGCCCGGATCATCCCGCTCGTACGCGACGTCGCCCCTCGACGTCGACGTGACGCAGCTGACCCTCGGGGACTGGGACCGGGCGGGCGCAGAGGTCACGTTCGACCGCTACGAGATGAAGACGGTGTGGCACCGCATTGAAGAGCTGCTCGATGCCGGCGCGCTCGGCGTGCCGGCCGAAGGGTCCGCCACGGGCTCATCTGGCGCGTCGAGCGGGGCCACCGCCCCGGCATCGGGCCAGCCCGACCCGGCGGCGACACCGCTACCCGCCCTCGACCTGCGCGACGTGGCGCTGCCCACCACGGCGAGCGAGGCCACCAAGCAGCTGATCGAGCTCGGCAGCGGCCGCCTCGCTGTCGCCGCCCGCTGGAACGGCATGCCGGGACGCAGCGACCTGCTCGGGCTGCTCGTGCTGGCCGCCGACGGAGACGCGGCGGGCCTTGGCGTCATGGTGCCGGGCGACCTGGTCGGCACGGCATCGGTGGCCAAGAAGCTGAACGCCATGCTGGCGCAGCCGGTCGTCGGTCACAACGTCAAGGAGGCCATGCGTTCGCTGCTGCCGCTCGGCATCGACCTCACGGGGCTCGAGATGGACACGGGCGTCGCGGCCTATCTGCTCGACGCGTCGACGGGGGAGTACGAGCTGCAGCAATTGCGCGAGCAGAGCGGCCAGTTGTCGCTCGACATCGTCGAGCCCGGGGAGACCGCCCGCGACATGGCCCAGGAGGCGGCGGGCGAGGCAGCCGACGTCGTGGGCATGGTGGCGGGGTTCCGCCGCCGTCTCGGGACCGAGGACATGGAGATGCTCCACGACGACATCGAGACGCCCCTCGTGCGGGTGCTGGCCAAGATGGAGGTGGCCGGGATCGGCATCGACCGCGCCGAGTTACAGGCGATCGCGGACTCGCTGAAGGCGTCGGTCGCCACCCTCCAAGAGCAGGTCCAGACCCTGGCCGGGCACGAGTTCAACGTGAACTCGACGCCGCAGCTCCGCACTGTCCTCTACGAGGAGCTCGGCCTCACCCCGGGCAAGAAGACGAAGACGGGTTTCTCGACCGACGCGCAGACGCTCGAGAGCCTGCGAGACACCCACCCGATCGTCGCCGCGTTGCTGAACTACCGCGAGGTGGAGAAGCTGCGTTCGACCTACGGCGAGAGCCTGCTGGCCGAGGTGCACCCGGACGGGCGGATCCACGCTTCGTTCGGCCAGACCGTCGCTCGCACCGGGCGCATCTCTTCGGACCGGCCCAACCTGCACAACATCCCGGTGCGGACCGAGCTCGGCAAGCAATTCCGCCGCGCCTTCGTGCCGGAGGAAGGGTGCACGTTCTTGGTGGCCGACTACGACCAGGTCGAGCTGCGCTGCATCGCACACCTCTCAGAGGACCCCGGCCTGATCGACGCGCTGACGTCGGGGGCCGACGTCCACCGCACCGTCGCGGCCGCGGTCTACGGCATTCCGCCCGAGGAGGTCACCCACACCCAGCGTGAGTTCTGCAAGATGGTCTCCTACGGTCTTGCGTACGGCATGGAGGCCTACGGGTTGAGCCAGCGGCTCGGCATCGCCGTCGAGGAGGCGTCAGCCATCATGGAGAGCTATTTCGGGGCTTTCCCGATGGTCAAGCAGTACATGGACGCCACGGTGGCCGACGCCAAGATCCGCGGCGCCACGCGCACGATGTTCGGCCGTATCCGGCCGCTGCCCGACCTCCACGCCTCGAACTACCGACTGCGCCAGGCGGCCGAGCGCCAGGCGATGAACGCGGGAATCCAGGGTCTGGCGGCCGACATCTTCAAAATGGCCCTGGTGCGCCTCGACCGCGACCTCGAGGAGACCAAGCTGACGAGCCGGTTGGTGCTCCAGGTGCACGACGAAGTGATCGTCGAGATGTCACCGGGTGAGGAGGAGGACGTCCGCCGCCTCACCGAGTCCGCCCTCACCGGGGTGGCCGACCTCAAGGTCCCGCTCACCATCTCGGTGGCCACGGGACCGAGCTGGGCGGCCGCCAAGGGGTGACGCGTCGCCCGTGGTGGCACCGTGAACGAGGCGTCGTCGGTCCAAGGCGGGAAAGAGCCGCGCGAAGCAGCTGATATCGTGAAAGATCCTGCCCGCCGGCCCGGCGGTGCGGCAGTCCTTCGTCCGACGAACCGACTCCGGCGCGGTCCTGTGGTTGCAAGTCGCAGCCCAGAAGGGAGCTTCACCATGGCTGACACAGCCTCTTCCCCCTCCGCCACGTCCCTCCTCTCGCCCGAGGCGATGGGCAGCTTCGACGCCGAGGGCAACTACACCCCCCGCACGATCGTCGACGACGACCTGGGGGACGCCGACCTCGAGAAGGCGATGGGCGACTCCATCATCGAGTTCGACGACGGCGACGTCATTGAGGGCACGGTGGTCAAGATCGACCGCGACGAGGTGCTGCTCGACATCGGCTTCAAGTCCGAGGGCGTCATCCCAGCCCGCGAGCTCTCCATCCGCAACGACGTCGATCCCCACGAGATCGTCTCGCTCGGTGATCACGTCGAGGCCCTCGTCCTCCAGAAGGAAGACAAGGAGGGCCGCCTCGTCCTCTCCAAGAAGCGGGCGCAGTACGAGCGGGCCTGGACGACGATCGAGGAGAAGAAGAACAGCGGCGAGATGGTCTCGGGACCTGTGATCGAGGTCGTCAAGGGCGGCCTGATCGTCGACATCGGCCTGCGCGGCTTCCTGCCCGCCTCGCTGGTCGAGCTGCGCCGCGTGCGCGAGCTGCAGCCCTACGTGGGCAAGGAGATCGAGGCCAAGATCATCGAGCTCGACCGCAACCGCAACAACGTGGTGCTGTCGCGGCGGGCCTGGCTCGAGGAGGCGCAGAAGGAGCAGCGCGGCGACTTCCTCCAGAACCTCAAGCCGGGCGAGCGCCGCAAGGGCATCGTCTCCTCCGTCGTCAACTTCGGCGCCTTCGTGGACCTCGGCGGCATGGACGGACTCGTGCACGTCTCCGAGCTGTCCTGGAAGCACGTCGACCACCCGTCTTCGGTGGTGTCGGTGGGCGACGAGATCGAGGTCGAGGTGCTCGACGTCGACCTCGAGAAGGAGCGCATCTCGCTCTCGCTGAAGGCGACCCAGTCCGACCCCTGGCAGGAGTTCGCCGACAGCCACGCCGTGGGCCAGCTCGTCTACGGCCGCATCACCAAGCTGGTGCCCTTCGGCGCCTTCGTCCAGGTGGGCGACGGGATCGAGGGCCTGGTGCACATCTCGGAGATGGCGGCGCACCACGTCGACCTGCCCGAGCAGGTCGTCACCCCGGGCGAGGAGCTCTGGGTCAAGATCATCGACATCGACCTGCAGCGGCGACGGATCTGCCTGTCGATCAAGCAGGCGGCCGAGGGTGGCGAGGTGTCCGAGGAGTACCGCGAGGCCTTCGGCGAGCACGCCTACGACGAGCAGGGCAACTACATCGGCTACGACTACGCCGAGGGCGAGTTCACCCCCGAGACCGAGGCACAGGCGGCCTGGGCCGACTTCGCATCCGAGGTCGGCACGCAGGTGGTTCCGCCCGAAGGCGGCGGCGAAGGGCGGTCCCGAAGGCGTCGACGGCGCTGCGGGTGCCGACGGCGCCGAGGCCGTTGCCGAGAGTGCTGGCGGCGCCGAGGCCGTGGCCGAGAGTGCGCCGGCTGCCGGGTCCGACGCCACGCCCGCGGCCGAGGCCGAAGAGGCGCCTGCCAGCAGCTGACGCCCGAGCTGCACGGCTCGACAAGCGGTAGGGAGACGGGTCTGCCCGTATGCTCCCGCAGACGCCGATCGTGGAGACTGACGGGGGAGACTGACATGGACGAAGCACGAGCGCGCAACCTGCTCAGCGTCGGAGCGCCAACGTGTGGAAGGGCTGCTGAGCGACCTGACCACGGCGCGCGACGAGGAACTGGGCACCGCCGCCGAGACGGGCGACATCGCCGACCCGGCGGCGCCATTGACGGACGTGGAAAGCGACGATGCCGTCAGCGAATCTCTCACGAGCGGCTGGCTGCGATCGACCGTGCGGAGGCCCGCCTGGCCGCGGGCACCTACGGGCGCTCCGTGCGCAGCGGCGCCCCCATCCCCGACGATCGGCTCGAGGCCGACCCGGCGGCCGAGCTCACGGTGGACGAGCAGGCAGCGGCGGACCTCACTGCCGATGAAACGGTCGCGGCGAGCGTCGTCCAGGAGGAAGACGCAGACGAGGAGCACTGTCGGGGGAGTGACGCGAGGTGCGCGCCGTTGGCGTCGCACCAACGTGACTCGCCAACGCCGCCGACACCCAGGCGGGCGCGGCGACGGCGAACTATGCAGACAACGCGATCGGGCGCATCGCCACCGCCGGGGCCAATTCCACCGGGAGCATCAGCCCGTCACCACCACCGGCCACTGCGGCTAGTGGGACATGAGGGCACCGACGAGCACGTCGGCGAAGTGGGCCGCCGATTCCGGCGCCGTGGTCAAGAACAGCACGGGGTCGAGCAGTTCGAGCTCCAGGAGCGCGGGCCGCCCGTCGGCCACCCGCACCATGTCCACCCGGGCGTAGGCAGTCGGGCCGAGCAACGACTCGGCGGCTGCGACAGCGCGGTGGCCCAGATGCACCTGGTCGGGCGCGGCGGTGGCCGCGGAGACCACCTGGTTCTCAATCAGGCTCTGCCCCGGTGCGACACCACGCCGGATCATGGGTTCCTTGTGGATCGCGTGACTGAACGCACCACCCAAGAAGACGAGCCCGGTCTCGCCTTCACGGTCGACCGATGCCTGATACGGCTGGACGATCGCCGTGGCGCCGGTGCCGACGAGGGCCGCACGTGCGTCCGGGCGGCCTCCTGCTCGTGGGGCCGGTAGCGAGCCGTCGGATACCCGCCTCCTGAGATCGCAGGCTTCACGACGACCTCGCCCTCGAACTCGAGGTGTGCCACCCCGCCGCCGCCCTGGCCCTCGTGGCCGCTGGGCTCGCCGGAGCGCGCCGCCGGTTCGACCCATTGCGTCGGCACGATGGGCACGCCGGCCGACGCCAAGCTCGCGCAGGTACCGCTTGTCGAGGTTCCAGCGCAGCGTGGCCGGGCTGTTGACCACTGGGATACCGAGCGCTTCGATGTGGCCGATCCAGTCGAGGAACTCGTCGACGTGGTGGATGTTGTCCCAGGCGCCGTTGGCGACGACCAGGCCGAACGTCGACCAGTCCACGGCCGGGTCGCTCCAGACGACGGCGGACGGTTCGAGCCCCGCGGCCGACATGGCGGCGCGCTGCAAGGGCCAGTCGTCGTGCAGGTTTGGGAAGCGCCGGGGGCGCAGTACAGGCAACGCGGGGCCGGCCGGTGCCGACCCGGGCGGGCGAGCTCAACTCCCGATTGGGAAGTGGCAGGCCACCTGGTGGCCGGGCGCGAGCTCCCGCATTTCGGGGACCTCCTCGGCGCAACGCGCCTCGGCGCGGGGGCAGCGCGTGCGGAAGCGGCAGCCTGACGGCGGGTGGATCGGGCTGGGCGGCTCACCGCTCATCGGGACAGTGGCACGGACCGACTCGGGATCGGGCTCCACCGCGGAGGCCAGCAGGGCGGCGGTGTAGTGGTGGGCCGGCGCCTCGTAGAGCGTGTCCGAGGGGGCGAGCTCGCAGAGGCGCCCGAGGTACATGACCGCTACCCGGTCACTCACGTTCTTGACCACCGCGAGGTCGTGGGCGATGAAGAGGATCGTCAGGTCGTATTCGGCCTTGAGATCCTCCAGCAGGTTGAGGATCTGCGCCTGGACCGACACGTCGAGGGCGGAGACGATCTCGTCGCACACCAGCAGCTTCGGCTTCAGCATGAGGGCGCGGGCGATGCTGATGCGCTGGCACTGGCCGCCGGAGAATTCGCGCGGGCGGCGGTTGCCGTTGACGTAGGGGTCGATGCCGACCTGGTCGAGCATGGCGTTGACCTGCTCTCGACGCTCCTCTTTGGTCCCGATCTTCCAGATGGTCAGGGGCTCGGCGACGATGTCGGCGATGCGCCGGCGCGGGTTCAGCGACGAGATCGGATCCTGGAAGATCATCTGCACCTGGGTGCGCAGCGTGCGCAGGTCGCCGCGGCCGAGCGAGGTCAGCTCGGTGTCGCCGAAGCGGATCCGGCCCGACGTCGCCTTCTCGACCTGCACGATGGCCCGGCCCGTCGTCGACTTGCCGCAGCCCGACTCGCCGACCAGGCCGAGCGTCTCGCCCTGGCGCATGGTGAAGCTGATCCCCGCCACGGCCTGGACGGTCGTCCCTGCCCTTGTGGAACGAGACATGGAGGTCCTCGACGGAGAGCAGGGGGTCGGTCGTGCCCGGCCGGGGCCGCGTCGACGTGCGGTGTCGGTCATGCCGTGCACCGTCTCGGCGGGCGTCGGGTCCGGCGGTGCCGGCGCCGGTGGGTCGGCGTGCCGTGAGCGGGTACCAGCACGCGTAGAGTGCCCGGGCGCCGCCTCGACCAGTGGCGGCTTCTCCCGGTGGCACTTGTCCTGCGCGTACGGGCAGCGCGGCGAGAACGGGCAGCCGGCCGGCGGGTGGAGCAGGTCGGGCGGCCGGCCCTCGATCGCGGTGAGCCGGGTATGGCTCGGGTTGGCGATGCGGGGCATCGACTTGAGCAGCGCCTCGGTGTAGGGCATCGCCATGCTCTTGAACAGGACGTTGGTCGGCGCACGCTCGACGACGTTGCCGGCGTACATCACGATGATCTCGTCGGTGCGCGTGGCGACGACGCCGAGGTCGTGGGTGACCAGGACCATCGCCATCTCGCGGTCGTGCTGGAGCTGCTCGAGCAGGTCGAGGATCTGCGCCTGCACGGTGACGTCGAGGCCCGGTGGTCGGCTCGTCGGCCATGAGCAGGCGAGGGGCGCAGGCGAGCGCGATGGCGATCATCGACGCGCTGGCGCATGCCGCCCGAGAGCTGGGCCGGGTAGGCCTCGTAGCGCTCGACCGGCGAGGGGATGCCCACCTGCATCAGCAGCGAGAGCGCCGTCTCCTTGGCCTCGGCCTTGGAGAGCTTCAGGTGGATGCGCAGCGGCTCGGTGATCTGGTTGCCGATCCGCTGCACCGGGTTGAGCGACGTCATCGGGTCCTGGAAGACCATGGCGATGTGCGTGCTCCACAGCTTGCGCAGCTCGTCGTTGGGCGCGTTGAGGATCTCGGTGCCGTCGTAGCGTACCGACCCGGTCTGGGTGGTCGAGGCGGCGGGGAGCAGGCCCATGATGGCCCGGGACAGCACCGTCTTGCCCGAGCCCGACTCGCCCACGATGCCGAGCGTCTTGCCCTGGCCGAGGGTGAAGCACACGCCCTGGACCGCCTGGAGCGTGCCGCGGCTCGTGGCGAAGGAGACGTGGAGGTCCTCGACCTCGAGCAGCGGTGCGCCCGCTCACAGCTTGATCTCGGTGACGTCGAAGTAGGCGCGCAGCTTGTCCGCCACCACGTTGAGGCTGAAGAGGAGGAGGAACATGGCGCTGGCCGGGAAGATGACGAGCCAGGGGTTGGTCTGGCCCTTGGCGCCCGATCAGCAGGCTGGACCCCTCGTTGAGCATGTTGCCCCAGCTCGGCGTCGGCGGCTGCACGGAGAGGCCCAGGAAGGCGAGCGACCCCTCCAGCACGATGATGGTGGCCACCGCGATCAGGCCGAACGAGACGACCGTCGGCATGATGTTGGGCAGGATCTCGCGGGCGAGGATGCGGGTGTCGCTGGCCCCGAGCGCCTTGGCCGCCAGCACGAAGTCGCGCGTGGCGTAGGAGAGCGTCGAGGCGCGCACGACCCGGAAGATCAACGGCGCGGCGAAGACGCCGATGACCAGCGTGATCTTGCAGAGCGAGTGGCCCCAGAAGCGACACGATGGCGATCACCGCCACGATGGCGGGGAAGGCCAGGACCACGTACGAGCCGGTGTTGAGGAGCGTGTCGACCCGGCCCCGCCGGTAGGCCGAGTACATGGCCGGGATGCCGCCGAGGACCAGGCCGATGAGCGCACCGCCGAAGCCGACGACGAGGGAGACCCGGGCGCCGTAGATCAGCCGGCTCAGGATGTCGCGGTAGAGGTCGTCCGTGCCGAGCCAGTGGCTCCAACTCGGACCGCCGTTCTGCACGCTGCTGTAGTTGCCCAGGTCCGGGTTGGGCAGCGGCAGCAGGCTGGCGAAGGTGGCGACGAGCGCGACGATGACGATGAAGGCGGCGCAGACCCAGAAGAACCAGCCGAGCTTCTTGCGGGTGGGGTCGGCCGCCGCCTCGGCGGCGATCTCCTCCTTGATGTCGGCGAAGGTCGTGTCGGTGAGTGACGCTACTCACGGGCAATCCTCGGGTCGACGATGGTGAACAGGAAGTCGAAGATGAAGTTGATCAGCACGATGGCCACGGCGACGAAGAGCGTGATGCCCTGGACCACCGTGTAGTCGTCCTGGTTGACGCTCGAGATGAGCTGATACCCGAGCCCGGGCATCTGCAGCAGCAGCTCGACGACGAAGGTGCCGGCGATGAGGCTGCCGATGGTGACGCCGGCGGAGGCCAGCAGCGAGATGGAAGACGGCCGCAGCGCATGGCGCCACATGATGCGCCGGTCGCTGAGGCCCTTGGACCGGGCCATGGTGATGAAGTCCTCCTGCAGCGTGGAGATCAGGTCGTTCCGCAACAGCCGGAAGTACACGACGATGGAACCGAGCGCCAGCACGATGGACGGCAGCAGCATCGTGTGGATGTTGGACCAGAAGTCCTGGGTCAACGGGACGTAGGAGGCCGGCCCGGGGAACACGTGCCAGTGCACGGCGAAGATCAGCACCAGCACCGGCGCGATGACGAACGGGCGGGAGCGCCAGCATGGCGAAGGTCGTGCTGTTCGACGCCTGGTCGAAGAGCCTGTTGGGCCGGCGCGCCGCGGGCATCGCCATCGGGAAGGCGATGGCGAAGGCGAGGATCTGGGAGAAGATGATCAGCTCGAGGTCGATCGGGAACGACTGGGCGATGATGCTCGTCGTCGTCTGGTGGGTCGTGAACGACTGGCCGAGGTTGCCCTGGAAGACGTGGCCGATCCAGATGAAGTACTGCTGCCATCAGCGGCTTGTTCAGGCCCGAGCTCGCGGTTGATGGTGGCGACGTTCTGCGCGGTGGCGTTGGGACCGAGGATCGTCGTGGCCGGGTTGCCCGGGAGCAGGTGGACCAGGAAGAAGGTCGCGACGGAGACGAAGATGATGATGATGATGAGCAGCACCAGCCGTCTTCGCGATGTAACGGGCCACGTCGCCTTCTTTCCCCCCTTCGCTTGTCGATTCCCTTCGGATCGCGCCGCTTCGGACGCACCGCCCCCCGGCGGCGGATGATCCTAGACCGCGACCCTTTGTCCTACCATGCGGCCCATGCCCGACGAGGTTCCTGGTCTCAGCGGTCGCACGCGCACCGTGGTCGGGATCGGCGTCGGGGTGGTCGTGGCCGCCGGGCTCCTCCTCCGCTTCTGGACCCGATCGGGCCTGTGGCTGGACGAGGCGCTGACGGTCGACATCGCCCGCCTCCCGCTGCACGAGATCCCGAACGCGCTCAAGCACGACGGCGCCCCGCCGCTGTACTACTACCTCCTCCACTTCTGGATCGGGCTGTTCGGGCAGTCCAACGACGCCGTCCGCTCGCTCTCGGGCGTCTTCGCCGTGCTCACCCTGCCCGGTGGCTGGCTCTGCGGCAAGCGCTTCGGCGGCCGGGCGGTCGCCTGGACGATGCTCGTGCTGCTGGCCAGCGCGCCCTTCGCCGTCTACTACGCCACCGAGTCGCGGATGTACGCGCTGGTCATCCTGCTCACCGGGCTGGGCTTCCTGGCGCTGCAACGGGCGGTCGACCGCACCCGGCCCGGCAACCTCATCGCCGTCGCGGTGGTCACGCGCCGCGCTGCTCTACACCCAGTACTGGTCGCTCTACCTCGTCGGCATGGTGGGCATCTGGCTCGATCGCGTCCATCGTGCGCACGCGCCGCCGCGGCCACCCCGAGGATGCGCCGTGGGCCGCGCTCGATCGCGGTCGGCCGTCGGGTGTCTGCTCTTCGTGCCCTGGGTGCCGACGTTCCTCTACCAGGCCAAGCACACCGGGACGCCGTGGGCGGCGCCGCCGAACTTCTCCGCGGTCATCAACGCGCTGACCGGGTTCACCGACAACCAGGGCTCGACGCTGCAGACCGGCGACCAACCAGGGCCGCCTGCTCGCCGTCATCTACTTCGCCATGCTGGCGCTGGCGGTGTTCGGCATGGGCCTCAGCGGGCGCATCATCGAGCTCGACCTGCGCACCCGGCCCCGCGCGCGCGGCGTCGGCTTCGTCGTGCTCGGGAACGCTGTTCGCCGCGATCGCCGGCGGCATCATCACCTCCAGCGCGTTCTCCTCGCGCTACGCCGCGGTGGTGTTCCTGCCCTTTCTCCTCCTCGTGGCGCTCGGCACGACGACACTGCTCAACCCGGTGGCGCGCGTCATCGTGGTCGGGCTGGCGGTGGTCGCCGGGCTGATCTCGTCCGCCCAGAACGTCGACGACGCAGCGCACGCAGGCGAACGCCGTGGCGGCCGCCATCAACGCCCAGGCCAAGCCGGGCGACATCATCGCCTTCTGTCCCGACCAGCTGGGCCCGGCGGTCTACCGGCAGATCCGAGACCCATCGCAGTACGACATGATCACGTTCCCGCGCGCGCACCGGCCCCGCGATCGTGGACTGGGTCGACTACGCCGACACGGTCGCACGCCGCCGAGCCCGGACAACTTCGCGGACTACGTCGTCGCAGAAGGCGGGGACCGGCCACCGGATCTGGCTGGTCTGGCAGCCGATGTACCAGACCTACGGCATCAAGTGCGAGACAGATCGCGGCCGACCTCATCAACGCCGCCACCAAGAACGGTGGCGGGGGACGCAACGTCGTGACCGACCATCCCGCGCTCTACTACGAGCCGATGAACCTGACCGAGTACGCGCCTTCGTGGCAGTGACCGGTGACCCGGTGGCCGAGGTGACCGACGCCGACACCGTACGCCGCACCGCCGTCGCCGGCCGCCGACGACGCTGGAGGCCGCCGGGTGACGCGCCGGCCGGCGCTGGACCCGGCCACGCGTTGCGACCCGGCGTGCCTGGGGCCGCTGCCCGAGTCGCTGCGCGAGGCCGTGCTGCCCTTCCTCGTGGCCCGCGTCGTGGTGCTCGGCGCGCTCGGGCTGGCCCATTTCATCGTCGACCGCACCCACCCGGCGACGTCGGCGTGGCGGCCCGGGTGCACGCCGGCCTGCTCGGCTGGGACGCCGGCTGGTACGAGACGATCGCCCGCGAGCGGCTACGGCCCGCTCGGCCGCCAGTCGCTGCGGTTCTTCCCGGCCGTGCCCGCTGCTGACGCACGGGCTGGCGTGGCTGCCCGGCCTGGGCGACGGTCCCGCGCTGGTGCTCCTGGCCAACGCGGCGGCCTTCGCGGCGACCGCCATGCTGTTCGTGCTGGTGCGCCGCGAGACGGGCGACCGCGCCGTGGCCCGCCGCGCGATCTGGGTCCTCAGCCTGCTGCCGGCCGCCTTCGTCCTCGTGATGGGCTACGCCGAGTCGGTGCTGCTCGTGTTCGCGCTCGGCTGCTTCCTCGCCCTGCGCCCACCGGCCGCGAGGCGACGCCGCAGCCCGTCCGCACTTCGCCGTCGCCGGCGTGCTCGCCTTCGGCGCCGCGCTGACCCGGCCCGTCGGGGTGCTGCTGGTCCTCGCCGTCGCGGCCGAGGTGGTGCGCTGGTGGCCGCGGCTCGGCCGCAACGAGCGTGTCGCCGGCCTCGCCGCCGTCGCGGCGCCGTTCGTCGGGCTGCTCGCCTTCCTGGCCTGGTCAAAGCACACGGTGGGCGACTGGTGGGCACCGCTGCGGGTCCAGCTCCAGAGCTCGCACCACGGCGGGTTGTCGGACCCGTTCGCCACGCTGTACGACGACGCCAAGGGCGTGCTGCACCACCACGTGGGCACGGCGCTGCACGTCCCGTGGGTGCTGCTCGCGCTGGCCATGCTCATCGTGTGCTGGCGGCGCCTGCCCGCCCCGTACACGCTGTTCGCCGCCGCCGTCCTCGCCGTCGCGGTGGCCGGGAGCAACCTCGATTCGTTCGAGCGCTACGCCCTGAGCGCCTTCCCGCTGTCGATCGCCGCCGCGCTGCGTGCTCACCCAGTCCCAGGTCGAGCGGGCGGTCCTCGCCCTGCTCTCGGCCGGGCTGGCCGGGCTACGCCCTGCTGGCCTTCCTCAACATCTCGGTGCCCTGAGTGGTCGCCGGCGCCCCGTGATCGGGCGCCACGGGGAGCCTGTACCTCGCCGGCGAGAGCGCAATCCCTCGTGCTGGTACCCCGGACCCTCCCCGAGCACGCACGGGGGGTCCACTAACCTGCCTCTCCGATGGCCGTGACAGACGACGCACCCGTCGTCATCGCCGGCGCGGGGCCCGGCGGCCTCACGGCGGCCTACCTGCTGACCAAACGGGGGGCGCACCCGCTGGTGCTCGAGGCGGACGACGTCGTCGGCGGGATCAGCCGCACCGTCGAGCGCGACGGCTGGCGCTTCGACCTCGGGCGGCCACCGCTTCTTCACCAAGGTCGCCGAGGTCGAGGCCCTCTGGCACGAGATCCTGCCCGAGGGCGACTTCATGCTCCGGCCCCGCATGAGCCGCATCTACTACGAGGGCAAGTTCTACGACTACCCGCTCAAGGCCATCAACGCCCTGCGCAACCTCGGCCTGTGGGAGGCCGATCCTGTGCGGCTTCTCCTACCTCTGGGCCCGCATCCACCCGCCGAAGGACGAGTCCAACTACGAGAACTGGCTCGTGAAGCGCTTCGGCTGGCGCCTCTACCGCACCTTCTTCAAGACCTACACCGAGAAGGTGTGGGGCGTGCCGGTCTCGGACATGCCGGCCGACTGGGCGGCCCAGCGGGTCAAGAACCTCGACCTGCGCAAGGCGGTCATGAACGCCATCCTGCCCAAGCGCGGCCAGACGGAGATCACCACCCTGATCGAGGAGTTCCAGTACCCCAAGTACGGCCCCGGCATGATGTGGGAGGTCTGCGCGGACAAGGTGCAGGCCGCCGGGGGGACGGTGGAGATGGGGGCGCGGCTCACCGGCATCAAGGTCGAGGACGGCCGCGCCGTCGAGGTGACCTACCACCAGGGCGGACGCGAGCACACCGTGCCGCGCATCGCACGTGATCTCGACCATGCCGATGCGCGAGCTGGTGCACACCATCACGCCGCCCCCGCCGCCCGAGGTCGTCGCGGCGGCCGACGACCTGCACTACCGCGACTACCTCACCGTCGCGCTCGTCGTGCCCGAGGCGCGCAGCTTCCCCGACAACTGGATCTACATCCACGCCACCGACGTCGAGGTCGGCCGCATCCAGAACTACGGCTCGTGGTCGCCCTACCTCGTCAAGGACGGGCGCACCTGCCTCGGCCTCGAGTACTTCGTCTTCGAGGGCGACGACATGTGGAACAAGCCCGACGACGAGCTGATCGCGCTCGGGCACCAAGGAGCTGATCTCGCTCGGCCTGGCCGCCGACGGCGACGTCGAGCGCGGCTACGTCGTGCGCGTGCCCAAGGCGTACCCGTACTACGACTTCAGCTACAAGGCGAACGTCGAGACCATCCGCAAGTGGCTCGACGCCGAGGCGCCCAACGTCCACCCCGTCGGGCGCAACGGCATGCACAAGTACAACAACCAGGACCACTCCATGTACACCGCCATGCTCACGGTGGAGAACATCTTCGGCGCCGACCACGACGTGTGGACGGTCAACGTCGAGGAGGAGTACCACGAGGCGGGGTCGACCGGACGGGACGCGCCCGTGCTGCCGCGGCGGACGCGCCGCCACGGCGGGCACGATCGACCCTGGCTGAGCACGCGCCCGACGCGGGGCGCTGGTGGTGGTGGCGACGGTGGATGACCCTGACCGTCGTCGCGCTCGGTGCTACCTCGCCGCTGGGCGTCGCGCTCGTGGGTGCACGCCTGGACCCAGGGCGCGACGACGCACACGCTGTGCGGGTGCGGCGACCCCGCCCTGTTCCTGTGGTTCTTCCAGTGGCCGGCGACGGCGCTGGCCCACGGGCAGAACCCCTTCTTCTCGACGGCGCTGTTCCACCCGACGGGCATCAACCTGCTGGCGCAGACCTCGGTGACCGGCCTGAGCCTGCCGCTGGTCCCCGTGACCTGGATCTGGGGCCCGGTCGCCTCGCTCAACGTCGCCTCCACCATCACGCCCGCGCTCACCGCCTTCACCGCCTTCATCGCTTTCGCCGCTGGGTCCACTGGACACCCGGCCGCTTCGTCGGCGGGCTGCTCTACGGGTTCTCGCCGTTCGTGCTGACGAGCCTCGAGTTCGCGCATCTCATGACCGCCGCGCTCATGCTGTTGCCCGCTGATCCTCATCGTGCTCGACGAGATCCTGATCCGCCAGCGCCACAGCGCGGTGTGGTCGGGTGTCCTCCTCGGCCTGCTCGTCTTCGCGCAGTTCTTCCTCTCCTCCGAGCTGCTCGGCGATCACGGCGCTGATGGTCGTCGTCAGCATCGTGGTGCTGGTGGTCGTGGCGCTGCTCTTCGACCGCGCCGCGCTGCGTCGCCTCGCCCCCCACGCCGCCACGGGCTGGGCGTCGGCTTGGGCGTCGGTGTCGTCGCTCTTGGCCTGGCCGGTGTGGTTCGCGCTGGACGGGCCGGCGCACCTCTCGGGGCTGGTGTGGCCCAACGTCAACGTCCTCGGCGGCTACATCCCCTCCAGCTTCGTGTCGCTCGGGGTACCCCGACGCCGCACACCGGCTTCTTGCCCCTCAGCGGCTACGACGGCGCATGTTGCTACCGTCGGGCACCTATTTCGGCTGGAGCTTCCTGGCCGTTCTCGCCGCGGGAACGGCGGCTTTCTGGCGTGATCGCCGCCTGTGGTTCTTCGGCTTCGTCCTCGTCGTGTGCGGGGTCTTCTCGCTCGGCATCCGGCGCGGCCAATGGATGCCGGCCCGGCTCTTCGACCACGTGCCCGTCCTCGAGAACGTGATCCAGCAGCGCTTCATGGCGATCGGCTTCCTGGTCGCCGCCGTCATGCTGGCGCTCATCCTCGAGCACGTCTACGCGCTGTTGCCCGACTGGCGTGGCGCCTTCGGAGCGCTACTGCTCTCGGCGGTCTCACTCGTGCCGATGGGGGTGATCTTCGGCGAGCGCCTGCCGTTCACGATGCGGCCCGGTGATCCTGCCGCGGTGGTACCAGACGGTGGCGCCGACGCTGCCGCCGGGGCGCGTGCTGCTGTCGTACCCGGCGCCGTTCTCGGGGATCCAGTCGGCCATGGCCTGGCAGGCGGTGAACCGCATGCACTACAGCCAGGCCGGCGGCGGCGGGCCCCAGGGCGTCGGCGCGGCGGGCGGGGTCCGCGCGCACGCGGCTTCAAGGAATTGACGATCCTCGGCCTCGCGGTCGGGGCGCCGCCGCCGAAGGGCACCCCGGCGCAGCTGGCAGCGGTGCGGTACGCGCTCGGCCGCCTGGCGGGTGACCACCGTGGTCATCGCGACCAACCCCGCGGCCCCGCACGTACAGCAGGGGAGCGACCCGGTCTATGCCGCCGCGTTCATGACGGCGGCGCTCGGCCGGCTCCCGACGCTCCAGGCGGGCGCCTGGGTCTGGAACGGCGTGCAGGCCGGCCTGCCGGCCCCGCTGCACCTGAGGGCCGGTGCACTGGACACCTGTGTCCTCGCGGCCGAGAAGCACGGCGGGCGGGAGCGGCCGTCGATGCGAGCACCGGCCTGCGTGGCCTCTCGCGCGTCCGCCCTGGTCCGGGGCTGAGATGCGCCACCGGGACCGGTGGTGCCATGCTCAAGCTCCGAAGCTGAAGGGCCGATTCTGATGATTGGGATCGACGTGGGCCCGCGTCGGGCCGGCGTCGGAGAGGAACGGGCGGGACGTGACGCGATCGGCTCTGCGGGGCCGCCGATTGGGTGGCACAGCAACGGCGTTGTGCGCCGTCGTGGCCGTCTGGTTGGGCGCCGTTGCCAGCGCCACGGTGCCGCCGGGCGCGGGAGCATCGGGGGCAGCCGGTGTGGCGCGGTCGGACGGATCGAGCGGGGCCCGCACGACGGTGCGACTGCCGCCAGGGCTCTCCGACGCCGAGCACACCGCGCTCGAGCGGGCCGGTGCCTACGGGCCGCACCCGGTCCGGCTCCTGCTCGTCGGGGACTCCATCGCCATGACGCTCGGCATGGGCCTCTCGGTCCAGGCGCGTCCCCAGTACGGGATGAGCGTGCACGACGATGCAACCGTCGGCTGCGACCTCGATCCGGCGCTCGAGGTGCTGACCCAGGGTTCGCCGGGACCGGCGACCCAGGGCTGCGACAACTGGCGGGCGCTGTGGCCCTTCCTGGCGGCCGAGCAGCATCCCCAGGTGGTGGCGCTGGGGCTGGGCCGCTGGGAGGTGACCGACCACCTGCTCGAGGGGCAGTGGGTGCACGTCGGGGAGCCGTCCTGGGACCAGCACCTGGCGCAGGAGCTGGTGGCCGCAATCACCATCTTCCACACGTTTGGTGCAAAAGTGGTGCTGTTCACCATGCCCTACGTCGATCCCAGCGACCGCCAGCCCGACGGCCTGCCCTGGCCCGAGAACACGCCCGCGCGTGCGCAGGCGTACAACGCGCTCGTCCGGCAGGTGGCGCAGTCCGACCCCGGTGAGGTCAGCGTGATCGACCTCAATCGGATGCTGAGCCCGGACGGCGCCTACACGGCGACGCTCGACGGGATTGGCGTGCGGTCGTCAGACGGCATCCACGTGAGCCTCGCAGGCGGGAAGTGGCTGCAGCGGCAGATCCTGCCGCAGATCGACCGAATCGGCATGGAGGACGAGACAGCGGCGGCCAAGGCTCACATGTGAGCGAGCCGGAGGCGCCGGACGCGCCTGCGGCCGAGCTCGTCGTTGAGGGGGTGCCGGCAGCGATGGCACTCGCCCCGAACGCAGTGGGGCCGAATCTCGGTGCCGAGCTCATCCTCGACACGGACGCGCGACCCGGCGTCCAGTCGCTGCGCGCCGGGCTCCTGCAGGCGGGACCGCTGGCGGCAGCCGGCGTCCTGGCCAACGGGGCCAGCGTCGTCCTCACCGTCGCGCTGGCGCGCGTGCTCTCGCCCCACAGCTACGGCGTCCTCAACCAACTGACCGGCCTCTACCTCATTCTCTCCATGCCGGGGTCCGCGGTCGTCGTCGCCGTGGTGCGCAGGGTGACGGTGTGGCACGAGGACGGCAGCGGCCATCTGGTCCGCCGGTGGGCCGGCCGGGTGCACCGCCAGGGCAGCATGGTCGTGCTGGCGTGGGCGGTCCTCGTGTTCGCAAGCCGGCACGATGTCGCTGTCGTCCTCAACCAGCAGAGCGGGATCGGCATTGCAGCCATCCTCACCGCCGCCGCGTTCTTCGTCCTTCTCTCGCTCGACCGCGGCCTCCTCCAAGCCCATCGCTCATACCAACCGCTCGCGGTCAACCTCATCGTCGAGATGGGCGTGCGGGTCGTCGCTGTCCTCGTCCTGGTGCTGGCGGGCTTCGGCCCGTCCGGCGCAGCGGTGGGCGTGCTGATCGGAGAGGTGCTGGCCGCGGCCCACGCGCGCTGGGCGGCCGTGCGGGCCTGGTCCGGGGGCGTGGTCCGACCGCTGTGGGCCACCGCGGGCTGGGTGGCGGCCGTGCGCCCCGACCGCGTCCTTGGCGGCGGAGGTTCCGAGCGGCGCACGGTCGTGCTCGACCTGGTGGTTGCCTCGGTCTCGCTCTCCATGGTCGCGGTGCTGCAGAACATCGACGTGCTCGTCGTCGGGCGCGACAACCCCTCGCACAGCGGTGCCTATGCCGCGGTGTCGGTCACCAGTAAGGCGATCGTCTTCGGGGCCATCGTGCTCGGTGGCTATCTGCTGCCGGAGGCGGCGATCCGCTGGCGTCAAGGCGGCCATGCGCTGCGCCAGCTGGCCGTCGTCCTGATGCTGCTCGGCGTGCCCTCGCTGCTTCTGCTCGGCGTGGCGCTCGCGGCACCACAGGCACTGCTCGAGATCGTGTTCCATCACGCCTACACGTCGGCCTCCGACGCGCTCGCTCCGCTCGTCGTGGCCATGATCATGCTGAGTGTCTCGGTCGTGTTGACCATGTACCTGTTGGCGGTCGGGCGCCGGTGGGTCGTCGGCGTGCTCGTGGCCGGAGCCGCCGCACTCACGGTTGCCGTGCTGGCGGTGCACGGGTCGCCCCGGGCGACGGCGTTCGTGGACCTCGGCGTGCAGGCGGTCGTGCTCGCGGTGATCGTGACGGGCTTCGCGGTGGTGCACCGGGTCCGGCTATCGAGGGAGCCTGCAGGGCTAACCTGACCGGATGGGTGGAGACGACACGGGGCGAGCCGCCTTCGCGCCCGGCGACGAGCATCGGCGCGCGGTCACCCGGTCGAGCTCCGACGTACTCGCCTCGGTGGCCGCCGACGCCGGCCTCCGGCGTATCCACTTCGTCGCCTGGCGCGACCTCGACGACCCCGAAGCGGGCGGCTCGGAGCTGCACGCGCACATGGTCGCGTCGCGCTGGGCCGACGCGGGGCTCGACGTCACCTTCCGAACCTCAGCCGTGCCCGGCGCACCCGCCGCGCTCAGTCGCGACGGGTACCGGATCCTGCGCCGGGCCGGGCGCTACGCGGTGTTCCCGGGCGCAGCCTGGGAGGGCATCCGCATGGGACACCGGCCGGGCGACGCGCTGGTCGAAATCTGGAACGGCATGCCCTTCCTCTCGCCGCTGTGGTACCGCGGCCCGCGCCTCGTCTTCTTGCACCACGTCCACGCCGAAATGTGGGGCATGGTCCTGCCGCCAAGCCTCGCCCGCCTCGGCGATCTGACCGAGCGCCGGCTCGCGCCGCGCTTCTACCGCCGGAGCCGGGTGGTCACCTTGTCCGAGTCGTCCCGCACCGAGATCGTGGACCTGCTGGGCCTCGCGCCCGAGCGCATCACCGTGGCACCTCCTGGCATTGACGGCCGATTCACCCCGGGCGGGCAGCGCTCACCGGTGCCCCTGGTGGTAGCGGTCGGCCGGCTCGTGCCGGTCAAGCGCTTCGACGTGCTGCTGCGGGCCCTGGCCGTGGTGAAGGCCGAGCAGCCCGAGCTGCGGGCAGTGATCGTCGGCGAGGGATACGAACGGCCGGCACTCGAGGCGCTGCGTGACGAGCTCGGCGCAACGGAATGGCTGTCGCTGCCGGGTCACGCTTCGGACGACGAGCTCGTGTCGTGGTACCGCCAGGCCTGGGTGGTCGCGAGCAGCTCGCAGCGCGAGGGCTGGGGCATGACCCTGACCGAGGCGGCCGCGTGTGGCACCCCGGCGGTGGCGACGGCCATCGCAGGCCACGCCGATGCCGTCGTCGACGGGGATTCCGGGGTGCTGGTCGACGACGTGGCCGACCTGGCTCCCGCACTGGGGGGTGTGCTCCGCGACGACGTGTTGCGCAGCCGCCTGTCCAAGGGCGCGCTGGCGCGGGTCGCGCTGGTTCACCTGGGACGCCACCGCCCTGCGCGCGCTCGAGGCGCTGGCCGAGGAGGCGTCGCTCCCCTCCGAGCGCTGAGCTCCGCCACAGTGGTGGCTGGAGCCGTCAGCCCGTCAGCCCGTCAGCCCGTCAGCCGTCGATGCCGATGATCGGTGGCACCGGCCTGCTGTCGAATTGACCGGGGTCCAAGGCCCGCAGCTTCCGCCGGCCCAGAGGTTTCTTGACGCGCAACCCGAAGCCGGTGATGACGGCGTCGGCGAGCAACAACACCACGCCCAGCCAGATCAGGTTGCCGGCGTGGACGAAGCCGCCGGCCCAGTTGGCGCCCGGCATGTAGTTGTGCACGTTCTGCCCCCGGACCACGTTGGCGCACCCGGCGACGATGAAGGCGACGCCCCCGACGACGGCGGCCACGCGGGCCCACGGGACGACGAGCCCCAGGGCCACCAGCGCCCCGACGACAAGGGCCGCGGCCCCGGAGACGACGAGCGCCGCGACGCCGCCCGTGACCGCGCCGATGAGCACGGCGCGCGGGAAGCGCAGCCAGCCACGCCGGCGTTCCTCCTTCGGCGGCGCGGAGAACGGCATGGTCAAGACGGGCGCATCGAAAGGCTCGCTGTGCAGTGCCGCCACCTCGGGGCCGGCCGGGCCGCGGAGGCGGCGGGGGAGCTTCGCGCGCAGCCAGCGCCGGGGGCGCGACGGCAGGAAGCCCAGCACCAGGCAGAGGAGAAGCGTCGCTCCTGAGACAGCGAGGGCGGCCCAGACCTCCTTTTGCGGCGTCCACGTCAGCTGAACCGTGAAGTCGGACCCTCCCAGTCGCTGCAGGTCGGCCGCCGTGACCTGCCAGCCGTTGGCGAACCCGTCCATCAGCTGGGAGGTCCCGAGATTCACTGACGTCGAGCCCGGCGCGGCACCGGGCCCCGGTTCGGCCACCGCCTGCCAGCCCTTGTTGACGCTCTGACCGAGCACGAACTCGAAGGGCTGGTGCGCGTCCGAGACGAGGTCGTTCTGGCTGTCGATGTGAGAGGTCTGCTGCACGATCGTGGGGGCCGCACCCGCTTGGACCGGCGGGACAGATGGTGTCCCCGCCGTGGTCGGGGACGGTGCGGGACCGGGGCCCCCTCCGGCCGCCGAGTCCAGTACGAGCTGATCGATGTTCCAACCCGTGCACAGCGACGGCGCATTCGCGCACGGCGGGTTGTGCGCCACCGCGGTCTGGACGATGTGGGGACCGGCGCCGAGCGTGATCCCCTTGGCGTCGGGACCACACGGCACCAGCTGCGCCTCACCGTTGTCCAGTGCGTTCTGTGTGGACCCGACGATCGCCACGTCGATCGGCTGTCCGTCAATGGAGAGCAGATTGGAGACGCAGTTGCCCGGGAGGCTCGCCGGCGTCGCGGCGGCCGCCACGCCGGGGATCACGACCTTGACGACGCCGAGCGGCAGGGCCAGTGGCCCCGTGGAGTAGTAATTCTTGGCGTACTCGGCCCGTACCCCGGTGAACGTGATGACGAAGCGCGAGCCGGTGAGCGGAGCGAAGCTGACCGGGACGGTCGTGGTTGCGCCGGGCACCGTGCTGTCGGCGATCGGCGGGAGCGTGACGGTGCGGACCTGGTTGCCCGCGGTGACGGTCATGGTGGTCGGGACGGAGTGCCGGCCGTCGGCCAGCACCGTCATGGGAAACCCGCTCAGCGTCTGCGGCTTCGTCAGGTTGTAGGTCAGTGTCGCCCCGATGTCTGCGCTGAGGTCGAAGCCGGGCTGCCACGCAGTGGCCGGATTGTTGTCGAGGGTGGCCGACGCGGTGGCGTTGAGGTTGCCCGGCATCCGGCCCGAGGAGTAGGCCGAGACGTAGCCGTCCGCCGGGGTGGGCGTCCGTCCCACCAGCCTGTCGATCTCGTCGTCGGGCAGCAGGGAGGAGAGGCTGGCGCTGCCCGAGAGGGCGAAGGTGCGGGCGGTGGGGACCTGGAACTCCCGCGTGATGGTGGTCTCGGGATCGCTCCGGGTGGGATACGGCGAGGTGCGCAGCCGGGTCATCACGTACGTCACGCGGTTCGAGGCCGACGCGGCGCCCACGGTGGAGGTCAGATCGCTCGGCATCTGAATGACCTCTTGGACGTGCGACGCCGGGGATCTCCACCTCGGCGAAGCCGACCGCGGTGGCGTCGGGCGGTGGCTGCGTGTCGTTGGTCGTCGCGTCGACGGTGACGCGCAGGGTGTGGAACGCGGTCGTGGGGAAGGTCACCTGCTGGCCCGCGGGCCCGTAGGAGGACTTGCCCAGGTCGAAGGTCTCGGGGTTCTTGCCGTCGAAGGTCAGGGTGACTTTCGAGATCCAGCGCGTGCGGTCGCCCCGCTGCAGCTGGACCAGCGTGATGTGGTTCGTCGTGACCGGGTCGGAGAACTGCACCTGCCACCACTGGCCCGAGGGGTTCGAGACGAACGTCCCGGTGTTCCACGAGGTGTCGAGGTTGTTGTCGAGGGCGCTGTAGGCACGGTTCTCGGGTGTGAAGGAGACAGGGTTGCCGTAGCTGCTGGCCGTCACGTTCACCGCACCGACGTAGCTTGCGTAGGTCTTGCTGCTGATGGAGGTGCCGGGGAAGAGCTCGACGGGACTGTCGCTCAAGTCCGTCTTCGCCGGGTTCTCGTCCGGCGTCTCGGTGGCACCGGTGTTGGCGTTCAAGGTGTTCCAACGGAAGGCCTGCTTGCGATTGGTGTCGGTGACGACGAGTTGGGCGCCTTGTGCCGCGAGGTCCTTCATGAGGGGCTGGTCCGTGTCCAACGCCCCCGTGTAGTACACCGCGCTCGAAGTGTTGAGCAGGCCGATCCCGGCGAGGTTGTTCAGCCCGACGGCGTCCCCCGAGACGATCATCGCTCCCTGGTCCGACTCGCCGCGGACCGTCGGGCGGGGGTCGTTGACGGTGTAGGTGACGACGGGACTGGGCCAGGTGATGGTGGCCGGTGCACTGAGATCCGCCTCGTTGAGCGTCGAGACGGCCGAGACATTGGGCCGGGGCGCTCCGAAGGACACGGGGTCACTCAGGCCGCTCGGGGTGTGCAGCAGCTGCAGCGCCAGCAGTTGCGGTTGCGGCACGCCGTAGTGCTCGTAGCGCTGGTCGTACTCCACCATCACGTCGCCGGCGCTCATCAGGCGCGCGATCGGTGCCGAGCGCGTTGTAGTTCTCGGTGTCCTCCTGCAGGGGGTCGTCGAGCGCGTAGAGCGTGTCGGCCGTGGCGATGGACCCCATGACCTGTTGTTCGCGGGTGACGAAGTCCCGGGTGAGGTACGCGGGCTGCGGGGTGTCGAGTGGATCGCCCCAGCGATAGGACGCGAAGTTGTCGCCCGGGATGGCAAGGACGCGGGTCCCTTGGTGCGTGGTGTTGAGGTGGTTGACCGCCTGCATCTCGTAGGCGGGCGGTGCGGCCGGGATGCTCAAGTAGTTGGCGATCATGTCGCCGTTGAAGATGGAGGGGTTGTTGGCAACGACGAGGCACGCCAGCAAGAAGGCGGTGACGACGCCGAGGACCGACACTCGCTGCCAGAGCGCCGTCACCCCGGCGCCGAGCAGCATGACGAGGCCGAGAAGCACGACGGGCGTGGCGCGGTCCGTCGAGCGCAGGGCCAGACCGGCCGTGGTGTCGGTCATGAAGGACTTGAACAACCGCCCGACGACGGTCGGGTTGGTAAAGGGGAAGGGTCCGACCGAGAGGACCAGGCCGACGAAGATCAACACGATGAAGAAGGCCCGCTCCCGCCAGCGCACGAATGCGGCTGCCACGACCGCGAAGACGGGGACGGCGTAGGAGGTGGCCAACAAGACGAGGCTCTGGGTGTAGCGGGCTGCCGCGTTGGTCCAGGGGCCCAGGCTGTCGCCCCCGTAAAAGAACCAGTAGCCGAGACCGCGGATCACCTCGGAGGGGCTCGAGGTGGCGGAGGTGGACGGGACGGTCTCCGTGTACTTCAACACGTTGACCCCGTACGCCGCTTCGACGAGCAGGCCGGCCATCCACCACAGGCAGGCTCCGAGGGTGAGGATGACGATGCGCAGCGCCGCGTCGATCGCCCGCCACCACGTCGCTTCGCGCAGGACGACCACCGCGAAGATCAGCCAGAGGACGGGGGCGACGCCGACGTAAATGATGGCGGTCGCGTTGATCCCGCTGACCAGCGCGACCGTGATTGCGAACAGTCCCGGCCAGCGCCACCCGCCGCGGCGCAGGGCCAGGATGGTGAAGGCGAGCATGAAGGGCAGCCCGGCCCACGGCAGCAGGATCACCGAGATCCGGCTCACGTACTGCAAGAAATACGGCGACAGCATGTAGGCCAGCGCTGCGACCACGGGCCCGGGCCCGCGGAGCCGCATGGTGCGGCAGAGGTAGAGGATGCCGACGCCGGCAACGAAGAGGATGGAGCCGAGCCAGAGCCGCTGCGCGACCCACGTCGGGATGTGCAAGACAGAGGTCAGGGCGAAGAAGGGGCCCATGGGCAGCAGGTAGCCGATGTACTCGTGGGTCACCGTTCCCAGCGCGACGGTGGGGTTCCACAGGAAAGCGACCTGGCTGAGGAACGTGGTGGGGTCGAGGTACAGATACGGCTTGGTGTTCGCGGTGATGACACCGGGGCGGACCGCGAGCATCGGGACATAGGCCAGGGCGGCGAGCACGACGACGCCACCGATGGTCCAACGACGTTGGCTGTTGCGGGTCGAGGTGGTCGAGGCCGAGCGCGGTGCGCCGTCCAGACGCAGCGTGCCGCCCAGACCTCGCGGTGAGTGAGATGAGCATGAAGAGATCAGGTGGGGTCGCCGGGTAGTGTAAGCAGGCAGCGCCACCGCGGCGTGTCACCAAGGTGTCACCGAAGGGAGCGCCGTGGCCATCGGTTCGAGGACCCGGTTGACGGGCGAGCGCCCGCAGCAGGGGGTGACCCCGGATTCGTTGCTCGCGCTCCACGAGGCCGGCTACCGCGCCGTTCTCGATCGCATCGGCGACGGACGCATTCTCGACGTGGGCTGCGGCCAGGGTTTCGAGTCAGCGCGCTTCTTAGACCCCGGGCGCGCTGTGGTCGGGGTGGACTACTCGAGCGAGGCGGTTGCCACCGCCGCATCCCGCTACGGGCCCGAGGGGCTGCGCGTGGCCCAGATGGATGCGCTGGGCCTGGCCTTCTTGCCGCAGAGCTTCGACGGCGCGTGCTCATCGCACCTCATCGAACACTTCACCGACCCCGAGCCCCATGTCGCCGAGCTGGCCCGGGTCGTCAAGGACGACGGGCTCGTGTGCGTGCTCACGCCGAACAAGCCGGCCGACTTCGAGAATCCCTTCCATCTCCATCTCTTCGACCGCGCCGAGCTGCGCGCCATGCTCGAGCGCCACTTCGGCGACGTCTGGCTGGGCGGCGTCGATGCCGTGCCCCGCGTGAAAGCCGACTTCGAGGCGCGTCGCCTCAAGGCGGCCAAGCTGCTCCGTCTCGATGCGTTCGACCTCCGGCACCGCATGCCCTACGAGTGGTACGTCTGGACGTACACGCACCTGCTCCCGCTGGCCTACAAGCTGGTGGCGCGCAACGACACGGGGGGCGTCACGGGCATCACCGCCGACGACTGGTTCGTGACCGAGGACCCCGACGACACGACGCTCGTCCTGCTGGCCGTGGCCCGCAAGCCCCAGCGGGACTGAGCCCACCCGTGCTCGCAGTCGGCCTGACCGGGGGCATCGGGTCGGGAAAGTCGGCCGTCGCCGAGCTGCTTGTCGCACGAGGCGCGGTCCTGATCGACGCCGACCAGGTCGCCCGCGACGTGGTCGCACCGGGCGGCCCCGCCTACCAGCCGTTGCTCGACCACTTCGGGCACGGCATCCTCGCTCCCGACGGGACCATCGACCGCAAGGCGCTGGCCGCCGTGGCCTTTGCCGACGACGAGACGCGGCTGGAGCTCAACGCCATCACGCACCCGGCCATCGGGGTCGCCATGATCGAAACACGCGACGCATTCGAGGGGACCGACGCCATCGTCGTGTTGGCCATCCCACTGCTCACGGCCGTCCACCGCGACACGGTCAAGCTGCACAAGGTGGTCGTGGTGGACCTCCCGACCGACGTGGCACTCGAGCGGCTGCTCACCCAGCGCGGCTTCGAACGCGGCGATGCCGAGGCCCGCATCCGCGCCCAGATCTCGCGCGAGGAGCGCATCAAGGAGGCGGACTACGTGCTTGACAACTCGGGTGATCGGGCCGCCCTCGACGCCGAGGTGGCCAAGCTGTGGGACTGGCTCCGAGCCGCGGCCGCGGAGCACCGCCCTCAGGCCTGAGCGGTCACACCCCACGGGTAGCCTCAGAAGGTCATGCCCGAATTCGAGGTCGTTTCGCCCTTCCAGCCCTCGGGGGACCAGCCGCAGGCCATTGTTGGCCTGGCCGAGGGCGTCCGTCGCGGTGACCGCTACCAGACGCTGCAAGGCATCACCGGGTCTGGCAAGACGGCCACCATCGCCTGGATGGTCGAGCAGGTCCAGAGGCCCACGCTCATCATTGAGCCGAACAAGTCGCTGGCCGCCCAGCTCTCGTCGGAGTTGCGTGAGCTCTTTCCGAAGAACCGGGTCGAGTTCTTCGTGTCGTACTACGACTACTACCAACCCGAGGCGTACCTGCCGACGACGGACACCTACATCGAGAAGGACTCGTCCATCAACGACGAGATCGATCGGCTCCGGCACGCCACGACCTCGTCGCTGCTGATGCGCAGGGACGTCATCGTCGTGGCGTCCGTGTCGTGCATCTACGGCTTGGGCTCGCCCGACGAGTACCGCGACCGCATCCTCGGGCTCGCGGTGGGGGAGCAGATCGACCAGCGCGACGTCCTGCGCCGCCTCGTCGACCTCCAGTATGCGCGCAACGACGTCAACCTCGTCCGGGGCACCTTCCGGGCCCGGGGTGACACCGTCGAGATCCACCCGGCCTACGAGGAGGCGGCGTTGCGGGTGGAGATGTTCGGCGACACCGTCGAGCGCATCGTCCCCTTCGACGTCCTGACCGGTGAGATGGGGGAGGAGATGGAGGACGTTGCCGTCTATGCAGCCACGCACTACGTGACCGGCGACGAGATCATTCAGCGGGCGGTCGGGACCATTGAGGTCGAGCTGCGCGAACGGCTCCAGGAATTCGAACGCGAAGGCAAGCTCCTCGAGGCGCAGCGCCTGCGGGTACGGACCGAGCACGACCTCGAGATGCTGGCCGAGACGGGCGTGTGCTCCGGAGTGGAGAATTACAGCCGCCACCTCGACGGCCGGGCGCCGGGCGAGACGCCCTTCACCCTTCTCGATTTCTTCCCGAAGGACTACCTCTGCGTCATCGACGAGAGCCATGTGGCGGTCCCGCAGCTGCACGGGCAGTACGCCGGTGACCGCTCGCGCAAGGACGTGCTCGTCGAGCACGGGTTCCGTCTGCCCTCGGCCAAGGACAACCGCCCGCTCCGCTTCGACGAGTTCGTCGAACGCGTGCCCCAGTGCGTGTTCGTCTCGGCCACGCCCGGCCCGTTCGAGCTCGAGCATTCGGTCCAGGTCGTCGAGCAGGTGATCCGGCCGACCGGATTGGTCGACCCCGAGGTCACGATCATGCCGACCAAGGGGCAGGTGGACGATCTGCTCGCGCGCATCGGGACGACGGTCCAGGCGGGCGGGAGGGTCCTGGTGACCACGCTGACCAAGAAGATGGCCGAGGACCTCACGGACTACCTGGCCGACGCCGGGGTCCGGGTCCAGTACCTGCATTCGGACATCGACACCATCACCCGCATTGAGATCCTCCGCGAGCTGCGGCTCGGCACCATCGACGTGCTCGTCGGCATCAACCTCCTGCGCGAGGGGCTCGACCTGCCCGAGGTGGCGTTGGTGGCCATCCTCGACGCCGACAAGGAGGGGTTCCTGCGCTCAGCCTCGTCGCTCATCCAGACCATGGGGCGCGCCGCCCGCAATGTCGACGGCATGGTGGTGCTGTACGCGGACACGGTGACCGACTCCATGCGCGAGGCGGTCTCGGTGACCCAACGCCGGCGCGAGGTGCAGATCGCCTTCAATCTTGAGCACGGGATCGACCCCCAGACGATTCGCAAGTCCGTGACCGACATCCTCGAGCGCCTCCGCGGGACGAGCGGCGGCGTGGCCAAGGCCGGCCGCAGCCGCGCCGAGGTGCGCAAGAACGCGGCGGTGCGCGGCAACCGCCGGCCCACCCTGTTGGTGGACGGGGATGCGTCGACCCCGGCCGAGGCGATGGAGCTGATCGTCCAGCTCGAATCCGAGATGAAGGCCGCGGCGGCCGAGCTGCGCTACGAGGAGGCGGCCCTGTTGCGCGACGAGATCGCCGAGCTGCGGTCCGCCGTCCCGGGCTGAACCACCTCGCCGGATAGCGTCGGGCGTATGCCCACGACTGCCCAGCTCCGCGAGGTCATGGCACGCTATGCGTCCGCGGCCAGCTCCCGCGACGCCGACGCCTACGCCGCCCTCTTCACCGAGGACGCCGTCCAGGTCGATCCGTACCCAAGCCCGCCCAACGTCGGGCGCGACGCCATCCGCGACTTCATCCAGCGCTCCTTCGATGCGTGCGAGGCGATGCGCTTCGAGGTCGTCGAGGTCCATCCGGTGGCGGAACGAGCGGCCATCACGTTTCACATCACGCTGAGCCTCGAAGGCGGCTCGACGATGCACATCCGCGGCGTGGAGATCTTCACTGTGACCGACGAGGGCCTCATTGCCGCCGTCGACGCCTACTGGGGAGACGAGGACGTGACGTTCGAGTGACGAAGCCCGCTCGCTGCGACACCCGTTGCTCCGCAGCGGACGGCGGATACGGGTGTGCGCTACCGATGCCCGGCGTCGCGAGGCACATCCCGGGCCTCGTCGGGCGTCTAGCAGAGAGACGGAGCGGGTAAAGACAGCGGCGGATGCGACGCGCCCGCGCGCCCGAGATCGGAGCCCCATGCGACACGCCCGCGTAGCTGACCGCCCGACCCGCAGCGCAGTGCGCCCACTCGTACGACGGGCGGCGCTGGCGACACTCGTCGCCCTGTTCGGTGTCGTCGGCGGCGCTCGGCGCGGCGGTGGTCAGCGCAGGCACGGCCGGCGCAGCAGTGACGCCACCGAGCCAGGGCTGGAGCTCCGTCGAAGCCACGCTGCCTTCCAACGCCGGCAACGCCACCACGCTGGGTCACGTCTCCGTCGCGTCCTCGTCGTGCCCTGCCGTCAATGGGTGTGTGACCGTTGGCGGATACCACGACGCCGGGGGCCAGCCGTGGGGAGTGATCGAGACGCAGAGCGGGAACAGCTGGACCGAGACCCAGGCGCCGGAGCCCACCACTGCCGGCTCCGGTGTCAACCAGGCGTTCTGGTTCGGCTCTCAGAACTGTGGCTCGAGCCAGCCCTGCCGTGCCGTGTCGTGCCCGAGCACCAGCTTCTGCCTCGCCGTCGGCGAGTACGCGGACACCGGGGCGTTCGACCAGCCCGTGGTCGACACGATGGCGGGCAGCACATGGACCTCCGCCCAGGGTGCGTTGCCCAGTGATGCGGCCACCGATACCACGACGGTGCATCCCAACGCCTGGCTCTACTCGGTGTCGTGCACATCCGCGACGTCGTGCGTCGCCGTGGGGTCCTATAGGAATACGAGCAACGACCAGAACGGGTTCGTCGCGACGCTGTCGGGGACGACCTGGTCGGCCCAGGCGGCGCCCTTGCCGTCGAACGCCATCGCCAGCGGCTCGTTGCTGGTCGCGGTCTCGTGCGCGTCGGCGACGTTCTGCGTGGGGGCGGGCTCCTATCCCGACACCAGCGCGGGAAACCCCTCCAACGGGTGGCTGGTCGTCGACGCCAACGGCAGTCTGACGGGCATCACAGCTCCCCAGCCTGCCGGCGCGGGTGACGATGCCGACGGGCACCAGGACTCGATCCTGAGCGGTGTGGCGTGCCCCGCCGCGACGTCCTGTGTCGCCACCGGCCATTACAACGACACCAACGGGGACCCACAGCCGCTCGTCGACATGTGGAACGGGACCAGCTGGTCCGGCGTCAAGGGCCCCGTCCCCTCCGGCGCCAGCACGACGCCGACTTCCCAGCAGTTGGTCTCCGTCTCGTGCGGCTCACCGTCGTCGTGCGTGGCGGCCGGCTTCTACCAGGACAGCTCGCTCAGCGCCTTCGGGCTCATCGACACGCTGAGCAACGGCTCGTGGAGCGCCACCAAGGCGCCCCAGCCCACCAACGCGGACGCGGCCGCGCAGGCGACCCAGCTCGACGAGATCTCGTGCCCGACCCCGTCGTTCTGCATCACGGTGGGCTCGTACGTCGGGACCGGTGCGACGGGATTCGCCCTGCTCGACACCTTGTCGGGCGGGACGTGGAGTCCGACGGAAACGGCGCTGCCCGCCAACGTCAGCACGGCGACGGGGACCACCGTGGCCCAGGGGCAGGTAGTTGCGTGCAACTCGCCGGTGTCGTGCGCCGTCGGCGGCGACTACCTCGATACGAACGGCAACGGCCAGGGCTACCTCGACGCCTACATCGGCGCGCAGGGGTATTGGCTCGGCGCCAGCGACGGCGGGATCTTCAATTACGGCAATACCCGCTTCTTTGGTTCGCGTGGGGGCAAGCCCCTCAACGACCCGGTGGTGGGGATGGCGATGACGCCCGACAAGCAGGGCTACTGGCTGGTGGCGTCCGACGGCGGCATCTTCAGCTACGGCGACGCCACCTTCTTCGGCTCGCGGGGCGGCCAGCCACTCAACAAGCCGATCGTGGGCATGGCCGCCACCCCCGACGGCAAGGGTTACTGGCTGGTGGCCTCCGACGGCGGCATCTTCAGCTACGGCGACGCCACCTTCTACGGCTCGACCGGCAGCCTCCGCCTCAACAAGCCGGTCGTCGGCATGGCCGCCACCCCCGACGGCAACGGCTACTGGCTGGTGGCCTCCGACGGCGGCATCTTCAGCTACGGCGACGCCACCTTCTACGGCTCGACCGGCAGCATGGTGCTGAACCAGCCGGTGGTGGGGATGGCCAGCAGCCCGACCGGCCTCGGCTACTGGCTGGTGGCCTCCGACGGCGGGATCTTCAACTACGGCGACGCCCTCTTCTACGGCTCGACCGGCAGCATCCATCTCAACAAGCCGGTGGTCGGCATGACGAGCGCCCCGAGCGGGCACGGCTACTGGCTGGTGGCCTCCGACGGCGGCATCTTCAACTACGGCGATGCGCCCTTCTACGGCTCGGCCGGCGGACTGCCGCTCGTCGAACCAGTGGTCGGTATGGGCAGCTGAGCCGCCGCCCGGTCCGGACCGCACCGACACGGCGGCCGGGCCGGGGCCCGCCGGAGGACGTGGTCCCGCCGGAGGTGACACAGCGCGCCGGTATCCTGCCCGGATGGCCGACCGTTTGGTCGTTCGCGGCGCCCGCGAGCACAATTTGCGTGACGTCTCCCTTGACCTGCCCCGGGACAAGCTGATCGTCTTCACCGGCCTGTCGGGCTCGGGCAAGTCGTCACTGGCCTTCGACACCATTTACGCCGAGGGCCAGCGCCGCTACGTCGAGTCGCTGTCGGCGTATGCCCGCCAGTTCCTGGGCCAGATGGACAAGCCCGACGTCGACTTCATCGAGGGCCTCTCGCCGGCCATCTCCATCGACCAGAAGTCGGCCTCGCGCAACCCTCGCTCGACGGTGGGGACGATCACCGAGGTCTACGACTACCTGCGGCTCCTCTACGCCCGCATCGGTCACCCCCATTGCCCCACCTGCGGCCGCCCGGTGGCGCGCCAGACCCCCCAGCAGATCGTCGACCGGGTCCTCGAGCTGCCCGAGGGGACCCGGTTCCAGGTGATGGCCCCGGTCGTGCGCGGCCGCAAGGGCGAGTACAGCTCGCTGCTCGACGACCTGGCCAAGCAGGGCTTCGCCCGGGTCCGGGTCGACGGCGTGCCCCTCGAGCTGGCGGAGCGGGCCGAGGTCAACCTGGCCCGCTACGAGATGCACACCATCGAGGTCGTCGTCGACCGCCTCATCCGGCGCGACAACGTCCGCCAGCGCCTGACCGAGTCGATCGAGACCGCGCTCGAGCTGACGGGGGGCACGGCCGAGGTGCTCGTCATGAACGGCTCGGGCGAGGGGGGCGAGGGCGCCGAGGACGAGGCCATCACCTTCTCCCAGCACCTGGCCTGCACCCACTGCGGCATCAGCTTCGAGGAGCCCGCCCCGCGCAGCTTCTCCTTCAACTCGCCCTACGGGGCCTGCCCGGTCTGTCTCGGCCTCGGGACCAAGTTCGAGGTCGATCCCGACCTGGTCGTGCCCGACGACTCGCTCTCGCTCGCCGAGGGCGCGCTGGCTCCGTGGGCCGGGGCGCGCAGCGAGTACTTCACCGGGCTGCAGGCGGGCGTGGCCGAGTACGGCGGCTTCTCCTTCGAGGCGCCGTGGAAGTCGCTCAAGGCCAAGGACAAGAAGCTCGTCTTGTACGGGACCGGCAGCCGCACCATCCGCGTCACCTACAAGAACCGCTTCAACCGCACCCGCTCGTACGACGCGCACTTCGAGGGGATCATCCCGTGGCTCCAGCGTCGCCACGGCGAGTCGGAGTCGGACTGGTCGCGCGAGCAGATCGAGCAGTACATGCGCGAGGTCGACTGCCCCGAGTGCAACGGGGCGCGCCTCAAGCCCGAGTCGCTGGCCGTGACCGTGGGCGGGCGCAACATCTACGAGCTGTGCAGCCTCTCCATCGGGGCGGCGGTGACAGGCGATGGCCGACCTCGAGCTGACCGACCGCGAGCACATGATCGCCGACCGGGTGCTTCAAGGAGGTCCGCGAGCGCATGCAGTTCCTCCTCGACGTCGGCCTCGACTACCTCTCGCTGGCCCGGGCTCGGCCGGACGCTCTCGGGCGGCGAGGCCCAGCGCATCCGCCTGGCCAGCCAGATCGGCAGCGGCCTGGTCGGCGTGCTCTACGTGCTCGACGAGCCCTCCATCGGCCTGCACCAGCGCGACAACCAGCGCCTCATCGCCACGCTCGAGCGCCTGCGCAACCTGGGCAACACCGTGATCGTGGTCGAGCACGACGAGGAGACCATCCGCACGGCCGACTACGTCGTCGACATCGGGCCGGGCGCCGGGGAGCACGGCGGCAACGATCGTCCACGCCGGGCCGGTCACCGGCCGGGGCGGCCTGCTGACGAACAAGGCGTCGATCACCGGCCAGTACCTGTCGGGCAAGCGGTCGATCCCCGTGCCGGCACGCCGGCGCCCGGGCACCGGCGACGTCGTCACGGTGCGCGGGCCGCGCGAGCACAACCTGCGCGACATCGACGTGTCGTTCCCGCTCGGCTGCCTGATCGCGGTGACCGGCGTCTCGGGCTCGGGCAAGTCGACGCTGGTCAACGACATCCTGCTGCGCTCGCTGGCCCAGAAGCTGCACCGGGCCAAGACGCTGCCGGGACGGCACCGCAAGGTCGAGGGGATGCAGCACCTCGACAAGGTGGTCGACGTCGACCAGGCGCCGATCGGCCGCACGCCGCGGTCGAACCCGGCCACCTACACCGGCGTCTTCGACCACATCCGCAAGCTGTTCGCCCAGACGGCGGAGGCCAAGGTGCGCGGCTACCAGCCCGGCCGTTTCTCGTTCAACGTGCGCGGCGGGCGCTGCGAGGCCTGCGCCGGCGACGGGACCATCAAGATCGAGATGCACTTCCTGCCCGACGTCTACGTGCCCTGCGAGATCTGCCACGGTGCGCGCTACAACCGCGACACGCTCGAGATCACCTTCCGGGGCAAGACGATCGCCGACGTGCTCGACATGTCGTGCGAGGAGGCGCTGAGCTTCTTCGAGCGCCAGCCCCCGATCGCCCGCCACATGCAGACCCTGGTCGACGTCGGCCTGGGCTACGTGCGGCTCGGCCAGCCGGCGCCGACGCTCTCGGGCGGCGAGGCCCAGCGGGTGAAGCTGGCCAGCGAGCTGAGCCGCCGGCCGACCGGCCACACCTTCTACATCCTCGACGAGCCGACGACCGGCCTGCACTTCGACGACACCCGCCGCCTGCTCGAGGTGCTGGGCCGCCTGGTCGAGCAGGGCAACACGGTGGTCGTGATCGAGCACAACCTCGACGTGGTCAAGACGGCCGACTGGATCATCGACCTCGGCCCCGAGGGCGGCGACAAGGGCGGCACTGGTGATCGCCGAGGGCACGCCCGAGCAGGTGGCCAAGACGGCGGGCAGCTACACCGGCGAGGTGCTCAAGCCGGTGCTGGCACGGGCCAAGTAGCCGGCAGTCCGGCTCAGGACGAAGTGCGGTGCGTCGGACGCTCGAGGCTCGACGCCGTCGAGGAAGATGTCGAGCTTCTCGTTGTAGAAGGCGATCGAGCCCGGCGATGGGCGAGCAGCTCGCGGGTCGGGAAGTCGTAGGTCCAGGCGACGTCGGGATGCGTGCGCCCGTCGACCAGCGCCGACCAGTAGCCGCTGGTCGTGCCCTTGTAGGGGCACGACGTCACGGTGTCGGACGGGACGAGGCTGGTGAAGTCGACGTCGGTGCGGTTGAGGTAGTAGCGGGTCGGGAGCCCGGTCTCGAAGCACAGGACCGGCGACGAGGACTCGGCGAGGACGACGCCGTGCGACTCGACGCGCACCGTGCGGGTCGAGCGGAGGGCGTCGACCCGGGTGTAGGGGTTGCGCGGGTGGACGAAGACCTGCTCGTCCTCCTCGTACCAGGCGTCGAAGGCCGACCACTCGAAGCGCACGGTGTCGTCGAGGCCCTCCACCTTGGCGGCGCCCGAGGACCTTGGCCGCGTGCGGGCGGTCGCGCGTCGCCGACGCGGACGCCGAAGAGCTTCACGTCGCCCCGCGGCGTCTCCTCGGTCGTGCCCTCGTCGACCAGCACGTCGTCGCAGGACGTCGGCGAGGGGGATGTAGTACTGCGGGAAGCCGGGCCACTCCCACACGTAGCGGCCCGCGGTCGTGTCGACGACGGTCTGGCCGGCGAGGTACGCACGGATGCGGCGCGGGACCGGCTCGACATGGTTGGCCTCGGACGAAGGAAGGCGGGGTAGTCGGTCACGGGTGGCCTCCAGTCGACGTCGACGCGTGCGTGCCGACCCTACCGGCGCGGCGCATCGCGTCAGCGCGGCCGCGTTCAGGTGATGGCGAGCATGCGCTCGAGCGCGACCCTGGCCCACTCGGCGGTGTCGGCGTCGACCACGATCCGGTTGCGCACCTCGCCGTCGACGAGGCCCTCGAGGACCCAGGCCAGGTGCTGGGGGTCGATGCGCGACATGGTCGAGCACGGGCAGACGAGCGGGTCGAGGCAGACGACCGTCTTGTCGGGGGACTCGTCGTCGAGCCGGTTCACGAGGTGGATCTCGGTGGCGACGCCGATGACCGAGCCTGCGGGCGCGGCGTCGACGGCCCGGATGATGGCGTCGGTCGAGCCGGTGATGTCGCCGAGCTCGACGACCTCGTGCGCGCACTCGGGGTGGACCATCACGATGCCGTCGGGGTGCTCGGCCCGGAAGGCCTCGACGTGCTCGGGCCGGAAGCGCTGGTGCACCGAGCAGTGCCCCTTCCACAGCAGGAGCGTGGACTCCTTCGACCTCGCGGTCGGTCAGGCCGCCGAGGGCCTGGCGCGGGTTCCACACGCGCATGTCGTCGGCGCCGTAGCCGAGCTGGTAGCCGGTGTTGCGGCCGAGGTGCTGGTCGGGGAAGAAGAGGACGCGGCTCGCCGCGCTCGAGGGCCCAGGTGAGGACGGCCCGGGCGTTGGACGACGTGCAGACCGCGCCGCCGTGGCGGCCGACGAAGGCCTTGAGGGCGGCGGCGGAGTTCATGTAGGTGACCGGGATCGAGGCGGTCGACGTCGATGACCTGGGCCAGCTCGTCCCAGGCCTCCTCGACCTGGTCGATGTCCGCCATGTCGGCCATGGAGCAGCCGGCGTTGAGGTCGGGGAGCAGCACCTGCTGGTGGTCGCCGGTCAGCACGTCGGCGGACTCGGCCATGAAGTGGACGCCGCAGAAGACGATGAACTCGGCGTCGGCCTGGCCGGCCGCGATGCGGGAGAGGCCGAAGGAATCGCCTCGGGCGTCGGCCCAGCGCATCACGTCGTCGCGCTGGTAGTGGTGGCCGAGGATGAAGAGCCGGGAGCCGAGCGCGGCCTTGGCGCGCGCCGATCATGGCGGCGAGCTCGTCGTCGGTCGCGGCCGTGTAGCGCTCTGGAGAGCGGCGCCTGGAGCCTGAGCATCCTGTCTGCCCCCTTTGAGGGAGAGCATCGATCTGGCCGGCGGGGACAGCCTGGTCGCCCATCCGCGGGTATGTCGGCCTCGATGCGAGGTTGTCTGCCGGATACCAGGCCGGCAGCGACCAGTGTACCGCCGGTCACCAGCCGCTGCGCGAGAGTGGGACGTGATGCAGTACCGGCCGCCGACCGGCTCGATTCCGGACGCCCCGGGGTCCTACCAGTTCCACGACGCCGAAGGCCGGGTCCTCTACGTGGGCAAGGCGAAGTCGCTCCGCCACCGCCTGCCCAACTACTGGCAGGACTCGGCCAAGCTTCCGCCCCGCACGGCCCAGATGGTGGCCCAGGCCGACCACGTCGAGTGGGTCGTGGTCGACAGCGAGGTCGACGCGCTGATCCTCGAGCACTCGCTGATCCAGGCCCACCTGCCCCGCTACAACGTGCGGCTCAAGGACGACAAGAGCTACCCGTGGCTGGCGGTCACGCTGAACGAGGAATGGCCGCGGCCGGCCGTGGTCCGCGGCCGCAAGCGCAAGGGCGTCCGCTACTTCGGCCCCTACGGCCACGCGGGCGCCATCCGGGCCACCCTCGACCTGCTGGTGCGGAGCTTCCCGGTGCGCACGTGCTCGGACACCAAGTTCAAGCGCCACGAGCGCCTGGGCCGGCCGTGCCTCCTCTACGACATCGACCGCTGCTCGGGGCCGTGCGTGGGCGCCGTCGACCACGAGGCGTACGACGGCTACGTCGACGACCTGATGCGGTTCCTCTCGGGCGACACCGAGCCGGTGCTGGCGCGGCTCGGAGGCCGAGATGCTGGCCGCCTCCGACGAGCTGCAGTTCGAGCGGGCCGCACGCCTGCGCGACCGGATCACCGCGGTGCACAAGGCGGCCGAGACCCAGCAGATGGTGTCGGACCGCGCCGAGGACTTCGACGTCGTCGGTCTGGCCGAGGACCCGCTCGAGGCGTCGGTGCAGATCTTCCGCGTCCGCCGCGGCCGGGTGGTCGGCCACCGCGGCTTCGTGGCCGAGAAGGTGGAGGACCTCTCCGGGCCCGAGTTCATGTCGCTGGTCGTCTCGCAGGTCTACGGCGCGGACGGGCGCCGAGGTGCCGCGCCGCGTGCTGGTGCCCGAGGAGCCGGCGGACCTCGACCTGCTCGAGAGCTGGCTGCGCACCGTGCGCGAGGGACCGGTCGACATCGCCGTGCCCGCAGCGCGGGGCGAAGCGCGCGCTGCAGGAGACGGTGACCCGCTCGGCCGGCGAGGACCTGGCCCGGCACCGGCTGCGCCGGGCGTCGGACCACAACGCGCGCTCCAAGGCGCTGACCGAGCTGCAGAGCGCGCTGTCGCTGCGCGAGGCGCCGCTGCGGATCGAGTGCTACGACATGAGCCACCTGCAGGGCACCGACTACGTCGGCTCCATGGTCGTGCTCGAGGACGGGCTGGCCAAGCGCTCGGACTACCGCCGCTTCAAGGTCAAGACCGTGCCCGGCAACGACGACTACGCAGCCATGGAGGAGGTGCTGACGCGGCGGCTGACCGCGCTGCAGGAGGCGCCGAGCGGCACCGAGGGCGGGCGGCCCCGGCGCTTCGCCTACCGGCCCAACCTGCTCCTCGTCGACGGCGGCAAGGGGCAGCTGCACGTGGCCGAGCGGGTGGTGCGCGAGCTCGGGCTCGAGGACGAGATCGAGCTGGCCGCGCTGGCCAAGCAGTTCGAGGAGGTGTACCGGCCCGGCTCGCCCGACCCGGTCCGCCTGCGCCGCGGGCTCGGACGCGCTGTACCTCCTGCAGCGGGTGCGCGACGAGGCGCACCGCTTCGCCATCACGTTCCACCGGGAGCGGCGGGGCAAGCGGATGACGCGGAGCATCCTCGACGACATCCCGGGCCTCGGGCCGACCCGCAAGGCCCGCCTGGTCAAGGAGCTCGGCGGCGTCAACGCCGTGCGGGCGGCGACCCTCGAGCAGCTCCAGGCCCTGTCCTGGCTGCCCGACACCGTCGGTCTCGCCGTCTACGAGGGCGTGCGCAAGGCTGGGGGGCGATGAGCGAGTTCGTGGTGGTGACGGGGATGTCGGGCGCGGGCCGCTCGACGGCCGCGGCCGCGCTCGAGGACGTGGGCTGGTTCGTCATCGACAACCTGCCGGCCGGCCTCATCATGAAGATGGTCGAGATGGTCGACCGGCCCGGGTCGGGCATCGAGCGGGTGGCGCTGGTGATCGGCCGGGGCGGCCGCGACACCGGTCCCGAGTACTTCGACGACCTGCCCGACGTGCTCGACGAGCTGCGTGCGACCGCGCAAGCGGGTGCGGGTGGTGTTCCTCGACGCACCCGACGACGTGCTGGTGCGCCGCTACGAGGGCACCCGGCGGCGCCACCCGCTGGCCGCCCGGGGGGTGGAGGAGTCGATCGCCGACGAGCGCCGGCTGCTCGAGCCGGTGCGCGAGCGGGCCGACCTGCTGGTCGACACGGGCGAGCTGAACTCGAACCAGCTGCGTTCGCGCATCCTCGAGGCGTTCGGCGACGCCGAGGCGCCGCACATGCAGACCTCGGTCATCTCGTTCGGGTACAAGCACGGGCATCCCGCTCGACGTCGACATCGTCTTCGACTGCCGCTTCCTGCCCAACCCGTTCTGGGTCGAGGAGCTGCGTCCCTACAGCGGCCTGGACGAGCCGGTGCGCGAGTACGTGCTCGGCCAGCCCGAGTCGGTCGCCTTCTTGGAGAAGGTGGACGATCTGCTGACGAGCATCCTGCCGGCCTTCGTCCGCGAGGGGAAGTCGTACCTGACCATCGCCATGGGCTGCACCGGCGGGCGCCACCGCTCGGTGACGCTGGCCGAGGCGCTGGCGGAGCGGCTGGGCGATGAGGAGCAAGCGGTGTCCGTCTTCCACCGGGACATCGACCGGTGAGCGCCCGCCCCTCCGTCGTCGCCATCGGCGGCGGGCACGGCACGGCGGTCACGCTGAAGGCGGCTCGGCGCTACGCCGGCACGCTCACCGGCATCGTGTCGGTGGCCGACGACGGCGGCAGCAGCGGACGCCTGCGCGAGCTGCTCAACGTGGTGGCGCTCGGCGACATCCGCAAGTGCCTGGTCGCCCTGGCCGACGAGGACTCGGCGCTGGCCCTCGCGTTCGAGCGCCGCTACGAGGAGGGCGAGCTGGCCGGCCACGCGCTGGGGAACCTGATCCTGGCTGGGCTGATCGACGCCACCGGCGACCTCCTGGCCGGCGTGCGCGAGGCGGGCATCCTGCTCGGCGCGCACGGCGACGTCCTGCCGGCGACGACGGAGCTGGTCGTGCTCAAGGCCGAGTCGGCGACCGGGTACGGTGGCGGGGCAGGTGGCGGTCAAGGGGACGGGTGACATCCGCAGCGTCTCGCTGGTGCCCGGCGACGCCCAGCCGCCGCCGCTGGCGCTCGAGCGCATCGCCGAGGCGGACCAGATCGTGATCGGTCCCGGGTCCTTGTTCACCAGCGTGTTGGCCGCCGTGGCGGTGCAGGGCATCGCCGAGGCGGTGGCCTCCTCAGAGGCCCAGGTCGTCTACGTCTGCAACCTGCGCCCGCAGGTCCCGGAGACCGAGGGATACGACGTCGGCGCCCACGTTGCGGCCCTGGCCAGGCACGATGTCACGGTGGACGTCGTGCTGTGTGACAGCATCGAGGGTATGGGCATCGGTACGACGGATGTCATGGTGCACGACGCTCCCCTCACGGGGCAGAACACACCTGGTCCACAGCCCGGCCAAACTGGCGCAGGCGCTGGCGGGTCTGCTGGCATAGGTCGCCCGGGAGCGGCAGCAGGTCCACGGGAGGAAGGAATGACATGACGGTGCGGGTCGGCATCAACGGCTTCGGGCGCATCGGCCGCAACTTCATGCGGGCCGTCCTGGCCACGGGTGCCGACATCGAGGTCGTCGGCGTCAACGACCTCACCTCGGCCGAGACGCTGGCCCATCTGCTGCGCTACGACTCGACCCACGGGCGCCTGCCGGTGCCGGTCGACGTCGAGGGCGGCGACCTCCTGGTGGGGGACAGGCACATCCGGGTCCTGGCCGAGCGCGAGCCCGGCACGCCTGCCCTGGGACTCGCTCGGGGTCGAGGTCGTCGTCGAGTCCACCGGCATCTTCACCGCCCGGGCCGACGCCGCCGGGCACCTGGGCGGCTCGGTGCAGCGGGTCATCATCTCGGGCCCGTCGGGCGACGCCGACGCCACCTTCGTCATCGGGGTGAACGACGAGGACTTCGACCCCGCACGGCACACGGTCGTCTCGAACGCGTCGTGCACCACCAACTGCTTCGTGCCCATGGTCAAGGTCGTCGACGACGCCTTCGAGATCGTGAGCGGGCTCATGACGACGGTGCACGCCTACACGAACGACCAGAACCTGCTCGACCTGCCCCACAAGGACCTGCGCCGGGCGCGGGCGGCCGCCATCAACATCGTGCCGACCTCGACGGGCGCGGCCCGGGCCACCAGCCTGGTGCTCGCGGCGATGAAGGGCCGTCTCGACGGCATCTCGCTGCGCGTGCCGGTGCCGGTGGGCTCGATCACCGACTTCACCGCCGTCGTGAAGGGCACGCCCACGGTGGCCGAGGTCAACGGCGCCTTCGCCGAGGCCGCGGCCAAGCCGCCGCTCGACCGGGTGCTCGAGTACACCGAGGACCCCATCGTCTCGAGCGACATCGTCGGCTCGCCCGCCTCGTGCACCTTCGACTCCGGGCTGACCATGGTGATGCCGGTCACCGACGAGCTGACGCTGGTCAAGACGTTCGGGTGGTACGACAACGAGTGGGGCTACTCGAACCGCCTGGTCGACCTGGTCGCCGTGGTAGGGCGGCTGAGCCGGCGTGCGACCCGCTGCGCGGCATCCCGCTGCTCGGGGATCTGCCCGACCTCGAGGGCAAGCGGGTGCTGGTGCGGGTCGACTTCAACGTCCCGCTGCACATCGGCGTGCGGGGACAGGCCACGGTGGCCGACGACTTCCGCATCACCGCCGCCCTGCCGACGCTGCGCCGGCTGCTCGACGAGGGCGCGGAGGTGATGGCCGCCTCGCATCTCGGCCGGCCCGGCGGCGCGCCCGACCCCCGCTGGGAGATGGACCCCGTGCGCGATCGGCTCGCCGCGCTGTGCCCCGGGCGTCGGGCTGACGCGAGAACCTGCGCTTCGACCCGGGCGAGAAGGCGAACGATCCCGCGTTCGTGCAGCGCCTGATCGCGGGGTACGACGCCTACGTCGACGAGGCCTTCGGTGCGGCGCACCGCGCCCACGCCTCCATCGTCGGCCCGCCGCACGTTCCTGCCGAGCGCGGCCGGCCTGCGCTTCGCCCGCGAGGTCGAGGTGCTGGGCCGGATGCTCGAGCGCCCGGCCCGCCCCTTCGTGGCCGTCGTCGGCGGGGCCAAGGTGGCGGACAAGCTCGAGGTGCTCAAGGTGCTGGCCACCAAGGTGGACACGCTCGTCGTCGGCGGTGGCATGGCCTTCACCTTCCTGGCCGCCCAGGGGCAGCAGGTGGGCAACTCGCTCTTCGACGCCGACCACCTCGAGGACTGCCGGGAGCTGTTGGCCTCGGGCGTGCGCATCGTGCTCCCGACCGACACGCGGGCCCTCGAGCCGGGCGGCACGTTCGGCCCGCCCTCGGCGGGGCACGGGCCGCGGGGCAGCGTCAAGGTGATCGAAGGCGACCTGCCCGACGGGCTGGACCGGTCTCGACATCGGGCCCGACTCGGCCGCGGCGTTCGCCGAGGTCGTCTCGGGCGCGGGCACCGTCCTGTGGAACGGGCCGCTCGGCGCGTTCGAGGACCGGCGTTTCGCCGCGTGGCACGCGGATCGTGGCCGAGGCGGTGGCGCGCTGCCCCGGGTTCTCGGTGGTCGGCGGCGGCGACAGTGCCAGCGCGCTCGAGGAGCTCGGGCTCTCCGACGAAGTGGACTTCCTCTCGACCGGTGGCGGCGCGTCGCTGGCCTACATCGAGTCGGAGGGGCACCTGCCCGGCATCGACGCCTTGCGGCTGGCCCCCAACGCGCCGCGGGGGTGACGCACGCGCCGCCCGCTGGTGAGCGGGAACTGGAAGATGCACCACGACCACATCGAGGCGCTGCACACTGTGCGGGACCTCGGGCTGCGGCTGAAACCAGAGGACGTGGCACGCGTCGATGTCTCGGTGCACCCGCCTTTCACGGACCTGCGCACGGTGCAGACGCTCGTCGAGAAGGAGCGCATTCCCGTCGCACTGGGTGCGCAGCACTGCTCGGACGAGGACGCCGGGCCGCGCACGGGCGAGGTCAGCCCGCGCTTCTTGGCCCGGCTGAGCACGACTTACGTCATCGTGGGCCACTCCGAGCGCCGCACGCTCTTCGGCATGGACGACGCGACGGTGGCCGCCACCCTGCGCGCCGTGCTGCGCCACGACATGACGCCGATCGTGTGTGTCGGGGAGACCGAGGAGCAGCGGTCGCGCCGCCAGACCGAGAGCGTCCTCGAAGAGCAGGTCATGGCGGCCCTCTCCGGCCTGGCGGCTGAGGTCACCGCCGGCCTGGTGCTGGCCTACGAGCCGATCTGGGCCATCGGGATCGGGCACGCCGGCAACCGCCGTCGACGCCGAGGACGCCTGCGTGTTCATCCGCTCCCTGGTGGCCAAGGTGGGCGGGGACGATGCCGCAGCCAGCGTGCGCATCCAGTACGGAGGGTCCGTCAACGCCGAGAACGCGGCCGACCTGATGGCGGAGCCCGACGTGGACGGTCTCCTGGTCGGCGGGGCCAGCCTGGAGGCGGCCGCCTTCACCGACATCATTCGCGCCACCGCCGCCTGCTACCGTTCCTAGGCCGAGCAGGCGTCATCGGCCCTCGAGCTGGAGGCTCTTTCGTTGTTGGCAACCTTGTCCACACTCACCTGGGTGTATGTCGTCATTGAGGTGTTCGCCGCGCTCGGGCTGATCTTCTTGATCCTGATGCACAGCGGGAAGGGCGGCGGGCTGTCCGACATGTTCGGCGGCAGCGTCGGTGCGGCGGCCCAGGGCTCGACGGTGGTGGAGCGGAACCTGGACCGGATCACCGTCACCGTCGCCATCATCTTCGCCTTCGCCACGATCACGCTGGACCTCCGGCTGCAGTGACGCGCCGGGGCCCACGCCCCCGGCGCGGGCGCTGGTTGGTCGGGGCCCTCGGAGCGCTTGGACTGCTGGCCGCGGCCTGCGGAGGGAGCGCCGGTGGCAGCAGCACCACGGTCACGTACGTCGGGGTCGCCGGCGGCGCCATCTCCTTCGGCATGACCCAGAGCGTCACGGGCTGCAACCCCAACACGATCGAAGGTGACACGCCGGGCACCCTCACGGTCCTGGGGGCCGTGCTGCCCAGCCCTTTCGTCGTCGGCTCCGGCGGGGGGCCTATGTCCAACTCGGAGCTGACGACCGCCGAGGTGGTGAGCCTCAATCCCCAGACCGTCGTCTACACCTTGAATCCCAAGGCGGTGTGGTCCGACGGCGTGCCCATCTCCGCGGCGGACTTCGAGTACGCCTGGGAGCTCCAGCGCGGCGAGCCGGTCGTCTCCTCGCCCGACGTGACCAGCGTTGCGGGCTACCGCGACATCGCCTCGGTCACCGGATCCAACGGTGGACACACGGTGACGGTGAAGTTCAAGAGGCTCTTCGCCGACTGGGAGTCGCTCTTCAACAACCTCATGCCCGCCCACGTCATGGAGAAGGTCGGGTGGAATCCCGCCTGCCCGACGGTGAGCCCCGCGATCGACCTGTCCGGAGGCCCGTTCAAGATCGGGTCGGTGTCAGCCTCGGGGACCATCACGCTGGTGCAGAACCCGAAGTGGTGGGGCACCCCGGCCAACGCCCGCTCCATCACCGTGCATATCGCCTCGTCGACCCAGCAGCTCGCCCAGTGGATGACGTCGGGCTACGTGCAGGTCGCAGAACCGGCCACGGTGACCCCGTCGTTCCTCACGCAGATGACAGGACTCCCGGGTGCGCAGAGCGACGTCGACACCTCCAACACGTTGCTGCAGCTCGACATGGCGAGCTCACTCGACTCGGACCTCTCGCCGGACATGCGGTACGCCATTGCGCTGTTGATCAACCGCCAGGACCTGGTGAACCAGGAGGTGAGCTGGGCCGTGCCCGGCATCGCCGTGGCGGACAGCCACGTGTACGTACAGGGGCAGCAGGACTACAAACCGGCGCCGACGGGAGCCCCGACCACGACAGTGCCGGCACCCACCTCGTCGACCTCGACCACGGTGATCGGGGCCGGAGGGAGCGTGAACTTCCCCGTGACCCCGGTGCCCGATCAGGCGGCGGCGTTCATCACGGCGTCCGGCCTGAACCGCGACGGGGACACGCCCTACTACCACTCCGCATTCGGCGCGGCGTTCCAACTCCACATGGTGTACGACGCGAGCGATCCGTGGGCGTCCGAAGCGGCACCGGTTATCCGCGCCGAGCTCGACGCCGCCGGGCTCGACACGACGCTCGAGCCGGTCGACGGCGCGGCCAAGACGGGACAGGTGCTGGCCGACGGCTTCGCCGATTTGGCGGTACTCCCGGTCACGTTCTCGCCCTATATGAGCCAGACGCTCGCGTGGTACACCGATGCTGCTCGGCCCGCCCGGCAAGAACGGCAGTCGAGGACTGGACGGATTACTCGAACAACCCGTTCGACCAAACGGTGCAGACCGCCTCGCAGCAGCTGAACCCTGACGCCGCGGCGGGCTACTACGCACAGGCGGACACGCAGCTGTGGGACGAAATGGTGTCACTGCCGCTCTATGCCGAGCCGGCGGCCCTGGCCTGGAGCCGGACCATCGGTGGCGTGCAGGCGATGCCTCGTAGCACGAGCCTTTTATGGTATGCGCAGTTGTGGGCGGTCAGGCAGCCGGAGTCCACGAGCAACACGACGCCGTCGTTGCCTGGGCAGTAAGGGCAATTGAGGAGGTTGGCCGGGTCCTCTGAACGGATTCACGCAGCTGAAGTGGGCAGATGGGGCGCGCTACGATCTCGGGACGCTGCGTTCCAGTTGCAACTTCGTCGGAGTGGCGGAATAGGCAGACGCGCCAGCTTGAGGGGCTGGTGCCCGCAAGGGCGTGGGGGTTCAAGTCCCCCCTCCGACACGCGACAACCCCACGCGGAGGGATGCGATGACCTTTTCGCCCTCCTCGCTGCGGTGATAGCGAAGACACACACCGGCGGCGCGGTACACGCGCTGCCGTTCTGCGGTGTCTGAGTGGGCCAAGAGGGTGGTCAGGCCGCCGACCCCTTCGAGGAGCTCGTGCACCTCTCGTCCGGTCAACAGATGGGGTTCAGAGCCCTTGTAGGTGTCGATGACGGCAGTGGCTGCAGCGAGCTCAACCTGGGCGGCGCGGGTGCGCTCGGTGACGAGAACCGGGTCCAGGCCGGCGTCCAGCGCGGCGAGGTACTGGTCGAGCTTCTTTCGCGCTTCGTGGGCCTGGCGGCGCGCCAGGCGAAGTTCGGCGGGCTCGCTGGATTGATGGTTGTCGGCATCGAGAATGGCCGCCACCGTGGCATCGAGGCGTTCGGGTGAGGACAGGTCCGCCAGCCACTCGTCGACCGCGGGCAGGACCCGGTGCTCGGCCACGAAGAGGGTCTTCGGATGGCCGTCGTCGCCCGGGTAGTCGTTCCGGTAGGTGCACTGGTAGCCGACTCGCTCCGAGCTGCCTCGGCGCTTGACGGTGTGGCCCTGCATCCTGCGCCCACAGCGGGCACAGATCAGGAGGCCGCGCAGGGCGTAGCGCGTGGGTTGGGGCCGATCGGGGCGTGGCCCGGGCGTCGCCGGGGCCCGGTCTGTCTGCGCTTGACGCCAGACCGACTCGCTCACGATTGCGGGCACGGTGCCCTCCGTCTCGACCACCTCGGAGGCCGGCGCCGGGGACATCCGGGTGACGTTGCCGGCGGCGGGGTCATTCACGTCGTAGAGGCGTTCGACCTTGCGGTAGCGCCCGTAAGCGCCCTGCCCCTTGTACTTCGGGTTCATGACGATGGCCCGGACCGCGCCGAGCGACCAGGCCCGGCCGAGACGGTGCGGGTTTCGCTCCCGGTCGGCCGCGGAGGGGCAGGGGAACCCTTGCTCGCTCAGGCGAGCGGCGATGGTCCGGAAGCCGACGCCCTCGACCCGCCAGGCGAAGATCTGCTGCACCACCTTGGAGGTCTCAGGATCCACGGCCAGATTGGTCAGCTGGATGCCCTGGCGGGCCTTCTCCGGGTTGGGGTGCGGCACGCCGGTACGCACGAGCCGGTACCCGTAGGGCGGTCGTCCGCCGAGGTAGCGCCCTTCGGGCGCCATGGCCTTCATTGAGGTCCGGACCCGTACCCGGAGACGGTTGCGCTCCGCCTTGCTCAGGCCGCCGAACAACGACATGAGGAGATCGTGGGCCTCGGACTCGGGATCGACCGGACCACCGACTTCGGGCACCCAGAGCTGGACGCCCCAGTGTGCGAGCTGCGGCAGGATGTTCTGCACCTGGCCCGCCGACCCGAAGGCTCGCTGCGGCTCGCCGACGACGATCCCGGTCCAGCCGCGAGCCGGGTTGGGGAGTTGCGCGATGAGTCGGGCCGCTTCGGGACGCCGGGCCCAGGGAACGGACCGAGAGACGTCGGTGTCGTGGGTGACCGACACGATCTGGGCCCGCCCGACGATCAGGGCACTGGCGCGGGAGAGCTGCCAGCGCAAGCTCTCCTCGGGGTTCTGCTGGTCGTCGGTGGACGTCCGGCAATAGGCGGTGAGTGGGATGAGCGGCTCCGAGGACGTCATGCGGCCTTCTCGGGACGTTCGGCCCGCCGGGCGAGAGCCGCCCTGACAAGCTGGGCCAGGGCGGCGGCCAGATCGGTGGTGAGGGACGGCGGGTCTTTCGCCTCGAAGACGATCTCCTTCTCGTCGCTCACGGGAGCCACCCGGTAGAGCTGCAGCATGACTTCGGAGGATATCTCCGCCCTGCGCGCGAGGAGGGTGACGGCATGGAGTGCGTTCCATCCGGGGTGACAGCGTGAACGAATGACCAATCCTGCGTGGCAGCCAACGCTCAACCTCCCTGGACCGATGTCGGCTTTCTCCTTGCCCGGCCGGCGAGCGGCCACTATCGGCCCAGAGCGATGAAGGAGCTCCAGTTGAGTCATGCCAAGAACCACCGGCGCTCCACGGCGTCAAGTCGCCGGCTCGGCTCGCAACAAGTTCTGGCGGCCTCGTGTTCGTCCACGATCGCCCATCGGGCGAACCGCCAGAACTTCTCGCTCGGCCCAGGGGGCTGCCCTCGCCGGGACTGGACCCCGCTCGCTGCCGGTGGTCGTCGTCGGTCATGCGAACGACGCAGGGGCGCGTCGTTCGCAACGAATGAGGCGAATTCCGTTCAGGCGCAGACCGACCGAGCCCCGGCGACGCCCACGCCACGCCACGTCCAGACCGGCCCCAACACTCGCTACACCACCTCACAGACCATCGGCTCCCGAACTTCCCGCACCTCGCCATCGCCAGCAGTCCATCAACATCACCATCAGATTGCTCCACACGTGTGGCATTAGAGGCAAGACCGGGCGTCGACGATGGAGACAACGGTGGTTCGACTGCCGTTGGCGCCGGGAGCTCAGAGTCAACAACCCAGCGAACCGTGGGGGAGTGCAGCGGCAGTAGCGGACGGTACGATGGGGCCATGGCGAACCGACCCAACGACCTGCCGCCCGGTTCAGCGGTGGTGGTCACAAACCCCGACGAGGACTGTTCGCCCGCAGCCTTCCATGCCTTTCTCGATGACCTTCTGGCCGGCCCGGAACCCGAACTCGAGAGCCTCGGCGCCGCCGAAGCGCTCCGGGAGTTGCGCGTCGACGCTGAGGCGTGACAGCTGTCGTCATAGACGCTTCAGCTGGAGTTGAGATTGTCGCCGATACCCGCCGGGGGCGGGCCCTGGGTCGATTGCTACCGCCTGATTCGGATGGGTGGGTTCCCGAACACTTCTATGCCGAAGTGCTCGGGGTGCTCAGACGACGACTTCTCATTGAGCGGACCATCTCTGAATCTCAGGCCTCTGCCGCGGTAGGCCGACTCGGATTGTGGCACCTCCACCGAGTCTCAGTCGCTCCGCTGGTTCCGGTTGCCTGGAAATATCGTCACAACATGACCGCGGCAGACGCTCTTTACGTGGCGCTGTCCGAAGAGATCGGCGGCACTCTCCTGACAGACGATTACAAGCTCGTGGCATCGCCGAACTTCCCTCCCGGAGTTAACGTGCTCCAGCTGCCGGTCAGGTCCTGACTTGGGTTGCAGCAACACGATCGTGGGGTGTGGTTCGTAACCTCGCGGAGGCGGTCGGAAGCCGGATTCGGGTCGGTGCTAACCGCGAGCTAACCCGCCTGGAACGGCACTTCGGGGGCGGATGTCCACCCTTGACGAAGCTGGCACCGAGGATTTAGCTGAAATGGGGAAGGCCCTTTGCGGGCTGGCGGGACCCCCCTCTTAATCGGAGGCCGCGTGGACAAGAACAGCCAATTAGCCGCTACCAGAACGGCTGACTCCTCACCAACGCAAGCTCCTGCACGATCTGAGGTGCCGGAGCGGGCGGGGCTGCTCCTGACGACCCTTATTTTGGTGGCTGCGGTCGTGAACTTGCCGTTGGCGGTGGCGAACGTGGCCCTGCCGGACATCGGCTTGCACTTCAACGCCTCGCAGACCCAACTCAACCTGGTCGCGGTTTGCTATTCACTTGGGCTGGCGGTCTCGGTGCTGTGGTTCGGCGCGGTTGGCGACCGATACGGGCGCAAGCAGATGATGCTGATCGGCATGTTGGTGGCGGTAGCGGCGTCCACGGTGGCCGCCTGGTCGCCGACGATCCAGGTTCTGATCGGGGCCAGGTTCGTGGGCGGCCTGGGCGCGGGCATGGCTTATCCGACCACACTGTCGCTCATTACCGCGCTGTGGCGCCCGGGCGCGGCACGGACCAAGTCGATCGCGTTGTGGTCGGCTGTCGGCGGGTCGATTTTGGTCCTGGGCGTGGTGGTCGCGGGTCTGCTGCTGTCAGTCGCGTGGTGGGGGTCGGTGTTCCTGTGCCCGCTGCCGTTGGTGGTGGTGGCCTTCCCGCTGGCGTGGAAGCTGATCCCTAGCCACGTGAACGAGACCACCGACTCGGTAGACCACCTAGGCGGCATGTTGTCGCTGCTGCTGATGGGAGGGCTCATCCTGTCCATCAACTTCGCGACGGTGCCCAACTCCGGGACGATCGTGCTGAGCACGGCGATCATCGCCGCGGCGGCGCTCGGGGCGTTCGTCATCCGCCAGCACCGCGCGACCAATCCGCTGTTTGACCTGCACATCGCCGGGCGCCCCACCTTTTGGGTCGCCGCCTGCTCCGGGATCATCGTGTTCGGGTCACTGATGGGGGCCATCTTCATCGGCGAGCAGTACCTCCAGAACGTGCTGGGCTACTCCACTATCGACGCCGGGCTGGCCATCCTTCCGGCCGCGGTGCTCATGGTGCTCATCGCCCCCCGCTCAGCCAAGCTCGTTGACTCCCACGGCTCCCGACTCGTCTTGCTGGCCGGAGACGCGTGCATCTTCCTCGCCTTTCTCGTCATGCTGCTGCTCTGGAAAGAGGGCGCCTCTTACTGGGTGGTTGGCCTTGGTTTCGCTTTGCTCGGTGCCGGGGTCGGGTTTGCTGGCACGCCGTCCTCTAATTCGCTCACCGGCTCGGTGCCGGTCACTCGGGTCGGCATGGCCTCGGGTACTGCCGACCTGCAGCGTGACCTTGGTGGGGCCATCATGCAGTCGATCATGGGTGCCCTGCTGACCGCAGGGTATGCCGCCGCGGCGGCCGCGGCGATCAGCAGTTCCCCGAACTCCTCGCAGGTCACCAACAACGTTCAGAGCGAACTCACCAAGTCTTACGACGGCGCCGCAGAAATCGCCAAGCAGTATCCGCAGTACTCCCAGCAGATCGTTGCCGGGGCCAAGCAGTCCTTCGTTCACGGCGACCACTGGGCCTTCGCATCCGGGGCCATCGCAGTCGCGCTCGGTGCGATCCTCGTCTTCTTCTTCTTCCCCAAGTTCGAGAAGGAAAAGAGCTCGCTCGCGGACTACCGCCGGGCCGACTCCGCCTGCGGCACTCAGCCTGCCCCATAACGCCGGGTGTAGGTCACTAGTTCACTTCGACACGAGAACTCGCTCGTACTCGACAGCCGGGAAGGCCAGAGCATCCCACGTGGCCTCTTGGCGGTCGTTTTCCGTCTCAGTCCAACAAGACTTGGCGTAGAAACGTCGGGCCCTTTCGGCCTCGGCGTGAGTCCACAGAATCGCCGAGGTGAAGGAAACAGCCAACGAATTGATGGCCCGATGCATGAGTGCCTGCGCACTTCCTGATCCCCACGAGGACGGATGCACGTAAAGGCCGTAGACCTCACCGATCTCGTCGTTTCCCGAAGCTGGGCCGAAATGAATGAAGCCGACGACCTGTCCGGCTTCCTCTGCTACTAACAGCGTTCCTCCGAGTGATGGATTACCGACGAGACCGACCCACATGCGACGGCGGACATCTACCGCAGCGTCCAGCACGGCAGGGGGAAATAACCCGTCGTAGCCGATCCGCCAAGCCTCGGCCTGCGCCTCACCAATACTCTCGGCGTCATCGGGTGTGGCGTCACGGACGATTGGCACACTTAGATGATGCCTCCCTCGGAAGGAGGAAGCGCTTCGGAGGGTGCCCCCATGCGCCGGCTCGGTGGCGGTTATCAGCGCTCCCTGGTCGTCCGGTATCCGGCATTACCGCGCCCCGCGGCTGCGTGTTTCCTCCGCCAACCAGGCGCTTGCACGGACGGCTACACGGTGCTCGATTCGTCTGGAAGTTCATCGTCGGACGCGAGCGCGGAATCGCCCAAGCTCCGGTTTCGGGCGACGTAGATGGCGAACGGCGCGGTCCCAACCAGGTATCCGGCTGCGGCGATGGCCAAGACCATTCTTGCCCCGACCGCGTTGATCAGTGGACCGGCGGCAATCGGGCCGAGCGGCCCCGTCAGGAACATCAGCCCGACTGCGGCAGAAAGCACCTTGGCGCGGAGCGCCGCGGGTGTGCGCGTCGTGATGACGGTGAAGATCGGCGCGCCGGTCAGGGGTGCGACGAACCCCTGCAAGACCAGCACCGTGGCGACCGCTACCGCAGGCAGAGGGATTCCGAGCAACAGCTTTGGGATCGACGCGAGCACGAATCCTGCTGCGGCGACCTCGAGTGCCCCGAACCGACGCACGACCACGGCGACGACGGGCATCCCGAGCAGCGCTCCCGCACCCATCGCGGCGTAGAAGACACCTGCCGTCCGGGCGTTCTGGTCGTAGTCGGAATACGCGAACACGGGCAGCGTCGTCATGAACAGCGTAAAGAAGATCTCCATCGTCAAGGTGCTGACGCACAGCATGACGAACAGCCTGCTTCGACGGATGTACTTGACGCCGGCGAGCAGCCCGCGCTCCTCGGCCGCGGCCGTCGGTCTCGTCCGTGGCACGAACAAGGCGACCACGATCGCGGCGACTCCGAAGGTCGCGGCATCGACGTACAGCACGTTCTGCGCGCCGACTACAGCGATCAGAACGCCTGCCAGGGCCGGCCCTACGAGGGGCGCAGTCGTTTGCGCACCATCGAGATACGCGTTCACACGAGCCACGGCGCTCTCCTCGTCGCCGACCACCTCGGCCAGGATCAGACGCTGCGCGGGCATGTGTGCCGCCGTGCAGACGCTCGTGAGGGCGACCAGGGCCACCAGCAGCGGGAACGACAGCGCGTCGACGCTGTAGAGCGCCGGGATTGCGGCAAGCAGCGGGAGTCGCGCCGCGTCCGCGATCACCATCGTCTGCCTTGCGCCAATCCGGGCGATCAGCGAGCCCGCCGGCACGGGGAGCGTCACGAACGGGATACTCCCGATGCCGAGAACGAGCCCCAGCTTCGTCGGCGACCCAGTCGTCACGAGGACGAACCAGGGCAGCGCCAACACCGTCATCGACGAACCGACGGATGACACCACTTCCGCACCGACGATGGCGCGGATCTGAGTCGAGCTATGGCGGTGGACGGAGAGCAAGGTGGGCCTTTCGACGAGGCGCGGATCGGAAGACGCGCCGCGACCAGCGGCGTGTGATGTACCGAACAGCAGTCGACGTCGGCCGGCTCACCGGCCAAGAGCTACGAGCTACGCAACCTCAGGCGCCAACTGCCCGAGCCCCGACACCGTCGTCCTCGTCTTCATGGTCGCCTCCCAGAGTCGCTTGAGCACGCAACCCAGCAATTTATCCGCCCCCCGAGGCGCGACCCAGCACCGTCACCCAACAACGTCCAGTTGTCGCGACCGAAGCGCCCCGACCGCCGGTCCAGAGAGCGCATACGTGCCGATACCGAGCGGGTTCGGCTCAACTTTGGGGGGTATCACATACCGCCGGGACTGTGTGTGGAGACACGGCCGCCACGAACGGGGGCCTCAGACTACGGAAGGGATCGGAAATGGGCGAGGATGACCGAGTGGATTCTCGAAGTGCGCCGTACTATCGGCAGTCCCTCGCCCTGGTCCACCACCTGGGATTCGGATTTCACGCCGACATGGTGGCGCCCGGCATCCTGAAGCTCCTCGAGCCCATCCGTGACCGGGACGGGCTGGTCGTGGAGCTTGGCTGCGGTAGTGGGTTGCTCACTCGCCATCTCCAAGATTCGGGCCATCGGGTGATCGCCACCGATGCCTCGCCAGCCATGCTGGCGCTCGCTCACGAAACTGCTCCCGAGATCGAGCAGTTCGCCGAACTGGTCCTTCCCGACGATGAGATTCCGCCATGTGACGCCATTGTCGCTGTGGGCCATCCCTTCAGCTACCTGCCCGACGAGGAGTCGATCGACCGGGCGTTTATCGCCGCGGCCGCGGCACTCCGGCCGGGCGGGGTTCTGGCGGTCGACATCTGCGACCTGGAGTGGGGGGTGGCCCGGCAAGGAGCCCCGAATCTCGGTCGTGTCGGAGAGGATTGGGCGATCATCACCGAGTTCTCGATGCCCTCACCCGCGCGCTTCGTGAGGCAAATGGCCGTATTTGTCCGCAACCAGGACGGATCCTGGCGCCGTGACGACGAACGGCACGACAACGTGCTCATCGATACCTCACGGCTGCCGAGCCTGCTCGCGGATCACCAAGTCGATGCGACCGTTGCTGCCGCCTTCGGAGCCGAGACTCTGCTACCGGGTCTCCGCGCGGTGATCGGCCATCGCCGCACGTCCTGATGGCCTGGGTGTCCCTAAACATCCATCATCTTCGTACCAGCAACTGCCCCCAATCGCCGGCCTGGGGTCGAGAGTTATCGGTTTGAATGTCCCGCTTGCTCATCTTCGCGAGCGGTACGGACTCTGGTCCGTGGCGTGTGCCTGTACCTTGGATGTTAGGCAGCCGGTAGCCATAGCTCGGTGGTTCCCACCTCGCGCACCGGATCGCCACCGACTCTCGCTCCGAAATGGGCTGATCTCCACGCCGGGTAGGCGTCAACAATGCCCACGCTATTGATTTCGATCCCCCCTCCGACACGATTGCGATGTCGCGGATCATCGCGGGACATCCGAACCCTCACGAACGCTATAGCGGGGGAGACCGCTCGGCTGATAACGCCGTGTTGTGTCCAAGGTGAGCTGTCGCAAGAGCTTGCCGTCGAAGGTGACGATGCGGACGTCGAGATCGGCGACGTAGAGGCGAATCCGTGTTCCCTTGGTGGCGGAGACAGAGCTGACTTACGCATGGGGTGGGTGGCTTCCCTCCGAGTATGCGAATTGGGGAGCGAATACATCCGGCAAGCCGCTGCCGACAGGACGGCGGGGGCTCTCGAAGAACTCCACGTTCCTAACGACTGCGGCGACTTCCTACCTGACCCCGCTACGTGTGAGGTGGTACATGATGCGCCAGTGTCCGACGAAGCGACCTGCCACTTCGGCGCCGATCCGGTCGGCCACGTTCTCGAACCAGTCAGGGAAGAACCGCACACAGTCGATCGGGCAGCGGCGATAGTCGAACGACGGGGTGACGGTGTGGAGGATCAAATCGCCGTGCTCGTCGAGTGCCGCGAAAAGATCGCGGACGTGTTTGTAGGGGTCGATGAGGTGTTCGAGCATCGCCTGGGACACGATGAGTGAGTACGCGCCGAGACTCGGCGGTGGGTCGTTCTCGAAGTTCCAGTCGAAGTCGTCGCCCTCGTTGAGACCAGCGGTGACGATGCGGCCGGGGTCGATCCGCAACCACTTCGCATAGGCAGCGACGACGGCCTTGGGCTCGCCGGGGAGGAGGACCCGAGTAACCGGGCGCTGAGCCGCTGCTTGCTCTACGAACTGGACGAGTTCTGGGCGTATCTGGCCCGACGTTTTTTCCAAACCGCCAATCTCGCTTGCGGAAATGTCAGCTGGTGTCGTGAATGGTCCGTAGTGCCTGACGAAGCGCGGGTGGTTGTGGTCGTCGAGCCAGTTGATGCCCACGCCGTGCAGCCTCTCGGGAGGCAGATACGGCCTGACCCTCGCGAACAAGAACTCAGATGCGCGACCCACCGCCCGACCCTATCCTCCGCCGCTTGACGCCGCTCCCGATCTGATCGGTACGGGGACCACAGAGATGCGAGCGGCGCTTCCCCAAGCCGGGGCCGCTACGACGCGACGCGGGCCCTCAACAAAAGGGCGGGATCTGCCGACATAGACGAAGCGCCCCCGGCCTGATTGTGCGGGCCGGGGGCGTCTCGCTTGGCGTACACGCGTACGGCGGGGACTTGGCGGATCGACCCGCCGCTAGGTGATGAGGGTAACCCGAGCGTGCGCCGGTCAGCAGTTTGGCAGGCGGGAAGCGTCCTCGCCACTGGGATGGGACCCCGAGGCTACGTCGGGGTGTGTCATCCAGTAGGCAGCGCCAGCGATCCCACCGCCGCGGCAGCGTCCACATGGCTGTACGCCACGTATCCCACTGTCGTGCACGGGTCCGAGTGACCAAGCAGCTCCTGCGTCACTCTGATGTCCCTTCAAGGAGGCATAGACCTCGGTGGCGAACCTGTGCCGAAGCTGGTGGGCCGTGGCATCGACACCATGCTTGCGCAGGTAGCCGAAGATCACCACGGACAGCCGGTTGCCAGTGAACCGTCCGCCGCGAGGTCGTACGAAGATCGCTCTGGTCTTCGGCATCTTCAAGGTATTCCCCATGTGCCGAACTGTGGCGGGGGTTCATGTTCCGCCGCGGCCGTTTCTGGGGCATCGTGTGGGGACCAGCGGGGGCTACCAGCAGATACGTCGTCGACGATGAGCGGCTCAGGCGCTACACGCGATGAGCGGTGCGTGTGGCGTCGGCCAACAGGGCTGTCGACCGCACGGCAAGAAGGTGAGAAGAGCGTGTGTAACTACGGCTGACGCTGGGGCGCTCCGTTCGGCGTGGCCCGACCTCCCCACGAGTCAACTGCGGTCAAGGGGCGTTCCCGATCCCCCACGCGGTTCTGAGCTCGTCGGAGATCTGGAAGCTTGGACGGATCCCGTCGCGCTCGGTGAGCTCGAACCCGCGAAGCATCCTCAGTCCGAGTACTGCAGACAGATTCGGGACGCCGGGCAGGCGGCCCCAGGTCTGGTCGAAGAGCGTGTCGGTGACTTGGACGAAGGTGAAGAACCATCGGGTCCAATCGGCCTTGGGTACACCGAACAACTCGGCGGTCTCGCCGCCAAGGTAGTGGCGGATGCCGGAAGCCGGCAGTCCCGCGAGTGGGCCGATCCGGATGAGATCCCGCATGCACTCAATGGCGGCCGCGGTCAACTCCCGGCCGGCGTCACTTTGGGCGTAGGCGCGGGACTTGATGTGTTCCCAGATCGCTTGGGAATCGGCCCAGTTCAACGGGAGGAGGTCCGAACGGATCCCCAGCTGGTGGCCGACCAGGTTCCACGTGTGGATGTAGGCCTCGGCTCCAGCGTCGGTGACGCGGACGCCCGACCTACGGAGGGAGTCGATACCCACGACACCGAAGGAGAACAGGCATCCGAGCAGGTCTTCTTGGTTCAAAGGCACACCGAGAGCTTCGTCCCACGGTTCGATGGGATCCCCCGCCGGTGACCGGAGATCCTCCGCATTGAGCAGCAGATGGCGGACCGCCGCGTGCATCAGGCGCACGTGGCGGATCGTCTCGTAACCGAGCGCCCCGGTCTCGAGGGCCCCGGCGGTCATGGCGTTGATGATCATCTGCCCTGTCTCGACGTAACGGCGCTTCGGCTTCCCGGTCAGCCGGGCGGTCCGTGCGAGGGGCTCCGCTCCTTTCGCACAGGCATAGTCGGCCGGCAACGACGCCATCCACAGCGCCATGCCGAGCTGGGGCCCCCACTGGCGGAAGAACTTCTGGCCTTCTTGGACCAAGTTCTGGATCTGCCCACTCCGGCCACGGTTCCTTGGCCGTGACGAATGCGCCGACGCCCGGCAGCTGCTCGTCGGGGACGTCTCCGGCCGAGAGGCGGGCCAGTCGTGTAAAGAGCTGGGCATGTCCCTCCCCGCTCTCGTCGAAAAAGGTGGTCACGGCTTTGTCGGCCGGCCAGTCGGACGCCGTCCGGAGGCCTTCGAGGAACGCGTCGGTGAACCGTCGGGTTCCGACTCGTGGGCGGCGTAAGGTGCTGCGGCTCGGTAGTTGGCCAACTGATGGAGAAGGTCTGGCTAGGGATGCGGCCGGCTTCAATGTCCGAGACGACTGCGCCGTTGAACGGGACCTGGAACAGCTCGCTCCGGTGGTGGCGGGAGACGAATAGGTTCGCGATGAAGTTCATGCGATCGTCAAGCTTCACCCAGTCGGCAGCGGCACTACCGACGCCGTTGCCGTTGCTTCGGTCAAAGCGAGCCAACAACGTGGCCAGATCGCCGACAACGACGGGCTCCATCTCCGGAGGTGTGAATGGCTGGCCCGGGATCGAGGGCACGTCGTGGTCGAGCAGCAGAGTTCCATCGGGTGTCTCGATGGTGCCGAGGAGCTTCGTCATCAGATCACCCCAGAGGTCGCCCGTGGCCCTCACGACCGGGTCGAGAGCCGAGGCGATCGACGGCTCAAGCCTGGCAATTACCCCACTCTCGGAGACCAGGCGCTTCCTGTAGAGAGCGGCGCTTTGGTTGATTCCCATGTCGATGCTGCCGGCGATCGCACCTTGGAGGTGATGCTGCTCATGCGCGCCGAGTTGCAGCGAGCCGGCCAGGATGCGCTGGCTCTTGGTGGCCGGAGCTGTCTCCACAATGGCGTCACACCAGAGTGAGAACCCGGCGTGCAGGCGATTGATGCCTTCGAACGGCGGTGCGCCGTCGCACATCTCGAGCACCCGGGCACGTGCGGAGGCGTACTCGACCGGCTGGGCTCCGTAGCACGCGATAAACGTCGCAGCCGCGGGCGCGATCTCGGCGAACACCTCGGTGTTGCCGTTGGACAGATTGATGGCACACGCGCCGAGGAGCTCACGGACGACATCGATGACGTGATCGGGCGTGATTCTCGCGAAAGATCTCCGAGAGCCACGGCCCCTGTGATCTGTCGTTCACGGAGCGGACGGCAGCCATCATTCCATCGTGAAGGACCACGCGGTCATGGAGCCATTTGGGCAGGTCCTCCCCACGAATGTTGCGCCCGACCGTATCGGAGGCCCAGGTGCCAAACGTGCACCAGTTGGCTGTGTCTGGCCCAAGCAATCGAGTCAGGCCGGCGGCTAGATCCGAATAGGTCTGCGTGACCCAATAGTTGCGAAGGACACGGTCGTCGATGGCTAGGACGGCCTGCACGTGCGCCGGTGCGGTTCCCCGATTCATGCCGCTCACCTCCACCGGACGCCACCAGATCATTGGAGGTGCCCGATCGTGCTGGTCGTGCGCCATTCACGGCCGTTGCGAGAGATTGGCCCGTTCGTTTCCCGCCTGTCAAGGCCATGGCCGCACTGGCGGTGACGCCTTGCCCTTGATCTTCCCACCGGGCACATGCCGATCTGGCGCTCCAACCTGCTGAGCGCTTTCGGTGCCCGCGGACTCTGGCGTCGAAGGCGTTGACCGAAAGACTCGACGACTCGGGCGTCGTCGCCCTTGTTCCCAAGCCGATCAAGTTGCCTCCTCCATGGGCGAGCCACATTCGATACGGCAGGAGAAAGAATGGGTCCGAGATTTTAGGCAAGGCCAGTTGCAGCCCGAAGTCATCACTTCTAGAGTCCATACCGTCCCAGCGAGGAGGTCGCCTCAGTGGTGGGCACGGTGGTCCCGGCATCGGTTGATGACGATGAACCTACGGGCGAAGGGGCGAAGTTAGGCCGATCACATCGAAAGCGCTTCGCTACGACGATTGTGCTCTTTGTCGTGTTCCTCGTGCTGCTTGCACTCTCGGTGTGGCTCTATCCGAGTAGAGGGGTGGTCAATCGGCCCGCGCCTTTCGCTCTCACCATGATCTCGGCTCGCGGCCCCGACATCGGAGCCTTTGACATCTTTCCGTTAACGGTCAGCCCGGACCAAGGCTATTCGGACACCTCGGAAGTTGACGTGGTCGTCGCGCCGACTGGCCGCGATGTCTACTCGGTCCACGTGTCGTGGACATACTCACCAGCCTTGTGCACGAATGGACAGGATCGTGACGAGGCCGCAGCCCTCGGTTGTGCACCGATCACCCCGCCGTACGCAACGGCTGGATCGGAGGTACAGGTGTCACTCCCAGTCGGTGCGACCATTGTCCGCTGCTCTTGTCAGCGGGGGGCGCCAGGTCTCCTCGCGGAACGAGACAGGACAGTGCAGCCCGAGGTCCAGATTCCAGACGCCGGGGTATTCACCACAACGACGTCATCGATGCCGGTGACGGCCGCCTGGACCTTCGAGATCCACGACACCGCATTCGCCTGGGATGCCAACGGCCTCAATGCCGAAGCCAGTCTTCCCATCGTCACCTTCCAGAACAATGGGAATGTGGGCTACGGAAATGTCAATACGACTTACCGAATTCCGGGGGAAGCGACTACGACTGGAACGACGGACCCGATCCGCAGAAATTGAGTTGGACCGAACCCGTCAGTTCCGCTTCGACGGCAGTCGAAGTGGCTGGGACCGATAACGGTGCCGCCGCCACAGACACGAGGGACGTATTGATCGTGGGCATTCTGCTCGGGGCTGCGGGCGGTGCCTTAATCGGGGCCATTCAGGAATTCGCGGATGCAGAGTCGGACCAAAATCAAAAAAGCCGAGTCACCAGGCCCAGGTAGATGCCCAGAACGCTGCTGGACAGTACCCCTGGCCAGCCAGCCAACTGGTGGTTTCACTACCAGGGTTTAGAGGCGTCGCAGCTCGCAGCTCGCGTGGGCGGCATCTCTCCGTCGATGTCCGGCCTACGACCTTGGCGGGTGGGTGACGGTGTGTCCTTCCCGGAGGGCCCAAGCCACGGTCTCGCTTCGCCCACGGACCCCGAGCCGGCCGTAGATCGCGCCTGTGTGGTGCATGACGGTCTTGGTCGTGACCCCGAGTCGGTCCGCAATCTCCCTATTGGTCAGGCCACTGGCCAGGAGGTTCACCACCTCGAGCTGGCGCACGGTGAGGGACCCGCCGGCACCCGGACGCTCCTCGGCCGGCGATCGTCGGCCCTGCTCTGCGGGGCAGACACCCCGCAGATACTCCTGGGCCTCCCCGACCGTCGACGACCACGACACGCGAGCACCCGCCCCCCGCGCCGAGTCGAATGCCACCGGGCCGAGACTCCGGCGGAGTAAGTCGATTGTCTTTCGATAGTCGCGTCGGTACATCTGTGGCATCGCTGCCTCGATTGCATCACCGAATCGGCCGTGGATCCGTGCCGCCAGCGTGTGGTCGCCGAGCGCTGTCGCGACGTGTGCGGCCACGACGAGGCCACACGCAGAGTAAGAGGAGAACTCCTGTTCGCCGGAGAGGGACAGGGCATCAGATCCGTATTGGGCGGCCACGTCGATGTCGCCGTGGAATGCGGCCTCCATCGCAAGCTGCGTCACCAACAACACCTCGATGGAGGACTGATGGATAGAGCGGGCCAACGATCGCAGCTCCGTCGGCTGTGGCAGTGATCGCCGAATTTCGGGATGCTTCTGACCCCACGGTAAGAGCACGACTGCCGCCAGCAGCAGGGTTCGACCATCCGCCATTCGTCTGGCACCCGCCAGGGCAGAAAGTCCTAAGTCGACAACCTGTGCTTCGTCACCCGCCTCCTGGGCGATCATGCCCGACTGCACCTCGAATCGGGCGCTCCACAGCTGGGAACCGCAGGCCTGGGCCAGCGTCGAGCCCTCTGAGCTCGCCGCGGACGCCCGCACCATGTCACCGGTCAGGCGCGCGACCAATGTTTCGAAGTACAGCAGCCGAAGGCGGAGGCGGTCGTCTCCGGATTCGCCGGCGAGCTCGCGAACCCGTTGCAGCTGGCGAAGCCCCCGTTGGCGGCTGTCGACGTCGAAGCGGCGCATATGGAGCAGGGCAGACCAGAGCAACGCATCGTCGTAAGAAGCAGTTGCAATCGTCTGCCGCTCGGCCAGTTCGATCACCTCGTCCATCAGCCGGCGATGCGCCAGAGTGAACGAGCCGGCATTCCAGAGCGGTGCGAGGGCGGATAGCAGGTCGCACGCCTCTTCGGCTCGGCCGAGCTGCAGGCACACGCCTACCGCCCCCGCCAAAACGGTCTCGGCCTCGTCGACCCAATGCCACCAAGGATCGGGGCCCGACGCGTCCAACCCGACGGCGGCAGACCGCGCCCGGCCCGCAAGCCAGCGGATCCAACGGTCTTGCAGGTCGCGCAGCTGGCCAGACGCTCCGAGCTTTTCGTATGCGAACTCTCGGATTGAGAGCAGTAGCTCGAACCTCGGTATACCTGTGGCAACCGGCAGCGGCTCCACGAGGTGCAGGTCGACCAACTCGGAGAGGACGTCCAACACGGGCGTCGAGTCATCCGCGGAGAGCGCCTCGGCGTCGTCAGCGTCGAACGCACCACCTACGATCGCCAAGCCGAGCAACAGCTGGCGTTCCGTCTGTCCGAGCAGCTGATACGTCCACTCGATGGCCCCCCGTAAATTCCGGTGCCGCTCAGGTCCGTCCACGCGCTCGGCGTGCAGCACGTCCAGCCTTCCATCGGAGATCCTTCGCGCCACCTCACCGGCGGGAAGCGTCACCGCTCGCGCCGCGGCCAGCTCGATCGCGAGTGGCAGGCCTTCCAACTGGCGGCACAGAGCCGCCACCGCGTCCGCATTGTGCTGGTCAAGTCGGAAGCGATCGTCGACGGCCCGGACTCTCTCGCAGTACAGGGCGATCGCTGGCTGCTCCTCGAGCTCCGCCAGCTTCCGATACGTCGAATCGGGCAGAGGCAGTGGTGGAACTCTCACCACTCGCTCGAACCGCAAACGTAGGGGTGACTGGCTGGTCGCCAGTATTTGCAACCCGTCGCAACGCTCCAAAAGGTCCGCGAGCGCGCTCGCCGCGTCGAGGACGTGCTCGAAGTTGTCCAGGACCAAGAGATACCCGTCCCCCCGCAGCCTGCGGGCAATGGACGCCGGACTGGCCTCCGAGAGACCGCCGAGCCCCAGTTGCGAGGCAATCTCGACAAACACCATGTTGGCCGTCGCCAGCGATGCCAACGAGACGAAGCACACAAGTCTCTCGTCCTGCTCTTGCAGCGCCCGACCAACCTCGAGGGCTAGTCGGGTCTTGCCCACTCCCGCTCGACCCGTCAAGGAGACGAGCCGGACGGACTCGTCCGCCAGGAGTGCGGTGATCGACCGCAGCTCTTCGGAGCGTCCGAACAAGGTGGTGGACGAGGGCAACCGGGGAAGTCCAGCCGCCGGGTACGGCCTCAGGTCGATGACCTCTGCGGCGTGAGGCCGGGGGGATGAGGCCGAATCAGTCACAGTCTCGGCTTACGGGCTCGAATCCAAGGGAACATGGCCCGCTAGGCAGATTTGTGTGGTCAAGCCGTACTCCGTTCTGCGGAACTAAACGAAACGGGACGTGCGGGCGATCGATTTGAGCGGTTCTCAGCAACTTTTACCTCGGGCGTGGCCTCGTAGCCGTACTTCAGCGTTGTGAGCTCCCGCCAACGGACTAGGTAAAGCGCCATCGCCAAACAGCGGAAGCCACCGACAGGCTAGGACGGCCGCTGCATTTGATCAATGGCCGCTCTCATTTCAGGTTGGCGAATGCCTCAAGGCGCCCGGCAGATCGTCCAAATCCCGGTGCTGCACAGGTTCGATGTGAACGTTGTGTGACCAGGCTGCGAACAGATCTCAACAGAGTTACGCCTGGCCCGGTTCAATCGCGCCGAAACCGAATCGAGCGATGCGGTCCCAACGTCGCAACAGTAGCTCTAGGAAGATGAGCCCGCTTCGGGTCAATTGAGAAATGCCCCCAGAAGTCCAAAGCTAGCTGGGGCATCGTTCGAGTTGACAAACCTCCCGAGGATCGCGGCCGCCGCGGTCAAAGGATGTCATAGGGCGATTGCCCCATGACATTCGGAGCCCGCATAGGGCAATCGCCCGATGCGCCAGCAGAAGAGGCGTCGTACCTTGACTTCAGGCAGCCCGTCGTGCCCGGAGACCCGAGGTATTGGCGAATCTGCCACGTCGCGCTCGCATCAAGGCGGTCGCAGATCGAGGGAGGATTGGAACTATGCGTTTTTTGAGCAAAATGACGCTCATATGGTCGGCTGTGCTGTTTAGTGCATTTGCTACCGCAGGAGGAGTGGCCACCACACTGGCGGCTGGCCCGGCGTCAGCTACGACAACCTGCAATACGACGTTGGCGGTCAAGGTCCCTGCGGGCGATCACTACATGCATGTGAAGCTCAAGGGCGCGAACGGCGGTACGGGTGGTGCCGCTGCCTCGGGCAGTCCCGTAGGGACGGCCGGTGCAGGCGCTGGAGTGAAAGGAACGTACGCGGTCACCCCAGGTCAGAAATACCACTACGACCTCGGATGCGGCGGGCAGAATGCGCCTGCGTCCTCAGGCGTGACCAACACCGGCGGCGCGGGTGGGTCCGGTTATTACCCCGGCGGCAGCGGGGGCAACGGGTACTACTGCTCAGGAGCCAACGGTTCGCTGGGTTGCGCCGGCGCAAACGGTAGCGACGGCAGCGGTGGCGGTGGCGGGGCCGCCAGCGTGTTCTTGAGTCCCACCAAGGTCGTCCTCATGGTGGCCGGTGGCGGTGGTGGTGGTGGTGAAACCATGTGCGACGGCACCGCTGGCGGCTCGGGTGGCAATGGAGGCACGGGTACGCTCAACGGAGGCTCAGGTGGTACCGGGGGCAGCGGTGGCGCCGGTGGCGGAGCAGGAGGCGTTTCCGAAACGGGCACGAGCGGCACCGGGGGCGGCGGCGGCGGCGGTAACACAGGCGTCTCCTTCGGCGATTCCGCGGCCGGTGGCGGTGGCGGTGGCGGTTGGGACCACGGCTCAGGTGGTAACGGCGGGGGGACTGACTGCGCGGCCGGTGGCGGTGGTGGGGCCGGCGCGGACGCGGTGCTCGGTGCGACCCAGTACAAGGTTGTGAAAAACAACTCCACTGGTGGGGGTGGCCAGGGTTCGATCAAGGTGACGTTCACTGTCGCTCCCTGAGACGACCCTTCCTTGAGGATCTGACACCACCCCCCGGCCGAAAGGCCGGGGGGTGGTGTCAATAAGCTGGAATTCGATCGCTCGGTCGCAGCCGGATCGAGATCGTGAGGTCGAGGAGCTTTCAGGGATTCCACGTCCGGCTTGGCTCGCAAAAGGACCTGGCATAGGAGGCTGCCGTCTCAGCTCGCCCACCCAACTCCCCAGGCGCGTGTAGTCACGGTCGTGTACGCCCCTTCGACACCCACGAAACCCGACTCCCTCAGCCCAACCTCACCGTAGAGCACATGCAGAAGAGGAGCGGGAGTGAACACTCTCTGCCGATCCGCTCCGAGCCGTCAGCTACTTCAGACTTCGTTGGCCTTGTCTTCGAGGTCGGCTGCCACTGTGTCGTAGCCGGCACTCGTCAATATTCGGCGCAAATCGACGAGTTGTTGCCCGTCGATGTCCTTGTCGCTCGGACGCCTGAGAACCTCGGTCTCTTGGCCGATGCGAAACAGAAACATGTCGTCGTGCTGCTGTTCGATGGATCCGACCGCCTCGAGCAATGATACGACATCGTGCCATTCGACATTGTGGTTCGTCTTTTCCTGAAAGATCTGTACCAGCGTGTCTCGATGATGGCCGCTGAGATGCTCTGGCTCTGACATTGGCGCCATCGGGATCCTCTCGTCGTGGTGACATCCTCAATGTAGCGAGGGTCCCCGATCGGCGCGAGACCCGGATGGTCTCACCCATTCCGCCAGTCGGGGCGGATCCAATTGCTTTGCTACGTGAGTCTCTCTGCGACCCACGATTGATGGCTCTCCAGGCAGCGGTCGCCATCGAGGTCGGGTGAGAGGTGAAACCGTGGGGCGATGCTGGGAACACGCGATCCGCCTGTAGGCGGCCCCGTCACCCACTATCTCGATGGTGCCGCGGGTGACACTCTCCCGGCGGACTGAGGCAGCCTCGTACCAACAGTGGGCACCTCCCGAGCCGGACACCGGAGGTTGAGAATCGCATCGACGGAAATAGATTGACCGTAATCTTGTCCGTTAGAAGAGCAACCGAATGACGTGGCTCAGGAGGAGGCGCTATGCCACTTGCTGAGGTGGTCCAGAGCATTCTCGGGAACGACATTCCGTTGGGCGTCGCTGCCTACGATGGCAGCGCAGTGGAACCACCGGAAGCGGTGGCGACGCTTGTGATTCGTTCGCCGGACGCCCTCTCCCGGATAATCAGCCGACCTGGTGAGCTTGGACTGAGCCGGGCATACGTTGCGGGCGATCTCGACATCGACGGTGACATCTATTCGCTGCTCGCTCTCGACATATCCATTTCGAGTCTCCGGCTCAGTCCCACGATGGTGGCTCGATTGCTTCACACCGCCGGACCGTCTGTGCTCCGGCTGCTTCCTCCTCCAGCAGAGGAAGCCAGACTCCGCGGTGGCATCCACAGTCGCGGAAGAGACCGCGAGTCGATCAGTCATCATTACGATGTATCCAACACCTTTTACGAGACGGTGCTCGGTCCTTCCATGACCTACTCGTGCGCGTTGTTCGAGAGCGCACAAGATGACCTCACCACGGCACAGGAGAACAAGTACGAACTCGTCAGTCGCAAGCTCGGTTTGCGATCAGGCATGCGGCTCCTCGACGTGGGGTGCGGCTGGGGAGGGATGGCCATCCATGCCGCCAGGAACCACGGGGCGCGCGTGCTCGGCATCACCCTATCGAGCGAACAGTACGACTGGGCCACCAAACGCGTGGCCGAATGCGGCCTGGTCGGCCAGGTCGAGATCCGCCTCCAGGACTACCGCGACCTCGCCGACGGGCCGTTCGACGCGATCAGCTCGATCGGCATGTTCGAACATGTGGGCAGGCGGCGAATGGGCGACTACTTCCACAGACTGTTCGCGCTACTACGGCCAGGAGGTCGGCTGCTGAATCACGCCATCGGCCGTCCCGGCGTCGAGGACCTGCCGACGTTCCGAGGCCGAGCAGAGGCAACCGCACGCCGCGTCGCCGTAGCTGCCGGGCTTCGCGGGCCGTCGCGGATTGCCAGCCCATTTATGGACCGTTACGTGTTTCCCGACGGTGAGCTTCACGAAGTGGGAACCATGGTGTCCATAATGCAAAACACGGGCTTTGAGCTCAGGCACCTCGAATCGTTACGCGAGCACTATGTGTTGACGCTCCGGCACTGGGTCGAGAACTTGGAGGCGAATTGGGACTCGGCAGTCAGCGAAGTCGGGGCGGCTCGCGCCCGGGTGTGGCGTCTGTATATGGCGGCAGCAGCGATCGGTTTCGAGCGTCACCGGTTGGAAGTCCACCAAGCGCTGGTAGTTCGTCCCGACAGGGGTCGAAGCGACATGCCGCTACGGCTGCATTTCTGATGAACTGAGCACCGAACTGGCCGGGTCCCGGACTGGCTCATCGCGGATCCAGCCTCGGGTGCAGGCAAATGCCCGACGCCGAACGGCCTGGGCAGCACATGGCTCCGGTCCTACGGCGTTCGAAGGTGGTCCCCGTCTCGGCGAGAGGGGGAATTCCGGTTCTTCGCTGATGCAGGTGTCGCGCTGGGCCTCGGCGTGCGATCGTCAGAGGAAAGTCAGGCGGGTCGCTTCCTGCTTGCCTTGGGCGAAACCAGCGCGGGCGGAGGGAGTGCGGGTCGCGACATCCATCTGGTTCGTCCCCATGGCTGCTCGGGAATCGGCGTCCGGTGTGATCACCTCGACATGGCTGCTCTGCCTGCGCAGGGCTTCGACTTGGCTGGCCAGGTCTGTGCCCCATTTCGGGTCTCTGCGCAGGCCTTCGAACTGGCCCTCTGGCAGCGACTCGCTCCGCCCGCCCAGCGGCGAGAGCACCATGACGTTCGCATAGCCCGAAGCGAGGTCGGCATTGTTGGTCGAACGCACCCCGCCGGAAATGTAGTGAGTGCCATTGGCGCTGACCGTGGGGACCGAGCCCGGCAGAGCGGTGCTCGCCGCGACAGCGTCGACGAGGTCGACGCCGGAATCGCGGTCGAGCGCAGCCAACTCGCCGGTATGGGCGTCGACGGCCACCACGATCATCGGCCGGTCCGGCCATTCAAGGCGAGGCAATCGGGCGGCGACCATGGCGCGCCGCTGTCCCGCCCCGGGTCCCAGTATGGTGTCGCTCTCCAACCCATAGGCGCCCATCGCACGCTGTAAATCGGCTGCCGAGATGGCGGCGGCGCCTATGGCCCTCAGCCGCTCAAATACTGTGTCCATCGGCAAGGACGGCGGCTGCTCTCGGTTCTGTCCGGCTGCTCGCACCGCCGGGGACAGCACCGAGGCGAACAGTTCGGCCGGCGGTATGCCGCTGCGCATTTGTGCGGCCGCGGTGGCACCAGACGAGGTCCCGATCACCAAATCGGCTGCCTCTGTCATGTCGGATCCAGCCTCGGCCAGACCTGCGATGATCCCGATAACCCACGCATTCCCGGCAGCCCCACCACCGCCGAGAACCAGAGCAATGTTGTGATTCGCCTGCGACGTACGTCGCGGTGAGTCGGGCGTGAAGGAGTGGGCTTTGCCCCCAGTCGACGGGAACGATTCGTAAAACTGCGACATGTCTTGGTCCCCTTCAGGGCGTCCGAAAATGCGGGAACCCGAGGACCGACGAAGCTCTAGCGGCTCCAGCGCGAAGGAGTGAGCACCCGACTGTGAACGAAGAGAATCGGACTCACCTCCTTAGGTCGTGCGCTTTGTCAGCGCTCCCGAACGAACGGAGCTTGGAGAGTAGTCGGGCGGTGACTCCGCCGTCAACGAAGCGAGTCGGGACTGTTCCTACGGTGCCGTTTCAGGCGCATCCAACTCTGGCATGCGCGGACAGCCTTCCGCTCTGAAGCTGACCTCTTGATCAGCGGACCGTCTGCAGCACAGCATTCACCTCGGTGAGATCGAATTCTGTGTGGTCGAAGGACCCACCGATCCAGTCGAGATAGTGCTCGTGTTCTTCGTGGGAGGGGTCGGCGATCGCGCTCGAGGAACTCCCGATAACCCGTGTGCCGCCGATAGCGTTGGGCGGGCACGCATTGGGTCCATTGAGGCATGCCGCGAACTTCAAGCCGGAATACGACCACGTCAGCTCTTCATTGACGACGTCGTGCTTCCACCGGTGTCTTCCTCCGCTGGGCCGGAGGCAGTCCTACGGACGCTCCGCGACCGCTTTGATTCGTTCGAGAGTGCGGAGCATGTCACGTTGATTACGGCGCTCCCGCAAGAACCCTCCGAGTGGATGCCAGATCTTCGTGAAAAGGTTGTCGCCCAGATCGAATGACTCGGTGGCGTCGGTTCCGCCGTCGTCAGTGCCGCGAAATTCGTAGCGCCAGATGTTCACGGGCCGTTCTCGCATGATGACAGCGAACTCGAACACTTCGCCGCGTTGGCTCTCGGTGACTTTGCACGTGGTCCAGTAGAGGATGGGCCAGTTCTCGTTGCGCTTTACGTGGCCCCGATACCGGACACCAACAGTCGGACCGGTGGCTCCGTCGATCCACTCGGCCTCTATCACCTCGGGGCTGTAGTCGCCCATCTTGGTGATGTCGCTGACGAGGTCCCAGACTCGGTCCGGTGGTGCGTCGATGTGGAGGGTGACTTCGGCTCGCATTGCAATCAGACCATACGGCGCCCGGCGGCTGCTGTCCCTTCCGAGACTAGGCACCTGCCCCGTACGCCAGACCTGAGCGCTGTGAGGGGTCGACCTGGCCGATCTGCCGAGGCTAAATTACGCCGGGTGAATTCACCTTCGGACGACGACCGCGTGAGCTTCGCGACGCAGATCAAGCCGCTCTTCAGAGAGCACGATCAGCAGTCTATGGAAAGAGCATTTGATCTTTGGTCCTTCGACGACGTTCGCGCTCACGCTTCGGACATCTTGGAACACGTGAAGAATGGCTCCATGCCATGCGACGGCCGGTGGCCGCCCGAGAGAGTCGAACTGTTCCAACGTTGGGTCGACAGCGGAATGGCCCCGTGACATTGCAACCGGAAGTGTTGACCTAGGGAGACGACACGCCTCGTAGCGCTGCCATTGCAGTCCGGATGCGGATCGCGAGAAATCTCGGAGTTTCGCGAAGTGTCGGTCCGATTCAGGTCAGTTCATCGTACCGACCAGGAAGTCGATGCCGTCGCCTCCGAGGAGGGCGACCTGGTCCCCAGTTGCGCAGTCGACGCTGGGATTGGTGAGGTTCGCGCCGGTCACCGAAGTCCCGCCGGGAACCGATCTGTAGGAGATATCGAACAGACCGTCCGTCGTATCCTGGTCGATCGGGAGATTGCCCGAGTCTTCGTCAAAGGGACCTATGAGTGCCGAAACACTCAGGGTCGGCCACTCGGTCGCGCCGTCGGACTCGATGACTTGGATCCCGGTCAGCGAGAGCTTCCACACTCCCGTCGTCGAGTTGCACCTGAAGGTGCCTTGGACCGCGCCCTCGACATCGGTTCCGAAGTTTCCCCATGTGGTGATCTCGTGTGTCGAGACCCCCGCACCAGCGGTCGACGAGCCAGGGAGGACGACCGCGAACAGCGTGCCCAACGCGATGAGCAACGATGCTGCGCATGCCACGACCTTGGTCCTCATGGTTCCAGCCTCCCCAGTCCTATCGTGACGGTGAGCGTCGCACAGGGGAGCGTGGAGAGCAATCGCCCTTGCCGACTGGTCGCGCAAAGTTCAGACACGGCCCGTAGGGACTCCGGCCGAAGCTGACGCCGCAAACTCGCGGAGCTGGCCGAATGGTTAGGCTGCGCTTCTCCGGACCCAAATGGCGCGGGGCTTGTTGCGTGATTCGCCGACCGGCCGGGCGTGTCGCTGCGGTGTTCCGTCGCGTATCAGTTCGGCAGAGTGCATCCGAGCCGACGTCTTGCGATTCATTCCCGCTCATCCGGCGCCCACCTGCCTCGAAGATCTTCAAGCCACGAGGGAAGCGAGATGGGCGGATCGGGAAGTGCGTGGGCGCCGTGGTCCGCAAGGACGCGTTCGAAGGATGCAGGATCGTCTCCCCAGCCCCGCGGATCACCCATCATGACCTCGAAGAGCATGGCTCCTTCCGGACCTGCAACGAACGGCCCGAATGCTGCGCCATAGGGCAGTTCGATGTGCGTTCCGGCGTTGCACAACCGATCGCCACAGACGATCTGCCCCTCGAGGACCATCAGCACGTGCGGGCTGAAGTGACCATGCCTGCGCTGAATGACGCCCGGATCCCATTTTGCGTAGAGGGACAGATAGAGCGGTTCGGGGGAGAAGGCAAGCCACTTCTCCCACACCGACGCGACGGATCCGTCTGCGCGACGCACAGCCCGGACCTGCTGCCACGGCACGTCCGGATCCTCCAGATGTCGAAAGGTGGGATCAAGCCCGGGGATCTTCGGGCTCGTCGTGACTTCGGCCATGAAAACCTCCGTACCCTTCATCGATTCCGCACGGCACATCTTGCCCTTCAGCGGGAAGGAGATGCTCAATGTGCACGCGATCAGGTCCGGAGCGGACCGGGGAACCTTGTCTCTACGTCAAGGTCATCAGGTTGGTTTCGCCGGCGCAGCTCAACGCCTCCAGGATCGACCGCTCCGTGCTGGAAAGCCGGTCGAACTCAATGCCGATGTGGACGGTCGCCCGCAGTGTGGTCTTGGCGACCCGCTTGACCACACCCTCGAGCCGGATGTTGATGGAGTCATCCACCGCCGGGAGCTCAATGGAAACCCGCCGGCCGACGAGTTCAGATGCCCGGAGATATTGCATTCTGATTCCGACTCCGAGCATGGAGATATCGACGACGCGGCAGTCCCGCCATCCTGAGGCACCCTCGCCCTCGATCTGACAGAACCCGTTCCAGCGGGCCACGTGCCGAGTTGCTCGTCTGCGGTTCTCCATCGTGTACCTCCTCCGCGGGAGCGTCTCAGCACGCCCCTGCAACGCCCCGTGACCGGGAGGGCCACGAGCCGGAAACACGGTCTGGAGTCAGGATTGTCCCCGTTGTCCAGGCGTTGTCAGAGATGGGCGTAAAGTCCCGCCACACAAGGGTCGGAAGATCCCCCGAAACCGACGGGTTTCAAGTCCTTGTTCTTGGGATCCTGGTTCCTGAGAGGGCCGGTGCGGTCGCCTCGGAGCGATCCCGCAAGGAGGCATCGAGGCTCGTGGTGCCCGTGTTCCTGCGCTTCGGGCTCGGGGTGTGACGGGCGGTCGCGACCGATCAGCGAGAGGCACAGACGCGTCAGGCCGGCTCACTTCCTGCGAGACGTCGGGATTCCCGTTTCACCCGACGGTTCGTGATGATCCGATGCTCGCGCTTGCGACGCGGGTCCCGATGGTCGAAGATGCCGGTCCATGTCGCTGCTACTCACCCTCAATAAAGCTACGAGCACCCACATCGCCGAAGTCGGGTTCCTGCTGATTCTGTTGGCTGGTGTCTGGATGATCGCATCAGAAAGCCCCAAGCTAAAGGCGAGCACGGCGAGGGGTGTCGTCACGGGCCTCGCTCTTTTCCTTGCCGGACTGCTTCTCCTGATCGCAGCGCATTGGGGCAAGTTGGGGTAGTGCTCCTCGCCCGCAAGCCGAGGCGAACGGCGCAATGCGGTGCCGGACGAGCCACGAGGGGATGCGTTGAGTCGGATGGACCAGGGAGCCGCCGCCGCAGTCAGGCTGTTGGCGGCCAAGGACTCGACGCCGCCGACAGAGCCAGTCGACGAGACGTCAGCCGATCCGTCGGGCCGTGTTGTGCTCCGCCACGAATTGCGGCGGAAGGAACGGTTAAACAAAAAAGGGGGGCGGTGACGACAACGCGTGCCCCATCACCGCCCCTAGTCGATGCTGACAGTCGACCGGCTTGGTCCGACAGAGCCAGTCGGATCTAAGGAAGACAACGCCCGCACAACTTCGACGGCTGCGCTGTCCCCGCCGCGCTGTGGGCGGGTAGTACGCCGATGCCCGATGCGAACCAAAGGACTGCCGCAGCGCCTTCTTGCCATCCGCAGGGGACGTTCAGCCGGCCCGTTGCGCAGCAGCGCCCGGCGCGGCCGCTGATCGGCAGCGGCGCACCACCAAGAAGGTCGCGGCGGCGAGCGAGATCACCAGGGCGAGGCAGAAGGAATTTCCGGCGAGAAGCTGAAACGGATTCAGGTGGAGATCCCTCGTGTGCTGGTAGGGGACCCACCAGATCGGGGCGCACCAGAACAGGATGGCGATGCCCGCGGCACTCGGTCGTCCCAGCCGTGGTCTGTCCTGAGCCAGGGCGAGCCACAAGATGGCCGGGACGACCCAGACCATGTGGTGAGCCCACGAGATCGGCGACACGAGGAGTTCCGTCCCCGCACAAATGAGGACGGCCAACATCGGTGACGAGCGCCGGTACGCCACGGCGGCCAGCCAGAGGCCTCCGGCTGCGGCCAGCGCCAGCAGCGGCAACAGGACGGCGCCGGGGATGATCGCATGGTGCAGGCGGTCGAGTGCCGCGGAGAGGTTCTGGTTGTCCACGATTGAGAGGTCTCCGGCTCGCCCTGGGCTGAAGAGGGCCTTGGTCCAGTACGACGTCGATGACGCCGGGGAGACGACGAAGGTGATGAGCTCGCACGTGATGAACGTGACCACACAGGTGAGAGCGGCACGAAAGCGCCTCGTGAGAAGCAAGAAGGGCACGAACAGCAGCGGGGTGAGCTTGACGGCTGCGGCCAGGCCGGTGGCGATGCCCATGGGAGCCTGCCAACGCCCAAGACGTCGTTCGCTCAGGAGATCCCACATGACCAGCAGGACGACGACGAGGTTCACCTGCCCGAAGCCGATCGTGATGAGGACCGGGTTCAGCAACAGCGCGGGGAGGCTCAGCGCAAGCGCGAGGCGCCACACCGAGCGACGAGGGAGATCCGGTCGCACGAGATGCAGCGAGAGGCCGAGCAACCCGAGGAGTGCGGCGAGGTTGACCATCGTCCACACCGTCTGGACCGGTGCCACCGTCGTGAACGCGCGCTGCCAGGGCGCGAAGAGCAACGCGGCGAAGGGGGGATAGGTGAACAGAAGGCTCGTGTTCGGCAGCCCGATGGAGTACAGGTGCGAGGTGAAGATGTAGCGGCCGCCGAGCCGTAGGTAGACGCCAAGGTCAACCTCGTACGTCCGGAGCGCGATGTAGAGCCCGTAGCCGAGTGCGGCGACGAAGGAGATGAGGGCGGGCCCCCAACCGGTCAGGCGCCACAGTCCCGATGGTGGGTGGGCGAGGCGGTTCTCGCCGGGATCGAGGTGCGGGTCAGCGGTCGTCATATGTCATTCCGGGTGGCCTCGAGGTGGAGCGACATCAGCGTCCTCGTCTCAATGCCCCGTTGCTTCGAGGTCCGGTCGTCCTCCGCTCGCGACGGCCACAGCACCGCGTGCATCGTACTGCGAGCTTTCGCACGCATTTGGGGACGGTGGCGCGACCGGTCAGCTGGACGGCACGGTCAACGGAGGGACGGTAGTGCTCGGTACCGTGGGTGGCCCGCCGCTCCCACCCGAGGGCCCTGTACCGCTCGATGTCGACGGCGGATTGCCGGCGCCCTGGGTGAAGTGGAGGAGTACCTCGAGCGTTCCGGTGTTGGCGGTCGTGACGAAGCCGCCGATGCTCGGGTTTGCGATGTCCCACTCCGCGAAGGGGATCGTGATGTCGGCGAGCACGTCGATGGCGCCGGCGAGCCGTTCCCCCGCGACGGCGAACGTGACTGACTTCGTCACCCCGTGCATGCTCAACAGTCCCGACGCGTCGTAGTGGTTGGCGACGCCGTCAGAAGGGATCGATCCGAGGCTGATGGGGGAGGAGAGGGTGAGCGTCGCTGTGGGGAAGCGCGCCACGTCCATGATGGGCCCGTCGAAGTGTGCGTTGCGCTCGCTCTGATCGCTGGTCACGCTGGCCATGTCGACGGTGACGGTGCCCTTGCTCACCGTGGTCCCGTCAAGCGTCATGGATCCCCACACCTTGGTCGTACGCCCTACCGCGGTCGAGTCCTGTCCGATCAGGACCTCGTTGACGCGGTATCCCGCAACCGAGCTGGTACCGACGTTCCAGACGCCCGAGACAGAGGTCGAATTGGCCGTCGCGGCGCCCGACCCGGTCGTCGTCGTATGACTCCCTTTCGGCAGTGCGAGCTTCGGCGGCGCCGGGCCTTCAATGAAGTGGATGTAGACGAACGGTCCGATCACGGCGAGGGCCGCGACGACGACGATGATGACCACGACCGTCCAGGCGAGCCGACGCCGTCGTCGAGTGGCCATGGCTCATGATGACGCCCCGTCCTGGCTCTCCGCTGTGCACCGAAGCCGAGACATGTCGTCGGTCCGGAGCCTTCTGGCTCGTTGATCTGGGGGGATGCAACCGGTGGGGTAGGGAGGGCTAGCGTGACCTTTTCCGGGGTGGCCTAGGGAGTCGGATGACCTCACAACCAACGAGCCTGATGGTTCCCCGCGCCCGCCAGGGCGACCGGGACGGGGCGAGTGATCGGACGGTCGCTGCAGTGGTGTGTGCGGCCTCCGCCTGCTGGGCCGTCGCAGGGGTCTTCGATGTCGAACGGCAACCTCCTCTCATTGGGCGTCTCGGCCGCCGGCGCGCCGGGTTGTCCGCAAGCAGGGTCGGAAGACCATGAGGATCCGGGTGATCGGCGTGGTCACAGCGATGGCGTTGGCCCTCCCGTTGGCCCTGACCCTGCCCCCCGGTTCGGCAGGTGCACAGATCACCCCGACGACACCCGTTATCACGAACATCCCGGTGAACCCGGTGTTTGACGGGAGCTTCACGTCGTCGGTGAGCACCGACAGCGACGGCGTGACGTCGGTGACCTCGAGCACGACGTCGGTCTGCACGGTCGAAGGCGACAACCTCACCGTTGACTTCGTCGGCGTGGGTTCGTGCACGCTGACCGCCCACGTTGCCGCCAGCGCGACCTATGACCAGGCCGACGGGAGCCCTCAGACCTTCGCGGTCGGTCAGGCCACGCCGTCCACGCCGACGATCTCCAACCTTCCGACGGGAGCCGTCTTTGGGGGCAGCTTCGTCGCCTCGGTCAGCACGAACGGGGACGGCCTCACCTCGGTCGCTTCGAACACGACGTCTGTGTGCACGGTCGGCTTGGACAACGTGACCGTGAGCTTCGTCGGCGTCGGCACGTGCTCGCTGACCCCGGCAGTCGGGACGGGAACGAACTACACCTCTGCCGTCGGGAGCCTTCAGACCTTCGCGGTCGGTCAGGCCACGCCGTCCACGCCAACGATCTCCAATCTCCCGACGGGAGCCGTCTTTGGCGGCAGCTTTATGGCCTCGGTCAGCACGAACGGGGACGGCGCCCGCTCGGTCGCTTCGAACACGACGTCTGTGTGCACGGTCGGCTTGGACAACGTGACCGTGAGCTTCGTCGGCGTCGGCACGTGCTCGCTGACCCCGGCAGTCGGGACGGGAACGAACTACACCTCTGCTGTCGGGAGCCCTCAGACCTTCGCGGTCGGTCAGGCCACGCCGTCCACGCCAACGATCTCCAATCTCCCGACGGGAGCCGTCTTTGGCGGCAGCTTTATGGCCTCGGTCAGCACGAACGGTGACGGCGCCCGCTCGATCGCTTCGAACACGACGTCTGTGTGCACGGTCGGCTTGGACAACGTGACCGTGAGCTTCGTCGGCGTCGGCACGTGCTCGCTGACCGCGTCGGTCGGGACGGGAACGAACTACACCTCGGGCGTCGGGAGCCCCGAGACCTTCTCGGTCGGGAGGGCCACCCCGACAACGCCGGTCATCACAGACCTTCCGTCCAGCGGCGTCTTCGGCGCCAGCTTCATCGCCACGGTGGGGACCAACGGCGACGGCATGGTCTTCGTGACGTCCAACACGCTCGGCGTGTGCACCGTCGGGCCCGACGGGCTGACCGTGTCGTACGTCGGGGTGGGAACCTGCTCGCTCACGGCCGCAGTGGCCGGGGGTACGAATTACGCGTCCCGCATCGGCACGGCTCAGACCGTCTCGGTGGGACGAGCCACCCCCTCCGCTCCGACCATCTCAAACCTGCCGGTGGACGGAGACACCTTTGGCAACGGGGGCTTTACCGCCACCGTCAGCACAACGACAGGCGACAGCGGGGTGCCTTCCGTAGCCTCGACCACCCTCGCCGTCTGCACGGTCGAGCCAAACGGCTTAACGGTCACCTACATCACCGTGGGGACCTGCTCGCTCACTGCCCAAGTCGCGAGCAGCACCGACTACAAGGCGGCCACCGGGTCGGTCCAATCCTTCGTAATCGGCCAATCCGCCGCCACCCCGCCGACGGTCGAGAACCTTCCGGCCGGGGGCGTCTACGCCGGCGGTTTCGTGGCCGTGGTCGGTGGGAGCACCAACACGACTGGCACGACTTCGGTGTCGTCGAGCACCCCCGGCGTCTGCTCGGTCGGGCCGGACGACCTCACCGTCAGCTACGTGGGAATAGGGACCTGCTCGCTAACGGCCGTGGTGGCGGCCACGCCCCAATACGGCCCCGGCACCGGGACCACCCAGTCGTTCAGCGTCGGCCGCGCCACGCCGACCTCACCGGTAGTCACCAACTTCCCCGGCAACGCAGTGGAGTTCGGCAGCTTCTACGCATCCGTCGGCACGAACGGTGACGGCTTCACCTTCCTGACGTCCAACTCGCCGGGCGTCTGTGTCGTCGGACCGGACGGGCACACGGTGACGTTCGTGTTGTTCGGCACCTGTTCGCTGACAGCGAGCGTGGCGCAAGGCACGAACTTCTTCCCTGGCACAGGGAGTGCGCAGAGTTTCCCGGTCGCCCCGGCCCCCCGCGGGTACTGGCTCGTCGGCTCCGACGGCGGCATCTTCTCGTTCGGCTCCGCTTCGTTCCACGGCTCCATGGGCGGCATTCCCCTCCAGCGTCCGGTGGTGGGCATCACGCCGACCGCGGACCGCAAGGGCTACTGGCTCGTGGCCTCCGACGGCGGGATCTTCAGCTTCGGCGACTCGGCCTTCTATGGCTCCATCCCGGGGGTCGGGCTGCACCCCGCGGGCTCTGGGCTGCCCAACAGCCTCGATGCGCCGATCGTCGGCATGGTGCCCTCCAGTACCGGCCACGGGTACTTCATGGTGGCCTCGGACGGGGGCGTCTTCGCTTTCGGCGACGCGCACTTCGAAGGCTCGTGCCCCGGTATCGGCGGCTGCTACGGGACAGCGGTTGCCGTCATGCCCGACAGTTCGGGCAGGGGCTACTGGCTCGTGACCAACAAGGGCGCCGTCTACGGCTTCGGTGACGCACCCGGGTATGGCTCGCCGCCGCCCGAGTCGGTGCCCGTCGTCAGCGCGGTCGCCACCCCAGACGGGCGCGGCTACTGGATCGTCTACTCCAACGGCGCCGTCTTCGCCGCCGGCGATGCCGTCGACATGGGCGCACCGGTCGGCTACGTCAACACCTACAACCCAGCCACCGCGATCTTCCCGACGGCCGACGGCCGCGGGTACTGGGTGGCCGCCGCGAGGGGCGACGTCTTCTCCTACGGCGACGCGCCCTACATGGGGAGCATGGCGGCGGCCGGACTGAACGGCCTGATCATCGCCGGCTTCGGCTTCTAGCGCGCGGGGCCCCCGGGTCAGGCGCCGAGCGCCTCGTCCTGGCGCTCGGGGAGCGCGGCAACGGCGCGCACGGCCACCACCTGCACGCTGCAGCCCGACACTGCGGCCGCCCGGCGCAGGAGATCGCCCACGTAGCCGGCCAGTGTGAGGGCGTCGGCCCGTGGGGAGCGGCCGACCAGGGGGACCGGCTCGGTCGCCGGGTCCAGGCCGCAAACGCTCAGGATGGCCCGGCGGGCCTCGAAGAGGCGTTCGCGTGCTTCGAGGAGGGAGGCCCCGCTCCGGCGCAGCCACACCGAAAGGCCCAGCTCGAGGCTGAGATCGCCGCTGAAAGGGTCGACCGGGCCCAGCTCGGCCAACCCGCCCAGTAGGGCGGGGCCAAAGCCGCTCGATGCGCCGGTCTCCATGAGATTCAGTGTGACGAAACGCTGTAACAAGGTGGTGGACCGGCCCTGGGCTGGTAATTTGTTCCCCGTGGCACGCACGATTTGGAAGGGGGCCCTCAGTTTCGGACTGGTGAACATCCCCGTCGGCCTGTACCCGGCGACGTCGGACAAGAGCATTCATTTCAACCAGTTCGAGGAAGGGACCGCAGACCGCATCCGCTACAAGAAGATCAACGAGCGCACGGGCGACGAGGTCGCTCCGGACCAGATCGTGCGCGGGTTCGATCTCGGTGGCGGCGAGTACGTGATCATGAGCGAGGAGGAGCTCGAGTCGGCCGAACCCAAGAAGTCGCGCCAGATAGAGATCTCCGACTTCGTCGAGCAGTCCGACATCGACCCGGTCTACTTCCGCTCGAGCTACTACCTGGCCCCCGAGGGCGCCGGCGCCGACAAGGCGTACGCGCTCTTGCGTCAGGCCATGGCCGACACCGGCCGGGTCGCCATCGCCACCTTGGTCATGCGAAACAAGGAGTACCTGGTCGCCGTGCGGCCCGATGACGACACCCTGGCCCTGCACACGATGTACTTCTCCGACGAGGTCCGCTCCCCCGAGCGTGACCTCGAGCTGCCCGACACCGGCGAGGTCAGCGAGCGCGAGCTCTCCATGGCCCAGCTGCTCATCGAGTCGATGGAGAGCGACTGGGACCCGGCGCGCTACCGCGACACGCATCGCGAGAAGGTCGAGGCCCTGATTGAAGAGAAGCGCCAGGGTCACGAGATCGTGATCCAGGCCGCCGAGGAGGCGCCCGCCAAGGTCGTCGATCTGATGGAGGCGCTGAACGCGAGCATCGCGGCGGCCGCCCGCTCGGGCGGAGGGAAGCCAGAGAAGGCGGACAAGTCGGCGCGGACGGCCAAGAAGGCGTCAACCGCCAAACGGGCTGCGCCCGCCCGTCCGGCCGCAGCGGCAAAGAAGGCACCCAAGACCGCCAAGCAGCCGGCGCGGGCAAAGCCGGCCGCACGCCGCAAGGCCTCCTAAGAGTCCGGGCTACGTCTCCGGGCTGAGGGTTCGGGCACGCCCGGCCCCGGTGCTCGACACCGGTCGTCCTGCATCCGCAGTACGCGACGGAAGCACGTCGCGGGCCACTCAGCCCGACTCGGCCAGGAGCTGCTCGAGCCCCTGGCGCAGCGTTCGCACTTGGCGCTCGACGTCCTGAAGCTCGCGCACGAGGCCCATCGCTTGCTCGCGGTCGAGGGCGGGGGCGCCGGGACGGAGCATGGCCAGGGAGCGCCGCAGCGTCTCGAGCTCGTAGCGTCGCTCCATCACATACGAACATATGTTCGTCTGAGGCTCACCGCAAGGGCTCGTGGGCGTGTCCTCAGCGCCCACGCCGCAGCGCATGCCAGCGCACGTCCTCATTTGCCCCGGGCCATTGCCGCCGGAGCGCCCGCAGCGCGAGAGGGTGGAGGGGAGGACCGCGTCGCACGCGGGGCCGCACCGAGGAGGTCGTCATGAGGACCGTCCGAGATGTCATGCACGGGGACATCGAGGTGCTGCAGACCACCGAGTCCGCCGCCGATGCCGCCTGCTATTTGGCAGCACACAGCGAGGACCGGGTGCCGCTGTGCCAGGCCGACGGCAGCCTGGCCGGGACCGTCACCAGCCGTGACATCGTGACGAAGGTGGTGGCCAAAGGCCTCGATCCGCGCCGAGGTCCTCCTCGCCGAGCTCGGCGACGCCGACGATCTGCTCGCCCTCGACGTGGACGCGCCGGTCGAGGAGGCGGTGCGCGTCATGGCTGCCGCGCACCGGGCGCGCCTGCCGGTCACGGAACGTAGCCACGTCGTCGGGCTCGTGACCCAGCGCGACGTCACGCGGGCGCTCGCCTTCCGGGCGCCCTGGTCGGACCACTGGTCCGACGCGTGGACGCGACGCATAGACCCGACGCAGAGGTCCGACGCCGGAGTCCGACGACCGAGCGGGACCGACCCGGCAGCGAACCCGCCCGTGGTCAGCGACGGCGAGGGGTAGCCTCGCCGCCCATGTGGCCGCCGCCGTCGGGGGGGACGTGGGTCCTCGACCTCGATGGCGTCGTGTGGCTGGCGGGGCGCCCGATCCCCGGCGGCGACGAGGCGGTGGCCCGCCTGCGCAGCACCGGCGTGCGCGTCCTCTTCGCCACCAACAATTCGGCGCCGACCCGGGCGCAGTTGCAACGCAGCCTGGCCCACTGCGGCATCACGGCGGACGACGCCGACCTGCTGCGCTCCGCCGACGTCGCGGCGGGGATGCTCGCGCCCGGCTCCACGGCACTCGTGGTGGGGGAGGACGGTGTCGTCGAGGCGCTGACGAACCACGGCGTCACGGTCGTGCCCGAGGGCCCCGCCGACGCCGTGGTGGTCGGCCTGGCGCGCACCTTCACCTACGACGTGCTCGACCGGGCCTCGGCCGCGGTGCGGGCGGGCGCGCGCCTCGTCGGGACGAACGAGGATGCGACCTTCCCCACGCCCGACGGGCTGGTGCCCGGCGCCGGCTCCCTGCTGGCCGCCGTGGCGACGGCGAGCGAAGCGACCCCCGAGGTGGCCGGCAAGCCGCACCCGCCGACGGCCGCGGCCATTGCGGCGCGGGCCCCCGCCGGGGAGCTGCGCACCGTGGTGGGCGACCGGCCCTCGACCGACGGCGCGCTGGCGGCGCAGCTCGGCGTGCCCTTCGCCCTGGTGCTGTCCGGGGTCACCCCGCCGGGAGCGAGTCCGGCGGACACCGGCGCGGCGGCCACGGCCAAGGACCTGCGCAGCCTGGTCGACGAGGCGCTCGCTGGGGCCTGAAAGGGCAGCGGCGGAAGTGCTTGCTCGAGAGCTAGCACTTTGTATACTCTTGTGCAATGGCGAGCAACGAGCGCATTCGCAAGTACCTCGATGCGGGTTCCGTGCTCGGGCAGGTGACCCGTGGCCGAGCCGAGGAGATCGTGCGAGAGTTGGTGAACGCCGGGGACATTCAGCGCGGGCAGGCACAGGAGTGGGTGGACAGCTTGGTGGAGCGCAGCCGCAAGAGCAGCGAGCAGATCCTCGACCTGGTGCGCCACGAGGTGGCGGCCCAGCTGTCGAAGATCGACGGCACGTCGCTCGAGTCCTTGGCCAACCAGGTGGCCGACGTCCTCAAGAAGTCGGCCGAGGCCGGGCGCAAGACCACCCGTGACGTGACGAACCAGGCCGGCAAGCAGGCCTCCAAGGTGTCCAAGCAGGCGAGCCAGCAGGCGAGCAAGGTCACCACGCAGGCGACCAAGGTCACCAAGGACGCGACCAGCCGGGCCACCAAGACCGCGCAGGGCGTGCGCGACCAGGCGGGCAAGACGGCCACCCGCGCCCGCGCCGCCGCCCAGAGCGTGACGCCCACGCGCGGCGCCAAGCCTGCGGGCTCGTCGCCCGACAAGAGCGAGAAGAAAGCCGCCAGCTGAGCGGCGGGGCCCGCCGCCGGCTCGACTCCGAGCTCGTGCGCCGGGGACTCGCCTCCACCAGGCAGGAGGCCCAGGCGGCCATTGCGGCGGGCTCCGTGCTCGTCGCCGGTGCGCCGGCCGAGAAGCCGGCACGCCTGGTGGCCGCCGACGAGGCGCTCGTCGTGCTCGGGCCCCCGTCGCCCTATGTGAGCCGCGGCGGGCAGAAGCTCGCCGCCGCACTCGAACGCTTCCCGATCGCCGTCGCGGGCCGGCGCGCCCTCGATGCGGGTGCCTCCACCGGCGGCTTCACCGACTGCCTCCTCCAGCACGGCGCGGCGCAGGTGTACGCGGTCGACGTCGGGCACGGCCAGCTCGATGCCTCGCTGCGCACTGATGCGCGCGTCACCGTCCTCGAGCGGGTCAACGCGCGCACGCTCGACCCCGGCGTGGTGCGGGCGGCCGACCCGTCGTTCGAACCGTGCCCGCTCGTCGTGGCGGACCTGTCCTTCATCTCTCTGCGCAGCGTGGTCCCCGCCCTGGCCGGGGAGGTGGCCGCCCCCGGCGCCGACCTGGTCCTCCTGGTCAAGCCGCAGTTCGAGGTGGGCCGCGCCGCCGTCTCCCGCGGCAAGGGCGTCGTGCGTGACCCCGCCCTGTGGCAGGACGCGCTGGTGGGAGTGGCGTCCGCGCTCGTCTCCGCCGGAACCGGCATCATGGGAGCGATGGCCTCCCCCCTGACCGGCGCGGCCGGCAACGCCGAATTCCTCGTGCACGCCCGCAAGGGTGCGTCGGGCGCCGAGGCCGCCGCCCTGCTCCGCGCCGCCGTGGCGGAGGCGGCCGGACACCTGCCGCCCGACCCCCGGGCCGGCTGAGCGGCCCGGCCTGCGCATGGCGACCGTCACGTTCTTGGTCCACCCGGCCCGTCCCGACGCGCTGGCGCTGGCCACCGACACGGCGACGTGGCTGACCGGCCAGGGGGACACGGCGCGCATCTTGCAGTTCAGCGGGCCCGACCGCGTGAGCGAGGCCGGGGGCGAGGCCGACGCTGGCCGACGTCGACCTGACCGGCACGACGGTGGCCGTCAGCATGGGGGGCGACGGCACATTCTTGCGCGTGGTGCGCCTCGCCACCGCGGCGGACGTGCCCGTGCTCGGGGTCAACTTCGGCCGCCTCGGGTACCTGCCCGACCTCCTGCCGGACCAGGTGCGCGACGCACTGACCATGGTCTTCGAGGGCAAAGCCGTCATTGAGGAGCGCTGCGCGCTCGAGGTGGCGATCGCCGACCGTTCGGTCGCCGATGGAGCCGCGGAGGCGACGGTCGGCGACGTCACGACCTTGCTGGCGCTCAACGAGGTGGTGATCGAGAAGATCGACTTCGGCCACACCGTGCGCCTCACCACGACCGTCGACGGCGAGGAGATCCTCACCTACTCCGCCGACGGCCTCATCATCGCCACACCGACCGGTTCGACGGCGTACAACCTCTCGGCCGGCGGGCCCATCCTGGCGCCCACGTTGCGCGCCATGGTGATGACGCCGGTGGCGCCGCACTTCTCCCTCGACCGCAGCCTCGTGCTGACCGACAGCCAGGAGGTCGGTGTCCTGGTCGCGCCCGACCGCGCCGGCGTGCTGGTGATCGACGGCGCGGAGATCGGACGCCTGGAGCCCGGCGCCACCATCCGCTGCACGGTGGCGGCCCATCCCGTGCGCGTCGTGCGCAACGAGCCGCAGACCTTCGGCGGCATCCTGCGCTTCCGGCTGCTGGCCGACCGGGGGTCGTGAGGGTCGTCGTGGTGGCGGGGGCGGCCCGGTGCTGAGGTGGTGCGGTGCTGACGGACCTGCACGTGCGCGACCTCGGGGTCATTGAGGACCTGTCGCTCGCCTTCGGACCGGGCATGACGGTCCTCACGGGCGAGACGGGCGCCGGCAAGACCCTCGTGGTCGAGGCGCTCCAGCTCCTCCTCGGGGCCCGGGGCAATGCGGGCATGGTCCGCGCCGGTGCGCCCGAAGCGTTCGTCGAGGCCCGCTTCGAGGTGCGTGAGGGCGACGCGACCCGCGAGGTGATCCTCGCCCGCTCCATCCCCGCCGAGGGCCGCTCGCGGGCCTGGGTCAGACGGGCGCATGGCCCCGCTGGGCGTGCTGGGCGAGGTCACGGCCGAGCTGGTCGAGATCCACGGCCAGCACGAGCACCGCGCGCTCGTCACGCGCGGCAGCCCAGCGCGACGTGCTCGACGCCTACGCCGGCACCGACGTCAGCCGCGTGCGTGCCCTGCGCAGCCAGTTGCGCTCGCTCGACGACGCGCTCGGCGCGCTGGGGGGCGACGCGCAGCAGCGCGCCCGCGAGGCCGACGTCCTGCGCTACCAGGTCGACGAGATCGCGGAGGCCCGCCTCGAAGACCCCGACGAGGACGCCGCGCTTGCGTCGCGAGGAGGACCGTCTGGCCGACGCCGCGGCCTACCGCGAGGCGGCGCTCGGCGCGGTGGAGGAGCTCGAGCCCGCGGTCGGTGACGGGGGTGCGCTAGACCAGCTCGGGCACGCGGCGGCCGCGCTCGGCGGGCACGAGGCCTTCGACGCCTACCGCGAGCGCCTGGCGACGGTCGCGGTCGAGGTCTCCGACGTGGCCCGCTCGCTGCGCGACGAGGTGGAGGCGTGGCAGGACGATCCCGCCCGGCTGGCCGGGGTGCAGGAGCGCCGGCGCCTCCTGGGCGAGCTGCGGCGCAAGTACGGCGCCGACCTCGGCGCCGTCATGGCGTACGGCGCCGAGGGTGCGGCGCGGCTGGCCGTGCTCGAGGACGCCGAGGGCGAGGCGGCCCGGCTCCAGGCCGAGCGCGAGGAGCGCGCCGCCGAGCTGGCCGAGGCCGAGGCCGCGGTGCGCGCCGTGCGGGCCCGCGCCGCCGGCGCCTTCGGCGACGCGGTGGGGGAGCGGCTGGGCGCTCTGGCCATGCCGGGCGCCCGCGTCGAGGTGGCCGTCGCACCGACGGGCACCGGCGAACCGGTCGAGCTGTTGCTCGGGCCCAACGTGGGCGAGCCGGTGCAGCCCCTGGCCCGGGCCGCCTCGGGCGGCGAGCTGGCCCGGGCGATGCTGGCCATCCGCCTGGTGGGCCTGGGCGGCCCGCAGACGCATGGTCTTCGACGAGGTCGACGCGGGCGTGGGCGGCGCGGCCGCGCTGGCCCTCGGGGACGCGCTGCACGAGGTGGCGCGGCGAGCGCCAGGTGCTCGTGGTGACGCACCTGGCCCAGGTGGCCTCGCAGGCCGACGCGCACATACAGCGTGGTCAAGCGCGCGTTGAAGGGCCGCACCGTCACCAGCGCAACGGCGGTCGACGGCGAGGAGCGCGTCACCGAGCTCTCGCGCATGCTCTCGGGGCATCCCGGCAGCGACGCCGCCCGCGCGCACGCCCGCGAGCTGCTCGGCGCGAGCGGCGGGGGGTAGTCCACCATGCGTTCGCGCAGCGTTCGACTATCGTGGTCAGGTGCACCGATCATCTGACGCGCCGCGTGACGTCGTGTCGCTCGGCGTGAGGTCGGCGTGAGCAAGTTCATCTTCGTCACCGGCGGAGTCTCGAGCTCCCTCGGCAAGGGGCTCACCGCCTCGTCGCTCGGCCGGCTCCTCAAGTGCCGTGGCCTGCGGGTCACGATGTGCAAGCTCGACCCGTACATCAACGTCGACCCGGGCACCATGAACCCCGGCGAGCACGGCGAGGTGTTCGTCACCGAGGACGGCGGCGAGACCGACCTCGACCTCGGCCACTACGAGCGCTTCATCGACGAGAGCCTCTCGAAGCGTTCCAACACGACGACCGGGGGCATCTACCGCTCGGTGATCGAGAAGGAGCGCCGGGGCGACTTCCTCGGGCGCACCGTCCAGGTCATCCCGCACGTCACCGACGAGATCAAGGACCGCATCCGGCGCCTGGCCGACGAGGACGTCGACATCGTCATCGTCGAGATCGGCGGCACGGTGGGCGACATCGAGATCGTGCCCTTCATCGAGGCGATCCGGCAGTTCCGCCGGGACATCGGCCGCGACAACGTCTGCTACGTCCACCTCACGCTGGTGCCCTACCTCGTCTCGGGCGAGCAGAAGACCAAGCCGACCCAGCACTCGGTGACCGAGCTGCGCAGCCGAGGGATTCAGCCCGACGTGATCGTCTGCCGCAGCGACAAGCCGATCTCCGAGGGCCTGAAGCGCAAGATCTCGCTGCAGTGCGACGTGCCCATCGACGCCGTGATCTCCGCGGTGGACGCGCCGAGCATCTACGAGATCCCGCTCGTCCTGCACGAGCAGGGCCTCGACACCTACATCTGCCGCACGCTCGGGATCGACGACGCGTCGCACCGCGTCGACATCTCGGAGTGGGAGGCGCTCGTCGCGCGCGTCGATTCCCTCTCGCGCCGGGTCCGCATCGGCATCGTCGGCAAGTACGTGAACATGCCCGACGCCTACATGTCGGTGGTCGAGGCACTGCGCCACGCCGGGCTTCCACCACGGAGCCGACGTCGAGCTCGACTGGATCGACGCCGAGCTGGTGCCGGGCCTGCTGGCCACCGACCGGCTGCGCGGCCTCGACGCCATCGTGATCCCGGGCGGCTTCGGCGAGCGGGGCATTGAGGGCATGGTCGCCGCGGCCGGGTACTCGCGCGACCACGGCATCCCGTGCCTGGGGCTGTGCCTCGGTCTGCACGTGATGGTGATCTCGGTGGCGCGTGACCGGGCCGGCGTTGGAGGGGGCGAACTCGCGCGAGTTCGACAGCCTCTCGCCGCACACGGTCATCGACCTCATGCCGGACCAGGCCGAGGTCACCGACAAGGGTGGGACCATGCGGCTCGGCTCGTACCAGGCCGTGCTGGTGCCGGGCTCCAAGGTGGCCGAGGCCTACGGCACCCTCGCGGTCACCGAGCGTCACCGGCACCGCTTCGAGTTCAACAACCGCTACAAGGCGAGGCTCGAGGCGGTGGGGCTTGTCTGCTCGGGCAATTCGCCCGACGGCCGCCTGGTCGAGTTCGTCGAGCTGGCGGACCACCCCTACTGGGTGGCCACCCAGGCACACCCCGAGTTCAAGAGTCGGCCCGACCGCGCCCACCCGCTCTTCCGCGATCTCGTCGGGGCCGCGCTCGAGCGGGCCGAGGGCCGCGAGCCGCACCTGCTCGACCTCGACGCCGTCACCTAGGCCGCACGCGCCGGTGCCGGGCTTCCGCCGCGTCTCGGAGGAGGAGCTCCTGCGGGCCTGGCTGTTCCGGGTGGACCGCGTGCACCTCGCTCGACCCCGCCGGCACGCCCTTCGAGCGCGTCGTCATCCGCCACCCCGGTGCAGTGACCGTGGTCCCGGCCCACGACGACGGCACGGTCACCTTGGTGCGCCAGTACCGCGCCGCGGTCGATGCCATGGTGCTCGAGATCCCCGCCGGGACCCGCGACCGGGACGGCGAGGCGCCCGAGGACACGGCGCGGCGCGAGCTGGTCGAGGAGGCGGGCCTCGAAGCGGCACAGTGGGAGCTGCTGGTCGGCGTCTGGAACACGCCCGGCGTGAGCGACCAGCACACGATGATCTATCTGGCGACCGGTCTGCGTGCGGTGGCCAGCCGGCCCGACGGCGTCGAGGAGGGGTACATGACGACCGAGCGCATCGGCCTGGCCGACCTCGAGGACCTGATGGCCGAGGGCGTGCTCAAGGACGAGACGACCGTGCTCGGGCTGTACCTGGCCCGGGCACGGCTCGCCGCGAAGGGGCGCACGGCGTGAGCCCGGCTGGCGCCGAGGTTGGCGGCGGCGCTGGCGGCGGCGGCGGATTCGGGCGCGGACGCAGACACCGACATGGTCGCGGAGACGGTCGCGGAGGCGGGCGCGGAGGCGGGCGCGGGCACGGCGACGGACCACGTGGTGGTGCTGCCGCGGGCCACCGAGGAGTTCTTGTCCTGGCTCGAGGTGGAGCGGGGACGCTCGCCGCGCACGCTCGAGGCCTACCGGCGCGACCTGGTGGCCTACCAGCGCGACGTCGAGGCGCGCACCGGCCACGGCATCGACGCCGCGACCGGGGCAGATGCCGCCGCGTACCTGGCTGTGTTGCGCCGGACCCACGGTGCGTCGTCGGTGGCCCGGGCGCAGTCGAGCCTGCGCGGCTTTCACCGCTTCATGGTGGAGGAGGGCGCGCGCACAGACGATCCGACGCTCGACCTGCCGTCGACCTCGGTGACCGACTTGTTGCCCAAGGCGCTGAGCGAGGAGGAGACGGGGCGCCTGCTCGGCTGCGGTGGTCGGGACCGGTCCCCTGGTGCTGCGCGACCGCGCGTTGCTCGAGTTCCTCTACGGCACCGGCGCGCGGGTGAGCGAGGTCGTCGGGCTCAATCTGGGCGACGTCGCCGAGGCCGTGGAGTCGTCCGGCCTGGCCTTCGTGCGCGTGCTCGGGAAAGGCGACAAGGAGCGCCTCGTCCCGCTGGGGCGCATGGCGCGCGACGCGGTGGCGGACTGGTTGTCGGGCCAGGGGCGTCCACTGGTGGTGCCGACGCGCTGGCGCCGGCGCAGCGACGCCCAGGCCGTGTTCCTCAACGCCCGCGGGGGCCGCCTCACCCGCGTGGGTGCCTTCGGGGTGGTCAAGAAGTATGCAGCCCGGGTGGGCCTCGAGGCGAAGGCGAGCCCGCACGTGCTGCGGCATTCCTGCGCCACCCACATGCTGAGCCGGGGTGCCGACGTCCGGGTCGTCCAGGAGCTCTTGGGCCACGCGTCCATCGCCACGACGCAGCGCTACACCAAAGTATCCCCCGAGCACCTGCGCCGGGCCTACGAGGGCGCCCACCCGCGGGCGGGAGCCAGAGGGGGGAGGGACCGCGTAGCATGACCCCATGCCGAACGAGGCCCCCACGGCCGAGACCGCCGACGTCGATTTCGCCGCACTGCTGCGGGACGAGCAGGCGGGGTTGCAGGCCCAGTTGAAGGAGCTCGGCTTCGCCGACGAGGGGAGCGGCCTCAGCTACGACTCGAACTTCGCCGACTCGAGCCAGGTGACCGCCGAGCGCGGCGAGGCCGGGCGGCTGGCCACCGAGCTGCGTGAGGCGCTCGACGAGGTCGAGGCGGCGATTGCGCGGCTCGACGCCGGGACCTACGGCAATTGCGAGGTGTGCGGGAAGCCCATCGGGGCGGCCCGCCTCGAGGCCAAGCCGGCGGCCCGCCTCTGCATCGCCGACGCCGCCAAGCACTAGGTGCGCACGCCCGGCGCCTCCTCGGGGAGGCGCCCGATGGATCAACGGACCAAGCGCGCCCTGTGGTCGCTCGCCATCGCGGCCTTCGTGGTGGCGCTCGTCGTCCACCACAACATCACCGAGCAGGAGATCATCATCTTCTGCGTGATGGTGCCGTCCATCATCTTGCACGAGATCTCGCACGGGGTGGTCGCCAACGCGTTCGGTGACGACACGGCGAAACGCGCGGGCCGGCTGACCCTCAATCCCGCTCCGCACGTCGATCCCGTCGGCACGCTGCTCGTCCCCGCGCTCTTGTCATTGGGCTCCGTCGGGTTCTTCGGCTGGGCAAAGCCCGTGCCGGTGAACGTGGCGAAGCTGCGGAGCCCGCGCAACCAGGGCGTGCTGGTGTCGCTGTCGGGCCCCGCGGTCAACGCGGCGCTGGCCGCCATCTTCGGGGTCCTCTTCGTGCACGTCATCCGCTCGGGCCTCACTACGGGCTACCTGCCGGATTGGTCGACCGCGGCCCAGGTGGTGTTCTACGCCAGCCTTGTGAACGTGGGCTTGTGCGCGTTCAACCTCATCCCGGTGCCGCCACTCGACGGCTCCGTTCTGTTCGAGCGTCTCTTGCCGGCGCGCTACTGGCCCACCTACCTGCGCTACCGCCAGTACACCATGCCGATCCTGCTCGGTCTGGTGCTCTTGAATTTCTTCCTCTACCCGCACGGCCCGCTGACGTGGCTCTTCGACCGCCTGTACAACTGGTGGGAGAGCGTGCTCGGAGTCTGAGTCAGGTCGCGGGCAGCAAGCCCGTCGCATCGGCGGCGCGGGCGTACGTCGCGGCCGCTACCTCGTGCGCGTGCGCCGCACCGGCCGCCAGCACGCCGTCGACGTAGGCCGGGTCCCGCTCCAGCTCGGCGCGGCGCGTGCGCACCGGCCCGAGCAGCTCGCTCAGTGCGGCGGCCACGTCGTTCTTGAGGTCGCCGTAGCGCGTGTAGCCCTGCGCCACCTCCTGGGGCGTGCGCCCGGTGGCCGCGGCCAGGAGGTCGAGCAGGTTGGCCAGGCCCGGTTTGGCCGCCCGGTCGTAGCGCATCTCGCCGTCGGTGTCGGTGACCGCACGGCGTACCTTGCGCGTGATGTCCTCGTCGCTGTCGAGGAGCCCGATGGTACCGAGCGGCGAATCGGCGGACTTGGACATCTTGCGTTCGGGGTGCTGGAGGTCCATCACGCGCGCCCCGGTGCCGGGGATGGCCGCCTCGGGGACGGTGAAGGTCTCGCCGTAACGGTTGTTGAAGCGCACGGCCAGCTCGCGGGCCAGCTCGAGGTGCTGGCGTTGGTCGTCGCCGACGGGCACGGCATCGGCGTCGTAGAGGAGAATGTCGGCCGCCATCAGCACCGGGTAGGTGAAGAGGCCGACCCGGGCCGCCTCCTGGCCGTGGCCCTTGTCCTTGAACTGGGTCATGCGGCGCAGCTCGCCCATGGAGGTCGTGCACTCGAGCAGCCAGGTCAAGCGGGTGTGCTCGGGGACCTGGCTCTGAATGAACAGCGTGCAACGCTCGGGGTCGAGCCCGACGGCCAGGAGGTTAAGGGCGGCGTCGAGCGTGTTGGCCCGCAGGTCGGCCGGGTCGATCTCGGTCGTCAGCGCGTGCAGGTCGACCACGCAGTAGAAGGCGTCGTGGCCGTCTTGGAACGAAACCCAGTGACGCAGGGCCCCGAGATAGTTCCCCAAGGTGAAGCTGCCCGAGGGCGCGATGCCGGAGAGGACCCTGTTCATGCGGCGCCATGGTAGGGGCCGCCGGGACGCCCCCGGGCGCTGGCCAGGGCGTCCGTCGGGGCTCGGGCCGGGGTGCGCCGCCTACCCGGCGCGGTTCGGTAACGTCGGTGGGTGACCTACGCGGTGTCCACCCCTGTCTTCGAGGGACCGATGGACCTGTTGTTGCACCTGGTGTCCTCGCACGAGGTCGACGTCCTCGACATCCCCCTCCTCCCGGTGGTGGACGCCTTCGTGTCGGTGCTGAGCGAGCAGCGCGACGTGATCGACGTCAACCAGCTGTCGGAGTTCCTGTTGCTGGCGGCCATCCTGATTGAGCTCAAGTCGCAGAGGCTGCTGCCCGGTCCCGACGTCAACGAGGAGGACGAGGACTACGTGGGCTGGGAGGAGCGCGACCTGCTGTTGGCCCGCCTGCTCGAGTGCCGGGCCTACGCCGCCGCCACGGACGTCTTCGTGGCGCTGGCCGAGCGGGCATCGCGCTCCATCCCGCGCGAGGTCGGCCTCGACGACGACTTCGCCGTGCACGCACCGGACCTCCTCGAGGGCGTCACGCCCCAGGACATCGCCCAGGCGTACCTGCGCGGGTCCGCCGAGCACCCGGTGCCCCGGGTCGACCTGTCCCACGTCACGGTGGACACGGTGTCGGTGTCCGAGGCGGTGGCGGATCTGATCGCCGCACCCGAGTCCGAGCGGGCCGCTACCTTCCGCGACCTGGTCGTCGGATGCCAGTCCCGCATCGACGTCATCGTGCGCTTCTTGGCGCTGCTCGAGCTGTGCAAGATGGGCCGGGTCAGCCTCGGCCAGGGGAGCACGTTCGGCGAGCTGCGCATCGTCTGGGTCCCCGCCGACGACATGGCCGGCGTGGCGAGCGGCCGCGGCCTGGCCGAGCTCGGCGGCTACGCGATCGACGACTACGAAGGGTGAGGGGTTGAGCGACGTGGAAGACGCTGAGCTGGGCCGCACGATTGAGGCGATCTTGTTGGTGGCGGTCGAACCCTTGCCACCACGGTTGCTGGCCGAGCTGGTGGAGGAGCCGGTCGAACGGGTCGACGAGGCGCTCGACGAGCTGGCGCGCACGTACGAGCGCGACCAACGCGGCTTCGTCCTGGCCCGCATCGCGGGTGGGGCGCGCCTGCAGACACACCCCGACCTCGCCCCGTACGTCGAGCGCTTTGCCAACCGCGAGGTGTCGCACCGCCTGTCGACTGCTGCGCTCGAGACGCTGGCCATCGTCGCCTACCGCCAACCCGTGTCGCGCGGACAGATCTCGGCGTTGCGCGGGGTCAACGTTGACGGGGTGACCCGCCTGTTGGAACAGCGCGGGTACATCGCGGTAGTCGGTCACGCCGAAGGGCCGGGCCAGCCCGCGCTGTTCGCCACGACCGACCTCTTCTTGGAGCGTCTCGGGCTGGACTCGCTGGACCAGCTGCCGGCGGTGGAGGACTTCCTCCCCGGGCCCGAGGTGGCAGGCGACTTCGAGCGGGACCTGCAGTCCGCGCTCGGCCTCGGCGTCGAGTCGGGCTCCGACGACGCCTGAGGAGGGGGAGGGCGAGCGCCTGCAAAAGGTCCTCGCCCGGGCCGGTCTCGGCTCGCGGCGAGCCTGCGAGGAGCTCATCGCAGCGGGCCGGGTCACTGTCGACGGCGAGGTGGCCGCCCTCGGACGGCGCATCGACACCACATCCGCGCGGGTCGAGGTCGACGGTGTCCTGGTGCCGGTGGCACCCGACCTCGTCTACTACCTCGTGAACAAGCCCGACGACGTCATCACCACGGCCGACGACCCGCAGGGGCGCCGCACTGTCATGACCCTGGTGCCCGCCGAGCCACGCGTGTTCCCGGTCGGACGCCTCGACCGCCACACCGAGGGGCTCTTGGTGCTGACGAACGACGGCGCACTGGCGCAGGTGCTCACGCACCCGTCCCACGGCGTCGCGAAGGAGTACGTGGCCGAGGTGGCCGGTGGCACGCCGGCACCGGGCGCGTTGCGCGCGCTTCGCCAAGGCGTGGAGCTCGACGACGGCCTCACCGCACCGGCCGAGGTGGGGGTGCTGGCGCCGGGCGTCCTGCGTATCGTGATCCACGAAGGACGGAACCGCCAGGTCCGCCGCATGTGTGAGGCCGTCGGGCACCGGGTGCTGCGCCTGGTGCGCACGCGGATCGGTCCTGTGCGCGACACCACATTGGGACCGGGGGAGTGGCGCGCGCTCAAGCCCGACGAAGTCCGCGCGCTGGCTGCCGCCGCAGGCCCGCGGCCGGCGCCGTGACGAGGCACCGGGACCATCGCCTCGGCGGATCGCCGGGCTCGTGACGCACCGGTCGGGCACCGGAGGCCTACGGAGGCCTACGGAGGCCCAGGCCAGCGGGCTGACGAGGCGCCGCCCGGTAGAGTGACCGACCATGGCACCCACTCCCGTGGTCAGGGGTCTGCGCGGGGCGACGACCGTCGATGCGGACACGGTCGCCCAGGTGACAGAGCGCACCCAGGAGCTGTTGCGCGAGATCATGACCCGCAACGAGCTGCGCGAGGACGACATCATCAGCATCCTCTTCACGGCCACGCCCGACGTGACGAGCATGTTCCCGGCGACGGCCCTCCGCGAGGCCGGGTTCGGTGCGGTGCCCTTGCTGTGCGCCGCGGAAATCGCGGTCCCCGGTTCCATGCCCCTGTGCGTCCGCGTGCTGCTGCACGTGTACACGGCACGGTCCCGCGCGGACATGCACCACGTCTACCTCCACGGCGCCCACGGGCTCCGCGATGACCTCCCTGACTGAGGCCGGGCCGGGTCGCCGGGCGCTGGTCGTCGGGACGGGGCTCATCGGGGGCTCCATCGCCCTCGGGCTGCGCCGTCGGGGTTGGCACGTCTCGGGGGTCGACGCTGACGAGGCGCAGGCCGCCGATGCGCTGGCCGCTGGTGTGATCGACGCCGTCGGTGACGACGCCGACGCCGAGGTGGTCTTCGTGGCCGTGCCCGCCGCTGCGGTGGCCGGCGAGGTGCGCCGGATCCTCGCGACGACCGAGCGCCGGCCCGATGCGGTGGTGAGCGACGTCAGCGGAGTCAAGACGGCGATCGTCGAGGCGGCCGACCACCCGCGCTTCATCGGCGGCCATCCGATGGCGGGCTCGGAGCAGATCGGGCTCCACGGGGCCGACCCGGACCTCTTCGATGGAGCCGTCTGGGTCCTCACGCCCACGGCCGTCACCGACCTCGAATCCTTCGATCGCCTGAAGACCGTCGTGCTGAGCCTGGGCGCCGACGTGCTCGTGCTCTCGGCGGCGGACCACGACCGGCTCGTCGCGGTGGTCTCGCACGTGCCGCACCTCGTCGCGGCGACGCTGATGAACGCCGCCAGCGCGGGAGCCGAACAGGACGGCGCGTTGCTCCGGCTGGCCGCCGGCGGGTTCCGCGACATGACCCGCGTCGCCGCGGGCCATCCCGGGATCTGGCCCGACATCTGCGCAGAGAACGCGGTCCCCATCGTCGATGCGCTCGACGCCCTCGTCACCGATCTCACGGCCATGCGCGAGCGCATCGCCGCCCAGGACCGCCGGGCGCTGCTCGACGCGCTGGAGAAGGCCAGCGCAGCCCGGCGCAACCTGCCGGCGCGGGTCGTCCGGCCGGACCACTTGGCCGAGCTCCGGATCCCGGTGCCCGACCGCGCCGGGGTCCTGGCGGAGATCACCTCGCTCGCCGCCGACGCGGGCATCGGCATTTACGACATCGAGATCGCCCACTCGGCCGAGGGCCCGCGCGGCGTGCTCATCCTCGTCGTCGACGGCGCGGAGGCCGACTCGCTGGCCGCCTCGGTCGAGGCGCACGGCTACCGCTGCCGGGCGGCCCACCTGTCATGACCACGCCGCGCATCCTCGTGGTCACGGGCGGCGTGCCCTGCCGCGGCACCGACGCGCACTCCGGGAGAGAAGTCGATCTCGCACCGCGCCGTGCTCTTCGGCGCCCTGGCGGAGGGGCGCTCGGAGGTGCACGGGCTCTCCGATGGGGCGGACGTGGCCGCATCCCTCGCCGCCGTGGAGGCGATGGGTGCGGGCGTCGAGCGCCGAGCCGACGGCTCGGTGGTGCTGCACGGCGGGCGCGAACGCCTGCACCGCCCGGCCGCCCCGCTCGACTGCGGGAACTCGGGCACCTCCATGCGGCTCTTGGCGGGCCTGGTGGCGGGCTTCGACTGGGACACCGAGCTGGTCGGCGACGAGTCGCTCTCCAACCGGCCCATGGACCGCGTGGCCGAGCCCCTCGCGCTCGATGGGCGCAACGGTCGAGGGCCGCGGTGCGCGCTGCCGGCCGCCGCTGCGCGTGACCGGGGGCTCGCTGCACGGGATCGACTGGACGTCCAAGATCGCCAGCGCGCAGGTGAAGTCGGCCATCTTGTTGGCCGCGGCTGTCGGCCAGTGGCACCACAGTCGTCCGCGAGGCCGTGACGACGCGCACGCACACGGAGGAGATGCTGGCCGATGCGGGGGCCGACGTCTCGGTCGAGCCCTGGGGTGAGGGTCGCGTCGTCACCGTGCGGGCGTCGGCGCTGCGGCCCGTCGACCGCGTCGTGCCCGGGGACCCGTCCCAGTCGGCCTTCTTCGTCGTGGCCGGCAGCGTGGTCGCCGGGCAGCGAGGTCGAGGTGACCGACGTCTACAGCGGCCCGGCGCGGCTTGGGCTACGTGTCGGTCCTCCAGCGCATGGGCGCGCGGGTCACCCTCATACCCGACGCACCCGGCACCACCGCCATTCGGGCGTCCTCCGGGCCTCTGCGCGGCGACGCAGGTGCAGGCCAGCGAGATCCCCTCGCTCGACGAGGTCCCCGCCCTGGCCGTCGCCGCCGCGGTGGCCGAGGGGACCACCGTCTTCTCCGACGTGGGCGAGCTGCGGGTGAAGGAGGTCGACCGCTTGGCTGCGGTGGCGTCGCTGGTCGAGGCGTTCGGCGCCTCGGCCCGGGTCGAAGGTGACACGTCTCGCCATCACCGGTGTGGGCGGGCCGCTGCGCGGCGCTCGCGTCGACAGCCAGGGAGACCACCGCATGGCCATGGCCGCCGCGGTGGCGGCGTTGGCCGCCCGGCCCGGCGAGCGCAGCCTGATCACCGGGTTCGCCGCGGTCGCCACCAGCTACCCGGACTTCGCGGCGGACCTCGCACGGCTCGCGGGCGGTCCGGCGCGGCGCGACGCGCCCCGGCCGCTGCTCGTCGCCATCGACGGCCCGGCCGGCGCCGGCAAGTCGACCGTGTCGCGCGCGGTGGCCGGGCACCTCGGTGTCGAACGGCTCGATACGGGAGCGATGTACCGGGCGGTAGCCGCCCTGGCGCTCGCCCGCGGCATCGCACCCGACGACGCGGCGGCGGTGGCCGCGCTGGCCGAGGCGGCGCGGATCGAGGCCGGACCGCAGGTGCTCATCGACGGCGAGGACGTGACGGGCGTCATCCGCTCGCCCGAGGTCGGCCGCGCCGTCTCCATCGTGGCGGCCAACCCCGAGGTCCGGCGCCAGCTGGTGCGTGCGCCAGCGGGCCTGGGCCGAGGCGCACGGCGGGGGTGTGGTCGAGGGGCGCGACATCGGGTCGGTCGTGTTCCCCGACGCCGAGCTGAAGGTGTATCTCACGGCGTCGGCCGAGGAGCGGGCCCGGCGCCGGCACGACGAGGCACCAGACTGGGTGGCGCGGCGGGATCGCATCGACTCGACCCGAGACGCATCCCCTTTGCGCCAGGCCGAGGATGCCCACCTGCTCGATACGACCGGCCGTTCGGTGAAAGATGTGGTCGCGGAGGTGTTGTCATGGCTGTGAGCGAAACGGCGCCGCCGGCACCGGGCCGGCACCAGGTCTTCGCGGTGGACCCGCGGGCGCACCGCGCTCTACCGCAGCGAGCGCATGATCTTCGTCACTGCGCTGTGGGCATGGTTCCGACCCAAGGTCACGGGCGCCGAGCACGTGCCCGAGAGCGGCCCGGTGATCCTGGCCCCGGTGCACCGCTCCTTCGCCGACTTCGGATTCACCGCCTTTTGCACCGACCGCAAGCTCTTCTTCATGACCAAGGACGAGATGTGGGAGAACAAGTGGCTCGGCAAGCTGCTGCTCAGCGTCGGCGCCTTTCCCGTCCACCGCGAGTCGGCCGATCGCGAAGCGCTCCAGCGCGCCGAGGAGGTGCTGCGCCAGGGCCAGGTCCTCGTCCTCTTCCCCGAGGGAACCCGGCGCGAGGGCCCGGTGATCGAGGATCTCATGGAGGGGGCGGCCTTCTTGTCCGCCCGCACCGGGGCGCCCATCGTGCCCGTCGGCATCGGGGGCTCGGACCTCGCCATGCCGAAGGGCAGTGCGCTGCCCAAGCCGCGGACGATCCAGGTGGTGGTCGGCCCCGCGCTCGCCGCCGCCGGCCCGGACCGGGGGCGGGCGGGTGTCCCGCTCGGCCGTGCACGCCACCACCGAGGAGCTGGTGCCCCGGCTGCAGGCCGTCTACGACGAGGCCAGGGCGAGGACCGGCCGGTACTGAGGCCGCGCGCGACCGGCGGTGCGGTCGCCCCGAGGCCGGTCGGAGCGGCCTAGTCCGCCGCGGCCGTGGGTTCGGGGGCGTCGGCCAGCAGGGACCGATAATGGGCGGATCGGCTCAGCAGTAGGTCGGCGGTCCGCTGGTCGTACTCGGCGGCTCGCTGCAGGGCTGCCCGCAGGTCTTGCTCGTCGCTCAGGACGTGCACGGAGCGCTTCTCCGGTGGTCCGCTCTCCGGGGTCTTGTCGCGCCACGTTGAAATCGCATGTGCATGGCTGCCTCTCGCTCAGACAATGGACGGTGGCTGGTCCCATTCTTGTCGCTCTGGGCACTCCGTCGGTACGCGGGGCGTCAACGCGGACACAACAGCGGGGGTCTCGGCCGAATTCTGCGAGCTCCGGGCGGCCGACCCCTCTGGCGTCAGCCGTGTCGCGGCTCCTTGCGGACCTTCCACCACGTGCCGACGACGACTCGCCCGTAGCGGAACCCGAAGAGCCAGTTCTTCCCCTTCTTGGTCGTGCCGGAGCTCCGGGGAAGCCACACGGTCGGCCGTTCGGTGACCCGCCAGCCGCGCTTCATGGCGATGATCAAGAGCTCGGCGGTCTGGTACTGGGGCTGGACAAGGCGGTACGCCACGTCGTCGAGCATGCTGACCCGCAGCGCCCGGTACCCGTTGGAGGTGTCCGTCAGCGTGGTGTGGCCCATGGCACTCATGAGCCGGGAGAACACCCGGACGCCGGCCTTGCGGAAGCGGTCCGTCGTGGTGTCCTGGCCGAGCACCCGCGAGGCCACGACGAAGTCGGCCTCGTCGTCGACGAGGGGCTGGAGCATGACCGGGATCTCGCCGGGGTCGTTCTGGCCGTCGGCGTCGAGGGTGACGACGTACTGCGCCCCCAGCTCACTGCACAGCGCGTACCCCACCCGCAGCGCATAGCCGTGCCCGAGGTTCTCGCTCAGCACGAAGGTCACCGCGCCCGACTCCTTGGCGACCTCGTCGGTGCGGTCGCTGCCGCCGTCGACCACCACGAGCGTGGTCACCGCGAGCCCACACGCCTCCGTCGGCATCGCCGCGAGCACCGCCCCGATGTTGGCCTCTTCCTCGTACGCGCAGATGAGCCCGACGACGGGGGAGAGCTTCAGGTCTGGATAGCGCGTGTCGAACTCGCGCCGGGACGCTTCGATGACGCGACGCCGCGCGTCCGGGGTCGGTGTGGATGCTGGCGCCCGAGGTGGCACCCCGGCGCGCGGTCAAAGCGACCGCGGCGTGGCGAAGAGCTGGCGAACCAGAGGTTCGAAGTGCGAGAGCGGCTTGGTGGGGTAGTCGGGGTCGAAGCTGGTCTGGTCCCACTCGTCGGCGAACTGCTCGGCCAGCCCGTACCAGGGCTCGCCCTCGTACTTGTCGCGGGCGTCGGGATCCTGGCCCAGGTACTCGTAGTAGTGCTTGCCCTGGAAGTCCTGGTGCGCCCAGATCATGTGGTACGTGTCGTCGCTCACGTAGGCCCGCAGGATCTCGGCCGCGATGTGCGGGTGATTCATGACCGAGACGGCCTTTCCGATGTCATGACACAGTGAGGCGACCACCACCTCGTCGGAGGCGCCAGCCTCCTCGGCGCGCGTGGCCGTCTGCAACGAGTGGACTAGCTGGTCGACTTCGAATCCGTCGGTGATGTCCTCGAGCGAGGCCAGCATCGACAGCACGCGATCAGCCACGCGGGGCTGGTGCTCCATCGACTCGACGATGATGTGCTGCCACTGTTCCTTAGTGGACTCGTCCATCCGGGTGAACGTCATGATCTGATTATCGCACCGTGCCTGCTCATGAGGCCAGTAGGTCGAGCACATCGGCAGCTGAGACGGCGCGGTCCTGGGCCGCCGGATCCGTCCGCTGGGGCATGGGCTGGGCGGCGAGGAGGCCCAGGGTGGCGCCGACGGCGCGCAGGAGCTCGCGTAGCTCGGGCGGCGGCGGGAAGTATTCGTCCTCGGTGGTGACCGTGACCTCGGTCACGCCGTCCGCCGGTGCGAGGCGGTCGATCACCGCCTCGACCAGCTCCTCGGGCGCCGACGCGCCCGCCGTGACGCCGACGGTGCCCGAGAGGTCGCTCGGGAGCTCATCTGCTTCGTTGATACGCAGCACCCGCGGGCAGCCGCCGGCGCGGGCCACCTTCTCCAAGGCAACGGTATTCGAGGAATTGGCGGAGCCGATCACCACGACGGCGTCGGCCTCCGAGGCGATGGCCTTCAGGGCGGCCTGCCGGTTCGTGGTGGCGAAGCAGAGGTCGCTGCGGTTGGGCATCCACAGGTCGGGGAAGCGCCGGCGGGCTGCCTCCATGAGGCCGCGCCACTCGTCGTGGCTCAGCGTGGTCTGGGCGAGGAGTGCCACCGGTGCGTCCGATGAGCCCATGCCGTCCAGCGCATCGAGGTCCTCCTCGCGCTCGAGGAGGCGGACGGACTCGGGAGCGACGGCCATGGTGCCCACCGCCTCCTCGTGGCCCGCATGGCCGACGTACAAGACGGTGTAGCCCTTGCGACTGCGCACCTTGAGCTCGTGGTGCACTTTGGTGACGAGCGGGCACACTGCGTCGACGACCACACCGCCGCGCGAGCGGGCTGCGTCCACCACCTCGGGCGCGGAGCCGTGGGCGCTCAACATGAGCGGCGCGCCGGGTGGTACCTCGCTGACGTCGTCGACGAAGACGACGCCCTGGGCACGAAAGCGCTCGACGACATGGCGGTTGTGGACGATCTCGTGGTAGCAGTACACCGGTGGGTCGAAGACCCGCACCATCCAGGCCAGCGCCTTGATCGCCTTTTCGACGCCGGCACAGAAGCCCCGCGGTGCCGCCAGCATCACTCGGTCGACTCCGGGCACAAAGTCCAGGTTATCGGCAGTACTCTTAAGCCCATGTCAGCTCCCACGGTGACTTCGGTCGCCGCGGCGTCGCCGGCAGCCCGGGCCGGATTGGCTGTGGGCGACGAGCTCCTCAGCATTGACGGGCACGAGCCGCGCGACGTCATCGATTTCCAGCGCCTGACCGACGCCGAGGACTTCAGCGTCGTGGTCCGGCGCGCCGGGTCACCGCTGGGACGCCAGGTCCGGGTGGACAAGGCGTCCGGCGAACCACTGGGCGTCGAGGTCTCTTCGGCTGTCTTCGACCGCATCCGGACGTGTGACAACCATTGCGCGTTCTGCTTCATCTACCAGTTGCCCAAAGGCATGCGGCGAAGCCTCTACCTCAAGGACGACGACTACCGCCTGTCGTTCCTCTACGGCAATTTCACGACGCTGACGCGCTTTACCGAACTCGACGCGGAGCGCATCCTGACCGAGCGCCTGGGACCGCTCTTCGTCTCCATCCACGCGACCGACCCCGAGCTGCGCGCACAGATGCTGCGCAACCCCAAGGGCGCGACGAGCCTGCGCTGGCTCGGCGTGCTGCTCGATGGCGGGATCGAAGTGCACGGCCAGATCGTCGTCTGCCCCGGCATCAACGACGGCCCCGCGCTCGAGGACACGCTGGCCGGAATCTTGGACCGGTTCCCCCGACTCGCGAGTGTCGGCGCCGTCCCGCTGGGCGTGAGCCAGTACTCCAACGAGCCCGACATGCGGCCGCACACCCAGGGCGAGGCGGCACGGGTGCTCGACACGATTCACGACTGGCAGCAGATCTTTCGCCGAGCGCTGGGCCGGCGCATGGTCTTCGCGGCCGACGAGTACTACCTCGTGGCCGGACGGGACGTGCCACCGGCACGCCACTACGACGGCTACCCCCAGCACGAGAACGGCATCGGGATGGCCCGGGCCTTTGTCGATGCGTTCGTGCGCCCCGAGAAACGTGGACCGGGCGGCGTGCGCCATGGATTCTTTTCTTCGGTCGACTCGGCGCCAGCCGAGGGTTACCGCGCACCTCGCCTGGCGACCGCACCAGCGGGGGAGGACGCCCGTCCCGTCACGATCCTCACCGGCACCTACGGCGCCCACGTCCTCGCTCCACTCGTCGAGTGGCACCCGCGCCCGGACGTCACGCTGCGTCCCGTGGCCAACGACTTCTTCGGGGGCAACATCGGGGTGGCCGGCCTGCTCACCGGTGCGGACCTGGGCGTGGCGCTGGCGGCCATCGGGGCCGAGCAGCGGTGTCTGCTGCCGGACGCGTGCCTCAACGAGGGCCGCTTCCTCGACGGGTTGACGTTGGCCGACCTGCCGCGTGCCGTCGAAGTCGTCCCGACCGACGGCGCCTCGCTCCGCCGCGCGCTCGACGGCACGTCGTTCCGCCCCACGTGCGCGTCGTGAGTCCGATGGTGGTGGTCGCCGGCCGCCCCAACGTCGGCAAGTCCTCGCTCGTGAACCGCATTGTGGGGACACGGGCCGCCGTCGTCGAGGAGGAGCAGGGCGTGACCCGCGACCGCAAGGTGCTCGACGCGGAGTGGGCCGGCGTGCCGTTTTCGGTCATGGACACCGGCGGCTGGCTCGCCGGTGGGGATGTCCTCGAGGCCAAGGTGAGCGCGCAGGTCGAGCGCGCCCTCGCCGACGCCGACGTCGTCTTGATGGTGGTCGATGTGACGACGGGTGTCACCGAGGAGGACCTCGCGGCGGCAAGGATCATCCGGCGCGCCGGGCCGCCCGTCCGGCTCGTCGTCAACAAGGTCGACGACGTCAACCGCGAGGGTGCCGCGTGGGACTTCGTCGCACTCGGGGTCGGAGACCCGTTCCCCGTCAGCGCCCTGCACGGACGCGGAACGGGCGACCTGCTCGACGAGGTCGTCGGCCTGTTGCCCGCACCACAGCGGAACGGGGACGCGGACGGCGCAGCGCTGGCAGACGAGTCCGGCAGGCCTGCGCCTGGTGGCGACGTCGCGCCGCGCGTCGCCATCATCGGGCGCCCCAATGTCGGCAAGTCGACGCTCTTCAACCGGCTCCTCGGCGAGGAACGCTCGATCGTGCACGACCTGCCCGGCACGACGCGCGATGCCATCGACACGGTGGTCGAGACGCCCGACGGCCCGGTGTGCTTCATCGACACGGCCGGCCTGCGCCGTCCCTCAAAGACCGACCGCGGGACCGAGCAGCACGCCACCATGCGCGCCCTGCGGGCGTTGGAGCGGGCCGACATCGCGATTCTGGTCATCGACGCCACGGTGGGCGCGTCGCACCAGGACCAACGCCTGGCCGAACGCATCGGAGTCTCGGGCTGTCCCGCCCTGGTGGCCCTCAACAAGTGGGACCTGGTGCGAATCGACGAGCGCGACGACGTCCTGGCCGGGGTGGGAGACCGACTGGCCTTCCTCGGCGCGGCACCCGTGCTCAAGATCTCGGCGCGCTCGGGAAAGGGCGTGCAGCGCATCCTTCCCGCGATCCGAGAGGCCGTCACGGCGTACCACCAGCGCGTGCCGACGGGCGCCCTCAACCGGGCGATGCAAGAGCTGCAGCTGCGTCAGGCGGCCCCCCGGGCGCGGATCCGCTACGCGGTGCAAGGGGCCATCGACCCACCGACGTTCACGCTCTTCGCGAGCGGACGGCTCCCCCAGACCTACCTTCGCTACATTGAGCGTGGTCTCCGGGAGGCGTTCGATTTCGGCCCGACCCCTCTCAAGTTGCGGGTGCGGATCGGGGGCAAGTGAGAATGCAGCGCACCTGATGGCGTGGTGCGAGGAGTGCGACGCGCTCGTCGAAGACGAGGACCTGGGTGAAGAAGGGGAGTGCCCGACCTGCGGGACGATCCTGGCCGAACAAGAGCGCGAGCCCATCCCGTGGTACTTCAAGGCCATGCTGGTCGCGAGCGTCATCTACCTGGGCTACCGCGGGTATCAGGGTGTGACCTGGATCGCCGGCCACGTGTAGCGTCCCGACGTATGCCCCTCTACGAGCTCGACGGCGTCGCACCGCGCATCGACGAGGGTGCCTACGTCCATCCCGACGCCGTCGTCATCGGCAACGTGACGATCGGCTCCGAGTCGAGCGTGTGGCCCACGGCGGTACTCCGCGGTGACTACGGGACGATCACGATCGGCTCGGGGTCGTCCATTCAGGACGGCACGGTCATCCACGCCGGACCCGGGTTCCCCACGCAGATCGGCAACGGCTGCGTCGTCGGGCATCTGACCCATCTGGAGGGCTGCACGCTCGAGGACGACTCGCTGGCCGGGTCGGGCAGCGTCGTGCTGCACTGGGCCGTCGTGAGCCGGGGCGCCACGGTCGGCGCCAACGCGGTGGTCCCGGACAACATGGTCGTGCCACCGGGCGCCCTGGCCCTCGGGGTCCCGGCCAAGATCCTCGAGGGGCGTTCCGACGTCGCCATGATCCGGCTGTCGGCCGCCGTGTACGTCGCCAACGTCGGCGCTCTACAAGTCCTCGTTGCGCCGGGTGGAGTGAGCCCATCGCATCGGCGCCGGTCGGGCGTCCGCGTCTCCCTCAGTGCGCCCCGCTGAGCCTGGCCGGGAAGACGTCGGTCCCGAAGGGGGCGAGGCCCTTGGCGGCGGCGAAACCGAGGTGGCCTTCGCCGTCGGCGCCCGCCAGTCGTCAGGCCGAGCAGGTCCTCGTAGCTGCGCAGCGCCGAGTAGTGGTTGTACGAGCCGGTCGTGTCGGTCGAGCCGGCCACGACGTACTTGGGGTTCAACAAGAGGGCACCGATCTGCCCGCCGCCGGGCGCCTCGCTGTCCGCCGAGTCGCCGGCGTTGCCCGGTGCGTGCGTGTTGGGACCCGGCTGCTCGTTGCAGCAGGCCGTCGCGTCATCGGGACCGCCGACATCGGACTCGTCGAACGTGATCACGACGAGCATGTCGCCGTGCTCGTAGGCGGGCGAGCCCAGGATGAGCGGCATCCATGCGCGCAGGAACTCGTCGGCCCCCGTGAGGCCACCGGCGTGCCCGCCCGTACTGTTGGGACCGGCGCAGGTGCCGTCGTGGCCGTCGTCGCACAGGTTCGGCGTGATGAAGCCAAAACGCGGGCGTCGTCCTCTCGCTGCGCAGGTCCTCGGCAAGATGGCCCGTCGGCGAGGGTGTGCCGTCGGCGCCGAGCGTCCCGAGTGGGACGACGTTGGCATTGCATTCGGCCGTGTTGTCGATGATCGAATGGAACCAGACGAAAGGGTTGTGCCGTGTCGTGTACTGGTCGGTCGGTGTGGCCACCTCGGCCGTGTCGGTCGCCCCGATGCTCGGGTGTGCGCAGTCGGTGCCGCCGGTCTGGTCGGGCATGCCGCCATCTCGCGCCGGCGTGTTGCCCATGTCCTGCTCGTAGGCGCGCCAGGCGGCCACATGCGTGGTCTTGTTGGGCGGGTACTTGGCGTCGAGCTGCGACGCGATCGTCTTCACCGACGCCGGGTACACACAGCCCTCGCCGTCCACCTGCCCCGGGTTGGTTCGCTGGTTGGCGTCGGGCGTGCCCGGCGCGACGTTGGCGAACGCGAAGCCGTTGTCCGCGCAATCGGCTTGCGTATCCTCGGTCGGAGCCTGACCGGAGACCTGAGCGATGTAGTTGTCGAGGCTGTCGTGGCCGGTGGCGTAGTAGTTCTGCAGCAGTTCGCCCTTCGGCCGCAATGTGCCGTTGAGGTACGTCGCGGGGGAGCCCGCGCCGAAGGTGGCGTTGTAGCCCTCGTTCTCGAGCTCGATCACGAGGATGTGATTGATCTTCCCGGATGCCAGCGCGGCGCGGACGACGGTGGGGGACTTGCCAGCGGCTGATGCCGTGGCCGGCGCGACCACACCGGCGAGGGCGACGATGCCGAAGGCGGCCGCAAGGAGAGAGGTGCCACCTGGGCGCGCGCTCGACCGAGGCGCCGGGGTTTGGACACGGCCGGTGAGCGTAGCGTCCGGAGTGTGCGTCACCCGGTCAGGTCGAGGGCCCTTCAGGGCGAAGTGGACGAGGTCTATTCCGCGTGGGGACGTTGACGCTTGGCCCGGTACGCAGCGGTGGTGGCTGCCGTCAACAGGGTCTCCGCACTGGCGTCACTACCGGAACCCCAGATGACGCCGATGCTCGCGGTGAGCTGCACGCCGTCGAGACCTATCTCCTTGGACACCGAGGCGAGGACGGTGTCGACGCGATTTCGGATGCGCCATTCCACGATGGAGCGGTCGGCGTTGATGCAGAGGATCACGAATTGGTCGTCTTCGACGCGGGCCAACGTGTCACCCGAACGAACGGTGGCATTCAGCCCCGTGGAGATGGCCCGCAGCACGGCCTCGCTGGCATCACGACCCAGCGCGCTGCTCACCGTTTCGATGCCGCTGGGCTCAATGACGAAGAGCCCGAAAGCCGCGCTTGTAGCGGCGTGCGTCGTAGACGGCCTGTTGGAGGCGGTCCATGAGGATCATCCGGGTCGGCAGCCCGGTCAGCGGGTCCTGCAGCGCGCGGTGGGCCTCGCTCTCGAGCGTTGACCCCGAAGAAGAGATGGACGCGATGAAGCCGGCCATGAGCTCCAGGACATCGGCGTCGGTGTTGCTGAAGTGGTCCGGCTCGTCGGAAAGGACCTTCAACACGCCGACGCCGTGGCCGCCCTGCACGATTGGTGCAACGACCATTGAGCGGGCCCCGGCCAGGCGGCATGCCTCGCGGTCGACTCGCGAGTCGGTCTCCGTGTCGCGGCAGATCAGCGGCATGCCCATGCGGGCGCACATCCCCGAGAGGCTGTTCTCCATCTCGACCCGAGAACCCTCGGCCGCGTCGGAGAGGCCACTTACCGCGCTGGGGATCATCACGTTGTCCTCGGCAAGCTCGACGGCGCCACCACGGGCATTCGTCGCCGTCAGGGCACGCTCGATCACGACGCCCATCACCCGATCGTTCTCCAACGAGCCGGCGTTGAGCAACCGTTGCGTTTCGATCAGATAATGAAGCAGGTCAAGCCTCGTATCGCGCGTGATGGTCGCCACCTTGGTTACCTCGGACGGCGCCAAGTCGGCCTTGAGTGGAATCTTCGTCGAATCCGTGCCTGGGGTCCTGGGAAAACGCAGTTGGCGACCACAATGTTGTCGGAGTCCCACCACGGCGTCGCACGCAGTGGGGGCCTCCGAGAGGGCTCGACTACCATCGATGCAGTCGTGCCGCGACCAGCGGGTCGAGGTTCTTGATGCACAACGGCACACGGGCTGTGGCGCAGCTTGGTTAGCCGCGCTTGACTGGGGGTCAAGAGGTCCCGGGTTCAAATCCCGGCAGCCCGACTCAATGCGGTTGACAGTGACACTGTTTCGTCACGGCTTGCTTGTCTGAGTGATGGTGGGGGGCAGTAGCCGAGAACCTCGGCAACTACCTTCATCTGCTGGTCAATCGCCAGCATCCGCGTGGCGAGTGATGTCCATGCGGCTCTCACGCTCGCATGGTGAGGTGGATGCGCTCGAGTCGTGCGGCTGATGCGCCGAAGCCATTGCGTCGGGCCGGCGCGAGTTCCCGTCCGGCGTCGCTCGGCTCCCGTGATCGAACCACCCAGAATGAGGAACTCCTCCCAATATGATTGCAATACTAGGTTTTCAGGCTATGATCAACGGCAGTGTCGGAAGCGAATCGCGCCCACGAGCCCACGTTGGTGAAGCTCAATGACTGCCGCTGGCGGGTCAGTTGCCATCAGTGCCGAGCTGCGAAGGCCGCGCCCATGCCTATCGGCATTGAGCTGCCCATCACGAACCTCCTCGAAGCTGAGGCGATCCTTCGCAACCACGTTGAGGACGGTGTGACGGTCGCCTAATTCGACGGCCGCCGTAATTCGGGTCGAGAAGCAAGCGATCCGCTCTGCGCGTCCGACGATGCAACACGTCGTTTGCCGACCTTGGCGGACTGTCGAGACTGAGCCATCGCGAGTTCGTCGCGCTGTGCGAGAACGTCGGGCACTACCCCTGGAGCGAATCGTCAGGCGGTTCGTCGTGGACGCGACCCATTCGTGCTTATCGGACAGGGGAGGGGCGCGCTCCGCCGCTGGGTGGTGTCAGGTGACTCAACGGCGAGGTTGTCGTCGTGGTCGTCGAGGTCGACGGCGCCGAGGTGGTCGATCCGTTCCGCGGAGTCGTGGTCGACGAGCCACGAGGAGTGGTCGTGCTCTCGGTTCCGTCATGGGAGGAACCCGATGACGTGCTGGGAGGGGCAGGGTTCCCAGAGGCGCAGGCACTCAGCACCACGGGCGCCATGACCAATGTCACGGCACAGATGTAGGCCGCCGGCCTCGGCCGAATTCTCACCTGGTAGTCACTTCGAATGCTCTCGTCTCTTCCCCCGCAGCCCTTTGACCTGCGCTCTTTGAAGGCTCGGTCGGTTTCCGGGCACCACGCGACTCAGGATGCTAGCTTGCGGTCGCAGGGGGGAGAGTTGGCGACAGTGACCCCGACAAGGGTGGCGTGCGCGGGCCTTTTGGCGTGTCGCGGTGCAATCCAATCGAGTTCAACGTCGCTGGCTCAACCGATATCCATTGAGGAAAAGTGGGGAGACCGATGAAGAAGCGATTGCGTGGTCCAGTGACCGTCATGGCGCTGGCTGTGGTGAGCATGGTGGCAGGATTCCTGGCCATCACGGCGCCGGCAGCCTCAGCGTCCGGCGCCAATAAGTGGTTCGTGGCGACGACGGGCACCAACGTCGACAATGCGTGCCAGACGCAGGCCAGCCCGTGTCAGACCATCAGCTACGCGCTGCAGGAGCAGGCCGCCAGCTTGGCTGGGGGAACCATCCACGTTGCCGCAGGCACCTACACCGAGCAGCTGAGCCTCACCGCGCTGAACGACAACGTGAAGATCGTCGGTGCGGGCTCGACCACCGTCGTCCAACCCCCGGCAGCGGGGCTGCTCAGTGACACCGACACCGATGGCCCGTATCCGCAGTACTACGTCATCGACGTAGCGCCTCTTGCCACCGGAGTGAAGCTTCAGAACCTGAGCGTCAACGGGACGAACGGCATCGGCTTCCTTGACACAGACGGCAACGGCTGCGGCCAGGACTACGTGGGCATCTACTACCACAGCGCTTCTGGGTCGATTAACGGCGTTTCGGTCAACGGCATTGACATGCCGCCGGACCTGTTCGGCTGCCAAGGTGGGCAGGGCATTTACGTGAACAGCCTGCCGAGCGGATCGGCCACCGTGAGCATGAACGCAGACACGCTGACGGCTAACGCCCCGGCGGCCACCCAGACGAAGGGGGACCTGCCGGCAGCCACGTACACGAACGATCAGCTTGCGGTCAAAGCGGTTCCTGCCGGCTGGCACTCCGGTGAGATCAGCGTGAACGGGATGAACCTGAGCGCCACCAAGAACACGAACACCGTCGTGAACATCACGGGCACCACCACCGTCGACTCGGCCAAGCACTCGATCGTCGAATTCAACGTCAACACGCCGGCCTACACCAAGAACGGCATCACGTGCGATGACGCCAACACCTCGTGCACCATCGGGAACTCGACGGTGCAAGGTGCTGGTCCGATCAACTCGGTTGCCCAGAACGGCATCCAGGTCTTCGCTGCGGCGTCCGCCACGCTCAGTGGCAACACCGTCTCTGGTGACAGCTACGGTGGAGGCGGCGAGGGGAACTCGGCCAGCGGCATCCTGATCCTCAACTCGGGCACGGTGTCCGTCCAGGGCAACCATGTCTCCAACAGCGACGTGAACATCTATGCGGGCAACGTGCCTGCGTACGGGCTGTCGGCGGCAACGATTGGGGACTGGGCCATCGGCGGCAACACCGTCTCGGGCGCCACGTCCGTGGGTGTGTCTGCCGGCGTTGGCGGATACGGCGAGGGCATCCAACTCGACAGCACCAGCAACCCGGTCGTGCTCGAGGGGAACACCATCTCGACCAGCGCCCAGGCGAACCTGCTCTTGACCGGTGTTAGCAACGCAGGGATCGGCGCCGTGGGCGTCGGCGACACCGGCAACACCATCACTGGCAGCCAGGCCGGAGTCGTCCTCGGCGGTCCAGGTACGGAGTGCGAGTTCGTCTACGGGAACAGTTGCGCCTACCCCGACGCGGGCTACGGCAGCAGCACCGACGCCTTCTTCGGCAACACGATGATCGGCAACATGGCCGGCCTCGTCGTCGAAGGTGCCTACGCGCCGAACGAGGAGGGGTTGAACTCCGCGCCAGGCGCGGCGGTTGGCAACGACTTCTCCGGGAACACCTGGTCCAGCCTTACTGAACCAAACGAGGTCAACATGGTTGACTTCAGTGGGTTCAACAACCCTGGACCCCCGTTCCCGGCGAGCCCGCCATCGGCGCCCGTGGACAACTCCTACGGGACCACGGGTCCGAACGGCATGCCGAGCAACACTCCCGACAGCTGTGAACCCAGCCCGGGAGGCTCAGGGAACCTCGAAGCACTCACCGGGGGACTTCCGCTGTACTGGAGCTGCTGAGCGAACCAAAGGGAAGATAAAACCCTCTTCGAAGGGGCGGGACCGAATGGTCCCGCCCCTTCGTCGCGGGGAGCGGCGCCCGACCCCGTGCGTCGAGGTGCATAGCGACCTGTGAGCCCGCGTGCGACATGAGCCGCGTGCCACAACGCATGGTCAATGTCGTCACGAGTCGACCTTGGGCTCTGTATCGTCCGTCCCCGGCGAAGGCGGCTTTGGCGAGTCAGGAGCGGCGGACGGTGTCCGCTCACGTATCGACGATCACGGAAAACTCACATGGTCGATTGGTGGTGATCTGCGGTGAATGCGAGGACGACCACTACGAAGCTGCTCTGATCGGCATCGGCACCCCGGTGACGTCGCGACAGATGGCCGAGCTCCCGCGTGAGAATTACGCCACGCTCACGGCCGCGACCGGCTTGCCGAGTCTTCGCGACCTGCACGCGACCGCCCGGCTCTCGAACCCGGTCGCCCAAGGCTCAGTCGGGCCACCATTCGAGCGGCGCCATCAGACCGGATGTCCCCATCATCCAGAGCTCGCTCCGATGGTCCTTGCACGTCCACAACTGCCCCACCCTGCCCTCGGCGTCGATGCCCGTGGCGTTGTGCACGAGAGTCAGCTGCCGGTCACAGCCCTCTTTCGTACAAGTCCCGTTCTCGTCGCTCATAGACCTGATTATTTCTGGTTCCGATCTGCGACACAGGCCCCGGGGTGCCCGGAGAAACAACGGGACCCTCGCCCATATGGATTCGGCCTACGGGGGAGTGGGAGCCGAACCCGAAAGTTGACTACCCATGGGGGATGCACCCAAACGTGGGGGTCGGAACCCCGAGCCCGATTCAGCCCGGTCCGCATCGCCTGAGACCACTCGGGTGGTCGCCTCCGTCCGTACGTGTGCCTCCCACGCCTCTTTGAGCTTGAGGACGGCCAAGCGGGTGTCGTCGCCTTCCTCGCCGCCGAGCCATCCGCACGAGCACAGGCCGATCACGCCGACGCGACCTACGAAACTTGTGACGTGGGATGTGGCTTGGATGAGCCTGTGACCGCTTGCCATTCTCGGCCTCCTGCTTGTGCCTCGAGCGGGTATCTATGAGGCCGACTGTTGACCGGGCCACACGAAACCACAGCTGCAGGCCGTTGACAAGTGGTTTCCGTACAACCTTTTGAGCGAGGGAATTACCAGGTGGCGGGCTCGCGTCCGCGCCGCCGAGGCCGCCCCGGCTGATAAGTCCCACCTGGGTTCAGCGCGACGAGGGATCCGCGCCCGGGTACGCGTCGTCGCCCACGAGGCCCTTCGCGCAGCTCACGGGGTCCTTCACGCGGCCAGTCATTCGCGGTGACGACCGAATTGTGCATCGAGCCCTGAAACTCCGTCTCCGACGAGTCGTAAAACGAGGTGCCCATGAAAGACGAAAAGCGAGATGACGAAAGGAGGTTCCAGCGATGCTCATTCCCCGCCACTTCCCGGCGCACGCCGCCGGTCGTCGTACTCCGGCTCATGCCCTGGCTCGCCCCGAGCGGTCTCGCGGCACGAAAGTCCTGGCTATCGTCGCTGGAACCCTCTTGGCCGCAACGGCCGCGTACGCAGCCACCAGCTGGGTGGTGGGACTGAACGGAGGATCGAGCGGCGAAGGGCAGTCGGCCAGCGTCTCGAACCTGACCATCACCGCAGTGGCCTCGCCTCCGGCGACCAACTTGCTCTATCCGGGCGGGACCGGTGACGTCGTCGTCACGATTTCCAATCCCAACCCATTCCCGGTGACCGTCACCGCCGTGCAGTTACCCGACGACACCACCGATGCGACGGGCTATACGGCGAGCGACCTGTCCACACCGCAGTCGGGGTGTCTGGCCAGCACGCCGAGCGATGTGATCTGGAATTACGCCACGGGCTCGAGCGGAAGCTCACACTCCCTCACGACGCCGCTCACGGTCGCAGCCGTTGGCCAGTCGAACAATCCATTGGTGGTCACGTTCACGAACGACGCCGCCATGGCCGTCGGTGCACCGGCCGCCTGCGTCGATACCTACTTCTCCATGCCCCCGCTGACCGGCGTCACCGCGACCGGCGGGGTGAGCACAGCGACGACGAGTCCGGCCACCGACTCCTGGACGAGCTGAACTCGGACCGGCGAGGAGCCAATCGCAGCGCCATGGGCAGGCTGAAGCTCGCCGCTCTCGCCTTCGGGGTTGCAGCAGTCACGTTGCTCTGTCTCGATCCGGCCCCGATGGCGGTGGCCTCCAACTGGTCTGCGTCGGTTGAGCCGGGAAGCACGGCCGAGAGTGACTCGGGATCGGCACCCTCGACCCCGAATGGCGTGACCTCGACGTGTGCGTCACCCTCCGCGTCAACGGTCACGGTCGATTGGAACGCGGTCTCGAATGCGTCGGCGTACGACGTGTATCAGTCGACGACGTCGTCGTCCGCCGGCTATCTCCTTGCTCAGGGCGGCGTGTCAGGGACGTCCTGGACGACCGCGTCGCTGGCGACCGGCAATTACTGGTTCGAAGTGTCTGCCTCTGTCGGCGCGAATTGGGCAAGCCCGAATTCCACAGCGACGGCCCAACGGATCATCACGTTCGGCCCCGTGTGCACGTAGCGACATGAGTGCGGCACAGGAATCGTCAGACCTGTTGCGCCGCGTGGGTGACGTGGATCCCGGGTTTGTTGTGGCGGGATTGTTTCCTTCGGGTCCGAACGGCCCTATGAGGTCCACGAGGCAGTCGCCACAATCGCTGACAGAACGTGCACGACCGACTTTATGAAGCCCGGCCCGCCCGTTCACTACCACCATGGGCGATGAACCGACGGCACTCAATTGGCGAATCAGGGCGATGACAGTCCTGCACCGCGTCACGGCGGCTGAGCGACGGTTCGCGGTATCGGTGAAAGTGAACAAGGTCACGATGCTGGCGGCCGCTGACGAGTTGGAGTCGGCCACCAGGGACGCCAAAGCGTGGGTGGCGGTGAACCCGTGTCCCGACGCCAAGCTCGGAGCCCATGTGGCGTGGATGCTCGACACGTGCGTCGAGGTGGCCTTGACTGCCCAGCGAGCCGTGATCGGCCCGTTCGCCAACGTCGAGCTCGTCATGGAGCGGCTGAGCAGCCTGCTCGCGGTGATCGACTTCCATTCGCAGACACTCGACGCCTGGTAGGAAGCTCCTCGGGCGGCCCGCCGGGCCCGCCTCACGGTCTCGCGGTGACCGGCGCACTGCGGTCCGCACCGATGAGCGGGGCGCGGTGACCGGACCTCCCCAACACTCCCCCCAATCACCGCGCCCCGAGAAACCTCATGGTGTACGAAGGCGGCGCGTGACACATAGGGCCGATCGGCCTTACCAGTCCACAACGGGCACACAACAAACTGCCGCGTCGATGAAGGAGATCGGCCACCCGGCACCGCCTCGCGTCATGGGTACGCGGGCACGTTGACGCAGCCCAAAGAGTGGGGCAGGAAAAAGGAAGGGGCGGTGGCGGTCCCCCCCGACCACCGCCCCTTCGGGTGAAATCGTGCGCCGTAGCGCCCGTTTCCCACTAGAGCCGTTGGGCACCAAGGGCATCAACGGACGCACAACGCTCAACCGATTCGCGGTCACGCCGATCACCTCGGCCGTCGCCACGCCGAACGGGCAGGGCTACTGGGTCCTCGACGGTGCCGGGCAGGTGTTCCCCTTCGGCAACGCCGCCGCCCTGGGCAGCCTTCCCGCCGGCGCGGCGGGCGGATTCGATCCCGCGTCGGCCATCTTCGTGACGTCAGACAGCGGGGGCTATTGGGTGGTGACGGCACTGGGCAAGGTGCACACCTACGGCGACGCGCCCAATGACGGGGACATGTCGGGCACGCACCTCAACGGGCCGATCATCGGGGCCTCTGGATCCTGATCCGGGCACCGGCGGGCCGTGGCTGGTGCGCCGGGCGAGGCAGGAAGGGGAAGGGACTGGCGCAGCGAGGCGTGCCGCGTCCGGCCGCGTTCGAACCTATCGTGGGGCCAGAGACCGACCTCCAAGGAGACAGATATGGCAGGCATCTTCCAACGGGCGCACGACATCGTGCAGGCCAAGACGAACAAGGCGCTCGATGCGGCCGAGAAGCCCGACGAGATGCTCGACCTCTCCTACGAGAAGATGCTCGAGCAGATCACCCAGGTGCGTCGGGCCCTCGTCGACCTCGCCGCCTCCAAGAAGCGCCTCGAGCTCCAAGAAGAGCAGTTCCAGCACAGCGTCGATCACCTCCAGGAGCAGGCCAAGCAGGCGCTGCAGGCCAACCGTGAGGACCTGGCCAAGGAGGCGCTGTCCCGCAAGGCGGCGGCGCAGCAGCAGATCGACGAGATGGAACCCCAGCACAAGCAGCTCGACGAGGAGGAGACGAAGCTCACGGCGACGCTCGACGCCCTGCAGAAGCGGGTGAACGACTTTCGCACCCAGAAGGAGACCCTCAAGGCCCAGTACACCGCGGCCAAGGCGATCTCGACGGTGGACGAGAGTGCGGCGGGCATCTCGAAGTCGTTCAACGACTCGGGGCGTCGCTGCAGCGCGCCCAGGACAAGATCGCCACCATGCAGGCTCGCTCGGGCGCCCTCGACGAACTGCTCGAGTCCGGCGTGCTCGAAGACGTCGGCGGCGGCACCGACGACATCCAAAAGGAGCTCGACCAGGTGGGCAAGGACGCGGAGGTCGACAACGAGCTCGCCGCCCTCAAGGCGCAAGTGGGCACCGGCGCCCCCGAGCCCGACGCGTTGACCGCAGCACCGGCGGGGGAGACCGAAGAAGAGGCAGCGCCCGCTTCCTAGCGGCCGTCCTCCGCCGCGGTGCCCCGCTGGCGGGGCGGGTTCACGCGCCCGTCGTGGCTGCCACCATGGCCGCCACGACGTCGGCCAGGTCGGCGCCCCGGTCCTCTTGGACGAAATGCCCCGCGCCGCTGAGGGTGACGTGGGCCAGACCGGCCGCGCCCGGCACGTGCGCTTGGAGTACCTCGGCCCAGCCGCGGGTCCCAGGGTCCCCGTCCGAGAAGGCCGTGAGGAAGGGGCCCTCGAAGCGCGACATCGCCTCCATGGTGGACCGGTTCAGCCGCGGGCACACGCTCGAGGGTGTGAGCCCCATCAGCAGGGGCAGCTGGCGCGGGCCGGCGCACGAGGTCTCGTCGGGGAACGGTGCGTCGTAGGCCGCCAGGACGTCGTCGGGGACCACCGACGCGGTGGCCCCCTGCACGAAGAGGCTGGGTCGGAGCGGCACGAGCTCCTGGGTCAGGCGCTGGTAGTCGAGGAGCGTGGGCTCCACGTTCACCGTCCCCTCGACCGTTGTGTGGCAGGCCCATGCCAGACGCCCGGCCAGCGAGGGGTCAGCCGTGTGCAGCGCAGTGTTGGTCGCAACGACGCGGCGGACCCGACCCGGGCGGGTCGTGAGCAGCCCGAGGCCGAGCGGTCCGCCCCAGTCCTGCGCCACGAGCGTGAGTCGGGTGAGCCCGAGGACGTCGGTGAACTGGCTGATCCAGTCGACGTGGGCCCCGACGGTGTGGTCGGTACGCGCCCGGGGCTTGTCGGAACGCCCGAAGCCGATCAGGTCGGGCACGACGGCGCGCAGTCCGTGGGCGGCCAGACCGGCGACAACGCTGCGATAGAGGTAGCCCCACGTCGGCTGCCCGTGCACCAGGAGCACCGTCTCGGCCTCGGGTGGTCCCTCGTCGACGTAGTGCATCCGCACCCCGGCGGGCAGGTCGGCGTAGCGCGGCTCGTAGGGAAAGCCGGGCAGGTCGGCGAACCGGTCCTCGGGGGTGCGCACCAGGTCCACGGCGCTCAGTGTGCCCCACCGCTGGCACGGAGGCGCCGGGCCTGGTGGACTCGGTGCCCGTGAAGGGGCAAGGACACGATGTGGCCGTGGTCGGTGCCGGCCTCGTCGGCCTCTCGCTCGCCTACGAGCTGGCCTGCTTGGGCGCCTCGGTCACCGTCGTCGACGCCGCGCACCCGGGCCGGGCGACCGATGCCGGCGCGGGCATCCTCTCGCCCGCGACCAGTCACGAGACCGATGCCGTGCTCTGGCCCTTCCTGCGCCAGGCGGGCGAGCACTATCCAGCGCTGCTGGCCCGCCTCGCGGTCGAGGGCGCGGACATCGACGCGGCCGACTACGGCGCCTGCGGGATCCTCTCGCTCGGCCTGCGCGCGCACGAGGACGAGTGGTTCGCACCCTTCGCCGACATCGTCCTGCGCCGCTCGCCCGGCGAGGTCACCGAGATCACGCCCGAGGAGGCCGGCGCCCTCTTCCCACCCCTCGGGCCGGTGCACCGGGCGCTGCACGCGCCGAGGTCGGCTCGGGTCGACGGGCGCGGCATGGCGGCGGCGTTGCGCGAGGGCACGGCGGCGCGTGGCGTCACGTTCGTGCAGGGGGCGGTCGAGGGCGTTGCGGCGGCGGGCGGGAGCCCGCAGCACGTGCGCGCGTTGTCGGTCTCGGGGCACGGGCCCCTCGCCTGTGACGTGGTGGCCGTCGCAGGAGGCGCCTGGACACCTGCCGCGGCTGAGTGGTTCAGCTGCCCGCTCCCGGTGGGGCCGACCAAGGGTCAGATCATCCATCTCGGTGTCGTCGGCGACACCGAGGCGTGGCCGATCGCCCAGCCACTGCTGACCCACTATCTCGTTCCCTGGCCCGGCGGCCGGGTCGCCTGCGGCGGCACGTTCGAGACCGGTGCCGGCTACTCGGTGCGCGTCACCGCGGCGGGCCTCCAGGAGCTGTTGCGCGAGTGCCTGTCCGTCGCGCCCGGTCTCATGGACGCCACCTACCTCGAGACACGCGTCGGCCTCCGCCCCACCTCGGCCGACGACCGCGCGCTGGTGGGACGTGTGCCGGGTTGGGGGAACGCCTGGGTCGCCACCGGCCATGGTGCCAACGGGTTGCTCCAAGGCCCCTACTCGGCGCGGGTGCTGGCGCACACGATGGCGGGCGTGGATCTGCCCAGCGACGAGGTGCCCCTGCCGGTGTCGTTCGAGCCGGCTCGCTTCGCCTGAGGGAGGCTGCGCTGGTCCCGCCGCCGCCCCAGTCGGGGCGGGCGGGTTCGGTCTCGCATCATCCACCCCGGACCGTTGCGACGCGGTGAGACTGGGCGCGTGCTGAAGGGGACCCTCCGCCAGGACAGCACCGACACGCCCGCCACCAAAGAGAACGTGGCGGCCGCGTTGGCCGGAACGGGCTTCTTCTGGCTCGACCTCGACGACGAGGACGGCGACCAAGAAGTGCCCGAGCTGCTCAGCACACAATTCGGCTTTCACCCCCTGGCGGTGCAGGCAAGCCAACACTTCTCGCAACGCCCGCGCGTCGATGACTTCGACACGTTCGCCTACCTCGTCGCCCGCGGTGCCGACCCCGAGCACACGGGCCGCGAGGAGGTGCACTGTTTCTGGACGGACCGCTACGTCGTCACCCTGCACCGGGGCGTGTGCAACCCACTCGGCAATGTGCAAGAACACCTCGACCGTCATCCCCTCGTGCGCCAGGCGGCGCCGCCCCAGCTGGTCGTCGTGTACCTCGTGGTCAACGCGCTGGTCGATACCTTCTTCCCGGTCCTGTCCGCTCTCGACGACCGCATCGACAAGCTCGAGGACGAGATCCTGCAGCGCCCGACGGAAGCGCAGTTGGGCGTGCTCTTCGAGATGAAGCGCAGCCTGATGGAGATGCGCCGGGTGGTGGCACCCACGCGCGACATGATGGCGAGCATCAACGACGGGGTGACCGAGATCCCGGGCATGACCGACGAAGCGGGTCGCTACTTCCGGGACCTCTACGACCACCTCATCAGACTGGCGGACCTGATCGACAACTACCGGGACCTGCTCTCGAGCGCCATGGACACCCACCTCTCGACGGTCTCGAACCGCCTCAACGTCGTGATGAAACAGCTGACCATCATCGCCACGGTCTTCCTGCCGCTCAGCTTCCTGACCGGGTTCTTCGGCCAGAACTTCAGCTACTTGGTACGCGTGTGGCTCGCACCGACCTGGACTTTCTACGTCCTCGGCCTCGGGCTGGAGGTCTGCACCGTGTTGTTCTTGATGTACTTCTTCCGCAAGCGCGGCTGGCTGGGCGGACCAACGGTCTGACCCGGCCGGGTCGGTCGCGCCAGAGTCAGACGCTCCGGGTCAGTCGCGCCGGGGCGAGGGGTCGTCGGGAAGCCAGGGCGGCCGCTCCGCCGTGTGCGTCTCGTAGTCGCTCCACCACGCGGCGCAGCCCTCGGGGATCGGGAAGCCGAGATGCTTGCGGCGGTCGACCAGCTCGTGGATCCGGTCCTTGTGCTCGCGCACCAGCGCCAGCGTCCCGGGGTCGGCCGCAGCCGGCTTCCCTGCCGCCCACAGCGCCTCTTCGAGGCGCCATGCCTCGCGCCGCGCCTCGACGAGGGCGTGGGTGGCGTCGGTAATGTCGGCCAACACCCCGGGTTCGCCTTCGGCCAAGAGGTCGGCGGCGCGCAACCAGCCGTAGTCCTTGTTGATGCGCAGCAGGCCCGGCTCAATCTCGAAGAGGCCGACCACGTCGACCACCGGGTCGATGGTCGTCAGCGTCGTCCCCTCAGGCAGGTGCACGCCGAGGTTCGCCAGTTGGCGCTCCGCCACACCGATCATGCCCACGGCCCGCAGCCCGATGGAACCGGCAGCGGCGTCGGCGTAGTCGCGCTCGTCACGCGGCAAGGAGAGCGGCAGCGCGACCACGGCGATGATCCGGGTGGCGCCCAGTGCGACGGCCGCGCGTACCGGGACGATCTCGACCACGCCACCGTCGACGTAGTCGTCGCCGGCCATGTGGTGGGGAGGGAAGACCATGGGGACGCTGGCCGACGCGATGGCACCGTCGACCACCTCCACCGGACCGGAGGCCTGGCCCGGCGCCGGTGTCCAGGCGTCTGACTCCACGATGGTGCCGTCCCCGGTCACGAAACGCAGCACACCGGCGCGCAGCGCGACGACGGCCAGGCGCAGCTGCAAGCCCGGGCGGGCCACCAGGGCCGGGTCGACCTGGCGGACGCCGTCCTCGCTCCCGTGTCGCAGCGCGGCGGCCAGCGGCTCGAGATTGAGCACCGAGCTCCCGCTCGTGCGCAGCTGGCGCCGAACCCGCGGCAGGCGGAAGCCGGCACCGGCCAGCAGGCGCATGATGTGGCGCTGCCGCTTGCGCCGGGCCCGGCGGGCCTGTCGCCGCACCCCGCGATCCGAGGTGCTGGGTGGGACGGTTCCGCCGCCGGCGAGCACGGTGCTCGGCGTGAGTGGGAAGGGCGGGCGCGTACCCTCGGTCAGCTCCTGGTGGATCTCGCGCCCGAGTGCAGTGCCGTCGAGCGCGGCGAGCCACGGCTGCTTGCCGAAGACGTGCTCACTCTGTGTCCAGGCGAGGACGTCGCGCTCGAGGTCGTCGACGCGCAGCTCGAACTCCTCGCGTGTGCGCGCCTGGGCGAGCACGGTGGCGGCGATGGAGCCGGCCGAGGTGGCGGTGACGACATCGGGCACGATGCCCTCGACGCCGACCAGGTACTGCAACACGCCGACTTCGAAGGACCCTTTGGTCCCGCCGCCGGCGAGGACGAACGCGGTGGGACCGGTGCCGGGGGACGGAGGCATTCGTCCGATTGTGGCACCCGCCGGTCGCGCCGACCAAGGCCGCTCTCGGGCCCTGGTGCTCGGACCGCCCCACGGTGCGCTCAGGCGCCGCTCACGCAACGGGATCAGCCCCCGGCCGCGGCGCTGACCACCTCGACCAGGGCGCCAGAACGGGCCGGGGTGCTGGCCCATTGCGAACGCGGGACCACGCAGCGGTCGACGGCCACCGCCACGCCCTTGGGGTCGTCGTCCGCGAGGAGGGCAGTGACCAGGTCGGCGATGGTCGACCCCGCGGCCACCTCGAGCGGCTCACCGTTGACGCGGAGCGCGACCGTATTCACGCCGGGGCCAAGGCCACGATGAGGGGGGACGCGGGGCGCTCGGCCACCAGGTCGACCACCGCCCGTGCGGTCAGGGGCGCGAGCACGATGCCGTTGCGGTAGTGACCCGTCGCCACCACGACGCCGTCGAGACCCGTCCAGCCGATGCGTGGGGCGTTGTCCGGTGTGGCCGGGCGCAGCCCGGCGGCCGCCTCGAGCAGCTCGAGCTCGTCGATGCCCGGGACGACGGTGCGGGCGTCGCACAAGAGCTCGTGGACCGCGCCGGCCTGGACGGTGGCATCGAACCCCCGTTCCTCGACGGTGGCGCCGACGACGAGGGAGCCGTCGCGGCGCGGCACCAGGTACACCGAGCGGCCGTGCACGAGGGCACGCACGGTGCGCGCCAGCAGCGGCCTTTGCGCGGTGGCGCCCCGCGGCGGGCCGAGGCGCAAGATGTGGCCCTTGACGGCCCGCACCGGCGGGAGCCGGGCGCCCTCGAGGCCGCCGATCGCCGGCAGGCCGGTGCCGGCCGCCAGGACCACGTGGTCCGCGCCGACGCGGCGGCCGTCCGCCAGGACGAGCGCGGGCCCGGGCTCGAGCGCGGCGACGGTCCCCTCGGTGAACACGACGCCACCGGCCCCGCACGCGGCGACGAGCGCGCCGAGCAGCGCGCGGTTGTCGACCGCGTGGTCGCCCGGGACCTCGATGCCGCCGCGCAGCGACGGGCTCAATGCGGGCACGAGGGCGCGGCACTCGCTGGCGCTGCGGCGCTCGGCGGTCAAGCCGAGCGAGTGCTGGTAGGCGAGGAGGTCGTCGAGGCTGGCGCGGTCGGACGCATCGACGGCGACGGTGACCGTGCCGGTCGTGTCATAACCGACGGTGCTGCCGGCCGCGGCTTCGAGTGTCGTCACGAAATCGGGCCACAGGCGGGCGCCCTCGCGCAGGAGCGTCGTCATCGCCGACTCCCCGAACCGTGCCTCGGTGACCGGTGCGAGCATGCCGGCCGCCACCCACGAGGCTCCGTCCCGCCCGGGTGCCGGCGCGACGATTGTCACATGATGACCGTTGCGTGACAGCTCCCACGCGCACGCGAGCCCGATGACCCCGCCCCCCACCACATGCACGCATGACGGTGCCGACATGTGACCAGCCTACGAGGGCAGTCGTGTATCCTGGTCTCTCCACTTCGGGCCAACGTCGTCCCGGTTCCTGATCACTACGCAAACCCGGAAGGACGCCGATGGCCACTGGCCTCTACGACCCGGCATACGAGCACGACGCCTGCGGTGTCGGCATGGTGGCCGATCTTTTTGGCCGGCCGGATCACAACATCGTCGACCGCGGCCTCATGGTCCTCGAACGCCTGGCGCACCGCGGCGCGTCGGGGGCCGAGGTGGAGACGGGGGATGGCGCAGGGATCCTGACCCAGATCCCGCACCGCTTCCTCACCGGTGCGACCGAGGCGGCCGGCTTCACCCTGCCCGACGCCGGTGGCTACGCGGTCGGGCTCGCCTTCTTGCCGACCGACCCCGACGACGCCCACAAGGCGCGCCGCGTCGTCGCCGAGATGGCGGCCGAGGAGGGCCTGACCGTGCTCGGCTGGCGGGTCGTGCCGACCGAGCCCCAGGGCCTGGGTGCGACAGCACGCGGGGCCATGCCGCTGATCGAGCAGGTCTTCGTCGCGCCGGCCGGGCCCGGCGTCGACACCATGGCGCTCGAGCGCCGCGCCTTCGTACTGCGCAAGCGCGTCGAGCACGCGGTCGACGACCTGTACTTCCCGTCGTTGTCCGCCCGGACGCTCGTGTACAAGGGCATGCTCACCTCCGAGCAACTGCGCCAGTTCTTCCCCGACCTGCGCGACCCCAGCTTCGAGTCGGGCCTCGCGCTCGTGCACTCGCGCTTCTCGACCAACACGTTCCCGAGTTGGCCGCTGGCGCACCCGTACCGCTACCTGTGCCACAACGGCGAGATCAACACGCTCGCGGGCAACCGTAACTGGATGCGGGCGCGCGAAGCGCTGCTCAGCGCCCCGCTCATTGAGGGCGACCTCTCTCGGGTGTACCCGATCTGCACGCCCGGCGCGAGCGACTCCGCGAGCTTCGACGAGGTGCTCGAGCTGTTGCACCTGGGCGGGCGCACCCTGCCCCACGCCGTGCTGATGATGATCCCTGAGGCCTGGGAGAACCACACCACCATGGACCGCGACCGGCACGCGTTCTACCGTTACCACGCGTCGCTGATGGAACCCTGGGACGGCCCGGCGGCCGTCTGCTTCACCGACGGCACCGTGGTCGGCGCGGTGCTCGACCGCAACGGCTTGCGGCCGGCGCGCTACTGGGTCACCGACGACGGCCTCGTGGTGTTGGCGAGCGAGGTGGGCGTCCTCGACATCGCGCCCGAGCACGTCGTGCGCAAGGGCCGGCTGCAGCCCGGCCGCATGTTCCTGGTCGACACGTCCAAGGGGCGCCTCGTCGAGGACGAGGAGATCAAGGCCGAGCTGGCAGCCGAGCACCCCTACGAGGACTGGCTGGCAGACGACCAGGTGCGCCTGGAGGATCTGCCGGCGCGCACCATGCTCACGCCCCAGCACGGGCGCGTCGTCAGCCAGCAGCGCCTGTTCGGCTACACCAACGAGGAGCTGCGCGTCATCGTCGCGCCGATGGCCCGCGGCGGGGCCGAGCCCATCGGCTCCATGGGCTCGGACACGTCCATCGCGGTCCTCTCCGACCGGGCGCGGCTGCTCTACGACTACTTCACCCAGCTCTTCGCCCAGGTGACGAACCCGCCGTTGGACGCGATCCGAGAAGAGCTGGTCACCTCGTTGGCGGCGACGATCGGCCCCGAAGCGAACCTGCTCGACGCACGCTGCGGGTCGTGCCGTCAGATCCTGCTCCCGCTGCCGGTCATCGACCGCGACGACCTGGCCAAGCTCATGTACGTCAACGAGCACGGGGAGACGCCCGGGTTCAAGGCCTTCGCCATCGACGGGCTCTTCGAGGTGCGCGAAGCGGGGTCGGCGGGCGCGCCGACGGCGGCCGGGGGCGAGGCGCTGCGCCGGGCCATCGAAGAGGTGCGGCGGCGGGTCTCCGAAGCGATCGCGGACGGCGCCAACCTCATCGTCCTCTCGGACCGCAACGCCACGGCCGACTGGGCGCCCATCCCGTCGCTGCTGTTGACGGCGGCCATCCACCACCACCTGGTCCGCGAGAAGACGCGCACGAAGGTCGGTTTGGTCATCGAGACCGGCGACGCCCGCGAGGTGCACCACATGGCGCTGCTGATCGGCTTCGGCGCCGCAGCCGTGAACCCCTACCTGGCGCTCGACTCCATCGACGACATGATCTCGGAGGGGTTGCTCGAGGGCGTGTCGCCCCGCCAAGCGCGGCGCAATTACATCAAGGCCGCGTGCAAGGGCGTCCTCAAGGTGATGTCCAAGATGGGTATCTCGACGGTCGCCTCCTACACCGGCGCCCAGGTCTTCGAGGCGATCGGCCTCGACGGGGCGCTCATCGACGAGTACTTCACCGGGACCTCGTCGCGCATCGGGGGCGTCGGATTGTCGGTGCTCGCCGCCGAGGTGGCGACGCGCCACCGGGCCGCCCACGAGGCTCGCCCGACCGAACGGGCCCATCGCGAGCTCGAGGTGGGCGGCGAGTACCAGTGGCGCCGCGAGGGCGAGTTCCACCTCTTCAACCCCAAGACGGTCTTCAAGCTGCAGCACGCCACGCGCTCGAAGCGCTACGAGGTCTTCAAGGAGTACACCGCCGCCGTCGACGGCCAAGCCGAGCAGTTGGGGACGTTGCGCGGCTTGTTGCGGCTCAAGCCGCTGCCCGGCGGGCCGATCCCGCTCTCGGAGGTCGAGCCGATCTCGGCCATCATGGCCCGCTTCTCCACCGGCGCCATGTCCTACGGCTCCATCTCGGCCGAGGCGCACGAGACGCTGGCGATCGCCATGAACCGCATCGGCGGGCGCTCCAACACCGGGGAGGGCGGAGAGGACGCTCACCGCTTCACGCCCGACGCCAACGGCGACCTGCGCCGCAGCGCGATCAAGCAGGTGGCCTCCGGCCGCTTCGGCGTCACGAGCGAGTACCTCGTCAACGCGGACGACCTGCAGATCAAGATCGCCCAGGGCGCGAAGCCCGGTGAGGGCGGCCAGTTGCCGGGCTTCAAGGTGTGGCCCTGGATCGCCAAGACACGGAGCTCGACGCCGGGGGTGGGCCTGATCTCGCCGCCGCCGCACCACGACATCTACTCCATTGAGGACATCGCCCAGCTGATCCACGACCTCAAGTCATCGAACCCCCGGGCGCGGGTGCACGTGAAGTTGGTGGCCGAGGTCGGCGTGGGCACGGTGGCGGCCGGCGTGGCCAAGGCGCATTCCGACGTGGTTCTGATCTCGGGTCACGACGGCGGGACGGGGGCGGCGCCGCTGACCTCGCTCAAGCACGCAGGCATCCCCTGGGAGATCGGCCTGGCCGAGACGCAACAGACGCTGCTGGTGAACGGGCTGCGCGACCGGATCGTCGTCCAGGTCGACGGGCAGCTCAAGACAGGGCGTGACGTCGTGATCGGCGCCTTGCTGGGCGCGGAGGAGTACGGGTTCGCCTCTGCACCGCTCGTCGTCTCGGGCTGCATCATGATCCGCGTCTGCCACCTCGACACCTGCCCCGTCGGGATCGCCACCCAGACCCCGGCGCTGCGGGCCAAGTTCAACGGGAAGCCCGAATTCGTCGAGACCTTCTTCGAGTACATCGCCGAGGAGGTGCGCGAACTGCTCGCCTCCTTAGGACTGCGGTCCTTGGACGAGGCCGTCGGCCGCGTCGACCTGCTCGACACCAACGCGGCGGTGACCCACTGGAAGGCCGCCGGGCTGGACCTCTCGGCCGTCCTGGCTCAGCCCGACGTGCCCGAGGACATGGGACGGCGCCAGTCGCGCCTCCAGGACCACGGGCTCGAGAAGGCCCTGGACCACCAGTTTCTCGGCGCCTGCGCGCCCGCCCTGGCCGACGCCACTCCGGTGTCGATGGAACTGGCCATCAGCAACGTCGACCGCACGGTGGGCACGCTCTTGGGTTCGGAGATCAGCCGGCGCTACGGGGGAGAGGGGCTGCCCGACGACACCATCTCCTTGACGTTCACTGGCTCGGCGGGACAGAGCTTCGGCGCGTTCGTGCCCCGGGGTGTGACCATGCGCCTCTACGGCGACGCGAACGACTACTTCGGCAAGGGCCTTTCGGGCGGCCGGCTGGTGGTGCGGCCGCCGCTGGGCTCGCCCTTCGCCGCCGAGGAACAGATCATCGCGGGGAACGTGATCTTGTACGGCGCCACGGCCGGCGAGGTGTTCATCCGCGGCCAGGTCGGCGAGCGTTTCTGCGTTCGCAACTCCGGGGCCACCGCGGTGGTCGAGGGCGTGGGCGACCACGGCTGCGAATACATGACCGGTGGCCTGGTGGTCGTCCTCGGGCCGACGGGCCGCAACTTCGCCGCGGGGATGTCGGGTGGCACCGCGTACGTCTACGACCCCGAGCGGACCTTCGGGCAGCGCGTCAACCTCGAGCTGGTCGACGTCGAGCCGCTGGACGCGACGGACCGCTTCCGTGTGTACGACCTCGTCGAGCGCCATGGCGTCGAGACAGAGTCGGCCGTGGCCGCCGGCCTGCTCGAGCGGTGGGACACCGAGGTGCTCGAGTTCGTCAAGGTGATGCCGCGGGACTACCGGCGCATTCTCGAAGCCACGCGGCTCGCCGAGGCGGAGGGACGCTCCGTCGACGAGGCCGTCATGGAGGCGGCGCATGGGTAAGCCGACCGGCTTCATGGAGTACGGGCGCGAGTTGCCGCGGCGCCGCCCCATCCCCGTCCGCCTGCGCGACTGGCGCGAGGTCTACGAATCCTTTGCCGAGGAATCGGTCAAGGAGCAGGGCGCGCGCTGCATGGACTGCGGGATCCCGTTCTGCCACGACGGCTGCCCACTCGGGAACCTGATCCCTGAGTGGAACGACCTCGTCTATCGCGACGACTGGCCCGAGGCCATGGAGCGGCTGCACGCGACGAACAACTTCCCTGAGTTCACGGGCCGGTTGTGTCCCGCACCGTGCGAGGCGTCCTGCGTGCTGGGGATCAACGAGGACCCGGTCACCATTGAGCGGATCGAGTACGAGATCGTCGAGCGGGCCTGGTCCGAGGGGTGGGTGACACCGCAGACGCCCGACGCGCGCACGGGGAAGTCGGTCGCCGTCGTCGGCTCGGGGCCTGCCGGCCTGGCGGCCGCCCAGCAACTGGCCCGGGCCGGCCACGCGGTGACGGTGTTCGAGCGTGCCGAGCGACCGGGCGGGCTCCTGCGCTATGGCATCCCCGAGTTCAAGATGGAGAAGGCGGTGCTTGACCGCCGGCTGGCCCAGCTCGAAGCCGAAGGTGTGACCTTCGTGTGCTCGACCTCGGTCGGTGGGAGCACGGACGACCCTCACCTTGAGGTTGAGAGTGAGGGTAACGCTCAGGTTGAGAGTCAGGCTCATGCGGCTCAGCGTGAGGTTCTGCCCGTCGAGCCGGGGGAGGAGCGCGGCCTCGGGACCGCCAATGCGCCCGACGTACGGGTGCGCCCGGCAGCAGACGTCCGGGCCGAGTTCGACGCACTGGTCCTGGCCGGGGGCGCCACCATGCCCCGTGATCTCCCCGTGCCCGGGCGGGAGCTCGACGGCGTCCACTTCGCACTCGAGTACCTCAAGCCCTCCAACCTGGTGCGCGAGGGCGTACTCCGCACGCCGCCGATTTCTGCCAAGGGCAAGCGGGTGGTCATCATCGGGGGAGGCGACACCGGGGCGGACTGCCTCGGCACGGCGCACCGCCAAGGCGCGCGCTCGGTGCACCAATTCGAGATCATGGCCGAGCCACCGAGCGACCGCCTGGCCGACAACCCCTGGCCGCTGTGGCCGCTCATCCTGCGTACGTCCTCGGCGCACGAGGAGGGCGGTGAGCGGCTCTTCTCGGTGACCACAACCGAGTTCGTCGACGACGGATCGGGCGCCCTATGCGCGTTGCGAGGGCATACGGTCGAGATGCGCACCGAAGACGGGCGCCCGATCTTCGAGGAGGTGCCCGGGTCCGCGTTCGAGCTCGACTGCGAGCTGGTGTTGCTCGCCATGGGCTTCACGGGCACGGAGCGGCGCAACGCGGTCGGGGAATTGGATGTCGAAGTCGGACCACGCGGCACGGTGACCGCCGATGCGAACTGGGCCACCAACGTCGACGGTGTCTTCGTCTGCGGCGACCAGACGCGGGGCAGAGCCTCATCGTCTGGGCCATCGCGGAAGGACGCTCGTGCGCCGCCGCCGTGGACCGGTGGCTGATGGGGACCACCTCGCTCCCGGCACCGATTGCGCCCGGCCAATTGGCGCTGCGCTGAACAGGTCTGCGCCCAGAACGACACGTTTGACCGGCTCGGTGCGATCACGTCTCCGACGCTGGTGTGTGGCAGCCGCTACGACGGGATCGGCCGAAGGCCACCAGCGAGTTCTTGGCCGGCGCCATCGCGCACGCGCGCCTCACCCTCTTCGACGGCGGCCACCTGTTCCTGCTCCAGGATCCGACCTCGATGCCGGCGGTGCTGTCCTTCTTGACGGAGAACGCCCCGGCCTAGTCCCGAGCGTCGAGGCCGTGCAGTGGTTGGCGTGGTGTCAGCCCGCGCCATGCGCTCGGTAGTTTCAACGCCAGACGTTCGAGCTCCTCGACGTGCAGCGCCGAGAGCGTCTCGAGCCGCTTGTGGCCCTTCGGGGTCGACTGCAGCCGCACCATGCGGTGGTCCTCGGGGTCGCGCGCGCGTGCGACCAGACCGGCGCTCACAGCGCGGTCAACCAGGCCGACCGCGCTGTGGTGGCGCAGCAGCAGGTAGTCGGCCACCTCGCCGACCGTGGGTCCCCGCGGGTCGGAGTGGCCCCTGATCGCCAGCAGGAGTTGGTGCTGTGCGGGCGTCAGCCCGGCCGCCTCTGCTTGCTGCTCGCTCCAGCGCATGAGACGTCGCAGGCCGGTCCGGAGGGTGAGGAGGTCCTCGTAATCGGCATCGCGTAAACGCATCGTGTTACGATAGCATCGTAGAACGATAGAAATGGTGGATGCGACCGACGGCGCAGAACATTCGGCCATCGGGCCGACGCGCAGGGTGGGCGACCGGCAACGGCACGGCCCCCCTCACCGACACAGACGCCGTTGTCGGCGAAGATGAGGATGGAGTGTCGGCCGTCATGGCGTCGGCGGCGGCGATCCTCGAGGAGGGCTCGGCGTGCAGCGGGCGATGGTTGGCTTCGAGACGGACGACGTGGGGGATTGGGTCGCGTTGCTCGAATGCGGCCATCGACAGCACGTCCGACACCGCCCTCCCTGGCAGGAACGGCCGTGGGTCCTCACGGCGGAGGGGCGGAAGGACCGGGTCGGGTCACCACTCGAGTGCCGCGCCTGCGACGAGGGGGAGCGGTGGGCCACGAAGGTGGATGATGGCGAGGGTGAGGGCGATGCCCCATGTCTGGCCGAGGGAATCGGTCGAGATTGTGGCGTGTCGTCGAGGAGGACGGGCACCGGGCCGGGTACGCCGGTGCGCTCTGAACCGGCGTGCTAACAGCTAGCCCGGCGCGGCAGAGGGCCGCGTCGCGCCGATGAACAGGAGACTGCCGAAGGTGGCCCCGGCGGTGGCGGGAAAGGTCTCGGCGCGTACGTCGGCCCCGGTGAAGGGCGCGTCGACCATGACGTCGGCCCCGCCGATGACGCCGACGAAGAGCCCGACGTGGTCGATGGAATCCGGGCCGCTACCGAAGAAGACGAGGTCCCCCGGTTGGAGTGCTGCGCCAAGAGCAACTTTTGCCGTCTCGTCATACTGGTCCTGGGCCACACGCGGCAGGGACATCCCTGCCGCTGCGTAGGCGGCCTGGACGAGCCCGGAGCAGTCGAACCCGACGCCTGTCGTCTCGCCGCCCCAGACGTACGGCGTGCCGATCTGCGCCAGTGCCCACTCCACCGCGACGGCGCCGGCGTCACTGACCGGGGTCCCGGCGAGCGAGTCAGCCGACGTTCCCGCGTAGGACTGTGCCAGCGCGAGCACCTGGGCGACGTAGGCCGCCGAGTGGTTGTAGGCGTAGACCGCGCCGGCGATGTCGGCTCCGCCCGACGCGCCGTTGGCGCAGAGCAACCGAGCCGCGGCGTAGACGGCGTCGGTCGGGTCGTAGGGGGTCGGGGGCACCGCACCGCCGGTGGGCACCGGTTCGGCGTAGGCCGCGAACGTCGCCGGCTCGAACTGCAAAGGCCCTTCCGCGCCCGCCGCGTTCGCACCGCTGTGCACCCCGGGGAGATCCGACCGCCCGTTGTCGGACTCGACGGTGCCGATGGCGGCCAGGACCGTCCAGGGCAAGCCGGGGCAAGTAGCCGCCGCCTCCTGATAGAGCGCCAGCATGGTGGGTGCGATGTTCGAAGTCGCCGCCATGGTGGCCGTGGGCTGGACCCCGATGCCGAACATGGCGATGGCCGAGCCGACTACGGCCGTCCCCAGCATGCCGACGACGAGGCCGAGCGCCACCAGCGCAACGACGGCCCTCCTCATCGGATGCTCTCGTCCTTGACCTCGACCGTAGGTGCCACGCCGGGGAACGGTCTGCCCCGCGTGGCCACGGGCATGTCGAAGGCACGCGGGTCATACGTGAGTCACGAAAAGCCATCCATCAGGAAGAGCCATCCATGAGGACGTTGCTATCTCGAACTGAAACCGGTTCAGCATCCACGTCCGGCATTGAATTGGGGCATCATCCGCAATAGCCCGTTGGGGGCGCTAGCGGTCCAACGAGTTGGTGCCATCTGGGCCTGGCCTCGCTCAGTTAGGTCACCCTGAAGGCTGTCGCCGTCTTGACCTTTCCTCCGGGAGTTGCCACTTTGATCTTCCCGGTGGTCGCCCCGATGGGAACCTTCACCTTGATCTTGGTGGCTGTGTCACTCGTGATGTTCCCCTTCACTCCGTTGAAGGTGACCTTGGTCGCTGCCGCGAGGTTGGTGCCCGTGATGGTGACAACCGTTCCCGCCGGTCCGCTCGTCGGCGTGAACTTGGTGATGGTCGGCGCGGGTGTGAGGCAGTCGGCAGCGCTGGTCGAACCGGTGCTCACCGTGTACTTGCCGGTGGGACAGTCCGTGGCGGCAGTCGCTCCGGTGGTGTCCACGTAGGTATCGAGTGGGGCCGGCGTACAACTGGTCGCTCCCGAGTCCGGGTTGAAGGTGCCGAGCGCACACTCGGTGGCGGTGTTGGCCCCGGTCGTGGCTACATAGGTGCCGGGAGGGGCTGGGGTGCAGGCTGTCGCGCCCGCCGACGCGCTAAAGGCACCGGCTGAGCACGCTGACTCTGCAATCGCCCCGGTGGTCGCGACGTAGCTGCCGGGGTCGGCCGACAGACACGAGGACGCTCCGGCGCTCGGCTGGTAGGTGCCGAGCGCACACGCTGACTCCGCAGTAGCACCGGTGGTCGCCACGTCGCTGCCGGGGTCGGCCGACAGACACGAGGACGCTCCGGCGCTCGGCTGGTAGGTACCGAGCGCACACGCTGACTCCGCAGTAGCACCGGTACTGCCCACGTCGCTGCCGGGGTCGGCCGACAGACACGAGGACGCTCCGGCGCTCGGCTGGTAGGTACCGAGCGCACACGCCGATTCCGCGGTGGCCCCGGTACTGCCCACGTCGCTGCCGGGGTCGGCCGACAGACACGAGGACGCTCCGGCGCTCGGCTGGTAGGTGCCGAGCGCGCACGCCGATTCCGCGGTGGCCCCGGTACTGGCGACGTCGCTGCCGGGATCGGCCGACAGACACGAGGACGCTCCGGCGCTCGGCTGGTAGGTGCCGAGCGCGCACGCCGATTCCGCGGTGGCCCCGGTGCTGGCGACGTCGCTGCCGGGATCGGCCGACAGACACGAGGACGCTCCGGCGCTCGGCTGGTAGGTGCCGAGCGCGCAGGCCGATTCCGCAATCGCCCCGGTGCTGGCGACGTCGCTGCCGGGATCGGCCGACAGACACGAGGACGCTCCAGCGCTCGGCTGGTAGGTACCGAGCGCGCAGGCCGACTCCGCAATCGCCCCGGTGCTGGCGACGTCGCTGCCAGCGTCGGCCAGCAGACACGAGGACGCTCCGGTGCTCGGCTGGTAGGTACCGACCGCGGAGTTGGTGGCGCTCGTCGCCCCGCTGGTACCGACATATTGGCCGGGCGGCGCAGCCGTGCACGGAGTTGCTCCCGTGGCACTGTAGGTGCCGGGGAGGCATTGGTTGGCGCTCCACTGGGCGTAGAGCGTGAGGGATGCCGTCGGTGAGTACGCGGCACCGCCGACGCCAACGAGCGTGCCACCCGAGGCGGCGGTGTACCAGCCAGCGAAGCTGTAGCCCGTGAGCGTCGGCGTGGGGAGGGTCAGCGCACTGCCCCCGACAGTGAATGTCGCCGAGGATGGAGTGCCCGTGCCGCCCTCGTAGTTGTACGTCACGGTGTAGACGTTGGCGCTCCAGTGGGCGTAGAGCGTGAGGGATGCCGTCGGTGAGTACGCGGCACCGCCGACGCCAACGAGCGTGCCACCCGAGGCGGCGGTGTACCAGCCAGCGAAGCTGTAGCCCGTGAGCGTCGGCGTGGGGAGGGTCAGCGCACTGCCCCCGACAGTGAATGTCGCCGAGGACGGCGTGCCCGTGCCACCCTCGTAGTTGTACGTAACGGCAAAAGTGTTGGTGTCGAAGGCTCCAATGTCACAGGGATGGTCGCGGGCAACGCCGCGTTGATCAGGAACAGAACAGGCGAGCGACACCCCGTTCACCGCCACGGGCAAATCGAACGATGCGGGGACCACCCCGACTGCCGGATCGGCAGATCCAGTTGCCGGCGACGGGGTGGCTAGCAGCGGCACCGTTTGTGTCGGTCCTCCATTGGAACCGAGGGAGCCGAGATAGTCGTCGATCGCGTTTGAGTCAGGCAAGGAGCCGTTGGCCAAACTCAGTCCGCAACTGCCATCGTCGTCGATGTTGTAACCGGCATCGATGACGGTACCTATGCGACAAGTACCGCCACTGAGCTGCTTGGCGATCACATCACCGGCGAGGGTCACAGAGCCGACGCCCCCGATGCCGCCGCCTTGGCCACCACCGCTCGTGCCCGCCGAATTCCCGGTGATGGTGGAGTCTTCGACGGTCGCGGTACCGCCGTTCACGATGCCGCCTCCTGGTCCGAATCCGGCACCTGCGTTGTTGCCCGAGATGGTGGAATCCTCGACCGTCAGTGTCCCGCCAAAGTTGCCAATTCCGCCACCCCCATAGTAGGTGTTTCCGTTGTTGGTGGCGCTGTTGCCAGAGATCGTGGAACCGACAACGGTGAGGGCCCCACCTCCCTGAAGGTAGATGCCACCTCCGGCCTCGGCGGTGTTGTCGGTAACAGTGGAGTCCTCAACGGTCAGCGCGCCGAAGTTCTCTATTCCGCCGCCGGAGCCGGCATTGCCGCCCTCAACGATGATCCCGGAGACGGTTACCGTTCCCGAATTCACCAAGATCACCGAGCGTCCGTTGCCCATCAAGGTGACGTTGCTGCCGGGCGTCACGGGCTGCACGGTAATCGAGGTCGAGATGGTGAAGCTCGCGTTGCTCGCTGGCTGGTAGGTGCCTGCCGCGAGGTCGACCGTGTCACCGTTTCCGGCCTTGGACAGCGCCTCGGTCAAAGTGCAAGGTGAGCCCGAAGTACACGACGTGCCGCTGCCACCGACTTTGGCGTACCAGGTATTCCCGCTCGCCGACGCCGCTGTGCTGCCGATAGCAAGTACGGCAAGCGCACTCGACACCGCCAAAAGGACGCTGCCGAGCAGCCGGATTGGAACGAAGCCCGACGGAGGGGACGAACGACGGGTTGTCGATGCCTTAGGGGAAGAAATCGCGGCGGGCTTACGCCACTTGCCATCGGCGGCCTGCCACCAACCAGCCCGCGGCGTTGGGTCGCTCATCTTGCCCTCGCTTCGCTCGACGCACTTGTGATCCACTCGAAGTCAGTGGCCGCGGAATAGCCCTGAGGACAAACGTGGCTCGCAGTCCGGTGAACCTGACCGTACCCCCGTTGCGGGTGCCGGTGCTGAGTCGCTTCACGTAACCGTCACGCATCTCCTTGAGCGTCACCCGCCGTTCACAAACCATCAACTATCCCCAAGGTGCGTACGTGGACACCCTGAGCGGGTCGCCGGGCGAGATCACCGAGCCGATGACGGCCGCCCGCGTAACCCTGCCCCGACGGCCCCGCGTGGTTCAGCTGTCAACCCCTACGGTTTACCTACCCGGCTAGCGTTTGGGCAGGTCACGGGCATTTCGGCTCATGCTACCTAGTGAGAACGTCGACGGTTCGAACTGCATCGGGCCTTCCGCACCGGCGGAGTTGGCGCCGCCGTGCACGCCGGGCAGGTTCGATTGCCCGTTGTCGGACTCCACGGTCCCGATGGCGGCCAGGACGGTCCAGGGCAGGCCCGGGCACGTGGACGCGGCGGCTTGGTACAGCGTCAGCAACGGGGCGGGATGGTCGAGGTGGCCGCCGTCGAGGCAGATGGGGCCCCGCTGCCCACGCCGAACACCCAGGTGTACGTCGAAGGCACGATGGTCACCGATGAGTCAAGGGGCGTCTGTCCGACATGGAGCGCGGAGCAGAATTTGGCTCAGACCGTTCCCGAACCGGTTCGTGCGGTCGGGGCCAACCTCCAGCGCGATGATCCAACGGCAAGACGATCGAGACACCCAAGCGAAGTTCTGTGCTGCCTCGCCTTCGGACCGTGGCCAGATCAGTGATGCTCGAACGTCAAGGCGAAGCCATCCCCAGTGCCATTCAATGCGCCAGCTTTCACCTGCGTCATGCCGTTTTTGTTCCCCATGTTCAAGGTGTCGGCACCCTTGGCGCCGATCGGCTTCCCGTCAATCGTGCAATCGGTGAACTTCACCTTCGTGAAGCTCGGGATCTGTCCCGACAAGCGCCCTGCGAAGAAACTGGAGCCGACGTAACTGGTGGCGCCAGATCCCGTTTGGCTCGCGGTCGCGTTGGCCGTCACGTCATCGATGAGGGCGCTGCTCTGCGACGCCGTCAACGTGTCGGTGATAGTGATGCTGTCACCAGGGACCGGCGTGATGTCGGTCGAGCAAGGTGCCCCGCTGCCGGCACAGGCGAATCCTTCGTATGTCGGGGGCACGCCTGGCTCGTTGCAGGTGACATACACATACGCGGCTACAGCATCAGGCGTGCCGTTGATCTGCATCGAGAGATCCAACCACTGAGTGGACTTGGTACAGGTGAAGCTCGGAAGGACGAACGAGCCCTGCGCCTCGGTGGGGTTCCTTTGCAGGGACTCGTAGCCCGCGAAGGTCGGAGGGTTCAGGGGCGTGTACGACCGAGCTGCCATGCACGATGAGAGCGTGCGGTGGGGCAGCTCCCACTGCGCTCGCGCCGAGGGAACCAGTCGCTACTGGCACTACTCCGGCGGCCAGTGAAATCGCGAACAAAAGGGGCCGTCGAAGTCGCCGCACGAGTGCTCCTCTCGAGTTCGGAGTGGATCAAGAGAGTTACAGGGCGCTCCTCTCGGGTCAACTGCGCTCACTCGCTGTTCGCGAAACAATCACCAACGCCCCACCACCGCGCGTCAGCACGGCCGCGGGGATCACGGAGTTGGCAGCCGACGTCGCCGTGGGTTGGACGTCGATGCCGAGCGCATCCAGCGCACCGACGGTCCTCCTCAACGGATGTCCTCGTCCCTGATCTCGACCAGGCCAGCCCACCCACCCAGCGAGAACCGGCAACGCGAGTGGATCTACTGCACCGGTGATTCGCTCCGTGGTAGCCATCGCTTGGGTGGCGGATACACGAACCTGGCGATCGTCGCCGACACCCAGCAGAGGGTCCAGCCAGCGAACACCAGGAGAACGTTGTGGAACGTTCCGTTGTTCGCCTTCACGGCGGCGAATGCGAGCAGGATCCCCCAGACCAGGAAACAGCCGATGCTGTAGACCCAATAGTTTCGCTGCTTCAACATGTGCTTCGATCTTTCGTCAGCCAACATGCCAAGCGTATTCCTGGGAGGAAATCACCCCCGAACGCCTCTGGTGGCGCGAGTGATTTTGGGTTGGGACGCGCACAGGGACTCGTGGGAGTCCGCCCTGCCGTGCACGATCAGGACGAGCTGATCGTGACCTTCAGCATCCGGTGGGTGACGTCGGGAGGGACTCCTGACGCGCTTCCCTGCGCATTGATCTTTTCGACGACGCTCATCCCCGAGGTGACATGACCGAACAGGGAGTACGAATTCGGCAGCGATTCGCCCTGCGCTCCGGCGACGATGAACCACTGGCTGCCGCCGTATGCGGTTGGCCGGTGTTGGCCATGGCCACGGATCCGAGCGGGTACTGGTCGGCCGGATTCGATGCTCTTCGCGGGGAGCTCGTCGGGGATGGTGTACCCCGGGCCGCCGCTCCCCGTCCCGGTGGGGTCGCCCGTTTGATCCACGAACCCTGGGATGACCCGATGGAAGATCACGCAGTCGAAGAAATGGTGCTGAGCCAGAAAGACGAAGCTGTTGACGGTTTGGGGTGCATCCTTTGCATCAAGCGCAATGACGAATGTGCCCACATCGGTCTTCACCGTCGCGGTATAGGCCTTGGTGGCATCGATGATCGTGGCCGGTGCGCTGGTCCATTTCGACTTCTTCAGCGCTGTTGCTGGCTTCTTCGGACAGCCGGCAGCCACCGACGCTGCGTTTGCAGTTGCCTGCGCCTTTGCATCGGCCGCTGAACCGCTGGTCCCCGAGGACACCGTTACATTCTTGAATCTCGCGCTCTGTTGTGTCGCTGCGTTTGCCAGCACCTGCTTGTCGTGCGCGGTAAGGGGAACCGGGGTCCCCGTGGTGGTACTCGTCGTCGAACTCGAGGGCAGGTCCGTGGACAGGCCGGTCAGTTCGAATGCGTTGGCGTGGCGCCAGGCGATGAGGTAGGTCGAATCCGACCCCAATCGCTCGACGGCTGTCGATCCGAGATTCTTCGGTGGGCTCAGACCCGCTTGCGCCTTGCCGCTGGATTGAAGCCCTTTCAAGAGCGTCTCCGCAGCGGCCGCTGATTTGCAATAGAGCACCTCAGACACCAACCCGAGATTTCCCGTTGCGCTCGCGTATTCCTCTTGGGCTCCATACGGGCACCCCGTGACGCCGGTGGTCGTTGAGGTGGAAGGAGCGTTGACGACTTTCGTGAATCCCGCCGCCTGGGCTGCAGACACGGGAAGGAGCACGCTCGTTGATGGCTGCGACGCCGAGGACGTGGTCGCCGCGGCAGGCACCACGGAGAATGTCCCGACGACGGCGAGAACGGTTGCACCGATGCTTGCCGCGACGGCGAGATTCAGACTCAGCTTTCTCACTCAGACAGGTCTTTCTCTAAAGGGAGGGCTCCCAAGCCCAATCGGCTAGAGGCGACCCAATTCGTATGCCGGCTGGCTTGGGTGAGGAAGATAGCGGAACCGCGAGGTATTTATGCCGCGCGCGGGAGGCGTTCGCGTGATTGCGTGATGAGGAGCCTGCGACGAGAAGTCCCAGCTCTCACCGATGTTGGCTGCCAGACATGTCGGCTGTACCTGACCAGAGGGAGCTGAGGACATTGGTCGGTTGAAGATCCCGGCAGCGGACGCCACCTCAGCCAACGGACCGCCGCTGAGTCGCTACCTACCCGGCGCCGGCGGCGAACTGGGCGTGGTCGTCGTCTCTCGATGCTCGCCGTTCTTGGCATTCTCCGCCGAGCGGTAGCGGCGAGGGAGCGCGGGCCCACACCCTTTCGCCGACCTGCCGGGTGGCTCGGACGTCACCCCGAGAAGTGCGGGAGAGTCACCCAGGATTGCTGGCCCGGCTCGTGGTACACGGTCTGCTCGGCGGCCCGCAGGGTGGTAGCCGTGGCCGGCGCCTCTCCCGAGCCGAGATTGCGGGCGTAGACGGGATGGGCGCCACTGGACACCTGGACCCGCAGGCGGTGACCGGTGGCGAAGGTGTGACCGATGGGCCACAGGGCCACCGCCGCCGTGAACGTCCCGTCCGCGTTCCGGCGAATCGACGCAGGGTCGAATCGCTGCAGTCCGTCGCACACGTTGACGGACCGGCCGTCGGGTGACACGTCGCAGATCCGGACAAAGAAGTCCGTGTGGTCCAGGCTCGAGCCCACGTGCAGCTCCGCTTCGACCGGACCGACGAGCTCGAGAGGGGCGCCCAGCTCGTCGGAGGTGTACACGAGGACGTCGGGGCGGGCTTCGAGAGGCCGGTTGTCTTTGGTGCCGCCGGTAAGCATGCCGATGCCGCCCATCGACGGCGTCGGGTCGGCGGGGTCGTAGCGATAGCGGTCAGGCTCCGACGGCGCCTTCGGCGGCATGGGCGCGAGCTGGCCCCCGGCGTGGAGGTACCAGCGGGTCGGCTCTGAGGGAGGGGGCCAGTCCGGCAGCTCGCGCCAATGCGCCCCTTCGCCCTGCACGTGGACCCTTACCGGGGTGGGGTCGAGCCGCCCCTCCCGGCCGAGCAACCAGTGGTCGAACCAGTCCAGTGGGGCGTCGGTCATGCCACCCTCCCCGCCACCGCCCAGGTGCCCGCCGGCGCCGATGCGCAGATGCACGGGGGCGGGCGAGGCCCGCAGGACGGCGTAGTCCTCCACCACGCCGGGCAGCGGGTAATCGTGCCAGCCGTCGACGAGCAGGGTCGGCACCGTCCACTCCGCCAGCAGAGGCCGGAAGTTCACCGGATCCCAGAAGGCATCCCCGGCGCCGGAGTGCGCGAGCTGGTCCCGGTAGAGCGGCAGGTCGACTCCGGTGAGCCGGTGGATCACCTCACCGAGAGGGAGATGGTCGAAGCCCGCCTTCAACTCCGCCATGCGCTGCTCGATGCCCTCGGGGGAGATGTCGGTGGTGGGGAGGGCGTTGGCCTGTTTGTTGAACTGGGTGGCCCCCGCGTCCCACGGGATGATCACCTCGAGGGCCAGCGAGCCTCCCGGGTACCACGAATAGGACCGCACCGAGGTCGACAGGGCGACGGCCATGGCCTTGAGATGCGGCGGCTTGGTGGAGGCCAGGGCCCACTGGGTGAAGCCCATGTAGCTGGCGCCGAACGTGCCCATGCGGCCGTTGAACCACGGCTGGGAGGCAATCCAGTCCGCCGTGTCCCGTCCGTCCCCCGCTTCGGCGAAGTAGCTGTGCGTGCCACCCGACCCGTCCGTGCCCCGGCATGCCTGCAGGACGTACCGGTAGCCGCGCGCGGCGAACTCGGGGCCCATGGCCGAGGCGAAGTTGGCCCTGCCGTACGGGGTGCGCTCCAAAATGGTGGGGGCGTCGTCGATGCCCGACGGGTGGTAGACGTCGGTCAGCAGCACCGTCCCATCCGACACCGTGAGCTTGACGTCTCGCTCGACTTCGACTTCGTTGGTGCGCTCTCGCATGCCGACCCCCTTCGCCGCCGGTCCTCCGGGAGCCGGCGACGGACGAACCCTATGTCAAGTCTCGCTGGCCTGGACCCCCACACCGTTGACCAACAGGCCTGCGTCCGCAGCTCTTCCGGGGTACGAATCGCCACCGACGGGGTGAATGCCGGAGACGACGCCGTGGACCTGACCGAAGAGGGCAGGGTCTTCCTCGAGGGCTTGTGGGACCACATTTTGGGAGCGACGGTGAACCTGCTCGGTCATTTGGAACCGCACGACGTCGAGACCACGATTCGCATCCGTAAGGCCGCAGACCGCGACCACGCACGCGGTCACGACCACCACGGCGAAGGTCTCCGACGCGCTCTCAGGGGCTGGTCGCCCCTCACTGGCACGACACCAAGGACTCCCTGGGTCAGGCTCTAGATCTAGAAGGGAGTCGTGACGGCATCCGAGCCGTGGCGATCTCCCTCGTCATCCTGTTCGTCACCGCGGGTATCCAAGCGCTTGTCGTGGCGGCCAGCGGTTCAGTGGCCCTCTTGGGCGACACCCCGCACGACGCGGCCGACGCGACCCGCAGAAGCAACCGCGTGGGCCCCTTCGCACGATGCCGGGTTCTCCTTGACTATGCACGATGCCGGGTTCTCCTTGACTATGAGGGTGCAGCGGGTTCGATTCCCGGCCGGGTCGCCAGGCCCGAGGGTCGGGCTGCTGGTCGCTGGTCACCATCGCTGCGGCAGGCTGACTGAGCGGGTTGACCGCGACTCGAGCCGGCGAACTGGAACATTCCAAGTCATGGCTCCTTCGTCCTATTGAAGTCTGACCAGGAAATTTACGGGTCTGCCCACTTGGAGTGAGTGATTCGGGTCCATGGCGTGAACTGTGCGATCCTTCAATGCAATGACGCCAGAGCAGTTTCTCAATCGTTGCAAGGTGATCTGTCACGTCGGACCGGTAGGCGTTTGGGAGCAAATCCAGAGGCACGGGTTTCGGACTGCCGAGGAGCTGATCTTGGAGGCCGATCTCAGCGCGGAGGACCGCCAAGGTCTCCTCTCAACACCTCGTCGAGAGTCGGTGCGCCTGAGTGTCCGAGACGAAAGTGTGGTCCTCAGGGACCAGGGGCCACTCTTTGCACGCAAGGACATGAGTTCCATCTTGGACAACGGACTCGACGTCAGCGCCTGGATCCACCTGTTGAACCAGCGTGTCTACTTCTTTACCGACCAGACTTCGATGCAGAAGTTCCTGGACAAATATGTGGAGATTGATGGAGCTCAGGACGTGATTTGGCTCTCCCCTCTGAAGGTCCTTGAGGCAGCCGGTATTCGCCTTGAGCTCACGAACCAGAACACGGGCGCCATCGCCCGGCGGAGCGGTACACAGAAGACGGCGGATACATTCGCACCGCTCTGGCGCTTCACTGATCGAAAGCCGGTTGAAGCCACCATCCTCGATGGACTCGACGATCTCTCACCAGTGTTTCGCGCTCGAGAGATGCTTTCAAGATGGTCGTCGCGAGCTACTCACGTAGCGGCACATCTGCCACCAACCCGAGTTCTGAGGCACGAGTTTGTCGAGAGTTTGGCAGTGATCGAGTTTGGTGGGGTCGTTCTGGCGGACTCAGCACCAACAGGTCTAGAAGTTGCTCTATCTTGTGTCGGTGGTCTTCGAGGCGGTGATCGTCGGGCTGGTGACAGCCCAGGTGGCATTCGTGGTCACGACGGTCTACCTCCATCGATCACTGGCTCATCGCGCCGTCACGCTGAAGGCCCCGGTGGCATTTGCGTGCCGGATCGTGATCTGGATTTCCTCAGGGACCCGGCCCCGCCAATGGGTGGCAGTACACCGTAAGCACCACGCCTTCACCGACAAGGAGGGCGATCCCCATTCGCCGGCCGTCTTCGGGTTCTCAGCGGTCCAATTCGGCAACGCGTTTCTCTACCGGAGGGTTGCACGCAACCCCGTAGCGGTGGGCCGATACGCGCGTGATCTCCCTGGCGATCGTTGGGACAGACTGTTGTTCGATCATGCGCTGTTAGGCCTTGGCATTGGCATAGCGGCCCTCGTCGGACTGTTCGGATGGGAGATCGGGTTGATCGCGGCCGCCACCCACGCCACGGCCTACATCCTGGGCGGAGGTGCCATCAATGCCATCGGGCACAAGTGGGGGAAGCGCCCACACGACAATCTCGCCACGAACAACCAATGGCTGGCGTGGCTGGTCGCCGGCGAGGGACTCCACAACAACCACCACGCGGCCACGACGTCGGGTCGCTTGTCGATGGCGGACGGTGAGATCGACCCGGGCTGGTGGGCCGTGCGGACACTCGTCCTCCTGCGGTTGGCCACGGTGCGTCACAACCCGCGGGTCGTCGCTTCGTCTCGTGCCTGAGGCGGACTCTGCAACCGGTATCTGATCGCCCGCATGTGGCCCCTTGCATTGATCCGGAGTACGAAGCGCAAAGGTCAGCCTGATTGTCGCTGAAGGCAGTCAGAAGCCATCGCCCTGCAAGGCAGATGACATCGACCAATTCGCCAGTCACCTCATCGGTGGATCGAGGCTCAGTTGCATACGGCGAAGAGGGGCCACAGACCGGGGACCCCCTTCAATTCGTGCTCGCCACGCTCGCTGAAGTCGATTCCGGAGCCCATGACGAGGTCCTTGACTATTCCCGATACGAAGACCTCGCCCGGTGCGGCGAGTGCCCCGACGCGAGCCGCGATATGGACCGCTAATCCGCTCAGGTCTTTTCCCCTCACTTCGCATTCGCCTGTATGCAGTCCCATGCGCAGATCGATGTTGAGTGATCTCGTCGCTTCGCCGATCGCTTTTGCGCAGCGGATCGCCCGCGCTGGACCGTCGAATGACGCCACGAATCCGTCACCTGTCGTGTTGATCTCCTGGCCGCGGAAGTGCACAAGGGTGTCTCGCACGGTGCGGTCGTGGGAGTCGAGCAACGACGTCCACTGCTGATCGCCCAGCGAGGCAGCTTTCTCAGTCGAACCCACGATGTCCGTGAACAAGACGGTGGTCAGTATGCGGTCAACCTCTATGACCGGGCTTTGGCCGGTCAGGAACTCCACCACGTGATCTAACATCATGATGTTCGACTCCGTCGTCGAGAGGTCACCGCCAGGGAGTTCGACGAACTGCGCACCGGGGATGTGCTCCGCCAGGTAGCGCCCGAACTCGATTGGCGCGAGCATGTTCTCTTTGACGTGAAGGACGAGCGTCGGTGCCTGGATCACCGGAAGGGCCTGGCGGACGTCGCGTCGAAGCAAGTAGTTGTACTGTGCTGCCGCCGCGCGGGGCGTATTCGAAACACGCAGCATTCGCGTGGAGAGCTTCATGAACTCTGCGTCTCCCGCGGAGGTTGGATTGACGAGACGCATAAAGTCCAAAGTCCCCCACTCGTTCGCAAACAGTTCGATCAAGGCGTCGAGTGCCTCGGGAGACACACCCATTGGATAGTCGTCGGCAATCAGGTAACGGGCACTCGTGTTGAACAGAACGAGGTGACTGACGCGGTCGGGTCGCATCGCGGCGAGCAGGATTCCGTTACTGCCGGTATCGAGCGTTGCCATAATCGCCGTCTGGGTCGATTCCACAGCATCGAGCACGGCGATCATGTCCTCAATCGACTCTTCCCAGGTCGGGACACCGTCGAACGAAATACTGTCGGAGGCTCCAGTGCCTCGCCGATCGAAGAGAATCAGTCTCGTAAAGGAGGAGAGGAGGGTGAGAATCTTCCGCCATATCGGGACCTCCCAGATGATCTCTACATGAACGCCCAACCCATAGGTGAGCAGGAGGTCGATCGGTCCGTCACCAAACACCTGATATGCGACATCGCCTTCGCCGACACGCACATAATGGGTCTCGGGCGTATCCATACAGAGGCGGACAGTATTTACCAAATGTGCGTTGCGCGCCCGGCCGAGACCCGTCGAATTGCCTGACACCGATCGCCCCCGTCGTGACGGCTGACAAGCAGGCGACCTGGAGCACCCAGCCGGGCCTTCGAGCGCGGCCCTCGCCGGCACACTTGGACACCGCTTGGCGGTTGACGCGGTGCGTACTTGAACACCGGCTCTCGCGTCCGTAGCTCTGGCGACTCTTCAGATTCTTCCTGCAGAGAGTCATTCGGGCAGCACACGGGATCGGCTTTGAGCGCGAGCAGCGGTCGGGAGCCTCTGGCGGCCAACCGGTGCTCACGATCGTTGCCAGCGATTGCGGATGGCACCGAACGGTTGGCCCGGGGACGACCGTGAGCACGATAACGGCGCGATCGTCATACTTGAGCCATGGAAAGCACCATGCAGCAGGCGCCGCTCCTGATCCGCGACATCCTTCTTCACGGGCAGCGGATCCACGGGGACAGCAGTGTCATCACTATCGAAGCAGGGGGCCACCGGACGGCGACCTTCGCCGAGGTGGCGACCCGGGCCGAGAGGCTCGCGGCGGCCCTCACGCCGCCTCGGGGTCGAGCAGGGGGATCGGGTGGGGACGTTCTGCTGGAACAACCAGACCCACCTCGAGGCCTATCTGGCCATCCCGTGCATGGGGGCCGTGCTGCACACCCTGAACATCCGGCTGCCCGCCGAGCAGCTGGCCTACGTGATCAACCACGCCGAGGACCGCGTGATCATGGTGGACGCCTCGCTGATCCCATTGCTGACCGCCGTCAAGGACGAACTGAAGACGGTGGAGACGATCATCGTGGTCGGGGAGGGCGACACCTCCGCGCTGGGCGAGACCCTCTCCTACGAGCGGCTCCTGGCGGCGGAGGAGCCCGGCTTCGACTGGCCGGATCTCGAGGAGCGCTCCGCCGCGGCCATGTGCTACACGAGCGGCACGACCGGCAGCCCCAAGGGTGTCGTCTACTCGCACCGCTCCACGTGGCTGCACACGATGGCGGAGCAGGCGACGTCATCGGTCGGCATGACGGAGACGGACCGGATCCTCATCATCGTGCCGATGTTCCACGCCAACGCGTGGGGGACCCCGTACGGGGCCTGGATGGCCGGCACCGACATGATCATGCCGCAGATGTTCCTCATGGGGGAACAGCTCGCGGCCGTGATCAACGAGCATCACCCCACCTTGGCCTGCGGCGTCCCGACCATTTGGAACGGGCTGCTCGCGCTCGACACCCCGATCGACTTCTCCACTGTGCGCGCCATCACCGCGGGCGGCGCGGCGGTGCCGCGGTCGCTCATCGAGGCGTTCGAGGAACGCTTCGGTGTCACCATCATTCAGGGATGGGGGATGACCGAGACCAGTCCGCTCGCCGCCTTCGGCCTGCCGCCGGCGCGCCTGCACGGCCATGACCCCATGTACTTCAAGGTCAAGGCGGGCCGCGTCGTGCCCGGCGTCGAAGTGCGGGTCGTGGCGGAGGACGGCACCGTGCTCCCCGACGACGGTGCCTCGGTCGGTGAATTCGAGATCCGCGGGCCGTGGGTCACTGGCGCCTACTACAAGGACGAGGACCCACAAAGGTTCCACGACGGCTGGCTGCGCACCGGTGACGTGGGCTCGCTCGACGGACAGGGCTACATGACGATCTCGGACCGCACGAAGGACGTCATCAAGTCGGGTGGAGAGTGGATCTCCTCGGTCGAGCTCGAGAACGCAGTGATGGCCCACCCCGACGTCTTCGAGGCGGCAGTGATCGCCGTCCCGGACCCGAAGTGGTCCGAGCGCCCGCTCGTGGCCGTCGTCCCCAAGCCTGGGCGTTCACCCGCACCCGCCGACCTGGTCGCCTTCTTGGCCGAGCGCGTGCCCGCGCTGGTGGCTGCCCGACCAGTGGACCTTCATCACCGAGGTGCCCAAGACGAGCGTGGGCAAATTCGACAAGAAGGTCATGCGCGCCGCGTTCGCCGACGGCGCGTACGAGGTGCAGACCACGCCGCTGTCCAAGTGAGCGTCCCGAACCAGGCCATGGTCGACATGGCCGAGCGCCTCGGGGGAATCCTCGAGGAGCTCACCGACATGGCTCTGGACGCCCTGCGACGCGCCAGTGCAGGCGATCCCGATTCGGCCGAGACCGGCGAGGCGCTCGCCATGGAGCGGCGCATCCTCAAGGCACGACGTGCCCTCGAGAAGTCGATCGCCGCGTTGGGCGAAGGGAGCGGCCCGGGCCGCCAGCCGCTCGACGACGGCGCCGGCTGAACCCGCACCCCGGCTGCATCGCGTGCGCCTGTTCGTCGCTGCCTGGCCAGACGACGAGACCCGACGCCGCCTGAGCGGCCTGGAGCTCGAGCTCGGCACGTCCAAGGGGTTGCGCTTCGTCGGGCCTTCCCGTTGGCACGTCACGCTGCGGTTCCTCGGTGAGGTCGACGAGTCCGCCGTGGCACCGCTCGGCGATGCGCTCGTGTCCTGCGGCGTCGCCTTCCCCGGTCCGGTCCAGTGCCGGCTCGGTCCCGGGACCGGGTGGTTCACCGGCGTGCGCGTCCTGCAACTGCCCGCGGCCGGACTCGACGGCCTGTCCGAGGCGGTCCGGGCGGCCACCGCGGCGTTGGTGCCCGAGCCGCCTGGGGGCGCGCCCTTCAACGGACACCTGACGCTGGCCCGGTCCAAAGGACGCCGTTTGAGCGTGGCGGCCCTGGGCGAGATGTCGGAAATTCCCTTCGAAGCGGTCTTCCCTGTGCCCCACGTCGACCTCATCTCCTCCGAGCCGTCCACCCGCGGGCACGTCTACACCACCGTCGTGCGGGCGCCGCTCGGCGGGGGGAGTGCGGCTCAGCCGGGCTGACCGGTCAGGAACTGCGTCATGGCCTGCGCCATCGCAGCGGCGGCTGCCTGCTGGAATGTCGCCGTGACCAGCAGCGCGGCGTCGTCGTCGTTGCGCATGTTGCCGCACTCGATCAGCACCTTGGGCACCGTGGTCAAGTTGAGCCCCGCCAGGTCGTCGCGCGGCTGCAGCCCTCCGACACCGTCGTAGGTGCTGATCGGCATGGGCGTGTGGGCGGCGAAGTCGTCGCGCATCTTGGTGGCGAGGGCAGCCGACGACCCGATGACCCCGTCGTTGGGGCCGTCCGCGACCGGCTCGAGCACGGCGAAGCCGCGGCCGTCAGGCGGCCCCCCGTCCGCGTGGATGTCGACGGCGGCGTCCGCGTGCGCGTCGTTGACGATGGCGGCGCGTGTCGTCACACACGGGCCGACGCCGTCGTTGTTCGGTCGCGTCATGACGACCGTGGCACCCTCGGCCTGCAGGTCGTCCTGGAGGTATGTCGCGACGTTGAAGTTGAACTGGGCCTCGGTGTACCCGCCGTCGGTCGCCGTCCCGGTGGTGTCGCACGGCTCAGAGCCCGTTCCGTTGAAGACAGGCTGGTTGATGACGCCGGGCGCGCTGTAGTTGAGGCCGTTGTGACCCGGGTCGATGCCGACCACCTTGCCCGCCAGGGGTTTGGACCCCACGGCCAGCCAATAGCCGCTCCCGCCCGGCGCGGCCGCCAGGCCGACCACCGGACCGGGCAGTGCGGTTCCGCCGAGGGAGCCGAAGTAGCCGGCTTTCCCGTACGTGAACACACCGCCGTCGCGCCCGACGAGCCAATAGCCTCCGCAGCGGGCGCCGCCGCCATGCCGGCGACGGGCGCGTTGAGGTGGAGCGAGCCGGGTGAGCCCGCGAAGACGGCGTCGCCGTAGCTGAAGACGCCACCGTCGGCCGCCACCAACCAGTAACCGCCACCGTCGGGCGCCGCCGCCATACCGACCACCGGCGCGTTGAGCGGGAGGGAGCCGGCGGAGCCGAAGAAGCGGGCGTCGCCGTAGCTGAAGACGCCACCGTCGGCGGCCACCAACCAGTAGCCGCCAGCGTCGGGCGCCGCCGCCATGCCGACCACCGGCGCGTTGAGCGGGAGGGAGCCGGCGGAGCCGAAGAAGCGGGCGTCGCCGTAGCTGAAGACGCCACCGTCGCGCGCGACGAGCCAGTAGCCCCCGCCGTCGGTCGTCGGCGCCATCCCGACCACCGGTGCGTTGAGGTCGAGCGACCCGGCCGAACCGAAGAACCCGGCGTCGCCGTAGCTGAAGACGCCGCCGTCGCTGCCGACGAGCCAGGTCCCGCCGCCGTCCCCGGTCGCCGCGACGCCGACGATGGGTGCGTTGGGGTTGGCGACCGCCTCGGCGCCGATCGGCGTGGCCCCGAACGGCACCACCGAATTGGGTGGCGGGGACGCCGCGGCCGCGAGCGGTGCCGGGGCCAGGACCGTGGCGATGGCGGTTCCGACGACAAAAGGCAGGAGCGTGACCAACACGCCGCACACGCGTGCCGCACACCTCCAGTCTTACCCCGGTGGCGGAACAGCTACCCGGTGCACTCGTTGATGGCGTCAATCAGCTGGCGCAGCCGGGCGTAGTGGAAGCGGTCGAAACGCAGGGCCAACCGGGGCAGCTCGGGGTGGTCGTTGCGCTCGGGGGGGAAGGGGGCGGCGGTGCGGATGCTGCCGCGGGCCACGATGTCCGAGAACCGCCGATTCAGGTCGGCCAGCTCGGCCTTGGACGGCTGGACCTGCACGCGCAGCACGAGCAGGTCGCCCACCCAACGGCACGAGTGGTAGTTGCGGTAGAAGCCGAGGACCTCCTCGCTGGCCTCTTCCATGGTGTTGGTGACCTTGAAGAGTGCGAGGTCGTCGGGCGAGACCCAACCCGCGGCAACGGCCTCCTCCTCCAGGAAGCGGAGCCAGGCGTGCCAGTAGGTCCCGCCGGGCGTCTCGACCATCACCACCGGCGCCGGCTCGGCCTTGCCCGTCTGCAACAAGGTGAGCAGCTCGAAAGACTCGTCCTGGGTGCCGAAACCGCCCGGGAGGATGGCGTACGCGTGGGACTCCTTGATCAGCATCAGCTTGCGGGTGAAGAAGTAGCGCATCTCGACCAGCTTCGGGTCCTGCGCGATGAACGGGTTGGCGTCCTCTTCGTTGGGCAGGCGGATGTTGACGCCGAAGGCGTGCTCCCTGCCCGGCACCCTCGAGCCCGGCCGCCATGATGCCCGGACCGGCGCCTGTCACGACCATCCAGTCGGCCGCCGCGAGCCGGGCCGCCAGGTTGCGGGCCAGGATGTACACGGGGTCGTCGGGGCGGGTGCGGGCGGACCCGAACATGGTGATCTTGCGCACGTGGCGGTAGGGCCGGAACACCCGGAAGGCCTCCGCCATTTCGCCCAGGGCGGCGTTGGCGATCTTGAGGTCGCCCACCGACGTGCCCTCTCGGGCCATGTCGTCCAGCACGCCGATCATGGAGCTGAGCTCGCGCGCTTGGGGCGCGGAGAGGGAGCGGTCCGAGAACAGCGCGTCGAACGCGCGCTGGCGAGCGGGCTCTCTCTGATCTCGTCGCTCACGCGCCCGCGGACGTCCCCGCCAGCGCGTAGAGCGTCGAGCGCTGCACGAGCGGGCGTCCCAGCGGTGCGACGATGGCCTCGAGGTCCTCGACGCCCATGCGCTGGCCATGGCGCGCGCCGGCCGCGCGTGAGATGTTCTCGTCCATCAGGGTGCCCCCGAGGTCGTTGGCCCCGGCCTGGAGCACCTGGCGCGCACCCTCGGCGCCTACCTTGACCCAGCTGACCTGAATGTTGTCGATGTCGCCCGCGTAGGCGATGCGCGCCACCGAGTGCATGAGCAGGGTCTCACGGAATGTCGGTCCCCGCCGCGACCGGCGTTGGAGGTAGATCGGAGTGGCCATGTGCACGAAGGGCAACGGCACGAATTCGGTGAAGCCGCCCGTCTCGCGCTGGAGGGCGCGCGTGCGCACGATATGGCGTGCCCAGCTGCGCGGCTGCTCGATCGAGCCGAACATGATCGTGATGTTCGAACGCAGGCCGACCGCATGGGCCGTGCGGTGCGCGTCGAGCCACTCGTCGGTCGAGATCTTGTCGGGGCACAGGACGGCGCGGACGTCGTCATCGAGGATCTCGGCGGCGGTGCCCGGGAGCGTCTTGAGGCCGGCGTCCTTCAGCCGCGTGAGGTAGTCGGCCAGGGGCACCTCGGAGCGGCGCGCACCCTCGGTCACCTCGAGCGCGGTGAAGCCGTGGATGTGGATGTCGCTCGAGGCGGCCCGCACAGCCTCGAGCACGTGGAGGTAGTACTCGCCGTCGAAGTTCGGGATGGATGCCCGCCCTGGAGGCACACCTCGGTCGCGCCCTCGGCCTCGGCCTCGGCGACGCGCCGGGTGATCTCGTCGAGCTCGAGCAGGTAGGGCGCGCCCCGCAGGTTCAGCGAGAGCGGCCCCTTGGAGAACGCGCAGAAGCGGCACTTGAACGTGCAGACGTTGGTGTAGTTGATGTTGCGGTTGCGTACGTAGGTGACGGCATCGCCCACGGTCGTGCGGCGCAGGTCGTCGGCCACCTCGGCCACCACGCGCACCTCGGACCCGCGCGGCCGCGAAGAGGCTGACGATCTCGTCCTCGCCGACCTCGTGCCCGAGGGCGACACCGGCCAGGACCTCGGCCACCGCTCCGCCGGCCGCCGCCCGACCCGCACCAGACCGTGACGAGGACGGGGCTGTCTCGCCCACCAGCGCGGGCGGGTCCTCCTCGCCGCCCGAGCACCATGCCGCGTCGCGGGCCAGGCCCTCGGCGTCCGAGGCGTCGAGCACGCGGGAAGCGCACTGCCGGGTCGAGCCAGTGCTCGGGGTCGTGGGCGAACGTCGGATAGATCGTCAGCCGCGGCGCGAGCGTGTGGCCCGCCGCCTCGGTGGCCGCCCGCAGCACGTCGAGCGCCGGCCAGGCACGCTCGGGGTTCACGTGGTCGGCCGTGACGGGGGAGACGCCGCCCCAGTCGTCGATGCCGGCGCGCGAGCAGCGGGGCGAGATCGTCGGAGAGGTTGGGCGGCGCCTGCACGTGGACCTCGGGCGGCAGTACCAGGCGGGCCGCGGCGATGGCCCACTGCAGGTCCTCGGGCGGGCACGGTGCCGCCTTGGCCATGGCCGTCCCCGGCTTGGGCAGGAAGTTCTGGACGATGACCTCTTGCACGTGGCCGTGGCGGGCGTGCGCGCCGGCGATGGCCTGCAGGGCGGCCAGCTGGCCTGCCCGGTCGTCGCCGATGCCGACGAGGATGCCGGTGGTGAAGGGGATGGCCAGCTCACCCGCGGCCTCGAGCGTGGCCAGCCGACGCGCGGGCTCCTTGTCGGGCGCACCGCGGTGCGCGGCCAGTCCCTCGGCCAGGGACTCGAGCATCATCCCCTGGCTGGCCGAGACCTCGCGCAGGCGCGCCAGCTCGTCAGAGAAGAGCGCTCCCGCGTTGGCGTGGGGTAGGAGGCCGGTCTCCTCCAGGACGAGCCGGCACATCGCCGCGAGGTAGTCCACCGTCGACGCGTAGCCCTGCGTCGGCGAGCCAGTCGCGCGCAACCGGGTAGCGCAGCTCGGGCCGCTCTCCGAGCGTGAACAGCGCCTCGTGGCAGCCGGCGTCGCGACCGGCACGGGCGATCGAGAGGACCTCGTCGGGCGTCAGGTAGGGCGACGTCAGCCGGGCCGGCGCTTTGGCGAACGTGCAGTAGCCGCAGCGGTCGCGGCAGAGCATCGTGAGTGGGATGAACACCTTGGGGGAGAAGGTGACCCGGCGCCCGTGTGCTTCGTCGCGCACGCCGCGGGCCAGTGCGGTCAGGTCGGCCAGCGGCGTGTGGAGGAGATCGCGGTCGGAGAGCATCGGAGCCAATCTAGGGGGCGTTGCCGCGTGCAGCGGCGTCGACCAGCCAGATCGTGACGCCCGCGTGGACCCGGGCCGCCGGCAGGTCCTCGCCCGCGCACCAGGGCGGCCACGGCAGATCGCGTGGCTGGCGCCGGCCACCGTGAAGACCGCAGTGCGGGCCGAATTGATGGCCGGCAGGGTAAGCGTGAGGCGCGGGTGTGGATTGCGGCGGGCCGGGTCCTCGGTCGCCACCACCAGGTCCCCGGGCCCCGCTTCGAGGCTCGCCGCCCCGGGGAAGAGCGAGGCCGTGTGGCCGTCGGGTCCCATGCCCATGTGGATCAGGTCGATGCCCGGGCCAGTGACGAGATCGGCGACGATCCGCTGGTAGGCGGCTGCGCAGCCGGTCGCCGTGCCACCGGTGGCCATCGGCCGGAACGAGCCGATGGGGCCGATGCGGTCGAGCAACGCCTCCTCGATCATGCGCACGTTGGCGTCCTCGTGCTCGTGCGGGACGAAGCGCTCGTCGCCGACGTAGAAATCGACCGACCGGCCACTCGATGCCGTCGGTGCGCGGCCAGCGCCTCGTAGCACGCCCGTGCCGTCGGGCCACCGGAGAGCACGAAGGCAAAGCGCGGGCCCCGGCGCGCGTGAACGTGTCGACCACCGTGTCGCAGAACGCACGGACGACGTCGTCGACGGGCGTCAGCATGGCGCCAGGGTACGCATCGGAGGTTCGCCGGGACTGGCCTGCGTCGGCTCAGAACGTGGCGGCCTTGTCCGTCAGCGACTGCAGCAGCTCGTCGAACGACTTGGCGAAGGAGTGCACGCCCTCGTCCTCCAGCGTCTGCTCGACGTCGAGCATGTCGATGCCCGCGTCGGCGAGCCGGGCCAGGACGTCGCCTGCCTCGTCGGGGTCGGCGTCGACCGTGCGCTTGAGCGTCCCGTGGTCCTCGAAGGCGCGCAGCGTCCCCTCGGGCATGGTGTTCACCGTGGCGGGACCGATGAGGTTGTCGACATAGAGGAGATCGGGGTAGCCGGGGTTCTTGGTCGATGTCGAGGCCCACAGCGGGCGCTGCACCCGCGCCCCCTGCTCGCGAGCGCCTCCCAGCGGTCCCCGGCGAAGGTGCGCGTGGAAGTGCTGGTAGGCCGTCTGGGCCTGGGCCACCGCGGCCGTGCCCCGCAGGCCGAGGATGGCGGGGTCACCCTCTCGCCGCCGGCCAGGGACTCCAGGCGCCGGTCCACCTCGGTGTCGACCCGGCTGACGAAGAACGAGGCCACGCTCGCCACCTGCGCCAGCTCCTCCGCCCGGCCGGCCTCCACGAGCGCCTCGAGGCCGCGCAGGTACGCCTCCATCACCTCGTCGTAACGGTCGAGCCCGAAGATGAGCGTGACGTTGATGCTGTGACCTTCGCCGATGAGGGTCTCGATGGCCGGGAATGCCCTCGCGCGTCGCGGGGACCTTCACGAAGAGGTTGGGCTCGTCGATGCGCTGCGTGGAGCATCCGGGCGTCGCGCACGGTGCCGTCGGTGTCATGGGCCAGCGCGGGTGAGACCTCGAGGGAGACGAAGCCGTCCTCACGGTCGCTCTCGTCGTAGAGCGGGCGCAGCATCTCGAGCGCGTCGAGGATGTCGGTGATCGCCATCTCCCAGTACGCGCTCTCGACACTGTGGTCCTTCATGAGGCTCTTGAACTGGTCGTCGTAGGCGTCGTGCCCGCTCATGGCCTTGGCGAAGATCGTCGGATTCGAGGTGATGCCCCGCACGCCGAGCGCGAACAGCTCGGCCAGCTGGCCGTCCTTGATCCAGTCGCGGCGCAGGTTGTCGAGCCAGGGGCTCTGGCCGCCGATGTCGTAGAGCTCCTGCAGACGGGTCATCGCGACGGCTCCCTTCGTGTGCAATGCGGTTGCGATCTCGTGGCCTGCGTCGTGCCGGCACGGCTGTCTCAGCCGCTGTGGCGCGCCAGAGCGCACGTGCCCGCTCGACCACATGGTCGGCCGTGAAGCCGAACTGCTCCATGACGACGGCGACCGGGCGCCGAGGCGCCGAAGTGGTCGATGCCGATGGAGTCGTCGGCGTAGCGGTCCCAGCCGAAGGTCGAGCCCGCCTCGATGCTGAGGACCGGGCACGAAAGGGAGGGAAGACCGTGGCGCGGTAGTCCTCGGGCTGGTGCTCGAAGAGGTCCCAGCGAGGGGAAGGAGACCACCCGTGCCGCGCACGCCAGCGCCCGCCAGCGTCTTGGCCGCGTCGACGCAGAGCTGGACCTCGCTCCCGCTGCCCACCAGCACGATCTGCGGGTCGCCGATCGGGCTCCGCCAGGACGTAGGCGCCCCGCGCCACCCCCTCGGCGCCTGCGTCGGCCGTTCCCTCCAGGACCGGGACGTCCTGACGCGTCAGGAGCAGGCCGACCGGGCCCTCTGCCTCGACGGCGAGCCGCCACGCCTGCGCGGTCTCGTTGGCGTCCGCCGGGCGCAGCAGGCTCAGACCCGGCATGGCCCGCAACGAGGCCAGCTGCTCGATCGGCTGGTGCGTCGGGCCGTCCTCGCCGAGGCCGATGGAGTCGTGCGACCACGCGTAGAGGACGTGCGAGCCCGTGAGCGCGGCGAGCCGCACCGCGGGGCGCATGTAGTCGGAGAAGACAGAAGAAGGTGCCGCCGACGGGGAGCACGCCGCCGTGTTGCGCCATCCCGGTCATGATCGCGCCCATCGCGTGCTCGCGGATGCCGTAGTGCAGCTGAATCCCGCCGGGGGAGGCCGCCTCCTGCACCTCGGCGCCCTTGACCTCACGCCGTTGTTCCCGGTGAGGTCGGCCGAGCCGGCGACCAGTCCGGGGAGCCGTGTGACGAGGCGTCGATGCACTGGTTGAGGGCGTGGCGCGTGGCCAGCGCGGTCCCGGCGTCGAACGCCGGCAGCTCCTCGTCCCAACCGGGCAGGCCATGGCCGGCCTGCGCGGCATCCCAGGCGGCCCGGTCGCCGTCCCAGGCGTCGAAGCGGGCCTCCCAGTCGCGTGCGCTCCGGGCGCCGCGGGCGACCTGTTGCCCGTAGAACTCGCGCACCTCGTCGGGCACCCAGAAGGTCTCGTCGGGCGGGAGGCCGAGGATCGCCTTGGTCGCCCGGATCTCCTCCTCGCCGAACGGGGTTGCCGTGGGCCTCCGCGGTGTCGGTCAGCTTGGGCGAGGGCCAGCCGATGTGACTGCGCAGGACCAGCAGGTTGGGCTTGGCGTCGGGCCCGTCGGCCGGGTACTCGAGGGCTTCGCGGATGGCGGCCTCGAGGCCGTCGACGTCGTTGGCCATCTCGCCCAGGTACCGCACCCGCCAGCCGTAGGCCTCGAAACGCTCCGACGGGGTCGTCGCCGTAGGCGAGCTCGGTCGGTCCGTCGATCGTGATGTGGTTGTCGTCGTAGAACGGCCAGCAGCCGGCCCAGCCCGAGGTGGCCGGCCAGCGACGCCGCCTCGTGGGAGATCCCCTCCATGATGCAGCCGTCGCCGGCGATGACGAAGGTGCGGTGGTCGCAGACGTCGGGGCCGAACGTGCGTGCGGAGCCACCGCTCGGCGAGGGCCATGCCGACCGCATTGGCGAAGCCCTGGCCGAGAGGGCCGGTCGTGACTTCGATCCCGGCGGTATGGCCGAACTCGGGATGCCCCGGCGTCCGGCTTCCGAACTGGCGGAACTGGCGCAGGTCCTCCAGCGAGAGGTCGTAGCCGGTCAGGTGGAGCATGGAGTACTGCAGGATGCAGGCGTGGCCGCACGACAGGACGAAGCGGTCGCGATCGGGCCACTGCGGATGGAGCGGGTCGTAGCGCATGATGCGCGTCCACAACACGTGGGCGAGGGGGGCCAGCGCCATCGCCGTACCGGAGTGCCCGGAGTTGCGCTTGTTCGGGCGCATCCATGGCGAGGCCCCGGATGACGTTGATGCCGAGCTCGACCAGGCTGGGGTCCTGGACGACCGGCGGGTCGTCGAGTCAGTCTGCACCGTCACACAGTCACCCTAACCGTCTGCCTCACGCCCGGAAACGAGTGCGTCACCTACGCTTTCCGCTCATGGCGTCCCGGATGCAAGTGCCGCCCAACAGCGACCTCACCCTGGGCATGGTCTGCGTCGACAAGAGCGTCCCCGGGGCGTTGCACCTGGAGGATGCGGGCGGACGAGCGCTTCGCCAATCCGGCCGGGATCATGCAAGGGGGTTTCTCGGCGCCTTCGCCGACTCGTCCATGGGGCGGCCGCCGTCACCTTCGTCGCAGGGCCGCGAGGTCTTCTGCTCCAACGCCGAGATGAAGATCAGCTTCCTCGCCCCGGTGCACCCCGGGTCGGAGCTCAAGTGCACGGCCGAGGTGGTCTCGGGCGGTCGCCGCGTCGCGTTCGTCGAGGCCAGCGTCACCGCACGCCTGCCCGGGCACGGGGACAGACGAGCGCCTCGTCGCCCGTGCACCTCGACGTACATCTACAAGGACCGTGACTGACGGCGCACGGCCAGGGTGTTTGCACGCCAACCGCCCAGGACCAGGATTGTCCGCCACATGGCATCAGCGGTCTGACAACGGCAGCCACGGGCTGCGCCACGCTGGGGACGATGCGTTCCAGCTCACGGTCGATTACCTCAAGCAGGAGACCGTCGAGCCGCTCCGGGGGCTCGGTCGGTTCCTCTACATGGGGATCGCGGCTCGTTCTTCATGGCCGGTGGCCTGCTGCTGATCCTCATCGGCGTGTTGCGCCTGCTGCAGACCGAGACGGGCACGGCCCTGACCGGGGACTGGTCCTGGGTGCCGTACGCTGTGGTCGTCGTGCTCGGGCATCGCCGTGATCGGGGTGGCCGTGTGGCGGATCACCGCGGGGCCGGGCAAGGAGAAACTGCCGGCGGTGATCGCGCGGCGCCAACACGAGAGCACGAGGCACAGGAGGGAGCGAGCTGATGTCAGGCACGACGACGTCAAGGCGGGGAGCAACGGACGGCTGATCACCCGCGAGGACCTGCAAGCCGCCTACGCACAGGTGGTGGGTGAGGGCGAGGCGTCGGCACGCGCCGCTGCTCCGAGAGGGCTGGCCATCGCCGGGGCCGTCGGAATCGTGTTGTTGACGCTCGCCGTGAAGGTGACCGAACGAAGTAG
>CAWGUX010000011.1:0-341087 GCA_963825965.1 uncultured Acidimicrobiaceae bacterium
TCATCGTGGCGGTCGACCATGCCGCCTGGGGCACCCGCGCCCGCATGGAGTCGGCACAAATCCTCAGCCGGATCAGGGGTGTCGAAGGCGCCGTGGTCGAGCGGCTGGAGGTCGTGGTCGAGCGTCCTTGACGCGCTCCGCGCACCGGTAGCCGCGACGTCTCGTTCGTCGATGTGAGGTCCTGGTGAGAGCCCTGCCGCGGACCGTTCAAGAGGCACGAATTGGCACCTCGGTCGGGTAGAATGGTTTGTCCGCATCGAAAGGCCGGAGGTGTTCCGTTCGGGGATTCGATTCGCACCGTGAGATCGTTGTTTTTGAAAGGGCGCGCCTGTGGCAGTGAAGGTGGATGAGAGACCGGGTAGGGGCGACGCTTCCTACACCGAGGCTGACATCACCGTTCTCGAAGGGCTGGAGGCGGTCCGAAGCGCCCCGGCATGTACATCGGTTCGACGGGGCCGACCGGTCTGCACCACCTGGTCTGGGAGGTCGTGGACAACTCGGTCGACGAGGCGATGGCGGGGCGGGCCAGCCGGATCGACGTGACCATCCTGGCCGACGGCGGCGTCCGGGTCAGCGACGACGGCGCGGGGATCCCCGTCGGGCCCCACGCCAAGAACCCCAAGGTCTCGACGGCCGAGATCGTCCTGACCACGCTGCACGCCGGCGGCAAATTCGGTGGCAAGGGGTATCAGGTCTCCGGTGGCCTCCACGGGGTCGGCGTCTCGGTGGTCAACGCACTGTCGACCCGACTCCTCCTCGACATCGACCGGGACGGACAGCACTGGGAGGCCGAGTTCGAGAAGGGCGGCAAGGTCAAGCGCAAGGTGACCGCCACCGGACCGGCGCCACTGGACCGCAGCACCGCCGAGCCCCGGACCGGTACCACCGTCACCTTCTGGCCCGACGCCTCCATATTCGACGAGACCGAGTTCCGGGCCCAGACCATTTTGGAGCGGATGCAGATCATGGCCTTCTTGAACAAGGGCCTCGAGATCCGCTTCACCGACGAGCGCACCGATCCGGTCACCAAGACGACGTACAAGTACAACGGGGGCATCGTCGACTTCGTCAAGCACCTCAACGCCTCGAAGGAAGCGCTCTTCCGCAAGGTCGCTTCGTTCGAACAATCCGAGGACGGCCAGGAAGTCGAGATCGCGCTCCAGTGGAACTCCGGTTATCACGAGTCGATTCACTCGTTCGCCAACGGGATCTCCACCATTGAGGGCGGCATGCACGTCGAGGGTTTCTCGAAGGCCCTGACGAATGTCGTCAACCGCTACGCACACGCTCGCAACCTGCTGAAGGAGAAGGAAGACAACCTCAAGGGTGAGGACATCCGCGAGGGGCTGACCGCCATCATCTCGGTCCGCCTCCGCGACCCGCAGTTCGAGGGCCAGACGAAGTCGAAGTTGGGCAACACGTCCATCCGGTCGCTGACCGAACGGACCACGAACCAGAAGCTGACCGAGTGGCTCGAGGAGAACCCCCGCGAGGCCAGCCAGATCGTGCAGAAGTCGATGCAGGCGGCGCGGGCGCGGTTGGCGGCCCAGGGCGCGCGCGACCTGACCCGCCGGAAGTCGGCGCTCGACGGGGCCGGCCTGCCGGGCAAGTTGGCCGACTGCTCGTCGCGCGACCCGCGTGAGTCCGAACTCTTCATCGTGGAGGGAAACTCGGCCGGCGGGTCGGCCAAGGACGCCCGCAATCCGGTCACACGCAGGCGATCCTCCCCATCCGGGGCAAGATCCTCAACGTCGAGCGGGCCCGAATCGACAAGATGTTGAAGAACGCCGAGATCCAGGCCCTGATCTCCGCCATCGGCGCCGGGCTGGCCGAGGAGTTCGACGTCGAGAAGATCCGCTACCACAAGGTGATCCTGCTGGCCGACGCCGACGTCGACGGCAGCCACATCCGCACGCTGCTGTTGACCTTCTTCTTCCGTCACATGACGCCGCTGGTCGAGGGCGGCTTCGTCTACGTGGCACAGCCGCCGCTGTACTCGACGCTGGTGGGGAAAGAGAAGATCTACCTCAAGGACGACGCGGCCCGAGAGGCGTTCCTGGCCGAGCACCCGGACCACAAGCACGACTTCAACCGGCTGAAGGGTCTCGGCGAGATGGACTTCGCCGAGCTGCGCGACACCACGATGGATCCGGGCAAGCGGTCCCTGCTGCAGATCAACGTCGAGCAGGCCGCGACGGCGGACCAGGTCTGTTCGATCCTCATGGGTGACGACGTGGAGTTGCGGCGCCACTTCATTCAGACGAATGCCAAAGACGTCCGTTTCCTCGACATCTGAGCAAGCGGATTGGGAGTAGGGAGCACATGCCACAGTCGACACGCGGCTCGGGCCGCGGGGGAGCGGGCTCAGGCGGGGACGGCGAGAGGCCCTCCGGAGGGCGACGAGCCGGTCAGCGGCTCTATTGAGCCCATTGAGATCCAAGAGGAGATGGAGCGCTCGTTCCTCGAGTACTCCATGTCCGTCATCGTCGCCCGCGCCCTCCCCGACGTGCGCGACGGGCTCAAGCCGGTGCACCGCCGGATCCTCTACTCCATGTTCGACAACGGGCAACGTCCCGACCGGCCCCACAGCAAGTGCGCCAAGGTCGTCGGCGAGGTCATGGGGACATATCACCCCCACGGCGACTCGGCGATCTACGAGGCGCTGGCCCGCATGGTCCAGGAATTCTCACTCCGCCACCCGCTGATCGACGGGCACGGGAGCTTCGGCGGCCGCGGCCCCGACAACGGCGCGGCGGCCATGCGCTACACCGAGTGCCGCCTGGCCCCGCTGGCCCTCGAACTGATGGCCGACATCGACGAAGAGACCGTCGACATGGTGGCCAACTACGACGGCTCGGCCCTCGAGCCCGTCGTGCTGCCGGGCCGGTTCCCGAATCTCTTGGTCAACGGGTCACAGGGCATCGCCGTCGGCATGGCGACCAACGTCCCGCCGCACAACATGGGCGAGGTGATCGACGCAGCCATCCACGTGCTGCACCACCCCGAGGCAACGCCCGACGAGCTCATGGAGTTCGTCAAGGGCCCCGACTTCCCGACGGGCGCGCAGATCCTCGGCCGGCAGGGCATCCTCGACGCCTACCGGACCGGTCGCGGCTCCATCAAGATGCGCGCGGTGGCCGAAATCGAGGAGGGCCGCACCGGCGACCGCATCGTCGTCTCCGAGCTCCCGTATCAGACCTCCGTCGAGGTGATTGAGCAGAAGATCACCGAGCTGGTGCGGGCCGGCGATCTTGACGGGATCAGCGGGATGCGCAACGCCTCGGCCAACCAGCAGCCGCGGCTGGTCATCGACCTCAAGCGTGACGCGAACGCCAACGTCGTCTTGAACAACCTGTACAAGCAGACGCCGCTTCAGACGAGCTTCGGCGTCAACATGCTGGCTCTGGTGGACGGCGTCCCCCGCACGCTCAACCTCGCGCAGGCGCTCTCGTACTACATCGATCACCAGATCGAGGTCATTCAGCGTCGGTCTGAATACCGCCTTGAGAAGGCGCGCAACCGGGCGCACATCGTCGAGGGCCTGCTCAAGGCGATCGACATGCTCGACGCGGTCATCGCCACCATCCGGGCGTCGGCCGACCGGCCCGAGGCCCGCACGTCGTTGATGGCGGAGCCCTTCTCGTTCACCGAGGTGCAGGCGACGCACATCCTCGACATGACGCTGGGCCGGCTGACCCGGCTGGGTCGCTCCGAGCTGGAAGCCGAGATGGAGGAGCTGCGCGCCGCCATCGCCGAACTCGAGGCGATCCTGTCGGACGACGGCAAGCTGCGCGGCGTCATCGAGACCGAGATGACCGCGATCCGCGACAAGTACGCCAACCCGCGCCGGAGCGTCATCACCTACGACCCCGGCGAGATGGGCGTGGAGGACCTGATCGACGACGAGGAGATCGTCGTGACCATGACCAGGGCCGGCTACATCAAGTCGGTGGCGGCTGCGGCCTTCCGGACCCAGGGCCGGGGCGGGCGGGGCGTCCAGGGTGCCCGGCTGAAGGAAGAGGACCTGGTGAGCCAGGTGGTGCAGACCACAGCGCACACGTACCTGCTCCTCTTTTCGAACCGGGGCAAGGTCTACCGGCTGAGGGGGCACGAGATCCCCATGAAGGACCGCACGGCGCGCGGGACGGCAGCCGTCAACCTGGTCCCGCTCGCGCCGAACGAGTCGATCACGGCCATCATCGCCACCCGCGAGTTCTCTCCCGACCAGTACCTGGTCTTTGCCACGGCCCACGGGCAGGTGAAGAAGACGGCCATGAGCGAGTACGACAAGTCGCGGCGGGAGGGCTTCATCGCCATCAACCTGCGCGACGGCGATGAGTTGGTTCGGGTGGTGGCGACATCGGGGCACGACGACCTCTTCGAGGTGACGCGCAACGGCATGACGATCCGTTTCAACGAGGAGGACGTGCGGCCGATGGGCCGCGACGCCGCCGGCGTGCGCGGCATCCGCCTTCGCCAGGGCGACATCGTCGTGTCCTTGGACGTGGCGGCGGACGACACCGACATCCTCATCGTCACCGACGCCGGTTACGGCAAACGCACGAAGCTCGAGCGCTTCAACCGCCAGACCCGTGGCGGGCAGGGCGTGCGCGGCATCCGGCTGACCGGGACGCGGGGCACCGTGGTCAGCGCGTTCATGGTGGCACTCGACGAGGAGATCCTGCTCGTCTCCTCGGGCGGGGTGGTCATCAGGACGGCAGTGCGCGAGATCGCCTCGCAGGGCCGGGACGCGACCGGGGTCCGGGTCATGAACGTCGACGAGGGGCAGTCCGTGGCAGCGGTGGCGCGGGTGACGGCGGAGGCCGACGAGGCTGATCGGCGCGTCCGGTCGTGCCGCTTGAGCGCCGCAACGCCGCTGTCGGGGCGGCGCCGCTCTAGAAGAAGTGGAAGGACGAGAGCGGCCAGACCCGCAGGTCGACCTTGCCCACGATGAGCGACTTCGGGATCGGGCCCCAATAGCGGCTGTCGCACGAGTCGGTCCGGTTGTCGCCCATCACGAAGTAGTCGTTGGCCGGGATGTGGTACGGGTGCACAAGGCTGTAGGGAGTGCCCCCGGGCCGGCGCTCGTGATCCCCTGCTCCTGTGGGGCGAGCCATGGCTCGTTGATGCGTTTCCCTCCGATGTCGACGTGACCGTTGGCGAGCGAGATGGCTCCCCGGGCAGCCCGATGACCCTCTTGACGAGGTCATTCACTTCTGGCCCACCGCAGTTCTCGGCGGGCGGCCGCGAGAAGACGACGATGTCGCCACGGCCGACACCGTGGAGGTCGTAGCTCAGCTTGTTGACCAGGATGCGGTCGCCGATCTGGAGTGTGGGCAGCATGGAGCCCGATGGGATGAAGAAGGTCTGGACGACGAACGCCCGTAGCAGGACCGCGAACAAGACGGCGACGACGACCACGATGACGCCCTCGCGGATCCAGCGGGCGTTCGACCGCCGCCCCGTCGCGGGAACCCCTGAAGGTCCTTCGGCCCCCGGTTGACCCGATGCTCCGCCGGGTCCACCCGGTCCGTTGGGGCCATCGGGGCCATCGGGCGGCGCTACGCCGGAGGGGCGCCCGATGGCGGTTCCTCCACGGCGACCGCCGGGTCGTTCGGGTCGGGCGTCACCGGAGGCAGGCTAGACGGCGGCGCGGGTGCCGCGGGCTCAGGCGGGCACGGGTATAACCGACGCCGTGTCCCGCCCGGAGCGCAGCAGGTCGCCGGGCAGGGACCCGGTGGGCTCCCCGTCGCGCACAGTTTCCACGCCGTTCACCAGCACCCGGACGACCCCGTGGGAGCCGGCGTAGAGGCGGGGGGTCTTGCCGGGCAGGTCGTGCACCAGCTGCGCTGGTTCTGAGTCCACCGTGGCCGGGTCGAAGACGAAGAGGTCGGCGGCGAACCCCTCGCGCACGACGCCGCGTTCACGGATCCCGAACAGTGCGGCCGGCTGCGATGTCATCATGCGCACCGCCTGCTCCAACGCCACGAGCTTGCGGCCCCGCAGACAGTCGGCCAGGAAGGCCGTCGGGTAGCTCGAGCCGCACATGCGGTCGAGGTGCGCGCCGGCGTCGGACCCGCCGACCATCGCCCGCGGGTCGCTCCAGATGGCGGCCCGCATGTCCCAGGTGGCGTCGGTGCCGTCGTCGGTGTTGGGCCAGAGCACCGTCCGGAGCCCGTCGGCGAGCACGATGTCCAACAAGGTGTCGAAGGGAGCCGTGCCGCGTTCGGCCGCGATGTCGGCCACACTGCGGAAGGCGCATCCCTCGTTGGCCGGCGCGTAGGTGTCGCCGATGACGTAGGTGCCCCAGTGCGAGAGGCCGCGGAAGACCCCAGCCTCCTTGCTGCGCGCCCGTTCGTCGAGCTGGGCTCGGACATCGGGATCGGCCAACTGCTTCATGCGCTCGTCCTCGGGCAGACCCATCACCTCACCCCATCCGGGAATGAGGAAGAGCGCACAGTGCGTGCGGAAGCTCATGTTCATGGGGACCAACGTGGGCATGGTGAGGGCGACGATGCGCCCACCCGCTGCGGCAGCGGCGGACGACGCAGACAGCTGGTGTTCGATGCGCTCGGCCGAGCGCGCGTCGACGGTGAGCACGTTCCAGTTCAGCGGCCGCTGGGCGGTCACGCTCATCGCCGTCATGAGGTCGATCTCCTCAGGGCTGAACGAATCGAGGCAACCGTTCGTGATGTATTCGAGCGTCGTCCCCTCGTGGCGCCGCGACCTCCTCGCAGAACGCGAGCATCTCGCGCCGGTCCGCGTGCCGCGAGGTGATGGGCCTCCCCTCGCCGTCGGAGTGCGTGCGCGACTGGGACGAAGAAAATCCCAGCCCGCCGGCCTCGAGCGACTCGGACAAGAGCGCTCGCATCGCCGCGATCTCCTCGTCGGAAGCCACTTCGTCGCCGCGCTCGGCCCCCATCACCTTGCGACGCAGCGCGCAGTGCCCGACGAGGAACCCGGCGTTGACGCCCAAACGCCCGTCCAGCGCGTCGAGGTACTCCGCGAAGGTGGACCAGGTCCACGGGACGCCCTGTTCGAGCGCGGCCAGGGGCATCCCCTCAACCTTGGCCATCATGCGCCGGATGTAGTCGGCGTCTTTCGCATTGATCGGGGCGAGCGTGAACCCGCAATTGCCCCCGATGACCGTCGTGACCCCGTGCACATTGGAAGGCGAGGCCGTCGGGTCCCAGAACAGCTGCGCGTCGTAGTGCGTATGCGGGTCGATCACGCCGGGCATGACCATGAGCCCGGTGGCATCGAGCTCCGTCGCGGCGGCCTCGTCCACCTGGCCGACGGCGACGATCCGGCCATCTCGGATTCCGATATCGGCCTGGCGGGGCGGAGCTCCAGTCCCGTCGACGAGCGTGCCGGATCGGATGACGTAGTCGAGCATGGGACCTCCGGGAGCGTGCCCAACTCCGCTACGGCGGTGCGGGCAGCGAATCTGACGACCCGTCAGCTTATCGGTGTGCCCGGGGGACCCTCGAGGGCGGTGCGGGCAAGGCCCTGCTCAGCCGGGCCCGTCCGAGGTGGGGATCCCCCTGTCCTCGTGCGGACGCTCGACGGCCGCCCTGATCTCGTCCAGGCGGGCCTCGACCGCCACGTAGCGCGCCGTCAGCGCGGCCAGCTGCTCGTCGAGGACGCCGAGGACGCGCCGGACGTCCTCCGCTGAGGCCAGGTCGACGCTTGCCATCTCGGTGTGGGCGGCCAGGAGAGCATCGGATCGGGCGAAGACGCCGGCGTCCAGCTCCATGCCGGCGGATCGATCGTCGGGAACCGACCAGTCCGCACCCCACGACCCGGCGGTCAGCACGCCAGGCAGGTCGTCGACCACCTCCTTGCTGCTGGGCGCGTCCGTCACCAGGCGATGCCGAAGGATGCCGACGTCGTCCGCGAGCACGCTGCGTGCGTACGTCAACGTCTCGAGGATCCGGGTGAGGCTCTCGCGCCAGGCAAGGAGCAGAGGGCTCTGCGCTCCGCCGATGCCAGCCGACTCGCGGAGGGCGTCGTCGACCTCGTCCAGCAGGATCGGGCGCTCCTCGTCCGGTGCCGCCGCGGCGGCGCGATGGTCGGCGGCGTCGTCCGGCGGGTGCGCCTGCGCTGATGGCACCGGGTCGCCCTCCTCTGCTGCACCGCCGGGATCGCACGGGCTGACACCCGTCTTGATCTCTCTACCATCGAACCCAGAGGAGCCGTAAGTGCTGATGGTCACTAATTCGGCCGTGTCCTTGACCCTCTCGAGCAGCACCGAGTGGATCGGACCGGCCTTTCGTGCCTTTCCTGTGGACGACCCGGCAGTCCCTGGAGAACCCCTATGTACCCGACGTCGTCCCCAAGTCATCCACAGGCTGTGCCCGATGCCGTCCCCACCCTGGCGTTTCCCCACGAGTGCACCACGTGCTTTGCTCTGGCGATGGGCACATCCCGCTCCCTCGGAGCACGGCGGCACCGGTGGTCTTGAGCCTCCACGCGACATCCGAGGGGGTCTTGCCGGGGCAGCTGCTCGAGCGCGCCATCCACGCCGGCTACATCGACGCCGGGCGGTTCAAGATCCCCGAAGGCAATGTGCAGCCAGCCAGTCTCGACCTCCGTCTGGGCGAGCGCGCGCTGCGCATCAGGTGCAGCTTCCTGCCCGGAAGCGACCCAGTCGAGCGGAAGTTGAAGGACTACATCCTCGACGAGATCGACCTGCGGGGCGACGGAGCCATGCTCGAAGCCCGCTGTCCCTACCTGATTGAGCTGAAGGAGCGATTGGACCTTCCCGCCGGCTTGCGCGGCAAGGCCAACCCGAAGAGCTCAACGGGGCGCATCGACGTCTTCACGCGGGTCATCACCGACCACAGCCACCGTTTCGACGAGATCGCACCGGGGTATCAGGGCCCCCTCTATCTCGAGGTCGTGCCGCTGTCGTTCGCCGTCCGGGTGAAGGAGGACCTCACGCTCAACCAGTTGCGGCTGTCCATGGGCAGGCCCTGGCTGAGCGACGAAGAAGTGCGCGAGACGCATCTCGTCGCGCCCATCCTCTTTCGGCACGGCGAGCCGGCCCCCGTCGAGGAGCTGGTGCTGGCGAACGGGCTCTTCTTGGGCCTCGACCTACGCGGGGACGCGCGGGGGCGGGTGGGCCACAGCACGCGGGACAGCGCGCCCCTGCTGGACCTGACGACAGGTGTGGAGACCGATCCGACGCCGTTCTGGGACCCGGTGTTCCGAGAAGACGGCGACCGCCTCGTCCTGTCGCCGAAGCGCTTCTACCTCTTGATGTCGGACGAGGCGGTGAGCATTCCGCCCAATCTGGCGGCGGAGATGACGGCGTACGACCCGACCAGCGGGGAGCTGCGCACGCACTACGCCGGCTTCTTCGACCCGGGCTTCGGGTTCGATCCGGCCGGGCGCTTCCGCGGGTCGCGGGCCGCTCTCGAGGTACGGGCCCACGACGTGCCTTTCATGGTCGAGAACGGGCAAGCCGTCTGCAAACTGACCTTCGAGCGCATGCTCGAAGAGCCGACGGAGCTCTACGGCAGCGGCATCGGCTCGTCGTACCAGCAACAAGAAGAAACTCTGAGCCGGTACTTCCGGCGCGCTGCTGACTGAAACGCACCGCCCCGCGCCCGTGTCAGTGCGCGCGTTGACTCCGGCGCGCGACGGCTGACGGGACCAACGCGAGCGAGCGGACAGGGGGGACGCCGTCATCGTCTTGGCAGGCGTGTCGTCCGGGCCCGGCCGGCACGGAGCGAACGGGAGCCCGAGCACCTCGGCCGAGGGCCCGGGCGCCGGGACGAACGCGTCGCCTGGCACCTTTGACGCCGGTACATCGTCGCCGAATCCCGCCCGGAGGGGTGGGGTGGCGCCGGGCGCCATCGCGGCAGGTGCCTTGGGGAATCGCGCATCGGCTCAGGCTGTCTTGACGGGCGAATTGCCCGGCGGGACCCCGGTCGGGCAGACAGCCGTGACGGGGCCGGCTGGAGGATCGTCGCGTCGTGGAGTTCCGGCGACGGGGACTTCTGCGGCGGGTACCAGAGGTGCAGTCACCACAACAGGTCCGTCGTCATCACCCGGCCCGTCGAATCCTGCGCAGCCCGACACGACCGGCGCGCTTCCGGTGTGCCAAGCGCCGTCGGGAACGCGGTGTCGGGCCCCGGACCACCGTGACAACAACTGCGAACCAACTCCTGTCCACTCTTCCCGCGACGGCGCCGATGAACCGCGAGGTGAATGTTGTCGGCGCGAGCCGCGCAATGGACTCGGACAAGCGTTGGGCGCGTGACAACAGTTTCACAACAGCCGCGCCGCGGAATTGATGCGCGGGAAGCGCGCTCACATCACTTTTTTCAGAGTCCCAACCCGCGTTCGAAATGAATGCAGACCGAATCCGCAAACCTTGTACGCAGCGTCGGCCGGTGGCTATATGGTTGGCACTGAGGGGGTAACAAAAGTAGTTCCCGGGGTGTCGGGCTCCGGGTGTATGCCCCCGCCAGTACGACGAATCCTGGTGGAGGAACGATGAGGGGATCGAAGCCGGACCCGGCAAGCGTTGACGAGAACGCAACTCTCGAAGACGTCTTCAAGTCGCGTAGTTTCGGACACCCGCTAGCCGACGTCGCGGCGGCGGCCCCTGCTACGGCAGCCGCTGTCCGACCGGTCCGCCCCGGATTCCTTCCTCGCAACCCGTTCATCGCGTCTGCGGCAGCGGTAGCGGCTGCCGGGACCGTCGTCGCGGGTCTCGTTGTCGGACCCGGACCGATCCTCCAACCTCTCATTTCGGCGGAGTCTTCGGGTCCCGGCCCGACCGACGTGCCGAAGTTCCTGCCAACGCCGGTGCAAGTTCCGTCCCAGGCGGGCGCCCCGGCGGGTGTGGCCGGAGGCACGGCGGCCGCTGGGACGTCTCGCCTCTCAGCCGGCACGGCCGGTCTCGCCAGTGATCCCACGGGATCGACCGCGGTCCTCGCGGTGCTGACCGTGGCCTCACCCAGCAGCCCCGCGGCGCCGACGAGCACGGTCGGCGGAAGCGGGACGACCACGACAACCACGCCGCCCAGCACCACGCCTCCCTCGGGCGGTGGTACCGGCACGAGCGGCGGCGGGACCAGCACGGGCGGCGGCGGGACTGGCACGGGTGGCGGCGGGACTGGCACTGGCGGCAGTGGAAGCGGCACCGGTGTCGGCGGTGCGGGAGGCGGAGGCGGGACCGGGACCGGCAACGGCAACGGGGGCGGGAACGGGAACGGCGGAGGAAACGGCAACGGGAACGGCGAAGGAAACGGCAACGGGAACGGGAACGGCGGAGGAAACGGCAACGGGAACGGCGGCCACAGCGACGGCGGCGGGTCTGGTGACGGTCACGGCGGCGGGTGCCCCGGCGGCGGCAACGGCGGCGGTGGCAACGGAGACGGCGGCGGTGGTGGCGGCTACGGAGACGGCGGTGGCGGCGACGGCGGTGGCGGCAACGGCGGCGGTGGCGGCAACGGCGGCGGTGGCAACGGAGACGGCGGCGGAGGCTACGGCCAGGGTCACTGACGCGCCGGCCGCGGCGGCGCGCCGCGGAGGCTGGTAAGTATGCGGGTGCCGGCGATCCGATCCGCCGGCGCGAGCGAGGTCAGCCATGAACTACACGAACCTGGGCAGCGCGGGCCTGCGGGTCTCGAGGATCTGCCTCGGGATGATGGGCTTCGGCAACGACAGCGATCGTCCCTGGGTGATCGACGAGGACGCCGCCGAACCCATCGTCAAGGCGGCTGTCGAAGGCGGGGTCACCTTCTTCGACACCGCGGACGCCTATTCGGGAGGTGCGAGCGAGGTCGCCACGGGCCGGTTGGTACCGAAGTTCTTGACCCGCGACGAGGCGGTGATCGCCACGAAGGTGTTCATGCCGGTGACGCCGGGCGAGAACGGCGGCGGTCTCGGCCGCAAGCACATCCTGTCGGGCATCGACGCGTCGCTGCGGCGTCTCAAGATGGACTACGTCGACCTGTACCAGATCCACCGGTGGGATCCCCGCACGCCCATTGAGGAGACGATGGAGGCGCTGCACGACGTCGTCCGCGCCGGCAAGGCTCGCTACATCGGAGCCAGCAGCATGTTTGCGTGGCAGTTCGCTAAGGCACAACACACGGCCGAGGTCCAGGGCTGGGCGAAATTCGTGTCCATGCAGAACCACTACAACTTGGTCTACCGCGAGGAAGAGCGCGAGATGATCCCGCTCTGCCTCGACCAGGGGGTCGGGTGCATCCCATGGAGCCCGCTCGCGCGCGGCATGCTCGCCGGAAACCGCTCGCGCGACGGGGAGCGCCACACGACCCGCTCGAGCACGGATTCCTTCACCGACTACCTGTACGCGCAACCCACCGACTTTGACGTGGTCGACACGGTGGGTCAGGTAGCGGCGGCGCGCGACGTGCCGCCCGCACAAGTGCGCGCTGGCCTGGCTGCTGGCCAAGCCCGGAGTCACGGCGCCCATCGTCGGTTCGACCAAGAAGAAGCACCTCAAGGATGCGCTCGCGGCGGAGGAACTGGTGCTGTCGCCAGAAGAGATCGCCCAACTCGAGAAGCCATACGTGCCGCACCCCGTGCTCGGGCACTTCTAGCCAGAGGAGCCCGCCGCCAGGGGTCCGGTAGGGTCGCCCCCGGGGTCCTGGCAGGCACGAGAGATCGGGGGTGGCATGCGGGTCGCGCTGACGGTGGCCGATTTCCTCAATCGGGCCGCGCTCGTCTACGGGGAGCGGGTCGCAGTGCACGACGAGCCCGGTGTGGCCGGTTCGCTCGGAACCCAGACCTACGCCGAGCTCGAGGCGCGGGCACGAGGCATGGCGCTGGCGCTCGACGACCTCGGTGTGGGACACGGTGAGCGCGTCGCCATCGTCAGCCCGAACTCGGGGCGCTACCTCACGTCGTACTTCGGTGTGAGCGGGTTCGGCCGCGTCCTCGTCCCCATCAACTTCCGGCTCGCCGCAGAGGAGATCGCGTACATCGTCGAACACTCCGGGGCGTCGGTCCTCCTGTACGACCCCGACCTCGCCGGCGAGGTGGACACCCTCAAGGTGAGTCATCGCTTCTGCCTGGACGGGGTCGACGATGCCACGCTGTTCGCGCCTGCCCCTGCGGGCGCCGCGCCGCAGCAGTGGGAGGCAGACGAGGACGCCAGCTGTTCGGTGAACTACACCTCGGGGACGACGGCCCGGCCCAAGGGCGTGCAGCTGACCCAGCGCAACTGCTGGCTCAATGCGACCACGTTCGGGTGGCACACCGGCGTCAACGATCGCGACGTGCTCCTGCACACGCTGCCCATGTTCCACTGCAACGGTTGGGGCATGCCCTATGCGGTGACCGCCATGGGCGGCGCCCACGTGGTGCTGCGCAAGGTGGACGGAGAAGAGATCCTCACGCGCATCGAGCGGCACGGCGTCACGCTGTCTGTGCGGCGCGCCCGCGGTCGTGGCGGCCATCCTGGCGGCAGCCGAGGCGCGTGCGGCCGCAGGCCGTGCCGTGCCCGGGTCCGGCAGCGTGCGCATCGTGGTCGCCGGCGCGCCACCACCGTCGAAAACGATTGAGCGGGTCGAGTCCGAGCTGGGGTGGGAGTTCATTCAAATTTACGGGCTCACCGAGACCGCTCCGCTGCTGACCATCAACCGGGCGCCGGCGGAGTGGGACGACCTGGACTCCGGCGCGCGGTCGGTTCTGCTGAGCCGCGCCGGCGTGTCCGCCGTGGGCGTCCAGATCGAGATCGACCCCGACGGCGAGGTCCTGGCCCGTTCCAATCACGTCTTCGCCGGCTACTGGGAACAGCCGCGCGAGACCGCCGAGGCCCTCGACGGCGGCTGGTTCCACACGGGCGACGGCGGGTACCTCGACGGCGCCTACGTGGTGATCTCGGACCGCAAGAAGGACGTCATCATCACCGGCGGCGAGAACGTGTCCTCCATCGAGGTCGAAGACTGCCTATACCAGCACGCCGCCGTTGCGGAGGTAGCCGTGATCGGCGTGCCCGACGAGAGGTGGGGCGAGACGATCAAGGCACTCGTCGTGGTGCGAGAGGGGTACGAGGTCGACGAGGCCGAGCTGATCGCGCACTGTCGGGACCGGCTGGCCCACTTCAAGGCGCCGACCAGCGTCGAGATGCGCGACGCGCTGGATCGCACCGCGACGGGCAAGCTCCAGAAGTACAAGTTGCGCCAGCCCTACTGGGCCGGGCGCGACCGCGCCGTCAACTAGGCCGGGCCGCGCCCGCTCCTGGCGTCTCGAGCGGAGCCGGCCGGTGCGAGCGCTCCTCGAGGACGAGGTGGCCGCGCCCCTCGAACGCCGCCGCGACCTCGCCGGCGATCAGGCGGCGCAGGGGTTCGGCGACGATGTCGGCGGCGCCATCCCGTGTCGAGGCGGCTCGGCTCGCCACAGAGCAGCTGCGCGATGTCCGCCCGCGTGGCGAGCAGGCCCTGGTCGAAGTCGAGGTCGTCGGCAATCTGCCGGACCAGCCCCGAGCACACGGCGACGGCCGCCGGCGGGCGCGGGCGCGTCGCGGTTGTCAGCTGGCATGCGGAGCTGCGCCGACGGCAACGCCAGGCCCCGCTCGACCGCGGCGAGGATCTCGGCCGCCCGGCCCTGCGCAAGATGGCGGCCGTCCACCCCGCGTGTGCGACGCAGCTCTGCCTCGGTGCTCGGCGGCCGTTGCGAAATGGCCAGCAGCCCGAGGTCCGAGAGCACCATGCGCCGCGGCCGATTGGTCTCGGCCGCGGTGCGCTCGCGCCAGGCCGCCACCTCCTGGGCGACCGCGCGCGCGACTTGCGCGACATGCTGCGGATGTCGCCCAACTTCCACCACGCCTCCTCGGGCACACGCGGCTGCGGTGCGATCGCCGAGCACCTGCGCGCACTCGTTGAGCGCCCACTCCAGACGACCGAGTGCCTGCAGGCGCTCGGTCAGGACGGATCGCAGCTCCAAGAGGTGGGCGACGTCGCTGACCGCGTAGGTGACCTGGCGTTCGCTGATCGGCCGCACCAGCCAATCCGAGAGCCGGTCGGCCTTGGGAAGCGTCACGCCGAGCACCTGGTCGACCAGGCGGGAGAGCGACGGCGTCGACATGCCGAGGAAGCCGGCGACGATCTGGGTGTCGAAGACGCTGGCGGGGACGGCGCCGCACGCCGCCTGCAGCACGTCGAGATCCTGGAACGCCGCGTGCGCGACCGCCGTGCCCGGTCCGTTGAAGACGGTGGCCAGCGGTTCGGGGTCTACGGCGAGCGGGTCGACCAACGCCACGTTGTCCGCCCAGGCGATTTGGATCAGCGCGAGGTCGGGGACGTACGTGCGTTCAGTGTGGAACTCGGTGTCGAAGGCGTAGTACTCCTCGCCGGCCACCGCCGCGACGAGCCGGTCGAGGCCGGGGCGGTCGACCACCATGTCCGCCTGCGTGCTCATGATGTTGCTGCCCGTTCGGTGCGCCGAGACGTCGCCCGATTGCACGGCTGTTGAGCAAGTTCGCGCCATGGCCGCGGGCGAGGTTACCGCGGCGCGGCGCTCGTCTCGGGCCTGCTCGCTACGGGACTTGCAGCCGCCGGGGGTGCACGCCGACCGCGCCGTCAGCACCGCCGGCGTGGGTCGAGTCGCTAAACTCGAGACATCGACGCGGCACCGCATAGGCCCTGGCAGAAGCGTTTCCCGCCGAGATGATGACTTACGGCTCTGTTTCCGCGGCCGGCGGACCGATAAGAGTGAGAAGCCGGTATCCGAGGGGGAAGGCGTAGAGATGGCCAAGAGCACGCTTGGCGGCAACGACTCCGAGGACGATGCCGATGCCACGCCGCGTTGCGGACGAAGGCGTGAACCCGAGCCCGGCGGGCACCGATTCCGGCGGCCAGACGCGCACGGTCGAGTCCATGCTGCAAGAGATCAGCTCGACGGGAGGCAGCGAGGGTGCGTCCGCCGCACCACGGATGGGCAAGTACGACCAACTCTGGCAGCTCTCGATGGCCGATCCCCACACCGGTCTGGCCAACCAGCTACTCCTGGTCGACCGGCTGACCCTGGCGCTGGCCCGCCGGCGCCGTCACGGAGGTGAGGTGGTCGTGTGCCACATCAACCTCGACAATCTGGCGGAGATCAACCTCGATCTCGGTTACACCACCGGCAACACTGTTCTCCGCGACGCATCCAAGCGGCTCACCTCGGTGCTCCGGGCCGAGGACACGGTGGGACGGGTCGGCGGGAGTGAGCTCGTCGTCGTGGTCGCGGTCAACGACGAGCAGGCGGTGGGCCCGCTGATGCGCCGCCTGCAGCACACGCTCGATGAGCCCGTGTCGGAGGCGGGCAGGGACGTCCGCCTGCATGCGTCGCTCGGGGTGGCGATCGCCGAGGATGCCGAATCGGCCGAGGAAGTGCTGGCTCGGGCTGACCGCTCCACCCGCGTGACCAAGCGCTAGGGGCGCCGGGCGGGCGCGGGTCCCCAACGACTGTTTGGGCCGGCGCTGGGCGAAGGGGAGAATCGGCCCGGGCCAAAACAGGAGTATCGGCTCTATTGGTCGCGCCCAATTCCAGCGAAAATTATTGGGCATGTCGATGTACAGCGAGCTCCTCTCAGGCGTGTGTGCGGAGGCCGATCCCCTGCCGCTGCCGTCGTCCCGGGACGATCTGGTCGTGATCCTCTTGCAGTGCCGGCGCCGGCTGTACGCCCATGGCCCCGAGAGCGGGCACATGACGGAGGATCTCGCGCTCGAGCTCGATCACGACCGCATGCTGCTGCGGCTGTGCACGGCGCTGGGCATCGAAAGCGACCCGGGCCGCTTCGCCAGCCCATTGGCCGAGCGCGGCCGTCTCGAGGACCTGCTGCGCGAGGTCGGTGTGGACTTCCGCACGCTCGACGATCACCGCCGGGTCAAAGTCGCGTAGGCGTCGTCCGGGCGGGGCAGGACCCGCGGCTCAGGCTTTGGCGTTGCCGGGGCCGCCGCCCTTTCGTTCCGCCAGCACGGCGGCATAGACCGCGGCCTCGGTGCGCCGGCGCATCCCGAGTTTCGAGAGCAGGCTCGAGACGTAGTTCTTGACCGTGGCCTCGGCCAGGAAGAGCTGTTCGGCGATCTGGCGGTTCGACTGCCCTTGGGCGATGAGCTCCAGGACCTTGCGCTCTTGCGGCGTGAGCACGGTCAGGCGGGACTCGGCCTCCTGGTCCTTGCGCAACCGATCGAACAGCTCGTGGGTGAGGGCGGGGTCGAGCAGGGACAGGCCCTGGCTCACGCGGCGGATGTCACCGAGGAGGTCGCCGCTGCCGACCTCCTTCAAGACGTAGCCCGACGCGCCCGCCATGATGGACGAGAACAGCGCGTCGTCGTCCGAGTACGAGGTGAGCATGAGGCACCGCACCTGTGGCACGACCGACTGGATCTCTCGGCACACCTCGATCCCGTTGCCGTCGGGCAGGCGGACATCGAGGATGGCGACGTGGGGCTCGAGGTCGCGGATCATCGCGAGACCTTCCTCTGCGGTCCCGGCCTCGCCGACGACCTCCATGTCGTCCTCGGCCTCGAGCAGTGTTCGCAGACCGGTCCGCACCAACTCGTGGTCGTCGAGGACGAAGACTCGAATCGACATCTGGCCAATACTGCCACGGGCACTGCGCTGTTCCCGACACATCCCCCGTCACCCTCCCGCAACGGCCGCAAGAGCCACGCACGTGGACGCACCGCCTCTATCCTGGCGTGCCGTGCAGCCCTTCGACCGGATCGACGATCCCGTAAAGCTGCGCCGTCTCGTCCAGGCCATCTTGATCCTCGATGCGGAGCTCCACCTGCCCGTGGTGCTGCGCCGGATCATCGAAGAGGCGTGCGACCTGGTCGACGCACAGTACGGGGCGCTCGGCGTGCTGACCGAAGACGGGCGAGCGCTCGACCAGTTCGTCACGGTGGGGCTCTCCCGTGAAGCCGAACAGGCCATCGGGCCGCGGCCCACCGGACGGGGCGTGCTGGGCACGCTCATCGCCGACGACAAGCCCCTCCGCCTGCCTGACATTGCGGCCAGCCCGGACAGCTTCGGCATCCCGGCCAACCATCCCGCCATGACGTCCTTTCTGGGAGTGCCCGTCCGGGTGCACGGCGAGGTCTACGGGAACCTCTATCTCACGAACAAGAAGAATGCGCCGGCGTTCTCCGATGACGACGAGGAGCTGGTCCTCGCGCTGGCGGTGGCGGCGGGCATCGCAATCGAGAACGCGCGGCTCCACGGGTTGGTGCGCGACCGGGCATTGACCGAGGACAGGGACCGCATCGCCCGCGACCTGCACGACTCGGTGATCCAGCGCCTCTTTGCCATCGGCCTCTCGCTGCAGGGGACCGCCCGGCTGGTGGAGCGACCCGAGGCGGTAATGCGTATCGGCGAAGCGATCGACAAGTTGGACGACACCATCCGCCAGCTGCGCAAGGCAATCTTCGATATTGAGCTCACCATCAACAAAGAGGGCCTGCACCCGAAGGTGCTCGACCTCGTCCACGAGCTGCGGCCGGTGCTCGGCCTCCTGCCCCAGGTCTCGTTCAGCGGGCAGGTGGACACGGTGGTCACGGGCCCGATGGCCGAAGAGGTGCTGTCAGTCCTGCGCGAGGCGCTGACGAACGTGGGCAAGCACGCGCGTGCCTCGCAGGTCGTCATCACGATCGCTGCCGGCGACGAGCTCCGCGTCGTGGTGGCCGACGACGGGCACGGCATGGGCGAGGCGCCCACGCCCGGCCTCGGCCTCAAGAACATTCGCCAACGTGCGGAGCGGCTGGGCGGCGACGTTGAGCTCGGGGTGTCCCGGGAGGGCGGGACACGGCTCACCTGGCACGTACCGCTCGAACCCGTCGCTGGCACGTGATCCGTTCGACGGCGCCGCTGTCACCAGGACCGTCGCAGGCGGTCTCGTCGTAGCATCTGCTCCGGCCGACAACCGGCCCGTCGCCAGTTCGGCCCGGTGTCGGTCCGGCTGACGGGGGTATGGGGAGCGCCATTGTTGGAAAGAGGATCGACATGACCACCACGGCACCAACGGCAGCGCTCCCTCAGAGCCACCGGCTCGCGAACGCCTTGTGGCGGCGACAGCTCTACAAATACCCCAACTCCCTGGCGAGGATCGGGTACCTGGCGATCGTCGTGTTGACGACGATCATGCTCTATTACCTCTACTACGTGGAGGGGGCGGTCACGCCGCTGCTGCTGCCCTACTACCACATGTCGTTTCAATTCTTCTTGTACCTGTTGGTCGTGTCCAACGCGATCGGCGCGTTCAGTGCCTTCATCGGCGGGCTCTCCGACAAGATCGGCCGGGCGAACCTCACCATTTACGGGACGTTGGTCGTTGCGCTGGTCCAGCTGTTCGCCATCCCGCACATCCACGACAAATACTGGTTCGCTGCGGCCTACTGCGTGATCGGCTTCGTCGAAGGCGTCATCCTCGTCTCCACGCCGGCGTTGATGCGGGACTTCTCGCCACAGATGGGGCGCGGCGTCGCCATGGGGTTCTGGGCTCTGGGGCCGACAATGGGCGCGCTCTTCGCCAGCGTGGTGGCGACGCACACGCTCGACCACCTGGCGCCGTGGCAGGACCAGTTCATCATCTCGGGCATCGTGTGCATGTGCGTGGTGGTGATCTCGTTCTTCTTCCTCCGCGAGCTCTCGCCCCAGTTGCGTGACCAGCTCATGGTCACCGACAAGGAACGTGCGCTCATTGAGGCGCGCGCGATGGGCATCGACGTTGAAGCGGCCACGAAGCACCCCATCCGCTCCATGCTGCGACTCGACCTGATCTCCTCGTCGATTGCGATCTCCCTCTTCTTGCTCTTCTACTACACGTCGGTGAGCGTGCTCACCATCTACTGGGTCGTCACCTTCAACCGGACCACACCCGAGGCCAACGGCATCAACGTCTGGCTGGCCGGCTTCCTCTCCTTGGGCCTCGTCGTGGCCGGCGTGCTGTCGGACTGGGCCAAAGTGCGTAAGCCGTTCATGCTGGTCGGCGCCATCTGCGCCATGGTGATGATGGGTTTCCTCATCATGCAGACCGACCACCCCCATACCGGGTACTACTCCAACGTCTTGGTGATCGTCTTGCTGGCCGTCTCCATCTCGTTGGCCTACGCGCCGTGGATGGCCAACTACACCGAGCAGGTCGAGCACCACAACCCGGCGCTGACCGCGAGCGGTCTGGCCATCTGGGGGTGGATCTTGCGCATCACGGTCGCCCTCTCGTTCCTCGTGTTGCCCTACGTCATCACGACATCGACGGTGCTCGTCGACAACCAGACTGCGGGCGCCACGTTGCAGACGATCCAAGCGGCCCAGCCCTATGCACCGGACACGTCCACGTTGAAGTGCAATGCGACCCCTGCGCCGGCGGACGTCATCGCCAATTTGAAGACGACAACCGAGGCGCGGCCCGAACTCAGCACCCTCGCCACCATTTTGGAGGGCTGCAACAGCACCCACAACCTGCTCAAGGCCCTTGCCGCCGCCGGCGGTGTCACCAACCACGCTGTCCTGGGCCTGAACGCATTCAACCCGCTCGCCCTCAATATCCAAAACGGCAAGCCGGTGACCGAGACCCAGATCGCCGCGGTGGCCAAGTATTCGCCGAACCTTGCCAACCTCCTCAGAGCCGAACAGAAGCTGGTGCCGGCGCAGAAGACCTCGCCGGGGGAGTGGAAGCGCTGGTGGACGGTCTGTCTGCTCGGCCAGCTCGTCTTCGCCATCCTCGTGTTCTTCATGCACGGACACTGGAGCCCGCGCGCGGCGCGGCGCGACCTCGCCGATCACGACCGCATGATCACAGAGGAGCTGGCCAAGCTGGCGCGGGAGCCCGCCACGGTCTCGTAGCGGCTGTCTGCGCCGCCGCCGTGATCGCGGCCACCCGGCAGCGGTGGCAGGATCGAGCGATGCGAGAGCTCGAGCACTGGGTCGGAGGCAAGTCCGTACGGGGGTCGTCGGGGCGGGCCGGCCCCGTCTACGACCCGGCCCGCGGGGTGCAGACGGCGAGCGTCCCCTTGGCATCAGCCGACGAGGTGGACGCGGCAGTCGGGGCCGCGACAGAGGCCGCAGCGGAATGGGCAGCGGGGTCGCTCAGCTCGCGCGCGGCCGTCCTGTTCCGCTTCCGCGACCTGGTGGCGACGGCCGCGCCGGACCTGGCCGCCGCCGTCACTGCCGAACACGGCAAGGTTTTGAGCGACGCGGCGGGGGAGGTGGCGCGCGGGGTCGACAACATTGAGTTCGCTTGCGGCATCCCCCACCTGCTGAAGGGGTCGCACTCGACCGAGGTCTCGAGCGGCGTCGACGTCCACACCATTCTCGAGCCTCTCGGTGTGGTGGCCGGCATCACCCCGTTCAACTTCCCCGTCATGGTGCCGCTCTGGATGCTCGCCAACGCGATCGCGTGCGGGAACGCCTTCGTGCTCAAGCCCTCCGAGAAGGACCCCTCCCCGTCGCTGCTGCTGGCCGAGCTGGCCAAGGAGGCGGGCGTGCCCGACGGTGTCCTCAACGTCGTGCACGGCGACGCCGTTGCGGTGGACGCACTGTTGGAGCACCCGGGCGTGGCCGCGGTGTCCTTCGTCGGCAGCACACCGATCGCCCGGCACGTCTACGAGTCGGGGGCCCGGCACGGCAAGCGGGTCCAGGCCCTCGGCGGCGCGAAGAACCACATGGTGGTGCTGCCCGACGCGGACGTCGGTGCAGCCGCGGACGCGGCCATCTCGGCCGGTTTCGGTTCGGCCGGTGAGCGCTGCATGGCGGTGTCCGTTGTCGTCGCCGTCGGCGCGGTAGGCGACCAGCTGGTCGACGAGATCGCGGCGCGGATGCCCTCGGTGGTCGTCGGCCCCGGGACGGATCCCGAGGCGCAGATGGGCCCGCTCGTCACTGCGGCGCACCGCGACCGCGTGCGCGCCTACATCGACGGCTCCGAGGCGGAGGGGGGCGCGACTCGTCGTGGACGGCCGCCGGGAGTGGCCCGAGGGCTTCTTCTTGGGCTGCACACTGCTCGACGGCGTCCGGCCCGGCATGCGGGTCTACGACGACGAGATCTTCGGTCCCGTCCTCGGCGTCGTCCGGGTCGAGACCTACGAGGAGGCCGTCACGCTCGTGAACGAGAGCCCCTACGGCAACGGGTCGGCCATCTTCACCCGCGACGGTGGCGCCGCGCGCCGGTTCCAGCACGAGGTGGCGGCGGGCATGGTCGGGGTCAACGTCGCCATCCCCGTCCCGGTGGGCTTCCATTCCTTCGGGGGCTGGAAGTCCTCGCTCTTCGGCGACGCCGCCATGTACGGGCCCGAGGGCATCCGCTTCTACACCCGGCCCAAGGTGGTCACCACCCGCTGGCCCGACCCTTCGACCAGCGAGATCGACCTCGGCTTCCCCCGGAGCCGCTGACCAGCACCGACGGCCTGGCATCCCAGCCGATCCGGCGGCCGTCGAACGAGGCATAAGGTGAAATTCGACGTCAATGTCGAGAATGACGTCAATGTCGAGAATGACGTCGAGAGCGATCCCGGGGAGGGACCATGGCGCTGGCACTTGAGGGGCTTCGGGTGATCGATGCCGACACCCACCTGACCGAAGCCCATGACCTGTGGACCAAGCGCGCGCCGGCCAAGTACGCCGACCGGGTACCCCACGTCGTCGACGTCGACGGCAAGCCCATGTGGTACGTCGACGGCGTCGAGCTCGGCTTCGCCGGCGGGGGCGGGGTCATCGACCGCGAGGGGGGCAAGGGCCGCGCCGCCGAGGCGCTCTTCGAGTGGACCCAGGACAAGATCCACCTCGGCGCCTTCGATGTCACGGCGCGTATCGAGGTCATGAACGACTCGGGGGTCTACGCGCAGGTCTGCTTCCCGAACTCCATCGGGCTCGGCGGGCAGGGGATCTCCGACATCGTGAAGGACCCCGAGCTCCGGCTCTTGTGCCTGCAGATCTACAACGACGCCGCGGCCGAGATCCAGGCCGACTCGGGCGGGCGCCTGCTCCCGGTGCCGGTGTTGCCGGCCTGGGACGTGGACGCGGCGGTGGCGGAGGCCAAGCGGGTCGCCTCGCTCGACCTGCGCGGCGTCAACATCACCTCGGACCCCAACGACGTCGGTGGACCGGACCTGGCCAGCAGAGCCTGGGATCCACTCTGGGAAGTCTGCGCGGACCTCCGGCTGCCGGTGCACTTCCACATCGGGGCGAGCCTCACCACCATGACGTACTTCGGCACCTACCCCTGGGAGTCCCAGGACGAGGACACGAAGCTGGCCATCGGCGGGACGCTTCTCTTCATCGGCAACGCCCGCGTGGTGACAAACATCATCTTGAGCGGCATGCTCGACCGGCACCCCGAGCTGAAGATGGTCTCGGTCGAGAGCGGTGTGGGCTGGGTCCCCTTCATCCTCGAGGCACTCGACTACGAGATGTCCGAGAACGCGCCCAAGCAGCTCGAGGCGCTCGAGATGCTTCCCTCGGAGTACTTCAAGCGGAACCTCTACGCCACCTTCTGGTTCGAGAAGAACAACCTGCCGGCGCTCGTCGACGCGGTGGGGGCGGACAGCATCCTCTTCGAGACGGACTTCCCGCACCCGACCTGCCTGTACCCCAAGCCGCTCGACACGGTGGCCGAGAAGATGGCGACCCTCGCGCCCGACGTCCAGCGCAAGATCCTCGGGGAGAACGCGCAGAAGCTCTACCGCCTCTAAGACCGGCGTCACAGGAGATTCCTATGGCGAGGTCGCCGCGCCGTTCCGCCGGACCCCGACGCGGCGGCACGATGCTTCGAGGTGACCATGCCCGACCCTGACCTCTTGACCCTGGTGGCCGATCGCCTGGCTATCTCCGACCTCGTGCATGCGTACGCGCAGGGCGTCGATCGCCGGGACCCCGACGCCGTGGCGCGGCTCTTCACCGAGGACGGGATCTTCGTGGCCTACGCGACGCCCGGTGCCGCGGAGCCGACCAGCCGGAGCGAGGGACGAGCCGCGATCGCGAAAGCCATCGGCACGGCCCGGTACTACCGCCAGACCACCCACACCATCGGGAACCACCTGGCGACGGTCGCGCGGCGACCGCGCCACGGGCGAGACCCGCTGCGTCGCCTACCACGTCCTCGGCGACGAGGACACCGAGACCCTCATGGTGTGGCACCTCCGCTATCTCGATGCGTTCGTGCGCCGGGCCCGGACGGGTGGCGGATCCACGAGCGGGTGTTGCGGGTCGACCTGGTGAGCGATCAGCCGCTGGGCGCAGGCTGACTCAGGGCGACGGGGTGAGCTCCGCCCGCGCGGCGACCTGACGGAGCTCGTCGCACGCCTCGGCCAGCGTGGCCGAGCCCAGGTTCACGACCACCCGGCACGCCCCCACAGCGCCGGCCTGCTCCAGGGTGGCACGATCGACCGAGGCCGTCGTGGTCACCCCGCTCAGGGTCACGTCGATGGCGGCGGGGTCGCGTCCGGCGGCGGTCGCCTCCTCGGCGAGGAGGCGCAGCGCGCCGTCGAGACGATCGCCCCTCAGTCCGAGTGACAGCCACCCATCTCCGCGCCGGGCGGCACGGCGGATGGCCGCCGGGGTCGTCCCGCCCACCTCAATGGGCACGCCGGCGGCCCGAACGGGTCGAGGGAACGACTGCACACCGCTGAAGGAGACGTGCCGGCCAACGAAGTGGGCGCCCGAACTCGGGTCGGCGCTCCACAGCGCCCGGATGGCATCGATCGTCTCGTCGGCGCGCGCGCTCCCGGCTGGCGAAGTCGACGCCACCGGCCTCGAGCTCCTCGCGCAGCCACCCGAGGCCGACGCCGAGCCGGAGCCGACCGCCCGAGAGCCGGTCGACCGTGGCGGCACGCTTGGCCAGGACGAGCGGACTGTGCAGCGGGAGCACGAGCAGGCCCGTCGCGAGCCCGAGGGATGTCGTGACACCCGCCACATAGGCCAGCGTGTCGAGCGGATCGGGGATCACGCAGTCGTGGGGGAGAGGAACCCGCCCGGACTTGGAGTAGGGGTACGTGCTGGTGTACTCGACGGCGAGCACCACGTGTTCGGGCAGGACGAGCGACTCGAAGCCGAGCCGCTCCGCCTCGCGGGCAAAGGGCGCGATCCAATCGGGATCAGCGAAGTCCGCGCGACCGACCGGGGGGATCACGGCCAGCGCCGCGGCGGACCTCCCTCGTGAGGCAGCCCCGTCTGACGGTGTCATGACTGCACATCTTGCCCGATGCGCAGAGCGGTGCTCCCGGGAGACCTCCCCGATCAGACGGGAGCAGTCCACACCGTAGGGTGTGCCGAGACCCGGACGTGAAGGCAGGCGACACGCTGGTCGCCGGACGCGGAGGACGGCGCGATGGAGAACCCGATGAGTGCGGACGTGCAACGCGTGGCCGACAAGCTCGAGTTGGCGGAGCTGCTCGCTGTCCTGTCGTCTGCCGTCGACCGCGCCGACCGAGAGCGCATTGCAGCTTGCTACGCAGAGGGTTCCTTTGACGACCACGGCACGTTCAAGGGAACCGGTCAGGAGTTTGCCGAATTCGTGTCCCGCCCCGGTCCGATGAGCACGATGCACCATTTGCTCGGGCAGTCGGTCTTCGAGGTCGAGGGCAACGAGGCCTGGGGGGAGACCTTCTATGTCTTCCACGGCACAGTGGGCACCGCCGTGGTCACCGGCCATGGCCGATATGTGGACCATTTCCGCCGGATCGGGGGGAGCTGGAAGCTTGCCTACCGCCGCGTCGTGCCCGATGCGGTGCCGGCTGGGGACGACCCGGGCGCCTACTGGCCGGCCAGGCGCGACCGCGGCGACCCGAGCTACGACAAGCGCCGGCGGCCCGACGAGCGGGCAGCCCCGTCGACGCGGGTGAGGCGTCGTTAGTCGGCTCGGACCCACTCGATCGCTTCAGCGCGCGTGCTGAGCGGAAAGGTCTTGACTTCACCGGGGGTCATCCAGCCGAACATCTGGGTCAGATGCGTGATCCAATCGACGTCCGTCACCACGGCGATCCGCTTCCAGTCTCGCAAGTGGGGAATGCCGAGCTTGAGGTCCTGCCAGAGAGCGCCGCCGGACATTCCCTTGAACTCGGGTATCACCATCACCGCTCGAAATTTTCCTGCCTTGGCCGCTCGTTCGAACGTGGGCAGGACGACGTCGCGGAAATCCTCGGCGTGCACCGTGCCCGTTACCTCGAACCCGATGACGCCCGGGGGGAGGTCGCTCAGCTCTTTGATCATGATCCTGCTCCTTTGCCCGAGACCCAAGGTCTGCCCGAACCTACTTCCGGACGTCGCTGACGATCCGAGCCCCGATCTCGCCTGCTCGACCTGGGAGACCGATTGATTGCTCTGATGGAGCCGGCGTGTCTCCCGCGCGATCTGCGCAGATCCGTCGAAGGACGACCAGCCGGTCAGTTGAAAATTATGGTGTGTGTTCAGTTTTCCCAGAAACTCTGGGACACCACAGAGTGAGTGGGGTTTCGACAAAACCCAGGTACCAGGGTGTGCGGCCTGGCACTCAGACCCATTTCCCACTAGTTGACCAGGCGCGATGCTTTCCAGCCGATGAACGTCGTGCGGAGTATGTCTCCTAGACGCTCGCCGCTCTCAACTGGCAGCCGAGCCAACGATCGGTCCAGCGAGATGCAACCCGACCAGCGAACCCAAAAACGCGGCGTCGCCGTAGGAATAGAGAGACCCGTCACTGCCCGTTATCCAGTACCCACCCCCGTCCGGGGTAGCAACCAATCCGTCGATCGGTACCCGACTCTCAATCCCCTGTCCGGGAACCGACCCCGAGAAAGCGGCATCGCCGAAGGAGAACACCCCACCATCGGAGGCCACCAGCCAGTACCCACCACCGTCGGGTGTCGCTGCCATTCCCACGACGGGCTTGTTGAGCGCGATGCCTCCGGTCGAGCCATGGAACTGCGCGTCGCCGAAGGAGAACACCCCACCATCGGAGGCCACCAGCCAGTACCCACCACCGTCGGGTGTCGCTGCCATTCTCACGACGGGCTTGTTGAGCGCGATGCCTCCAGTCGAGCCATGGAACTGCGCGTCGCCGAAGGAGAACACCCCACCATCGGAGGCCACCAGCCAGTACCCACCACCGTCGGGTGTCGCCGCCATTCCCACGACGGGCTTGTTGAGCGCGATGCCTCCAGTCGAGCCATGGAACTGCGCGTCGCCGAAGGAGAACACCCCACCATCGGAGGCCACCAGCCAGTACCCACCACCGTCGGGTGTCGCCGCCATTCCCACGACGGGCTTGTTGAGCGCGATGCCTCCAGTCGATCCATGGAAGCTCGCATTCCCGAAGGAGAACACCCCGCCGTCAGTCGCGGTCATCCAGAGTCCCTGACCCTCAGATGGCGGGATGGCGAGCTGCTCGATCAAAGTTTGCAGCGTGGTGTTGTTGTTCAAGTTGTTCGCCGAAAAGCCAGCGGCGAAGCAACCGGAGCCCCGCACGCAGCTCATTCCGCCGAGATAACCAAAGGCCATAACGTTCGGGCTGGGCTGGACCGACCAGCTGGCGCCGTTCCAGTTTTCGATGTACGGGGTCGGCGTCTCGTTCTGGCCACTGGCCGAGTTCGTCGCGCCGGTTGCCCAACACTCCGAAATCGTGAGGCACGTTACCGAGGTCAAGATGTTCGCCGGCGTCGTTGGATCAAGTGCGGTGGTCAGCGTCCACGTCGACCCGTCCCAGTGTTCAATGAGGGACGAGGACGGGTTGCCGTTCGAGTCCATGGAGGATCCAACGGTCCAGCAGTTCGTGCTCCCCGTACACGTCACCGACGCCAGGTACTGCCCCGAGCCGGGCGGGCCGCTATTCATCACCGACCAGACACTTCCATCCCAGTGCTCGATGAGTGCGCTTCCTCCGGTCATGGTCGGGACAATCCCAGGCAAGAAGTTGTACTGGATCTGGTTCGGTCCCGCAGCGCCGACCGCCCAGCAGTCCGAGGAAGTGGTGCAGGTCACCGAGCTGAGTTGGTCGTAGGTCTGCCCGGACGAGGGGGCGGCGACCGGCGACCATTGAGAGCCTTCCCAGTGTTCAATGATCCCATTGAGCGGATTGCCCTGGCCATCAACACTGTCCCCGACAGCCCAACAGTCCGCAGAAGCCGAGCAGGTCACTGAGAAGAGATAGCCGCCGACGGCCGGCGTTGGTACCACCGACCACGTCGATCCGTTCCAGTGCTCCGTGAGGATTTCGGGACCTTGACTACCGGTGGGCTCTTGGCCACCCACCGCCCAGCAGTCCGTCGCGACGACGCAGGTGACACTCCAGAGCAAGGACGCGTCTGTCCCCGGAGGTGAGGCCGCAGACACGATCGACCACGTCGAACCGTTCCATGAGTCGATGAGGGCGTTCGGTTGCGAATTCCCACCCAGTGAGGGAATTAGCCCGCCGACGGCCCAGCAGCTCCACGCGTTGGTGCACGTCGTGGCCATGAAGAGGTTGGACTGCGAGGGGTCCGTATTGGGGCTGGTCACGATGTTCCAGCCCGAGGGCGTTGCGCTCACGGCGGGGCTCACCGGAGCACTAGTCGCCAGCGCAACGAGAACCGCTCCGGTGCCGACCCACCCGAGGACCCGACGCCTGGTCGAAAACGTCATTTCTCATAATCGTCAATTTCCTGACAACCTTTAGCCCCCGTTGCATCCGAAACGCCGTCAGACTCAAGGCTTTTTCGGCGTCTCGCAGCGACATGACGGCGGGCGCGACTGATTCACCCGGCTCAGGCACGATGGCGCTAGATGGCGGCGGCCCCTCCTCCACCCCGATCGAAGGCCGCTTCGCGTAACGGCACGACTTGCCCGCAGACGGGGACGCGGGGGCTCCAGCGGCCCCGTCAGCCCCGGCGGTCAGTGCAGCGAGAAGGTCCCGCTCACGGTGAAGTACGTGATCTTCACCGATCTCGTACTTTCAAAAATGAAAAATCAACAGCACCAGTATCAAGGCCGCTGCTGGGTGGGCTGACGCTCAACATGATGTACATGTTCACCGGATCGGCCGGCGTCAACCCGGCCTACATGATCCTCGAAGTGCCTCTCATCTCGGCCTGGCGCAATGCCGGGTACTTCGGTCGAGACCGCTATGCGCTCAATGCCGAAATCGCTGAGCCACGGCTTCGCGGGCCCAACCAGATGCTTCGTGGGTTCTGGTGCGCCCGAATTTCCGAGCCCAGACGGCTTCGTGCCGAGCGTCCCCCGAGAAGCATTTCAGGGCTCTCTCGTGCCGGGTGTCGTCGGTTTGAGCGCCGGAGTTTTGTGGTTTTGTCGGGACCCCTGAGTGGGCGAGGCGGGACTTGAACCCGCACATCCTTTCGGACACAGGAACCTGAATCCTGCGCGTCTGCCAATTCCGCCACTCGCCCGGGTGACCGGACAACAGTAGTCGCTGGGCTTCCTGCCCAGGTTCGGCTGTGAGCGCCCCTTGGTATAGGTGAGCAGGTCAGACGCCTGCCAGATCCCAGTTGGAGCTGGAGGGCCGGTAATCTCTCTGGAACCATGGGACTCCAGCAGTTTGAGGAGCGCCTCGAGCGTCTGGTGGAGGGAACGTTGGCGAAGCCGTTTCGAAGCAACCTGCAGCCGGTCGAGATCGGCCGCCGGTTGACGCGGGAGATGGACCTCCACCGTCGAGTGGGGGTGCGCGGCCTCATCGCGCCGAACGCGTTCGCCGTGACCCTCTCGCCCGCAGACGTGACCCGGTTCGCCAATTTCATTGACGCGCTCTCCCGCGAGTTGTCCGACGCGGCCCGCGAGCACGCCAAGATCGAGGGGTATTCGTTCGTCGGGCCGGTCGAGGTGGAGATCTTCGAGGGGTCCAATCTCAAAGCAGGTCGGTTCACCGTGACCGCCGAGGTGCACGAGAGCGAGGACGGTGGGTTCCTTGCCGAGCTGGTCCTGCCTGATGGCCGGCGGGTGACCGTGGGCTCGGAGGCCCTGGTCATCGGGCGCCTTCCTGAATGCGACGTCGTGCTCCCGGACTCCAATGTGAGCCGGCGCCACGCCGAGCTGCGGCGCAAGGATGACGGCGTGTTCGTCATCGACCTGGGGTCGACCAACGGCACCCGCGTCAACGGCGCCCCGGTTCGTGAGCAGCTTCTGGCCAGCGGTGACGAGGTCAGCGTGGGCTCGACGAAGCTCATCTTCGAAATGTCGTGACGGTCAGCCCGGTGGCGGTCCTCCTCGCCACACAGAATCTGAACGCTGTCCTCCGGATCATGCAGTGGGGGGTCATCGCCCTGATCTTCATCTTCTTCCTGCGCGTGATCCGTGCGGTCTGGGTCGAGATGAGCCCCGCCACCGTGCGCAAGACCCGTTCGGAGCGTCGCCACGAGCGTCGGCAGGAGCGGGTGGCGGCCCTGCCTCCGGACGAGCAGCCGAAGAGTCGTCGGCGCCATCTCTATCTGAAGGTGGTACAGCCCGAAGACCATGCCGGCCGGACCTATGACCTCGACGACGAGCTGACCATCGGGCGTTCGCCCGGCTGTGGCGTCGCCATGCCCGAGGACATCTACACGTCGACCCTGCACGCCAGGCTGTTTCGTCACAACGATCAACTCTGGGTGGAGGACCTCGGCTCGACCAACGGCACCTATGTGAACTCCGAGCAGATCAGCCAAGCCGTCCGCCTCGGCAAGGGTGACCTTCTCCAGATCGGCTCCACCGTTTTTGAGGTCTCGCGTTGACAGTGCTGCGCTCGGGGTCGGCGTCCGATGTGGGGCGCGTCCGCACCGTCAACCAGGACATGACGCTCGAACGGCCCACCCTCTACGCGGTGGCCGACGGCATGGGCGGCCATGTCGGTGGGGAGGTCGCGGCCAGGGTCGCGGTCGAGACTCTGGACCGGGTCTTCGAACACGCCCCCACGATCGACGGGCTGCGTGGCGCGTTCAGCGAGGCCAACAGCGCGGTCTGGCAGGAGAGTCAGTTGAACACCGACCTGCGCGGCATGGGCACGACCCTCACAGCTATGGCGCTCGTCGGGGGCACGCGCGGCAAGGACGTCCTCGCGCTGGCCAACGTCGGCGACTCGCGTGCCTACGTCTTCTCCGACGGCGAATTGACCCAGGTCACTGCGGACCACAGCTTGGCCGAGGAACGGATGCGTCACGGGGAGATGACCGAAGAAGAAGCAGCGGTCCACCCCCAGCGCCACATCCTCACCCGGGCCCTCGGTGTCAATTCCGAGGTGGAGGCCGACATGTGGGAGCTCGAGCTCCGCACCGGCGACCGGGTGCTGCTTTGTTCCGACGGCCTCTCCAACGAGGTCGGTACCGATGAGATGGCCGAGATCCTGCGCGAGGTCGACGACCCCGACGAGGCGGCTCGGCGTCTCGTCGATGTGGCCAACGAGCACGGTGGCGCCGACAACATCACCGTCGTCATCGTCGACGTGCAGGTTGGAGACGATGACGACGAGCACAAGCCCAAGGTCACCCGGCTCGGGCTGGAGGCCGCGACGGTCGCCGTCGGCGTGGCGACGGCCGCGGGTGCGACGGCTGCAGGCGATGCGGCGGCGGCCACCGCTCCTGCGAACGGGGCCGAGCCCGCTGCCAGCGACGCCACGGCGACGCTCCCCGCCGTCCGGCCCGATGACACCTTGGCGCCGGGGTCCCGCCTCGGTTTTGGCGACGAGCCGCTCACACTGGCCGAGACCGGACCGCGCAGCGACGAGTTCTTCGTGGGCACCGCGGCGCCGGTGCCTGTTGCCCGGGCCACGGCCCGCGTCCCGCCCCCAGCCCCCGGGCGATCCGCGGGGCGCCGAGCCCCCGGAGAAGGAGAGCCGGCGTGCGCGCCGCCGCCGCCTCGGCATTCCCCGGCGCATCACCTTCCGCGTGGTTGGGTTCGTACTCCTCGTCGCCGCGGTGCCCGTTGCTGCCTACTTCGTGCTGCGTTGGTATGCCTACGACAATTGGATCGTCACCGTGCAGGGCCAGCAGATCGTGGTGCAGCAGGGTCAGCCCGGCGGCGTGCTCTGGTTCCACCCCAAGGTGGTCGATCACACGCGCCACACCCTGGGTGAGGTGCTGCCCGACGCGGCGACCGCCGTGCACGGCGGCGTGCAGGAGTCCTCACTGGCGAAGGCTCGGGACTACGTGAGCCAGATCGTCGCGGCCGGGACGGCTGCCACGACGACCACGACGACCACGTCGTCCTCTTCGACCGTCCCGAAATCGACGCTGCCCGGCGCCGCGAGCTCATCCACATCCACGACGACAGGGGGCGCTCCGTGAGTGCAGCGACGAGACCCCGTGGCCGAAGTCGACCAGCGTAGGCTCAGGACTCCATGCAGCCGGTCGAGACGCCTCGAATCTATTCAGGCCGTTATGAGCTGACCCACCTCATTGCGCGTGGTGGCATGGCGCAGGTCTACCGCGCCATGGACCGCCAGCTCGATCGGCCCGTCGCCCTCAAGGTCCTCTTCCCCGAACTGTCCATCGACCGAACCTTCGTCGAGCGCTTCCGGCGCGAGGCGCAAGCCGCGGCGAACCTGTCGCATCCCAACATCGTCCCCGTCTTCGACTGGGGCGAGGACGACGGCGCCTACTTCATCGTGATGGAGTTCATCGACGGCCGTCCCCTTTCCGCCGTGCTGCGCGATCCCGAGCCCATGCCGCCGCGCCAGATCGCCTCCATCGGCGCCGGCGTCGCCGCGGCGCTCGCCTTCGCCCATCGCCACGGGGTCATCCACCGCGACGTGAAGCCCGGCAACGTCTTGATCACGCCCGACGGCGACGTCAAGGTGACGGACTTCGGCATCGCCCGCGCGGTCAACACGGAGGAGAGCCTGACCCAGACCGGTGCCGTCATGGGTACCGCCGCCTACTTCTCACCCGAGCAGGCGGAGGGCAAGGGGGTCGACGCCCGCAGCGACATCTACTCGCTCGGCGTCGTGCTCTACGAGATGGCCGCCGGTCGCCCTCCTTTCACGGGCGACTCGCCGGTCGCGGTGGCCTCCAAGCACGTCCGCGACACCCCGGTTCTGCCGCGGGTCGTCAACCCGGCGGTCCCGGCGGCGCTCGAGGCCGTCGTGATGAAGGCGATGGCCAAGAACCCGGCCGACCGGTACGGCTCGGCCGAGGAGCTGCGGGCGGACCTCCTCCGTTTCGCCGAGGGCCGCCCCGTCGAGGCGGGCGATCCCGGCGCCACGTCGGTCATGACCGAGGTCGGGGCCACGCAGGCCGTACCGGCCATGACCGGCCGGACCGCCGTGCATCGGTGCGGTGCCGCCCTCCAGCCGGGACGAGGAGGAGCGCAAGAAGCGGACGCGCCGCCTGGTGATTCTCCTGGTTATCCTGCTCGTCGCCTTGGGCATCATCGCCTTTTTCCTCCTCCGCTCGGTCTTCGGTGGCGACGTCAGCGTTCCCGACGTGGTCGGGGACACGACCGCGCCAGGCCACCCAGACGCTGCAGAGCGATCACCTGAGCGTCGGCACGACCAGAACGGTCGGTGTCCGGCACGGTCACGAGTGGTGTGGTCATGGACACGGATCCCAAAGCAGGCGCGTCGGTGTCGAAGAACTCCGCGGTGGACCTCGTCGTCAGTGCCGGACCGGCGGTCAACGTGCCCTCGGTGGTGGGGCAGCAGCTGACACCGGCCACGCAGCTGATCAGCGACGCCGGCCTCAGTTACTTGGTCAAGTACGTCACGAGCGACAAGCCCATCGGGACCGTCCTCGCGCAGAGCCCCGTCCGGCAATGCGAAGGTCAAGTCGTCCACGAAGGTGCTCTTGACCGTGTCGGGCACCCAGACGTCGGTCTCGGTGCCGAGCGTGCTCGGGCAGACTCCGGCGTCGGCCGGCTCGATCCTCAGGGGTGCCGGGCTCAACGTCGGCAGCCAGACCAATGGGTGCTCTGGCCAGTATGGCAGCGGGGTGGTGTCCTCCCAGAACCCCGCACCGAACGCAGACGGCACAACCGAATGCCGCCGTCAACCTCGTGATCTCCAACTGCGTCACGGTTCCGGGCGTCGTAGGTCAGTCGGCCACCGCGGCGCAGTCGGCCATCAGCGGGGCCGGGCTGGTCGCCAACACGACCACCGACACCGCGTGCGCGAACGGCGCGACGGCCGGCCAGGTGGACAACCAGAGCCCGGGCTCGGGCCAGCTGGTGGGCAGCGGGGGCACGGTGAACATCTCGGTCTGCCAGCCGGCCACGACGACGTCCTCGTCGTCGACCAGCACGACGTCGACCCCGACCACCTCGACCACATCGACCACCCTCCCGCACTACGCGTCCCGGCGGTCTCCGGCTCGACACGCCGGCGGTCGGCGTCACGCGTCGCGCGGCCACCGACAGCTGCGTGAGGAAGTTCGCCAGGAGCGCCGGGCCCGACGCGGTCAGGACCGACTCGGGGTGGAACTGCACGCCCTCGACCGCCAGCGTGCGGTGGCGCAGTCCCATGACGACGCCGTCCGTCGACGTGGCTGTGACCTCGAGCTCGTCGGGCACCGAGTCGGGGCGCACGACGAGCGAGTGGTAGCGCGTCGCCACGAACGGGTTGGGCAGGCCGGCGAAGAGTCCCTGCCCGTCGTGATGGATCTCCGAGGTCTTGCCGTGCATGAGGTGGGGGGCCTCGACGATCTCGCCGCCGTAGGCCTGTCCGACGCACTGGTGGCCCAGGCACACGCCGAGGAGGGGGATCTCCCCGGCGAGCTGCGCGATGGCCTCGAGGCTTACGCCGCCGTCCTCGGGGCGCCCCGGGCCCGGCGAGATGAGCACGGCGTCGGGGCGCTCGGCCCGGATGCCGTCCACGTCGATGGCATCGTTGCGGAAGACCACCGGGTCCGCACCGAGCTCACCGAGCTCCTGGACCAGGTTGTAGACGAACGAGTCGTAGTTGTCGACGACCAGCAGCCGCGGTCCCATGGGCGCACGATCGTATCGGTGCAGGTGCCGGTGCCGGCACGGGCCGGGTTGGCGCCCGGTGCTGATCACTGCCCTGGGGGGATTCGCCGCCGGTGGCTAACCTCTCACCCCGTGGCAACGAGCACCAAGGGCAAGGGCCCCGGCGGCGCCTCTCGCAAGGGGAAGTCGGCGTCGGGCCGCGCCGCCAAGGTCGGCCGCTACAAGACCGCCGAGGAGAGCGGCCGTTACACGGCCCCGATCCCCAAGAGCGTGCGGCACAGCCCGCCCTGGTACGGCGCGCTCATCTTGGTGCTGCTGATCGGCGGCGTGGCCGTGATCACGGTCAACTACCTGGCTCACCTGCCCTTTTTGGCCCATGGCTCGCCGTGGGGCCTCGTCACCGGTCTCGTCATGATCTTCGTGGGTTTCCTCGCCGCCACTCGATATCACTAGCCCGATCACTCGAGCCCAACCGCGCCTGGTGTCGCTCGCGACCCGACCCTCGCCGGTGATCCGTGCGCGGGCCGTGCCCGCACCAGCGCCTCAGCCCAGGCGTTCGATGATGGCGGCGTTGGCCAGCCCGCCGCCCTCGCACATCGTCAGCAGCCCGTAGCGGCCGCCGGTCCGCTCGAGCTCGTTGAGGAGCGTGGCCGCCAGCTTGCAGCCCGAAGCGCCGAGCGGGTGCCCGAGGGCAATGGCTCCGCCGTTGGGGTTGACGATCTCCATGTTCGGGTGGTGCTCCTTCTCCCAGGCGAGCACCACGGAGGCGAACGCCTCGTTGATCTCAACGGCGTCGATGTCGTCGAGGGTGAGCTTGGCCCGCTCGAGGACGGCGGTCGTGGCCGGGATGGGGCCGGTGAGCATCGTGACCGGGTCGACGCCGGCGAGCGCGAAGGCGTGGAAGCGCGCCCGGGGGCGCAGGCCCAGCGCGTTCGCCTTCTCCTCGCTCATGACGAGGACGGCAGAGGCACCGTCGGTGATCTGTGAGGAGTTGCCCGCCGTGACCTTCCCGCCTTCTTTGAACGCCGGCTTGAGCTTGGCGAGCGCCTCGACGGTCGAGTCCGGGCGGATGCCTTCGTCGCTGGCGAACATCTCGTCGGTGCCGTTGCCCTCGTCGTCACGGACGGCGACCGGCACGATCTCGTTCTCGAAGCGGCCTTCGGCGGTGGCGAGTGCCGCGCGCTGGTGGCTCCGGACGGAGAAGGCGTCGAGTTCCTCGCGCGAGATGCCCCACTGGTCGGCGATCATCTCGGCACCAATGCCCTGACCCGGCAGGCCCGTCTCGGTGTAGCGCTTCATCATGCGCGGCCCGAAGGGGTAGCCGAGCTCCCGCACGACCGAAGAACCCATGGGCGTGCGCGTCATCGACTCGACACCGGCGGCGACCGCGATGTCGTAGGCCCCGGCCATCACCCCCTGGGCGGCGAAGTGGAGGGACTGCTGGGACGACCCGCACTGGCGGTCGATGGTCGTCCCCGGCACCGACTCGGGCCAGCCCGCTGCGAGCACGGCGTTGCGCCCGATGTTGAGCGACTGCTCGCCCACCTGCATGACGCAACCCATGATCACGTCGTCGACCTCGGCCGGGTCCAGCTTGTTGCGCTCGACCACCGCCTTGAGGGCCTCGGACGCCAGGTCGACGGCGTGCCAGTTGCGGAGCTTGCCGTTGCGCTTCCCGCCGGCGGTCCGGACGGCGTCGACGATGACTGCGGTGGTCATGGTGTCTCCTCCCATCCGGCGGGCGATCGGCGCCCGCCGGGCAGCACACACAAATCCTACCCGGCAGCACGCGCCATTCCCCCTGGCGCGCACGGACCCGGTGGGTGGCGGTCGGGGCCGGTAGGGTCTGCGCCCGATGGCCTCGACCGAGAAGCGCAGCGGCAAGGACATGGACCGCTGGCTCGGCGACGGCGGCATGCCCATCATCGCGTTGGTCGGGGGCGCCCTCACCGCCTACGGCGTCGACGGCGAGGACCTCGGGTGGGTCACCGGGACCTTCGTGCCGACCGACATGGCCTGCAATCCTCACGGGATCACCCAGGCCGGTGTGCATTCGCTGTTGCTCGACGCGTGCATGAACTTCGCCATCAACGCCGCCCTGCCCGGCCGGGCCCGCACCCGCGGCACGCTCGAGATGAAGACCGAGTGCATGCGGCCCGCCATGAAGGGCGACACCTTCGTGCTGCGGGGCGAGGCCGTGCGCCTGGCCAAGCAGGTCGCCTACGGCGAGGCGACCATGCGTGCCGCGGATGGCGCGCTGGTCAGCCGCGCCACTGGGACCTTTCTCCTGCATCGACCCGAGCCCGACCAGCCCGCCGCTTCCACCGCGCCCGCCAGCTGACCCGTACCGCACCCCGGTGGCGGGGCCGGGCACCTGTCGCGTCTGCTGCGGGCCGGCTCCGGCCGCGCACGCGCGTCTGCTTCGCCTGCCGGTTGGTCGCGTGCCGGCTCGGCGTGGCCCTGGCGCTCGTCGTCCCGGTCCGGCTGTGCCCACTCCCCAGCCCGCTCTACACGGTGCTCATGGGCTACAAGGAGGCGCCCGTGCGCGAGGCCAGGCGCCGCTTCGCGCCGATGGTGCGCGTGCTCGCCGAGCAGTTCTTCGCTGCGCACGCGCCCTGCCTCGCCACAGTCGCCGGCGGCGTGCCCGACGTCAGTCCTCCCGGTCCCCTCGACCGCCCGGCCCAGCGGCGCGCCCCTCGCCGGTATCGCTGGCTTGGCGTCGGCCGTCCGCGCCGCACCTCGGTACCGGCGCCTGGTTGCCCAGGCGCTCGTGCGCTCGGTGGCGCCGGTGGCGTCACATGCGGCCCGATGCCGCGGCTTTCAGGGTGCCGGCGACGCTGCGCCACCGCATCGACGGGCGGCGCATGCTGCTGCTCGACGACACCTACGTGAGCGGCGCACGCGCCCAGAGTGCGGCGGCCGCGCTGCGCCGGTCGGGCGCTCGCGCGGTGGTCATCGTCGCACTCGGCCGTGTGCTGCGCCCGGACCGCTCGGCGCTCCACGCTGCGTTTCTGCCCGGCACCGCCGGGTGTCAGGTGGATCTCTCGGAGAACGGGCGCCGCGGCCGTGCAGCCGCTGCGTTCAGACGCCGGCGCTGACCGAGTAGCGCACGCCGGTCAGCTCCTCGGATGCCTCCCAGAGGGCCGCCGCCGCTCGCCGCGTTCCTGGCGCGTGCGCGAGGGCTGGGCGACGCGGGGCGGGCCAGAGAGCCCGAAGACGCGCGCCGGGCCCGAGGTACTGCCCGGTGCGGACCGACGACGAGGTGGCGGCGCACAGGACCGGCAGGGCACCCGCCGCCGCCGACTGTCCGAGCGTCGCTCCCGGCGGTCCGCCCGAGCTTGCGCGCGCACCCGGCTCGTCCCCAGCGCCGCGCCGTTGCCGGCCAGGTTGCTGCGGGTCCAGCCGGGGTGCGCCGCGACGGCGAGGGTCGGCAGATCCTCGGCCGCCAGGCGGCGGCTGAGCTCGGCGGTGAAGAGCAGATTGGCCAGCTTGGTCGTGCCGTAGGTGACCCAGGTGTTGCGTGGGGTGTCGCCGGCGACGTCGTCGAGCTCGAGACGTCCGAGGCGATGCATGTGGGAGCTGACGGTGACGACCCGCGACCGCTCGGTCGTGACGATGCGGTCGAGCAGCAGCCCGGTCGAGCGCGAAATGGCCGAGGTGGTTGGTCGCCATCTGCAGCTCGAACCCGTCGGCGGTCTGGCGGTACGGCGTGCCCATCACGCCGGCGTTGTTCACGAGGATGTCGAGCCGGGCGTGCGTGGCGAGGACACGGGTTGCGCCGCGGCGCACCGACACCAGGTCGGCCAGGTCGAGGTCGAGCAACTCGAGCGACGAGCGGTCGAGCTCGCTCTCGAGCTTGTCGCGGGCCTGCCGGGCCCTTCTCCTCGTTGCGGCACGCCCATGATCACGTGGGCGCCGTGCTCGGCCAGAGCGCGCGGCGGTCTCGTACCCGATGCCGCTGTTGGCTCCGGTGACCAGCGCGACGCGTCCCGTCAGATCACCGATGTCGCCGGTGCTCCAGGTAGCGCCCCCCGTCGCCTCGCTGCCCGGGATCGGGCTCACGCGTTGCCGATGTGGTCCGCCGGGACGGTCCCGAGCTTGCCGGCCTCGAAGTCCTCGAAGGCCTGGACGATCTCCGCCCGGGTGTTCATGACGAAGGGGCCGTACGCGTAGACCGGCTCGCCGATGGGCCGGCCGCCGAGGACAGCACATCGAGCGCCGGGTGGCGGGACTCCTGCGACGGCGTCCGCACGGAGTACGAGTGCGTCGCCGGCGCCGAAGACCGCCAGCTGCCCGGTGCGGAACGGACGCGGCCTCGGTGCCCGACGCTGCCGTTCCCCGACAGCACGTAGACGAGCGCGTTGAATTCGCGCCGGCCATGGCAGGACGAGCTCGGCGCCGGGCTCGATGGTCGCGTGCACCAGCGAGATCGGCGGTGTGCGTCGAGCCGGGGCCGTGGTGCCCGGCGACGTCGCCGGCGATCACGCGGACGAGCGCGCCGCCGTCCGGCGAGCGTCAGCAGCAGGACGTTGTCCGCCTCGATGCCCTGATAGCGAGGGTCGATCCATTTGTCGGCCGCCGGCAGGTTCACCCACAGCTGGATGCCGTGGAACAGGCCGCCGCTGGCGATGAGCTGCTCGGTCGGCCGCTCGATGTGCAAGATGCCCGAACCCGCGGTCATCCACTGGGTCGAGCCGTTGGTGATGAGGCCGCCGCCCCCGATGGAGTCCTGGTGCTGGAACGTGCCGTCGATCATGTAGGTCACGGTCTCGAAGCCCCGGTGCGGGTGCCACGGCGTGCCCTTGGGCTCACCGGGCGCGTACTCGACCTCACCCATCTGGTCCATGTGGATGAACGGGTCGAGATCGGCGTTGGGCACGCCGGCGAAGGCGCGGCGGACCGGGAAACCCTCGCCCTCCAAAGCCGCTGGGCGCGTCGGTGACGCTCTTGACGGGGCGGATGCTCGCTCCTTCGGCCGGCGCCGCGATCCGCGGGAGCACCAGGGTGTCGGGAACGGTCACTGCGGGCATGGCGACCTCACTCTCCTCGCGACTTCTTCTGGCGTCGATCGTGCCCTTGCATCCGTTCAGACGATGCGCAACGGGACATGCCCATCGAACACCCGACGACCCGGTTCTGTTCCGACCTGCGTTCGCAGCCGTGGTCACGACGTTGCGCTCGCGACCGGCCCTCAGGAGGCGTCGAGGCGTGCCACCTGCTCCGGAGTCAGGACGAGGTCGGCCGCCGCCGCCGACGCCACGGCGGTCTCAGGGCGGCTGCTCCCCGGAATCGGGAATCACCCGCGAGCCCTTGGCCAGCATCCAGGCCAGGGTGACCTGCTGGGGGCTGGCGCCGGCCTCCGTCGCCACCTCGGCGAAGGCGGGGTGCATGTGCTCGATGTCGTCCGCCGCGTCCGATACCCCCGAGCGGGCTCCAGGGGATGAAGACGATCCCGAGCTGCTCGCAGTGCGCGAGCTCGCCCTCCGAGGAGCGAAAGCGCGGGGAGAACTGGTTCTGCACGCTGACCAGACGGCCGCCGAGCACCTGTTGCGCCTCGTCGATCTGGGCCACCGTCGCGTTCGAGACACCGGCCATGAGGATCTTGCCCTCATCGAGCAGGTCGGCCAGCGCGCCGACCGACTCGGCCCACGGGACCTTGGGGTCGGGCCGGTGGTACTGGTAGAGCCCGATGGCGTCGACGCCGAGCCGCTTGAGCGAGGCCTCGCACGCCTCCTTCACGTAGGCCGGGTCGCCGTGCACCGTCCAGCTGCCGTCGCCAGGTCGCCGGTGCCCGCCCTTGGTGGCGACCAGCACCGTCGTCGGTCGGGCCGCCGTACGCGGCCAGCGCCTCGGCCACCAGCTCCTCGCCGTGGCCGTGCTCCTGCACGCCGAGCGAGTACGCGTCGGCCGTGTCGATGATGGTGACGCCGGCGTCGAGCGAGGCGTGGATGGTGGCGATCGCCTGACGGCGGTCAGGGCGCCCCTCAATGGAGAGCGGCATCTCGCCCAGCCCGACGGCGCTCACGGTCCGGTTGCCGATGGGACGCTGTTGCATGGGGACCTCCTGGTTGATCGAGAACGGGCCGAGCCGCTGAGCTCGGCGACGTCCCGACGTTACCGGCGGCCCCGGCAGCGATGCACGGGTGGTCCGGGCGGGCTGCGGTAGCGATGGCTCAGGCGACGGTGTGGAATTCGATGCGGTAGACCAGCGTGTCGTCGTCGATCGGTCCCGCGTGGGCGGCCCGGGCCCGCAGCGCCCCCCGGTTTTCCTCGCCGGCGCGCCGGACGTCTGACGTCGGTGACGGAGGCGAAGGGCACCCGGTCCATGCTGTCCACCTCGATGTCGACCACACCGACCCGGTAGCGCCCACCGACCTTGGCATGCGGGCGGCGCCAGAGGCGGAAGGTCACCGTGATGTCCCCGGCTGCGATGTCGTCGCGCAGCTCCTTGCTGAACTCCACCGGAGTGACCCTACGACAGCCCACGCAGTGGGGCTCCGGCTGATCCCGGCGTCTCCAGCGCGATGGTCAACACGACCCAGCAGGTGGGTGGTTTCGCTGGGCTCCGCTCTTCTCAACACCGTGGCAGCCGCGGCGACCGCGGCTTCATCGCAGCACACGGACCCGCCTCCGTGCCGGCCGGATTGGTGCACGGCTACTCGATTGCGTTCGCTGTCGGCGCGGCGCTGCTCGTGGTGGCCGCGCTGGTGACGGCGGTGTTCGTCACCGACCGGCCGGTGGCCCGAACCGAGGTTGTCGATGGACCCTGCGCTGGCGCCGGATTGACGATTTACTACAGAGCATGGAACAGACCTGGTTCATCACCGGCTCGTCACGTGGCCTGGGCCGCGCCATCGCCCGGGCCGCGCTCAATGCCGGCGATCTCGTCGTCGCCACCGCCCGCCGGCCAGCGCAGCTTGACGACCTCCTCGGCGACTACGGCGCACGCGTCCACGCGATCGGCCTCGACGTCACCGATGCCCAGGCCACCCGTGCAGCGATTACGGACGCCGGCCGCCACTTCGGCCGACTGGACGTGATTGTCAATAATGCCGGGTTACGCCAACGTCTCGCCGATCGAGACCACCGACGACGAGGACTTCCGCGCCCAGTTCGAGACGAATTTCTGGGGCGTCTACCACGTCTCGAAAGCGGCAATCCCGGTCCTCCGCGAGCGGGGAGGCGGACTCGTCATGCAGATCTCGTCTGTCGGCGGGCGCGTCGGCGGCTCACCGGGGATCGCTTCGTACCAGGCCGCCAAGTTTGCGATCGACGGCTTCGGTCGCGTGCTGCGGGCTGAGACCGCTCCGTTCGGCGTGAAGGTCATGGTCGTCGAGCCGAGCGGCTTTCGGACCGACTGGGCCGGCTCGTCCATGACTGTCCACGACATCCCCGAGGCGTACGCCCCGACGGTCGGCGCCATGAATACCCGCGTGCGGCAGAGCAGCGAGGGACCAGCAGGCGACCCAGCGCGCGCAGCCGCGATCCTGGTTCAGGTCGCGAAGCGGCGCGACATTGCGGACCACCTGCCTCTCGGCGTCAACGCTGTCGAAGGCTCGATCCGCCTCGACGAGCACCTTCTCGCCGAGGACCGCAGATGGAGCGACGTGAGCCGCTCCGCGGACTTCGGCGAGACCTACCCGGTCGAGCTCCCAATCGACACGCCGACGTAGATCGTCCACGGACGGGGCCGAGCCAGTGACGGGGGCCGACGAGGGCAGTTCACCGAAGACTGTGGGGTCGAGTTCCGGTCGCGCAGCCGTTGGTGCCGAGGAACCAGCGGCCGGCCTTCTCGAAGAGATGGAGTCGCTGCCGCGTCGAGACGAGTTCCCCCACCTCGAGTGACTCAGGAGCCGCCAGTGGGAATTCCTTCCGAGGGCGTGGTGGTGCTGACGGCACCGAGTCACGGCGAGGAGACCCACGAGGATCACTACTTTTGGGCAGCACATCGACGACGAGGAGCATCCGATGATTGACCTCGGTTTGAACGGGAAGGGCGCCGTGGTCTCGGGCGCGGGCCACATCCCAGAACGAGCCGGTCACGGTCGAAGCTGCGCACAGAAGCTGGCGGAAGCGGGCGCGACTGTCGCGTGTATCGACATCGACAGGGACCGGGCCGAGGGAATTGCGACAGAGATCGAAGCGAACGGAGGTGCGGCAGTCCCCATCGTCGCCGACATGACGGTGCCCGCGGACGTGCAACGAGCCATGGACGAGGCGGTGGCCGCGCTCGGCTCGATCGACGTCTGCGTCGACATCATCGGTGGTGCCCGATGGGACCGGGCCGAGTCCTTCTCCGACGAGGACTGGCAGTGGACCATGTTGAACAACGTGACCCAGGTGTTCTACCTGTTCCAGACAGCGGGCCATCAGATGATCATGCAGGGGACGGGCGGTTCCATCGTGGCCCTGGCATCGGTCGACGGGATTGCGGCGGCGGCCATGCACGCCCCTTACGGAGCCGCCAAAGCCGGGGTGATCTCACTCGCGAAGAGCTTCGCTCAGGAGCTGGGACGCTACGGGATCCGGGTCAACGCCGTGGCTCCTGGCAATGTCGGGACGGGAAACGAGGACTGGCCGGAAGGTCGATGGGCGGTCAACTCGGTCAACCCCTTGGCTCCCCCACGGACCCGCGACATTGGCAACGCCGTCCTGTTCTTGAGTTCGGCCCTCGCGGAGCGGATCACGGGCCAGACCCTGGTGGTCGATGGTGGGGCCACCATCAGAGAACTCTGGGGCATGAACGAGGATGTCTTGCCCCGCTTCCAGTCCGGGAAGCATGGATGATCGGCCTCTCGACGACGAGTCAGTGGGCTCGAGGGATCTCCCGTGCTGCCGGCGCCATGCCGCTCGGTCGACAGCCGAGGAAAAGTCGTCATCGAGTACGTTGAACCGATGACCGGAGTCCGGTCCACCGTCGGATCGCCTTTCAGCGCTCGATCGCTCCTCAACGGTAACGCCGTCCTCTGGCCGTCGCTGACGGTGGGGATCATCGTGGGCGTGGTGTCCTTTGCCCTGAACGCCACCGGCGGGTCCCTCGCGGTGGACGTCGCTCTCGCCAGCATGGCGACGTTCCTTTTCGGAGTCTTGTTGGCGTTCACGATCGCGCGGGCCCGGGAGCGGTTACAGCTCCTCCAGGACACCATCAGTACGAACAACGCCGCGCTCTTGTCCATCTATCAGATGATGATCGTCTTCGATGAGGAGGCCCGGGTGCGCATCCGGGACCTCATTGATGGGCAACTGACTTCCGAGATCGACTACCGGCTGGTGGACCACCACCTGTCGACTCCGGCGCATCTGGCACTGGCCGCCGAGATCTATCGCCTCCAGCCGCAGAACCAGGAGCAGATCGGGGTCTACCGCGAACTCCTGCGTCTCTGCATCGAAGTCGGGGCCAACCGGTCCATCATCGAATCCGTGACCGGGCAGTCACTCTCGGCACTCGAGTGGTCGGGGCTCATCCTCCTCCTCTTGCTCCTGATCGCACTGATCGCCGTGATCCCCGGCGGGACGCCGTTCGGCGCAGTCGCCGCCGGTGTGTTGGCGGGCACCCTGACCACGCTCGTCATCCTGCTCCGCAAGCTCGACTTGCTCCGGTGGCACGAGCGAGTGGCGATCTGGGAGCCGGCCTCCCGTCTGTTCCGGAGGATGAACCTCGATCCCTACGTTCCGAGGCACGTCATCGACTCCGGCCGGTACCGCCCGACTGGACGGGTCCGGGTGGTCGATTACCCGGATCCCTATCCGCAGTGCTCGACCAAGATCGTCACCGTCGAGTTCCGGGACGCTCATGGGCAGGTGCAGGCGGGCATGCCTTCACCGGGTCTGGATCCGGAGCCGCTCGCCGGGCAAGCGGGGACCGGAACGTTGTGACCGGACCATCAGGGCCAGCCCGTCTCTTCGGGGGTCGTTTCGGTCACGGCGCAGGAGGCGTGAGAGGAAGCGTCAGAGGCAGACAGTACGACCCGATGGCAAAGAGGGGCTGGCGATAGAGTTGCTGCTCGAACCTTCCGACGTCGCAGTGCGAGAAAATTCTTCCGTGGGTCGGACCTCTCGGAGCACAACGTGGAGCAGCGCGACTCCTGCCGTCGACGCTGAGACGCAACATCCGCTCGCGCCGTACTTCCCTCGGCTGGTCATCGACTGGATCACCACCATGCCCGATGTGCGCTACCGGGAAGAGATCGGCACGGTGGCGTTTGTCGACATCTCTGGGTTCACCAAACTGTCCGAGGGCCTCGCCCGGCACGGGAAGGTCGGTGCCGAGGAGCTCACGGCTGCCATCGGGAGCTGCTTTGTCCCCCTGCTCGACCTCGCTGTGACGTACGGAGGCCGGTTGCTCAAGTTCGGTGGCGACGCGCTGCTGCTCTTCTTTTCCGGTGAAGCGCATGAAGCGCGTGCCTGTCGCGCCGCCATCGAGATGCGGCGCGCGCTCCGAGAGGTCGGGCGTATGACCGTCTTGGGTCAGCGGGTCGCGCTGCGGATGTCAGTGGGAGTCCATAGCGGTCTCTTCAACTTCTTCCTTGTCGGCGACTCGCACCGCGAGTTCATCGTTGCCGGTCCGGGTGCCAGCACCGTTGTGACGATGGAGGGGACCGCCGATGCCGGCGAGATCGTGCTGAGCCCGGCCACCGCAGCGGCCCTTCGGCCAGTCGTGGTCGGCGCCATCAAGGGCCCTGGCCTCTTGCTCCGACGGGCCCCTTCGGTCCCCGACGATTCCTTCGTGCCGTTCGAGCAGGTTGCCGACCACGTCGATTTGGTCCGTGGCATACCCAGTGGGGCTGAGAGCTGCGCTGGTGACGGCCCACCAGGAATCGGAGCACCGTCGGGTCACCGTCGCCTTCGTCCACTTCGACGGAACCGACGAGATGATCACGCGCGAGGGTCCGGAGGTGACGGCCGAACGGCTCGATGCGCTGGTCACCATCACGCAGCGTGCCGTCGAGCGCCAAGAGGTCACGTTCCTCGCCACCGACGCCGACCGCGACGGGGGCAAGATCATTCTCACGGCGGGGGCACCGGCCACGTCGGGAGACGACGAACACCGCATGCTGCTCGCGGTGCGCGAGATCATGGACGCCGGCGTCCCGCTGCCCATCCGCATCGGAGTGAACCGAGGCTCGGTCTTCGTGGGCGAGGTGGGCCCGCCCTACCGACGGACCTTCACCGTGATGGGCGACGCGGTCAATCTGGCGGCCCGCCTCATGGCCAAAGCCCAAACGGGCCAGATCCTGTCCACCCCCGAGCTGTTGGCCCGCTCTCGGACCCGCTTTGCGACCGTTGATCTCGAGCCCTTTTACGTCAAGGGGAAGTCCCGCGCCGGTCCAGGCACAGGCGGTGGGGGCACGCCTGGAGGCCCGGGTTCGCGGGAGTCGCCGACGACCTCCCCCTGCTGGGCCGCGAGGCCGAGACGCGACAGCTGGCCGAGCTGGCCGCCGCGGCTGCCGCCGGGCACGGTTCGGTGGTCGAGATCGTGGGCGAGGCCGGGATGGGCAAGTCGCGGCTGGTCGCGGCGCTCCGCCACGATCGCCTCGGACCGGATGCAGCTCACTGCAATCTGTGAACGCTACGACTCGTCGACCCCTACCACGAGGTCCGGCGGCTGCTGCGTTCCCTCCTGGACCTCCCATCCGAGGGAGGGGACGAGCGCGATGGCGGCCAGATTCCTCGCCGAACTGGAACGCCGTGCCCCCGAACTGCTCCCGTGGGCGCCGCTCTTCGCCATGGCCATCGGGGTCAGCGTTCCCGAGACCCCGGAGTTCCGGGACCTGGAAGAGGAGTTCCGCCGCCCCCGCCTCGCCCGCGCCGTGACCGAGCTCCTGGCCAAGCTCCTTCCCGACGCCGGGTTGTTCATCATCGAGGACGCACACAACATGGACGAGGCGTCCGCCGACCTCTTCGGCCACCTGGCCGCGGCGGTCGGCGCCACCTCCTGGCTGTGGTGCACGACCAGACGGGACGTCGCCTCCGGCTTCGTTGCCCCGGCGGAGACGAGCACCCGGATCGAGCTTGGGCCGCTGAGTGAGGAGGCGGCTTTGGAGCTGGCCCACGCCGCCACTGAAGACGCGCCCCTTTCGGCGCGCGAGCTGTCGCTGCTGGTGGCCCGGTCGGGACGGAGCCCCCTCTTCCTCCGGGAGCTGATCGCGGCGGCCAGGAGTGGGGATGCCGTCGAGAGCCTCCCCGAGTCGATCGAGGAGGTCGCCGCCGCTCGAATCGACCGACTGCCGGTCGAAGCCCGTCGCCTCCTCCGACGGATGTCGGTCCTCGGGGAGTCGTTCGCTGTCGATCTGCTGTCGGACGTCGTCGATGACCTTCCGAAACCCGACGACCCCATCTGGGGCCAGGTGGAGGAGTTCGTCACCCGGGACGCCGCGGGCACACTGTCCTTCCGCGACAGCCTGCTGCGCGACAGCGCCTACGGCGGCCTGACCTTCCGCCTCCGCCGCCAGCTCCACTCGCGGGCGGCCGACACCATCCACCGCCGGTCGACCGACGACCACGAGGAGCAGCCGGAGCTCCTGTCGTTCCACTACCTGCATTCCCAACGCTTCGCCGAGGCCTGGGAGTTCTCGCTTCGCGCGGCCGAACGGGCCGTCGCCCTGTATGCCAACACCGAAGCGGCCGAGTTCTACGAACGGGCGCTCACCGCGGCCAGGCGGCTCTCCAATCTGACCGCGGGCCAGGTGGCCGAGGTCCACGAGGCGATGGGAGACGCGCGCAACCGGACCGGCGAGTACACGGCCGCGGCTGCGGCCTACCGCTCGGCCCGCCGCCTGATCGGAGACGACACGGTTTCCCAGGCCCGCCTCATGTTGAAGCTGGCCCGGGTCCAAGGATGGCTGGACCGCTACGGCAACGCGCTCCGCTGGATCAGCCGGGCACTGCGGGTACTCGAGGGGTCAACTGGTACGGACGCGGAGAGGCAACGGGCGGAGCTGATGGCGTGGTACGGGCGGTTCTGCCAGGAACAGGGCCACCACCGCCGGGCCGTCCGGTGGTGCACCCTGGCCGTTGAGGGAGCCGAATCGGTCGGCGACAAGGCGGTGCTCGCCGACGCGCTCCGGGTAATGGACTGGGCGGCAATGGACCTCGGGACCCTCGATCGCCCCGACAATCTGGAGCGTGCGCTGGCGCTCTTCGAAGAGCTCGACGATCTCCCCGGAACGGCGGGGGTGCTGAACATGCTCGGTGGGCTCGCCTACTACAAGGGTGACTGGGAGCAGGCGTCGGCCCTGTACCTCCGTGCTCAGGCCACGGTGCGCCGGACAGGCAACGCGGTCATGGATGCGTTCTACGTGTTCAATCTGGGCGAGATCGCACGCGACCAGGGCCATCTGGACGAGGCAGAACGCGCCCTGACTTCGGCGCTCCGGACTTGGCGGGCCGCCGGCTATCGGTCGGGAACCGGATACGCCAAGGGCATGCTGGCCCGGGTGGCCGCCGGGCAGCAGCGGTACGACGATGCGGTGCGTCTTTGCGAGGAGGCAATCGAGGAGCTGTCGGACATCGGCAGTCGGGGCGAGGCGTTGGAGGTCCAGGCGGGCCTGGCCGAATGTCTGCTTCTCAGCGGCGACGTCGCCGGGGCCCTCGCACTGGCCGACGAGACGATCTCTCAGGCCCACGCCCTGGGCGGCATGGCTCCTCAGATCCCCGCTCTCCATCGAGTGCGTGGTGCAGCACTGGCCCGCGCCGGCGACGGCGACGGTGCCCGAGAATCGCTGCGCGAGAGCCTGCGGGCCGCCGAGATGCGGGAGGTGGAGTACGAGGCGGCCCGGACCATGCGGGTTCTGGCCGCCGTCGAGACCGACGCGCGCGAGCAGGAGGTTCTGGCTCGCTTGGCGGCACAGATATTCGCCAAGCTCAAGGTCGTCTGGACCCCGGATCTCCTGAGGGCGCCAACGGGAGGTCCCGCTGAGGTGGCTGCCCGACCCGGGGGACGTGTCCCGGTCCGCTACGTCTCGTCGTTGGGCTAGGCCACCGACTCCGTTGACGTGGGAAAACTCGATGGTTATCGTCACGCAACCGACGGCGCCATCAACGAACTGGAACCATACCGATCCGACTGGAGCCATCTCCGCTCGGCGGTGCGAATTCAGCCGCTACCTGCGGGCGTGAGCAGTGCCGACGTTTCACCAGATGGAGGGTGACCATGTTCAACACGGTCGTGGTCGGGGCAGATGACTCGTCCACCGCTCGTCAGGCCGTCGTCGTCGCGGCAGACATCGCCAAGCTCACCGGCGGAACCCTGCACATTGTGACGGCGTACCAGCCCCGCTCGGTGGACGTTAAAGACCTGCCCGCTGAATTCCGCTACACGCAGACGGTGAATCCGGCGGATGTGCTCCTCGAAGATCTGACCCTCATCGCCAAGGAGCGTGGACTCGAGTCACGGATCCATCCGGCCACGGGTCGTCCGGCGGAGGTGATCTGCCGGGTGGCTGAACAGGTGGGCGCCGACCTCGTCGTCGTGGGTAACAAGGGAATGACCGGGGCACGCCGGGTGCTCGGGAGCGTCCCCAACTCGGTGGCGCACGGCGCGCCGTGTTCGGTGCTCGTCGTGGACACGCACGAGGCAGACTGAACCAGCTCAGGGCGGTGCACGTCCGTCCTGCGGCCCACCACCGCACCCAGGTGAGCGGGCCGTCAGCGTGGGGAGCCGGGGCCGGTCGTGCACCGGGCCCGCCACTTCCTAAAACCACCGTTCGCGAGGACGACCCGCCGCCGATGCGTGACCAAAGCGTCGTGCGGCCCCCCTGGGCCCGTGGGCACCTAGTGGAACTTGGGGGGGTCGCTTGGTGGTACCAGGATCGTCTCGACGACAGTGCTCGAATCGCTGATCGACTCCACGCAAGGGGCTACGGCGGGACTGTTTTGATGGGGAAACAAGGTGCACGGCGGCAACAGACCCGTTGTCACCGTCTGGCCGAAGAGGTCTACGAACGGCGTCTGTGCCTGATAGCAGACCGCAAAGGGGACCCACCACAAGCCAGCGGCACTGTTGTTGGCGAAACTCACCGTGAAGACGATGTTGGCGTCCAGTCCGACGGCGTCGAACGTGGTTACTTCGGGCGCGTGTCGGAAGAGGTCGTAGGGGCCGCAGTCGGGCGCGGTGTCGGCCGGGTCGACCGTGGTGAGGATCGTGCCCGTCGTCGATGTCGAGTCGAGCTGCACCGTCTCATCCGGAGTGGTCACAGTGCCCGAGCACCCGGATCCGGTGCAGGTGGTCATGCCAACACCATCGGCCACGGTGACCGAATCTGAGATCGACGCCGACCCGCCGGCAATGGAGGAGATGCTCACTCCGACGGTGTAGGTGTCGTCGGTGGCATAGGAGTGGGTTCCGCTCACCGTGTACGTCGAGCCCGACTGGCTGATGGTCCCCCCGCTGGTGGTGCTGTCACCCCACGAGATCGTCGCGGTGAAATTCAGTGGGGGGAGCAGCCGGGTTGCTGTCCGTGAATGTGGCCACCGGAGTGGTGAAGGAGGTTCCGGTGGTCTGGGGGGCAATCGTCACCGGGCTCGCCGTAATGACATCGGACACAGCGGTGAGCGACACGTTGTCGAGCGTTGGACCCCTATTCGTGTCACCCGGGGTCGCATCGTCAAACTCGATTCGGCTGGTGGCCGAGGATGCGGTGAAGGTGGTTGTGTTCTGCACCCAATTGAGGGGACGGCCAACGCCGACAGCCTGCACCGTGTCCACGGCCGTCCCGTCCACGCTTACGTCCATCGTGTGGCTTGTGCCCGGCTTTTGGTCCCCATTGACCGCCGACCAAAAGGAGAGTGAGTACGTCTCGCCGGGCGTGGTCGCCACATCTTGATAGAGCCCGCCCGGGACGCCGGTCGACCCCGCCAGGTCGATGGAGTACTTCCCGCGCTCGGCGTTCCAGTAGTACTTCGACACCACGTCCACACTGCCGCCACCGCCCGGGTACGTGGACGGGGTGACCACCGTCCAGTCGTGGATCGTCGTCGAATCGCCGGCCCGGACCGTCAGCAAGGTAGACGTCACCCCGTTGATGGCACTGAAATTCCCGTTCTGGATCAGATTGAGGGGGTTGGCACCGGAGGTTGCCGGTACAACCGATATTCCGACGAGGGTGGTGGTTCCCATAAGGGCCAGCGCCACGACGCCGACCCTGAGTCTGTGACCAGAGATCTGCCTCATAGCAACGAACGTAGCAGTCCTCTGGTGCGGCTGCCTGGTCGCGATTCTGGGCCTACTACCAGGCGGGACTACCAGGTGGGATCGGGGGATGAGGTACGTGGGTTGCGGGGAGGACCGGTCACGTCTCGGGTGTCAAGCGACGGCAAACGGGCATCTGTTCACCCGTGTACATCACCATCGGTTCGTCGAGGATTGTCGCTCGGGCACTCAGCTTCCCCACCGGAAGGGTAGACAAACTGCTTGCGTCTGACGGTGGCACGGGCGTGCGACCACCTCGAGCCGTGGACCAGGTGCGTCCGCATGGGCCACCTTTGGAGGGCCTGCCGTCAGACCCGGCCGATGATCGACCTGACCCCGGTGGCGGTGACGAGGAGCGGACATCTGGAACGGTGCGCGGGGGTGGGGCGTCATGGAGCTACTGCCGAGGCGGCCAACGGTGTCGGTGTCGACGATCGGGACGGTCGTGTTGGTGTCAATGAGGTCGCCAGCTCGCCGGACTCATTGACGACGTCGCTCTCATACTGACGTCGCTTCGTGGTTGCGCATCGCCCCGGCAGCGTCCGCGCCTCCCAACCGTGTCCCCACGAGCGCCGGCTCTCACGTGGTCGCAACGTTGTACGTCTTGAGGACAAGAGAACCATCGGACGACGTTGTTGCTGCCGAGGTGCGCGGCTCCCAGCTCGGACGCAACAGAGACGGTGTTTCGGTGGCCGCCACCGAGACCGTTGCGACATCAACCTCACGGGCCGATGCAGCGAAGGCGCTGTACGCTGCTCGGCCGACGATCGTTGAGGATGAAGATCGCTGTCACCAAGTCGCCGCGTCGTGTTGGGTGAGGTTCGGCACGTTCGATCCGACATGAGGACGGCCGCGGCGAGGAGGCGAGGCAGTGAGGGGAGCGAAAGGGACGGGGGCACCCCGGTACCGCATCGTTCGAGGGTCACGGCGACGCTCGGCAGCGTGGATCGTGACTGCGCTGATACTCGTCCTCGTCGTTGCGGGTGGTGCGGCCGGTTCCTCGCTGAGCGGCCCGGCGCACTGGCTGCGGGCGTCGCCCGCTGCGGCGGCAGAGGGTTGCCTGCCTCCGGGCGGGTGGCAGTCCACCAAGGCCGTGGCGGTGCCCGGCGTCCCGTCCGACTTCGATCTCACGTCGTTCGACGGCACGACGATCCGGATCCACTGGTTCCCCGACCCGTCGGCGGATGGCGGGGCTCGTCCCACCGTGCTCATGGGTCCCGGTTGGGGTGAGTCCGGTGATACCGACACGTCGCAGGCGGGAATCCAAGGCGCGCTGAGCATCGCCCAGCTCTGGCAGGGCGGATTCAACGTGCTGACGTGGGACCCCCGGGGATTCGGTCACTCCGGCGGAGCGGCCGAGGTGGACAGCCCGAACGACGAGGGTCGGGACGTGTCCGCCATGATCAACTGGGTGGCGCAACAGCCTGGCGTCGAGCTGGATCGTCCCGGCGTGCCCCGGGTCGGCATGGTGGGGGAGTCCTACGGCGGTGGGATTCAGTTTGCGGCAGCCGAGCAGGACTGCCGGATCGATGCCATCGCTCCGACCATCGCTTGGCATTCACTGGGGACCAGCCTGGACAAGAACCAGACGCCGAAGGCGGGTTGGGGGAACATCCTCGCAAGCGTGTCGGCGACAGCCAGGCTCGATCCAGAGATCACCGCGAGCCGACCACGAGATGGACTCGGCCGGTGTGATCGATGCCCGGGCCGTCTCCTTCTTCGAGAGCCGGGGGCCGGCGCAGTTCCTCTCGCACGTCAGGGTCCCGACCTTGATCCTCCAGGGCACGGTCGACGACCTGTTCACGCTCGACGAGGGGATCGCAAACTACGAGGCGCTCAGCCGGCAGGGAACCACGGTCTCGATGGCGTGGTTCTGCGGAGGGCACGGGGTCTGCCTCACCGATCCGGGAACGGCCATTGAGGTGGGTCCTCTCTCGCTGGCCTGGATGCAGCGGTACGTGGCCCGGGACACCTCGGTGCACGTGCTCAAGGGATTCGCATTCGTCGATCAGAACGGAACGTCGTACGCCGCCCCTCGCTACCCGCTGCCCGCGGGAGCTCCAATCGTGGCGACCGGTTCGGGCAGCCTGGCCCTCGAAGGCCGGCGGCGGCTCCGGGCCACCGACGGTCGCCGCCAACGCCGAGGCAGCCAACGTCGTCGATGCCGTGGCATACGCGGTCACCCCGGGGCCCGCGGCCAACGCGCTGAACGTCACCGTTCCCATCGCCCGTGCGGCGGTCGTCGTCGGCGCACCGAGCCTGTCGATGACCTACTCGGGCACCGTGGCGCCCGGCACGCGGCCCACCCGGGTGTTCGCGCAGCTGGTCGACCCGGCGACTGGGATCGTCCTCAACAACCAGATCACTCCCGTTCCGGTGACGCTCGACGGCAGACCGCACTCGCTCACGATCCCACTCGAGACCATCGGCTACACCACCCATGCGGATGCTTCGCTCGAGCTGCAGCTGGTGGCCACGACTGTCGCGTACATCACGCCGAGACTCGGCGGGACGATCAACATTTCCCGGATCACAGTGGCCCTGCCGACGGTGAAGGGACTCAGTGTTCTCCAGCGGGGCTGACGCTCCGGACGAGCGCTGCGCTCCGACGCAGTCACGGCCGACACAGTCACGGCCGACACAGTTACGGCCGACACAGGACGTCAGTTCCGAAGCCACCCGCTGAGCCAATTCGGCGCCGGCTCTGTGATCATGAGGCAAGCGCGGGGCCCAGCATCGCCTCCGCGAATCGGAAGGCGCCCGATGAGTACACGTTGCACACGGCGAAATATCCCTCAAGGGCCGTGTCGCCGGTCGGACAGAAATGCACCCCGTCTGGCGCCCGGATCACGTTCGTGCCAGAGGGTCCGGTGCAAGGTTCGGCCGGAAGGCAAGGAAGGGTCCACGTGAACGCCCCGTTTGCCATGACGGCCTGGCCGGCATCGACGTAGGTGACGCCGGGGTTGGCCGCGGCGACAGACACGTAGAGCTGATTCAGGTTGGCGACATTCAGGTCCACATTCGCTGACGCGTCGTAGGGAATGCCGGTGAGGAACACCTCCGTCCCGTACGGGCGAAAGAGGTCAATCGCCGTCTGAAGGTCTGTGTGATATTTCGCGTAGTACTGCGGCGATCCGATCGGGTTACCCGCCATGCAGGGCGTGAAGTTGTCACCGGTGAACTCGAGGATCACCGCGGTCGGGTGCCAGGAGGCGGCGTCAGAAGCCATGCTCGGAAGGAGGTCACACACTGCAAGCCCGCCGTAGGTCCGCACGAGAGAAGAGGCGCCCGACACGTGCGCCAGGAAGGTGAGGTCCATGCCCGCCTCCATGCCCAGCGAGTCCCCGTAGAGGGCGATCCTGGGTGGCCCTGGCGGCGGGAGGCCGGCGGCCGACCCCTTGTACGCAGCGTCGCCGAAGGCGAAGATGCCTCCGTCGGACGCCACCAGCCAGTAGCCGCCGCCGTCATTGGTGGCCGCCATACCCACGGCGGGCCGGTTCAGGGGGAGTGAGCCAGCCGAGCCGTGGAAGCCGGCGTCGCCGTAGGTGAAGATGCCTCCGTCGGACGCCACCAGCCAGTAGCCGCCGCCGTCATTGGTGGCCGCCATGCCCACGACGGGCCGGTTCAGGGGGAGTGAGCCAGCCGATCCGTGGAAGCCGGCATCGCCGAAGGCGAAGATGCCTCCGTCGGACGCCACCAACCAGTAGCCCTTGCCGTCCGGGGTGGCCGCCATGCCCACCACGGGCGCATTGAGATGCTGCCCGCCCATCGACCCCTCGAACGCGGCGTCCCCGAAGGCGAAGATGCCGCCATCGGACCCCACCTCCCAGTAGCCCTGAGCGTCGGCGGTGACCGCCAAGCCCACGATGGGCTGGTTGAGCGCACTGTTGCCGGTCGAGCCGTAGAAGCCGGCGTCGCCGTAGTTGAAGATCCCGCCGTCTCTCGCCACAAGCCAGTAGCCCTTGGCATCCGGGGTGGCCGCCATGCCCACCACGGGCGCATTGAGATGGTGGCCGCCCGTCGACCCCTCGAACGCGGCGTCCCCGAAGGCGAAGACGCCGCCATCGGACGCCACCTCCCAGTAGCCCTGGCCGTCAGCGGTGACTGCCATGCCCACAGCCGGGTGGCTCAGGCCGCCGGCTGCAGCTATCCCCGTCGGAAGGAGGGCACACCCGCTGACGATGACCGCGGTCGCAATGCCGACCCGACCAAACCTCAGCACGGTCAAAGTGTGACAGAAGGACGAGGTGTTCGAACCGGGCGCAAGCCACGACGACGGGGTGCTGCAGATTCGCCGAGCATCCGGATGGTTGCACCGCTGCTGGTTCGCTGGACGCAGACAACGTCAGCGCCGCCGCCGCCACCGCTCCCGGCCTCCCCCAGGCGAACCGACTGCGTGAACACGTTCGGTAAATGGTTCTCGTACGACAGCTGAAGGCGCTGGTGTCGCATCGGTTCCGGAACCAACGATCGCAGGGCGCAGATGACCAGCTGAGGGAAATTGTGAGTGGGGCTAGCTGGAATCGAACCAGCGACCTCAGCATTATCAGTGCTGCGCTCTAACCGACTGAGCTATAGCCCCGGGGTACCTAGCGGAGCATCGAGGTTACACCAGGGTCCTCTGGCGGAGCCCCGTCGGTGGGCCAGCGCCCGCGTCTCATCCGTTGCGCCAGCGTGGTCGCCACCAGTGAGGCGAGTGCGTCAGCGCCCGGCCCATCGATCGCGAGGTGGGTGCCGTCCGCCCCGAACCACTGTGGATTCTGCAAGGCGAGCGACGCCCAATCGGCGATCACCACGTTCGGGTACCGCTCGGCACCGCGTGCGAGGACTGCGTTGTTCGGATCCTGCCAAGGCCGGTCGACGTGCAGGTTGACGAAGACGACTCGCGACGCGCCTCCGAGAATCGACATCATGGTGTCGAAGTCGCTGTCGCTGATCGGCCCGTTGGTGCCGAGGCCGACGATGACGTCCCCGCCCAGCTGTCCGCTCGCCTTCATGCTCTGGAGCATCGCCTCCCCGTCTGACCACTGTCGGCTCACCGCGGCAACGACGTCGATGCCGGGGATGGCCGTCCGCAAGGCGTCCTGGTAGTCGAGCATCACCGAGTCCCCGACGGCTGTCACCTGCCCGGCGACAAAACCTGGACCTGCCGTTCCCGGGACGGCGGCCGGCGCCGGCGTGGTGGCCGGTGACGAAGGGGGAGCGCCCGCCGGTGCAGGGGACGGGGTGGCCGAGGTGCTGGTCGAGCTCTGTCTCGACGTTGCGCCGAGACCGTGCGCGCCGCGTGCCGGGGAAGAGGTTTCCAGCCCGACGAAGATGCCCACCGCCGCGAGGGCAACGACAACGGCGACACCGGCAACTATGACCGGGCGCGACAGGCGCTTACGCTGCGAGCAGGGGCGTGCCGAGCCATCCTGCCAGTCTCGCCGTTTCGGTGGTCCGACAGTCATCGTGCCCGGTCAGCGGGGTAGTTCAACATCCTCGGGCCAGAGGCGGACGGCGATGGACTGGCTCGCTGTCGCCAGCAGATCACCGCCTTCGGACCACAGAAAGGCCACCCCTTGGGCGTACCCCTCGACCAGCGCGTACATCCGGATGTCGCAGAGCACCCACTCGGTGGGTTTCAGCTGGACCATGCGCAGCGTGTTGTCGAGCGAGCGCCCCATGGCTCGCCGGCCGATGGGTTGGGAGACGGCGCCCGAGACGTAGTCGCCCATGATGGCGAGCGTCGCCGCGGACGGCGTGAGGTGGCCGGGCACGCGTGCCCACAGTGCCGAATTCGGACTTCCCGGGGTGCCGTCCATCTCCTCGAAGGTCCGTCCCAGCGCGTTGCGCACCTCAATGCTGTCCATGATCGTGTTCCGGAAGAACTCGGGGATGAAACGAGGAGGGCACTCATCGGGCGGGGGAACCTCGGGAGGGCTGACCCAGATGCCGCCGACCTCGAGGTCGTCCGCACCGAGCGCAGCGTTCACCGTGAGGATCTCGCGGCCGTCCACCCGACCGACGGCGCGGCCCTGTGTGACGTGTCCACCGACTGCGGCGAGCGTCACGTCCCACTGCAACTCGGCGCCGGTGAGTGCATAGGACAGGTACTGGGCCGTTGCCCACACCGTCGGCCGTCCCGAGGCCGCCTCCAACGCGACCAGGGCTGCGCCCAGACCACAGCCCCCGAAGAGGAAGTTGCCAGGAGTCGTCAGCTGCTGCACCACTCGCATGCGCCAGTGCAAGTCGTCGCCGACCGGCTCCATGCCGAGGAAGGTTCGTGCGTCCACCAGGGGGCGCACCCTACCGGCGACCATCGCCGGGCTGACAATGCGAGATCGCCGACGTCGAGAGGGTCCGCCGGGCAGAGACACCGGTCGGGCCGCCGGGAGGTCGAGTTGAGGGATATCGGCGGCCAGTCCAATATCGGTGCACCGTGAGCAGCGAATCCACGACTCCCGCGCCGCGCCCCGGGGACGGCAGGGTTGCCGGCAGCGTCGCCGGACCGGCGCGCACGACGGTCCTCGCCGTGACCTGGCTCGAGTTGTTCTACGACCTGGTCATGGTCGCCGCGATCATCGTGTTCTCGCACGGGATCTCGGTTGACCCGACGCCGCACAACATCCTCAAGACAGTCGCAATCTTCTGTGTGCTGTGGTGGGTGTGGCTGATCACGACGCTCTTGGTCAACGTGGACCCGACGATCAACACGGTGCGTCGGGGGCTGCTGTTCGGCCAGATGCTGACCATGGTGTTGTTGATCATCGTGGGGAGTCACACGGAGACGGAGTGGCGCGACCCGCTTTCCGCCATGATCGGGGTGCTCTTGGTGCTGGTCGCGATCATGCACGAGGTGACGCGCCGCACCCGGCCCGAACTGTCCGCGTTTGCCGTCCCGCGCCGGAACGCGTTCGTGGTCGCGGCGGCACTCGCGGCTCTGTCGGGCCTGGCGCCTGCGGTGGGTGCCTCCATCATGTGGGGCGTCATCGCGGTCCTCCTCGTGGTCCCCGTTCTGGTCGATCGTTTCGATCAGGGGGTCGATCGTCCGGCCAGCAACCTCGAGCATCTCGCCGACCGCCTGGCCGCGTTGACCACGATCGTGCTCGGGGAGAGCTTCATCCGGGTGGCTCTGACGACGTCGGGCCGGCACCTCTACGAGATCAACTTCATCATCGTGTGCCTCGAGTTCGTGGTCGTGTGCAGCTTGTGGATCGCGTACTTCGACGATGTCGGTGTCGCGGGCATGCCGCCGGGTCGGCGTCGACAGCGGTGGTGGCTGCTCGCCCACCTCCCGCTGCACATCGGCATCATCGGCACGGCGGTCGGGCTGGGTGCGTTTGCGACGTTGCGTCAGAGCAACGATCTGACCGACGCCGACATCCGCTTTCTGACGGCCCCGCTGGTGCTGGCGTTCGTCTCGCTCTGCGCCGTGGGCCTGTGCTCGTCTCGGATCCCCAAGCTGCCGCTCGTGATCGAGCGTCTGGTGACGGGCGCCGTGCTCGTCGCGGTCGCCTACGTCACGTGGTACCTGCCGCAGGTCACGATCCAAGAGGGCGTGGCGCTCTTCGGCGTCGTGGGGGTCGCCTACATCGTCGTCTCGCACGAACTGCTCCGGCGTACCGAGGTCCCGGTCTGAGGACGCGACCCGCGAGCAGACGGAGAGACCTGATGCGACCTGCCTACGATGGGAGACGGTCCGGTGCGGGCCGGAGCCCGGGGTGCATGGCTGTGCTGTGAGCAAGGCTTCCGGGGGTGTAGCTCAGATGGAAGAGCGGCGGCTTTGCAAGCCGTAGGTCGAGGGTTCGAGTCCCTTCACCTCCACTCACAGGCGTTGTTCAGGGTTCTTGGGCGGTGACCGATTTCCGACGTTCCGCCAGCTAGAGAGTGAAATCCGAGTCCCATTCGATCGAGCGTGAATCCTCGCAATTCACCGGAACGCCACGAAGTTCTTCTTCGCGCAACCTGTCCTGCGCAATCCCCGGATGGTTGTGTAATGCTCTCGCCAGCAAAGAAAATGCCGGGGGTCGAGGGGAACGTCCGGCAGTGTCAACAAAACCAAAGAGAAAACCAAGCAGTGTCAACGAAAACCAAATGGGGAGGAATTGCGTGTTTAGAAAGTTAATGGCTTTGGCTATTTTGGGTTCGGTGCCGGTGATCGGTGCAGGTGTCGCGCAGATCGCGACGAGCGGCATCGCCGGAGCGGCGACCACTGACTGCACTGGGACAGGCAGCGGCCAGACGATCACCTTTTCGCAGGCCTCACCGCCTGTTCCGGGCCTGACAGCCCAGGGCACGTCGCAGGTCAGCAAGAAGACGAAGATCACGACGAACACCGGCACAATCTCATGCGTCAAGGGCATCAAGCCGCCCAAGGCCGGCACGGTTGCCGCGCTCACGATCACGAGCAAGAGCAAGTTGACGTGTGCCAACGCCAGCTCCATGGGCGACACTGACCCGCCGACCCCGTGCACTCCGGGGACGAACTACATCGTCAACTCGGCCTTCGGGTACGCGTCGTCGGCCAGCACCATATGGAAGGAAATAACCAGCGAGTCGTTTACGGTCGGTGCGACGCACTACACAGGTGTCTTCACCTCATCGAACACGGGCACGTGCCCGAGCGGTGAAGCGGGCTTCCTGCTCACCGGCCACCTCACGGTTCCGGCCGCGGACAATGGCAAGGCTCTCAACATCAACGCCTGCCTCAACACCGACACCGGTACGGGCACGACCGGCAACTTCCTTGCCGACATCGGCGCTGAGATCGGTGGCGCCAACGGCATCACGATCGTGACGGCCCAGCTGGACCCGGCCAACACCACGATCGACTTCGCCTAACGGCAAAGTCTGTATTTGGCAACAGGCCCGAACGATCGGGCGGAGGAGGGACGGGGCTTCGGCCCCGTCCCTCTTTCAATTCTGCGGCGCCGCTGCCGGCGAGTCGGGCGCCTGATGCACAAATGTCTTATTTCATGGGACGGCGCTGTCGAGGCACACGTAACTCAGCGCGGTGAAGTCTTGATGTCGTTGTGGCGGCTGGCGTCGTGTGGGATGTCGGCCAAGTCGACGTTCGTGGCGTCGGCGCACTCGCCAACGCGAGGATCGTTCCTCGTCCGCAGGTTCGGGTTGAGTCGAGCACTATTGCGATAACGACGTGGAGGGGCACACGCGGCTGCGGCCAGCTCGATCGTTCAGCCGTTGTTCCACCGCGATAACCGACCCCACCGCCCTCAGGTCGCGCACAGGTACGGCACACGGGAGCGACGGCTGCAGCTGTGCTCAGGCACGCGATGCAAAACTCTGAGGACGATTCTCCTGTTGAGCGAGGAGTTCTCTGCTTCGTCGTTCTGCCCATCGCTCGCCAGAAAGCGGCGCGACCACCTGGCCGAGTGCGCGGAACCGGACAAAAAGGCGAGTCCGGCCTCCCTTTCGTGTCACCGGAATGCCACGGAGTTTTCCTTCGTGCAATCTGACGGCGGACCTTGAGCATTCTCGGATGTTTGCACCTCGCTCTCCGCGGCTACAGAGAGTACGGGCGTTGAAGTCCTCGCTCCGGTGGGGAGAGAGGCCAAGCGTCCAACGTCAATCAATCCAATATTGGGGAAAAAGGAACTGGGGGTAACAACCTTGTTACGTAAACTTATGGCTCTGGCCATTTTGGGCTCGGTGCCCGTGATCGGTGTAGGCGTTGCGCAGGTCGTGACGACCAGCGTTGCCGGGGCCGCGACCACGGACTGCACTGGGACCGGCACTGGGCAGACGGTCACCTTCTCGCAGGCCTCGCCGCCTGTTCCGGGCCTGACAGCCCAGGGCACGGCGCAGGTCAGCAAGAAGACGAAGATCACGACGAACACCGGCACGATCTCGTGCGTCAAGGGTGTCAAGCCGCCCAAGTCCGGCACCGTCGCCGCGATCACCATCACGAGCAAGAGCAAGCTGACGTGCGGCAACGCCGCCTCCATGGGCGACACTGACCCGCCGAGCCCGTGCAGCCCGTCGACCGACTACATCGTCAACTCGGCCTTCGGGTACGCGTCGTCGGCCAGCACGTTGTGGAAGGAAATTCCCAGCGAGTCGTGGACGGTCGGTGCAACGCACTACACGGGTGTCTTCACCTCGTCGAACACGGGCACGTGCCCGAGCGGCGAAGCGGGGTTCCTCCTTACCGGCCACATCACGGTTCCGGCCGCTGACAATGGTAAGGCTCTCAACATCAACGCCTGCCTCAACACCGACACCGGTACCGGCACGACCGGCAACTTCCTTGCCGACATCGGAGCTGAGATCGGTGGCGACAACGCCATCACGATCGTGACGGCCACGCTGGACCCGGCCAACACCACGATCGACTTCGCCTAACGGCAAAGTCTGTATTTGGCAACAGTCCCGAACGATCGGGCGGAGGAGGGACGGGGCTTCGGCCCCGTCCCTCTTTCAATTCTGTGCGCTGCGAGCCGCTGCAGCTGAGTGGCGTGCCTGATGCACGATGGAGCGATGAGCGTCGACCTCGACGACCTGCGCCGGCTCCGCCGGGCCCGCGACCGGGTGGACCGGGAGTACGCGGAGCGGCGCGACGTCGACGCACTCGCCCGGACCGCCCTGATGTCGCCCTCTCACTTCAGCCGCCGGTTTCGCGAGGCGTACGCGGAGACGCCGCACTCCTACCTGATGACCCGGCGCATCGAGCGGGCGAAGGCGCTGTTGCGCCGCGGCGATCTCAGCGTGACCGATGTCTGCTTCGCCGTCGGGTGGACGAGCCTCGGGTCGTTCTCGGTGCGCTTCACCGAGCTTGTCGGCGAGAGTCCGTCGACGTCCCGCGCCCGCAACCACGATGAGTTGCGCATCGTGCCCTCCTGCCAGACGATGGTGCTCGGCCGCCCGCGCAAGGGTGGTGGCCCGGGCACCTCGAAGTCAGCAGTTTCGAAGAAGCACCGGTCGTCGCCTCCGTTTAACGTCGGTGCCATGACAGTCTCGCTCAGCACCGTGCACATCCTCGTTGACGACCCCGATGCCGCCTTGGCCTTCTACCGCGACACTCTTGGTCTGGCCGTGCGCTTCGAGGTCGCCAACGACGGCTTCAAGTGGATCACCCTCGGTACCGAGAGCCAGCCTGAGATCCAGATCGTCTTGTCGCAGCCGCACGCCGGCCGTTCCGAGGAGGACGGGGACGCCTTCGCCGCCCTGCTCGCCAAGGGCGAGTTGTACCCGGTCCACTTCCGCACCGAGGACCTCGACGCGACCTTCGAGAAGATCGCCGCCACGCCCGGCGTCGAGGTGCTCCAGGAGCCGACCAGTCAGCCCTGGGGCGTGCGCGATGCCGCCGTGCGCGACCCTGCCGGCAACCGGCTCCGCATCGAGCAAGCCCAGTAGCTACACCACGCCGGCTTCGGACAGCGCGCCGATCTCGTCCCAGGCATACCCGGCTTCGAGCAGCACCTCTTCGGTGTGCTGCCCGAGTTCGGGGATCTCGGTCGCCGGGTCCGAGCCCGTCCGGGAGAAGCGAACGGGCGGGCGCACGACGGGGTGGCCCGGACCATCCGGTGTGCCCTTCTCCGCGGCGGGCTCGGCGAGGTACCCGTTTACCCAGACCCCCGGGTCGGCCGCCACCTCGGCATGGTTCCGCACGGGCGCGAAGCGCAAGCCCGCGGCACCGAGCAGGTCGCACCACTCGGCCGTCGACTTGGTCGCGAACACCTCGTCGAAGATGGGCCACAACGCCGCCTTGTCGTCCTCGAAGTAGAGGAGCCGGCTGAAGCGCTCGATCAGGTCCGGCCGGCCGATCGTCTGGAAGAAGCGGTCACGCGCCGGGCCGGCGACGCCGACGATGGCGATCCAGCCGTCCTGTGTCGGGAACATGCCGTAGATGCCCGGGATCATCGGGTGCCCCCGGTTGGCCGGGCCCGAGATCTCGCCCGTCATGAGGTAGCGCGTGTACTCGCCCGCCTGGGCCCAGATCTGACCGCCGAGGAGGGACGTCTCGACCAGCTGACCCCGCCCGCTGCGCTCTCGCGCGTAGAGCGCCGCCAGGATCCCGGCCAGGAGGTTCTGGCCGGCGATGTGGTCGGCGATGGTGGCGGCGAGAGGGCTCGGGTCGGCGTCTCTCCCACCCGTCGTGCTGATCAGCCCGCCTGACGCCTGCGCGCTGAGGTCGGCGCCCTCGCGGGTCGCATCAGGGCCTTCGGGTCCGAAGGACGAGCCCATCGCGTAGATGATGCGCCCGTTGCGCGCGGCTGCATCGTCGTAGCCGATGCCCCACGCCTCCATCGTCCCGGGCTTGAAGTTGGTGATGACGACGTCCGCGGTTTCGACCAGGCGCAAGAAGACGTCGCGTCCCTTGGGGACGCGCAGATCGATCGTCGCGCTTCTCTTCCCGCGGTTGTAAGCCGAGAACCAAGCCGATCGCCTGTCCTCCCTGCTGATGGGGAGCCATCGGCTCTGGTCGCCGAACCCGGGCAGCTCGATCTTGACGACGTCGGCTCCCCATTCGAGCATGGTGAGCGCCGCCTGTGGCCCCTGGACAAGGAGCCCCGCCTCGAGCACGCGGATCCCATTGAGGTTTCCCATCTCGGGTCAGGCGCGCGTGGGCGTGGCGGCGGGAGCGTGCATGGCGCCCCACACACTGGTGACTGCATCCGTGCGGGTCAAACGCAACCTAGGCGCGGTCCGTGGGACGGCCACCCCCTCGCCAGTCGACTCGGCGAGGACCTCGTTCCCACCGGCCCTGGCCTCCGGGAGCAGGGAGGCGATTCGACCGCTCACGGACGGGCTTGCGCCACCTGACCAGGCCTGGACCGGCCGCTGAAGCGTTTCGTCAGCGCCAGCCCACCCTGCGCAGGACGTGCGAGCGGCACCGGTACCTTCCCGAGCTGGCGTAGGTGCACTCGGGCTCGGAGAGGCAGCCGCACCTGATGGCTTGGCCGTGGCAGGCGGGGCATCGTTCCATGCAGCACCCGAGATGGTGGACGCCGCCCAGCGGGGTGCCACAGTCCCGGCACTCCTCGGGTTCGTAGCGGTGCCGGGGCCGCAGTTCTTGGCCCCAGCGGACCCGGGCGAAGGCCCTGCCGTCAATGATGACGGGGTCGGTGAGGCAGCTGATGCCCTCGGTCATCTCGCCGCCACAGTGCGTACAAATGGCCATGACCCTCCTTCATCCAACCCTGCCGCTCGATCTTCCCAGTCCCGTGTGACATCGGCGCGGATGCCGCGCTGCGCCTGGCCTGCCCTACGCTGCGCTCCCATGACGGTGCAACAAGCAGAGAAGGACAACGCCGCCGCAGGGTTGCTGGCGGGCAAGGTGTGCGTCGTGTCGGGCGTCGGCCCCGGGCTCGGGCGCCAGGCGGCGCGGGCGCTGGCCGCGCACGGGGCCGATCTCGTCCTGGCGGCACGGCGCCAGGCGACGCTCGACGACGTGCTGGCCGAGGTGAGCGAGCTCGGTGCCCGCGCCATCACGGTGCCAACCGACATCACCGACGCCGAGGCATGTGGTCGGCTGATGGCGGCGGGGACCGAGGCGTTCGGTGGCATCGACGTCCTCGTGAACAACGCGTTCCGCTTCGATGCCTTCAAGAGCTTCGAGGAGGTGGACCTCGCCATCTGGCGCAAGATCATGGACACCAATCTCTTCGGCTCACTCCAGATGACCCGTGCCGCGCTGCCCTCCATGCGCGCCGCGTGGTGGCGGGTCGGTCGTGATGGTGGCGTCGATGGTGGCGCGCCAACCCCAACCGGCACAGGGCGGCTACGCGATTTCGAAGGGTGCGCTGCTGACCGCGACCCGGGTCCTGGCCTTCGAGCTCGGCTCGTCCAACGTGCGGGTCAATGCTGTCGTCCCCGGCTGGATGGCCGGCCCGTCGGTCGACATCTACATCGAGATGACCTCGACCGGGCGCGACGTGCCCGCCCAGGTCGTCGTCGACGAACTGAACGCCCGGGTGCCGCTGGGCCGGATCCCGAGCGACCAGGACGTGGCCGGCGCCATCGTCTACCTGGCATCGGACCTGTCGTCCGCCATGACCGGACAGGCGCTGGACACCAACGGCGGCGAGATCTTCGCCTGACGCCACTCGGGCGCCGCGCCCGGCGCGGGCGGAGCTCCTTCGCTGCGTGACCCGCTAGCTTCCCTCGCCCCCGCTTGGCGTGCACGAGCGGGGGTCCCACGGAGCGAGCGGCTCGACCGTGGGCGTCGGTGGCTGGAACGCGCCCGAGTTGCCGCTGTTCCCCGTGTTCCCGGTGCTCCCACTCGACGGAGCGGTCGTCGACGTCGTCGTGCTGGTCGCTGACGATCCCGATGCATGCGCCGGGGTCGTCGTGGAGGTCGGCGGGAGCGCGGGCGGGTTGACGCTGAAGTCCGTGCCGGTGACGACGGTCACCTGCGAGCCCGGCTTCACCTGTGTGGGGTCGTCGGCCATGATCACGGCGCCCGAGAACGAGTTGGCCACGGCCTGTGCGGCGGCCAGATCGGCCGGCGTCTTCGACGCGTAGTAGACGACGGTCTCGGCCTCCTGGCCGACCGGCGGGCTGTCCCCGATGGTCCCGATGTGGAAGCCGAGGGCCTCGAGGCTGCCGGCCGTGTCCGTCGCCTGGTTGTACGCACCGGACCCGTTGAGGACCGAGACGGTGATCGTCGACAGGGCCGGGAGCGCTCCGCCCGTGTAGGTGTCCGCGTTGGCCGACGTCAGGCCGAGGAACTGCTCGACGGCGGCGTGGTCCTGCGGTTCGGCCGGGAACTCGATGTCGCCGTAGCTGCCACCCTCGTAGACGTAGCTGCCGAACTGGTCGACCGCCACGGGCAGCGTCAGCTGGGGCGCCGAGTTGACGTCGACGTTGTGGAACCCGAGCACGAGGCTGATCATGCCGGTCGCCGAGAACCCCGAGTCGACCGTCAGCTGTCCCACCACGCCGGCGACGAGCTGTTGATCGGTGATCGGGTTGCTGAGGCCCTTCGCCTTGACGGCCGCCGCCAGCACGCGCAGGAACTCGTGGTCACGCCGGATACGCGCGATGTCGCTCTGCGACTCCTGGGGCCAGTGGGCCGGGTCGGTGGTGGTGACGCCGGGTGCCTTGTACTGGAGGTGACGCGCCCGCACCACCTGGAGCGCCTGGGTCCCGTTGAGCGCGATGCATCCGGTCGTCTGAATGTTGAGTCCCGAGTAGGCGTCGTAGACGGGTTCGGGGAAGTACATCTTGATACCGCCCAAGGCGTTCACCACGTTGATGAAGCTGTCGAAGTTCAACTCGACGAAGTGCTGGATCGGGATCCCGAAGTCCTCCTCGATCGCCGCGATGAGCTGGTCCGGCCCCTGGTACAGCGCGGCATCGATCTTGTTGGCCCCGTCGGAGCGTGCGTTCGGGACGAAGAGGTCGCGCGGGATGGACAGGATCGACAGCGAGTTGGTCGCCGGGTTGAGGTGCAGGATCATCACGACGTCGCTGTTGACGCCGTTGACGCCCTGGGAGCACAGCCCGTACGCGGGGTTCTGCACCGTCAGCGCGCAGCGCGACGTCGAACCGATCATCAGGATGTTCTCCGTCCCGGCATCGGCTCCCTTCACCGGCGCCGACGTCAGGTTCTTGAGGTCGATGCGGTGGATCTCGTGGTTCAGGTACCAGCCGTAGCCGGCCGCGGCGCCGGCCATCAGGACGAGGACGAGTGTGAGGGTGCCGCCGATCCAGGCCAGGGTGCGCCGGCGCGAGCGGTGCGTCGGCGCCGCGTGCGCGGGCCCGCGTCGTCCGGCGTCAGCGCCCCGCGGCTTCGTGCGCCCTGCGGCGCGGGCGCGCCTCGTCGATCTGGCGGCCGAGCTGCTGCAGCCCGTGTTCCACCGTGTTGTCGGGCGCCGCGGTCGCGTCCGGGGCGGCGCCACCGGCTGGACCATCGTGTGCGTCGTCGATCTGGCGCCCCAGCTCGGCCAAGCCCTTTTGGACGGGATCGTGCTCGGGTTCGAGAGGACTCATGGTGCAGTGGTGTGAGTGACGTGCGACCGCATGCTCTGGTCAACGCCCATGCCCCCGAGGTGGCTCCGGATTGGGCGGCCGGAACGCCTGGTCAGCCTAGTGACTGCCGCCCCGGCGACGCAGGCACCGTCCCGGCGGCACCCGCCCAGCCGCCGGACCAGCGGCAACGCACGTCGCAATCCTGCGGCGGCCACCCGGTGCAACAATCATCCGCGTCCATGGGTGCGCGAAGTGCAGGCCTGTTGTTGTACCGGGTGTCAGATGACGGAGTGGTCGAAGTCTTGATCGCCCATCCCGGCGGTCCCTTCTGGGCGAAGAAGGATCACGGCGCATGGTCGGTGCCCAAGGGCGAGTACGACGAAGGCGACGACGCGCTCGCCGCCGCCTACCGCGAGTTCGTCGAGGAGACCGGCTTCCCCGCGCCGGTACCGGCCGCGCAGGCCGCGGCGCTCGGAGAGGTACGCCAACCGAGCGGGAAACGGGTCATCGTCTGGGCCATCGAGGGCGACCTCGACGTGGCGGATGCGACGAGCAACACCTTCGAGATGGAGTGGCCGCGGGGGTCGGGCCGTCTGCGGGAGTTCCCCGAGATCGATCGCGTGGAGTGGGTACCGCTCGAGCGGGCCCGCCTCAAGTTGCTGAAGGGCCAAGTGCCCTTCCTCGACGCCCTCGAGGCGTCGTTGTCCACGCGTGGCGTCGCGGTGCGAAACGGCCGCTAAGACTCCGTCTCCCCGGGGTCCTGGGCGCGGGCGCGCTCACCCCCACTCGAAGAATCGGCGAGACCGCTCCTTGACCGGGGGCCGGAGCGGTCGCTCCTGGAGTGCATCGTCGCGATGGACCCGGAGCCAGGCGGTGAGTTGCTCCGCGTCAGCGAACACGAGCTCCTGGTCGGTCGCCATGACGTAGAGGTGGATGGATCCGCCGTCCGTCGCCACCGAGAACACGATCTGACCGCCCGATACGAAGCACCACATGGGCGACGCACCCGGCGTCGTCCTCGGCTCGAGGCGCCACCCCGGTCGGCCCTCAATGAGCTCGACGATCTCCTGGCGTGCGGTGTCGGTGCGACGACCCATTCTTGGCTCCAACAGCTCGGTTTCAGCCTGTCTAGCAGGGGTGCCGGCCCGCTCCGCCCGATCAGGACCAGTCGAGTCGGGCTGCTCGGATTTCAACCGGCACCTCTGCGTCCCGAACAGACCCTAGCCACGTTTTGTCAGTGCCGACTTCCTTCGGAATCTACCGAAATATCCTGGTCAACGCCACTTTTGCCCACATTGACGACGTCACGCACGCCTCGGGACTGGTGCGTGAGGTGATACCCCTCTGATCCCGCTGAGACCACGCGCGTGCGCACGGTGCCGATGGTCCCGACAGAAGGTCTTCACTCGATGATGCGGTAGTGAAGCTGCACGATTCCGCTGCGGGTCCGCCGCTCGTTGAGCAGTTGAAGGTCCAGCTGCGCGTGCCTGGGAAGGGCGTGTGTGCCACCTCCGAACACGATGGGCCAGATGAACACGTGGTACTCGTCCACCAAGCTCGCCGCAAACGCCTGGGCAGCCAGATCGGCTCCGCCCACGGTGAGATCGTGGGTCTCGCCGGCCTTGATCTGCCGAATCGACTCGATGTTGAACTCCCGCTCGAGGGTGGTCCTCTCGCTTGACACCGATGCCAAGGTCCTCGAGAAGACGACCTTGTCGGCCTTTCGCCAGATGGTGGTGAAATCTGCGACCCAGGGCGGCTGGTCGGCGATGGGTACGGTCTCCCAGAAGAGCATCGCCTCGTACATGCGGCGTCCGTAGAGATAGGTGCCGACCGGGCGCTCGAGGTCGTTGATGAAACCGAAGTACTCCTCATCAGGGGCACCAAAGTCGATGCCTCCGTCCCGATCCTCGCAGTACCCGTCGAGTGATGTGTTCGCAATGTAGATGAGCTTGGCCAAGGTGATGCCTCCGAACGGGACCTCGACCGAAGATAGTTCGCAAGGGCAGCTCAGCGTCCCGATGAGACCGCACCGACCAACCATGTCCTCCCACCTCTTTCGTCGAAATGTTGTGGAATCGGCTTGGCGAGAGACAGGACGCGGCTACATGAATGCGGCTCCATGAATTCTGTGTGAGCCCTAGGAAATCCCACCTGGGTTGCCTACAATGCGGCGGCGTCTTGTCGGCCCTACTGGGTGTCATGAGGGTGCTCAATGCTCTTCAGGCTCAACCTCTACGACTTCACCCTCGTCGGGTTTATGCAGCTGTTCCTGGCGACGGCCCTCCTGTTGAGCCCAGCACGGCGAGTCAGTCGGAGCGGGAGGGGCTCTAGGTTCTCCGAGGTCCTCTTCAGCTCCATCCTCGCTCTGGCCATCGCGGTGCCTGCGTGCTGGCTCGTCGCGGTGATCTGGGGGATCCCATTGACCTCGCTGGAGCTTCCGGGGAGCACGGTCGTGTTGATCGCCTTCATCGTGGTCATGGCCCGGCCGGACCTCAACCCCGTGGGGCAGATCTTCTCGGCCGCGTTCATCGCGGCCGGACTGGGGCTGATCCTCTTTACGATCAAGCTCACCACCAACGATGCCAACGGCGGGTTCGAGTCCTTGGTGTCGGGCTTCTTCGTCCTGCTCAGCCTGTTCGCCGTGACGCTGTGGAACTCCTACGTCAATGCAACGAGTGACGTGCTGGGCCGTTTCCGGCACTCGCGCCCGTTGCCCGAGGCCGATCCGTCCTACCAGCCGTTCGTCTCCTTGCACATCGCCGCGTACAACGAGCCGCCGGAGATGCTGATCGAGACCATCAGGAGGGCCGAGGCGATCGACTACCCCAATTTCGAGATCGTCGTGGTCGACAACAACACCAAGGACCCGGCGATCTGGCGACCCGTCGAGGAATACTGCCGCGATCGCCCGCGCGTGCACGTTCGTCCACGTCGACCCGTGGCCGGGTTCAAGGCCGGTGCGCTCAACCTGGTCCTGCGTCAGTACACCGACCGAGCGGCCGAGATCATCGGAATGGTCGACGCGGACGATTTCGTCGTGCCCTACTACCTGAAGGAGACCGCCCCCTACTTCTGCGACGGGCGCATCGGGTTCCTGCAGACCTTCGAGGGCAACCGCGACTACGAAGGAAGTCCGTACTACACGGCCTGTGTCGACTCCTATCAGGCCTTCTACCTGACGGTCATGTCGTCGCGCAACGAGCGCGACACGGTGCCTTTCGTGGGCACGATGGGGCTCTTCCGTCGCAGCGCCCTCGAAAGGCGGGCGGCTGGAACGAGTGGTGCATCTGCGAGGACACCGAGGCGTCGTCCGCGTGCTCAAGCGGGCTGGTCCGGGCTGTACATACCACGCTGCTTCGGCCGCGGGGTCGTGCCACCCACCTTCGCGGGCCTGAATACGCAGCGCTACCGCTGGTGCTTCGGGGCGCATGCAGATCCTTCGTCTGCATTGGCGCAGCCTGCATGCCGTGGGACCACTCTCCCGACAACCGCTTGTCGAGCCAACAACGGCGCGACTACCTCATGGCGAGCCTCGGCTGGATGCGAGACCTCTTGATGGTGCTGTTCACGATTGCGCTGTTCGCAACGACCGCACTCCTGTTGTCGGGCTCCCACTTCTGGGTGTTGCCGATCGCCGGTGGTGTCAGTCTCCTGGGGATAAGCCTCATCGCCCTCTCCCTCTTGAGCATGTTGTTGGTGTTGCGGCAATGGACGAACATGTCGCGCCGTCGCGCCTTCACGAGCCTGATCATCAGCCTGGCGTCCAGTTGGACCATTGCGCTCGCCTGCGTCCAAGGGCTGGCGCGGCGAGAGGGCGTCTTCCTCCGCACTCCCAAGAACGACCGGAACCAAAAGGTGGTGCGCCGGCTGCGCGATGCCCTCTGGTTGGCGCGCTGGGAGATGGCTCTGGCCGCGGGGCTGTTCCTCTGCTCGGGCCTCCTGGTGGCCTCGTCGTCCAAGCACATCCTGCTGGTCGTCATGATCACCGTGCAGGGCAGCGTGTTCCTGTGCGCCCCCGTGACGGCCTTCTGGAATGTGCGGGCGCAGATGGTGCCGGCCGCCGAACGCTCGCGCCATTTTGCCGAGCAACAGGCACGCCGGTCGGTCAGCGGGCGGCGATCGTTCGTCGGGGCGGGTGTCGCGCTGGCAATGCTGGCGCTGGTCGGAGCCGTCGTCGCCGCATCAGTCACCGCCCCGGGCGAGTTACTGGCCGGTGGAACGGCACTCCGCGTCAAGACGGCGGCGCAGGTCGATGCGCCGCCGGCCGCCGCCCCGGCGGTCGCGGCACCGTTCGTCGAGGTCATGGGCGCCCCCGGTGGTGGGTGGCTCGAGGTCACGGCCAATGGAGTGGTGTGGGCCGGTGGGGGCGCGAACTACTTTGGGGACCTTCAGAATCGGCCGGATGCGCCGCCGATTGTGGTGTCGAACATCGTGCAGGTTCGCCCGACAGCGGACGGCTTCGGGTACTGGCTGGTGGGCAGAGACGGGTCGGTCTACGCCTTCGGTGACGCGCCGTACCTTGGTTCGCTTCCCGGGCTGGGTGTCCACGTGAGCGATGTCGTGGGCCTCACCCCGTTCTCCTCGGGAGACGGATACCAGCTCGTGGGCGCTTTCGAGCAGGTCTGGAAGTTCGGTCACGGCACACCCTGAGCGACATGACTCCGTGCCTCAGCACTTCGGGTGGGCAACCGTCGCGTTCAGTCCGAAGCAGTACGACGCCAGCCGAAGTGTGAAGTCCGTCGATCCGTTTCCCCACGGTTGCGCGTTGGCCGGTCCGACCTCCATGCCGAATGGGATGGTGTCCAGCCAGTAGCGGCTGGCGAAATCACTCCATCCGTAATCCTGTTCGAGCAAGCCGCCCACCGCCGACAGCGCCTTAGTCACGTCGACACTGACCGTGCCCGCCGGGACCACGTCTGCCGCGTTGAGCACAAGGAAGACGGTCCCCCCGTAGGGCGAGGTCCTTCCGGACCGGTGGACGTTGAGGACGTAGGTCGACCACGCATTGGTCCCGTCGTGGGCCACGCCGCCCACGGCGTAGGGGATGCTCGAGGATGCCACCGGGGTCGAAGGAAGGAGCGCCTGATGGTCGTAGTCGGTCCACACCATCACCTCGACCGTCCCTTGCGTGCGGCAGGGGTACTGCGTGCCGGAAGGGTTGAGCCACATGTCGTAGGCGATGTCGTAGGTGGCTTGCGCCGCCTGCGAGGAGTACGAGGTCGTGCCGACCAGGTCGGTCGGGAGCGCGCTGACCTTGACCGGGAGACGCAGGGCGGGATCGCCGACCGGTGAGGTGGCGGCTCGGCATGGGTTCTTGCCGTACGAGACGTTGGTGTAGGCGCGGACCCAGGTGTCGGCACTCGGCGCTAAGCACGTCGCGGCGGTGCAGGGCGGCGCCACCGGGAGCTCGCCCCGGATCGTCAGCCCGCCCGTGGGCGTCATGGACATCCGTACGTCACCTTCGGCAGGCGTGGTCACGCCGAGGTTCCACTCGTCCCCGTTGAGCTGAGCTCTGCCCAGCACTGGTCCCGCTCCTTCGCAGTGCGCCCCCGTCCGAGGCCCGAGCGGGCAGGCCGCCGACCAGTCCCAAACCCGGCCGCCGGCCGAAGGGGCCGGAAGCAGCCGTATGGTGGTGCGCTGAGTGGCGGCCGCGGCGGAGCTTGGGCCGCCGGGTACGAGCAGGCCGGCCGAGACGGCCAGCACGATCACCAGTGCAGCCGACACAATGGCACGGCTCGGGAGGCGCATCCTCAGAAGACGTGCAGATATGGGTTCCCGTGGCGACCGATGACTGCGACGACCTTCCCGAGCGCCGAGGATCCGGGGATCGCGCCGAAAGACCTCGAGTCGCACGAATTGCTGCGGTTGTCGGCCAGGACGAAGTAGTTGCCCTTGGGGATGGTCGTCCTCGAGATCTGGACCGAGCTCACGGCGCCGTAGCGCGGGTCGTACCACCCGCGCTCGGTAATCCGCTTCCCGTCGACGTAGATGGTCTGGTGATCGGACCAGATGGTCTCTCCCGGCAGGCCGATCACCCGTTGGACGAGGTACTGCCCTGAGCCTGAGGCCTGGCAGGGGAAGTGCGCGGGCCGGTGGAACACGATGATGTCTCCGCGGCCGATAGAGCCCGTGAGGAAGCTCGAACGGAGGACGAGGATCCGGTCACCCGCCTGCAGGGTCGGTGCCATGGCGGACGAGGGCACCGTGAACGGCGCGATGAGCGTCAGCCGCAGCAGAACAGCGATGAGGACAACGGCCGTGATGGCCGCGGCCACCATGAGCAGCCAGCGCCTGCGCCGCTGGGCGAGTTCGGGACCGGTGGCGTGTGGCCGTAGGGCGAGTCGCCAGTGCCGGCGCTGGCGGCGCCGAACCGAGGGTGAGCCCCCTCAGGCGGTAGTCGTTGCCCAGATGCGGGGTGGCGGGCGGTGCCATGCCCCGACCCCCGGGAGGCGGTGCGGCGAGGCGCGGTGGCGCTTCCGGAGCGGCGGGGGCGCCCGGCCACGGAAAGTCGCTCTCTTGGCGGCGGGCGTGCTTCGGTCGGCGGGGGGGTTGCTCTCCCGCGTCGCCGGGTCTCGTCACCCTGGTGTCGGTCATTGCGACGCGGGCCTGTCGCGGCCGTTGGAGAGGCTCGCCGGATCCTCAGTCCGGTGCGGTTCGGGCGACGTCTCTGGGTGGCGGACCGACGTGAGGTGCTCGAGGGACCACGACCACTTCTCCACGGGCACCATGTCGGACCACGAGGGTGGGACCCGCCTGATCCGCGGTTGCGAGAGCTCGGCACTCGGGCCGTGGGGGAGCTGGGCCCCCCACTCGGCGGCGATCTCCGCCGCCCGGCGGCTGCTGATCCTCTGGCCGGCCGGGTCGTAGGGCAGGTCGAAGAGTCCGGGATCGTCGAGCCATCCCGGGCAGTCTTCGCTGATGGCCTGCGCCACGTCGGGCCACCGCACGCGGGCGAGCAGGTAGGGCTCGGCGCTGGCCCCGAGGATCAGGTACTGCACCTCGTATTCCGCCCGGTCCACGTCCAAACACTACGGGGTGCCGCGGTCAAACTCTAGGGCCGGGCCAGCTATTTCGCGCCCAGCTCAGGGTGCCGGGGCCGGGGCCGGCGGGAGGCCCCACGGGCCCACGAACGCCACCACCCCCTTCAGCGAAGGGACGAGGAGCAAGCCGTCCGCAACGGAGGGGGTCGGGAAGTGGTTGGCACTGACGCCGATGGGCTCTTCGACCTCGGGCTGTCCGCTGGCCTGGCTGAGCCCGACCACCGTGTGCCCGTCGAGCAGGATCGTCCAGACCATGCCGCCGGCGACGATCGGCGGCCCGGCGCTGCGCACCGTGGTCGACCGCCACAGGACGTGAAGATACGGTCGCCTCTTCGTCACCTGGACCGCGGTGATGTGCGAGAAGTGCGCGTTGCCCGGCTCCCCGTCGTCGCAGTTGACATAGAGCACCGACCCGTCGACGTCGGTGCCACCCCAGGCGGAGCCGCCCATACGGGCCGGCCGACAGAGCGCCAGGCTGGCCACCTGGCCGCCGACCCCGCCGAGGTGCCTTTGGCGCGCCAAGTACGCGTCGCCCGCCTTTGAGGCAATGAACACGAAGCCGTTCACCAGTGCCGCGTTGGTGGTACCGAGGTCGAGGTCACCGGAGTCGTCGGCTAGCCAATTCGGGTCCCCGAAGACCTGTTTGACACGGAATCCCGGCGAGAGCTCGATGATCGCGTTGCTCCTGTCATAGCGATGCGGATTCGTCTCCGTGCTGTTAGCGGTGGCGAACCAGATGTTGCCCGCCGGATCGACAACCGGTGCGGCACCGCCCATCCAGACGCCGCCCTGGTTGTCGCCCGGAGCGGTAGCGGACTCGAACGTCCGCATCGGGCCACCCGCCTTGGGGATGCCGAGGACCCAGCCGTGGTATTTCCCACAATCGTTGAAACCGGTGTACGAGACGATGATGCGGCCGTGCGACGCGGTGAGCCCACTGCGTTGCAGTTCCAGCAGGGGCTGCGAGCCCGGCGGGTCGGCACTCTCGTCGAGTTCGATGTTCCCGTCGAAGAGGTTCAGGCCGTAGAGGCGATGCTCGGCTGCGAACGAGGTCCGTTCCTCCATGGCCACGACGAAGATCTCGTTGCGGGCGAGATCGATGTAGGGCGTCCCTGTGATGCCGACGAGGGGCGCCACGACGCTCGAGCACGGGAGGTTGGCAATCGGGACCGGCGTGCCGAGGTGGGTGCTCCACAAGACGCTTCCAGTCTGGGCCGAGAGGGCGTAGACGGTGTTGTTCGCGGTGGCGACCACGACGCGTCCATCGGCGACGAGCGGCTCACCGAAGATGCCGCCGTCGAGCGTCGGTGAGGACCACCCGGGACTCAGCGGAGTGAGGTCCGTGTTCACGGGGTCCACGCCCGTGGACTGGAGGTTCTGGTGGTACACCGGCCAGTTCGTCCCGAAGGGAGGCTGCAGACCGGGGGACACGGTGGCAGCGCCCGCGGTCGCTCCGGGTCCGAGCGCCAGGGCGGCGGACACGATCACATAGGCAAGCAACCGACGGCACCCGCCGCGCATCGGAGCAGTCTAGGGTCCTGGCCTGCGCTGCCAGCGTCCGCGGTGGGTGCGCATCGAGCGCATTCGACATTCAATGGCCGACACGGAGGGGCCTTTCTGGCGTGTCGGCCACTTCCAACTGGAGAGTCGGTTGCACCGCGCGATGAACGCGCGATGAAGTGGCATCGATGACAGACATGGGTCGTGGCTCAACGCCCTGACCAGGCCTCAGAGTCGGGCTGCCCGGATTTGAACCGGGGACCTCTGCGTCCCGAACAGAGCCCAGGCTGAAATTCGCTCATCCCTGTCCGTCCGCTGGTCTTGGCGAATCCCTGGTACATGGACCAGATGTTGCTGTCTTCCGCTGACCGTTGAACACCAGGAAATACCGCAGTCCTCCGACGTTCCGCGCCATTTCCGCGCCAATGTGCTTCCGGGAGCCAATTTTCATTTGCTTAAATCGGGCCTCATCATTTACGGCTCCGGTCGTCGAACCCCGGACCTCCCGCAACTTCCGTCCCGACGTGCCGTGTGAAGGCGGTATGAGGCGCGCCCGCTCGCGATAGTTGCATGCGCCCGGTTCGGCACGAGTGGGGTAGGTGATTGATGGTTGATAATTTCGGCTATCTCCCGAATTAGAGGCCGGCGGGCACGCCTCGGCGGGTTGTCTGACCTCCATGTGTGACGCTCAGGAAATGTGTGTGACGGTTACGCGAACCTACGCAGCTACGGAGCTGCAACTGGGGTACGGTCCGAGCTTCAACCGGACTGCAATCATCTCGTCCTCAGGACCATCCACCGGCCACTGACCTCGATCGAAATTGCACGTGCGTCGAGGCAACGGGGCAAGAGATGGTTGACGTTCGGAATGAGTTTCGATGGGAAACCGCGCTGGGTATGTCAAGCGGGCTCACACCTCTGCGCCAGGACCGCCGAGAAAAGCGATCAGCCATCAAGAAGTCGACGAACGTCCCTTCACGTCTTTGTGATTTCGCCTATTCCTTGATGAGGGCCCACAGAGATCGTGCACGGTTCCACGCAACCATGCAGCTTGACAACGCTCGACAGCATGGTTCGCGTGGGTGGAGCGTCGCTGATGCGTCTCGGACCGCGACCTCGGTCGGGGCGCCTTTGGATGGTTGGCGTGGCAGTGGTTGGCGTGGTTTCCGGCTCCACGAGCCTGATTGGCGCGTCGGCGCGCGTCGGCAGCACCGACCGCTTCGCTTGTTGCCACCCCATCGTCAGTGACTTCTACAGACGGTCTGGTGACCCTGAAAGCGACGGTGGCGAGCGCATCGAGTTGCACTTTCTCGTCGACGAAGCCCGTCGCCGGGCTTCCGTACACCGAGGCGTGTAGCAGTGGCACGTACTCAGACACGGTGCCGCTGTTGACGAATACTGGCACGACAATTCAGAAATACACCTTCGATCTGTCCGTTACCGACGGCACGACTACCGTGAACGCGACCCCGGTCAAAGTCAGGGTCGCCCCCGGAGACGGTTCTGCCGCGCTGGCGGGGGCGAAGAGCATCGTGAGCGATGTCGCGGACTTCTGTGCCGTTCTCACGACCGGAGGAGTCGATTGTTGGGGGGAAGGTTATGAGGGAGAACTCGGCAACGGCTCGCCGACCCAGTCTGATGTGCCGGTCGCGGTTCACGGAGTGAACGGCTCTGGTCTCTTGGACGACGTCAAGAGTGTCGTGGGTACCAACGGAGGGTTCTGCGCGGTCCTCACCGGCAAGGCGACGCCCCCAGGTGGGGTTGACTGCTGGGGTCGGGAAGGGGCGGGTGGCGTCCCAGCGGCCGTGATCACCAGCGCGGGGAATCTGAGCGGGGCGATCAAGGTCATCAGCGCTCAAGACGGCAGCTTCTGCGCCCTGCTCGGCTCGGGCGGTGTGGACTGCTGGGGGAACAACGGCGAGGGTCAGCTTGGCAGCGGGACGACCGGCACCTCGACGTCGACGGCAGAACCGGTCGTCGGTACGGCTGGAATTGGATCGACGCTCGGCGGCGTCACCGCGTTGATCAGCGCCGGAGAGTACTCCGGACAGGGCAACTACTGCGCACTTCTGGGCTCCGGCGGAGTGGACTGCTGGGGGTACAGCCTTCTCGGTCAGCTCGGTAACGGCACCATGACTCACAGTGCCGTGCCGGTATGGGTCACCGGTGTCGGTGGGACCGGGCAACTCGCGTCAGCCGTCGGCGTGGTCGGCTCGAACGGGATTACCTATTGCGCCGTGCTCGCCGGAGGCGGCGTGGACTGTTGGGGAAGCGACGACTACGGAGACCTCGGTGCCGGCTCCTATTCCGGCCCCCAGACTTGCCCCGGCAGCAACATTTGTGCGAGCACCCCTGTGCAAGTCGTCAGCACGGCAGGGATCGGGTCGACACTGTCGGGGGTCAAGAGCCTCGGCTCCGACGGACAGGGATTCTGCGCCGTTTTGACTTCGCCTTCCGGTGCGGTCGACTGCTGGGGTGACGGGTCTTACGGACTTCTCGGCAACACGGAGAGCGGCGTGAACTCCGATCTCCCAGTGCAAGTCTTTGGCGTCGCGGGCACGGGTACGCTCAGCGGTGCCCACCAGGTAGTCGACAATCCAACCCTGCCGTCGACCAACTACTGCGCTGTCTTGACCACCAAAGGGGTGGACTGCTGGGGTTACGCCGCCGCGGGACAACTCGGCAACGGCTCGAACGCGGGTCTGTGCCAAGGCGGGAACAATTGCCCCGCGTCCCTCGTACCGGTTCAGGTAGTTAGTCCAACGGGCAGTGGAACCCTGACAGGTGTCAAGCACGTCGTCGAACAAGGCACAATCCCGGGTCGCCTGGTCGTCGCCTACTGTGCGCTGCTGACCACGGGTGGCGTCGACTGCTGGGGCATGAACTGGGAGGGCGAACTGGGAGACGGGCCAACCACCTACAGCTTCAGGCCAGAGCCGGTGCTCGCCGCAACCTGACGTTGAACTACAAACAGTGCGGCTCCGCTGCTATCGCCTCAGTTCCCACTGGGTTCGCTCAATCGGACTGATCCAGCATGGGAAAGTCGGATCACTGTTTTAGTACGCCGGGACGATGACACGCGCCCTCGCTTTGCTAGGTCCAGATGACCCTTGCCCGCTCGGCTGCCGCGCGTATGGCGTTTCCGTCAATAGTGATGCTCGTTTCGTCCATACCGGCGACCTCCAAAGCGACGAAGATCTCGAGGGGTCCATCAGGAGGTAGTGGAAATACCCATGCCCAGGGCCGCCAGCCGCCGGGTGCACCTCCGCCACTCCCGATGCTCATGAATGGATCAATGGGAATGCCGTCTTCGTCCTTGGCCAGATCAACGATGGAGGCAATGCCAGTTCCGGATTCAGCGGTTCTCCCGTCAGCAAACCGGATCCCAACTCGTGGCCACCGATTTGCGCCCAGTGGGCGGAGCATCTCGATCATGTCGCGCACCTTGCGCGGATCCACTCGCATAAGCAGGTTGATCATGAATCCGTTCGGATACACCTCAAGGCGGTCGACGGCGACCGCTACCACGTCGTTCTGAAACATGAGGGCATCGACCCCGAGCACTGCGGGCACCGTGCCCTCGGAAGGACGGTCCCAGATGGGTGCCGCCCAGTCACTGTCCATGGCTGGCTGCTGTTGGGCGATGACCGGGTCGGTGTCATCTGGCCCTAGTCCACCGGACATGAGCTCGATTACTTCTTGGCGCACACGGCCTAAATCCGCCCCGAGACTCACAAGGACTGTGGCGGCGACGCCCTCGCCCTCGCGAACGAGACCCAGGAGAAGGTGCTCAGTGCCGATGTACGTCTGGTTCAGCTGCATTGCTTCTCGCAGCGAGAGCTCGAGGACCTTCCTGGTTCGTGGCGTGAACGGAGGCGAACCGCTCGGAGCGGTGCCGGCCATGCCGATCGTCGCTTCGACCTTCGCGCGCACAGCTTCGAGGGAGATCCCGAGGGCATCGAGCGCCTGGGCTGCGACCCCTTCGCCTTCGCGGATCAGCCCAAGGAGGATGTGCTCGGTGCCGATGAAGGAGTGATTGAGCAGCCGCGCATCTTCTTGCGCAAGTACCAGCACCCTCCGCGCCCGGTTGGTGAACCGCTCGAACACCTGACTCAGGATACTTGTGGCTTGAATGGCGCTCCGATGACGCCGACCCTGCCCCCATACGCCATCGGCCTGGGGTGTTGGCCAACCTCCGCGAGTGCGATGCATCTTGAGCGATAAGGCGCCAGGTTTGGGGCCAGGATGAGGATGTGGAATCGAGCGGCCGACTGCCCTATGACCTTCGTGAGATGCAAGCAAGTGGTGCCAAGGTGCTGAGGGAGGGACTCACGCCGTTTCCAGCGGTGTTGACACCCTCGACTACGACTCCACTGGCGTATTGGAAAAATGAGACTTACGGATTCGTGATCTTCTTGACGGGAGTGCCTGTTGTGCCGAGTCTTGTCGAACCTCCTGGCGCAGAGGATGGAAAAAATTGGAGCGGAGGATACGACTGGAAGAACACCGAATGGGTACCGACCCCTCAGTGGTGCGGATCTATCTGGCAAGGAATTCAAGGACCTCCAGGGATACCCGATGACCCGGAAGAGGGCCCAGTCCGTTGGAATGGTCAAGTGATTGACGAGACGCCAGAAGAAGGAAGGCCCGTTGTCATCGTCTGGGGTTGGTGCTCCAAGGAGGTTGTTCAGCTCTCGTTTGTGCAGAGCGAGGAGAAAAGCATCATTCCGATAGGTCACCTCGGATCATGGGTGATCGGGAGTGAGAGTGGAGAGCCGTGGACGGTCGAGGCCTACGACGGCGCAGGCAACGGTTTGGGATGGGTCACCCGGCATCAGTGGAGTGAGTGAACCCCACTCAGCATCGGTTCAGACCTGACCCACTTCGCCGGCCTGGGGCCGGTCATCACACGCCGTTTCGTACGGTCGTGCTTGATGCAGCAAGCACCAACGAGCAGCAGCGGTCAAGGGAGGCCGAAGGCCAGCGGAGCGGCCCTTGACGGCTGCGCCGTGAGTCCACTCGACGTCCCACAATGGAATTGGCCGGGCGCTCAGCGGCCGGCCTGGATGCGTAGTCGGACCACTCTTGGGACGGGTGCGTGCCCTGTAACACAGCACCCGCAAAATACATGCAAGGTCAATGTGTCACTGGAGCCAGTGCACCCAGTCACGTTCGGTTTCAGGAGGTGACTCCAACAACCGAGTCAGCGACGCGATGAGGTTCTCCGGGTAGGCGGCGCCTCCACGATGGAATCGCCTGGTCGATGTCAGAACCACTCCGGCGTGGTGTTCGCCGGTGGCCGCCCACTGTCGGACGATGCGGTCGAGGTCCTTGGCGTCTTCGGTGACAAGTGCTCGATCCTCCGCTGCGGCGTGTCGGAGAAGCTCTTCGTCGGCCAACTCCGCCAAGCGTGGGTCGTCGGCAGCCGCCACGACGTCGTGGCCGTTCTGGCGAAGCCGTGCAGCCGCGATACGGGAATGGTGCACATCGAGGATGAGCTTCACCCCGCCAGAAGGCCCTGGCGCCGCCGCCACGCCGCCTCGAGCTCGTCGGCTGCGGCGACGTTCTCGGCGATCTCTTCGTCGATCTCGGTGGTGAAGTCGGCGTAGTAGTCCAACACAGCGTCGATCTGCTGGTGGGACAGGCCCAGGTGCTCGGCCGCACGGCTGATGCGGTCCTCGGGGGGGACGTCCCCGCCGACGAGCCCGCCGACCACCTCCCAGACGTCCGGGCCGCCGATGAGCCCGGCCCGACGACCAGACGCACCGTCACGGAAGATGATCATCGGGTGGCGCCGTGCACGCAGGCCCTCCTCGATGAGCTCCTCGGCGAGGGCCGAGGTCGAGACATTGCGAGCTCCGGCTTCGGCCTTCAGTCGTTCGGGCACCTGGGGACGTCGGAAGCGGATGGACATGGGAGTCACCATGACTACAGTGTAGTCACGGGCCGTTCCTCACTCGCAGCGGCGAGCCTGCTCGAGGCTCTCGAGCAGACGCCTGGCGTTCGCCGGAGCCCGCAGCAGGTGGGCCGTCTCCTCGAGGGCCAGGTAGTCCGCCCTCGAAATGAGCACCGCATCCCCTCGATCGGAGGAGATCTCGATCGGCCTGCCGGTCGTTGTTCACTTGCTCGATCAGGGTGAAGAGTTCTTCCGGGCTTGGCTTGCCGTAATTCCCATCGGGGTCAGCTCTTTCTCTCCCACGAGAAAGGGTGACAGCAGGGCCGCTCGAGGCTCCGGCAGCCGATGTGCGAAATCCTGTTGGAGACGCCTTGACAGGCCCTCCCGATTAGTCGCATACTTGCGACCCCATATGAGCGACGCCCCCGACTTCCGTTCCGACCGCAGTGAGAGCCCCGAGGGGCGGGGCATCGCCTCCGGCCGCTTCGCCGCCTTCTGGAACTCGGTCCCCGAAGGAGTGCGAGCGGAGGCTCTCTCACGAGACCACCGTCGAGCAGCATCGAGGAGTTTCCCGCTCTCATCCGCGACGATGCTGCCCGGACCGTGGTCGAGGACGCCGAGCTCATCGGCTTCTGGGTGGCCTGGCACAAGGCCGGCGGTTTCACCGGCCTCGAGAGCGGAGGGTGGCACCGGGCCACCATCTACCGCAAGGTCCGCCGATTCCGGGCCCGATTCGGGTCGCACCCCGACGAATACCGCTTCGAGTGGATCAAGCTCGATCTGCGACGGGCCTGGAGCGACGAGCTCGAAGACCTCCTCCAGCATCCTCCGAGCCCGGACCCCGACTGAGAACACACGATGCGTCCCTTGTCACAGCCCGCTGCTCCAATAGTCGCAAATATGCATGTAGCACTGCGACATGACCAAGTTTCCGTCGTGCGAGAGCTGGCCTCCGGCGTTGACGCCCTCTACCTCTCCGGTCACGGCTACCTCTCCAAGGGCTTCCTGGCCCGGCTCGAAGAGGAGCGGATGTTCGCCGACCGGGTGTCGGTGCCCGTCCCCTTCGAGTTGGGTCCCCTCACGCTCGGGCTCGCTCCCCACGGCTGGGGCAAGTACCGCTACTGCCTCGACCACGAGACGGGGCGGATCGGGTTCACGGCCAGCCGCCGGCTGCCCTCGGTGCGGATCCAGCCCCGGGCCGAGTTCCTCCATGCGGTCGGACCCGAAGAAACGGTGCGACATTTCAGCGACCTGGTCCGACCGTTCATTGAAGGACTGGTCTTGAGCGTCGCGCGCCTCGACCTCTTCGTGGACATGGAAGGGATGCAGCTGTGCGCCCAGGACCGCAGTGCCTTCGTGTGCCGGGGCGACGGCTGCACGACCTACGAGAACGCCAACACCGTGACCGGCTTCGCCTTCGGATCGAGACGGACCCAGCGCATCAGTGCCCGTCTCTACGACAAGACGGCCGAAATGGCCCTCAAGGGCAATGACTGGTGGGAGCTCGTCTGGGGCGAACGCCACAGCCCCGGTGCTCAGGTGTGGCGGATCGAGTTCGAGATCGGGCGGGCCGCTCTCAGCGATCTCGAGCTGTTCCGCCCCGAGGCCGTGCTGGCCGCCGTGCCGTCGCTCTGGGCATACTGCGCGGGGGAGTGGCTCACCTTGCGCTCTCCGAGTGCGGACTCCAACCGTTCCCGGTGGCCAGTCGATCCCCGCTGGCAGGCCGTGCAGCTCGGCGTCACTCGCGCACGGCGCGACCGAGCTGCGTTTTATCCGAGATCGGAAGCGGGCCACATCGTTGGCCAGTCTCATGCCGGCTCTCGTCGGCTACCTCGTGGTCTTTGCCGCACTCATGGGGACGACCGACTTCACGTCGACCATCGAAGCACTGCGGGAGAGCGTGGCCAACGACGAGATCGTCCGCCGGATGACATTCGCCGAGCGGGTCCAGCGCCGTCGAGCAGAAAGGGGATTCCGGTGAGCAGCGAACGTCACGACAGCAGCACCGGCATCGAGGGGGAGGGAGGGCGCCGACAGGCGCCCGACCGCGAGGGCCGGCCCAAAGGCCGAGCCCTCGCGGTCCATTCCTCTCGGACCCCCACACGTTCCTTGCGCTGTGCCGAATGCGGCGAGTTGCGCGCGGCCGTCGGCGCTCCTCACCACGGACCAGGTTGCCGTTCCGACTGGGGACGAGCCTGCGCCACGTCCGACGGTTGGTGGCCGAGCGGCGGATCCCGATCGTCAAAGTCGGTCACTTCGTCCGCTTCGATGCGCATGCGGTGGAGCACTGGGTCGACGACCACCGGGTGGCCGTCGCTGCATCCAGAGACGCACTGGGGGCCTCCCGACTCGGTCGGGCGGAGAACCGTCGTGCCGGATAGTGCTCGTTCACCGAGAGTGGCGTAGTCGATGCCGTCGATGCGCCCGTTCGGGAGCGTGCGACAGCGGGGCCGGCTCTACGAGGCCAGTTATTGGCACAACGGCCACCGGCACGTCGCACCGACCAGCTTCACGGCTAAGGGGGACGCCCGGGCCTTCCTCTCCGCCGTCGAGGTCGACATCCGTCGGGGTGTGTGGATCGACCCATGGGCCGGGCGCCTCCGGCGTGTCCGAGCTCGCCGAGGAGTGGACCGCCTCCAACCCCAGCAAGCCAATCCACCACGGCCCGCGAGGAGCTCACCCTCCGCCTCCACGTCCTGCCGACGATCGGCGAGCAGCGCATCGAGCGGGTCGGTCCCCGGGACATCCAGCGGCTGGTCAACTCCTGGAGGTCCGAGCACGCCCCCCGGACGGTCAAGCGCAACTACGAGGTGGTGCGGGCCATGTTCGGCTACGCCGTGCGCAACGATTGGTTGGCCCGGAACCCGTGCCGCAACGTCAATCTGCCGCCGGTCGAGTGAACTCGTCGCTTCGACCTGACCCCCGAGGACGTCGCCGCAATCGCCGACCACGTGTCCGAGGAGTACCGCCCGATGATCTGGATCGGTGCGGCGCTCGGCCTGCGCTGGTCCGAAGTGGCCGCCCTCCGGGTCGGCCGGCTCGATCTCGACGCCGGACGGCTTGCGGTGGCCGAGGCGCTCGTCCGGGGCACCGGTGGCCGCAACGTCTTCGGCCCGCCGAAATCGAAGGCAGGGAAGCGGACCATGTTCATGCCCAAGGTCATCGTCGCCATGCTGTCGGCCCACCTCGAACAGGCCGGGTTCACCGACGACGACACCGACGAACTCGTCTTCACCGACGAGGAGGGTGGGCCGTTGCGCTACTCGAACTGGCGCCGCCGGGTCTGGCTCCCGGCCGCCGCAGCCGCCGGCTGTGCCGGCGCCGGCTTCCACGACCTGCGCCGGCTGAACGCCACCACGCTCGTCGTCGAAGGGATCGACGTGAAGACGGCGCAGACCCGGCTCGGCCACTGCCGACCCGAGGACGACGCTGGCCGTCTACGCCTCCGCTCCGGCGTCAATCGACCGGGCCGCAGCGGACGTCATTGGCGAGCGCTTCTTCGGCGAAAAGGCCAAAAAGGCCCCAGGCACGAAATCTCCGCGCCACTTCCGCGCCAATCCCTCCGAGGGGTCGGGCGCCCCGGAATCCTGAGGCCCTGACCAGGGGTTTTGAGTCGGGCTGCCCGGATTTGAACCGGGGACCTCTGCGTCCCGAACGCAGCGCGCTAACCAAGCTGCGCCACAGCCCGTCCACTCCCCGAGGGGAGCAGCGCGCCACACTACCGCGGCCTCACCCGCCCGCTTCCGGCCTGCCGTTGGCCAACGGACCCCTCGCTTCACCAGGTGCGCCGTTCTCGTTCGGCGCGCGGATCGCGGGACCCGGGCCCCGCGTGGGTCGCCACGACCCGGGCTACCCGCCTCTTGTCCATTTCGGCCACCTTCAGGTCCCACTCGCCGACGCGCACCTCTTCGCCTTCGGCGGGGATGTGGCCGAAGCGTTCGAAGAGCAAGCCCCCGAGCGTCACGTACTCGCCGTCTGGTATCTCGATCCCGAGGCGGTCACGCACGTCGTCGACGTTGGTCTGGCCGTCAATGAGCCACCGGGTGTTGTCGACGCGCACGATGAGCGCTTCCTCCTCTTCGTCGAACTCGTCGTGCAGGTCCCCGACCAAGGGCTCCAAGAGGTCCTTGACGGTCAGGAGGCCGGCGACGCCGCCGTACTCGTCGACCACCACGGCCACCGCCCGGTGGCGCTTGCGCATGTCCGCGAGCGCTTCGAGCACCTTGAGCGACTCGGGGAGCAGGTAGGGCGGGCGCACCTTGCGCGAGATCTCCAGCGGGCTCGGGTCGGTCGTGTCGCGGCCGCTGTCGTGCCCGGCGTCGCCAGCTGGCTCCCCAGCGACATCACTGACGGCGCCCGTGCGCGTCCCGCGACGTCCGCCCGTGCGGAAGATGTCGTTGACGAACAGGATCCCGATGAGGTCGTCGAGATCGTCGTGCACGACGGGGAAGCAGCTGTGCCCCGACGTCCTCACCGCACGTGCGATGTCCTCGGCGTGCACCGGGATCGTCAGGTAGGTGACGTCGACCGCGCGGGGTCATGACCTCGCGCACGTCCATGTCCCGCAGGTCGGCCAGCGCCTCGGTGATGATGCGCTCCTGCTCCGATCCTTCTTCCTCGGGCGACTGGCGGCCCGTTCCTTCGCCCTGGGTCGTTCCCTCCCTGTTGGCGTCGTGGCCGGAGCCGGCCTTGTGCGGGCCCCGGCGCCACGGCCAGCGCGATCGTCTCGGTGGTGGAGGGCGGTCAGGCGCGTCCCGGCGCGGCGACACGGCGTGCGCCGTCAGGTGATGCGCTCGGGTCCCGCGTCGAGCTGGGGTCCACTGCCCACCAGCACGGGCACGGGTGTGTAGGAGTCGTCGGTGAAGGTCCCGTCGTCGAGCAGTGCGCGCACGGCCCGGCGCAGCCGCAGCGGGTCGAGCGGTTTGACCAGCCAGCCCTCGGCGCCCGATCGACGTGCGAGGAAGACGTCGGGTCGGCGGTCGAGCAGCATCAGCACCGCGATGTGATCCAGCGCGTCGTAGGACTCCTGGAGGCGGAGCTCCAAGGTGACCGCCATACCCCCCATGTTGCCCATCTGCATGTCGACGATGACCAGATCGGGTGACTCTCCGGCGACGAAGGCCACGACCTCGGGCCCAGACGTCACGGCGCGCACCTCGACGTCGGGGCCACTGATCACGGCTTCGACCTCGTGGCGCAGGGTGGGCGCGTCGCTGGCGACCAGAATGGTCTGCACGAACCGGACACTACCGGACCCACCCGTGCGGCCGGTAACCGGTCCGTTGCCGCGGCGGTCCACGCCATGGACACCACGCCGTACTCGGCCGGGTCAGGCGAACAAACTGTCGGCGGCGCGTCCGAGGCCGGCGAGTTCGTGCACGTCATCGCCGAAGAGTGGGATCCGGCCCACCGGGGCGGGTGACACCTTGGTGGCCAAACCGCCGTAGGCCGACGCCTCCCGCGCCGCCACTGCATTCAGCTCGGCCAGGTTCGCCTCCAGCGTCTCCATGCCCGCGACGACGGGCCCTTCGACCGGCGAGGTGTCGCCGAACGCCGGTGCAATCCGGTTCACCACCAGCGCGGCGACCGCGACGTCGCGTTCGGCCAGCTTGTCGGCGAAGAAGCCGGCCTCGGCGACGGCGTCGGGCCGTGCCGAGGTCACCAGCACGTACGCGGTGGCCGGGTCGGCCAGCAGCTCGTGGACCGCGCTGGCGCGGCTGCGGAACCCGTCTTCCATGCCCTCGAAGGCCTGGAAGAAGGACACGGCGTCCTGCACGATCTCGGCGCCGGCCACCCGCGCAATCGTCTTGAGCAGCGCCTGGGTGGCCACGCTCACCGCGCGCAGCCCGACGCGGGTCGGGACCATCAGCGTGCGGAAGAGGCGGTTCTCCAAGAAGCGCGTCAGCCGGCGCGGCGCGTCGAGGAGGTCGAGCGCGTTGCGCGTGGGTGGCGTGTCGACGACGACGATGTCGAATTCCTTCGAGTGCACCAGCTCGTAGAGCTTCTCCATGGCCATGTATTCCTGCGTGCCCGACAGCGCGCCCGCGAGATTCTGATAGAGCCTGTTCGCCAGGATCGACTCCGCCTGCTCGGGGGTGCGCGCGTACCGCTGCACCAAGTCGTCGAAGGTCCCCTTCGAGTCGAGCATGAGCGCGTGCAGATGGCCGGGCCAGTCGCCGTGCACCTCGGTCGGCGTGTTGGGCAGGGACTGCACGCCGAGTGCATCGGCCAACCGGCGCGCCGGGTCCACCGTGACGACGCAGGAGCGGCGGCCCGCCCGCGCCGCCGCCAGCGCGAAGGTCGCCGAGACCGTCGTCTTGCCGACGCCGCCCGACCCGCAGCACACGACGACCTCGCGGGCGCGCACGAGTTCGTCGAGCGACCCGGGTACCGACCCGGCCACCGAACCGGCCACCGAACCGGCCGGCTTTCCGGCCTCAGTGCTTTCGCCCGACGTGCTCACGGCGCGCCCTCGGTCACCAGCGACCGCACCGAGTTCGCCAGGGCGCCGGCCAGTGTCCGCCTCTCGTCCGGCCCGATCGACTCGGCGTCGAGGGCGGGGACGAGCAGGTGGGGGAGCGGCAGTTCGCGCCGGAGGCGGTCGAGTTGTTCGGCGGAGACGGCGTGGCGGGCCAGGCGGAAGCGCCGGGCCGCGTCGAGCGCGGCCAGGTGAGCGGGGTCGACCGTGGCGCCGGCGGCGGCCGCCACCTCGGCCGCCGGCCGGTCGAGTCCCATCGGGTCGGGGTCACACGCGTTGACGATGACCGGGCCGAGCTGCACGCCCGCCTTGTCCTCCAAGGTGTATGCCGACTCAATCGTCTCGGAGACCGGCAGCTCCTCGGGCAGGGTCACGAGGACCACCCGGCAGCGGGTGGGGTCGCTCAGCAGGTCGACGACCTCTTGGGCCTGGGCCCGCAGGGGGCCGCCCCGCGCTGCGCTGAGCAGACCGCTCGCCGAGGTGAGGAACGTGATGGCGTGCCCGGTTGCGGGCGCGTCGACCACGATCAGGTCGGCGACACCACCCCGTTCGAGCTGCTTGACCTTGCCCAGCACGAGCACGTCGCGGATGCCGGGGATGGCGGTGGCGACGACGTCGATCACACCGGAGCGGGCCAGACGTTTGGAGACCCGGCGCAGGCCGTGGTCCTCGAGGTACTCGATCAGCGCGTCGTCGGGGGTGAGGCGCCGGGCCCGGATCTCCCCCCGGGCCTGGCCCGCGGGCGTCAGGACGACCTCCTCGTAACCCAGGTCCTCGCCCCGTCCGAAGGCGGCGGTGATGCCCGACTTGCCCTCGAGCTCCACGATGAGGACCGATTTGCCCACGTCGGCCGCCATGGTGGCGAGGGCCGCGCTCATCGTCGTTTTGCCCACGCCACCCTTGCCGGCAACGACGAGGACGTGGCTCTGTGCGCAGAAGGTCTCCACGTCCATGCGGGGCCGAGCGTAGTTCCCGCCCTCGTCGCACTGATCCGTGGCGCGCTAAAAAGCCAGGTCACAACCCTTGAACGTCGACCACTCCCGGGGATAGCTTGACTTGGGGGGTGTTTCGGAATGCCCTATCGGGGGGTTTGATTTGATGCGCCAGGGATCAGAGATGTGGCAATTGAAGGCGGCGTGTCGGGGACCGCAGGCTGCGGTGTTCTTTCCGCCTTCCCATGCCGAGCGTAAGGAGGAGAAAGCCGGTCGCGAATGCCGGGCGAAGGCGATCTGCGAGCAGTGCCGGGTGCGAGGCGAGTGTCTGGACTACGCCATGCGGATCCGCGAGCCGCATGGCATCTGGGGTGGCATGAACGAGGTCGAGCGCAAGCTTCTGCTCGACCGCCGCGCCAGCTGACCGACCGCCAGCTGACGACCGCCAGCTGACCGACCGCCAGCTGACCGGCGACCGTCTGCGCTCCCACCGCCTCGGGCGGGGTGGAGGGGAGCACCCGTCTCGCTGAGGGTGCTCGCGTCGATCAGGCCGGTGGCGGGATGCGAAGCGTCGCGTCCGCCGCCAGGACACCCTTGCCCTCGCAGACAGAGTCAGGGCGGTCGCCGTCGACCGAGCAGATGGTGGCCGTGATCTCGTTGGCCGACGCGACGACAGCCTGCGTCAGCGGGGCTGCTCGGGTCGGCAGGATCCCTGCGATCTGGCTCTGGCTCATGCCCGCCAGCACGGTGGGGGAGAAGCTGGCGCCCGAGAGCGCCCAGCGGTTGGCCACGTCGACGAACGCGAACGTGTTGGCTCCTGCGCCGGCGCTCGCGATGGCCGCGGCCTGGCGCGGCGTCGGGCTTTTGGAGCCCGAGATAGCGAGCCCCTGTCGGGTCCAACGAGCTGTAGCGCTCCACCGCCTCGAAGATCAGGTACTTGCTCGTGTAGGAGGACTGCCAGAAGGTGAAGGTCGACAGGTTGGCGAAGGCGGTCGTCGGACTCGACTGCATGAGACCGAGTTTGGAGAACGTCCCAAAGCGCGAGAGCGCCAGCAAGAGCGGCCAGCGCTCGGCGGCGGCGTAGGGCGCGAACTCGGCGCCGTAGAAGAAGACGACCGGTTTGGGCGGCCCGTCGTCGTCGGTGGCCTCCCACAGCGGCGACGGAGAGCTCCCGGTGGCGCTTGGCGCGGTGACGGGGTTGGCGGGCGAATCGACGCCGACCGAGTCGTACACCGATGCCGGCACGGACGCGAGCGACGCGATGAGCGACCCCGACGCCGGGTTGAACGTCTCCACCGTCGAGGTGCTGCTCGGCGAGAAGTTGTCCCGCACGATGACGAGCGTCCCCAGCAAGATGATGGCGACGACGATCAACCCGAGTGCGAGGTAGCGACGCGGGATCTGGCGAGGCGCGGGCGCGGGCTCGGTCGCGGTCAAGCTCATGAGTCGGATCAGGTTAGCCAAGGGGGTGCCCCGTTTCGGGGGCGCCGCCCCGTGCTGCCGGTACCGTGGGCGGCGTGCCTCCATCGGCTCCGCCCTCGCCGCCTCCACCCCCCTCACCCGCCCCGCCGCCCGCGCCCGGATCGGTCGAGATCCGTCCGGCGGCGACGGTCATGTTGGTGCGCGACACGCCCTCCCCGTCGGGGACGACGCTCGAGGTGCTCATGGTGCGGCGCAACCTGCGCTCGGACTTCGTCGGTGGCGCGTACGTGTTCCCCGGTGGTGCGGTCGATCCCCTCGACGGGGGCGCGGAAGCCGAGGCGTGCTGCACCGGGAGGACCGACGCCGAGGCGAGCGCCGCTGCTCGGCTTCGGCTCGGGCGGCCTCGCCTATTGGGTGGCGGTCGTGCGCGAGACGTTCGAGGAGGCGGGCCTTCTGCTGGCCCGGCGTGTCGGAGGCCCGGCGCTCCTGGCCGGCGATCCTGCCGAGGAGGTCCGTTTCGCGGCCGAGCGCGTGGCGGTGAACGGGGGGACCCGCCGCTTCCTCGACCTGTGCCGCGACGAGCAGCTCCTGCTCACCGTCGGAGACATCCATTACTTCGCCCACTGGGTGACCCCGCGTGGGGCGCCGCGCCGCTACGACACGCGCTTCTTCGTCGCGGCCGCGCCGCCCGGCCAGATCGCCGCCCACGATGCCGGCGAGACCATCGCCGACGTGTGGCTCTCGCCTGACGACGCGCTCGCCCGACACCGCGCCGGCGAGATCGAAATCATCTTCCCGACCATCCGCAACCTCCAGGCCATCGGCCGCTTCGCCACCAGCACTGAGTTGCTCGACGCGGCCGAGCGCGCGCGTCGAGCGCCGTCCCGGCGATCGAGCCCCGCGTCGTGCCCGACGGCAACGGCATGCGCATCGTGCTGCCCGGCGACCCTGCCTACGAGCGCGCACCGGTGCCCGATCCCGGCGAATCTGCCGCGCTCGGTGACTTCAACGAGGCCGTGCGCGAGGTCTCGCTGCGGGCGAACGAGGAAGGCCCCGACGCCGCGCCGGGACCACGGCCCGCAGGGGACTGACCAGGCCGCGTCTCGTGGCGACCATCCCGACGGTCCCGGACTTCGGCCTCGGCCCTACCCCTGAGCCTGGGCGCGTCGACGAGGTGGCGCCGGGCGTGCTGCGGCTGACCGCTCCTAATCCCGGGCTCATGACCGGTCCGGGCACCAACACCTACCTCGTCGGACGGGACGAGATGGTGGTCGTCGACCCCGGTCCCGCCGACGAGTCGCACACGGCTGCCCTCGTTGCGGCGGCCGCACCGCTCGGCGCCATCGCGACGATCGTCGTCACGCACACGCATGTCGATCACGCCCCGGGTGCGGCGGCCCTCGCTGCCGCGACGGGGGCACGCGTCGTCGGCTACGGGCCGGCCGAGGAGTTTGCGCCCGACGAATGCGCCGGCGAGGGGTGGTCGGTGTCGTGCCCCGGACCACGTTCGGGCGCCGGAGCCGACGACCGGTTGACGCTGCGGGCGTTGCACACCCCCGGCCATGCGTCGGACCATGTGTGCTGGCTCATCGAAGAGCACGCGTTGTTGTGCACGGGCGATCACGTCATGCACGGCTCCACCGTCGTGATCCGTCCGCCCGACGGCGACCTGCACCAGTACCTCGACAGCTTGGCCCGTGTGCGTGACGACGAGCCGCCCATACGGACGCTCGCGCCGGGTCACGGACGGCTGATGGATCACGTCGCTGCGGAGGTCGACGCGCTCATCGCGCACCGGCTCGGGCGTCACGAGCTCGTCGCGGCGGCACTCTCGGCGCGCGGGGCGGCGAGCGTCGACGAGCTGTTGCCCGAGGTCTACGGGGACGTCACCGCGCGCCAGCTCCCGGTGGCGCGCTTCTCACTGTGGGCCCATCTGCGGGCGCTGGGCCAGGAGGGCAGGGCGAGGCCGGACGACGCGGCACTGGGCGAGGACACCATCGAGACCCGGTGGGCGACTGCACAGCTCGGCGGCTAGGCGGGCCCGTCCTGCCGCTCGCCTGCGTTACTCGGTGCCGACCTCACCGTGCGCGACCGCAGCCTCGACGCGTTCGAGGAGGCGGGCGGTGCAGCTCTCGGTCTCGACGATGGGCGCGACCTCCTCGGCGATGACCCGCGCCAGCTCGTCGAAGACCGGCGCGAGGTCTCCGTCCCCTGCCAGCGCGACGGGCACGCCGGCGTCGCCGCCGGCCGACATGTCCGGGTGCAGCGGAATCGATCCGATGAGCGGCACCCCCAGCCCGGTGGCCAGGCGCTCGCCCCCGCCCGAGCCGAAGAGCGCGTACCTGGTGCCGTGCTCGCAGGTGAAGTCGCTCATGTTCTCGATGACCCCGGCCACGCGCAAGTAGCCGCGCCGCGCCATGTCGGCTGCCCGGGCCGCCACCTTCTGGGCCGCCACCGGGGGAGTGGTGACCACGAGCATCTCGGTGCGCGGCAGCAGCCGGGCCAGGCCCATCTGGATGTCGCCGGTGCCCGGCGGCAGGTCGATCAGGAGGTAGTCGAGGTCACCCCAGTGCGCATCCTGGAGGAACTGCTGCACCGCCCGGTTCAAGACCAGGCCGCGCCACATGATCGCCTGCTCCTCGTCGGCGAGGAACCCCATGGAGAGGACACGCAGCGTCCCTTCGCCGACCCGTCGCTCGAGGGGGACCATCTTCCCCTGGCGGGCTTCGACGTCGCCGTCCATCCCGAGCAGCCGCGGCACCGAGAAGCCCCAGATGTCGGCGTCGAGGATTCCCACGACGAGACCGCGGGCGGCCAATGCGACGGCCAGGTTGACCGTGACCGATGATTTGCCGACGCCGCCCTTGCCCGACGCGATGGCGAGCACCCGGGTGGTGGGCGCGATGGCCGTCTCGGGTGCATCTTCCTTGGCCTTCCAGCGAGCGCGCGCCATGACCGCCGCCCGCTCATCGGCATCCATGGAGCCGACCACGACCCGCACGGAGCGCACCCAGTCGAGTGACCGCACCTGATTCTCGACGTCCCGCTCGATCTGGTTCCGCAGCGGGCAGGCCGCGATGGTCAGCGCCACCTCGACGGTGACCTCGCCGTCGTCCACGGCGATGCTCCGCACCATGCCCAGGTCGACGATGGTGTCACCCAGCTCGGGGTCGATCACGGCCCGGAGCCGTTCGCGTACCTCCTCGTCGGGCGTACGGGGCCCCTGTGCCGCCTCGACCGGTGCATCAGCCGCGGTGCCAGCCGCCGCGACGGGCACCGGTGCGTCGAGATCAGGGGCCGTGTCGGGGACCATAGTGTCGCAATTCTACCTGCGTGACAGCCTTTTCCGACCGGACCGGCCCCTGGTGATGCCATCAGGACGGTGCCAGTAACATGGGGGCAGCCAGCAAGCACGTGCTTGGTGGACAGCCGGCCGCCAGGGTACGGCGCAACGAGGAGGATCACGTGACCACCATCTCCACGTCGGTCAACATCGGGCAGAAGCCGGCACCGGTGACGCTGAGCGACACTGCGACGACCAAGGTCGCCCAGTTGCTGGCCGAGGAGGACGCGGGTACCGAGCTGGCGCTGCGCGTGGCGGTCAAGCCGGGCGGCTGCTCGGGCTACAGCTACGAGATGTTCTTCGACTCCGAGGTCATGTCCGACGACGTCGTGCGCGAATTCGGCACGGTACGGGTCGTCGTGGACGCGGCCGAGCGCGGAGCTGCTGACGGGATCGACGCTCGACTTCAGCGACGGCTTGCAGGGTGCGGGCTTCCACATCGTCAACCCCAACGCCACTCGCACCTGCGGCTGCGGTTCCTCGTTCAGCTGAGCCCGGGCACAGCGCGGCGCCGGTCCCCTTGAGGACGCGCCGCTTCGGGCGCACCCGCGTGTCTCCTGTCTGGCGGCAGCGCCCGACCACCGCGTCGCCAATACTGCGGCGATGACGGCCGGCGACGTCGACTTCGTCCTCAACGGCGATGGCGTCTCCGTCACGGACGGGATCTCGCTCCTCGATGCGCTCCGCGAAGAGCTCGGGTGTCGCTCCGTGAAGGACGGCTGCAGTCCCCAGGGCCAGTGCGGATGCTGCACCGTCTGGGTCGACGGTGCGCCGCGGGTCTCGTGCGTCACGCCGGTCCGTCGCATTGCGGGTCGCTGTGTCACGACACTGGAGGGACTGGCCCCGCCACGCGCGCCCTCTGGGCGTCGGCCTTCGTGGCGCGCGGGGCGAGCCAGTGCGGCTTCTGCACCCCGGGGATCGTCATGCGCCTCGCTGCACTGGCGGACTCGGGTGGGCGCCCCGCGGCGCGGCGCGACGTCGAGGCAGCGCTCCGCGCGCACCTCTGCCGCTGCACGGGATGGCAGTCGATCGTCGAGGCGGCGTGTGACGCGCTCGACCCCGCGGCCACAGCCGAGCGGGCGGACACCTCGGGACGCGACCCCGTCTTGTCGGCATGGAGGTCCCAGGTCGAGGGGCCCGCATTCCAAACCTCGGGCCGCGACGTCGTGCTCGGCGGTGGCGGCTTTGCCGACGACGGTGCCCCCGTGGGCAGCGCTGGTCCAGCTCGGCGCGGCCGCGCCGCTCACCAAAGACCTGCGAGCGGCGCGGGCTGGGACCGGACGGGTCCAGGGTCGCAACAGCACGGTGCCGCTGTCGCACCCGCTCGAGGTGCCGGCGGGCGAGTGGTCGCTGACCCTGCAGACGACGTGGGTCGAGCCTGCCTATGTCGAGCCCGATGCCAGTTGGTGCCGGCCGGGTGCCGTGCCGGCGTCGCCGCTCGCCAACGGGGGCGCGTTCGGCGGCAAGCGCCGCAGCCCGGTGCCCGCGCTCGGCGCGATCCCAGGCGGATCAGGTGGGAGAGCCGGTCAGGGTGCTCTGGTGCCGCGAGGACGTCGTCCGGCGCGGGCCCAAGCGTCCCCCACTCTCGATTGCGCTGCGCCCCGATGGCACAGGCGTGGTGCGCCTCGGCCACACGCCGGGCTCGGGCGACCTCGGCCCGGTCGTGGTGCGGCTGCGCCAGGTGTGTCCCGGCGTCGACGTCGAGCTCGTCGAGGTCGTCGGGCCGCCGGTGGCCCCCGAACTCCGCGGCGCCGGTTGGGCCGAGGTCCTGGCCGCCCAGCAGGTCTGTGCCGCGCCGGCTGGGCCGGCGGGGGAGGGCCGGGCCCATGTCGCCGTGCCCGGCGCGGGACGCGCCGCGGTTGTGTTCCGGCAGGCGGACGGGGAGCGCGGTGCGCTCGTGGTGGACGTGTGGGCGGGCGAGGTGTTGTGCCCGGTCACCTTGCGTTCCTACGCGCTGGGCGCCGTGCACCAGGCGCTCGGTCTGGTCTGGAGCGAGGGCATCGCGCTGGACGACACGGGCGTACCCGTCGACCTGACCATCCGGTCCTTCGGCATCTTGGCCGCGCGCGACATGCCCGACGTCGAGGTGCGCCTGCACGAAGAGGAGGGGTGGCCGGTCAACGGCTCCGACGCCGTCTTCGCAGCCACCCTGGCCGCGGCGTGGATCGCCGAGGGCCGATCACCGTCGTGGCCCACGCGCCGGGCGTCCCTGCGGGCCCCCACGCGCGACGTGGCACCATCGCAGTGACGAAGAGCCCTCAGCGCGGAGCCGTGACGGGGAGCGGTCACGAGACACGCAGAGGAGCACGCATGAGCCCAGCCGTTGGTCCGTACTCGCCGGTGCGCCGCGTGGGCGACTGGGTGATCACCTCGGGGCAGGTCGGTCTCGCCACCGGCGGGCCCGATGGACCTGGGCTGGTGCCAGGCGGCACGGTCCCCGAGCTGCGTCAGGCTCTCGACAACGTGGCCGAGGTACTGACCACTGAGGGCGCGACGCTCGGCGACGTCGTCAAGACCACCGTGTACCTCGTCGACATGGACGACTTTGCCGCCGTCAACGACGTCTGGGTCGAGTACTTCACCGCCGACCGCCCCACCCGGTCCGCCGTGGCCGTGGCCGCCCTGCCGATCGGAGCCCGGGTGGAGGTGGAGGCGTGGGCCTACGCCCCTGTCGCCTGAGCGTCCGGGTGCCCGAGACGGCTGGTGCACCGAGGCAGACGGCCGTCTAGAGCGACGGCGCGCCCCGAGCCGGCGCGGCGGCTGTCGGCGTGGCGGCATCGTCGGACGGCTGTCCGGGCGCGGCGCCCTGTAGCGGAGCGCTGGTCGTGGCGGCACCGTTGCGCTGGTTCACGCCCGGGTGCCATGCGACTTGTCCGAAGCGGTAGCCGACGGAGCGCACCGTCTGGATCAGGTGCGCGTGCTCCTCGCCGAGCTTCGCCCGCAGACGCCGGATGTGGACGTCGACGGTGCGCGCGCCGCCGTAGTACTCGTAGCCCCAGACGCGGCTGAGCAGCGTCTCGCGGGTGAAGACCTTGGCGGGGTGGCCGGCCAGGAAGCGCAGGAGCTCGTATTCCATGTAGGTGAGGTCGAGGATCCGGCCCGAGACGGCGGCCTGGTAGGTCTCGAGGTTGAGCATCAAGGGCCCGTACTCGATGATGTCGGGGCGAAGGCTCTGCCCGGCGCGCCAGAACAGATGCTGCAGGCGCGCCACCAGCTCGTCCGGCCGGGCCGGGAGCACGCAGAAGTCGTCGTAGAGGTCGTCGCGCAGGAGCAGGTCGCCGATCTGGTCGGCCCCGATGGCGAGGAGCAGCGGGCTCAGGGGCACCTCGCGCAGGCGCAAGTGCCGGCAGAACGCCACGGCGGGCGTCATGTCCTCGCCCGCGACGACGAGCGCGCCCGAGTAGCCCAGGACACGCCCATCGGGCCGCGGTCGGCGCGAGATCGTCGGGCCGGTCGACGCCGTGCTGGCCGAGGCCCGCGCCCTGGAGCGCCAGCGTCACCTCGGCGGGCAGATCGGCGGGGAAGCAGAGCAGGGGGTCCATCGGTCGTCGCGACTCAGAGGAGCGGCAGGTAGCGGTCCAGCTCGAACTGGGTCACCTCGGCCTGATAGGCGTCCCATTCCTCGCGCTTGTTGCGGATGAACCACTCGAAGACGTGATCGCCGAGCGTGTCGGCCAGCAGCTCCGAACCCTCCATCTCGTTGACGGCGTCGTGCAGGCTGGAGGGCAGGGACTCGATTCCCTTCTTCGCGAGCTCCTTCGGGGTCAGGGTGAACAGGTTCTCGTCGGCCTCGGGCGGCAGCGGGTAGTCCTTCTCAATGCCGTCGAGCCCCGCGGCCAGGATCACGGCAAAGGCAAGGTAGGGGTTGCAGGCGCTGTCGGGGGCCCGGTACTCGACACGCGTCGACTCGGTCTTGCCCATCTTGACCACGGGCACGCGCACGAGAGCGGAGCGGTTGTTGCGCGCCCAGCTCACGTGCACGGGCGCCTCGTACCCGCCGATGAGCCGCTTGTAGGAGTTGACCCACTGGTTGGTCACAGCCGTGATCTCTCGCGCGTGCTGGAGCAGGCCGGCGATGAACCGGCGTGCCACATCCGAGAGCCCGTAGCGGTCGCTCTCGTCGACGAAGGCGTTGCGCTCGCCCTGCCACAGCGACACGTGCGTGTGCATGCCCGAGCCCTGCACGCCGCCGAGCGGCTTGGGCATGAAGGACGCGAACACGCCCTGCTGGCGCGCCATCTCCTTGATCACCATGCGGGTGGTCATGACGGTGTCGGCCATGGTGAGCGCGTCGGTGTAGCGCAGGTCGATCTCGTGCTGGCTGCGGGCGTCTTCGTGCTGGGTGTGCTCGACGGGGATGCCCATCTCCTCGAGCATCAGGACCGAACGCCGGCGCAGGTCGCTCGTCAGGTCGGCCACCGAGAGGTCGAAGTAGGAGCCCGAGTCGAGACCGATCGGGCCGTGGGCGGGATCAGCATCGGCGAAGTAGAAGAACTCCACCTCTGGCGAGGCGAAGAACGTGTAGCCCGCGGCATGGGCCCGTTCGAGCGTGCGCCGCAGCGCGTGGCGCGGGTCCCCTTCGAAGTTTGTGCCGTCGAGGTTTGCGATGTCGCAGAAGACCCGGGCCACCTGGGCGTCGTCGTGATGCCACGGCAGGAGCTGGAACGTCTTTGGGTCGGGTCGGGCCAGCACGTCGGCCTCTTGCACGCGGCTGAACCCGTCGATGGCCGAGCCGTCGAAGGTCATGCCCTCGTCGAGTGCGTTCTCGAGCTCGGCCGAGGTGATGTTGAACCCCTTGGGAGTTCCCAGCACGTCCGTGAACCACAACTGGACGAAACGGATGCCCCGTTCCTCCGCCGTCCGCAGCACGTAGTCCCGCTGGCTTTGCACCGCACAAGTTTCGCATGCCCGGACACCCCTCTCATTCGGGTCGTGTCCAGCGACGCCGGGCGGGGCACGCCACGATCCGGGCCAATCGGAAAGGGCGGAGCCACCGGTAATCTGGGACGATGCCGCACCTGCGCCTCGCTGCCGCGCAGCTCAACACCGTCGTCGGCGACCTGACGGGCAACGTCGAGCGGGTGCTCAAGGCCCTGGCGGCGGCAGAGGCCGCGGGCGCCGACATCTGTATCGCCCCGGAGCTGGCCATCCCGGGGTATCCGCCCGAGGACCTCCTCTTGAAGCCTGGCTTCGTGGCCGACAACGTCGCCGCGCTCGAGAAGGTCGCGGCGGCGACCCGGCAGTGCGCCGTCGTTGTCGGCTTCGTCGGGGCGTCCCCCGATGGGGGCGGGCTGGCCAATGCGGCAGCCGTCTGCGCGGGCGGGCGCGTCGTCGGCATCTACCGCAAGCGCTTCCTCCCCAACTACGGCGTGTTCGACGAGCAGCGCTGGTTCGTGCCGGGCGAGGGGCCGCCATCTCTCTTCGGTGTGGCGGGCGCGTGGGTGGGCGTCTCCATCTGTGAGGACGTCTGGTTCGACGACGGGCCGGTTGCACAGGCGGGCCGGGCCGGCGCCGACGTCGTCGTCAACCTCAACGCATCGCCCTACAACCGGGGTCGGCACGCCGAGCGCCTCGCGATGTTGCGCGGACGCGTGGCGGAGGCGGGCTGTGCCGTCGCCTACGTCAACCAGGTGGGTGGCCAGGACGAGCTCGTCTTCGACGGCGACTCCCTGATCGTGGCGGCGGACGGGTCGCTGGTGGCGTCGGGGGCGCAATTCAAAGAGGACCTGGTGGTCGTCGACCTGGCCGTGGGCCCGCACCTGCATGAGGTCAGCGAGCTGGTGCCGCGTGTCATGGTCACCGAACCGAGCCCGTCGACGGCGCCGCCGCTGGCACCGGCCACACCGCGCCCGCCCCTCGGTGATCATGCCGAGGTCTACGCGGCGCTGGTGCTGGGCACGCGCGACTACCTGGCCAAAAACGGGTTCAGGGAGGCGGTGGTCGGCCTCTCGGGGGGCATCGACTCCTCGCTGGTGGCGACCATCGCCGTCGACGCGCTCGGGCCGGGACGCGTGCACGGCTTGTCGATGCCCTCGCGCTACTCGAGCGAGGGGTCGCTCGTCGACGCCGAGACGTTGGCCGAGCGACTCAGCGTCGATGTGAAGGTGGTGCCGATCGAAGAGGCGCACGTGGCCTTCGCATCCATGCTGGTCCCGGTGCTCGGCCGTGAGCCCTTCGGCCTGACCGACGAGAACCTGCAGTCTCGCCTGCGCGGTGTGCTCTTGATGGCGGTGTCCAACGCCAAGGGGTGGATCGTGCTCACCACCGGCAACAAGAGCGAGATGGCAACCGGTTACTCCACGCTCTACGGCGACTCCGCCGGTGGGTTCGCGGTGATCAAGGACGTGCCCAAGACCCTCGTCTACGAGCTGTGCCGGTACCGCAATACCCAGGCCGCGCTCGAGGGCCTGCCCGGGCCTATCCCCGACAGTGTGCTCGACAAGCCGCCCTCGGCCGAGCTGCGTCCCGACCAGCGCGACGACCAGTCCCTCCCGCCCTACGAAGAGCTCGACCCCGTGCTGCAGGCCTACGTCGAGCGGGACCGCACCGCGGCCGACCTGGTGGCCGAGGGCTTCGATCCCGAGGTGGTCGACCGGGTCGTCCGTCTCGTGGACGGTGCGGAGTACAAGCGGCGTCAGATGCCTCCCGGTGTGCGCATCACGACCAAGGCCTTCGGCAAGGACCGTCGCATGCCGATCACCAACCGCTATCGGTCCTCGGCACGCGAGGAGTCCGGAAGTGGCTGAGGCGAGCAGTCCGGCGGGCTGGCGCAGCATCGATCAGCTCGCCGCGCTGGTCGGCGCCTACTGCTGGACCGAACAGCACATCTTCGCCGTCAGTGGAAAGTGGGCTGCGGGGTCCACGGCGGCCGAGGGCAACGGGGCGGGCACCGCGGCCGGCGCCGAGGCGCGCGTCTGGTGCGCCGCGGCGTCGCGACGCCACGGAGAGCTGGCGGCGCGCTGGGCCGACCGCCTCCCCGTACGCGCCGGTGTGGACGCCTGCGCGTTGGTGACGGCGCCCGCCGGGCCACTGGCGGACGCCTTCGCCGCGCTGGTGTCGGCGCCCCAGGCGTTGACGGGGGTGGCCGCGCTGGTCGACGCCCTGTTGCCCGCGCTCGACGCCGTCTACGGCGCACACCTCGAGTCGGCCTCGCCGGTGAGCGAGGCCCCGGTTCTGGAGGTCCTGACGGGGGCACGCCGTGCCGTGGCGGCGGAGATCAGGGGCGGCCGAGCCCTCATTCAGGCGCTGCCCGGAGGACCCGCGCAGCGTGGTGACCTCGGGGAAAAGTTCGAACGGGCGTTTGTCGAGACGGACGTTTTCCCTGCTGTACGCCCATCTTGACAGTGCCATTACACTGTCTCCGCAGCCCGCGTACGCCAGGAACGGGCGTCGGTTGCGTTATACGAGCTACACGGCCAGTACCCCCTGCCGTGGCATAGGGACGGAAGGTTTCGGCGAGGATCTTGGCGAAGGAACGAATTGAGCGCGACGACGAGGATCTCGTCCGGCTGTACCTGACCGACATCGGGCAGTACCCCCTGCTGACCAAGGACGACGAGGTCAGGCTGGCCCAGGCCATCGAGGGCGGGCGGGCTGCGGAGGCCGAGGTGGCCAAGGCGACCAAGGGGCTCACCACGGCGAAGAAGCGCGAGCTGCGTCGAGCCGTGATGGAGGGTGAGCAGGCCCAACAGACCTTCGTGCAGTCGAACCTGCGTCTGGTCGTGTCCATCGCGAAGAAGTATCAAGCGTCGGGCCTGCCGTTGCTGGACCTGATCCAGGAGGGCAACCTCGGCCTCATGCACGCCGTCGAGAAATTCGACTGGCGCAAGGGCTTCAAGTTCTCCACCTACGCGACGTGGTGGATCCGCCAGGCCATCACCCGCGGCATCGCCAACACCGGTCGCACCATCCGCCTGCCGGTGCACGCCGGCGACACCTTGGCACGCGTGCAAAAGGCACAGGCGCGCCTCGAGCTCAAGCTGGGCCGCCCGGCCACGCTGGCCGAGCTCGGCATTGAGGTCGAGATGCCCGAGGACAAGCTCGTCGAGGCACTGCGTTTCCGCGCCGAGCCGCTCTCGCTGTCCGAGCCGCTGCGCGAGGACGGGGATGCCGAGCTGGGCGACGTCGTCGAAGACCGCTCCGCCGAATCACCCTTCGAGGTGGCGGCGGTGTCCCTGCTGCCCGACGAGATCGGCCGGCTCCTCTCCCCGCTCGACGAGCGCGAGCGCGAGATCCTGCGCCTGCGCTTCGGGTTGGACCGCGGCGAGCCGAGGACGTTGGAAGAAGTGGGCGAGCACTTCAACCTGACCCGTGAGCGCATCCGCCAGATTGAGGCGCGGGCGATGTCCAAGCTGCGTCATCCGTCGTCGGACACCGGCGCCCGCGACCTGCTGACGGTCTGAGCCCGCCGCCTCCCGCCCCGCTGGGAGGAGAGGCCCGCAGCACGGCAAAGTGGGCGCGCCTAGGCTCCGGGACATGAAGAAGCTCCTGATCCTCGCCCTGCTGGTTGCCATCGGCGTCGTCGCGGCCCGTCGCCTGCGCGACGCCTAACGAGTCCGGGCCACCCTTTCGGGATCTCCCGTTCGCCTGGTTCAGGCGGCAGCAGCGCGCCGGCCGGCCAAGGCCGCGTGACGAGCGCGCTGGCCGCGCCGCCACAAGATGAGCGCGGCTCCGGCCACGGCCAGGCTCGTCGTCAGGATCGGCGTCCTGCGACCCACGCGGTCGCGGAGACGAATGGGCTTGGTGAAGTTGCGTACCTCCCAGCCGCGTTCGCCGCGCCACCTTGGCCAGCGCGCGGTCGGGATTGACCGCGACGGGCCGGCCGACCGCCTCGAGCATGGGCAGGTCGGTGGCCGAGTCCGAGTAGGCGCTGCTCGCCCCGAGGTCGAGCCCGGTGCGCGCCGCCAGCTCGCGCATCGCGTTCGCCTTGGACTCGCCGTACGCGTAGAACGCCATCCGGCCCGTGTACCGTCCCTGCTCGTCGACCTCGCCGCGCGAGCAGATGGCGCCGTCGACGCCGAGGAGGTCGGCCAGCGGCAGCACGATCTCTTCGGGTGACGCCGAGACCAGGTAGACGCGGTGTCCCGCCGCCCGGTGCAGTTCCATCAACTCGAGCGCCTCGGCGTACATGATCGGCTCCATCGTCTGGAGCATCGTCTCGCGCACGATCTGGCGCACCTGGGCGCGGTCCCACCCCTTCGTCACCGCCAACATCGACTCGCGGACCCGGACCAGGCGGTCCTCGTCGGCCCCGAAGTAGAGGTAGATGAGCTGTGAGACAGCCGCGCGCGCCACGAGGCGCCGGTTGATCAGGCCGCCCTTGAGGAAAGGACGCCCGAACGCGGCAATGGAGGCGCGGTCGATGACCGTCTTGTCGAGGTCGAAGAAGGCCGCCTCCATATAGGTAATGGTACGGGCGGTTCGACCTCGATCTTGAGCGGCCGTGACAACTCGAGGGCGGGCTGGTGAACGATCGGTGTCGCTAGGCAGGGATGCCGCGGGGGTTGCGGGCAGGTTGCGGCTACGCGGCTGACCTCGGCGATGAACACCGCGTGGACGGCGTCCTCGGCCTCGGCGGTGACGAGCACGAGCACCTCGTCGCCCGATTGCAGCGTCGTGTCTCCCCGCGGAACGATGAGGCGGTCGGCCCGGACCACGGCGACGACGACCGCGTCGCGGGGGAATGCGAGGTCGGCGATGACGGTGTCGTTGGCGGGCGAGTCCTCGGCGAGGGTGATCTCGACCAGATGGGCGGAGCCGCCCTGGAACTGCAGCAGGCGTACGAGCGAGCCCACCGACACGGCCTCTTCGACGAGCGCAGTGAGCAACTGGGGCGTCGACACTGAGACGTCGACCCCCCAGCTCTCGTTGAAGAGCCACTGGTTCTTGGGGTGGTTCACGCGCGCCACCACCCGGGGAACGGCGAACTCCTGCTTGGCCAGCAGCGAGATCACGAGATTGTCCTCGTCGTCACCCGTGGCGGCGACCACCACGTCGACGGTGGCCAAGCCCGCGGCGTCGAGCGACGAGACCTCGCAGGCGTCGGCAGCGATCCACGTGACGTCGAGGGTGGGGCGCAGCCGCTCGACGAGGTCGGGATCGCGTTCGAGGACGAGCACGTCGTGGCCGTTCGCGTGCAGATCCGAGGCGATGGCAGTCCCGACGCTGCCCGCGCCCGCGATGGCGACCCTCACGAGCTGCCGTCGCGGCCATCGCGGCCGGCCTGCTGCGAGTCGCTCGCCTGACTGCGGGCGAGGGTGTCGTCGAGCGTATGCAGCGCGTCGTCGAGCACCGCGAGGTGGAGCACGTCGCCCTCCTGGCCGACCAGGTCGCGCCCATCGAGTCGGGGCACCCCCGAACGGGTGACCGCCACGATGCTGAGGCGTCCGGGCTCCTCGAGGTCGCTGAGTGACTGGCCGGCCCAGGCGTCGGGCAGCGAGCGGTCGACGAGCGAGAGCCGGCCCGTAGCGTCAGACCATTCGCCGACGTCGAGATCGGGGAGCAGGCGCCGGCGCACCTGGTCGATCGTCCAGGTCACGGTGGCGACGGTGGGGATACCGAGACGCTGGTAGATCTCGGCTCGCCGCGGGTCGTAGATGCGCGCCACCACGTTGGGGATCTTGTAGGTCTCCCGGGCGATACGCACGGTGAGGATGTTCGTGTTGTCGCCGCTCGTCACCGCCGCCAGCGCGTCCGCGTGCAGCGCGCCTGCCTTCTCGAGGTCGTCGCGATCGAAGCCCGATCCGACCAGGCGCGGACCGTCCCAATCCTTGAGGCGCCGAAAGGCGCGGGGCGACTTGTCCAAGACGGCCACCGAGTGGCCCTCGGCGCTCAGCGAGAGGGCGAGGCCAGACCCCACGCGGCCACACCCGACGACGATCACGTGCACGCCACAGTGCAACACGCCCGCTCCAACCGTGCAAAAAGCGCCCCGAGGCAGTGGTCGATTCCTTCTACTGTGTGGCCGTGGCGACCTCAACCACGTCCCGGCCCACCGTCCCCCTGCCCGGGGTCGCGGCAGCGGACATTCCAGAAACGCTGCGCTATCGGCTGAAAAACAGGCTTCTCGGCCCGCCGCTCGTGACGGAGCAGTTGGCGTCGGAGCGGCTGAACAAGCCGACTGCTCTCGGTGTGCTGGCGCCCGACTGCATCTCGTCATCGGCCTACGGCACCGAGGAGATGCTGACCCAGCTGGTGCCCTACGTGGGTCTGGCGGCCTTCACGCTGGTCGTCCCCATCACGCTGGCCATCCTCGGGGTCCTCTTCTTCGTGACCCTCTCGTACCTCGAGGTCATCGCGCTCTACACCAAGGCCGGCGGCTCCTACGTGGTGGCCCGTGACAATTTCGGGCCGAGGATCGCGCAGATCGCCGCGGTCGCACTGCTCATCGACTACACGGTCACCGTCGCGGTGCAGACCTCCGCGGGGACGGCCGCGCTGACGAGTGCCGTGCCCGCCCTGGCCAACCCGTTCGACACCGTCGCCATCACGGTCGGCGTCGTGCTGGTCCTCCTCTTCGGCAATCTCCGGGGCATCCGCGAGGCCGGCAGCTACTTCGCCATCCCGACGTACTTCTTCATCTTCTCCTTGGCCTCGGTGATCATCGTCGGCTTCGTCAAGGAGGCCCTGGGCGCGCTCCACCAGATCCCGCTGCCGCCCCCGGATCAGGTCTACGGCGGGAAGATCGGGACTCCCGGCTCAGGATGGTTGATGGGTCTCGCCTTCATTTCGCTGTTGCGCTCCTTCGCCAACGGCGGATCGTCGCTCACCGGTCTCGAAGCCATCTCCAACGGCGTGAGCAGCTTCCGCAAGCCCGAAGCGCGCAACGCCCGCCAGACGCTGGTCGTCATGAGCACGACGCTCGGCACTCTCGTGCTCGGCGTCACCCTGCTGGCGAAGTGGACCCACGCCGTGCCCTACGCCAACGGCTCGCCGACGGTGGTCTCCCAGGAGGTCAAGGCCGTCTTCGGCACCAGCCCCATCGGGCATCTGGGCTTCTACGTGGTGCAGCTCGCCACGATGCTGATCCTCTACACCGGCGGCAACACGAGCTTCAACGGGTTCCCGTACCTGGCGAGCTTTGTCGCGGGCGACCGCTTCTTGCCCCGGCAGCTGACCCGCCGCGGCCATCGGCTGGCCTTCTCCAACGGGATCCTGGTACTCGCCGGGGTGGCGCTGGCTCTCGTGCTCGCGTACAAGGCACAGGTCAACGGCCTGGTCGCCCTGTACGCGATCGGGGTGTTCACCGGGTTCACCATGGCCGGCTCGGGCATGGTCAAGCACCACCTCACCGAGCGGGAGGGCCATTGGCGCCGCAGCGTCGTGATCAACGGCTTCTCCGCCTTCTTGTCCTTCACCGTCGTCCTCATCTTTGCCGTGGCCAAGTTCAAGGAGGGGGCGTGGCTGATCTTCGTGGTGGGGCCGCTCCTCTACGTCGGGCTCATCCGCCTGCACCACCAGTACGCCCGTGAGGACGAGATGCTCGAGACTGGGGTCGTGGAGGCGTCCGAGGCGCCCGTGCTCCGCCGCCACGTCGTCGTCGTCCTCGTCGACCGCCTCGACATGGCCACCGCACGCGCCCTGCAGTACGCGCGGACGCTGGCGCCCGACGACCTGCGGGCCGTGCACTTCGACATCGACACCAAAGCCTCCCGGGAGCTCGAGGCCGAGTGGAGCCGGCTGGGGCTGGCCCGCCTGCCCCTGGACATCATCGAGACGCCGGACCGGCGCCTGGGCCGGGCCGCTATCGAACTGGTGGCCGACGCCACGCTCGACGGGGACACCGAGTGCACGGTGCTGCTCCCGCGCCGCAGTTTCGCCAGCGTCTGGCAGCGCGTCTTGCACGACCGCACCGCGGACAAGATCGCGGCGGTCCTGGCCCAGGTGCCTCACGTCAGCGCCACCATCGTCCCGTTTGCGGTCGGCGGGCGCTACGAGGAGCGGGCGCGCTCCTACGGGCGCTGGGTCCAGCGGGCGCGCCTGAGCGGCGTGGAGGGGGACGGCGCGGCGCCGATCGACAGCGAGGGGCGGACCGGGGTGGACCGTCTGGGCCGCAAGGACGGTCCGCGCCGACCCACCGCGGTGCTGGCGGCGGACGCGACGTTGGCGCAACGAGCCGGCGCGACGACGCCCATCGCCTCGGCCGTGCCACGGCAACGGCTGCGGGTCGCCGGGCGGGTGAAGTCGGTCCGGGTGCAGCCGCGGGCGGGGACCTCCAACCTCGAGTGCGTCCTGAGCGACGGCACCGGCGGCCTCCTTCTCGTGTTCCAGGGCCGGCCGAAGATCGCCGGGATCGAGCCCGGCGCACGCCTGGTCGCCGAAGGCATGGTCGGTACCTGGGGCCGCCGCCCCGCGATGTTGAATCCCTCCTTCGAGCTCGTACAGGGCGCACCCAGTGACCCCGCCGAGTCCTGAGTCGTCGCCCCTGGTCAGGGCACGCCCCGACCGCGGCGAAATTGCCCGCCCGTGTGCCAGTCGCTAACGTGCCCGGCGGCCTAGCGTCGGGTGCGACCTCGCCGGCGCGCCCTCGGAGGGGGGTCATGACAACGACCACCGTGGTGCCGAGCGCTGCCGCACCGCAGGGGCGAGGTCGTCATCGCCTCCTCGACTCAAGACGTACTGGAACAGAAAGGGCACACCGGGAATGATCAATCTCCTCGCAGCCGAGGGCGGCTACCAGGCCTTCCACCTGGGCGGGGCAGACAAGACCTGGCTGTACATCTGCTTGTTCGCCGGCATCGTCGGCATCGCCGCCGGCTTGCTGCTCGCCCGCAACGTTCTCTCTTTTGACCAGGGCACGGTCAAGATGAGGGAGATCGCGCAAGCGGTCCAGGAGGGGGCCCAGGCGTTTTTGGCCCGGCAGTTCCGGGCCATCGTGATGATCATCATCCCGCTGGCGATCTTGATCTTCTTCACGGCCACCAAGGTGGTGAAGCCCGACGGCGATGTCGCCCTGACCTTCCAGCAGGACGGCCTCTATCGGGTCATCTGCTTCCTCTTCGGCGCCGCCTTCTCGGGCCTGACCGGCTTCATCGGCATGAGCATCGCCGTCCGGGGCAACGTCCGCACGGCGGCGGCGGCCTCTCGGGGCGGCGGCATGGCCGCCGCGCTCAGGGTCGCCTTCCGCACCGGCGCCGTGACCGGCATGCTCTGCGTCGGGCTCGGCCTGGTCGGCGCAACTGCCATCGTGCTCATCTTCCAGAACTCGGCCACCGCGGTGCTCATCGGCTTCGCCTTCGGCGCCTCGCTGCTCGCCTTGTTCATGCGTGTCGGCGGCGGCATCTTCACCAAGGCGGCAGACGTCGGCGCCGACCTCGTGGGCAAGGTTGAGGCCGGCATCCCCGAGGACGACCCGCGCAACGCGGCGACCATCGCCGACAACGTGGGCGACAACGTCGGTGACTGCGCCGGCATGGCCGCCGACCTCTTCGAGTCCTACGAGATCACGATCATCGCGGCTCTCATCCTCGGGTACTCGGCCTTCAGAACCATCGGCCATAACCCCACGGCGGCCGTCCTGTACCCACTCATCGTCCCGGCGATCGGGATCTTCGCCTCGGTGATCGGCGTGCTCGTCGTGCGGGCGCGCAAGAGCGATCGCAACGCGCTGGCCCCGATCAACCGGGGCTTTTGGCTGGCCGCAGTGCTGACGGTGGTGGGCGCCTTCCTGGTGGCGCAGTACTACGTGCACGACCTCAAGGTGTTCTACGCAGTGCTGACCGGAGTCATTCTTTCCTTGGTCGCCAGCCAGATCACGGAACAGTTCACCTCGACCGAGCGCGGACCGGTCAAGGAGATCGCGGCGGCGGCACGCACGGGGCCTGCCACCACGGTGCTGGCGGGGATCTCCATCGGACTGGAGTCTTCCGTCTGGGCGATCATCGCCATCGCCATCGCGATTGGGGTGGCCATCGGGCTGGGCGACGGCAACATCGAGCTGACCTTCTATCTAGTCGCCCTCATCGGCATCGGGTTGTTGGCCACGGCCGGCATGGTGGTCTCCGAGGACAGCTTCGGGCCGGTCTCGGACAACGCGGCCGGCATCGCCGAGATGTCGGGCGAGTTCACCGGCGAGGCGGAGCGCGTCATGGTGAGCCTCGACGCCGTGGGGAACACCACCAAAGCCATCACCAAGGGTGTGGCCATCGGGTCGGCGGTCATCGCGGCCGTCGCCCTCTTCGCGTCGTTCATCGAGACCATCGGCGAACAGCTCCCCAGCCTGCACGCAACTGGCTCGAAGCTCTTCAGCGTGATCCAGATCAACGTGGCGAACCCGACGACCTTCATTGGACTTCTGATCGGCGGGTCAATCGCGTTCTTGTTCTCGTCTCTGGCGATCCGCGCCGTCGGTCGTTCGGCGGGGACCGTGGTGCTCGAGGTGCGGCGCCAGTTCCGCGAACACCCCGGGATCATGGACTACACCGAGAAGCCCGAATATGGACGGGTCATCTCCATCTGCACGGCTGCAGCCCAGCGCGAGTTGGCCACGCCCGCCCTGCTCGCGATCCTCGCCCCCGTGATCGTGGGGTTCGGGATCAACTATCTCGCGCTCGGGGCCTTCCTGGCCGGCACGATCCTGACCGGCCAATTGATGGCCAACACGCTTTCGAACTCGGGTGGCGCGTGGGACAACGCCAAGAAGTACATCGAGGACGGGAACGAGGGCGGGAAGGGCTCAGAGGCCCACAAGGCTGCCGTCATCGGTGACACGGTCGGCGACCCGTTCAAGGACACGGCGGGCCCGGCGTTGAACCCGATGATCAAGGTGATGAACCTCGTTTCGCTCCTCATCCTGCCCGCGGTCATTTCGCTGCGCCACGACACCGGCGCGCGCCTTGGCATCGCGGGGGCCTCCCTCGTCGTGCTGCTGGCGGCGCTCGCCTTCTCCAAGCGGGGATCCGAGGCGATGGACTCAGACGCGGCTGACTCGACACCGGCAGAGTCGGCCGTCGCGGCGGTCGATTGACCTGCTCAGCCAGCTGAGAGATCGTTCGCCAGGAGACGTGCCAGAAGCAGCCGCCCTTGACAGGCAGGGCGGCGGACCCCCACTCTGACGTGACCATGCCCTCCGTTTCTCCGTCCAGACCGATCCCACTCGAGGTGCGTCGTGGGTAAGGCGCTCGTGATCGTCGAGTCGCCTGCCAAGGCGCGCACGATCGGCGGGATGCTCGGTCCCGACTTCATCGTCGAGTCGTCGGTCGGCCACATCCGCGACTTGCCACGCGGTGCCGACGAAGTGCCGGCGGCTTACAAAGGGGAGTCGTGGGCACGCCTCGGTGTCGACGTGGACAACGGCTTCAAACCCCTCTACGTCGTGTCGTCACCGAAGAAGTCGGTGGTGGCCAACCTCAAGAAGCTCCTCAAGGGTGCGGACGAGCTGTATCTCGCGACCGACGAGGACCGTGAAGGTGAATCGATCGCGTGGCACCTGTCCGAGGTGCTCTCACCGACGGTGCCGGTCAAGCGCATGGTCTTCCACGAGATCACCCCGGCGGCCATCGCTCGCGCGGTCGAAGAGTGGCGTGAGCCTCGACCGCCGGCTGGTCGACGCCCAGGAGGCCCGCCGCATCCTCGACCGGCTTTACGGCTACGAGGTCTCGCCGGTGCTGTGGCGCAAGGTCATGCCTCGGTTGTCGGCCGGTCGCGTGCAGAGCGTGGCCACGCGGATGGTCGTCGAGCGCGAGCGGGCCCGGATGCGGTTCCGCTCCGCCACCTGGTGGGGGGTCGAGGGCAGCTTCGCCAACGCGGCGGCGCCGAACGGCTTCGGGGCCACGCTGGTCACCCTTGGTGGGACCGCCGTCGCCACCGGCAAGGACTTCGACGAGCAGGGCGAACAGTCAGGCAAGTCGACGGTGCGGGTGCTGGGCGAAGACGCCGCGACCTCGGTCGCCACCGCCTTGACGGGCCAGACCTTCACCGTGCGGTCAGTGACCGAGCGCCCCTTCCGGCGCTCGCCTGCCGCACCGTTCATGACATCGACGCTGCAGCAGGAAGCCGGCCGCAAGCTCCGCTTCAGTGCACAGCGGGCCATGCAGGTGGCCCAGCGCCTCTACGAGCAGGGCTACATCACCTACATGCGGACCGATTCGACCACGCTCTCGGAGCAAGCGCTCACCGCGGCGCGCAGTCAAGCGCGCGAGATGTTCGGCGCCGCCTACGTGCCCGACGCGCCCCGGCGCTACGAGCGCAAGGTGAAGAACGCACAGGAGGCGCACGAGGCGATCCGCCCGGCGGGGGAGACCTTCCGCTCGCCCGAACAGGTCGGCCGGCAGCTGTCGGGTGACGAGCTTCGCATGTACGAGCTGATCTGGATGCGCACGGTGGCCTCGCAGATGAACGACGCCACCGGGACCAGCGCGCAGCTGCGGCTGGTGGCCGACGTGCCCAGCGGCCCGGTGGCAGGAGAAGAAGCGGAGTTCTCGGCGAGCGGACGGGTCATCGCCTTCTCGGGGTTCCTGCGGGCGTACCAAGAAGGTCGCGACGAGGACGACCCCGATACCGACAGCCCAGAAGAGATGGTCCTGCCCGCGCTGGCCGCGGGCGACCGCGTCGAGGGCACGGCGTTCGAGCCGGGCTCGCACTCCACGCAGCCGCCCGCCCGCTATACCGAGGCGTCGCTCGTCAAGGCGATGGAGGAGCTCGGTGTGGGGCGGCCGTCCACGTATGCAAGCGTGATCGCCACCATCCTCGACCGCGGCTACGTCTGGAAGAAGGGCACCGCCCTCGTCCCGAGCTTCACCGCGTTCGCCGTTGTCGGCCTGCTCGAGCGCTACTTCGGCAATCTCGTCGACTACGGCTTCACCGCGGCGATGGAGGACGATCTCGACGAGATCGCGTCGGGCACCGAAGAGGTCCTTCCCTGGCTCACGCGTTTCTACTTCGGGAGCGAGGCCCCCGGTGCCATGGCGAGCGACGGCACCGAGGTCGACACGCTCGGGCTGAAGGCGACGGTGGCGGCCCACCTCGCCGAGATCGACGCCCGCGAGGTCAACTCCATTCCGCTCGGAGACGGCAGCGACGGACAGCCGATCGTCGCGCGCGTCGGCCGCTACGGGCCCTACCTCCAGCGCGGCGATGACCGAGCCTCCGTCCCCGACGACGTGGCGCCCGACGAGCTCACCATCGAGCGTGCCGAGGAGATCCTGGCGGCACCCTCCAACGACCGCGTCCTGGGCACCGACCCCGACAGCGGGCTCGAGATCTCGGTGAAGGCGGGCCGCTTCGGTCCGTACGTACAGGTTGGCGAGATGACTGACGGGGGCGAGAAGCCGCGCACCGCGTCGTTGTTCTCGTCCATGGATCCGGCGACGCTCACCTTCGAGCAGGCGCTCGACTTGCTGCGCATCCCGCGCACGGTGGGCAGCGATCCCGAGACCGGTGAGGACGTCGTCGCCCACAACGGTCGCTTCGGCCCGTACGTCAAGCGTGGATCCGACACGCGCAGCCTGACGAGCGAGGATCAGCTCCTCACCGTCACGCTCGACGAGGCCCGGGCCCTGTTCGCGCAGCCCAAACAGCGCCGGGGACGCGTGGCCGCGGCACCCCTGCGCGAGCTCGGCACCGACCCCGTCACGAACCTGCCCGTCGTCGTGAAGGACGGACGCTTCGGCCCCTACGTGACCGACGGCACGACGAACGCCAGCCTGCGCAAGGGTGACTCCGTCGAGGCGATCGAGATGGACCGAGCCTCCGAACTCCTGGCAGAGCGCCGCGCCGCCGGGCCGTCGACGCGCAAAAAGAAAGCAGGCAAGAAGACGGCGCCGGCGAAGAAGGCAGCCAAGAAGACAACGAAGAAAACAGCCAAGAAGACAACGAAGAAGGCGGCGGGGACGAAGAAGACTGCACGCGGCACCGGGGACGCGTCCGCAGATCCGGCGATGAAGGCAGCGCCGACCGACACCTTCTGACATGGGCGCCCGAGGTCGCCTGCTCGCGCTCGAGGGCATTGACGGCTGCGGGAAGTCCACTCAGGCGCGCGCCCTGGCCGACACCCTCGGCGCACGGTTGACCCGAGAGCCGGGTGCCACGGACCTCGGCGCGCGCGTGCGCGAGCTGCTGCTCGCACCCGATGCCCCCGCCACGTCATCGCGAGCCGAGGCGCTCTTGCTGGCGGCGGACCGGGCCGAGCACGTGCACCAGGTGCTGGCGCCGGCGCTGGCCGCCGGTGAGTGGGTCGTGAGCGACCGCTATGCGGGCTCGACGATCGCCTACCAGGGGTATGGGCGCGGCCTCGACCCGGCCGCCCTGCGCGACCTGATCGACTGGGCCACCGACGGCTTGGCGGCTGACCTCTCGATCCTCGTCGACGTCCCGGTCGAGGTGGCGGCGGCGCGGCTCGCCGCCGGACAGGGCGGCGCCGAGCGGCTGGACCGGATGGAGCGCCTGGGCCCGGCTTTCGCAGCGCGGGTGCGCGAGGGGTTCCTCGCCCAGGCGGCCGCCGAACCCGACCACTGGCTGGTAGTGGACGGCGAGGCGACCATTCCGGAGCTGGCCACCCATATCGTGGAGGCCGTGCGCGCGCGGTTCGACGACGCGCCGGTGCCCGGCCGGTGACCAGCGAGCGCCCGGTCCGGGCGCTCTTCGCCGGCGTGGTCGGCCAGGACGAGGCGGTCGACGCGCTGTGCGCCGCGGCGGCCAACCCTGTGCACGCCTACCTCTTCCGCGGGCCGGCCGGCAACGGTGGCCTGGCGGCGGCTCACGGCTTTGCCGCTGCCTTGCTGTGCCCAGAGGGAGGTTGTGGTGCGTGCGCCACGTGCCGGGCCGCTCTGGCCGGGACCGACCCCGACCTCCATATCGTCCGCCGCAGCGGTGCCTCCGTCTCCATCGCGGACATCCGCCAGGTGGTCTCCCTCGCGCAACGCCGTCCGCTGCATGCGGCACGCCAGGTCATCGTTGTTCTCGACGTGCACCTCGCTGCGCTGCGCGCACCGGCGCTGCTCAAGACGCTCGAGGAACCTCCGGGCGACACCGTCTTCGTGCTGCTGGCCGACCAGGTGGTGCCAGAGCTGGTCACCGTGGCCAGCCGGTGCGTCGAAGTGGACTTCCCGCCGGTCGCACGCGCCGGGCTGGTGGCCTGGCTCACCGCGTCGGGCGTGCCACCCGACATGGCGGCGGTCGTCGCCGACAGCAGCGGGGGCAATCCCGAGCGCGCGCGGGTCATGGTCGACGATCCCGACGTGGCGGCCCGGGTCGAGTTGTGGGCATCGGTGCCCGACCAGCTGCGCGGCGAAGGCACGACGGCGGCCGGCCTGACCCGGCGCGTGCTCGAGTCAGCTGACCGCGCCGTCGAGCCCTTGCGGGCCGAGCACGCGCCGCGAGATCGACGCGCTCGCGGTGGCCGCCAAGGAGATGGGCGAGCGAGGTCTTCCCGGCCGTAAAGAGATTGTGGAGCAGCATCAACGCGAAGAGCGGCGGTTCCGCACCGACGCGCTGCGCGCCGGCCTCGGCGTCCTGGCGCGCTCGTATCGCGGTCGGGTGGTGAGCGCAGCCGAGGCAGGGGACGTCGCGGTGGGCGATCCCGACGTGCGCGGTGCAGCCGACGCGATCGGGATGATCACCGAGACGACGGAGTCGTTGGTGCGCAACCCCAACGAGGCATTGCTCCTGCAGTCGCTCTTCGTGCGCCTGTCCACCTTGGCGGCATAGGGGCGGCAGAGGTGCGCGGAGATCAGGCTCACGTCACGGCGGATGCCGGCCCATGACCAGCACAAATGGAACGTCGCCGGCGACGGTACCGGAGGAGTGCGTTCGGCAGTCGCTGAGCGGTGCACCGGGTCAATGGCCTCCCCTCGCCGCGCGTACACTGACTGACCGTCGTCCGCCCGGGTCGTGAAGGATCCGTACCTGGTCGGAGGGGACATCTGCCTGGGTAGCTCAGTCGGTAGAGCAGCGCACTCGTAATGCGCAGGTCAGCGGTTCGAATCCGCTCTCAGGCTCCAGTTCAGAACATCAGACTCCGGGCTCGGGAAGCAGCCTTGGATCTCAGCGGTTCATCGGATCGCGTGTGTGGGTGCGTTTCGTCCGAATGAGCGACGTGGGTCGAGCGCAGGTACGCAACTTTCGGTATCGCTGTGGGTGTGTGTCAGATTTCAGATGGCCTGAGTGACCAAGCGCTCGCTGCACCCCGGCGCAGCGCCCAAGTAAGCGATGATCTCCTCATCGGCAAGTCCGTGCACCTCGCGCAGACCGGTAACCAGGACCTTGAGGTATGCGGTGCTGGGAGCATCGATCTTGGCCGAAGACATTGACCACGGGGAGGTGAGGCTCAGCACTGGAACGCCTTCGAGAGTATCTAGGCAGAGCACGTTCTCGTAACGATCATTGCCGATTTGGTGGGTCGAGCCGGGGACCAGGTCGTCGGGCCCGAGTTCGATCGGGACGCTCAGGCGGCCATTCTCTTGAGCGACGACGTCTTCGAATTGTTGCCATGCGATCAGATAGGCGCGGGCATGGCTGAATGCGCCCGGCGTCACAACGGTGTCGACAAAGCAGGGAGAGCCGTTCCAGACTTTCGAGGTCCCGGCGAAGTAGAGCTGGAGCGGGAGCGCCAGACTCATGTCCGCCCGAGGAGGCCTCTTGTCACGGGCTCCGTCATGCGAATGCAAAACTCCTGGCGGACGGCCGCCAGTTATGTAACGCATAAAGCGGGCCTTACAAAGGTTCGAGCCGTACGTGGCGTACCAGACGAGTCGTTCGGACATGCTCGGTTCAGTCTGGCTCAATCGCGCGGATCAGCAAGAAGCCACAATGCCAAACGCGCTTGAGTGATTGTTCAGCTCCTGCAATTGGCAGGTCGGGTCGTAATAGTTGTTGTGAAGAGGGCGAATTGCTCAGAGACCAAGGCGCGGAGAACCCGCATGACGTCGCGTCGTGCTTGGGAGCGTCTCGGCGCCGCCGAGGTGGAGGCGTCACGCATTCGACGGGACCATCTTTACGGCGGGACTCGCCGGCGGCGCGAGCGACCCTGGTGTGACCTGGGCCGATTCTCGACAGCTTCTCGAGGCCGTGGCATCATCGTGTCCCCGAGGAGGACGAACTATTTCGGGGGGTTCGCATGAGCAGAGGGGCTAGGTGCCGACAAGGCGGTGACCCCTTTCGCCTCCCCCTGCGGGCGATGGGTTGGGACATTAGACGAGCGAAGGGGCGCCGATGAGACTCCGGTCGCAGAGCCCCGACTCGAACCTGCCCGCGGGCACCGTTACGTTCCTCTTCACAGATATCGAGAAATCGACCCAACTTCTTCGACAGCTGCAGGAGGTGCAATACAAACTCCTGCAGGACCGGCACCAGGAGATTCTGCAAAGAATCGTTCTGGACAACCGTGGAGCGTTTGTCGACGCGGAAGGTGACGGGCTGTTCTTCGTTTTTCCGAGTGCGCGCTCGGCACTCGCCGCCTGTGTCGCCGGACAGGCTGCTCTGGCAGCGGAACGGTGGCCTAACGGAGTCACCTTGACCGTTCGCATGGGTCTTCATACTGGGGAGGCCTCGCCGAGGAACGGAAAGTACGTGGCGCTGGCGGTCAATCAGGCGGCGCGAGTCAAAGCGGAGGCTCAGGGTGGCCAGATCCTCGCGTCCCAGGCAACGGCCGTCGCGGCAGCTGAGGCCCTACCAGCTTCTACGTCACTCAAGGATCTCGGGCACTTCACGTTGAAGGACTTCGCAGTTCCCGTTCAGCTGTACCAAGTGTGTCATCCATCTCTCCGCGACGATTTTGAGGTCGCTCCGGCATCGTCGGCAGACGTCGAACCCAAGAGCGACGGTCGTCAGAAGAGCCCGGCGACCAAGAAAGCTTCTACGGACGTCATGACCTCGTACCGAAGCGCGGGCACTCCACTGGGAGCGTTCCGGGTTCCGGGAGACATTCACCTGCATATTGACGGCGGAAGTAACACCGCCGCCATCTTCGAGACCCTGGTCGATCTCGAAGGAGCGTCAGAGGACGGACCCGCTCATTTTCCGATGAAGTTCAACCGAATCCTGCGGTACTCCGGCGGCCCGCAGCGCGAGGATCGAGCCTTCGCACAGACGTACCGGTACCATACGCCCGGTACCGGACAACGTGAGGTGTTCGACACGTTCTCCACGATGCGCCTCACCAACGGAACGGATCTGGAGGCCGACGCCGTCGACTCGTTGACAAGAATCCTGGTGGCAATGACGGACTGGTCAGGCGCGGTGGTCGAACTCGAACGAGTGATCGGGGTGTTGCAACCCGGCGGCACATGGCAAGAAGCGAACCCCGTGAGGATCGCCGACCCAGACGCGCTCCGGTCGGGACCGCTTCGGGACGTTCACCGGTTGGCGACGAGTCCGATCGAGATCCACCACTCGATCGATTTCCCTAAGTCTGAGAGTCCCGCGGACGGGAGTCCCGTTTTGACAGTGGACCGACTGCCGACGTGGCCGAATCTCGGTGGGTGGTTCTTGTTCGACAAAGGCGAATCGTGGTCCTACCGCTCGAGCGAGTTCGTGGATCGCTCAGGCGAGTACCGCTATGCCGCCTCGGTGGGCCAGAAAAGACTGCTTCAGTTCCTGGTCGATCTTGGTTACTCGTACGAGCTCCACACACTCGTCGAGCAAGTCCTTGGCATCTGGCGTGGTGGCGGACAGCCCGACGACGACCGCAGTTCGGTTCCCGCACTCGGTGAGTGGGAGATGTCTTGTCCGCCCAGCGGGCATTTCTGGGTGATCGCAGCGAACTTCTTCGGCGATCGGAACCCCGATGTACGACGCGCCATGGTGACGAACTTGAGCCAGGATGTCACCTACACGTACTTCCTCAAGACCCACGCCGACGTACTCCGTCTGAACCGGCTTGCTCGTGACCTGGAAAGCGATCTGATCGCGAGGGGAAAGACCACTGATTCAGCACGGCGAGCCGTTGGAACGCGAGTGCGGAGCGTTCTCCTCTCGCCCGAGCTGAGTGTCGACGACCGGTTGAAGCGGTTGCTGGTGGAGGACTACTTCCTGTGTCCCTCGCACGCCGCCATGGGCGGATACCGACTGGACTCCTCGGGATTTTCGGGCGAGCGGATCGACGAGGACGAGTACGAGTACCTCGTCGAGGCTCTTAGCCCGTTGCTCGACGCCAAGATCCGCGGTCTGTTCTCTTCGTCTGATGAATCGTGGGCGAGCAAATCGACGCACAAGGCGGTCGTCTGTACCGACCTGGAAGAGACGGCCGTCGACCAGGAGCAGGGCGCATGGCGGTCCATGATTGCGGCATACGATCGGATCGTCGCTCGACAGGTCAGCACACACGGGGCAGGCTGCGTCGTCGTTCGCCCGGTCCGCAACGGCTATCTGCTCGTGTTCGATGAGCCCAGGGAGGCGGCGGAATGGGCAAGACGACTTCAGTTTGACGTGCAGTGGCGGAACGAAGCAATTGCTCTGAAGGGCAGCGGGGAGTTACCCATCCCGGTGCACAACATCGCGCTCGGCCACGGGTCGGTGACCCGGATCCTTCGAGCTCACGGTCACGACTACGTCGGCGGGTCCATCGACGATTGCATCCGGCTCGCCGACGTCCTTCGCGGGGGGAAGATCGCCATGTCGAGGATCTTCGCCGACCAGTACGAGGCCAACGTCGGCAAGCGCGAAATCTGCGGCCGGTACGACCACCGTCTCGGAGGACGGAATCGGCGAGCTGAGACTCCTGGAGTGGCCCTGATCAGTCGTCTCAGGCCCGCGTGCCGCCCCCGCCGACCCAGGAGGGCAGCGTGACCGCCTCGAGCGCCGCCTCCGCCTCTGCCAGGAGGACCTTCTCAGCCTCGTTGTAGATCCGGTCCGCCTCTTCGGGCGAATCGGCGATGCTGGTGATGCCTATCTGCCCGCACTCCGTGATTGAGCTGATCATGTGGAAGACCACGCCGCTCTGGCGCGACTGGTCGAAGTGAAGTCCGCGCCGAGCGACGATGTCGAAGACGTCATCGATAGCGAGTGCTTGCAGGGCAGACGACTCGAGGTGATCGGTCGCCACCAGATATTTCGGGGTGCCGTTTGTCGCCCTGTAGGTGCCCGACTCGCTGTCGAAGGATCCGTTTGTCAGGAACTGCAGCGTCAGGAACGGGTGGGTCGTGCCCCCCTTGCGGAGATTGAGTTCTATCGCGTACGCCTTCCATGACTGGTCGGGTTGCCGAACCACGACGAAGTCGATGGCGAAGCGACCGAGCACACCGCTATGGGCGAGACGATCTGCGATCCGTTTGGCGGGCTCAATGATCTGGGCGGCATACGCGGGATCGGCGGGGAACTGACAGCCGAGATAGCTCTGACCCTTCGGGCCGCCGAGGATCTGGTCGTGAGTCGACAAGACGTCCACCCCACCGAGTGGCGTCACCCGTAGCTGGACGCTGGGGCTCAGTACTTCACCGAGCAGCATTTCCTCGATGATTCCCCCACGCTCTTCCAGCTTTTCCACGTAGGACTCGACAGAGGCGTCGCGGCTCTCGAGTTCCATGGTGGCGACCCGAGTCTCGAGCTCCGAGGTCTCGTTTGCCGCGCCGGGCGGAGGGAGATCGGCCAGGTCAATCTGAGCGTTCCCCTGACCAGACACCCCTTCATTGAGCTTCACGATCGCCGCTTTGATTTCGGGGTCGGTCGCGCGCATTTCGGCCAATGCACCGACGAGGTCGTTGACGGACCTCAGATCCTCCACGCCTGCGGGATGAGGAACGCCCACTTCGGCGAAGAGGCGACGGCACCCTGACTTCGTACCAAGGTGAAAGTGCCTGGGGTCGGCTCCGAATACCGGTATGCCCAACGCCAGGGCAACGTCGCGCTCGAGGGTCGTCGTGTTGTAGGGCACCAGGTGTGAGAGGGCGGGGTCAGGGATAAGCGATCTGATCCGCCGAAGGAGCTGCGGCCTCTCTAACAGCTTGGTACTGAGGGGCTTGTCCGAGGAATCGTTGGCTACGATCAGAGACAAGCGAGCGCGAGCATGGCTCGGGATGACCCCGGGCAGCAGCGACAGGTAGTACTCGATGATGGTCGGGGCAATCGTCTGAGAGGTGATGTAGATGAGCTTCAGGCGCGGTTGCCGCAACAAGAAGAGCATGAAGAGAAACCGCTCTTCGTAGGCCTGCATCAGGGCGCCCGAGCGCTCAACGATGCGGTCGAGTGTCACACTCGGGAGGATGACGACTGACTCGTTTTCTTCGTGTTGGCCGATCGCTTCCCACACCCCTGGCATCGCAAGCTGAAGCTGGTCGTACCTTTCGTATCTCGCCTTCTCATCGAGCGTATTGAGCGCGACTTCCTCGCTAAGGTCTGCTTGTCCGCGCCGATGGGTACCGCTGGCCGGATCCCGTTCTTGCTCCAAGGTCCCTCCTCGATCAGCCGGCGGATACTCTACGGCCTTACTCGGTCGTCCGACTCCGCTACAAATGGGATCCCGCCTCAACACTCAACAGCCAGTGTGATCCTGGTTCCGAGATCACCGGAACGGCGCCCAGCACCGCGAAGGTGTCCTTCTCGCCCAAGGGCGTGACCATCAAGTCGGAAGCGCGTACGCCGAGGTTGGTCCGGGGACCGTTTCACCGGGACGCCGGCCGACTTGGTGGTGAACGACACCACGACTTTCGAGCCGTGGGTCCGGGACGACGCTCGTGCGTCCGTTCCCTGTGACAAATGTCATCAGTGCTTTGTGAGTCGCCTCACTACCGAATCGGCGGGGTTCCCGTCACCATGGACTTTGTGAGCACGGTCAGGGAGACCCACAGTGGCGTCGAGCTCGTCGGACTGGTCAAGTTCTACGGACCCGTCGAGGCGATTCGAGGAACTACCTATCGGCGGCTATCGCCAAGACTTTCGCCCGCAATCGACTCGACGCCCATCGGGTCGCCGACGAGCGAGGTTGGATTTAGGACGACGGCCGCGGCAAGACCTCGAGCGGGATGCCGCCGATACGGTCTCGCTGCACCACTCCTCATGCGCAGGTCGTCCGTTTCGAATCCGACCTCCGGCTTCCTTTTACCTAGTCGGGTTACCTAGTCGGGCCCTCACTCCGGTCGCAAGCGACCGTGTGCTTCATGCTTCACGACAAGTCCTCCACCGTGGCAAGTGTGGTGGACACCTGCATGATTCCGGTGGCTATCTCAACAGATGTCGGGTCAGATGACGGGTAGGCCGCGCCGATTTGATCGGTGGAGTTGTCACCCCATGCCCACAGGTTCCCGGTTGCACCGATGCCGTACGAAGTCTGACCACCTGTCTTCACGGTGACGAACGGTTCGGGCGTACTGACCGTTTCGGGTGACGTCACGGCCGTCGTGGTCTGTCGGTCCCCCAACTGTGACCACGCATCACTACCCCATGCGTACATTTGCCCACCGGCGATCGCCAAAATCTGGCCGTTCGACGCACCTGAGCCACCCAGTGCGACCGACGTGATCGCAGCCGGAAGGGTGATGGGCACGGGTGACGGGGCATCGGTCATCGTACTGTTGCCAACTTCACCGAGCCCGTTGTAACCCCACGAATAGAGCTGGCCGGTAGCCGTCAGAGCAGCAGAGTTGCGCCAAGACGCGTACACCGACGTGACACCGGTCAAGGGAATGGTGATGGGCGTGTAGGACGGCGTGGTGCTGCCGTCGCCAAGATCACCGTCCCCGTTGCCACCACACGCTTCGAGCGCACCGTCGTTCACCACGAGTGTGTGATCACCAGCACCAGCGATAGCCGTCGCTGCGGTGAACGGAAGTTTGATGGGAACGTCAATGTGCTTGGTGGAGGTACAGAGTTCGCCATAGGCATTCGATCCCCATCCCCAGACCTGACCAGTGGTGTCCACGGCAAGTGCCGATGCCTGCGGTGACGTGTCGGCCATGTAGGCAATGTCCACATCCGCCGGGAACTGAACGGTGACCGGTGTCATGGAGTTTTCCTCCGTCCCGTTGCCCAGCTGCCCATGGTCGCCGACACCCCACGCCTTCACGGCGCCGTTCGCCTTGACGGCGTACCACGTAGAGTTCGACGTGGCGACCTGGACGACGGTTCCTTGGAAGTCGTCAAGCGTGGGATTGGGGACAGTGGTGCTGGGCCACGAAAAACCCCAATACTTGGCGTCAGACTGCTCTGCGCCCGCGGGCAGTATCATTCCGATCATCACTCCGGTCAGTGCCGCTATGAACAGCACCACTCTGTACCGCTTCATCACTACCTCCGTTCGGATCGTTGATGAACTTCACCCAAAGTTCGGTGCACTGCTGGCACCACATCGAACTTCCGCTTCGGAACTTCGTCCGCCAGCTGCAGACCAGCCATCGGACAGGCTTATCGCGTGGACGACTTCGTAGCCACTGATCTCGCTGAAACAAATTCCCGAACGGGTCCCATGATCCACCTTTTCGTGACATCGAGGTCGGCGCAAGCGACTGGAGCCTTTGCGCGTGGCACAGAGTCATGGGTCGGCCGGTGGCGTGAACGGAAATCTGAGTGACGAAAAGGCGACAATGCTGCATCAGCCGAAGACCCGCCATCCTCTCGAACTATCGGCCAATCCCCGTTTGAACTCCGATCCATGACGCGCGGACGCCGACAAGAAGAGTCGATGAGTTACTTCCGGACCGAAGGGTGCGGCTTCCCAACCTGGTCTCGGTGATTGCCTCACGTGGACTCCCACGATGCCCTCCCCGCAGAGGCCGGGTGTAATGGAGTCAGCTCGACTCTGTCCCATCAATAGGGTCCCAGCCGGTCCCGCTCGCTCCTAGGGAGCCTCCTCAACTGCGGCCTGACCGGGAGGGAGCGACACGGTGCGGGACCTGCCGGACGGAGAGGGATTCGTCCACCTACGTCGTAATGCGCAGGTCAGGAGTTCGAATCTCGTCTCAGGCTCGAATTCACATCGGGTCCACCCCAGAGGGGGCCTACGCGAAGCGGCCCCTCGTTTGGGTGGGGGAGGGGCCGCTGCACCCATGTCTCGTGACTGACGCAGGTGTTCTAGTTATAGCGGTGGATTCTGGCGAATCGGTCGCGGCGCCGGCTCGGCAACCGCGAATCGAGGAGATGAGCCACCGCTCGAGGGCGCCATCGCCATGCCGTGAGAATGTGTCCGGGGCTGGCGAAGCTGGGGACAGCCTGAGAAGATCCCTTTCATAGAGCGCAGTCGCGCGCCCGGCAAGAAGGTCACGATCACCGGTACCGACCTCCAGGCCGCGTCCAAGGTCACCTTCGGTGGAGTGAGTGCCCCAATCGTCTCCAAGTCGGCCACCAGTCTCGTGACCAAGGTGCCCACGGGTGCCGTCAGCGGCAAGATCAAGGTCAAGACGCCCGACGGCAGCGTCAAGTCGGCCACGAATTTCATGGTGACCTGAGCACAAGGGCCCTCTTTCGGCTGGGCGACGAGGTAGTGCGCCCCGCGTTGTTGTGGACGTCACGCGCGCGGCTCGCCCGGTGCCGTCGCGCGCCGAGTCCCCGTTAACGTGACCGCGTCAACCCTTTCGGCGAGGGGCGACGCGACGAGGAGGTGCGTGCAGGTGGAGGACCGGTCTAGCCCGCGGCTCTATCTCGAGTTGGGCGACGCGACCGCGGAGTCGTGTTTGGCGCGGGCACACGCGCTGATGCAGTCTTCGGGTGCAGATCGCGTGACATGGTGGGAGAACTGCGCGCTCGGCCGCACCGACCTACCTATGCGCGTGCGGGACGGCAGGACTCTGGTCGTGGTCGAGGCCGATGAGGAGTTCGCGGCACCGTCGACCGAACCCCAATGCTCTGAGGCCTATTGCTTCGCACGGACCACTCGCCCGAGTCAGGGGGTCCTGACCGGTGGCCCGACGTTGGGACTGATGATCGTCTGGATCAGTCCCCGAGCGCCCGAACTGGCGCGCCGCTTGCGCGACTGGGGCGACTTCGTCCACATCCGCCACATCGCCGCTGCCGCGATTCCAGGTTTCACACAGATCTCCGTCTACGAGAACGTGGCTGCGACCGACCCTCGGTACATGCACTTGTACGAATTCGACAACGCGGATGCCGAAGCCACGTTCTCGACCATGATCGAGCACGTCGCGCCGCGTCTGGGGGGCACCGACACCAGCGCGTACACGGAATGGGCTGACTGGCGCGCGCCGGGCGGTCGCCTCTTCTACTGCAACACATTTCGACGTTTCGGCGAGCTGAGCAGCGCGTCGGATGGGGCGCGCAGCATCACCTGACCGCGAAGGGCGGTGACAGATCCCCTGTCCCTCCCCGCCGGAAAGCAGCGCCGTGACGGGGACGTGCGAACAACACGCGGCGTAGAAGCCGTGCTCGACACGAGTCGAGCAGGGCTTTTCCCAGTTCGGCCTAGGCGAACGGGCTCGCTCACGGTCGAGCGGACAGGAGACGACCCTCATCTGGTTGATTCGCACGCCCCATTGCAAGGGGAGATCCCTCGTCGCCTTTGCGCCCTGTTCAGGAGGTTCTCACCCCGACGGGCCTCTGCTCAGGAGTGGCAGCGAAAAGCCGATACCTTCTCTGGGCCGTTTGATTCGCGGTGACCAGGCCAAGCCCGGTGGGACGAGCGCGAGGTGGTCGGTCGATTGATGCAGCAATACGGTGGCGCGAGGACGGGACTCCTTGCACTGCTCGTCGTGGGAGCATGCGCGACGATGTTGCCGGGTTATGCCGCTGCGTCGACGTCGCACGGTGTGGCGGTCGCACAGAGCGCGTCGCCTGCGTTCGTACCCCCAGCGTGTGGGACGGGGACGCCCGCCTACAACTACGCCGGTACCGGCGATGCGGCCGACCCGCAGGTCGTCTACGCAAACGGCACCTACTACGCCTTCAGCACCGGCAACGCACTTGGCAACTACATCGCCGCTCTGGTCTCGACCTCGCCCTACTCGGGGTACGGTCCCTATACCGGCGCCTGTTCGGGCTCCTCTGCGTTGCCGAGTCCCTCGTCTTGGGAGGAGCCGAACACGCAGACCTCTCCTGGCGTCTTCCACTACGCCGGACACTGGGTGATGTTCTACGACGCTGCGCAGGCCGGCCACGGCTCTGCCAGCGGATTCGATTGCCTTGCGGTGGCGACGGCCCCGAACATCACGCCGCACGACGTCCAGTTCGCCGACGTCGCGAACAGCCCGATCGAGTGCCAACCAACGGGGTCGATCGACCCCGAACCCTTCGTCGACCCGAGCTCTGGACTCGCCTACTTGGTGTGGAAGCAGAACGACGGTGGCTCGTCTTTACCGGCCTACATCTGGTCCCAGCAGCTGAACTCGAGCGGGACGGGATTCGCGCCTGGCTCGAGTCCGAGCCTTCTCCTCACCAACGACACTGTCGCCTATCCCTGGGAGACGACGGTTGAGGACCCCTCAATGGCCGCGGCCGGTGGCGGCTTCTATCTCGGGTTCTCGGCCGGCATCTACACCTCGACCAGCTACTCGGAGGGCATCACGACCTGCAGCGGCCCGCTCGGTCCTTGTGGTCTACAAACGCAGATCCTCGGCACCTACGGATCGGTGCTCGGCCCTGGTGGCGGCTCCGTGTTCTCGGATGCTGACGGAAACTTCTGGCTCGCGTACGCGGCGTGGCAGGGCGGCAGCGCGGGCTGCACAAACTATTCGTGCGGGGCGGCGAGGCGGCTGTTCGTGGCGCCGATTCAGCTCCCCAATGTCGACGGCGAGGTGCCGTGCAACGCACCGAGCAGTTCTCCGTACGGCGTCGACATGGTGGCGTCCGACGGCGGGATCTTCGACTACGGCAATCTGCCTTTCTGCGGTTCCGAGGGAGGCCGACCACTGAACCGCCCTGTGGTGGGCATGGCACTGACCAAGGACAGTGGCGGCTACTGGCTGGTGGCCAGCGACGGCGGCATCTTCAGTTACGGGGACGCCGGTTTCGACGGCTCGGCCGGCAGCATGAGGCTCAACCGCCCGATCGTGGGCATGGCGGCCACGCCGGACGGAAAGGGCTATTGGCTGGTCGCGAGTGACGGCGGCATCTTCAGCTACGGGGACGCCGGCTTCTACGGCTCGACCGGCAGCATGACGCTCAACCGCCCGATCGTGGGCATGGCGGCCACGCCGGACGGAAAGGGCTATTGGCTGGTCGCGAGTGACGGCGGCATCTTCAGCTACGGGGACGCCGGGTTCTACGGCTCGACCGGCAGCATGACGCTCAACCGCCCGATCGTGGGCATGGCGGTCACGCCGGACGGAAAGGGCTATTGGCTGGCGGCCGGCGACGGCGGCATCTTCAATTTCGGCGACGCGTCCTTCTTCGGTTCGGCCGGCTCGCTCGCGCTCAACAAGCCGGTGGTGGCCATGGCGGCGACCGCGGACGGACGGGGCTACTGGCTGGTGGCGGGCGACGGCGGCGTCTTTGATTACGGCGACGCCGGGTTCTACGGCTCCACGGGCTCTCTCGTGCTGAACCGGCCGATCGTGGGCATGGCGGTGCCCGGAAGCTGAGCGTACGCCCTCGTCGGCGCGCCAACGTGTTGCACGGGTGTGAGGTCGGGCGAGCTCAGTCAGGGCCGAGGTCAGGTCGCGGCCGGCTCAGGTTGCGGCTGGCTCAGGTTGCGGCCGGCTCGGGGATCAGGTCCGCGCTGATCAATTCGTCGGCCGACTCGCGGTAGGGCGCTTTGCCGCCCCGGGTCCACGATGCCGCTGCACCGATCAGGCACATGACGATGCCGAAGTCGAACGCGGTGTGCAGTCCATTGCGGAACGCGTCGGCGATGAGGCTCGGGAAGAAGCGTTCGCCGGTCACAGTGGCGCGCTGGTGCGGTGCGAGCTGGGAGAGCACGTGCTGCCCGAGGAGGTGGCTCGCAGGGTTGTAGCCCAAGAACGCCGCGAACAGCGTCGACACTGGCGGCAGGTGTGAGATCGAGACGGCCGTAGCCGCCGGGACACCGTGGGCGGTCAAGCCCTTGACGAGCGCAGCCGGGAGGGTGTCGGTCAGCCCGACGATGATCAGGGTGAAGAAGATCCCGATCGAGAGGACCTGCGCCGAATTCTGGAAGGTCGTGTTCATCCCGGACCCCGCTCCGCGGTCCTGGGCGGGCAGGCTGTTCATGACGCCGGTGCGGTTCGACGAGCCGAACGAGGACATGCAGACGCCGGTGACGAACAGCAACACCCCGAAGGTGGGGTAGGAGAAGTTGATCGGCACCAGTTCGAACACAGCGAAACAGACGGCAGTGCCGAGCATCCCGAAGGTCGCGAATGGACGCGGGCCGTAGCGGTCCGAGAGGATCCCCGAGAGCGGACCGGCAATCATGAACCCGGCGGTGAGCGGGATTATGAAGATCCCGGCCCAGAGCGGCGTCACCTCGAAGGCGTACCCGTGCCGGGGGAGCCAGATGCCTTGCAGCCAGATGATCAGCATGAACATCAGGCCACCGCGCCCCAAGGCGCCGAGGAAGCTCGCGAGCACGCCAGCGCTGAAGGCCCGGATTTTGAACAGCTGCAGGCGGAACATCGGCTCGTCGGTGTGGGCCTCAATGAAGCAGAACAAGACGAGGAACGCCACCCCGACGCCGAGTTCCGCCAGGACCAGCGGGTTCGTCCACCCCATGGGATGATGGCCATAGGGCTCGATCCCGTAGGTGATGCCGACCATCACGAGGATCAACCCGATGGCGAAGGTGATGTTGCCCGCCCAGTCGATCTTGGCATGTGAGCCGCGCTCGACCTCGTGGAGGGCGAAGTAGCCCCAGATCGTCGCGAAGAGGCCGATGGGCACCGAGACGAGGAAGATCAGGCGCCAGTTGATGGGGGCGAGGAGGCCGCCGAGGAGCAGCCCGATGAAGGTCCCGCTGATGGCTGCCGCCTGGTTGATGCCGAGCGCGAAACCGCGACGATCGGGCGGGAAGGCGTCGGTGAGAATGGCGGCCGAGTTGGCCAAGAGGAGTGCCGCACCGACGCCCTGGAAGATGCGCATGACGATGAGCCAGATCCCTCCGGCGGTCCCTGTCATCCAGGTGATGCTCAGCAGCAGCGAGAAGAAGGTGAAGACGGCGAAGCCGAGGTTGTACATGCGCACGCGGCCGTAAATGTCCCCGAGGCGGCCCAGGCTCACGACCAGCACGCTGGTGACGATGAGAAAACCCAGGATCATCCAGAGCAAGAAGAAGGTGTTGGAGGGCAGGAGGGGATCGAGGTGGATCCCACGGAAGATGGCGGGGAGCGCGATCAGGACGATGGAGGCGTCGATGGTCGCCATGAGCACGCCGAGCGTCGTGATGAAGAGCGCGATCCACTTGTGCCGCTCGTTGACGGCGCCGTGCGGTGCCACCACTTGGGTCATGCGCGGGGATATCCCTCTCTGGTCGTGCGGTGTCCGGCGCCGTGGGGCCGATCATCAGGAATCGGCCGTTCCGCTTTTGCTAGCCTAACCGGAACTTGGGGTTCCGGCTCTGGGGGACCCACCACATGGCCAGCACGCGAACTCACTCCGGTGTCACCTTCGTCGTCCTCGCGACAGCCGCGCTCGCGTTCAGCCTGTTGCAGTCACTGATCATCCCGGCCATTCCCCAACTCGAGCACACGCTCCACACCTCAGAGGACAGCGCGAGCTGGTTGCTCACCGCCTATCTGCTCAGCGCGGCCATCGCCACGCCCATTCTGGGTCGTCTCGGCGACGCGACGGGCAAGAAGAAGATGATGGTGATCGTGCTGATCGCGCTCAGCGTCGGCACACTCGTCAGCGCAGTGGCGACCTCGCTCACTGTCATGCTCGTCGGTCGCGTCATTCAGGGCGCGGCCGGCGCCGTCTTCCCCCTGGCCTTCGGCATCATCCGCGACGAGTTCCCGCCCGAGCGCGTCGCCGGAGCGATCGGGGTGTTGTCGGCCATCCTGGGGCTGGGCGTCGGCGGCGGCATCCTCCTGGCGGGACCGATCCTCGAGCACCTGTCCTACCACTGGCTGTTCTGGCTGCCCTTGGTGATGGCGCTCGGCGCCACGATCGCCACCTCCGTCTTCGTGCCCGAATCGCTCGTACGCACAGGTGGGCACATCAACTGGCTCGGTGCGCTGCTCATGTCGGGCTGGCTGGTCACCGGGTTGCTCGCGGTCTCGTACGGGCCTACGTGGGGCTGGCACAGCACAACCGTGCTCGCGCTCTTCGCCGCCACGGCGGTGTTGCTCGGACTCTGGATCTGGTCAGAATCCGTGTCGCGCTCCCCCCTGGTGGACATGCGCATGATGCGCATCCCCGCCGTGTGGAGCACCAACCTGGCTGCGCTGCTCTTCGGCTTCGGCATGTTCGCCATGTTCATCACGGTGCCCCAATTCGCGCAGACGCCCACGTCGGTGGGCTACGGGTTCGGGGCCTCGGTCACGCAGTCGGGCCTGTACCTCCTCCCCTTCGCGTCGGCGATGGTCGTGGTCGCGCCCCTGACCGGCCGGCTCTCGAAGCGGGTGGGGTCCAAAGCCTTGCTGGTTGCGGGCTCGCTCTTCTCGGCGTCGTGCTACCTGCTGTTGACCCTTGCCCACGGGGCGCCCTGGACGATCTACACCGCGGCGGGGCTCCTGGGCGTTGGGGTGGCGCTCGGCTACGCGTCCATGGCCAACCTGATCATTGAGGCCGTCCCGGTGGAGCAGACGGGCGTGGCCACCGGGATGAACACCAACATCCGCAACATCGGCGCCGCCTTGGGGAGCGGTGTCGCGACCAGCCTGGTGATCGGGCAGATGCTCCCCAACGGCTACCCCAAGGAGGCCGGCTACGTGCTGGCGTTCGCGGCCAGCGGTATTGCGTTGCTCACCGCGGCCGGGGCCGCGCTGACGATTCCTCGTCGCGAGGGTGCCTCCATCGTGTCGTTCGAGTCTCATCCTGGTCTGACCGCAGAGGCAGAGGTCGTGGTCGGCGCCATCGCGTTCGCACCAGAGGAGCCGGTGTGAGCGCACGCGGCACGGTTGTGCCGGTCGCCGGTGCCGGCAGCGCCGGCGAGCCGCGCCCGCTCCGGCGAGACGCCGAGCTGAATCTCGGTCGAATCCTCGTCGCCGCGCGTGATGTGTTCGCAGAAGAGGGATTCGAGGCGTCGATGGAGTCGATCGCCGCGAGGGCCGACGTCGGGATCGGGACGCTGTACCGCCGGTTCCCGAACAAGGCCGACCTGCTCAATGCCGTGGTGGAGGTGGCCAAGGAGCGCAACCGGCAGATCGCCCAAGAAGTGCTCGCCGAGGTGCCGGCCGAGGACGCCGTCTTCGAGTTCGTCCGGCGCTGTATCGCCTTCCCGAGCTGCTGGCGGGCGACGATCTCGGCACCGCCGTGGCGCTCGACCGGGACCGGGCTCGAGAAGACCGCGCCACTGCTCCAGGAGATCCTGACGCGCAGCCAGCGGGCTGGAACAGTGCGCCATGACGTCGCAGTGACGGACTTGGTGGTGGTGCTCATGTCGGTCCGGTCGATCGCAGACGTCTGCGACACCAAATCGTCCAAACCCTCACTGCGCTTCTTGGAGCTCGCGCTCCATGGCCTCCGTCCCGGTCACGCCTTCGTGGAGCAGCCGGCGCTGACGGTGGCCCAACTGGACAAGATCCTGAAGCACCGCTGAACGCGCCGCCTGATCGCGGTTCAGGCGGGAGCGTCCGGGCCTCGAGAGCCGGCACCAGTGCGCGCCAACTGCCTCGGGGGCCGTCTCCGACCGCTCCCGCGCCGGACGCCGGGCGTGGTGTGACAGAGCGGTATGCGGCAACCGGATCAAGCACCGGAATCTGCGCTCCCGGCGGGCCGCAGCAGAGCATGGTGGCCTTCCACGACAAGCGCCCGCCACAATTGCATCATCTCTGACACTGGTCCTCAGCGTACGAGCGCGGCCAGCCCGAGCCCGAGCGGTGCCAGCAGCCAGCCCCAACGGACGGCGGCGACCACCAGCTCGCTGCGGTAGCCGTAGAGCACCGCGAGCTGGATCGGCTGGAACGAGGGTGCGCTCAGGCCGCTGAGGATCGCCACGACGGCGAGCGGTGTCGAGGACGCCAAACCCGCCACCACCGCGACGACCACGTAGTACGCGACCCGCAGGAGCGTCAGCCACGTCCAGCGGCGCAAGGCGTGTTCGGTGTGGGGTACGCCCAGGTTGTGGGGGTGGATCACCGAGCCTGTGAACAGGGCCGCACCCGAGAAGGCGAGCAAGGGACCGGCCAGGGTCAAGACGTCGGCCGTCCAGCCCGGTGCTGACCCGACGAGGTGGAGAAGGAGCCCGAGCACCGAGGCCAGGATCGGGGACTGGTCGACCCACGTCGTCGCCCGGCGTTGGCGGATGGGGGCATCGCGACGCATCAAGTGGGTACAGACCGCACCCCAGGCCGAGGTGATGACGTTCGCCAGCACGGCGATCATCGTCCCCGTCGGTCCCGCGAATGCCGCCGCCGCCGGCACCACCCAGAACCCGCTGTTCGGGCTGACGGCCCAGGCCTCGAGTGCACCTTCCCCGGCGCTGCGCCGACCTCGGGTGGCCTGCGCTGCGCCCATCATCAACCAGAGTCCGGCAGCCAGCGCAAGCGGTCCGACTAGCTCGCGTGCCGAGGTCAGCCGCCAGGCGGCCGCGAACGACAGCGTGGCCGACGTGACCAGGATCTGCACGCGCAGCACGACGGGCCAGATCCGTCGCACGTGCGTGCCGCCGTGCGCCGCCCCCCAGCCCAGCAGCCCACCCACCAGGAAGCAGATCAGGCTGAGCACGCCCAGATTGTGCCGCGCCGGAGGTCAGAGGCTCCTCAGGTCGTGGCTGGCGGCAAAGGATAAGGTGCCCCAATGCACACTCAAAGGATCCATGAGGTGCTAGCGGAGGCGATTGTCGGGCGTCATTTGCTTGCGCACCCCTTCTATCGACGCTGGGAAGCCGGGACCCTCTCGGAGGGCGAGCTTGCGGCGTACGCGGAGCAGTATCGGCACATCGAGCGCGAGCTCCCGGTGACGTTGTCGGCCATCGCGGCTGCGTTGCCGGAGGGACGGGCGCGCGACCTCGTGGAGGCGAATCTGGCCGACGAACTCGGGACACCCGAGCCACATGCGGAGCTCTTCGAGTCGTTCGCACGGGCGGCGGGCGCAGAGTCCGAGGCCCGCGCCACCCCCTCGACGGCAGCGCTCCTCGCCGTCGTGCGGACGACGGCGACCCATGACCCGGCGGCCGCGCTGGCCATGGTGGCGGCCTACGAGATCCAAGCCTCGGACATCGCAAGCTCCAAGTCCGACGGGCTTCGGCGCCACTACGGCTTCGACGAGGACGGGACCCGGTTCTGGGACGTCCACCGCACCCAGGAGGTCGACCACGCGGGTTGGTCGATGGAGGCACTGACCGAGCTGGGTGCTGACCCAGACGTGGTCCAAGCGGCCGCCCTCGTGTCCGCTGACTCGTGGTGGCTGTTCCTGAGCGAACGGGAGGAGATGGCGCCCGCAGGCGCCAGTTGTTGAGCCGGCGTTAGCGCAGGCGCCCGCACCCCGCCGCCGCCGCCGCGAACGCGTCGGCGCGGGCGCGGAAGTCCGCGAATCGACCGAAGCTTGGTGCGGCGGGCGAGAACAGCACGACGCCACCAGCGCCGTCGTTCGACGCCGCCCACGTGAAGGCGGTCTCGACGGCACTCTCGAGGGTCAAGGCGTCGACGACCTCGACGTGGTCAGCCGCCGCTCGTACCGCGGCGCCGATGCGCGGCCCGTTGTCGGGCATCGTGACCACCAGCGTCGGCGCAGTGCGCCCGGCGAGCGTCGTCCCGAGTGGCGCATAGTCGACGCCGCGGTCGTGGCCGCCCACGAGCAAGGCGACGGGCCGAGTCTCGTAGGCGTGCAACGCGGCCTGGGCGGGGAGCACGTTGGTCGAGAGGCTGTCGTCGACGAACTCGACCGATCCAATCCGGCCGAGCGAGTAGCAGCGGCTCGGCAATCCCGTGAAGCCGCTGGCCGCCTCCGCCAGCAGTTCGTCGTCGGCGGCCTCCGCGATGCCGAGCGCGCCCAGCACCTCCCGCGCCATGGTTGCGTTGCGCGCGTTGTGCGGCCCGGGCAGGCCGAAGGAGCTCGACCATGCGGTGTCGTGGTCCACGCGGTCGGCGCTCACCCAGCGCAGGTGGGGACCGAGGAGCGCTGTCTGCGTTCGGAGCTCCGCGTCGCTCCCGTCGGCCAGGGCCAGAGTGACACCGGGTTTGGTGCAGAGCGACAGCTTGTCTTCGTAGTAGCGCTGGACCGTTCCGTGCCAGTCGAGGTGGTCTGGTGAGAGTGACGTGACGGCGACGACGTGGGGTCCGTGGGCCAGGTCGGGCACCTGGAAGCTCGACGTCTCAATGATCCAGTAGTCGGGGTCGGGCTCGGTTCCAGCGTCCGCGCCGGAGCCGGGGTCCCAGGGTGGGTGCCCGATGTTGCCGCCGGCCCGAGCCCGATGGCCGAGCGCGTTGAGCAGGTGCACCGCAAGTGCGGTCGTCGTGCTCTTCCCCTTGGTCCCGGTGATGCAGGCGACCCTGCCCGGGTCGGCCTCCTCCATGAAGAGACCGAGACCCCCGCACACGGCGACCCCCGCCCCTTGGAGCTCGGCCACCTCCGGTCGGTAGCGGCTGATGCCCGGGCTCTTGACGACAACGTCGCAGTGCGCCAGTGCGTCGAGACCGCCGACCGCCGTCGGGATCACAGGGACGCCGTCATGGTGGTCGGCCCCTGGTGTGTCGTCGACCAGGACGGGCGTCACGCCCATGAGGCGCAGCCGGCGAACACTGGCCCGGCCTTCGACGCCGAGACCCCAGACGCCGACCGACGCGTCAGCGAGCGCGGACCAGGAGATCGGCTGGCGCATAGCGATCTGGAATGTGGTGGGTGCCGCGCGGGGTGAGCAGCGCAGCGACCTCCCCTTCGTTGCCCGTCGCGGTGCTGTTCGTGCGACGGGCGGCCGATGCGGGGAGCGCGGCGGCGATCGCGTCGCGGAGGCGCTGGAGCAGGGCCGTGTCTGCCCGGTCGCCGCGTTCTGCCGCGAGGACGGTGGCGGCGCGGCACTCCTCGGTGTCGCCGACGCACTCGAACGGTTTTGGCCCGGTGCCAAGGGCGAGCAACGTGGAGAAGCGTTCCTCGTTGGCCGGGTTGTCGAGGGGCTCGTCGCCCCCGAAGACGGCGGCCAGCTCGGCGCGGTCCATGTAGGGGGCCAGGATCAGGTCGATGAAGCAGCACTTGTCGCAACGCCCGCACCAATGGTCGAGCCGCTCGGCCGGATCCTGGTTGAAGGCACGGTTGCAGCTGCGAAAGACCCGGTGGTACTGGGTGAGTCGTGCGAACTGCGAGGAGACCCAGAGCTCGCTGCGGGGCCGCAGGTAGGAGAACACCGCGAGTCGTGGACCGAGGCTGGCCTGCACCACGTCAGCGAAGGCGCGCTCGAACTCCTCACCCTTCGACCACTGGTGGTTGACGGCCTGCACCTCAGTCACGAGCGTCGGCGCCGAGGCAGACCATTCGTTGGACAGCACGACGGCGTCGCGGCCCTCGAGCACGGCGGCAACGACCGCGGCGGCGGTGATGATGGCCGTGACCGGCACGTGGCCGTTCAAGAATCCGTGCTCGGCGGAGCGTCTCACGAGCGGGTCGATCTCACGTTCGATGTGGCGCACCGGCATGCCCGTGGCACGGGCTGCGTCCTCAATCGCAGCGAAGTGGTCACCGGGCGGGTTGACGACGCACAGAGCGGCGTCAGGATGATCGAGCGACAGCGCGTCGACGGTGACGATGGAGTCGATGCCGCCGCCGAAGGGAATCAGCGGCCGGCCTCGCCCGGGCTCATAGACCGCCGGGGTGGGTTCGGACTGGTGTGGGCCGGTGACCCGCAGATCCCGCAGGTCGATGTCGTTGCGGTATGCGAATTCGCCGAGACCCTGTGTGTAGAACGCGGTCAGGAAGGATCGCTCGAGAAGGGTCGTCGCCGTGGAGCCGAGGTCGATGACCGGCGCGGCGGTCGTCTTGTAGTACGACACCCCGGCCACCAAATAGAGCAGGCGGACCGCGGCGTGGACGGCGGGGCCGGCCCACTCGCCACCGCGTTCGAAGGTGAATCGCTCCGTGAAGGTCTGCTCTGTCGTCGCGTAGTGGCACGTGACGCGGTTGTCGCGCGGGGTCGATGACATAACCGTCGTAGCGGAACAGGTCGTCGGGAGCCATCGCAGATGAGGGGTACGCCCCGCTGCGGGGCAGACCCATGCTAGGAGGCAACCCGCCCTCCAACGGTCAGCCCCTCACGTGTGCAGGCGTGCCAGCAGGGCGAAGCGACCGCACGGGCGCTGGGCCCGGTCGCTGAAGAAGTCGCGGTTGGAGGTCGTGGTGCCGCTCACGCTGACGTGCTCGTCACGCAGCCCCGCCCCGCGCAGTTGTTGGCGGTTGGCGGCGATCAGATCGACCAGCCAGTGGCCGGGCCCATCTGCCCGTGCCACACCGTCATCGAGCGCGTCCCGCCCGACGGCACCGAGGAGCGCCCCGCGCACCTGGTCGGATACCTGGTAGCGGTCGGGCGCCACTGCGGGCCCGAGGTAGGCCCGGACGCGCTCGGGGCCGCGCACCGAGCGAGCCCATGGTGGCGAGGGCCGCACCGACCACTCCCGCGGCCGTCCCCCGCCAGCCGGCGTGGACGGCGGCCAGCACGCCCGCGACAGGATCGACCAGGGCGAGCGGCACGCAGTCGGCGACCATGATCACGAGCGTGACGCCGGGCACCGTGGTGACGAGCGCGTCCGTGTCGGCGATCGCATCGTCGTCGCCAGCCACACCCCGTCCTCGGTGCTCGCGGCCGACCACGGACACCCCGGTGCGGTGGACCTGGTGCGCGAAGACAGCGCCGTCGAGTCCGACACCGAACGCCGCTGCCGCGCGGGCGCGGTTCGTCGCCACGTCAGCCGGCCTGTCGCCGACATGCAGGCCCAGGTTGAGCGTGTCATAGGGCGGTTCGGACACCCCGCCGTGCCGGGTGGTCACCGCCACCGAGACGCCGAGGGAGTCCGAATCGTCCCAGCGCATCAGCGGAACGCGATGTGAGTCGGACATCGGCTGCCGACCATACGTCTACGACGCTTGGCTCTCGTCCCAGACCGTGGTGGGCACGACCGAGAGCAGCCGGCGCCCCGTGGCCTGGTGCGGCAGACGCACACCGACGGTCTGCTGGAGCTCTGCGAATCCGTACAGTTCGGCGGCGTCGGCGCCCGAGTCGGCCGCTGTCAGCCGGGAACCGGCCGGCCCCGCGAGCGGTTCAGCGAGGCCGAGGACCTCGGCCAGCGATGCCCCGGCGTCGAGGGCTCTGAAGAGCACCCCGAGCGACTCGAGTGAGAAGCCCTTCTCCTGGAGGCGCAACACGGCCGCCAGGCGGTCGTGGTGGGCGTCCCCGTAGATCCCCGTGCGACCACGCAGCGCCGGGTGGGGGACCAGGCCGAGGGTCTGCAACGAGCGGACGCGGCGGGTCGTCGTCTCGTTGGATGACGCCAGCTCGTCGATGGTCATCTCAGCTCGCCCTCTCGTCACCGGGTCCACTTGACAAGTATGACATAAATCTATGTAACATCAAAGACAGTCGAATAGGCCACCGGGCCACCAGAGCGAGGAGAGAGCCATGGCACTGAACCCTGACGCGGTCGGCAACGCGTCCGAACCCGCCGAGCGCTCCTGGGAGCACACCGATGCGCTGCTCTACGCGCTCGGCGTCGGGGCGGGCTCGCTCGACCCGACCGGCTTCGAGCTCGAGTTCACGACGGAGAACTCGGTCGGGATCACCCAGCGAGTCCTGCCGACCTTCACCACCATCATCGGGCAGGGTGGCGGGAGGGCCATGCTGTCGATCGGCGAGTACGACCCGGCGATGCTCGTGCACGGCGAGCAGGCCATCCGCCTCCATGGCGAGATCCCCCCTGCGGGCACCGTCTCGACGGTGACCAAGGTCGCCGGCATCTACGACAAGGGGTCGGCGGGCCTGGTCGTCCTCGAGAGCGAGTCACGCCATGTCGGCAGCGGCGAGCTCGCGTTCTCCAATCGCACAGCGCTCTTCATCCGCGGCGCCGGCGGTTTCGGCGGCCCGCGCCATCCCGAGGGCGACGAGGCGACCGCGCTGGCCGCGGAGCCCTTGCCGACCCGCGAGCCCGACGAAGTCGTCGCCTATGCCACGCGTCCGGACCAGGCGCTGCTCTATCGGTTGAACGGCGACCGTAACCCGCTGCATTCGGACCCCTCCTTCGCCAAGCGGGCCGGGTTCGAGCGACCGATCCTCCACGGGCTGTGCACCTACGGCTTCACCGGCCGCGCGCTGGTGCACATCGTGTGCGGCTCGGACCCCGCACGCTTCGGCGCCATGCGCGCCCGCTTCTCGAAGCCGACCCTGCCCGGCGACACGCTGACGATCTCGGTCTGGGACATCGGGACCGACGCGGCTGGCTTCTACCGCTTCCGCACCGAGACGCAGCGCGGCGAGACGGTGATCGACTCGGGACTCTTCCAATTGGCCGAGCGGGCCTGAGGCTGACCTGAGCGGCACGGGCTCACAGCTCGAAGCGAGCACTGGCGGGTCCCGCTCCCCCGGCTGCGACCAGGGCGACGGGCAGAGAGCGGTGTCACCGCGAGTGCAAGGGGGCGACGATGACCTTCGTGCAACTGATCGAGTTCCAGACGAGCCGAATCGAGGAGCTCGACGCAGCGCTGGACGAGTGGCAGAAACAGTCGGAGGGCTGGCGGGCGCCCACGAGGGCGCGATCTCGACGTGCAACGAGAAGAGATGATGTCGCTGCGCGGCAGGGGAGTCCCCGCGCACGGAGCGCCCGCTTAGCTTCCGAACAGCAGCGAGTAGTCGGCGCCACGGCGGAGGTGGTGGCCACCGTCGACGCCGAGTACCTCGCCGGTGACGAAGGACGACTCGGGCCCGATGAGGTAGCGCACGGCCGCCGCGACGTCGTCGACCGTGCCGACGCGGCCGAGCGGCATCTGCCCGAGGTAATCATCGAGGAGCGCGCCTCCAGCGGTGATGAAGGACATCAATTCGTCGTCGATGATCCCCGGGGCGACCGCGTTGACCCGGATGCCGAGCGGCCCGAGCTCCTCGGCCGCCGTCTCGGTCAAGAAGCAGATCCCCGCCTTCGAGACGCCGTAGGCCCACAGGTGCGGGTGCGGGAAGCGCCCGGCACCAGATGACATGAGCACGATGGAGCCGGGACCGCCTTGCGCGTGCATGGCCGACGCCCCGTGCTTCACGCAGATGACCGAGCCAACCAGGTTCAAGTCCACGGTGGCACGCACGGCGGCGACATCGGCGGTCAAGACGGAGCCGATGTGTGTCGAGCCGCCGGCGCAGGCGAACAGGCCGTCGATGCGCCCGGTCGCCTCGGCCGTCGCCGCCACGGCGGCGGCGACCTGCTCCTCCACGGTGACGTCGGCCACCACGTAGCGCGCGCGTGCCCCCGCCGCCGCTCGCGCCGAGATCCGGGCCGTCGCCTCGGCGAGCTTCTGCTCGGTGCGCCCGCAGATGGTGACGTGGGCGCCCTCTGATGCGAACTGCTCCGCGGTGGCCAGCCCGATACCGCTGCCGCCACCGGTCACCAGGACCGACCATCCGGCGATCCCGGTGCCCTCGCCCGCGCGGCCGCTGCGTGCGTCCGTCGTATCTGCCGCCATCAGACGGGGCCGACGCCGACGGGCGCCGTCGGCGTGAACGCGACGGGCATGTGCTCAATGCCCGAGATGAAGTTCGCCTCGCGGCGCTCCAGCGCGCCGCGATCGACGGCGAGACGGAGGTCGGGCATGCGGGCCAGCACGCGCTCGACCATGACCCGCAGCTCCAGGCGGGCGAGCTGGTTGCCCAGGCAGAAGTGCGCGCCGAAGCCGAAGGCCATGTGCGGGTTGGGGTTGCGCGTGATGTCGAAGGAGTCGGGGTTCTCGAAGACCGCCTCGTCCCGGTTGGCCGAAGGGTAGAGGAGCAGCAACTCCTGGCCCTCCCGGATGTGTGCGCCCGCCAGCTCGACATCCCGCGTCGCCGTGCGCGCCATGTTCTTGATCGGCGACACCCAGCGCAGCATCTCCTCGACCGCGCCCGGCATCAGAGCTGCCGGGTCAGTCGTCAGCTGCGCGACCTGGTCGGGGTGGGCCAGGAGCTCCTCGACACCGCCGCTGATCACGTGGCGGGTGGTCTCGTCCCCGCCGATCAGGATGAGGAGGGTCTCGTGCACCAGCGAGTCGTCGTCGAAAGAGTCGCCGTCGATCTCGGCGTGGCACAAGACTCCGACGAGGTCGTCGGTGCTGCGGTTCGCTCGCCGCTCGTCGAGGACGGGGTGGATGTAGTCGGAGTACCCGGTGAACGCATCCATGGCACGGAGCATCGCCTCGGGGTCGGGCGACCCCTGGCTCTTCAACATGTCGTCGGACCACCGCAGCAGGTCATCTCGGTCCTCGGGGGCGACACCGAGCATGTCGCCGATCATGATGATGGGGAGCGGCGCCGCCACGTCCTTCACGAAGTCGCAGTTGCCCTGCTCACAGACCTTGTCGATCAGGGAATCGCAGACCAGGCGAAGTCTGTTCTCCATGGCGCGTACCCGCTTGGGCGTGAATCCCTCTGAGACGAGGCGCCGGCGCCGGACGTGTTCGGGCGCGTCGAAGTCGATCATCATCGGCAGAGCCGGGGTCTTGGGCCGAATACCCCCAGCGCTGGAGAACGATCCGGTGTCGACGGAGGCTTGCTTGACGGCGGCGTAGCTGGCGGCGGCCCACAGGTCGTTGGCCTCGTCGTAGTAGACGGGGGCGTTGGCCCGCATCCAGGCGAATGCCTCGTGGGGCTCCCGACCGAAGAACGCGCCGCTCATGAGGTCGATGCCCAGGACCTCGGGGGCAGTGGTCACGGCCGAGACGATATCGCCAGGTGGGTAGGGTTGGTCCATGGCAGACCAGGCGACCTTCACCGACGTCGCCATGGAGTTCATGCCGGGGTTGTACTCCGCGGCGCTGCGCATGACGCGGAACAGGGCGGATGCCGAGGATCTCGTGCAGGAGACGTACCTGAAGGCCTACAGGTCCTTCGGGTCGTTCACCGAGGGCACCAACCTGCGGGCCTGGCTCTACCGCATCCTCACCAACACCTACATCAACTCGTACCGGGCCGCCCAGCGCCGGCCTGAGACGACCGACGTCGAGGACGTCGAGGACCTGTACCTCTACAAGCGCCTGGCGGGCGCGGGCGGGAGCGATCCGGGTCGGTCCGCCGAGGATGAGGCATTGGACCGCTTCACGGACGAGGACGTGAAGGCCGCGCTCGAGTCGCTGCCCGAGTCCTTCCGGATGGCCGTGCTCCTGGCCGACGTCGAGGGATTCAGTTACAAGGAGATCTCCGAAATCACGGACGTGCCGATCGGGACCGTCATGAGCCGGATCCACCGGGGAAGAAGGGCCTTGCAAAAAGCGTTGCATGACGTTGCGGAAGCGCGAGGCCTTGTCGGCAGTGTGCCGGGGGGTTGAGGGAAGATGAGCGGAACTGACGTAGGCGACAACAAGGACACGCAGCCGGGTGCCATGGTCCCCGGCGCGCTCTTCGGCGCGACGGTCGACTGTGTGGAGGCGGTGCACGTGCTGTACCACTACCTCGACGGCGAGCTCACGGAGGAGCGGCGTGAGGAGATCCGAGTCCATCTCGACTGGTGCGGCCCCTGCAACGGCGCGGCCGAGTTCGAGGCCGAATTGCGCCGGGTCATCGCGAACCGGTGCAAGGACCGGGTACCCCAGAGCCTGATCGAGCGTGTGGCCGCGGCCATCGATGAAGAAAGCCGGCAGCACCACGGCGAGCACTGACGTCACCCCGGCGATCCCCGACGTCCCGGAGGACGGTCCGGCCATGGTGGACTGGGCCCTGGCCCAGCGCGTCGCGTCGGGCGCGCTCATCCTCAAACCGTCGCCGGCGTCGTACCGTTCCTCCGCCCTGCAGGGTCAGTTCGACGAGCTGACGGCACGTGCGGAGGTGTTGGTGAGCGAAGCCACCGGGTTGCACTCGGCGCACGGCTCGGCGCGGGCCAAGGTCACTGACCGACCGGGGTGGGCCGCGGCCAATGTCCGCTCGATCGAGCGTCTCGTGAGCCCGGCGCTCCTCGAGTTGCAGCGCAAGCGAAGCGCGAAGCTCGGCGGACCGTCGCTCGTGGTCGGCCGCGCGGTGGCCGGTACGCAGCTCGGCCTGATGCTGGCCTACATGGCGACGCGGGTGCTCGGCCAGTACGACCTCCTCATCGACGACTCGTCGCCCGAGGACCAGGACCTCGTGTCCTACGTGGGTCCCAACATCGTCGCCGTGGAGGAGCACTACGGCTTCGCGCCGAGCCAGTTCCGGTTGTGGCTCGCCCTGCACGAGGTGACACACCGGCTCCAGTTCACCGCCGTCCCGTGGCTGCGTGACCACTTCGTCGGCCTCGTCACCGAGATGCTCGGACCGCTCTCGGGCGACCCCTCGGGCTTGGCCGAGGTGCTCAAGCGCGCCGCCGCCGAAGTGCGGGCCGGGCGCAACCCGACGCGTGAGGCGGGCGTGGTCGGCATGCTGGCCACCCCCGAGCAGAAGCGGGCGATTGTCGCAGATCTCGGGGATGATGAGCCTGCTCGAGGGGCACGGCGACGTCACGATGGACCGGGCCGGTGCCGGCGAGGTGCCCGGTGCCGCGCACTTCTCCCGGGTCCTCCACGAGCGGCGCAGCCAGGCACGCGGGCTCACCAAGCTGATCTCCAAGCTGCTCGGCCTCGACGCCAAGATGCGTCAGTACGCCGAGGGTGAGCGTTTCGTGGAGGTCGTGGAGTCGACCGGCGGCCCGGCGTTGCTCGCCCGGGTCTGGGAAGGCCCCGAGTGGCTCCCCACCCTCGAAGAGATCCGCGACCCAGCAGCCTGGGTGGCCCGGGCCGGTGGCTGAGGGCGCGCCGGCCGCGTTCGACCAGTCCGACTCGTCCATCCTCGCGGCACTCTCAGATCCGGCCGACCCTCTCGGTGCGCTGGCGGCGGGCCTGCTGCCCCGCTGCACCTTCCCGCCGGCGGGCACGCCGCTGGCCTGTGCGGTCTCGGGCGGCGCCGACTCGCTCGCCCTCTTGCTTCTCGCTCGAGCGGCCGGCTGTGTGGTGACCGCCTTTCACGTGGACCACGGACTGCGTCCCGGCTCGGCCGCCGAGGCCGACGTGGTCGTGGCTGCCGCGGCACGCTCGGTGCCCGCGTCGAGTGCCGCCGGACGACGGTGGCGCCGGGGCCCAACCTCGAGGCACGCGCCCGGGCGGCGCGCTTCGCCGTGCTGCCGCTCGGCGGTGGCGACCGGGCACACCATGGACGACCAGGCCGAGACGATTCTGGTCAACCTGCTCCGCGGTGCCGGCGCGACGGCCTGGCGGGCATGGTGCCCGGCGCCGCGCCACCCGCTCTTGGCTCTGCGCCGCGCACGAGACGCAGCCTCTGTGCGCGGCGGCGGGACTGGTCCCCGGTCTGCGACGCTAGCAACGAGGACCCGCGCCTACGTGCGCAACCGGGTGCGCCACGAGCTGCTCCCACTGTGCGCCGAGGTGGCGGGCCGTGACCCGGTGCCTCTGCTCGCCCGCCAAGCCGGTGTCCTGCGCGACGAGGTGGCGCTCCTCGACGTCGTTGGCGGCCGATGCGCTGCCCGATCCCGCCGACGCCCGTGCGCTGGCCCACGCGCACGCCGGCCGTTGGCCCGTCGCGCGATGCGACGGTGGTTGCGCCGAGCAGAGCGGCAGCGGCGCACCCGCCGTCCCTGGCCGAGGTCGACCGGGCCCTGGCCGTGGCCTCCGGCGACGCGGTCGGGACCGAGCTCGCGGGGGTGCCGCGCGTGCGCCGGACCCGGGGCCGCCTGCGGGTGGAGCCGGGCCGCTCCGGTAGTGTCACGACGGTGACCCCCGACGAGGCCGGAGCGGGCGTCCCGGCCTGGGCCGAGCCGGCCGTGGGGCCGGTGCTGGTCGACGCCGAGGCGCCTGGCGGTTAGGGTGGCCGGAGCTCGGGGCCGAGATCACGGCTGACTACGCCGACGAGCCGCCCCTCCTGGTGGCCGTGCTGAAGGGCGCCATGCTCTTCATGAGCGACCTCTGCCGCGCCATCGCACCTGCCGGTCGACGTGGACTTCATGGCGGTCTCCTCCTACGGCAGCGCGACCCGGACCTCGGGCGTGGTGCGCATCGTCAAGGACCTCGACTCCGAGCTCGACGGGCCGCCACGTCCTGGTGGTGGAGGACATCATCGACAGCGGGCTGACGCTCAACTACCTGCGCCGCTACCTCCCGGCGCGCCAGCCCAAGAGCGTCGAGGTGTGCGCCCTCTTGGTGAAGGAGGGCGAGCAGCGCGTCGACCTCGACCTGCGCTACATCGGCTTCACCATCCCACCGGAGTTCGTCGTCGGCTACGGCCTCGACATTGCCGAGCGCTACCGCAACCTGCGGGGCGTGCACCACTACAAGGGGAACGACCAGTGAGTGTCGACGTCGAACGCGTCGAGGCCGCCGTGACCGAGTTGCTCATCGCCATCGGGGAGGATCCCGACGCGCGACGGATTGCTGGCCACGCCCACGCGTGTCGCCGCCATGTACGAGGAGCTGTTCTCGGGCCTCCACGAGGACCCGGCCCGGCACCTCAAGGTCACCTTCGCCGCGGAGCACGACGAGATGGTGATGGTCCGCGACATCCCCTTCGCGTCCCTGTGCGAGCACCATCTCGTGCCCTTCCTCGGCAAGGCCCACGTCGCCTACATCCCGGCCGAGGACGGCCGCATCACCGGTCTCTCCAAGCTGGCCCGCCTCGTCGACGGCTACGCGCGGCGACTGCAGGTCCAAGAGCGCATGACGACGCAGATCGCGGACGCCATCGCCGAAGTGCTCTCGCCGCGCGGCGTGCTCGTCGTGCTTGAGGCGGAGCATCTCTGCATGTCCATGCGCGGCGTGAAGAAGCCGGGCACGGTCACGGTCACCTCGTCGGTCCGCGGGCTCTTCCGCTCCGACGTCGCCACCCGGGCCGAGGCCATGCAGTTCATCCGGGGTCACTGATCCCGTGGGCGGCGGGCGCCGGCGGTGCCGGCCACGCCGGCCGCGCCGGTCGCGGGCGGCCACTCGTCATGGGCGTGCTCAACGTCACGCCCGATTCGTTCTCCGACGGCGGCCTCTATGCCGCCACCGACGCGGCCATCGCGCACGGGCACGCGCTGCTCGCCCAGGGGGCCGACGTCCTCGACGTCGGCGGCGAGTCGTCGCGCCCGGGGGCGGCGCCGGTGGCCCTCGACGAGGAGCTGGCCCGCGTGGTGCCCGTGATTGAGGCTCTGGCGGGAGAGGCCGCCGGGCGGGGCGCGGTCCGGCTCTCGGTGGACACGGTCAAGGCCGAGGTGGCGTGGGCGGCTGTGGCGGCCGGCGCCAGCCTGGTGAACGACATCTCGGCCTCGCTGTGGGAGGTGGCGGCCGCCACCGGCGCGGGCTGGGTGGCCATGCACATGCAGGGCGTGCCGCGCACCATGCAAGAGGACCCCCGCTACGACGACGTCGTGGAGGAGGTGTACGCGCTTCGTGCTGGAGCGGGCCCGCCGAGCCCGCGAGGCGGGGGTGGCCGAGGTCTGGGTCGACCCGGGCATCGGCTTCGGCAAGACGACCGCGCACAACCTGTCCCTGCTGCACCACCTCGGCGAGCTGGTGGCGGCGGCGGACGCCGCGGGTGCGCCGGGGTGGTCGTGGGCACCAGCCGCAAGGGCTTCCTCGGCGTGCTGGCTGCGGGCGCCGGCGGGGCAGGCGGCTCCCGCCGCCCCTGGCCGAGCGGGAGGAGGGCTCCTTGGCCACGGCGGCCGCAGCCCTGGTGGCCGGTGCGGGGATGGTGCGGGTCCACGACGTGGCGCCCACGGTCCAGTTGGCCCGGCTGTATGGTCCTGCCGCATGAAGGGCAAGTGGGCAGCCGGGATCCCGCCGCGCAACTTCACCTGGGTGATCAAGGACCACCTGGCCGCCAGTGAGCGCCCGGGCGGCTTCTCGGTCAACCACCGCCGGGTGCGGCGCCAGGAGGAGATCATCTGGCTGCGCGTGCAGGGCTTCGGCCGGATCATCTCGCTGCTGCCCTCGCCCCACAACCTGGCCGCCTACGAAGAGGAGGGCCTGGCCTGGGCCCACTACCCCCTGGAGCGCGCCGGGGACCCCCGGCCGGTGCTGGCCGGCTGCTACCAGGACATCGACGAGTCGCTGGCGGCCGGCGTGCGCATCCTCGTGCACCAAGACGAGCTGGGCGACCGGGTCATGGGAGTGCTGGCCGGGTACCTCGTGTGGTCCGAGCGCATCACCAACCTCCCCCAGGCGGTCGCCCTGATTGAGGGCGTGGTCGGGCACGCCATGGGCGAACCCGGGCGCGAGCTGCTGTCGGAGCTGGAGGGCATGCCCGCACGCGGCCGCGTGCAGTGACCGACCGCATCGAGATCCGTGACCTCCGGGTGACCGGGGTGCACGGCGTCCTGCCCGAAGAGCGGGAGCGGGCCCAGCCCTTCTCCGTCGACGTGATGGCCTGGCTGGACATGGCCGCCGCCCAGGAGAGCGACGACCTGGCCGACACCGTGGACTACGGCGCGCTGGCCCAGACCGCGGCCGAGGTGGTCGGAGGGCGGTCCTACGCGCTCCTCGAGGCGCTGGCCGGCCGGCTGGCCAGTGCGCTGCTGGTCAGCGATCCGCGGCTCGAGGCCGTGGAGGTCACCGTCCGCAAACTCCGCCCCCCGCTGGCCCTCGACGTGGCTTCGACCGGGGTCAGGGTGCGGCGCGCCCGCTGATGGCCCGCGCCACCCGGCGCGCCTTCATCGGCCTCGGCTCCAACCTGGGGGACCGGGCCGCCTACCTGCGCGCCGGCGTCGAGGCGCTCGCCAGCGCCGGCGACGTGGTCGCCGTCTCGCCGGTCTACGAGACCGAGCCGGTGGGCGGGCCCGGGGGGCAGGGGCCCTATCTCAACGTGGTGGTCGAGCTGGCCACCTCCGATCCGCCCCGCGCGCCTGCTCGAGCGCTGCCGTGCCGTCGAGGAGGCGGCGCACCGGGTGCGGGCCGAGCGCTGGGGCCCGCGCACCCTCGATGCCGACGTGCTCTGGGTGGAGGGCGTCGCCGTCGACGAGGCGGACCTGACGGTCCCGCACCCGCGCATGTGGCAGCGGCGCTTCGTCCTCCAACCCCTGGCCGACCTCGCCCCCGACCTGGTGACGTCCGAGCAGCTCAGGGCGTCTGGTGGGGAGGTCAGCCGTGTGGCTAACCTAGAGGTGACGTTTTCGCATCGTCTGTAGGCGAACGGCACCCGAGAGGGGCTGGAACGCCGAAGGAGGTCGAATGCACTCCATCCGGATCATCGGTCCCGGTCGGGCCGGTACGTCCCTCGCCGCCGCGCTCTCGGCGCGCGGGTGGGCTTTCGCCGGTTTCCGCGGGCGCCGCGACGACGATCGCGGACGCCGCCAGGGGCGTCGACGTGCTCGTGATCGCCACACCCGACGACGCCGTCGCCGAGGTGGCGCAGGCGGTCAGGCCCGAGCCCGGCACGACCGTGGTGCACCTCTCGGGCTCGCTCGGGCTCGATGCGCTGGCGCCGCACCCGCGTCGTGCCGCTGTCCACCCGCTCGTCCCGCTGCCCAACGGGGAGGTCGGGGCGGCCCGGCTCGCCTCGGGCGTCACCTTCGCCGTGGCCGGCGAGCCAGTGGCGCGCGAGATGGTGGAGTGCCTGGGCGGCCGGCTCGTCGAAGTGAGCGACGAGGACCGCGCCGCCTACCACGCCGCCGCCTGTATCGCGGCTAACCATGTCGTGGCGCTGCTGGGCCAGGTCGAGCGCGTCGCTGCCTCGGTCGGGCTCGACCTGGCGTCCTTCTTGCCGCTGACCCGGGCCGCCGTCGACGACGTGGCCTCGCTCGGGGCAGGCGCCGCGCTGACCGGTCCGGCGCGCCGGGGCGACTGGGCCACCCTCAGCCGTCACCTCGACGCGCTGCCCGAGGACGAGCGCAACGCCTATCAGGCCGGCGCGGCCCTGGCGACGCGCCTGGCCACCAGCGACGACAGCCCGACGGTGACGCCCGACGAGCCTGTGCCGGCCGTGCCGGCGTCGGTCTGAGGGGCCAGGTCGTGGAGGTCGTCGTGTCCGTCGCCGCCTGCCGCGCGCAGCTCGATGCGGCACGCACACGCGGCGCCTGTGTCGGCCTCGTGCCGACCATGGGTGCCCTGCACGAAGGACACCTCTCGCTCATGGCACGGGCGAGGGCCGAGTGCGAGACGGTCGTGGTGAGCATCTTCGTCAACCCGTTGCAGTTCGGCGACCCCGAGGACATCGCGCACTATCCGCGCACGCTCGAGCGCGACCTGCGGGTGTGCGAAGAGGTCGGTGTCGACGTGGTCTTCGCGCCGAGCGTGGCCGAGATGTACCCGACGTGGCCCGAGCCGCCGTCGACGGGGGTCAGCGTGCGCGGCGTGAGCGAGGCCTGGGAGGGCGCGTCGCGCCCGGGACACTTCGACGGCGTGGCGACCGTGGTGGCCAAGCTGTTCGCCATCGCGGGCCCCTGCCGCGCCTATTTCGGACTGAAGGACTACCAGCAGCTGGCGGTGGTGCGAGCCATGGCGGCCGAGCTGTCGCTGCCGGTCGAGCTGGTGGGGTGCCCCATCGTGCGCGAGCACGACGGCTTGGCGCGCTCGAGCCGAAACGTGCGTCTGTCCGCCACCGAGCGCGCCGCGGCCACCGTGCTGTCCCGGGCGCTCGCGGCGGGACGGGCCGCCGTCGCAGCGGGAGAACGCTCCGGCGCCGCGCTGGCCGAGGCGATGCGCGCCGTCGTGGCGACCGAGCCACTGGCGCAGCTCGACTACGCGGTCGTGGTCGACGCCGACTCGCTGGCCGAGGTCGCCACCGTCGTCGACCCCGCCGCGGCCCGCCTGCTCATCGCGGCGCAGGTCGGTCCCGTCCGCCTCATCGACAACAGCGCGGCCATGCACGAGGCCGACGACGTCCCGGTGCACCGGGGAGCCGCATCATCCGCACACGTCGCAGACGGCGCGTCCGCTGCAGCCCGATACGACACGGCCTTCGTGGCCCGCCAACTCGAAAGGACCGGTTGAGCCGATGCGCCGCCGCATGATGAAGTCGAAGATCCACCGCGCCACCGTCACGGGCGCCAACCTGCACTACGTGGGCTCGGTGTCCATCGACACCGAGCTGATGGCGCTGGCCGACATCCTCCCCTACGAGCAGGTGGCGGTGCTCGACATCGACAACGGCGCGCGTTTCGAGACCTACGCCATCGAAGGCGAGCGCGGCCAGATCTGCCTCAACGGCGCGGCGGCGCGGCTGGTGGCGCCGGGTGACAAGGTGATCATCATCACCTACGCGGACTACGAGCGCGCCGAGCTCGAAAGCTACGTGCCGCGTGTGGTCCACGTCGACGGGCGCAACCGCGTCATCGACGAGGTGTCGGCCCGGCTCGATGCCGAGCTGACCCTGACCGAACCGGCGTGACCGACGCGGCCCAGTCCGGACCCTTCGACGTCCTGGTCCTGGGTAGCGGCGTCGCCGGGCTGTCCGCCGCGGTCCGGCTCGCCGGACCCGTCCCGGCGGGCGGACCAGGGTTCGCCCTCGGCGTCCTGACCAAGGGCGCACTGGCGCAGTCGGCAACCCGCTGGGCCCAGGGCGGCGTGGCCGCAGTGCTCGGGGGTGACGAGGACTCGACCGATCTGCACCTGGCCGACACGCTCGCCGCGGGCGCGGGGCTGTGTGACGAGGAGGCCGTGCGCATCCTGGTCGACGAGGGCCCCGGGCGCGTCGAGGAGCTGATCACCCTCGGGGTCGAGTTCGACCGCGAGGCGACGGGATCGCTCTCGCTCGCCCGCGAGGGTGGCCACTCTGCGCCGCGTGTCGTCCACGCCGGGGGCGCCGCCACCGGCGCCGAGGTCGAGCGTGCGCTGGTCGACGCCACCTACCGCTCTGCCAGCGCGGTGCTCGAGGGCTGGTTCGCACTCGAGCTGCTCACCGAGGACGGTCGCTGCGTGGGCGTGCGCGCCCTCCGACCAGGGCCGTCCGGCCCCGAGCCGGTCGACGTGCGGGCCGACCACGTCGTGCTGGCGACCGGCGGCGCCGGCCAGCTGTTCTCGGTGACGACCAACCCGCCCGAGTCGACCGGCGACGGCGTCGCGATGGCGCTGCGCGCCGGCGTCCCGGTGGCCGACGTCGAATTCGTCCAGTTCCACCCGACGGCGCTGCATCACCCCGCCATGCCCCGCCCGCTCCTGTCCGAGGCGCTGCGCGGCCACGGCGCGCTGCTGCGCGACCGCGAGGGCCAGCGCTTCGTCGACGAGCTGGCGCCGCGCGACCTCGTCAGCCGGGCCATGGCCGCCACCATGGCGGCCCAGGGCGTGGACCATCTCTGGCTCGACGCCACCGGGCTCGAGCGGTTTTCGACGCGCTTCCCGACCATTGCCGCCTCGCTGTCCTCCATCGGGCTCGACCCCGAGCGCGACTGGATTCCCATCGCGCCGGCCGCGCACCACCTTTCTGGTGGCGTCGTCACCGACTTGTGGGGCGCGACGGCGCTGCCCGGGCTCTGGGCCGTGGGCGAGGTGGCCTGCACGGGCGTGCACGGGGCCAACCGGCTCGCCTCCAACTCGTTGCTCGAGGGCATGGTCTTCGGGGCGCGCCTGGCCGAGCGCATTCCCGCCGGCGCGCAGGGGCCCGAGGCCAGTGGCGCGCTGCGCGCCGTGCTCGGGGCCGAGCCACTCGACGGGATCGGCGCCCAGGTGCTCGCCCGCCACGCCGCCGCGCCGCCGTTCGGCCCCGTGGCGCAGCCCGGCGCGGACGTGCCCAAGCTGCGCGACACGCTGCAGCGCGCCATGACCCGCGGCGCGGGGGTGGTACGCAGCGCCGAGTCCCTGGCCGGCGCGCGCGCCGTGCTCGAGGAGATCGCGGGTGTGCTGGGCGGGCGCGCCGGGTCCGTCGCCGACGGCGAGCTGGTCAACCTGTTGCAGCTGGCGGACGCGCTGTTGGCCTCCGCGCTCGCCCGCACCGAGAGCCGGGGCGCCCACGCCCGGCGCGAGTACCCCGAGACCGACCCGGCCTGGCGCCGCCGTCTTGTCCACGGGGCGCCCGACGACCTGTTCGTGAGCGGGGGCGGCGCATGAACGGTGACGGCGCATGAAACGGCGGCGGCTGATGAACGGCGGCGGCGCATGACCGCAGCCGACGAGCCGGGGCCCCCGTACGCGCAGGTGGTGCGTGAGGCGGTGGCGCGGGCCTTGGCCGAGGACCTCGGCCCCGACGGCGACCTCACGGCGGCACTGGTGCCCGAGAGCGTCGCCGCGCGCTACGCGCTGCGGGCCCGTCAGAGCGGCGTGCTGGCCGGGCGCGCCTGCGCGGCGGAGACCTTCGCACGCGTCGGTCCCGAGCTGGCCCTCGAGTGGCGCGTCGTCGACGGCGACGCCCTCACGCCGGGCGAGACGCTCATGGAGGTCACGGGTCCGCTGCGTCCCATCCTCACGGCGGAGCGGACGGCCCTGAACTTTCTCGGCCACCTCTCGGGCGTGGCCACCCTCACGGCCAAGTTCGTCGCAGCCGCCCACGAGCGCAACCGCGCCGTGCAGATCCTCGACACCCGCAAGACCACGCCGGGACTCCGGGTGTTGGAAAAGGCCGCCGTGCGCGCCGGGGGTGGCACGAACCACCGGGCCGGGCTGTCCGACGCCGTGTTGGTCAAGGACAACCACCTCGCAGGGACGACCATCACCGACGCCGTGCACGCGGCGCAGGCGCGCTGGCCCGGACGGCTGGTCGAGATCGAGTGCGACACGCTCGACCAGGTGGCCGAGGCGGCCAAGGCCGGCGCCGAGGCCGTGCTGCTCGACAACATGGATCCCGCCACGGTCGCGGAGGCCATCGCCGTGGCGCACCGCGACGCCGCCGGACCCATCCTCACCGAGGTCTCGGGCGGGGTGAGCCTCGCCACCGTCGGGGACTACGCGGCAGCCGGGCCCGATCGGATCTCGGTCGGTGCTCTCACGCATTCGGCTCCGGTGCTCGACCTCGGCCTCGACCTCGTGTGGATCGAGGATGCGGGTCCGGAGCCGGGCCCGCGCTAGCGACGCCGCGACCACGGCCAGAACCCAGCGGGCCAGAACCCGGCAAGACAGACCAAGACACACACGGCAAAGAGAAGGAAGGAAGCGCAGTGCTTCTCGTCATCGACGTGGGCAACACCGAGACAGTCATCGGCCTCTACACGCGCGACGACACCGACACCGTGCCCGTCGTCGAGGAGAGCGTCGGGGTCGGCATCGGGACCGAGCGCGACCCGACGGCGCCCGCCGGGTTGACGCATCACTGGCGCCTCTCGACGGTGCCCACGAGGACGCCCGACGAGCACGCGGTGCTCCTCACCCAGCTGCTCGACCTCGAGGGCCTCGACATCGCGTCGTCGGTCAGTGGCATCGCGGTCAGCTCGTCGGTGCCCCACGTCACGGGCGAGCTGCGCCAGATGGCGACTCGCTGGTTCGCCGACGTGCCCTGCGTCGTGCTCGGGCCGGGGACCAAGAGCGGGATGCCGATCCTCTACGACAACCCCAAGGAGGTCGGCGCCGACCGCATCGCCGACGCGGTGGGGGCCTACGACCTCTACGGCGGCCCCTGCGTGGTCGTCGACATGGGGACCGCCACGACCGTCGAAGCCATCAGCGCCAAAGGCGAGTATCTCGGCGGGGCAATCACCCCCGGCGTGGCCATCAGCCTCGACGCCCTCTATCAGCAGGCCGCCGCGCTGCGCCGAGTGGAGCTCGTCGAGCCGCGCAGCGTCATCGGCCGCTCGACCGTCGAGTCGATTGAGTCGGGCACCCTCTACGGCTTTGCCGGGCTGGTCGACGCGCTCGCCAAGCGGTTCATGGAGGAGCTCGGCCCCTCGACGGTCGTGGCGACCGGCGGTTTCAGTTCGCTCATCGCCCCGTATTCGGACACCATTGACCACGTGGAGCCCTGGCTGACCCTGCACGGCCTGCGCATCGTCTACGAGCGCAACGTCACGTGAGCGTGCCGCGGATGACCGAGCCCCGGTCCGACATTCCCTATCGCTACGAGCGCACCCACGAGGCGGCCGCCGTGGTGGAGGCGTGGTCGTCGCTCGCCCCCGGGGAGGAGTCCGGCGTCACCGTCGCGGTCGCCGGCCGCATCATGCTCTTCCGGCCCCAGGGCAAGCTCGCGTTCGCCGAGCTGCGCGACAGCTCGGGCTCGCTCCAGCTGTTCGCACTGGCGGCCGTGACCGAGCGCTTCGACGAGTTCGTCAAGCTGAACCTGGGTGACTGGGTCGGCGCGCGCGGTGAGGTGGTGCGGACCAAGCGCGGTGAGCTCTCGGTGAAGGTGACCGAGTGGGTGTTGCTGGCCGAGGCCCGGCGCAACTTCGGCGACAAGTGGCGAGGCGTGAGCGACATTGAGACGCGCTATCGCCAGCGCGAGGTCGACCTGTGGGCCAACGAGGGCAGTCGCCGGTTGCTCCAGCTGCGCAGCAAGGTGGTGCAGCGCACGCGCGAGCGCCTATGGGCCGAGGGCTTCGTGGAGGTCGAGACGCCGCTGTTGCACCCGATCGTCGGCGGCGCCGCGGCGCGCCCGTTCGTCACGCACCACAACGCGTTCGACACCGACTTCTTCTTGCGCATCGCGCCCGAGCTCTACCTCAAGCGGCTCGTGGTCGGCGGTTTCGAGAAGGTCTTCGAGATCGGCCGTGTCTTCCGCAACGAGGGCATCTCGCCGCGCCACAACCCCGAGTTCACGATGCTCGAGCTCTACCAGGCCTACGCCGACTACACCGACACCATGGCCGTCTTCGAGGAGCTGGTGGCGGGGCTGGCCCAGGATCTGTGCGGCACGACGCACCTCACCTACGGCGGGCGCGCCCTCGACCTGACCACGCCGTGGCGTCGCGCGCCGATGACCGAGCTCGTGGCGGAGGCGACCGGCCTGACGCTCGACGTGCGCGCGCCGCGCGCCGAGTTGGTCAAGGCAGCCGGCGAGACCGGGATCGCCGTCGAGGATGCGTGGGGCCCCGGCAAGATCCTGCTCGAGATCTACGAGAAGACGACCGAGCCCGAGCTGTGGGGACCGGTCTTCGTCACCGACTACCCGGCCGAGGTCTCACCGCTGGCGCGTCGCCACCGCGACGGGCCCGAGCTCGTCGAGCGCTACGAGCCGGTCGTCGCCGGCCGCGAGCTCGGCAACGGGTTCAGCGAGCTCGTCGACCCCGACGACCAGCGCGCCCGCTTCGAAGAGCAGGTGGCGGCCGCCCGCGCCGGCGACGAGGAGGCGCCCGCTGTCGTCGACGAGGAGTATGTCCGCGCGCTCGAGTACGGGTTGCCCCCGACGTCGGGCTTCGGGCTCGGGGTCGACCGGTTGGTGATGCTGCTCGGCGACGTGGCCAACATCCGCGAGGTCATTGCCTTCCCCACGCTGCGGCCCGGAGCCCGGTTGATTCAGCCCGCGCGCTTTCTTCACGCGTTCTTAGCTTCCGGGTGCATCGTTCAAACCTCCCTCACGATTCCCTCACATCTGGCATGCAGCGTGGGTGATGCCGCCGCAGGGCGGCCGAGCGTGCAGAGCGCACGGACGTCCAAGGAGGACAGACAATGCTTCGCAAGATCATCGCCGGCATCGCGGTCGCCGGGGTGCTGAGTCTGGGCGTGACGGCTGGACCTGGCCGGCGTGGCCGGTGCGCCGGTGCGGCAACCCCGTCGAGCACCACGAGCACGGCGGCGCGTTGCGCCAAGCTCCCCGCCGTCGTGGCCAAGGTCCAAAAGGTCGAGGCCAAGCTGGCGGCGAGGCTGCCCAAGGCCCAGGCTCGTGAGGCCACGTTGCGCAGCGAGGGGCAGGACGAAGCGGGCCGACGCCCTGGTGAACCGGGTGACCAAGATCGAGAACCGCGAGAACAAGGTCAACGCGCGGCTGGCCAAGGCCCAGGCGACCTGCAGCGCCAGCGTCAGCACCGCGGGCACGGGGTCGACCGCCGGCTGAGCCGCGTCCACTCCGTTGACCAGGAGGGACTGCGAGTGGCCACCGTCGGGGAGATCCGGCGGTGGGCCACGGTGTGGTGGCCGCGGTGCGGTCTTCGGGCCTGCGACCGAGCACCCGGGGTTGCAGACTTGGGTCGGATCCCCTGACCGATTCCTCACATCCTTCTTACATCTCTGCTGCAGAGTGAACGGCGATCGCCCAGAAACGCCACCGGAGTCGTCCAGGGAGGACCACCCATGGTTCGCACGCTCATCGCAGGGACCGCCGTCGCCGGCGCACTCACGCTCGGCACTGCCGGCCTGGCCGGCGCGGCTTCGACGTCGCCGGGCACGGGAGTGGGAGCAGCGCCGCGCCGGCCTCGTTGTGCGCGCGGCTGCCCAAGATCGAAACCAAGGTGGCCAAGATCGAGCGCAAGGTCCACGCACAGAGTGCCCAAGGCCGAGGCGCGGGAGGCCAAGGCCAAGGCGGCCGGCCACACCAAGAGGGCCAACGCCCTCGCCGAGCGCATCGCCCGCATCAACACGCGCGAAGCCAAGGTGAACTCCCGCTTGGCCAAAGCGAAGGCCAGCTGCGCCTCTGCGGGTTCGGCCGCGACGACGCCGCAACGACCAGCACGACACCGACAACGGGCTCGACGCCGACGACGGGCTCCACGCCGGCGACGGGGTCCACGCCGGCGTCCACACCGGACACATCGTCGGCCTCGACCTCGTCGACCACGTCCACGACGTCCACGAGTCGACGACGTCCACGACGAGTGGTGGCTCGACCGGAACCGCCGGCTCGACGGGGACGACTGGTTCCACCGGCAACACCGGCGGGGACTGTAAGGGCCGGCTCTAACTCGGGGAGGTCGGTGAGGAGTTCGGCGGCGAGGCGGGACAGGCCGTCGCGCAAGCCGGGCCGGCCGATCCCTTCGGTCGCCCGCCGGGCGTCTTCGACATAGGCACGAGCCTGATCGACGGCGGCGGGGATGCCCCGTGACGCCAGCACGATGCCCCGGGCCTTGTCCCGCTCGGGTTGAGCGAGTGGTTGGCCGAGCAGCGCGCGCAGGTCAGGACCGGCGTCGGGATCGTCCAGCGCGACGAGCGCCGGCAAGGTGTAGATGCCCTCGGCGAGATCCTGCCCGGCCGGCTTCTGCAGCTGACCGTCGGTCGCGGTGATGTCGAGGATGTCGTCGCGGATCTGGAACACCATGCCGAAGCATCGTCCGTACTCGGTGCACGCGTCGACCTCGGCGGACGGCAGTCCGCCGGTGAGCGCGCCGATTCGACACGACGTCGCGGTGAGCGCGGCGGTCTTGCCGCTGATGGTCGCGAAGTAGTCGTCCGCGGCCGCGGCCGATCTGGAAGGCCGAGCGCACCTCGGTGACCTGGCCCTGGCACAGGCGACCCAGGGTGTCCGGCGAGCAGCGCGGCCACCTCGGTGCCCAGGCTGGCCGCGATGGCCGCGCTGCGCGCCAGGAGATAGTCGCCGGCCACGATGGCCACCAGGTTCCCGAAGCGGCTGTTGACGCTCTCGACGTTGCGGCGGATCGTCGCCTCGTCGATCACGTCGTCGTGGTAGAGGGAGGCCAGGTGTACGAGCTCGACCGCGACGGCCCCCATCAGGTCGTCGTCGGTGGCGTCCTGGTCGCCGGCCGTGGCGCTGGCGAGCGCGAGCAGGGGCCGGAGCCGCTTGCCCCCGGCCGCGATCAGGTGGGTGGTCACTTCGTCCAAGAACCCGTCGCCGGTGACGACCGATGCGGTGAGCAGGGGCTCCAGACGCCGCAGTCCCTCTTGCAGGCGGGGCAGGCCGAGGGCCTCGGTCGGATTCACTGCCCAAACGTTAGGGCACGGGCGCCGAATCTCGACAACTGCCAGGTCGCAGGGGTCGCCGGAAAACCTCCCGCACAAGGTTTCCCTTGTCACCGCCAGTGCTTCCTTGGCTGCGGCGTGTTCACCTAAGGCCACAGGTACACTGGGCCGAGAAGCAAAGGAGACAAAGGAGAGGCGGTCAGGGTGTTCGAACGTTTCACCGACCGGGCACGGAGGGTGTTGGTGCTTGCGCAGGAAGAGGCGCGCCTGCTCAACCACAGCTTCATCGGCACCGAGCACATCCTGCTGGGACTGATCCACGAGGGCGAGGGCGTTGCCGCGCAAGGCACTCGAGTCGCTCGGGATCTCCCTCGAGGCCGTGCGCGAGAAGGTGGAAGAGACCATCGGGATGGCGGGCACCGCGCCGAGCGGTTCGCCGCCGTTCACGCCGCGGGCCAAGAAGGTCCTCGAGCTGTCGTTGCGCGAGGCGCTGCAGCTCGGCCACAGCTACATCGGCACCGAGCACATGCTCCTCGGCCTCGTGCGTGAGGGCGAGGGCGTGGCCGCCACCGTGCTCGTCAGCCTCGGCGCCGACCTCGGTCGTGTGCGCCAGCAGGTGATCCAGCTCATGTCGGGCAACCAGAGCAAGGAGTCTGTGGGCGCGAGCCAGGGCCCCAGCTCGGGTGAGAGCCCGTCGGGCTCGCCGGTGCTCGACCAGTTCGGCCGCAACCTCACCCAGCTCGCCCGCGACGGCAAGCTCGACCCGGTCATCGGACGCGCCAAAGAGATCGAACGCGTCATGCAGGTGCTGTCGCGGCGTACCAAGAACAACCCGGTCCTGATCGGCGAGCCGGGCGTCGGCAAGACGGCCATCGTCGAGGGCTTGGCCCAGCAGATCGTCGCCAACGACGTGCCCGAGACGCTCGACGGGCAAGCAGCTCTACACGCTCGACCTCGGTGCGCTCGTGGCGGGCAGCCGCTACCGCGGTGACTTCGAGGAGCGCCTGAAGAAGGTGCTCAAGGAGATCCGCACGCGCGGCGACATCGTCCTCTTCATCGACGAGATCCACACGTTGGTCGGTGCCGGTGCCGCCGAGGGCGCCATCGACGCCGCCTCCATCCTCAAGCCGATGCTGGCGCGGGGCGAGCTGCAGACCGTCGGCGCCACAACGATCGACGAGTACCGCAAGCACCTCGAGAAGGACGCGGCACTCGAGCGTCGCTTCCAGCCGGTCAAGGTGGACCAGCCGAGCGTGGCGCTCACGATCGACATCCTCAAGGGCCTGCGCGACCGCTACGAGTCGCACCACGCGGTCAGCATCACCGACCAGGCGCTGGTCGCCGCGGCCAACCTGGCCGACCGCTACCTGGCCGACCGCTACCTGCCCGACAAGGCCATCGACCTCATCGACGAGGCCGGCAGCCGCCTGCGCATCCGCCGCATGAGCACGCCGCCGAGCGCCAAGAAGCTCGACGAGGAGATCACGCGCCTGCGCGCCGACAAGGAGGCCGCCATCGAGAAGGGCGCCTTCGAGCAGGCCAAGAAACTGGCCGAGCAGGAGAAGGAGCGGCTCGACCGCAAGGAGAGCCAAGAGGCCGAGCTGCGGGCCGAGGGCGTCGACCTCTTCGACGTCGTCGACGAGGAGGTCATCGCCGAGGTGCTGGCCGCCTGGACCGGCATCCCCGTCTACCGCCTCACCGAGGAGGAGACGGCCAAGCTCCTGCGCATGGAGGAGGAGCTGCACAAGCGGATCGTCGGCCAGGAAGAGGCGCTCAAGGCGCTGTCCCGGGCCATCCGCCGCACGCGCGCCGGCCTGAAGGATCCCGAAGCGTACCGAGCGGGTCGTTCATCTTCCTCGGGCCGACCGGCAACGGGAAAGACCGAGCTCGCCAAGACGCTGGCGGAGTTCCTCTTCGACGACGAGGACGCGCTCATTCAGCTCGACATGTCCGAGTACATGGAGAAGCACACGGTCAGCCGACTCGTCGGCTCGCCGCCGGGCTACGTCGGCTACGAGGAGGGCGGCCAGCTCACCGAGGCCGTTCGCCGCAAGCCGTTCTCCGTCGTGCTCTTCGACGAGGTCGAGAAGGCGCACCCCGACGTGTTCAATACGCTGCTGCAGATCCTCGAGGACGGCCGTCTGACCGACGCGCAGGGCCGCTCCGTCGACTTCAAGAACACCGTGCTCATCATGACCTCGAACCTCGGTACCGCCGATCTGCGCAAGGCCAACATGGGCTTCGCCAAGACGTCGGAGGCCGTGACCTACGAGCGGATGAAGGCCAAGGTGGACGAGGCGCTCAAGGCGCACTTCCGCCCCGAGTTCCTCAACCGCATCGACGAGGTCATCGTGTTCCACGAGCTGTCGCGGGCAGAGGTGGTCGAGATCGTCGACATGCTGATGGCGCGCACGGTCAAGCAGCTCTCGGACCAGGGCATCGGCCTGGAGCTCACGCCGGCGGCCCGCACGCTGCTGGCCGAGAAGGGCTACGACCCTCAACTCGGGGCACGTCCGCTGCGCCGGGCCATCCAACAGATGGTCGAGGACCCGCTCTCGGAACGCATCTTGTGGAAGGAGTTCCGCGGTCGGTGAGACCATCGTCGTCGACGTTGACGACTCGCCGATCGAAGGTGAGGGCCCGCAGCTGAGCTTCCGGGCGATTGAGGGCATCGAGCCCCCGCCGCTCGAGCTGGCCGGCGCCGGCGCCGACCCCGAGTAGCAACTCAGAGGGGTTCCCAGCAGTAGGTGAACTCGCCGCGCTCCGGGCGCGGTGGCGCCGCTGAGCGGACGCGCCAGGAAGTGCGGGTTGTCGGGCCCGGCCGGCGCGTAGTGGATGCCGAGCGGGCCGGCGGCTCGAAAGCCGACGCGTCCGTAGAACGCAGGGTCGCCCAGCAGCACCAGGAGCGGCCAGTGGCGCGCCTCGGCCGCGGCGACGAGCGCCTCCATGAGCGCGGTGCCGATGCCCCGGCCCTGATGCGACGGCGCCACGCAGACCGGTGCGACGCCGGCCACGGCGCACGGCGTGCCGTCGAGGCGGCCTGGTGCCGCCAGCGCGTGGGCCACCACCGCGCCGGATTCATCGGCGACCAGCTCGACGAGCGACGCGGCCCCGCAGGCGGCCCACGTCCGGTGGACGATGGCGAGCTCCTCGCCGGCGTCGCGGGTGTCGTCGGCGAAGGCCGAGCCGACCACGGCGAGGATCTGCGCTTCGTCAGCCGGTCGCACGGCGGCGCGCACGAGCGTGTTCACGGGAGCCTGACCCCGACGCTGACCATGTGGTGGTCCGAGAGGTCACCTGCGGGGACGACGGCGGGGCGGCGGGCGACCAGGCCGCGCACAAAGAGCCAATCGAGGCGGATGGGGACATGGTCGGGTCGCCCGCCACCGTCGTGTTCGGTCGTCGGCGCCGCGACGTTGGCGTCGATCCAGCTGTAGCCGTAGGCCCGGGCCACCTCGAAGAGCGGTTCGTAGTCGACAGGCCACGTAAAGCGTGTGGGATCCTCGGCTCGCATGCCCCGGACGCACGCGCGGTCGGCGAGCTCAGCGAAATCGGTGCCCGAGGTGTTGCAGTCGCCGCCCACGATGGCCGGGCCGCCGGTCGCCCGCTCATCCACGGAGCGCAAGAGCGCCTCCATCTGCTCGGCGCGGTGCCGGGTGGAGGTCGACCTGGTGGAGACAGGCGAGCTCGGCGAGCAGCCGCCGATGGGCGTCGGCGTCACCGAGCCGCGCGGCCCAGCCGTCGCGTGCTTGGCTGCTCGCTGCGTCCACGCCGCGAGCCTGTCACCGCTCAGGCGTGCCTGCGTACGCCTCACTCAGGTGGTTGAGACACCCGGTCCGTAGCCTGCCCTCCATGGCGAGCACCCATCCTGCACGTGTCCGGTCCGGTGAGTCCTACGCGTGCCAGGAATGCGGCACGACGTCGTTGCGCTGGGTGGGGCGCTGCCCGGCGTGTGGCGAGTGGAACACGCTCGCCGCCGAGCCGACACGTGCTCGGGTCTCGCGCCGGGTGGGCAACCGGCGGGGCGCCGCGAGGGAACGGCGCCGTCTCGCTCGCCGGGGTCTCGGCGACGGCGGCGCGCCCCACGCCGACGGGCGTGAGCGAGCTCGACCGCGTCATGGGTGGCGGCGTGGTCGGGGGTTCGGTCACCTTGTTGTTCGGCCCGCCGGGCATCGGCAAGTCAACCCTGCTCTTCCAGGTGCTCGTGTCGGTGGCCGCCCGCGGCCTCGACGTCATGCTCGCGTCCGCCGAGGAATCACTGGCCCAGGTCAGTGGCCGGGCGGCACGCCTCGGCCCGGTGCCTGCGCACCTGCTCGCGCTGGAGGGCCCCGACGTCGACGCGATCGAGGAGGCGATCGAGCGGGCTCGACCCGCCCTCGTGGTGGTCGACTCGCTGCAGTCCGTCTCGGACCCCGAGCTGCCCCAGCCGGCCGGCAGCCTGGCTCAGGTGCGGGCCTGCGTCGAGCGCCTGACGCGCCTGGCCAAGTCGAGCGGCGTCGCCGCTGCTCCTGGTCGGGCACGTGACCAAGGACGGCGACCTCGGCCGGACCGCGGGCGGTCGAGCACCTGGTCGACACCGTGCTGTCCTTCGACGGCGACCGCCACCATGCGCTGCGGGTGCTCAACGCGGTGAAGCACCGCTTCGGTCCGACGGGCGAGGTCGGCATCTTCGAGATGCGCGATGACGGCCTCCGCGGCGTGGCAGACCCGGGCCCGCTCATGCTGGGGGACCGCATGGCGGGCGTGCCCGGCAGCACCGTGGTGCCGGTCTTGCAGGGTCGGCGACCGTTGCTGGTCGAAGTGCAGGCGCTGCTCGGACCCGGCGGCGCGGGCGCGTCGCGCCCGCACGCGCTGGGCATCGACGCCGCGCGGGCGAACCTGCTCGTGGCTGTGCTTGCGTGTCGGAGCGCGGTACCGGTGCCCGCGACGGGGGAGTTCTTCGTCGCGGCGGCAGGCGGCATCGCGGTGAGCGAGCCCGCCGCCGACCTGGCCGTCGTGCTCGCGTTGGCGTCGGTGGTCACCGGGCAACCCGTGCCGGCGGACCTCGTCGCGTTCGGCGAGCTCGGATTGGCCGGTGAGGTGCGGGCCGTCCCGGGCACGGCGCGGCGGCTGGCCGAGGCCCACCGCGTGGGATTCACGCGTGCGCTCGTGCCCGCGTCGTCAGTCGACGAGCTCGGCGACGACGTGCCTGCGGGGATCGCGGTCATGGGCGTGCGGACGCTCGCCGACGCGCTGGCCTGCGCGGTCGGCGACCCGGTCGCGTCCGCGGACCGGGCCGGATACGATGCCCAGGTGTCCGACCCCGGCGGGAGCCAGCCTCTGAACGACGCGCTGGCGATGATCGCCCCCGGCACCAAGCTCCGGGAGGGACTGGACCGGATCCTGCAGGCCAAGCACGGTGCGCTGATCATCGTGGGCGACGACCCGGCCGTCCTCTCGGTGTGCACCGGGGGCTTCCTGCTCGACGCCGAGTACACCCCCCAGCGCCTCTCCGAGCTGGCGAAGATGGACGGTGCGATCATTCTGGCCGCCGACACGTCGCGCATCGCGCGGGCCAACGTGCACCTCGTGCCCAAGGCCACCATCCCCACCTCGGAGACCGGGACACGCCACCGCACCGCGGAGCGAGTCGCGCGTTCCATCGACGTGCCCGTCATCGCCGTGTCCGAGGCGATGGCGACGATCGCCGTCTACCGCAACGACTTGAAGCACACGACCCAGTCGGCGGGCTGGCTGATCGACCGCTCGAGCCAGGCGCTGTCCACCTTGCAGCGGTTCCGGGCGCGCTACGACGACGCGCTCGCCGCGTTGACCCGACTCGAAATGGAGGATTCGGTCTCGGTGCGCGACGTCGTCTCGGTGCTCCAGCCCGGCGAGATGGTGCGCCGCATCGCCGAGGAGATCGAGGGCCACCTCGTCGAACTCGGTTCGGACGGACGCCTCATCCATCTCCAGACCGAGGAGCTGCGCGCCGGCGCGGAGGAGAGCCTGATGCTCGTGCTGCGCGACTACACCGACGACTTGGGCGTCGCACACCTGCGCTTCCTCGCGCCCGACGCGCTGATGGATCTGCCCAAGGTCGTGACCGCGTTGAACCTGCCTGCCTCGCACGACCAGATGCAGGCCGAGCTCGCACCACACGGCTACCGCCTCCTGCACCGGTTGCCCCAGCAGCTCTCCGAGACGTTGATTGAGCGCCTGGTCCAGCGCTTCGGCTCGCTGCCCGAGATCCTCTCGGCCTCGGCGGCGGAGCTCGAGTCGGTCGAGGGGATCGGCGCCGCCACGGCCCGCCACGTGCGCGACGGCTTGGCGCGCCTCGTCGAGGCCAGCATCTTCGAGCGATACGAATGAGCGACCTTCTCTGGTAGAATGGGTGGCCCGCCGAACGGTTCGGGCCCGTGCCGGCACCCTTTCAGAGCAGTGCCCGCACAGCCGTGTGCACGTGCGGCCGCAACCGATTCACCCAAGGAGTCCCAGTCCTGTGTCATTCAAGGTCGGAGACAAAGTCGTCTACCCCCACCACGGAGCCGCCGTCATCGAAAAGCGCGAGACCAAGGTCGCGTTCGGCGAGAAGCGCGAGTACCTGGTGCTACGCCTGGCCTACGGCGATCTGATCCTCAACGTCCCAGCCGACAACACCGAGGGTGTCGGGCTACGCGAGGTGATCAACGACGAAGAGGTCGAGGAGGTGTTCGCCGTGCTGCGCAAGAAGGAAGCGCGCATGCCGACGAACTGGTCCCGCCGCTACAAGAACCACTCGGAGAAGCTTCGCTCCGGCGACATCTACCAGGTGGCCGAGGTGGTGCGGAACCTCTCCATTCGCGACAAGGACAAGGGATTGTCCGCGGGCGAGAAGCGCATGCTGCAGCGGGCGCGCCAGATCCTGGTGTCCGAGCTGACCTTCGCGCTCAACGTGGATGAGGAGACGGCCGAAGAGCGCCTGAACGAGGCGCTGACCTGAGCGGACGGTCCGGGCGCGCCACGAGCATGGCGACGGTGTGGTCGATCGTCGTGGCGGGCGGCGCAGGATCCCGCTTCGGCGCCCCCAAGCAGTACGCGCTGATCGGTGGGCGTCCTGTGCTCGAGTGGGCCGTGGACGCATGCCGACCCGGTTCGGCCGGGGTCGTCCTCGTCCTGCCCGTCGACGCGGTGGACCCGGACGCACACGGCGCCGACACCGTCGTGCGCGGGGGCGCGACCCGTGCCGGACTCGGTCCGCTGCGGGCTGGCCGCTGTCCCCGCCGCGGCCGATGTGATCGTGGTGCACGACGCGGCACGGCCCCTGGCCTCGCGGGCTCTCTTCGACGCGGTGGTCGCCGCGCTCGACGACGTGGAGATCGACGGTGCCGTGCCCGGTGTGCGCCCGAGTGACACGATCAAGGCGGTGGACGCGTCCGGACGGGTGACGAGCACGCTGGACCGGTCCGGCCTGATGGCGGTGCAGACACCGCAGGCCTTCCGGGCCGCTGCGTTGCGGCGGGGCCACGAGTTGGCGGCGTCCGGTGGCGGCGCCACCGACGACGCGATGGTGGTCGAAGCCGTGGGCGGGACGGTCCTAGTGGTCCCCGGCGAACCGGGCAACCTCAAGATCACGGCGGCCGGCGACCTTGGCGCGGCGGAGCTCTTGTTGGCGGCGCGGAGGAGCTGAGCATGCGCATCGGCCAGGGCGTCGACATCCACCGCTTCGCCGAGGATCCCCACCGCCCCCTCGTCCTCGGCGGCGTCGTCATTGAGGGCGCCCGGGGGCTCGGCGGCCACAGCGACGCCGACGCCGTGTCACACGCACTGGCCGACGCCATTCTGGGCGCGGTGGGTCTCGGCGACCTCGGCCGGCACTTTCCCGATACCGACCCGGACTGGGAGGGCGCCGACAGTCTCGCCCTGCTGTCAGAGGTCGTGCAGATGGCGGCGGCGGAGGGGTTCGTCTGTGTCAACGGGGACTGCACGGTCGTGGCCGACACGCCCCGCCTCGCCCCGCACACGGCGGCCATGGCCGAGCGGCTCGGTGCCGTGGTGGGCGCGCCGGTCTCGGTCAAGGCGACACGGGCTGAGGGCATCGGGGCGCTCGGGCGGGCCGAGGGCATCGCCTGCCTCGCTGTCGTCCTCATGGAGCGGTCGTGAGTCGCCGGCCGCCACGCGCCACACCGCCGCGCCGTGCCGGCAGGGGAGACGCCGGCCGAGGGGACGACCCACGCCGAGCGCGCAGCGCCGCGGCGCGCCCAACCGGCCGACGGTCCCCGCGGCCGATCGGCGTCACGCGGCCGCCCCCGCCCCGAAGCCCTGAGCGAGCTCGGCGGCGACCAGGTAGAGGGCCGCCGGGCCGTGCTCGAGCTGTTGACCGTCGGGCGGCGACCCGTGCGCCGGGTGCTGCTGGCCGAGGACCAGGACCCCTCGCCCCAGCTCGATCGCATTGAGGAGCTGGCGGGCCGCATGCGGGTCCCCGTCGAGACGGTGCCGCGGGCGCGCCTCGACGCCCTGGCGCGCACCGAGGCGCCGCAGGGCGTCGTGGCCCAGGCCCGCCCGCTCGATCCCGTGCCGCTCGAAGACCTCTGCGGTTCGGACCGGGCCGGCACGCCGGCGTTCCTTCTCGTGGCGGCCGGCATCACCGACCCGCGCAACCTGGGCGCCCTCTTGCGCAGTGCGGAGTGTGCCGGGGTGCGTGGGGTCGTCTTGCCACGCCACCGTTCGGCCCGCCTGTCGCCGACGGTGGCCAAGACGGCGGCCGGTGCCCTCGAACACCTCTCCTTCGCCGTCGTGGGGGGCGTGCCCGCCGCGCTGAGCGACCTGCGCGACCTCGGTGTGTGGTCGATCGGGCTGGCGGGGGAGGCCGCGCAGTCGCTCTACGAGCTCCCGCTCGGCGAAGGCCCTGTCGCGCTGGTGGTCGGCAGCGAAGAGAAGGGACTGGCGCCGCTGGTCCGCAAGCGATGTGATGCGCTGGCCGCGATTCCCCAACACGGCTCGTTGCCCTCCCTCAACGTCGGCGTCGCCGGTGCGGTGGCATGTTTCGAGGTGGCGCGCCAGCGTGCGGCGGCGCGGGTCGCGACCGCAGGGCTGAAGGGCGCCGCGCTCAGCGCGCGACGCAGGACGCCACAGGAGGGTTCGTCGTGGCGTCGATCGCAGGCAGAGGCACACCACCGGGGCTTGTCGCGGGCCGCGGTGACAGACTGGGCACGGAGCCAGGACCTGGGAGAACGAAGGGGGCGCACGATGCCCGAAGAGAGCGCAGCGCCGGGCGGACCTGACATCGGGGCGGTGTTCGACGCCCACGTCGCCAACGAGTTCGAGGCCCAGGACCTCGACGCCACCATGGGCACCATGACCGCGGCACCCCACGTGACCCATGTGCCCACCATGGCCGGCGGCGTGGGTGCCGACGGCGTCCGCCGCTTCTACGGAGCCCACTTCATCGGACACTGGCCCGAGGACACCCGCATCACCCACGTGGCGCGCACGGTCGGCGCCGGCCGCGTCGTCGACGAGATGGTCATGCACTTCACCCACGACGTCGTCATGGACACGTTCTTGCCCGGTATCGCACCGACGGGTCGCCTCGTGCAGTTGCCGGTGGTCGTCGTGGCGGGGTTCGAGGGCGACAAGGTCTCCTTCGAACGCATCTACTGGGACCAGGCCTCGCTGCTGGTGCAGGTAGGCCTGCTCAGTACGGGGAGCCTGCCTGTGTGCGGTGTGGAGCAGGCACACAAGGTCCTCGACGAGGACCTGCCCTGCAACGCCCTCATCGAGCACGCCACGCGAGGCGCCTGACGCCCGAGCGTGCGCGTCAGGACGGGGTGGCGGACGACGACGTGGGCGCGGTTGTCAGCGGAATCTCCGAAGTGCAGAACGCGCAGCGGCGCGCCGCGACGGGGATGTCGCTGAGGCACTGCGGACACCGCGCGTCTCGGGTTCGGGCTCCTCCTTGGGGAGCAGGTTGAGGCGTCGCATCAGGGCCGTCAGCGGCACCACGACCGCGAAGAACACGACGGTCGCCACGATCACGAATGACAGCACTGCATTGACGAACGACCCGTACTTGAAGGTTGAGTGATGCAGGCTGAAGCTCAGATTCGAGAAATTCGGCTTGCCGAAGATGGCCGCGATGAGCGGCGTGATGATGTCCGCGACGAATGCCGCCACCATGGCGGTGAAGGCGACGCCGACCACGACGGCAACCGCTAGGTCCACAACGTTGCCCCGCAGGACGAACTTCTTGAAATCCGAAAACATGAGGACCTCCCCGTTTGCACGTCCGTGTCGCAGCGTGCCTGGCGCGTGCCTGGCGCGACCTGACCCATACCCGGCGCGGGCGACCATGCACGGGAGTCGTCGGATGGAGCCCGAGGCAGCTGTGAGTTCATGAGATAGCGGACACATGTCGCGAGACATCGTGGACACCTTCGAGGAGGTGGCCCGATGGAGATGGCGACGTACCTGGTGGCGGCAGTCATGGTGGAGGGCCAGTCGGTCCGCAAGGTGGCCCAGGAGCACGGGGTCTCAAAGACCTGGCTCTACGAGCTCGTCGCCCGCTACCAGGCCGAGGGGGAGGCCGGGCTGGTGTCTCGCTCGCGCCGGCCGCACCGGTCGCCGAACAAGGTCGCCGATCTCTATGAAGACGAGATCGTCCGCCTGCGCAAGGAGCTGACCGAGGCGGGCTACGACGCCGGGCCCGAGACGATTCAGGTCGATCTGCGCCGAGCGCACCGGCGGGCCAAGGTTCCTTCGACGTCGACCATCTGGCGGGTGCTCAAGGCCCGGGGCTTCGTCACCCCCGAGCCGCACAAGCGCCCGAGATCCTCGTGGGTGCGCTTCGTCGCCGACTTGCCCAATGAATGCTGGCAAATGGATATCACCCACGTGTATCTCGCCGGTGGGCGCGAGGTCGAGATCCTCAACATCATCGACGACCACTCGTGTCTGTGCGTCGCGACACGAGTCCTGCCCATCTACAAGGCCATCGACGTCGTCACCACCTTCCACGAAGCCGCAGCTCGTTGGGGGTATCCCGCCTCGGTGCTCTCGGAAACGGCGCGGTGTTCACCGCGGCGTCGCGCCATGGGGTCTGCGTCATGGAGTCAGAACTCCTTTCCTTGGGCATCGCCTTCAAGCACTCCAAGCCCAACCATCCCCAGACCTGCGGCAAGGTCGAGCGCTTCCATCAGACGATGAAGGAGCACCTCGAGGTCTCCAAGCGGCCCGCGGCATCAGCGTGCTTCAGGGGCGCCTCGATGATTTCGGCGAGTACTACAACGAGGTGCGTCCACACCGCTCGCTCGGTCGCCGAACACCCCAAGCGGCTTTCGGGGCTCGCCGCAAAGCACGGCCCTCGGGCAAGCCATTCAAGCTCCCACCGCACTGCCGGGTCCGCCAGGACAAGGTCAACGGAGGCAACGTGACGCTGCGCTACAGGAGCGACCTCTTGCACATCGGGGTGGGTCGGGCCCACAACGGCCGATCCGTGCTGCTCCTGGTCAAGAACCGCGACGTTCGAGTCCTCACCCTCGACGGAGACCTCATCCGCCAGCTCACGATCGACCCCAGCCGGAACTACCAGCCCCAAGGGCGCTGAAAATTGTCCATGATGTCTCGCGAGACCTGTCCACGATGTCTCGCGACATCACAGAGAGCCCGAGGCAGGAATCGAACCCGCGACATCTTCATTACAAGTGAAGTGCTCTACCAACTGAGCTACTCGGGCGCTGACCTCAGGTTACAGGGCGGTGTGACCCACTCACCTTTCCACCAGCGGAAAGGCTTGCGTCGGCCTGGGTCGCACGGCAGGCTGGACGTGCGATGGATGCAGAGCAGCCGCCACCGGGGACCTCCGGCTCGCTCTCCGTCGTCAGGGCAGTGGCGGTGATCATCGTCTTCGTCGTGGCGGTCGCCGTGCTCGTTGCAGTGGGGACCCGGCCGAGCGTAAGCAGCACCGCAACCACGACGACGACCACCGCGGCGGCGGGCGGGTCGACCACGACGTCGACGACGGCCGCGGGCGCTGGTCATGGCGCCTCGACCACCACGACGACCAAGGCGGGACACAAGGGCGGCAGCCCGACGACGACCACGACGGTGGCGCCGGCTTCGGTGAGTGTCGTGGTGGCCAACGCCACGAGCACGAACGGTCTGGCCGCGCACTACTCGACGGTCATCGGCTCTGGTGGGTGGGCGATGCAGACGCCCATCGACGCAGCAACGATGGAGACGACGTCGGCCGTGTACTACGAGACGGGCCAGCAACAGCCGGCGGCGTCGATTGCCACCGCCATCGGCGTCAAACCGACCCAGGTGCTGCCGGTCACGAGCTCGACGCCGGTCACGGGCGTGACGGGTGTCGACGTGGTGGTGGTGATCGGCCAGGACCTGGCCTCGACCACGACGACCACCACAGCCTGACCTTGTCCGACGCGGATGCCGGCGCGGTCGGCAACGCCGCACCCCTGCCGGGGCCGTTGCGGCCCTGTGCGTCGGATCCGGCGCACAGCGCGCTGTTCCTCGACTTCGACGGGACGCTCTCTGGCATCGTGGAGGACCCTCGCGCGGCGCGGCCGTTGCCGGGCGTGCCCGAGTTGTTGGCCGACCTCGCCCGCAGCTTCGCGTTGGTCGCGGTGATCTCGGGGCGCCCCACCGCATTCCTGGCCGACACGCTGGGTCGGGCGCCCGGTGTCACGCTGGCCGGTCTCTACGGGCTCGAGCGCGCCGTTGCGCGGGCCCGAACGCGACGCCTGGGCGGCGGTGATCGACGCAGTCGTGGCCGAGGCAATGGCGACGGCGCCGCCCGGTGTCTACGTGGAGCCAAAGGGTCTCACGGTGACCCTCCACTACCGCCAGGTCCCCGACCAGGAAGGATGGGTCGAGGCGTTCGCCGAACGCCAGCACGCCGAGCACGGCCTCCTGGTGCACCCGGGCCGGCGCGAGCGCGAGCTGCGGCCCCCGCTCGCCGTCGACAAGGGGACTGTCGTGCGCGCGCTCGTGCGTGAGCACGACGAGGAGGCGGGGCGATCACACGCACCCGAGGCGCTGCGCCACCTGGCCGCCTTCGGTGACGACATCGGCGACCTGCCCGCGTTCGCCGCGTTGGGCGAACTGGCCGCTGCGAGCAGTGGTCAGCTCGACGTGGTGCGCGTCGCGGCGGTCGACAGCGGGAGCCCCGCCGAGGTGAGGGCGCAGGCCGACCTCACCGTGCGCGGCGCCACGGGCGCCGTCGAACTGTTGCGGGCCCTGGCCGACGCCGCCACTGCAGCCTGAGCGCGCTGCCACGCCGGGGTCAGTCGCGGTCAGGTCGCGGTCACGTCGCCGTGCCGCACCACGCAATCCTGCGCGTCACCGCCCGGCAGCAGCGAGCTGGTCGGCCCACCAGTCGGCCGCGCGTGCGCGCCCGCACCGGCGCGCGCAGCGCGGCGGCCGTCGGCGCGCTCGGCCGGCTCCATCGAGAGCGCGGCGTGCAGCGCGTCGGCCGTCCCGGAGACGTCGAAGGGGTTGACCCCGATCGCACCGCGGCCGCCGAGGGCGAGCTCCTCCCAGGCGCCCGCCTCGCGCGAGAGCACGAGCACGCCGTCGCGCGTGTTGAGCGAGCGGGCCCTCCTTGGCCACCAGGTTGAGCCCGTCGCGCACCGGGTTGACGAGCAGCACGTCGGAGAGGGTCAGCGCGGCGAGCGACCGGGCCCGGTCGTCCTCGACGTCGAGGACGATCGGCGTCCACGCTCGGCCGTGCCCCGAACGCGTGGTTGATCCGCTCGGCCGTGTGCTCCACCTCGGCGCCGTAAGCGAGATACTCGGCCAGGCCCTGCCGCGACGGGTAGGCGAGCGCGACGTGCACGACCTGGCCGCGCCACTCCGGATGGGTGTCCAAGCAGCTCCTCGAAGGCCGAGCATGCCCGCGCAGGATGTTCTTCGACAGCTCGATGCGGTCGACCCGCACGACGATGCGGCGCCCGCCGACCTCGGCCCGCAGCGCCCCCGCGGCGGCCGCCGCCGCCGGCGAGGCCGCCTCGTCCGCGAGCGCGCCGGCGTCGGTACCGAGCGGCGCGACGAAGGTCGGCGGTGGCCGTCCCGGCCGTCGCCAGCCGGGTCGGCGAAGCAGGCGCGTGAAGGCGGCCTCCCACGCGTGGCAGTGGAACCCGCAGGCGCCGAAGCCGGCCAGGCCGTCGCAGCAGCTCGCCGGCGGCCGTCGTCGGGCAGGACGCCGAGCATGGCCGGGTCGGCGAAGGGCGTGTGCAAGAAGTGCACGGTCCGCAGGTCGGGCCGCGCGCTCGGCCAGCATCGGCCCGAGCAGCGAGAAGTGGTAGTCCTGCACGAGCACGGCGTCGCCCTCGCCGGCCCGCGCCGACGACGACGTCGGCCATGGCCCGGTTGTAGGCCCGGTAGCCCTCCCAGGCCTCCCGCCAGTGCCGGTCGAAGCGCGGCCGGCTGGGGCAGGTCGAAGAGGTGGTGGTGGCAGAACCACAGCGTGGTGTTGGCGACGACGTCGTAGGCCAGGCGGTAGGTGTCGTCGTCGACGACCACGGGGACCAGGTCGAGGCCGTCCTCGTGCATGAGGCCCTGGGCCACGGCCTCGCGGTCGGCCGCGCCCATCGTCACCGAGACCCACGTCGTCCCGGTGCCCGCCAGCAGCCGGTGCAGCGAGCGACGGCGAGCCCGCCGCCGGCGGGCACGGGCTCGAGGCCGACCGCGCCTCGGTGGCGCGGAAGCGAGCGGGCCACGGTTGGAGACGACGAAGGTCCCGCTCGACCCCGGCGCCGCCACGCGGTTCTCACGTGCGGCCGTGCGTCAGCGGCGGTCGGGACGCGCGCTCGAGCGCGGCGCGCAGCACGTCGACGGCCTGGGGCCGCAGCTCGTGCAGGGGCCGGTTGCGGTGGATCCGCACGCCCAGGTCGACCTGGGCGATCGCGGTCGACCCCGAAGCGCTGCGGCCACGTCGATCAGCAGGCCGAGCTCGACGCCGTAGCCGGGGGCGAAGCCCGATCTTCTCGAGCACCCAGCGGTGCGCGGCCGTCTCGCCGGCCAGCGGCTGGCGCACCCCGGACAGCTCGGGGAACAGCAGCTCGATGCACCGGGCGGGCCACCAGCTCGGTGACCCGGCCGCCGCCGGTCGGCTCGCCGTGCAGCGGCCGCTCGTAGAAGCCCTTGACGAGGGCGACGTCGTCGGTCGACGAGCAGCGGACCCGAGCAGCCCGGTGACGAAGTGCCGGGGTCGTGTTCTCCACGTCGGCGTCGAGGAACACGAGGACGTCGCCGGCCGGCCGCGGCCAGCGCCGCGGCCATGGCCTGGCCCTTGCCGCCGGCGCCCGCCCGGGCCGCGCGACCACCCGGGCGCCGGCGTCGGTCGGCCGCGCCGGCGGTGTCGTCCGTCGACCCGTCGTCGACGCACGAGCACCTCGTCGACCAGGCCCGATCGCCGCCGTGCGCCGGCAGAAGGGCTGGACGACGGCCCGGACGATCGGCCGACCGTGCGTCCCTCGTCCCGGGCCGGGATGCACACCGAGACCGTCCGCCCCGGCCGGCCTTGGCCGCCGAGCGACGGCGCCCGTCGGGAAATCGCCGTGGTGGAAGGTCGACGTCCCGGGCCGCACGTCCCAGCCCGATCATCGCCCAGTCACCGCCCACGGTGCGCCTGAGCCGGCGGCGTTCGTTGACGCGGGCGTCGCCATCGGCTACCATGGGGGATCATCCAGAGCGGCTGAGGGACGGGCCCTGTGACGCCGCGGCAACCAGTGCACTCCGCCTCACGGCGGGGCACCAGGTGCCAATGCCCGACCGATGAGGAGGACCGATGGTCGATTTCGTCACTGGGCTGCGCTGTCGGGAATGCGGGCGCACCTATCCCCGCCGAGGCGCTGCACGTCTGCGACTACTGCTTCGGGCCGCTCGAGGTCGCCTACGACTACGAGCGCGATCGCCGCCACCGTCACCCGGGAGCGGATCGCGGCCGGGCCCCGGACCATCTGGCGCTACCGCGACCTGCTGCCGGTCGACGACGACGACCCCGGTCGACCTCGGCGCCGGCTTCACCCCGCTCGTCCGGGCCGACCGCCTGGCCGCCGAGCTCGGCCTGGGCGAGCTGTGGATCAAGGACGACACCGCCAACCCGACCGGCTCGTTCAAGGACCGGGTGGTCTCGGTCGCGCTGACCAAGGCCCGCCAGCTCGGCTTCAAGGTGGCCGCCTGCGCCTCGACCGGCAACCTGGCCAACTCGGTGGCCGCCCACGCCGCCCGCGCCGGGATGGACGTCGGTCGTCCTCATCCCCCACGACCTCGAGGCGGCCAAGGTCGACGATGACCGCCGTCTACGGCGGGCACCGTCGTCGCCGTCGAGGGCAACTACGACGACGTCAACCGGCTGTGCGCCGAGCTGGCCAGCGAGCGCCCGAGCTGGGCCTTCGTCAACGTCAACGTCCGCACCTACTACGCCGAGGGCTCCAAGACCCTGGCCTTCGAGGTGGCCGAGCAGCTCGGCTGGCAGGCGCCCGACCACGTCGTCGTCCCGATCGGCTCGGGCAGCCAGCTGACCAAGGTGGCCAAGGGCTTCGCCGAGCTCGGCAAGGTCGGGCCTGCTCGACGAGGAGCCCGCCGTGCGGGTCTCGGGCGCCCAGGCCGAGGGCTGCTCGCCGGTGGCGACGGCCTTCGCCGAGGGCACCGACGCCATCCGGCCGGTCAAGCCCGACGACGATCGCCAAGTCGCTCGCCATCGGCAACCCGGCCGACGGCTGGTACGCGCTCGAGGCGATGCGCGCGGACCGGCGGGGCCTGCGCGGCGGTCACCGACGACGAGATCATCGACGGCATCCGGCCTGCTGGCCCGGACCGAGGGCATCTTCGCCGAGACGGCCGGCGGCGTGACCATCGCCACCCTGGCCAAGCTGGCCGCCGCGGGCGTCGTCCGGCCCGACGAGCGGGTGGTGGCCTACGTCACCGGGCACGGCCTGAAGACGGTCGAGGCCCTCGCCGGCACCGGTCGGGCCCGACCGTGACCATCGCCCCGACCCTGGAGGCCTTCGACGCCGCCGTGGACCTCGACGCACCGACGCCGAGCCGACCAGCCGAGGAGCCCGCCCGATGAGCGTCACCGTCCGCATCCCCACCCAGCTGCGCACCCTGACCGGCGGCGCCGGCGAGGTCGAGGTGGAGGGGTCGACGGTGGGCGAGGTCCTCAAGGCCCTCGACGCCGCCCACCCGGGCTTCGCCGAGCGGCTCTTCGACGACGCCGGGCAGCCTGCGCCGGTTCGTGAACGTCTTCCTGGCCGACGAGGACGTCCGCTTCCTCGACGGCCTCGCCACCCCGGTGGCCGACGGCCAGACCCTCTCGATCGTCCCCGCCGTCGCCGGCGGCTGACGCCCGCCGGCCCGGCCGCTCGGCGGCGACCCGCGGCCGACCCCGGTGGCCGGCCGGCACGGCGGCTGCGCCAGGCCGACGGCCGGTTGGCTGTTAGCACTCGAGCCGCTAGAGTGCTAGCACTCGACGTACGGAGTGCTCGACCGGTAGGGTGCTCGATCGGCACGCCGCACGGACGCCGAGCTGAACCAACGGAGGAAACCACCACATGCCCAAGCTGATCGCCTTCGACGAGGAGGCCCGCCGGGCCCTCGAGACCGGCATGAACAAGCTGGCCGACGCCGTGCGGGTCACCCTCGGCCCGAAGGGCCGCAACGTCGTGCTCGACAAGAAGTGGGGCGCCCCCACGATCACCAACGACGGCGTCTCGATCGCCAAGGAGATCGACCTCGAGGACCCGTTCGAGAAGATCGGCGCCGAGCTGGTCAAGGAAGTCGCCAAGAAGACCGACGACGTCGCCGGTGACGGCACCACCACCGCCACCGTGCTCGCCTGGGCCATGGTCCACGAGGGCCTGCGCAACGTCGCCGCCGGCGCCAACCCGATGTCGCTCAAGCAGGGCATCGAGGCCGGCGGTCGAGACGGCCGTCGACTCGCATCCACGCGCATCGCCAAGGAGACCGAGTCCAAGGCGCAGATCGCCCAGGTCGCCGTCCATCTCCGCCGCCGACACCGAGATCGGCGAGATGATCGCCGAGGCCATCGACAAGGTCGGCAAGGACGGCGTCATCACCGTCGAGGAGTCCCAGACCTTCGGCATGGAGATGGACCTCGTCGAGGGCATGCGCTTCGACAAGGGCTACATCTCGCCGTACTTCGTGACCGACCCCGAGCGCATGGAGGCCGTCCTCGAGGACCCCTACATCCTGCTCGTCGGCTCCAAGATCTCCGCCGTCCGCGACCTGCTGCCCGGTGCTCGAGAAGGTCATGCAGGGCGGCAAGCCGCTCGTGATCATCGCCGAGGACGTCGAGGGCGAGGCGCTGGCCACCCTCGTGGTCAACAAGATCCGCGGCACCTTCAAGTCGCGTGGCCGTCAAGGCCCCCGGCTTCGGCGAGCGCCGCAAGGCGATGCTCCAGGACATGGCCATCCTCACCGGCGGCCAGGTCGTCACCGAAGAGGTCGGCCTCAAGCTCGAGAACGTCGGCCTCGACCTGCTGGGCACGCGCCCGCAAGGTCGTCGTCACCAAGGACGAGACCACGATCGTCGAGGGCGCCGGCGACGAGGCCGACATCAAGGGCCGCATCAACCAGATCAAGGCCGAGATCGAGAACACCGACTCCGACTACGACCGCGAGAAGCTCCAGGAGCGGCTGGCCAAGCTGTCCGGCGGCGTCGCCGTCATCAAGGTCGGCGCGGCCACCGAGGTCGAGCTCAAGGAGAAGAAGCACCGCATCGAGGACGCGGTCTCCACGACCAAGGCCGCCATCGAAGAGGGCGTCGTGCCCGGCGGCGGCGTGGCCCTGCTGCGGGCCCAGAGCCGCGATCCTCGACCGGGCCGAGAAGCTCGAGGGCGACGAGGCCACCGGTGCCCGGATCGTGGCCCGGGCCGTCGAGGAGCCGCTGAAGCAGATCGCCGTCAACGCCGGCCTCGAAGGCGGCGTCGTCGTCGAGAAGGTGCGCAACCTGAAGGGCGCCGACGGGCCTCAACGCCGCGACCGGCGAGTACGAGGACCTCTTCAAGGCCGGCGTCATCGACGCCGCCAAGGTGACCCGCTCGGCGCTGCAGAACGCGGCCTCGATCGCGGCGCTGTTCCTCACCACCGAGGCGGTCATCGTCGACAAGCCCGAGGAGGACGGCGCCCGGCCATGCCCGGCGGCGGGATGGACGACTTCTAAGTCCGACCGCTCGGACGCGTCGCGTCCGCAGTGGCGCGCGCGGACGCCAGGCCGGCGCGCACTGACCGCGGTCGAGGGCGCCGCGCCCGGCGCGCCCGGCCGGGCGGTCCGTACGCTGGCGGCGATGCTCGACCCTCGACCGGCCCGTCGAGCCCTCGACCCCGACGATCGGCTGGGGCGTCCTCCACCTCTTCTGCCGGCTGGCGCCCGGCGGTCGACGCGAACGCCGCTGCGCCAGGCGGTCAAGGCGGCCGAGGCCGACGGCGACCAGGTCGTCGCCGGTGGCCCTGCTCGGCCACAAGGCCGACCTCGGGCTCATGGTGCTCGGCCCCGACCTCTGGCGGCTGCGCGCAGTTCCAGACCGCGGTCGCAGCGCGCCGGGCTCGGTGCCGGTCGAGCTCCTACGTCTCGCTGACCGAGGTCTCCGAGTACGCGGCCGGCATCCCCGAGGAGATGAAGCAGGCCCGGCTCTTCCCCCAGCTCCCGCCCGAGGGCAAGCCGGCGTTCTGCTTCTACCCGATGTCCAAGCGGCGCGGCGACGAGCACAACTGGTACGCGCTCGGCTTCGAGGAGCGCAACGACGCTCATGCACGGCCACGGCAAGGTGGGCCGGACCTTCCACGGCCGGGTCGCTCCAGGTCATCACCGGCTCGACCGGGCTCGACGACTGGGAGTGGGGCGTCACCCTCTTCGGCGTGCACCCCGACGACCTGAAGGACTGCGTCTACCAGATGCGCTTCGACGAGGCCTCGGCCCGCTACGCCGAGTTCGGTCCCTTCTACACCGGCATGGTGGCACGCCTCGACGAGGTGCTCGACCGTCCGTGGGCCGCCTGAGGCGGGGCCGCACGACGTGACCGCGACCTCGACGACCTGCGCGACGAGCTGCGCGACCTCGGGCCGCGTCGTCGTGGCGTTCAGCGGCGGCGCCGACTCGGCGCTGCTGGCCAAGGTGGCCCACGACATCCTCGGGCCCGACCGCCGTGCTCTGCGCCACGGCGCGTCTCGCCGTCGCTGGCCCCCGAGGAGGCGCGCCGACTGCCGGGCCCTGGCCGCCGAGTGGGGCCTGCGCTGGGTCGGCGTGCCGACGGCCGAGATGGAGGACGCCGGCCTACGTGGCCAACGGCGCCGACCGCTGCGCCCACTGCAAGACGGCGCTGATGGACGCGCTCGGGCCGCTGGCCGCGGCCGAGGGCGCCACCGTGGTGCTCGGGGTGAACATCGACGACCTCGGCGACCACCGCCCGGGCCAGCAGGCCGCCGCCGCGGCCGGGCGCGCGCTTCCCCCTGGTCGAGGCCGGCTTCACCAAGGACGACGTGCGGCGCTGGTCGCGCGCCGCTCGGCCTGCGGACCTGGGACAAGCCGGCCGCGGCCTGCCTGGCCTCGCGCCTGCCCTACGGCACGCCGGTGACCCTCGGCCGCTCTGGCTGCGGTGGAGCAGGCCGAGGCGGCGCTGCGCGCGCTCGGCTTCGGCCAGCTGCGGGTGCGCCACCACGGCGACGCCGCCCGGCTCGAGGTCGAGGCCGACGCGCTGGCCGACGTGGTCGCGCGCCGCGACGAGGTGGTCGCGCGGTGCGCGCCGCCGGGCTACGCCTTCGTCGCGCTCGACCTCGAGGGGTTCCGCTCGGGCAGCCTCAACCGGCGACGCTGCGCCCGGGGCGATCCGACGGCGAGCACGGCGCGGAGCGGGGCACGGTGAGCGATGGTCAGGGTCAAGCTCACGTTCCCCGAGTCCGTGGTCCGGCGTGCCGTCCTGGCCGACTGGTGCGGCGCTTCGACGTCGAGCCCAACATCCGCCGGGCCGACGTCGAGGAGCACCGCGGCTGGATCGTCTGCGAGATCGACGGTGAGGGGTCCCAGGTCGAGGCCGCGCTGGACTGGCTGCGCGGCGAGGGGATCACGGTCGACCTGCTGGGGGACGTGCTCGAGGGCTGACCGAGCCGCGCCGCCGAGCGCCGAGGTCGGCTGCGCCAGCGCTGGTCGGGTCGCGGGGCACGTGCCAGCCGGCCGAGGACACCTTGCGCGGCTCGTAGAAGACACAGCCCTCGGGGCAGCCGAACGGGAGCGGGTCGTTGGCGTCGACCTTGCAGCGCTCGAGGCGCTCGCCGCGCGGCGTCGTCCGCATGACGTAGTGACGGCAATCCTCGTTGACGGGCACGTCCCATTCTGGCGCACGGGGCGGGCCGCGGTAGCGTCACCGGCCGTGGACGGCGCGGAGCGTCGAGCGACCGTGGAACCGACGGTCCCCCTCAAGACCCTGCTGCGCTGGAGCGAGGCCCTCTCGGGCATCGCCCGCACGGGTCTGGGGTTCACCGAGAGCCTCTACGAGCGCGAGCGCTTCGAGGAGATCCTCAAGGTGGCGGCCGACATCCGGGTCGAGGCCGACGGCGCGGGCGACGATCCCGACTACGCCGGCGGCCTGGTCCAGGAGTGGATGGACACCGTCGGCAAGGGCGTCCCCGGCTACGTCACGCCCAAGGTGGCGGTGGGCGCGGCCGTCGGCAACGACAAGGGGGAGCTGCTGCTCGATCCAGCGCGCCGACTCGGGCATCTGGCTCTACCCCACCGGCTGGTGCGACGTCGGCTACTCGGCCGCCGAGGTGGTGGTGAAGGAGGTGCAGGAGGAGACCGGCATCGACGTCGAGCCCGTCCGCCTCATCGCCGTGCTCGACGGCCTGCGCCTCGGCTTCACCCGCGTCCCGCTCTACTCGCTCCTCTTCTATTGCCGCGCCGTCGGCGGCGAGCTGGCGCCGCACCCGCTCGAGACCCGCGACGTCGGCTGGTTCACCCGCGACGACGCTGCCGCAGCCGCTCGTCGGTTCGGAGCGCTGGGGCGAGCACGTCTTCGCCGCCATCAACGGCGAGCGCCGCGACGTCCTCTACGACAGCGTGCGCCAGCCGATGTGGCGCGGCGAGTCCTCCTCCGGCACCACGTGATCTCGGTCCGGGTCGCCGCGTCGGTCGATGCGGACCTGGTGGCGGCGGTGACCGCGCTCCTGCCCCAGCTCTCGCGCTCTGCGCCGCCGCCGACCCACGACCAGTTGGCGCGGATCGTGGCCGACCCCGACACCACGTTGTTCGTCGCCGAGGACGACGGGCGCATCGTCGGCACCCTCACGCTGGCCGTCTTCGAGATCCCGACCGGCCGCCGCGCCTGGATCGAAGACGTCGTCACCGACACCGCGGCGCGCGGCAAGGGCGTGGCCAGCGCACTGGTCGACGCGGCACTGGCGCACGCGGCGTCGTTCGGGGCCCGCACGGTCGACCTGACGTCGCGTCCCGACCGCGAGGACGCCAACCGGTTGTACATGCAAGCTCGGCTTCGAGCAGCGCGCGACGAACGTGTACCGCCACACCCTCGGCTCGCGGCGACTGAGCCCGCCCCAGGCTTGCGCCAGTCGTCATTCGGCGAAGCGGGAAGGCCGCGGGCAACAGGCGCATCAGCGTGGGAACATCGGGGTGAAGCGGCCCTCGCCCCACGGCAGCTCCGGCTCGTTGGCGATGGCCTGGGTGAGCACGCCGGCGATGAGCGTCGAGACGAGATAGATCGCGTCCTCGTCGTTCGCCGCGGGTCCGAGCTGGCCGTTCGCCACCGCGTCGGCGAGCGCGGCGCGCTGGAGCTGCACCATCTCGATGCTGGCCGCGAAGGCCTCGGGTGAGGGGTGGAAGCTCGGCACGGGGCGCCAGAACAAGAGCTCGGCGACGGCGCGGTTGGCCAGGGACCACCGCCCGCTCGCCTCGAGCCCCGCGATCAGCGCGTCGAGCCCGGGCTCGACCGGCGCCATGCCGCGCGCATCGCGTCGACGATGTTCGCGTTGCCCTGCTCGAGGAACAGCGCGTCGTAGATCGCCATGAGCGAGGGGAAGTACTTGTACAGCGACGGCGGCTGGACGCCCAGGCGCCGCGCCACCTCCGCGAGGCTGAGCCCGTTGACGCCCTCGGTGGTCATGACGTCACGGGCGATGTCGAGGATCTCGCGGATCGTCTCCTGCCGGCGACGGGCCCGGCGGTCCGGCCGCACCGCCACGTCGGTCGCCGCTTCCGGCTGCGCTCGTCTCGTGTGCCCGTGCCATTGAGTGACGAGTATAGCTTAAATATGTGGTTGACAGCTATAGCTAATGGTATTAGCTTTACGTCCGCGAGCCGAGGAGGTCGGACGATGATGCGGAACGGAGACTGGCGAGGACATGACCGAGACCGAGAACATGCACACGAAGCCGAGCAGCCGCTGGTGGTTGCGCCAGGACTCGCAGTCGGTCGTGATCGAGGCGCCGCCCGAGCGCATCTACGCGCTGGTGGCGGACCTGCCCCGCATGGGGGAGTGGAGTCCCGAATGCCGGCAGGTGGAGTGGCTCGACGGGTCGAGCGGACCGGCCGAGGGCGCCCGGTTCATCGGCCACAACCAGGGCGGCCCCCGCGGCCTCATGAAGTGGTCGCGCCGCGGCCGCGTGCTCACCGCCGAGCCCGGCCGTGAGTTCGCCTTCGTGACCGAGGAGGGAGGCCGGGAGGGGACCGAGTGGCGCTACCGGCTGGAGCCCCTCGAGGGGGGCACCCGGGTCACCGAGTCCTACACGGTCTCGTCGATCCCGGCATGGGCCCGCATCGTCGACGTCCCGACCAACCGCGCCCGCGAGTTGCGCGAGGCCATGGCGCACACGCTCGAGCAACTGAAGAGGGCCGCCGAGTCGGCCACGCCGGCCCGCTAGCTGCACGCCACCTTTCCTTCGAGACCAGAGGAGTCCTTCTGATGCACACGTACAAGGCCGCGCCCGATGTCGACGTCGTGACGTCGACCGCCAACGTCGGCGGCTTCGGCAACCTCGCCATCAACGCGTTCGTGATCCACGCCGACGAGCCGGTGCTCGTCGACACCGGCACCGTGGTGGACAGCGACGATTTCATGGCCGCACTGCGGACCGTGATCGATCCTGCGGATCTCCGCTGGATCTGGCTGACCCACACCGACTTCGACCACATCGGCTCGCTGCATCGCCTGCTCGACGAGAACGAACAGCTGCGGGTGATCACCAGTTTCCTCGGGGTGGGGATCATGGGCCTGGCGGCGCCCCTGCCCATGGACCGGGTGTACCTGGTCAACCCTGGCCAGACGGTCGACGTGGGCGACCGGATCCTGACCGCGGTGCGTCCACCGGCGTTCGACAACCCGATCACGACGGGCCTCCAGGACGAGCGGTCGGGCATCTTGTTCAGCTCGGACTGCTTCGGTGCCCTCTTGGACGAGGTGCCCGAACGGGTCGAGGACATCTCCGACGAGGCAGTGCGTCAGGGCCAGGTGTTCTGGGCGACCGTGGACTCGTCGTGGTTGCACACGGTGGACCGGGCTGTCTTCGCCTCGGAGCTGGACCGCATCCGTTCGCTCGAACCCACCATGGTGCTGAGCAGTCACCTCCCGGCCGCGCCGGGCTCCTCGACGGAGCGGCTGCTGGGTGCGCTCGCTGCGGTCCCCGACGCCCCCGCGTTCGTCGGGCCGGACCAGGCCGCGCTCGAACAGATGCTCGCCGGGGTGACCGGGGGCGACCGGTAGCGGGCATCGTTGGCGGGGCCGGGCGGGACCGCTCACGGCCGGGTCAGACCCGGTTCGCGCCCGGGGAGTGGCGTTAATCTGCGGGAGGGTCCAGCCGGGAGGGCACGGTGAGCGAGCGGATGCAGGGCCGCAACTGGGTGCTGGCCGCGATGATCTTCGCGGTCGCGATGACGTTCATCGACCAGACGATCGTCTCCATCGCGGTGCCCAACATCCAACGTGAGCTGAGCCTGTCGTCGACCGGCGTCCAGTGGGTCGTCAACGGCTACCTGCTCGCGCTGGCGGCGTTCTTCGCACTCGGTGGACGGCTCTCGGACATCTTCGGCCACACGCAGGATGTGCGTGATCGGGGTGATCGTCTTCGTCGGCGCCTCTGCCCTGTGCGGCCTGACGCCGACAGGGTCCGTGGCCGAGGCGTGGATCGTCACCTTCCGGGTCGTCCAGGGCGTGGGTGGCGCCCTCATGTTCCCGGCGGCCCTGGCCATCGTCGTCAACACGTTCCCCCTGCGCGAGCGCGGCAAGGCGCTGGCCATCTTCTTCGGGATCGCGGGCGGCCTGACCGCGGTCGGCCCCATCCTGGGTGGCTACCTGACCCAGTGGACCTGGCGGGCGATCTTCTGGGTCAACATCCCCGTGGCCCTGATCGCGTTGGTCCTGATCGCCGTCTCGAAGCCGAAGACCCAGTACAAGCGGGCCCCCATCGACTACCGCGGCGCGGTGCTGATCGCGGCGGGGATCGGGCTGAGCATCTTCGGGCTCCAGCAGTCGGTCCTCTGGAGTTGGAGCAACCCGCGGCACGTGGCTCTGCATCGTCGCCGGGCTGGCGATCATCGGCCTCTTCGTGCTGGTGGAGCTGCGCACCGAGTCGCCGCTGATCAAGGTGGAGATCTTCCGCATCCGGCCCTTCGCGGTCGAGAACATCGTGCTTGCTGATCTCCATGATGGCCTTCATCCCGGTGTTCTTCTTCGCCAGCGAGTACGCGCAGATCGCCCTGCACAAGACGGCGTCGCAGGCCGGCGTCTTCTTGCTCTTCTTCTTCGTCGGGTTCGTCGTCCTCGCCCAGGTGGGTGGCCGAATCCTCGACCGCGAGGGTGCCAAGCGCGCCGTCGTCCTCGGCTGCGCCATCGCCGCGGTCGGCTTCGGCTTCTGGGCCTCCAAGGCGACCACGCTCAGCTTCTCCAAGCAGCAGATCTGGGTCATCGTGGCCGGGGCCGGCATGGGGATGATGCTCGGGCCGGCCAACACCGACGCGGTGAACCGGGCCGGCAACCTCTCCTACGGGGAGGCGACCGGCATCACCCAGACCATCCGGAACTTCGGCGCCAGTCTGGGCCTGGCCGCGCTCGGCACGATCCTGTTGTTCGACTACCGCTCGCACCTCACGACGAGCCTGCGCGCAATGGGCGATCCCAACGCAGCCGCCGAGGCGAACCGCATCACCCAGTCCCAGCACGGGAGCGGCTCGGTGTCCTCCATCCCGCACTTCGTCTCGGTCGACTTCGCGCACGCCACCCAGACGGTGCTCTACGTCATGTGCGGCATCATGGCTTTCGCCGGCCTCGTGGCGCTGCTCGGCCTTCAACGTGGCCGCCAGGAGGTGGCACCCGTCGACCCGGCCTCGATGCCGGCGCCGACCAGCGCCGACTGAGGTCCTCGGCTCGAGGCGGTGTCCCGGCGGCGACCGGGCCGCGTACCAGAGCGCCTCGGGTCCACCTGCACAGTGGGTGCTCTCTCGTAACCTTGCGCCGGGGCGCGCTTCACTCGTGGCCGGCACGGTCTTGGAGGCACGAATGTCGCACTACAGCAAGGTCGGGATCCTCGTCGTGGCCCTCGCACTCGGAGGGGTGGTCGCCACGGGATGCAGCGTCGTGAACAAGGTGAAGCAGGCCGTCCACAACGTCGAGGGCAACAAGGCGACGATCGACTCGTTCACCCACGGACCTCCAGTCCAACCAGTCGACGGCCTTCGAGGCGACCTATATGACGTCGGGCGGCGCGCCGGCAACCGTGGTCTACGCCGTCGACCCCGCGAGCGGCGGGCTCGCGTTCCATGAGACCCAGACCGGTGCCAACGCGTCGAACGTGCAACTGATCGTGAACCCCTCCGGCGACTACTCGTGTACGCAGAGCGGGTCCGGTGCCTGGTCCTGTCAGAAGCTGGGCAGCGCAGACGCCGCCGCCCAGCAGCAGATCTTCGACCTCTACACCCCTTCGCACTGGATCTCGTTCCTCAAGGGGGACCTCGTTGGTGGCCGGACTGGCGGGGGACAAGGTCACCACGTCGACACTGTCGCTCAACGGTTTCGACATGAACTGCGTGGATCTCGTCGCGCAGGGCGTGACCGGGACCAGCACCATCTGCAGCACCGCACAGGGCATCTTGGGCTATGTCAAGGTGGCCGCGAACTCCACCAGCTTCGCCATCACGAACTACTCGACCTCGCCCGCGCCGCGTCGCTGTTCCAGCTGCCGCCGGGCGCGACCGTCACGACCGCCACCACACCCACCACGTGAGCACCGACACCACCTTCATCACCCGCTACGACACGTCGGGCCCAGGGGTGCGCCTCGCCGTCAAGGACCTCATCGACATGGCTGGCGAGGTCGACGACGGCCGGCTGTCGCGCCGTGGCCCGCCGCGCCGTGCCCGCCGAGCAGGACGCCGCCTGCTTGCAGGGCGCACGGGACGCCGGCGCGCGGATCGTCGGACGTACCAACCTCCACGAACTGGCGCTCGGCGTCACCGGGGTGAACCCGTGGTACGGGACGCCGGTCAACCCGCTGGACCCCGCGCTCGTCCCCGGGGGCTCGTCGAGCGGCTCCGCGGTGGCGGTGGCGACAGGTGAGGCGGACGTCGCCTACGGGAGCGACACCGGCGGCTCGGTGCGCATCCCGGCCGCCTGCTGTGGCGTCGCCGGGCTGAAGACGACGTGGGGCCGCATCCCACTCGACGGCGTGTGGCCGCTGGCACCGAGCTTCGACACGGTCGGGCCCATGGCGCGCGACGTCGGCGGCCTCGTCACGGGCATGCAGCCTGCTCGAGCCGGGCTTCGAGCGTGGCCGACGTCGGCCGACGTCACGGTGGCTCGGCTGCCCATCGACGCCGACCCGGCCATCACGGCCGCGATCGACCGGGCGCTGCACCAGGCCGGGTGGGCCTGCGCAGCGACCTCGTCATCGCCGGGTGGGACGACGCCTTGACCCAGGCGGGCCTGCTCCTCGTCGTCGAGGCCTGGCACTCGGACGCCGCGCTTGGTCGCGGAGGATCCCGACGGCATCGGCGACGGCGTGCGGGCGGCGCCTCGAGCTCGGGGGCGCCTTCGACGACGCGGTCGTCCGCGCCGCGTGGGAGACCCAGCGCGAGTGGCAGGCCACGTTCGAGCGTGTGCTCGAACGGGTCGACTTCGTCGTGACGCCGACGCTCACCATCTTCCCGCCGCGTCCCGACGAGGGCGACGATCTCTTGGTGTCGCGCTGCACGTTGCCCGCCAACCTGGCCGGGGTGCCCGCGCTCTCGCTTCCGGTGCCGACGGGCGGGCCGCTACCCGCCAGCCTCCAGCTGATCGGCGCGGCACAGAGCGAGGAGCGCCTGTTGGCGGCCGGGGCGATGCTGGAACGGGCGGTCGCGGCGGGCTGAGACACCGCGGCTTCTAGGGTGGTCGACAGATGCAGATTGAGGTGTGGTCCGACTTCGCGTGCCCGTGGTGCGCCCTCGGGCTGGCCCGCTTGCGGGTGGCGCTGGCGTCCTTCGACCATGGCGCGCAGGTCGAGGTCGTGCATCGTTCCTTCGAGCTCGATCCGCACGCGCCGGCGCGCCGGGCCGCCACGCTCGAAGAGGCCGTTGCCACCAAGTACGGGATGGGGCCCGCACGCGTGCGCGCGCTGCACGACCAGCTGACCGCGCTGGGCGCGGAGGTCGGCGTGGCCTTCGACTTCGAGCGCGTCCAGCTGGGGAGCACCTTCGATGCCCACCGCCTGGCCCAGGCGGCCCGCGGCACGCCCCACGAGGAGGCGCTCGTGCGCGGCCTGTTCGTCGCGCACCTCAGTGAGGGCCGACAGCTCTCGAATCACGGCGTCCTGCGTGAGGTCGCGGCCGCTGCCGGTCTCGAGGACCCGGTGACCGAGGAGGTTCTCGCCGGCGACGCCTTCGGGCTCGAGGTGCGGGCCGACGAGGCCGCGGCCCGCGAGCACGAGGTGACCGGCGTGCCCTACTTCTTGATCAACGGTGCCTGGCCGGTGCCCGGTGCCCAGGACGTCGAGACGATGAGCATCGTGCTCCGCCGCGCCTGGTCACGCCTCGGCCAGTGAGGCGATGATCTCGTCGACCATCTCGACGGTGGTGTTGGGGTGCAAGAACGCGAACCGCGCCACGGTCTCGCCCTCCCAGCTCGTCGGGGTCACGAAGCCGACCTGGTCGTGCAGCAGGCGGGCGGACCAGGCGTCGTAGTCCGCTTTGGCCCACCCGAGGCGGCGGAAGAGCACGATGGAGAGCCCCGGGTCGCGCACCAGCTCGAGGTACGGCGCCCCGGTAATCCGCTCGGCGGCCTGCTGCGCGATGGCAAGGCCGGCTTCGACCGCGTCGCGGTAGGCGTCGAGCCCGTTCACCGCCAGGGAGAACCACAGCGGCAAGCCGCGGGCCCGGCGCGTCAAGTGGTAGGCGTAGTCGCTCGGGTTCCATTCCTCGGGGTTCTCGCTGTGCAGCACCTCGAGGTACTGGGCGTCCTGGGTGTGCACTGCCTTGGCCAGGTTGGGCCGGCGGTAGATCAACGCGGCGCAGTCGAACGGGGCAAACAGCCACTTGTGCGGGTCGACGATGAACGAATCGGCGCGTGCGAAGCCCGAGAACTGCTCGCGCACGGACGGCGCGAAGAGTGCCGCCGCGCCACCGTAGGCGCCGTCGATGTGGAACCACAGCGCCTGCTCGTCGGCCACCTCGGCAATGCCGTCGAGATCGTCGACGATGCCCGCGTTGGTCGTCCCCGCCGTGGCGACCACGCCGATCACGTCGCGCCCGCGCGGGTCGTCGCCCAACGTGGCGCGGAGCGCGTGCCCGGTGAGGCGGTGGTCGAGGCTCGGGACGGTGAGTGGTTCCATCCCGAGCACGTGCAGGGCCTTGCCGACCGAGGAGTGCGCGTCTGCGCTGATGGCAACGAGCGGCCGCGTCGGCGCCTCGGCCTGGCGCCGATGGGCGGCGGTGTCGCGGGCGACCATGAGCGCCGAGAGGTTGCCGGCCGAGCCGCCGGCCACGAAGCAGCCCCCGGCCGACGGGGGGAGGCCGGCCTGCGCTGCCAGCACCGCGAGGGCCTGGTTCTCGGCGACCACGACGCCGGCTGCCTCGAGCCAGGAGGTGCCGTGGAGCGACGAGCACGACACGAACATGTCGAAGAGCAACGACGCCTTGGTCGGTGCGGCCGGGATGAACGAGAGGAAGCGGGGACTGTCGCACGAGACGACCGCCGTCGACAGCTTGTCCACGAAGAGCTTCAAGACGTGCGACGCGTCGTTTCCTTCGGGGCGCATGAGGCCGGCCAGCTCCGCGTCGAGTGACGCGACGAGGCCGCCGAAGTCGAGGGGGACCGGGTCCATGCGCAGGCGCTCGCGGCACGCGGCAAGGATCATGTCGGTCATCTCCTCGTCGAACTCGAACATTGCGCTCGCCATCAGGCCGGCGTTCCGTCCGGGCCGACCCCGCGGGCCTGCCCGGTGCGCCAGGCCTCCTCGGCGCGGCTGGCGACCTCGTGCAGCGTGGCACCGGTCTTCGCTCGCGACGGCCGCGACGTCGTCGAATTCCGGCTTGGCGCGACCCTCGGTCACCTTCATGCGCACGGTCATGCCGTCCACGGTGACCTGTCCGAGTTGCCGGGACGCCGGCCAGCGCTCGACGGCGGTGGCGCGCACGCCCATCGTGCCCGTCACCCGCTCGATCTCCGCCCGCAGCGCGGCGACGGCGCTGGCGTCGGCCAGCACGTGGAGCACGTGGCCCGGGCGTCCCTTCTTCATCGTCACGGCGCTGATCCACGCGTCGAGCGCGCCAGCGTCGAGCGCGGCTGCAAGCGCGTGGCCCAGCTGCTCGCCGGTGACGTCGTCGAGGTTGGTCTCGAGCACGACGAGAGGCTGGCCCGCGTCCGACCGCCTCCGCCGCGGCCCGCTGGCCGATCACGACCTGGGTGCAGTTCGGCAGGTCGTCGAGCTCAGCGGTCCCGGCGCCGAAGCCCGACGCGGCGATCGTCATCGGCGGGAGCGGCCCGAACGACGTGCAGAGCGTCGCGACGAGCGCGGCTCCGGTCGGCGTCGTGAGCTCGACGCCGACGTCGCGGCCGTAGCTGGGGACCCCCTCGAGCAGGCGGACCGTCGCCGGGGCCGGGTTCGGCAGCCGTCCGTGGGCGCTGCGGACCATGCCCGTCCCCGTGGCGACGGCAGAGCGCGCGACCTCGTCGACACCGAGCACCTCGAGCGCCGACGCCGTGCCGACGATGTCGACGATGGCGTCGTGCCCCCCGACCTCGTGGAAGTGCACCTGGTCGATCGGACGACGGTGCAGTGCTGCCTCCACGCTGGCCAGAGCGTGGAACGCGGCAAGGGCGCGCCGGGTCACCCGGTCCGGCAGGGCAGCCTGCGCGATCGAGCGACGCCACCGCGCCGTGGGTGCGGATAACCACGTCGTCCCCGCTGACGATGGCGCGGGTGCACGCCACCCCTCCGCGCAACGCGTCCTCGAAGCGCAGGTCCCAGCCGGGAAGGTCGAGGCGGCCGAGCAGGCTGCGCACCTCGTCGGCGTCGGCTCCGGCGTCGACGAGGGAGCCGAGAGCCATGTCGCCCGCGATGCCTGCGAAGCAGTGGAACCAGGCGACCGTCGGGCCACGGGCGTCGCTCACGGCAGCTGCCGGGCGACCGCACAGGCTGCACCGTACCCATTGTCGATCCCGACCACGGTGATGCCCGACGAGCACGCGGACAGCATCGTCAACAGGGCGGTGACGCCCTCGAACGCGGCGCCGTAGCCGGTGCTGGTCGGCACCGCAACCACCGGGGCCGGCGTGAGCCCGCCCACCACGCTCGCCAGCGCGCCCTCCATGCCGGCGATGACGACGACCGCGTCGGCCATGGCGATGGTGTCGACCTCGGCGAGAAGCCGGTGCAGGCCGGCGACCCCGCAGTCGGTGAGTGCGGTGGGGTCGAACCCGAGCGCGCGCGCAGGACGGCGATGCACTCGGTGGCGACCGGGAGGTCGGCGGTGCCCGCAGTCACCACGACGACGGAGCCGTGCCGGCCGCTGGCCCGGCGGAAGGCGACGGTCGAGAAGGTGCCGCTGTCCGACACGGTCCCCGGGCCGGCGCCGAGGGCGGCGGCGACCGCCGAGGCGGCCTTGACTTGCGCCTCGCTCGCCCGGGTGAGCAGCACCGGTCCGTCGGTCCCGCCGAGGAGCTCCTCGACGACCGAGGCGCAGTGCTCGGGCGTCTTGCCCGGCCCGTAGACGGCCTCGGGTATGCCGAGCCTCAGGTCACGCTGGAGGTCGACGCGGGCGAAACCGAGGTCGGCGTAGGGCAGCCGGCGCAGCTGGCGCACTGCATCGTCGGGCGTGCACTGGCCCGCGGCGACCTGTTCGACCAGCGTACGAAGCGTAGAAGCGTCCATGACCTGCTCTATCCTGCCCAACTGTGACCCCGCCTGCGAAAACCGTCGCGTACTTCGGCCCGGCCGCCACGTTCACCCAGGAGGCGCTGCTCACCCAGGCGGACCTGGCCGGGGCCGAGCTGCACGCCCTCGGCTCCATTACCGCCGTGCTCGAGGCGGTGGCACAGGGATCGGTCGATCTCGGGTTCGTGCCCATGGAGAACGCGATCGAAGGCACGGTGAGCGCCACCATCGACGGCCTGATCCACGACGTGGACCTGCACATCCAGCGCGAGGTGGTCATGGACATCCACCTCCACCTCATGGCCCGGTCCGGGACAGCCCTGGCGGACATCCGTGTCGTGTCCTCCTATCCGCACGCGCTGGCGCAGTGCCAGAAGTACCTGGCCCGGGAGCTGCCCGAAGCCGAACAGCGGGCCGCCAACTCGACCGCCGATGCGGCCCGGACCATCGGCGAGTCGGGTGGGCCCGACGAGGCCGCCATCGCCCCTCGGCTGGCAGCCCAGCGCTACGGCCTGGTGATCGTGGCCGAGGACGTCGAGGACCACCCCGACAACCAGACCCGCTTCGTCCTCGTGGCCCGGACCCGGGTGCCGAGGCCGACCGGCCACGACAAGACGAGCATCGTGTGCTTCCAGCGGGCCGACCACCCCGGCAGCCTCCACGGCATCCTTGGCCAGTTCGCGGCGCGCAACATCAACCTCACCAAGCTCGAGTCACGGCCGACCAAGCAGGGCCTCGGCGACTATTGCTTCGTCATCGACCTGACCGGCCACGTGGGTGACGAGGTCGTCGCCGACTGTCTGCGCGACCTGCACGCCGGGCTGGCCGGGGTGAAGTTCCTGGCTCGTACCCGGCGGCGGGCGAGCACGGGCCCGAGCACCGGCGACAAGCCGACGCCGCCTGGCAGGCCGCCGACGACTGGCTGCGCGGGTTGCGGGACTCAATGGAGTAGCCGCCCGGGCATCGCCATCGCCGTCGCGAGCGCCCTCGTTGGACCCTACGCCGATTCCCGGCGAGACTACAGGTGGCCGCGTCACGCGCGCGGCGGGAGGGACCATGACGACGCTGCAGATCATCGATGTCGACCAGCATCTCTTCGAATCGAGGACGACCTGGTCCGAGTACATCGACCCGGCGCACCGCTCCGACGCGTTGTCCATCTCCGACGACGACGCGGGATGGCCATGGCTGACCTGGCGCGGCGCCCGCCTCACCCCCCTCGAGGTCCCCATTCCGGAGCGCTCGGCGCTTATCGGCGAGGACCGGCTGCGCCGGGTCCGGGGCGAGCGTGCGCCGGCATCGTTCGACGAGCTTGTGCCGGACAACTACCGGCTCGCAGGGGCACGGCTCGACTCGCTCGACGAGTTCGGGCTGGACGCCGCCGTGCTGTTCCCCAACTACGGCCTCTTGTGGGAGCAGCGGCTGGCCGCCGACCGCGAGGCCCAGCGGGCCAACGCCCGGGCCTACAACCGCTTCGTGGCCGACGTGTGTCACGACGGGAGGGACCGTCTCTTCGGCGTGGCCCACGTTCTCTTGCACGACCCGGCGTGGGCCGTCGAGGAGATCAAGCGGCTCCGGGCCGAGGGCGTCCGCCTCGCCATGGTCGCACCGGCTCCCGTTGATGGAAAGCCGCTGTCCGACCCCGCCTTCGATCCCGTGTGGGCCGCGTTCAGCGACGAGGGTGTGGCGCCGGTGTTCCACGTCTCGGAGTTCGAGAGCCCGTTGCACCCGGCCTGGCGGACGGGTGAGCAGGAAGACGGCGAGCAGCTCTTCGATTCCATCTTCTTGTACCTGGCACCGGCGGTAGCCCTGGCGAACCTCATCCTGAACGGCGTCCTCGAGCGGTTCCCGAGGCTCCGCATCGGCGTCGTGGAGCTGACGGCAAGTTGGGTCCCGCACTTCTTGCTCCATATCGACGGTGCTTCGGACTTCTACGCCCTCCGTCACGGCGAGCCCTTCCGAAAGCTGACCGAACGTCCCTCGACGTACTTCCTGCGCCAGGTCCGGGTGGCCGCGCTGCCCTACGAGATGCCGAACCGTCTCGTCCCCAAGGTCGGCGGCGACACGTTCATGATTGGTAGCGACTGGCCCCACGCCGAAGGGGTGGCGGACCCGATGCGCGAGGCAGAGCGTGCCGTCAAGGGCCTGGCGGAACCGGCCCGGGGCAACATCCTGGGCGCCAACGCGGCCTGGCTGCTCGGCTTGTGACGGTCGACCTCGACGCGGCCGCCGCCGAGCGAGCGCGCTTGCGGGCGACCTACCTGCGGGAGCCGAAAGACCGGCCGCGCTCGACCGCGCGCGGGGTGCACCACTTGGCGCTCGTCTGCTCCGACGTGGAGCGGACGATCCGCTTCTACCAAGAGCTCCTCGGCTTCCCGTTGGTCGAGCTCTTCGAGAACCGCGACTACAAGGGTTCGACGCACCTGTTCTTCGACCTTGGCCACGACAACACGCTCGCCTTCTTCGACTTCCCCGATCTGGGGCTCGGCCCGTACAAAGAGGTGCTGGGCGGATTCCACCACCTCGCGATCTCGGTGGACACGGAGCACTGGGACGCAGCGCGTGCACGGCTCGACGCCGCCGGGATCCCCACGCAGATCGAAAGCGAGATCTCGCTGTACTTCTCCGACCCCGACGGCGTACGGCTCGAGTTGATCGCCGAGGACCTCGGTTCGCTCTACGGCGTGCCGCTGCACTGATGGCCGTCACCGGCATGGCCAACCTGGCCGTCAAGGTCGCCGACCTGGAGGGCGCGTGCGAGTGGTACCGCGCCGGCCGGCGCGTCGGTGACCGAGCCCGCCGCGTGGGAGAACGGCCGACGGGCCGACGTCCAGCTCGGCACGCTGGCGCTCACACTGTTCACCAAGGCGATCTACGAGGACGCCGCCGCACTGCCTGCCGAGGGGTTCTTGCATCCGGCCCTCTTCGTGGACGACCTCGACGCCGAGCTGGCCCGTCACACGGTGCTCTGGGGGCCGCGGACGGTGACGGGCACGTTCGGCACGCGCCGCATCGCGTTCGTCGAGGCGCCGGGAGGGATCCGGCTCGAGTTCATGGAGCAGTTGGAGGACCCCCCGGACTGACCGCCCGAGCAGAATGGGCGGTGCCAGTATCAGCCCACTGCCCCGAGTGATCCCGCTCCGCCGCGCAACGTTCGTGTGAGAATTCGCCCGAACCCCACCGCACAGGAGGACCGGGATGCCCACCACCGAGGCCGGAGCGTCGATCACGCCACAGCACGGCTACACAAAGGACGGTACGCCGGTCTACGCAAAGACCCGCCACTTCTTCAAGACCGACACGGTGGCACAGCGGATCAACGCCGCGGTCGGTCTGAGGATCACGGTCCTGGTCGGCACCATGTGGTGCGCCTATCTGTTCGCGGCCATCGCGCTGATCTCGCTGCCCGACAACATCCACTCGACGCAGCTCCTGATCTTGTGGATCAGTTCCAGCTTTCTTCAGCTCGTGCTACTCCCGATCATCATCGTGGGCCAGAACATCCAGTCCCGCGCAGCGGACGCCCGGTCCACCAAGACCTTCGAGGACGTGCAGGACGTGCGCGACAAGGTGGACCACGTGATCTCGCTGTTGGACATCCACAGCGAGGGCGGTCTGCACGACGCGGTGCACGTCATCATGGAGGCGGTCAACGGCAAAGCGGCCGCGTCAGGCGCGGCAGGCGCCCCAACCTGAGAGGACTGGCCCGTCTCCCGCCCAGGTGGCTTACGCCTCCTCGACGAGCTCGAGGGCCGGTGCGGCGGCCACCTCCCGGGGCGCCTGGGCGCCTGCGGTCAGCTCCCGCAGCGAGGGCAACGTGGCAAGCGCCACCGCCGCGGTGACCAGGAGCACGACCGCGGCCACGCTGAATGCCAGTGCATAGCCGTCGGTCAGCGCAGCGGCCGTCCGCGCCGAGGTCACCAGCTTCCCGGCCAGGGCACCCGAGGTGCGGCTGGCGGCGATGGTCGCCAGCGCGGCCAGACCGATGGAGGCGCCGACGGTCCGCGACGTGTTCAAGAGGCCGGACGCCAGGCCGGCCTCTGCGCGTGCCACCCCTGCCGTGCCGGCCACGGCGATCGGCGTGACCGCGAGGCCCATGCCGAGACCGATCAGGATGAACGGTCCGAGCAGATCGCCGACGAACGTGCTGTGCGGGCTGATCTGGGCGAGCCAGGCCAGCCCGCCGCCGGCGACCAGCGTGCCCAGCAGGATCAACGGACGGGGTCCGAGGCGCGGGACCAGGCGCGACGTGACCTGCGCCCCGGCCGCGATCAACAGCGTCTGGGGCAAGAAGGCCAAGCCGGCCTGGAGCGGGCTGTAGCCCAGCACGTGCTGCATGTAGAGCGTCTCGAAGTACCAGGAGCCGAACAGCGCGCCGAACATCAGGAACATCACCGCGTTGCCGCCCGCCACCGAGCGCGACCGGAAGATCCGCGAGCGGGACCAGCGGAGCCTTGGAGACACGCGGCCTGGAGGAAGAGGAACACGCCGAGGAGCACGACGGCGAGGGCGAGCGGCACGAGGACCTGGGCCGAGCCCCACGAATAGGTCTCGGTGCGCACGAGCGCGAAGACCAGGGCGACGAGCCCGGCGGTGACCGTGATGGCGCCGCCGAGGTCGAGGTGCCGGTGCGCCATCTCCGCCCTCGACTCGGGGAGGTAACGCCGCGCCGCGACGAGCGCGACGACGCCGACGGGGACGTTCACGAAGAGGATCCACCGCCAGTTCAAGAAGTCGGTGAGGATGCCCCCGAGCAGCGCGCCAGCCGACGCCCCGGCCGAGGAGACCGCGCTCCATGCTCCGAGAGCCCAGGCGCGTGCGGGCCCCTCGGGATAGCTGGCGGTGAGGATGGTGAGGGTCGCTGGCGCGAGGATGGCCGCACCGAGCCCCTGCATCGCTCGGGCCGTCACCAGCCAGGCTTCGTTCTGCGCCAAGCCTCCGAAGAGGCTCGAGGCGGTGAAGACGGCGAGTCCGACCAAGAAGATGCGGCGCCGCCCGAAGAGGTCAGCGGCGCGGCCACCGAGCAGGAGGAAGCCGGCGAAGGTCAGCGTGTAGGCGTTGACCACCCATTGCAGGCTCGAGGTGCTGAAGTGCAGGTCGCGCTGGATGGAGGGCAGCGCCACGTTCACGATCGATGCGTCGAGCACGACCATGAACTGGCCGACGCAGACGAGCGCGAGAACGAGCCACGATGGCACCATGCGTCCGTCGTCGAGCTCGATCGTGATGCCCGTGTGATCGGTGGACATGGGTCTCCTTGGGCGTAAACGTCGCGCCAGATACGGCCCCGCTGGCGCGAACAACATCGGCCGGCCGGGAATTGTTCCCACGTGAGGGGTGCGGTCTGCGGGGGTCCGGCGGGGATCGGACATGACACTGAGGTCCCGAGTGTCCCGGTCTAGCGGTCAGCTGTGACAGGTGGCGCGGCGGTCCGGGACAATGTCGGCCAAGCTTGTCCAAAATGGGCCCGCCCTGTTCGCATCGGCGGCGACAACCGGCAGTCGAACAGCCGATCTCTCGGAGAGGAGGCAAGACATGGGCAGGATCGTGGTTTCGGAGTTCGTTTCTCTTGACGGGGTGATGGAGGACCCGGGAGGCGCCGAGGGGACCCGACACGCCGGCTGGACGTTTCGTTTCGAGCGCGGTCCCGAGGGCGATCGTTTCAAGCTGGACGAGGTGCTCACCGCCGAGGCACTGCTGCTCGGGCGGGTCACATACCAGGGTTTCGCCGCGGCGTGGCCTTCCATTGAGGACCCGGTGGGCTTCGCGGAGAAGATGAACACGATGCCCAAGTTCGTCGTCTCGTCGACCCTCGCGGATTCCGACGCCACCTGGCAGAACTCCACGGTGGTACGCGGTGACCCCGTCGACGAGGTGACCAGGTTGCGCGACGAGCACAAGGGAGACCTGCTGGTCGCGGGGAGCGCCGCTCTGGTGCAGCTGCTCGTCGAGCACGGCCTCGTCGACGAGCTCCGGCTCATGGTCTTCCCGATCGTCCTGGGCGTGGGAAAACGGCTCTTCGGCGAGGTGACTGACGCCGCGCTCGTTCAACCTCGGCGAAATGATGACGGTCGGTGGGGGCGTCGTGGTCCTCACCTACCACCCGCTCGGCGAGACCGACGATGGGCGCGATGCCTCGCACCGCCCCGCCAAGTGACACACTCGGTCCGTCCATGAAGGTGCACCTCGTCGACGGGACCTACGAGCTGTTCCGCCACTTCTTCGGCGCGCCGCCGCATCGCAACGCGGCCGGCGACGAGGTGGCAGCCGTCCGGGGCGTGCTCGGTTCGGTCCTGCAGCTGCTGAGCGACGGCGCCACCCATGTCGGGGTCGCGACCGATCACGTTATCGAGTCCTTCCGCAACGAGCTGTGGCCCGGGTACAAGACCGGCGAGGGCGTCGACCCCGACCTGTGGTCCCAGGCGTGGCCGCTCGAGGAGGCGCTCGCCGCGCTCGGCGTGGTGGTCTGGCCGATGGTCGAGCTCGAGGCGGACGACGCGCTGGCCAGTGCGGCGGCCGTGGCGGGGGACGACGCCGGCGTCGAGCAGGTGATCATCTGCACGCCCGACAAGGACCTCGGGCAGTGCGTCGCGGGCACCCGCGTCGTCCAGCTCGATCGCCGCAAGGACCTCCTGATCGACGAGGCCGGTGTCGTGGCAAAGTTCGGCGTCGGCCCCGCGTCCATCCCCGATTACCTCGCCCTCGTCGGCGACAGTGCGGACGGGTTCCCTGGGCTCGCCGGATGGGGCGCCAAGTCGGCGGCCACCGTCCTGGCCCGCTGGGTGCACCTCGAGGAGATCCCCGCCGATTCCGCGGACTGGGAGGTCACCGTTCGCGGACGCAACCAAGCTGGCGGCCACGCTGCGGGAGGACATGGAGCACGCGCGGCTGTTCAAGGACCTCGCGACGCTCAGGGTGGACCGCTCGCTCCTCGGTACGGTCGACGACCTGCGCTGGCTGGGCCCAAGGGCGGGTTTTGCAGCACTCTGTGCCGGTCTCGACGCGGACGGCATAGCCACCCGGGCCGAGAAGCTGGCGGCCCGTCGGGCCGGCGCCTAGCTCACCGCGTCGCCGACGCTGGGCACGGAGCCCGAGAAGCCGAGGTGGCGGATGTAGAGCTCCCGGCTGTTCGGGAAACCGACCGCCCCGGGCGCCCACGCGTGGAAGGCGATGAAGAAGTCACCCGTGGCGTCGGTGAACACCGACTCGCCCCCCGGGCCCTCCACACCGCCGCCGCCGGCGAGGATCGGGCCCGCTGAGCTGTCGGTGCAGGGGCCGAGCGGGCCGGTGCACGTGGCGACGCCGACTGCGTAGTTCGCACTGCTCCAGTCGTTGCCTGAGAAGAAGAGGTAATCGTGCCCGCCGCTGGCCACGAGATCGGGCGCCTCGACGGTCCCCGACTCCCAGGGCTGATCAGGCTTCAGCAGGGATGTGGGGTTGGTCCCGGCCGCGAAAGATTTGCCGTTGGGGCTGAGTTGCTGGGACCAAATGTTGGAGGAGCCAGGGCCACCGGATTTCCAGACGAGATACGGCGTCCCGTCGCCGGCGACGAAGACCGACGGGTCGATGGAGCCGCCGAGCGACTTCTGGCACTCGAGCGGTCCACTGGACCTGTCGATGAACGGGCCGCCAGGCGCGGCCGACGACGCCACGGAGATGCACTCGTCACTCGTGCCGGCGACATCGACGGCGTAGTAGAGCTCGAAGTGGCCGTCGAGCGTGGCCACGCCGGGCGCCCACGTGAGGTTGGCGGCCGCCCACGACGGGAGGCTGGGGAGCGCGTTCCCGATCGCCGTCCAGTGAACGAGATCGCTCGACGAGATCATCTGGATGTTCCCGGCCACCGAGTTTGTCGCGTAGGCGTAGTAGGTCTGGCCCACCAGGATCACGTCGGGATCGGGGAAGTCGAAGGGGTAGACGAGTCCCGGCGTTCGCACCTGCTGCGAGCTGTGTGCACGACCCCGACACAGCGGAGATGTCCTGAGCTGCCTGGTTGTTGTCCTTGGCACGTATCTGGGTGAGCGCGTTCTGCACACCCCCGAGGCAGGTCTGCAGGGTCGCGATGTTCGCCCCCTGCAGGTAGGCATGCACGTTGGCGCTCGACAGAGATGTATTCGCGGCGGCGATCTGGCTCAGCGTCGACGCGATTGAGGCTTCCAAGAAATCGCGGTCGTTCGTTGTGCGGGTCTTGTCGACCCCGGTGTCGGTCACCTGGTGCCGAAGAGTCGCCAGGTCTGCCGTGGCGGCGCGCACGGCGGCCGCCTCGTCGCGTGCCCTGGTCCACGCGTCGACGTCGGTCCAGATCGCCGCTGCGAGAAGGCCAAGACCGAGTAGCACGGCCAGCGTGAGGGTGAGACGGCGGCGGCGGCGCGTGGCGACGGGAATCAGCCACTGGCGTCGGCCGCGGTCGTGCAGCTCGAAGACACAGACTCGAGGAGTGCGAAGGCGCGCACTTGGTTGTTGACTGACAGCGCGTTGAGAGCCTGTTCGACGCCGCCCAGGCAGGTCTGCAACGACGTGATCAACGACGCCTGCTGGGTCAGGTGTGCCCGCGCCGCGTCGAGGGCCGTCTGCGCGCCTTTGAGCTGCGAGGTGTCCTGATTGAACGCGGTGGCGTCGCTCCCGACCTGGTTGGTGAGGACCGAAAGCTCGTGCTCGAGGACGGTCAGCTGCGCCGAAACGGCGGAGCTGCGCTGCTGGGTCCCAGTGAGCGCAACGTGGGAGTGATCGAACTGGTCACGTTGCTCGATCTGATCGGCCACGAGATACCCCACGACGGCGACGAGAACACTGCACGACGCGATACCGATCACCCATCGACCCCGGCGAGTCAGACGCCAGGTGCGACCCCGCGGCGCGACGACGAGCGGACGTCGCTCGTGCAGCAACAGGTCCATGGTGTGATCCGCCTCAATCACTCCGCAGAGCCTAAGACACCTTTCAAACCCGGCCCTGTCGCCACTGAAATTTCGTCGATCGCGTCACCTTGCGCCCACCTGGGTACCGGGGGCGGAGGGACAAGGTGCCGGTCACCGAGAGGGCCGGGATGAACGTGGTCCCGGCCATAGACGGCGGGACACCGTGGCCGTAGGCTCGCTACAAGCATGCCCGGACGGTCGGACTGACGGACGGAGGAGCGATGTGCACGCAGCGGCGAAGCTGGACAGCGGTTGGTACCGCTGATTGCGACCACAGGTGCGGTGGTGACCGCCCTGACGTGGGTGCCAACCCCCGCCGGCGCCACCACGGTCACCCTGACGACCTGTTCCACATCGGCCTTCGTGACCGCCGCCGCGTCCAGCGGCACCATCACCATTGACACCTCGACGTCATGCACCCTGACGCTGACCAGCCCGATAAAGATCCCGCCGTCGGTGCATCTCACCGTCGTGGTCACCGGGTCCCCGGTCGACATCTACGGCGACGACGCGTCGCAACTCTTCGACGTGACCGGCGGGATCCTCGCGATGAGCGGGCTCACCCTCTCCGGTGGCGAAGTCCGCGGGGCGAGCGGCGCCAACGGGAAGAACGGCGTGAACGGCACCGTGGGTGCGAACGGCACGCTCGGGAGCGGATCCTCCGCTGGGGGACCCGGCCAGACGGGCGCCTCCGGTACAGCCGGCAAGCCGGGAAAGGCGGGGAAGGCGGCTGAGGGTGGCGCCATCGACGTCACCTCCGGGACCCTGGACCTCACTGCAGTGACGGTCACCGGCAATGCCGCCGTCGGGGGGACAGGCGGGCAGGGCGGCACCGGCGGCGTCGGGGCTACGGGCGGTACTGGTGGTGATGGCGGCACCGGTGCGGCCGGCGGCGCGGGGGGAAACGGCAGCAACGCTGGCGATGGCGGTGCGGGCGGCGCGGGGGCTGACGCCCTCGGCGGGGCCATCTATAGCGCCGGCACAGTCGACCTCGACGACTGCACATTCACCGCCAACGACGCCTACGCCGGCGCCGGCGGCTCAGGGGGCGCTCCCGGCTACGGCGGCTTTGGGGGGTCCGGGGGCGAAGGTGGTTTCGGCGCGACCGGCGGGACCGGTGGAGCGGGAGGTCCCGCCGGTGTCGCGGAGCCGGGAGGCACGCCCGGCGCGGCTGGTGTCGCGGGGAGTGCCGAGGGCGGTGCGGTCTTCAGCACCGGGACGCTGACCGTCTCGGGCACCACGAGCTTCGACGCAAACATGGTCCGGGCGGGCTCGGGCGGAGGCGGTGGCGCCGGTGGACTCGGTGGCGAAGGGGGAATCGGGGGGAGTGGTGGGCCCGGCGGCGAAGGAACCCCCGGTATGAGCAATCCGAGCGGCCCGGGCGGCAACGGCGGACCAGGCGGTGTCGGGGGCGCAGCCGGTGCGGCGAGTCCTGCCGCCGCCAGTGTCAACGCGAAAAGCGGTGCGTCCGGAGGGATTGGCGCGGGCGGCGCCGTCTACCTGACGGGCACTGCCAAGGTCCTGGACGCCACCTTCAGCGGCGACACCGCCGAAGGCGGGAGTGGCGGCGACGGCGGTAACGGGTACCCGGACTTCGGGGGTGGTCCCAACGGTGGTCAGGGCGGTGGCGGCGGCAGCGGCGGGGCTGGCGGATCAGCCGGCAGTGGCACACCACCCGGCCAGACCGGAACCGGCGGCCAGGGCGTGGTGGCAGCTGCCGGGGGGGATGGCATGCCGGGTCCCGGCGCCGGACGCGGCGGCCCAGGTGGCGTAGGTGAGGGCGGAGCCATCGCCGACGACGGGAATCTGACCGTGAAAGGGAGCACCTTCGAATCGGACACCGCCACCGGCGGCGATGGAGGGCTGGGCGGAAGTGGCTCCTCCGGCGGTATCGGCGGGGGTGGGGGCACCGGCGGCTCCGGCTCGACCGGCCCCGGCTCGTCCGGACAGCCAGGCCAAGTCGGCGGCGTGGGAGGGGAAGGGAGCACCGGCGGCCGAGGTGGTGCGGGCGGGGGTGGCGGCCCTGCCGAAGGAGGCTCCCTTGCCGTTCTCACCGGGACGGCCAAGGCGACCACGAGCACCTTCACCAACAGCCTGGCTCAGGGCGGAACCGGGAACTCGGCCGGAACAGGTGGGCCGGGAGGTGCCGGCGGTGCTGGCGGCAACGGGGGCGAGACCCTCGTGACCGGAGTCTCGGGCGGGTCCGGTGGAAACGGTGGCAACGGTGGAAACGGCGGGAAGGGCGGCAACTCCGGGACGGGCGGGGACGCCATCGGTGGCGCCGTGTGGACTGTCGCGGGCGGATTCGCCGGCTCGACCGACACCTTCAGCACCGACACGTCGAAGGGTGGCGCGCCCGGGACATCTGCGGGGAGCGGCGGAGCCCTCGGCACCGGGACGCGGGGCGGTTTCTACGGCGGGCCGGGATCGGGGCCGAACGGGAGTGCGGGGGCCAATGGTTCTGCTGGTTCCGGGGGCACGCTCGGCGCGGCCGGGACGGGGACGTTCCCCGACGCAAACTGAGCAGGGAACACGTTGCGATTCACAACGGCAGTGCAGGGAGTGTCGGCGGAAGGCCGTGGGGGCGAGTCGCTTCAGGCCCGTGCTTCGAGGGTCGGCAGACCGTCGCCACCGAGGTCATCGTGAGCCCCTGTGCGCCCTGCCATCGCCAGGATCAACGACGCGAGGGGACCACTGACTTCAGGGCCCCCGCCGTGAACCCAATCACAGTCAGTGGCCCGGAGCCGGAGACCTGCGATCCTGCGCTTGGACCCGATGAGGAGGTTCGTCTTCTTGAAGTTGTCCGCCACGGCGACGAGGGCATCTTCGGCGTAGCGATGGCGAAGACCCAGCGGGCGGCGGATGTCCTCGCCATGTACCACGATCTCGCCCAGCATGGCCGCAACCGGAGCGGGCGGATGGTTCGTGGTGGCTGTTCGGGCGCGGAGCCGGTCGATGAGCTCTGGTGGACTCAATGCCCCGAGGCGCCTGGCCGCCCGGTCTGCGAAGACATTGAATCGAAAGCCAGCTGCCGCCATCTCCTTGTAGAAGTGAAACGGCGTCTGTTCGGCTGCGGCGAGAACGTGCCCGGCGGTGTCCTGGACCGACCAACCTTGACACCATGAAGATGTTGTCCACTGGTCGGCGGAAAGCCCGGTCCACGTGTCTGCCATTGCGGCGCGTTCCGCGTGGATATGCGTCCAGGTCTGTTCAGTTTTCACGAGACATCACTCCTCATCGATGCTGACTGTGGCGCAAGACACGTTCGTCGCTCGTTGGCCTTACGCACCGGGCGCACGATCGGCGTCGACTGTGCCACCCGCAGCGACACTGGCGAGCCGCCCGAGATAGTGGTCCCAGCCGGCGGTGTGATCGGAGACCGCGTCGTCAGGGAGCCCGACATGAGTGAGGCGTACGCGGGTCTTGTCTCCCTCGGGAATGAGCTGGATCTCGACCCGCGTTGACCCGGCCGGGATCGGGTGGTCCGGTTGATCCCACCCGAACGTGAAGACCACCCTCTCGTTCGGAGCAACCTCCACGTACTCACCGGCGGCCTGGTGGAGCCCACCCGCCAACACCCGGTAGACGCCGCCAGGCCGAGGGTCGAGCTCCGCGCTCGTGCCGTTCCACTCCACGTGTTTCTCCGGAACGGTCAAGAATCCGAAGATGGTCGCCGGACTGGCGTCGATCACGATCTCGCGTACGAGCTCAGCCATGAATGCTCTCCTTTGTTGCCTCAGCGGCTTCCGCAACGTCACGGAGTCGCTCGAGACCGTTGGTCCAGTAGTCGTCGAGAAAGATGCGGAGCTTCGCCATTTCGTCATGGTTCGATCGATACAAGCGCCGTGTGCCCTCGCGACGTTCAACAACGAGCCCGGCCTCTCGCAGCACCCCGAGATGCTGAGAGATTGCGGACCGGGTCACCTCCGTGAATCGCGCAGCAATCGCTGCGGCCGGGAGTTCCTCGGACCAGACGAGCCGCAGTATCTCGCGCCGGCGCGGCTCTGCGAGCGCCTTGAGAGCAGCTTCCACCGCCCTAACGTAAGTGTTCTCTTACGTAAGTGTCAACTGAAATAGCTCCTCGCCCGCCCAAAGGGCACCGGCGCACGTCCACGATCAGCAGGGCGTGCCCGCCACCGCTCACTCGTGGAATTTCCAGGGTCCGGGCCGATCGCCGCTGAGTCGCCTCGGGTCAGTGCGACCTCGCGGACGAGATCAGCGACCGGCTTCAGCCACCTGGAGACAACGAGAGCGCGTCGAAGACGCCCTCGTGTGAAGCGTCTTGACCGACCGCGACGCACGAAGCAAGGCTCGGGCAGGCGATGCCATTGAGCCCAGAGGAGCCTGGCACTGCCCTGGCAATGCCAGGTTTCGCGGATGCGATCCGAACCATCGCGCCTTCGTTTGAGGTGGTGGCGCCGACCGCCAGACAGAACGTCGTCCCGTTGCAAGCTACGTCGCTGAGGCCGCTGGCCCCTGAGACCGGCATCCCGGTACCAGGGTTCGACTTCGTCATCGGCACCACTACCGAGCTGTCGCCGACCGCGAGACAACCGGAACCCACGCGACACGCAACACCAGCGAGGTCGTTCACCCCGGCGACAGTTCCTCCGCCTGTGCCAATCGTTCCGTTCGCGAGCGGTACCAAGACACCGCCATTTGTTCCAGAACCGACTGCCTTGCAGCCACCAGACGGGCGGCAGAACACTCCATTGAGTGAAGAGACTTGAGCCGGCACTTCGCTTCCGACGCTTCCGTTGGTGATGGGGAGGACCACAGCGCCGAGGTACAGGTCCCAGCCGACTGCGACGCAAGACCGCGCGCTCGAGCACGCCACACCGTTGAGATAGATGGTGTCGGGGACCCCGATCTGTCCGACGCCCGACACCTGGACGACGCCATCGGGCGCCCCAGCGGTGATCGGGACGATGACGCCGACGCCCATTACGCGTGACGGAGGATCTGGTACCACCCCCTCACCGACGGCCGTGCACGAAAGGCTGCTGGTGCACGTCACGGAGTTCAGGACCATGTCGGTCGGCGTGCCGGGCTGGCCGAATCCCGGTATCCCCTCGGGCGTACCCGCCGATCCGTCGGTGATCGGCACGACGACGGGAACGTCCCCATCGGAGCCAATCGCCACGCAGAAAGTCGAGCTGGGGCAGCTGACGCTGGTGAGGGATGTGCTCCCGGGCACAGGCTGCGCCAGTGGGATGGTCTGGCTCGTTGCCGAGGCTGACAGTGGACCGCTGGTCACCCCGAGCACGATGAGGGCAATCGCCCCCGCCACGCTGCTCGCGGGAAACTGCAGCGCGAAGTGGATCCCCCGGACCCTACGGGACGTGGTCGTGGCGCTGGGCATGGGACCCCCCTTGAGAGTGCCACCAGCTTTTCACTGTACAACCGCGCTCGCGTTGTCGACAGGAGGCTATTGCTGATACTCAGTTCCAGGGCCAACCCGTAATGGTGGGATTCGGGCAGTTCTTTGCGGTTGGCGGTGGCGGCGTCGTGCCACCTGGGAGTCGCCCTGCGGCCTGGAAAGCGTCCTCCACCAACATCGGAGGCAGTGGGGTATAGCCGATCTTCGCCATGTCGCTCTGGCCGAGGCATGCGACGTAGGTAAGGAACCGGGCGAGTTCTGCGCCTTGTGCGTTGCTCATGGTGACCGTGCCCCCGCCAGCGCACGAGAAATTCTGCCGTGCCGCTTGTTTCGGGACACATTGCGCCACGAAATAGCTGTACGCGGACAATGGATAGGCGGCGGCGGCCGAGTTGACGAAAACGTCGCTGAGGTTCGCAATCAAGTGAGCATTAAAGGTCGCCCCTTGGAGCGCCTCGGCCATGTTCTTCGCCGTTGGCTGCACGGCCACACCGGCAGCGTTGACCACAGAGGCAACAGGGAGACCGACGTTCTTGGCGTAGGCGGTCTCGACGTACCCGATGCCACCCTGTCGGTGCAGCGGTCCCTGTGCGGCCGCGTCGGACCCGTCGACCCCCGCCAGGCTGTCGAACTGCGGCGGGACCCCGTTGGGGAAGGAGGCCCACGTCGCCGACGGCGTGCCCGGAGTGGCGGGGACGCCTGCCTCCTGTTGGAAGGCGGTGAGGGGGCCGGGGTCGACATACAAGAAATAGTCGGACAGGAGATAGTTCTCGCCGGAAGGGTCGCTGCGGTAGTACGCCGTGATAGGCGTCTTCGGCAGTGGTGTGCCCGGATTCAGCGCCTGGATCGCCGCGTCGCTCCAGTTCTTGATCGAGCCCGTGAAGATCCCGAGCAGCGTCGGAGCGTTGAGGACAAGGTCGGTGATCCTGACGCCGTTCGAGGCCTTGAGGTTGTATTCGAAGGCAAGGGACCCGCCGACGTCGGGGACGTATTGGAAGGGGTACGGCACCTGCTTGGGACTACAGGCGGCCTGGCCGGCGCCATAGGAGATGTCGCTGGCCGCGAAGTCGACGTTCTGGTTGCAGAACTGGTTCAAGCCGACGACCGAACCCGAAGCAGTGAAGTTGACGTTGCCCCCGTCCAGTTCGTCGAACTGACCCTGCCACTGTGAGATCGCGACGCCGGCGAAGCTCGAGCCCGCGGCGGTCAACTTCGGCAGGGTGCTCGCTCCAGTCGTTGGCGGCGCGACCACCAAAGCGAAGAAGACAGAAACGGCACTGACTGTCACGACGACTCGCATGGACATTCGCACAGCGCCACCTCCGGTCTCGGTCCGCCTCGAAGTGAATAGCTGTGACGGTCGCCGTCGGTGGCTTAGCACTCCGCGTTGCGCGCTCACAAGGGTCCATCTGATATGTCACGACGATTTCACTTAATACGCATATCGATCGTGTGCCGGGCTGGAAAACGCTCAAGCGATCGTCGATGACCTCTGAGCGGAGGGAGTGGGATTCGAACCCACGGAGGCTTGCACCTCGCAGCTTTTCAAGAGCTGTGCATTCGTCCGCTCTGCCATCCCTCCGGGCGGGTCAATGCTACGTGTCAGTCCGACCGGCGGTCCCTCCTGACCACTCCGCCAACTCGACGACGATGCCAGGACCGTCAATGAACGCAAGCTTGCGGTCGTGGAAGTCCAAGATGTCGCCGCGCGGCGTGATGCCGTGGCTCCGCGAGGTGCGCCAGCATGGCGTCCATGTCGGCCACTCGGAAGCACACATGGTTGAAGCCGATCCGCGCCAGCGAGCCGGCACCTTCGTCGGGTGCCGCCACCGGACGGTGGAACCGCAGGAGCTGAATCTCCTGGTGCACCGGCTGCACCCTCGAGGACCAAGGTGACGTGGTCGGCCTCCCAGTCTGCGATGCCCATGTAGCGCGAGATCGCCTCTCCGTGCGCGACGACGGCAATCCGCTCGATGCAGCCGAGGAGGCCGAAGAACTCCTTTGCGCCGTCGAGGTCGTTGACCACGACGGTCATGTGGTCGAACCCCTCGTTCTTCACCGGTCCCGTCCCCACCAGCCCTCCGCTTCATGGGCGCCGTCAGGTTCGTTGCGCCCGCTCCCGAGCGTCACGGGCCCGGCTGCGCTGTCGGCCTCGGGTCGCCTGGTCCAAGACGACCTTGCGGAGGCGCACGACCTTGGGCGTCACCTCGACGCATTCGTCTTCCGCGATGAACTCCAGGGCGTGTTCGAGCGAGAAGAACATCGCCGGCGTCAGCCGCTCGAACTCTTCGGCCGTCGACGAGCGGATGTTGTTCAGCTTCTTCTCCTTGGTCGGGATTGACGTCCATCTCCTCCGCCCGGGCGTTCTCACCGACGATCATGCCCTCGTAGACCTCTTCGGCGGGGCCCGACGATCAGCGTGCCGCGCTCTTGAAGGTTCATGAGGGCGAACGTCGTCGTCACGCCGCGTCGGTCGGCCACCATCGACCCGTTGCGCCGGGTCCGCAGCTCGCCGTGCCAGCGCTCCCAGCCGTCGAAGACGTGATGGAGGATGCCTGTCCCCCGGGTCTCGGTGAGGAACTCGGTGCGGAAACCGATGAGACCCCGTGCGGGGACGCGGTAGTCGAGACGGACCCAGCCGGTGCCGTGGTTGACCATCTCGAGCATCGTGCCCTTGCGCAGCGCCAAGAGCTGGGTGACCACGCCGAGATATTCGTCGGGCACGTCCACCGAGACGCGCTCCACCGGCTCGTGCACGGCGCCGTCGATCTCCCGGGTCACGACCTGCGGCTTGCCCACCGTCAGCTCGAAGCCCTCCCGCCGCATCGTCTCGACGAGCACGGCCAGCTGCAGCTCACCCCGCCCGAGTACCTCCCACATGTCGGGCCGCTCCGTCGGGCCGACCCGGATGGCGACGTTGCCGACGAGCTCCGCGTCGAGGCGCGCCTTGAGCAGCCGGGCCGTGAGCTTGGTCCCGTCCTGCCCGGCGAGCGGGGAGGTGTTGATGCCGATCGTCATGGCGAGGCTGGGCTCGTCGACCGTGATGGCAGGGAGTGCAACCGGCCGGTCGGGGTCGGCCAGCGTCTCGCCGATCGTGACCTCGGCCAGGCCGGCGACCGAGACGATCTCACCGGGGCCCGCACTCTCGGCCGGCACCTGGTCCAGCGCCTCGGTCACGTAGAGCTCGGTGATCCTGGCCTTCTCCACCGTTCCGTCGAGACGGCACCACGCCACGTCGCCGCCCTTGGTCACGTGCCGTTGTGGATCCGGCAGATGGCCAGCCGGCCGACATAGGGTGAGGCCGACAAGTTGCACACGAGTGCCTGCATCGGCGCGCCGTCGTCGAACGACGGAGCCGGGACGTGCTCGACGATGGCCTCGAAGAGGGGATCCACGTTGGTGCCTTCCACCCCGGCCTGGGTGCTGACCCACCCGGCCCTGGCGTTGGAATAGAGGATCGGGAAGTCGATCTGGTGCTCGTCGGCCCCGAGGTCCAAGAAGAGCTCTTCGACCTGGTGAACCACTTCGGCGATACGGGCATCGGCCCGGTCTACCTTGTTGACGACGAGGACGACCGGCAGGCGCGCCTCGAGCGCTTTGCGCAACACGAACCGGGTTTGGGGGAGAGGGCCTTCGGACGCGTCCACGAGGAGCAGCACGCCGTCGACCATGGTGAGGCCCCGTTCGACCTCGCCGCCGAAGTCTGCGTGACCCGGCGTGTCGACGATGTTCAGCTTCACGCCGCGCCATCGCACGGCGGTGTTCTTGGCCAGGATCGTGATGCCCTTTTCGCGCTCGAGGTCGCCCGAGTCCATGACTCGGTCCGTCAATTCCTCGTGGGCCCCGAACGCACCGGTCTGACGGAGCAGGGCGTCGACCAGCGTCGTCTTGCCGTGATCGACGTGCGCCACAATGGCGACGTTCCTGATGTCCTCGCGCGTTGCCATGGGGGAGCCAACGATAGAGGACTCCGCGGGCCGTTCCTTCAGCCCCAGGCCTCAGCCCGTCTGCGGCCTCGAGCCACGCCCGCGGACGACTCAGGCAGCTGCCCGCACGGGTCCGTAGCCGCCGCCGGCCAGCACGAGAGCCACCGCCTCAGTGCCGAGCTGCAGCACCCTGGGTTCGGACTCGAGCCGCACGAGGTGCCCGGACTCGGGCCACCACCCGATCACGCGGCCGGGCGTGACCGGCGACCGGGCCCGCAACGCCTCGACGAGGGCCACGAGGGCCAGCTCCGATCGCGTGGAGTCGCGTCGCGGTCCGCTCAGGACGACGAGGTGTGCCCCGCTCGTGCGCACTTCAGCGCGGCCACGCAGCGCCAGCAGCGCCGAATGTGGACTGTCCCACCAACGATCGCGACCGATGACCGGTGGTGTGTCGAATGCGGTCCAGTCCAGGGCGCACCACAGGCGGGTCGCCCACGTCACGGCCTCCGCCTCGACGGCCGCGCGCCCAGGCTCCGTGAGCCCGGCCACCCAGCGATCGAGCTGGGACGCGCATGCACTCCCCTCGTGCACCCAATGCGCCGACTCGCCGATGCGGGCGCGGACGGCCTCCAGAGGCGAGCGCGACCGGCCGCCGAAGAGGAGGCGGATGGCGGCCAGGCCGAGTGCCCGGCGCGCGGTCCGTGCGGTCCACGCGAACGGCGAATCCCGGTCCCCTCTCCGCAGAGTCGGGGCGGTGGGCGAGCCGCACGTCGTGCTCGGTGATGCGAAACGGGCCGGCGCCGGCACGGCGGACCGCCAGGTCGGCGAGCACCGATCTCGCGTCGGCCAGCGCCGCCTGCCAGCACGGCGGCTCCACCTGCGTCGCCGGTGCGAGCAGCAGGTCGGTGAGGTCACTCATGCACGGTGTCAGGCTGCGCGAGCCAGCCCGCGACGTGCGCGGCCATCGCCCGCAGGTGCTCCTCTCGGATGTCCTCGACCCCGTAGCGGCCCGACGCCGATTCGAAGAGAGCCACCCGGAAAGGAGGAGACCCGGATCGCAGTAACTGGAGCAGCGCCAGGAAATGCAGGGAGCGACGTTCGCGGTCCCACGGTCCACCGGTGGACAACCCGAGCGCGCAGAGCGACGCGGTCTGCGCCTGCGGGACGCCCACGAGCAGGTCGAATACGCCATGGAGCACGACCCGACCTCCGGCCAAGGGGATGGCGACGTAGTCGTCCGTCCGGGGCATCCATCCGGGGGCGAAGCGGGGCACCAGGCCCGACAGGTTCGCCACGTGGCGAGCCAGCGTGGCAGCGATCCCGTCACGTGCGCGCTCGTCAAGTGCTTCGACTTCGCCCACGACGGCGTGGTCGCCGGCCGCGCGCAGCGCCTCGAGCCCGTCGTCGAGCGGGTCCGTGATGTTCGCGCCGTGCACGAGTTGGCGGAACAGCACGTGCACGAGGCGGGCGACGACCCGTGAGGTCGTGCTCGTCGTGTCCACTTCGGTGACGGACCCCAAAAGCTGCCGCGAGCCGAGCACCAGCGCCCCGGCGTGGTCGTTCCGCGCCGACGTGGCGTCGTAGGCGGCGTCCTCGAGCCAGGCGCGCACGCCGCCGGCGAGGCCCGGGTCGAAGTGCGGCCGGTCCGCCATGTCGCCCCGGAGGAGCGCGAGCACCTCACGCCCGGAACCGGCCTCCGCCGCCGCACGACCCGCGACCGGGGCGCTCGGGAGCAGGGGGGAGGGAGCCACCAGGACCATGACGCCAGAATGCCCGCAGGGTGTGACGCCTCCTCTACCCTGGCTGGTGCATGTACGCCGTCCTCGCTCCGCTGGCGTCGGCCGGCAATGCCGCGTTCTTCGTCATCTTCGGGATCTTCGTCGTGGCCGATGATCGCCCTCGTCGGTCATCGTGATCGTGTGGGCCGTGCGGCACGACCTTGCGGGCCGTGAGGCGTGGAGGAAACGTCAGGAGGCACGCACGCGGTGGCCCGAGGACTCCCAGGGGCAGCAATGAGCGACCCCGCCTCGGCCGACGGCGCGGCGACGCGCACGGTGGTCCGAGCGCCTCCGCGCCCGGTTCTCGCGTCGTCTGCACGGCGCTCGACGGATCACATCGGCCGTCACCGGCGCGCACGGCGTTCGTCCTCGCCGGAGGCGGCAGCCGCGGCGCAGTCCAGGTGGGAATGCTCGAGGAGCTCGTCCGGCGCGGCATCCGCGCCGATCGGGTTTTCGGCGCCTCGGTCGGCGCCATCAACGGTGCCGCCTACGCGGGGAGTCCGACGCTGGAAGGCATCGAGCGGATGGCGACCATCTGGCGCCAGGTCAAGGGCACCGACATCTTTCCGCGCGGCACGTTCGACGGGCCGTGGGCGTTCTTCCAGAAGCGCGCCGCCGTGCACGCCAACACCGGGCTGCGCGCCATCATCGAAGCAGGCATCGACTACGAGGATCTCGAAGACGCCACGATCCCGATCGAAGTGGTGACGACGTCGTTGACCGACGGGCGGGAGCGATGGATCGCGCACGGTCCAGCTGTCGAGGCGATCCTCGCATCGTCAGCCATCCCCTCCATCTTCCCGCCAGTGACGATCGACGGCGACGTGCTCGTCGACGGAGGCGTGGTGAACAACGTGCCGATCAGCCGGGCCATCGCGGCCGGCTGCGATCGGATCTACGTCCTGTTGTGCGGGCCGCTGCACTATCACCCGCCCCCTCCTCGTCGTCCGGCCGAGGCCGCTCTGACCGCGTTCTTCGTCGCAGTGCACGCCCGCTTCGTGCGGGAACTCGCTGCACTGCCCCCCGGTGTGGAGATCGTGGTGTTCAGCGGCGGCGGCGACCCGTCGGGGCAGTACAGGGACTTCTCGGCGACCGCGGCACTCATCGACGAGGGACGCGCCGAGGTCGCCGACGTCCTCGACCGCTATGCGGGGACGTCGCAGGAGCTCGCCGCCACTCCCTCGCCTTCGGGCTCGTGACCGAAGAGAGCTATCTCCTCTCGAACGATGCCCCCGAGGCGATGGACCGCTTCACGGCGTTTGCGCACCTCTTCGACCCATCGACGTTCCGGCACCTCGACGCCGTCGGCCTGGCGGCAGGCTGGCGCTGCTGGGAGGTGGGTGCCGGGGGCACCTCGGTGGTCGGCCGTCTCGCGGAGCGGGTGGGGCCCTCCGGCTCCGTCCTCGCCACGGACATCAACGTGGCATGGGCCGCAGGCGTGGTGGCACCCAACGTCGAGGTCCTCGAGCACGACGTCGCCCTCGACCCGCCACCAGCCGGGCCCTTCGACCTGGTCCATGCACGGCTCGTGTTGGTGCACGTGCCCGAACGGGACAGGGCGCTGGCCAACATGGTGGCGGCGCTCCGGCCCCGCGGGATGTTGGTGCTCGAGGACGCGGATCCTGCGCTCCAGCCGCTCAGCTGTCTGGAGGAGACCGGTCCGGCGCAGGTGCTGGCCAACCGGCTGCGCCGCGGCTTTCGGACACTGCTCGCCGACCGGGGCGTCGACCTCGCCTATGGCCGTTCGCTGCCTCGCCGGCTCAGGCAAGCGGGCCTGACCGAGGTGGCAGCCGATGCCGCCTTCCCTGTGAGCGATCCGGCCTGCAACCACCTGGAGCTGGCGACCGTCGCTCTCATACGCGACGAGCTGATCCAGCACGGCATCGTCACAGAGGCCGAGATCGACCAGCACCTGGTCTCGGTCGCCGCTGGCGAGCTCGATCTGACCCAGCCGCCCATGATCACCTGCTGGGGCCGCAAGCCGCCCAGCTGAGCGCCTGGTCCGGGTACTCGCGGTCGTCTGCGTCACGACATCCTGGTGGAATAGGAGGGTGCTCGATTCGCCCACCGTGACCGACGTGAGTAACGCGCCCGACGCAGGGGCCCCTTCGCCCGAGTCCCTCTTCCACCCCGCGGTGGCGAGTTGGTTCGCCCGGCGCTTTCCGGCTGGTCCCACGCCACCGCAGTCCGGCGCCTGGCCGGCCATCGCGGCCGGTCGTGATGTGCTGGTCGCCTCGCCAACGGGCTCGGGCAAGACGCTGACCGGATTCTTGGTGGCCATCGACGCTGCCTACCGAGCGGCCGAGGCGGGTGCGCGTCCCGGCGGTACGCCCGAAGTGCTCTACGTCTCCCCGCTGCGCGCTCTCGCAGTGGACGTGCACGAGAATCTCCATGTCCCGCTCTCGGAGATTCGGGAGGAGGCGGCCCGGCTGGGCTACCCCGATCCGGGGTTGCGCATTGCCGTCCGCACGGGAGACACACCCCCCGCCGAGCGGGTGGCCATGCGGAAGCAGTCACCCGACCTGTTGGTGACCACGCCGGAGTCGCTGTATCTGCTCTTGACTGCGCCGTCGTCGCGCGCCCTCCTCCGCGGGGTACGGACAGTGATCATCGACGAGGTGCACACGCTCGCACGCGACAAGCGTGGCAGCCACCTCGCACTCAGCCTCGAGCGGCTCGACGCCCTGGTGACCGAGAGCGGCGGGCGTCTCCAGCGCATCGGGCTCTCGGCCACCCAGCGACCCCTCGACATGGTCGCCCGGCTGCTGTCGGGCGTCCACCGAGGACCGGCCGCCCACGGTCATCGTCGACTGCGGGCACGCCCGCGACCTCGATGTGGCCATCGAGCTCCCTTCCACCGAGCTCGAAGCGGTGATGAGCGGCGGCCAGATGTCCGACATCCTCGACCGGATCGCCGAGCACACGCGGCACCATCGCACCACCTTGGTCTTCGTCAACACGCGCAAGATGGCCGAGCGGGTGGCCCATCAGCTCGCCGAGCGCTTGGCCGGCGACGAGGCGCAGCAGGGCGGTGACGTGGACGAGTCGCTGTTGGTGGCGGCGCACCACGGGAGCCTCTCGGCCGCGCGTCGGCGCATGGTCGAGACCCGACTGCGTTCGGGCGACCTGCGCGCCCTGGTGGCGACGGCGTCCCTCGAGCTCGGCATCGACGTGGGTCCCGTCGAGCTGGTGTGTCAGATCGGTTCGCCCCGGGCCATCGGGACCTTCCTCCAACGGGTCGGCCGGGCCAACCACCATCGCGACGGCACGCCGGCCGGCCGTCTGTACCCGACGACGCGCGACGAGCTGGTCGAGTGCACCGCCCTGCTGGCGGCCGTGCGCGAGGGCCACCTCGACCTCCTCGAGCCTCCGGTCGCGCCGCTCGATGTGCTGACCCAACAGCTCGTCGCCGAGGTCGCCTCCACCGACGAGCGCGACGTCGAGGCGCTGTGGGCGATGGCCACGCAGGCCGCGCCGTACGCCGCCTTGGCGCGGGAGGACTTCGACAACGTCGTGGCGCTGGCGAGCTGGGGCATCGAGACGGGGCGGGGCCGCCGGGGCGCGCACCTGCACCACGACGCGGTCAACGGCCGCTTGCGGGCTCGCCGCGGCGCGCGGCTGGCCGCACTGACCGGCGGCGGCGCCATCCCCGAAACCGGCGACTACCGCGTCGTCCTCGATCCCGACGGGGTGACGGTCGGCTCGGTCCACGAGGACTTCGCGGTCGAGGCCACGGCCGGGGACATCTTCCTGCTCGGCACCCACTCGTGGCGCGTGGCCAAGGTGGAGGTCGGCACGGTGCGCGTGCACGACGCCGGCGATCTCCCGCCGACGATCCCGTTCTGGCTGGGCGAAGCACCGGCCCGCACCGCCGAGCTCTCCGAGGCGGTGAGCGACCTGCGCGGCGCGCTCGAGCCACTGCTGCGAGAGGGCGACGGCGACGCGGCGCGCCGCCTCGTGCGCGAGCGAGCCGGTGTCTCGGCCGAGGTGGCCCAACAGGTCGCCGCCTACTGTGCGGCCGGCCTCCAGGCGCTCGGCCACCTGCCCACGCGCGAGCGCATCGTGGTCGAGCGATGCTTCGACGACAGCGAGGGTTCGCAGCTGATCATCCACGCGCCCTTCGGTGGGCGCATCAACCGGGCGCTCGGGCTGGCGCTGCGCAAACGGTTCTGCGTGTCATTCGACTTCGAGCTGCAGGCGGCGGCGGACGACGACACGGTCGTCCTCTCTCTCGGACCTCAGCACAGCTTCCCCTGACCCGCGTGCAGTCCATGTTGTCGAGCGCCAAGGCGCCCGAGGTCCTGACCCAGGCGGTGCTGTTGCATCCGATGCTGGGCGCGCGCTGGCGCTGGAACCTGACCCGCGCGCTCGTGTTGCCCCGCATGAACGGCGGCAAGCGCCGACCCATCCACCTCCAGCGCATGGAGGCCGACGACCTCCTCGCCGCGGTCTGGCCCGGCCTCGCCGCCTGTCAGGAGAACGCGCCGACGGGTCCCGTCGGTGTGCCCGACCACGTGCTGGCGCGCCAGACCGTCGACGACTGCCTGCACGAAGGGCTTTCGGTCGAGGGCCTGGTCGAGATGTGGGCCAAGGTCGAGTCCGGCGAGATCGCGGTGCACACGGTCGAGTCGTCGGAACCCTCGCCCTTCTCACACGCCATCTTGAGCGGACGGCCCTACACCTACCTCGACGACGCGCCGCTCGAGGAGCGCCGGACCCGGGCCCTGTCGCTGCGCCGCGGGCTCGGTCAGCTCGGCCCCGACGGGCTTCCGGTGCCGGCCGACGAACTCGCGCCGCTCGATCCTGACGCGGTGGCGATGGTCCTCGAGCAGGTGCAGCCCCGCCCCCGGGACGCTGACGAGTTGCACGACCTCCTGCTCTCGTTGGTCGCCGCCCGACCCGTCGAGGAGTGGGCGGCCTGGTTCGACGAGCTGGTCGCCGAGGGCCGGGCCGGATCGCTCGAAGGATGCTGGGTCGCCACGGAGCGGCGGTCTCTCGCCGAGGCGCTGGGGCACGACGACGATGCGGCAGCGGCCTGTGTGGCCGGCCACCTCCAGCTCGCCGGACCCGTCACCGTGGCGGACCTGGTGGGCGACGCCCCACTCCCCCCGGGCGCGCCCAGTGGCGCGCCGCTGTCCGAGGCGCGGGTTCGCACCGCCTTGGCCCGTCTCGAAGCACGCGGGTCCGCCATTGAGTTGCCCGACGGCCGCTGGTGCGCGCGCAACCTGCTGGTCCGCCTCCACGGCGCCAGCCGGAGCCGGCGGCGTGGCCTGGTCGACCCCGTTCCGATCGCTGACTACGTGCGCTTCCTCACCCGGTGGCAGCACGCGACCACCGGGCACCGCCTGGAGGGCCGGGCCGGGCTGCTCGAGGTGCTCGAACAGTTGCAGGGGATTGAGGCGCCGGCTTCGGAGTGGGAGGCCCAGATCCTCCCCACCCGCGTCGAGGCCTACGACCCCCGCTGGCTCGACGAGCTCTGCCTCTCGGGCGAGGTCGTCTGGGGCCGCCTGACGCCCCGCGCCGAGCGGACCGGCCGCAGCGGCACGCCGTCGCCGGCCACCCCGCTCGCCTTCGTCGTGCGCGACGACCTCGTGCCGATGCTGCGCGCCGTGCGGGCCGGCGCCGGCGCGCCCGAGCCCGCGGTCGGCGCGGCGGCCGACGTCCTTGCCGCACTGCGCGTCCGCGGCGCGTGCTTCCGGCCCGAGCTGGCCCCCCTCACCGGCCGTCTCCCGGCGGAGGTGGACGAGGGACTCTGGGACCTCGTCGCCCGCGGCCTCGTGACGGCCGACGCGTTCTCCGCCGTACGCTCGCTGCTCTCCGCGCGCGACCGCTGGCGCACCCGGACGGTCCGGCGTCCTTCGGGTCGCCTGGCCCGTCGGCGCGCGCCGGCGGGGACGGGCATCGGTGAGGGCCGTTGGTCGCTCCTGCCCGGGCCCGAGGTGCTCGGCGTGCCCGCGGTCGATGACGGCGTGCTCATGCCGGGCAATGAGGAGCTGGCCGAGACGGTGGCGTACCAGCTGCTGGCACGGTGGGGCATTGTGGCCTGGGAGCTGTGGAGCCGTGAGTCCTTCAAGGTGCCGTGGCGCGAAGTGGTGTGGGCGCTGCGACGCCTCGAAGCGCGCGGGGTCGCGCTCGGCGGCCGCTTCGTCGCCGGTCTCTCGGGAGAGCAGTACGCACTCCCCGAGGCCGTCGAGGACTTGCGCGACGTCCATCGGCGTGCGGCCGACGGCGAGCAGGTGGTCGTGGCCGGTGCCGACCCGCTCAACATGACCGGCTCCATCGTCGGCGGCGCTCGCGTGCCGACCCGGCGCTATCAGCAGGTCGTCTACCGCGACGGTGTGGTGGTGGAGCGGCTCGAGGCCGGCTGACCCATGTCGCCCCACCGGACCATCGACCTCAACGCGGACGTAGGGGAAGCCGCCGATGCGGCCGGAATTGAGGTGGAGCGGGCCCTCCTCGGGTTGGTGACTACCGCGCACGTCGCCTCTGGCGGCCATGCCGGCGACGAGGAGACCATGGCAGCCACGGTGGCCGCCGCCGTGGCGCATTCGGTGCGCATCGGCGCTCATCCGTCGTACCCCGATCGCGCCGGTTTCGGTCGCGAGCCGATGGCCATCGACCGCGGTGCGCTCGGCGAATCGCTGTCGTCGCAGCTACGGGATCTCGACCGGATCAGCCGTGACGCCGGCACGTCCGTCGAGTCCGTCAAACCCCACGGCGCGCTCTACGAGGAAGTGGGCAAGGGCGGTGCGATCTACGAGACGTTTCGCGACGCGGTGCGCGACTGCTTCGGGGATCGTGTCTCCTTGGTGTTGCCGTCGGGGTGCCGCGCCATGGCGATGGTCGTGCGCGACGGCATGACCGGGGCCGAGGAGGGGTTCTGCGACCGCGCCTACCGCCCCGACGGCGGCCTGGTCGACCGCTACACCGCGGGCGCGGTCCTCGACGACCCCGAGGTTGCCGCCGCGCAAGCCCTCAGCTTGGCCCGCGGTGCGGTCGCGGCGAGCGACGGCAGCGTGCTGACGCTGTGGGTCGACACGCTGTGCACGCACGGTGACTCGCCCGGTGCGGTGGACATCGCGACGGCGGTGCGCCGGGTGCTGGCGGGCGCCGGGATTGACGTGCGCGCACGCCGATCCCTGCATGAACCCCTCGGTTCCGGCGGGCGAGGTCCGGCTTCTCGGTGACCGAGCCCTGTTGGTCGGTGTGCGCGACGCGACGGAGGCACGGGCACTGGCACCCGCGCTCGAGGCGGCGCTCGCCGAGGCGGGGATCGCCGGTGCCGAGGTGGTCTGTGGTTTCGCCACCCTCGCTGTAGTGCTCGGCGACGCCGACTTCGACAACGACGGCGACGGCGCCGCCGGCACCCGTGTGCATGGGGTCCTGGGCGCAGCCCGCGCCACGGTCGAGACCCTGCTGCCCGCCGCGCGTGATCTGACCGCCGCAGCGTCACTTCCGGGCCGGCTCGTGAGCGTCCCGTGCGTCTTTGGCGGGCCCGATCTCGACGATGTGGCCGCGCTCGGCGGCTGTTCGCCCGAAGAGGTGGTGGCGCAGCTGACGGCGCAGCCGCTCACCGTCGCGGTCATGGGCTTCGCACCCGGCTTCGCCTACCTCGAGGGCCTCCCGGCTGCGCTGGCGCGCGTGCCCCGACGCGACCGGCCGCGCGCCGCCGTCCCCGCCGGTTCGGTCGCGCTGGCCAACGGTCACGCCGCGGTCTACCCGACGGCGTCGCCGGGCGGCTGGCACCTCGTGGGGCGGACAGGGTTCCCGCTCTTCTCGGCGACCGTGCCCCCCTACGCCGCCCTCGCCCTGGGGGACCGCGTCCACTTCGGCGTGGCTGCCGCGGGTGACCCGGCGGCGCCGTCTGTTCCGCACCCACCGGCCTGGTCGCCGCCGGACGCGGCCCGGTGCGTGCTCGAGGTGGTCAGACCAGGCCTGCGCGCCGTCGTCCAGGACGGCGGCCGGCGGGGCGTTGCCGCGATAGGAGTCCCGGCTGCGGGGCCGGCCGACCCGATGTCGTTGGCAGTGGCCAACGCGATGGTGGGGAACCGCGCGGGCGCCGGCGCGCTCGAGCTCACGGGTGGCGGCACCCGCCTGCGCTGCCTCGGGCCGTGCCATGTCGCGGTCGTCGGTGCGGCTCCCGAGGTGCGCGTCGACGACGCGCCCGTGGCCGGCGGCCAGCTGCTGCCGCTCGCGCCGGGCCAGGCGCTCGAGGTGCGCGCCCTGCGGCACGGCTGTCGCACCTATCTCGCCGTGGCGGGCGGGTTGCTCGGGCCGCTCGCGCTCGGGAGCACGGCGAGTGACGAGCTGAGCCGATTGGGTCCGGGCCCGCTCGAGGCGGGGCAGGATCTGTGGGCGGGCCCGTGGGCACCGCCGCTGGGTGACCACCTCATGGCCGGCGCCGCCACCGAAGTCGACGCCGGCGCGCCCGTCGAGCTGCGGGTGGTCCCCGGGCCGCACCCTGCGTGGTTCAGGCCCGACGCGCTGGCGCGCTTGGGCGACGTCGTCTTCCGGGTCACACCCGAGAGCAATCGGGTCGGCATCCGGCTGCGCGCCGAGCAGGGCGACGCCGGCCAGCGCGTCGCGGGCTCGGGCGAGCTCGATTCGCAGTGCATGATCACCGGCGCGGTGCAGGTGCCACCCGATGGTCACCCCATCGTGCTGTTGCCCGACCACGCGACGCTCGGGGGATACCCGGTGGTCGCCGTCGTCGCCACGGCGGACCACGGCCGTCTCGGCCAGTGCGCGCCTGGCGCGCGGGTGCGCTTCGTCGTCATCGGGATCGAGGAGGCCGAGGAAGCCCGGCGGGCGCAACGTCGCACAGTGGCGCGAGCGGTCGTCGGCCACTACCCGCTTGCCGCGGGCTGACACCGCCCGCCCGAGGGCGGAGGGCTCAGACGAGTAGCTTCACCGCGGTGCCGACGCCGATCACCACGACCACGACGCGCAGCGCGGGCGCGGGGAGCGCGAGGGCGAGGCGCGCGCCGACGTACCCCCCGGCCAGGCTGCCGAGCGCGAGCAACCCGACCGCTTCCCAGGCGAGCCCACCGTGGACGAGGAAGACCACCGCGGCGATCCCGTTGACGATCATGGAGAGGGCGGCGCGCAGGCCACTCGTATGCGCCAGCGAGACGGGCAAGGCCAGTCCGAGGATGGCGAGGAACATGACACCCATGGCGGCGCCGAAGTAGCCGCCGTAGACCGACGCGGCGAAGACCCCGGCCACGAGCAGGAGCGGCCGTGTGCGGGGATGCGCGGCGCCGCGGTCGAGAGCCCGCCGCAACACGGGCTGGGCGGCGAACAGCGCGGCGGCCCCCAAGACCAACCAGGGCACGACGTCGTCGAAGGTGGCCGCTGACGTCGTGAGCAGAAGCAGGGCACCGGCGACGCCACCGGCGAGCGCGACCGGTGTGAGGCGCACCAGCCGCCGCGACTGATCCCCGATCTCGCGGCGGTATCCCGCGGCCGAGGCGAGGTAGCCGGGCCAGATCCCGATGGTGTTGGTGATGTTGGCCGTCAGCGCCGGGTAGCCGAGCGCGAGCAGCACCGGGAACGAGATCAAGCTGCCGCCCCCCGCCACCCCGTTGAAGATCCCCGCGCCGACACCTGCCAAGGCGATGACGAGAGCGTGGGAGGCGGACATCGGCCAAAGGGTACGAGAGCGGCTCGGGATCCCCATCGGTGCAGACCCGTATCGACGCACGGCATGTGCCGCCAACGGGGGTGTCGAGGCACGAATTATTTCACAGGGCGACGCAAGGTTTCTGGAGGTCCCCCGTTTCATTCGTAGGGCCGTGAGGAGTCCCCTGGGCGTAGGGAGGGGGCGGCAAGGGGTAACGCAGATGAGAGGTCGCCGCAGGATTGCCGTCGTTGGCCTGTTGGCCATCACGGCTCTGGGCGCCATGACCTCGATCGCCGGCGCACAGTCGGCCAGCCACTGGAGTGTGCAGGCGAACGGAGGGTTCGTCTCCCTCGACCTCCTCAACACGCTGCAGGTGTCCGGGGGCGGCTCCGAGGCCGACGCGAGCAGCGGACCCATGGCCGAGGCGTCGGGCACCGGGGCCTGCCTCTCGACTGCCGCCTCGACGAACCTGTGCCCGACCAGCGCATCGTCGTCGCTCTCGGGCGACGCGCTCGACAGCACCCAAGACGCCGTGGCCCAGGGCAACGGCACGACGGCCAGCCCGACCGGCCCGAGCAATTGCCCGCTGCCCATCCACACGGGCCTGCTCGACGTCGACGTGCTCTGCGGCGACGCCTCGGCGTCCGAGGACGCCAACGGGGACCCCACCGCGGACGGCACCGGCAGCATCGCCAGTGCCGCGCTGAGTCTGAGTCTGCGTGACGTCTTGAAGGGGATCTTGGGCGGGTCGCTCCCCTCGACTTCTTCGCTGTGCGCCGACGCGCCCGCCGCGACGACGTCGCCGGGCTCCAACTCGAGCCCGCTGCCGGGTCCGGTGCAGAGCCTGCTCGGCACGGTCAATGGCATCCTGCCGGCCAACCTCGCCCTCAACGCGACCAGCGTGGCCGGCGGCAGCGATCTCGCCGGCGAGTGCTCCGTCTTGAGCGGGTTGCTGACCCAACTGGGCGCGGCCGGCGAGTCCTCGCCGGTGACCAGCGTGCTCACCGGCATCTTGAACCAGGTGCTCGGCCTGACGGGAGGGAACGCCAGCTCGGTGCAGCCACTCGCCATCACCCTGGGCGGGTCGACCACCTCGGTCTCGACGAGCGGCAACGTCGTCACGGACTCGGTGACGCAGCGGGCGCTCGAGGTCAATCTCTTCGGGTTGGCCGACCTCCAGGTCGCACCCACAACGGCAGCTGTCGCGCTCGATCGCAGCACGGGCACGGTCACGCCGAGTTGCAACGCAGGGGTGGTGTCCTACTCGACGAACGGTTCCCTGCCGACGTTCGTCAGCATCACACAGGTCGACGACCTGGTGAACCAGGTCCTCCAGACTCTCGGCAGTACGGGCAACGCGCTCTCCGGTGCGCTGTCGACCCTGCTCGGCGATGTCCTCACCTATGACCCCTCGGGCAACCTGCTCACGTGTGACACGACGGCGCCGGGCCTGACGGCGAGCGCCAAGGTCGGTGTCTTGAACGTCGGCCTGCTGCGCGGTCTCATGGGCGGGCTGGCCCTCAACGTCGGGGACGTCAGCGTCGCCGGGAATGCCACCGTCACCAACTCCGCTGTTGCCACCTCGCCCGCCAGCGCGCAACCCGCCGCGAGCCCCGCCGCCGTGCCCAACGTCACCGGCGTCCACACCGGGGAGTACTGGGCCGGCCCGCTGCCGATCATCGTGATGATCGCGATGGGCCTCGCCGGGGTATTGCTCATTGGACGCCGCCGCGTGCTCTCGTTCAGTCGATCGCTTTCCACATTCGCCCGCCGCAGGGGTGGCCAATGAGGCACCCCACCGGACCGACCGTTCGAGTCGTGCGGCGGGCCGCCACCGGGCCCGGCCTTCGGGACCTCCTCCGTTCCCCCTCCGGTCTCGGGGGCCGGCCCGGTGGCAGCCTGTCCGGCGCGAGCGCTCTGGGCCCAACTCGGAGTAGCCCAATTCGGAATGGCCCAACTCGGAATAGCCCAACTCCGACTCGATAGACGGAGACACCAGGACGACCAGAGATCTTCGGAGGGTCTGGAGGAGGATGCTGCGGGAACGGGAGCTGCGCACTGCCCGGAACGCCACGGCGGCATCCCGTTCCGAGCGTCGTCGTGCGGCAGGTTCCGCGCGTCGTGGGAGCAGACCGGTGTCGGTCACTGCGTTCGAGTGGCTCGATTGGTTCGCGTTCGCGTTCGCGTTCGATGCGTGACGTGCGCCGGGTGGGCGTGACGTGCGCCGGCCTCGTGCTCCTCTTTGGCGCGATCCTTGCCGGGAGTTACGCGTTCGCGCACCAAGAGCACCAGCGTCACGCGCAGGCCGTTCTACTCGCGAGTGAGAGGGCCGCCATGGCCAAGATCGCGCGCCAGAGCCACGGCGCGTCCTGCCAGGTGGCCGGGGTGCAGCCCGGGCAGCTTTCTGGGATCCTCACCATTCCCTCGCTGGGTCTGCACGCCCCGGTGGAGGAGGGCACCGACGACGCGGAGCTCAATGTTGCGGTCGGGCACGACCCGCAGTCGGTGTGGCCCGGCGTCGACGGGGCGGCGGTCTTCCTTGCGCACGATGTGAGCTACTTCGTGCACCTCGACGCACTCAAGCCGGGTGACGCCATCACCTACGCGACGGCCTGTAACACGGTGACCTTCCGTGTCAACGGGCACCAGGTCGTGCCGGCGGGCTCATCGGTGGCCAACTCCACCGGTCCGAGTCTCGTGCTCGACACGTGCTGGCCGCCCAACGCGTTGTTCTTCACGCCGGATCGGCTGTTGATCCGCGCCACCGAGATCGGTGCGGTCACGAAGGGCAAGAACCTGAACCCGGGTGCGGCGTTCATCAAGACGGTGTCGTCCACGGACTATTCGACATCGGCACCCGCGGCCCTGCAGGCGCAGGGGCTCACGCTGGAGCAGAACGAGGCGCCGATGGGGACCATGCACCTGGTCGGCGCGTCGGTCGCCTTCGCGCAGTCGCCCGGACCGCTCTCGTTGGAGGCCGCCGCTCTCGAGACCTACTTCGGGGGCCTCCACGCCGGCGCGCAGCGCCAGACCACCTGGTGGCACGCCCTGGCTCCCAGTCTGGCCATGCCGCCCCCGCTCGAGGGGGCCATGCTGACCGCCCACGACGCACCCCTTGACATCGAGATCGACTCGGCCGGCGGGTTCCCGGCCCGGGTCGTCCTGACGACCACGGTCACCCTGAGCGGGGGAGCGGAGCCCGGCCAACACGCGATGACGGTTGTTCTCCCTGTTCACAGAGGAGTGGTGACCATTGAGAGCTGGGTCTTCACCTGAGTCACCGGTGGATCGAACCCCCAGGTCAGGGGGCATGGGGCGTGTCGCCCGACCGCAAGAGTGGCGCTGCCGAGCCGTTTCCAGAGTGAGAACCCAGGTGAGGGGGCACTGGACTGGAGGAGGACGGTTCCATGGTCTTCGACCGGACGTACGACGAGATGCTCCACCACGAGTTCGGCTCGATCGACGCACCGCCGGCCGGTGCCGCACCTGCTGCGGGCGCCGCAGGCCACGCGCCCGGCGTGTCGGAGGTGAGCGTCGTGCGCGATGCGCCTGCCGTCACCGACCGGCCGGCTGCGGTGCCCGCGCTCATCGAGCGCGCTGCACACGCCTTCGTCGGGAGCACTCCACCCGCTCTTCCGTGCCAACGGGACGCACGCCGCCGAGGAGGTGCCCGCCGACGCCGAAGGGCCAACGGGGCTCTCGCGCTATCGCAACGCTGCCATGGTCGGAGCCGGCGGTCTCACCTGTGCGGCGATCGGTGCCTTCCTCGGCGGCCTCGGTGGCTACTTCACGGTCAATCCCGCGGCCACCCACCCCTTCGCCTCGTCGGCCGGGTCCAACCAGCCACTCGCGACCGCGGTCGACCAGGCGTACCGCGTCGCCTCACTCGGAGACTCGGCAGATGAGGCCATGGTGTCGTTCTCGTCGCCGTCCGGCACGCTCGCGCACAGCGTCGACCCCCTGCAGTGGCTCACGACGTCGCGCTCCGACAATCTCGCGGTATCGCCCGCCACGGTGTCGAATCTGCCGGGGCTGGCGGCCGGCTCGGGCTTGGGCGGGCTGGGTCTCGGCTGTGCCACACAGAGCGACGTGGGTGTCGGGTGCATCCTCGGCGGCGTCACGAACGTCCTGGGCACTATCGAGTCGGGCTCGAGCGACCCCGCGGCAGTAGTGGAGGAGCTCCTGCCGAGCCTCAGTGGCGTCGTCTCCGACGTGACCGGCACGCTGTCAAACCTGGGCGCGCTCTTACCTCTCGGGTCGCTTCCCACCGCAGGGCTCCCGACCGCCGTGCTCGAAGAGCTCGGACTCGGTTCGGGCGGTTCCGGGCTGGGCCCGCTCGGCTCGTTGGGCGGCTCGCTCGGATCCTTGGGCTCGCTCGGCGCCGGCGGCGCCGGGAGTCTGCCCGGGTCGACGACGGGCTCGCTCGACCCGGTCCTGAACGGGATCCTGGCGGCAGCCGGTGCCAGCGCGAGCTCGACGACGGGCTCGCACTCGTCGGCGGGCGGGTCGTCCTCGGGCCTTCCGGTGAGCGCGCCGTCTGGCTCGCTGTCGTCGTCCGCCTCGAGCGGCCGATCGACCACGACAACGACGTCGTCGACGACCACCACGACGAAACCCTCAGGTGGCGGCTCCGGCGGCACGACAGTGACCGTCCCGCTGCCGGCGTTGCCGGTGCCGAGCACGCCGCCTGTCTCGGTGGGTGGCGTCTCGGTCGGGTTGAACTCGAGCAGCTCGGGCTCGGGCCTCTCCCTCTCGTTGCCGTAGCGGTCGGGACGGATCCACTGCACCGACGGGCTGGTGACCGCCTAACGTGCGGGCGACTGGCGCGTCGTCGCGCCGGCACGCTCGGTACAGGAGGTCAACGGTTCCATGGTGAGGCTGACGTGCATCCTCCGTCGCAAGCAGGGGATGAGCCCCGCGGAGTTTCACGCGCACTGGCGCGACGTGCACGGTCCGCTCATAGCGTCGAGCAAGAGTGGCCAGCACGTGCTGCGCTACGAGCAGCACCCGCGTCCGTTGGACGACTACGCGGGCGACGCCGACCCGGGTTTCGACGGGGTGACGGTGCAGTGGTTCGAGAGCATGGACGCCTACCGGGCCCACATGCAAGAGCCCGACTTCGCTGACATCTGGGCCGACATTGAGCGGTTCCTCGACACCGACCAGCTGCACTTCGTCCTCACGGAGCACCCTCGCCTTCTGATGGGCGAGGACACCGCGTCATTCCCCTTGGCGTGACCGCGGCGGGGAGACGACCGCACTGAGCCCGGGCGCGGATGCGGGGTGGTCCGGCGAGACGGGTGCCGACGGAGCGACCGGGGTGACCTGGGTCACCGGCGCGACGGGGGAGAGGGAGGCGGCCGAAGGGGCCGGGCCAGCGGGATGGTCGGCCTCGGCATCCTCGGATGCTTCCGCCGGTTGATCAGGAGGTGCCGGCACTGCCCGCAGGGTGCTCCGCACCGGGGGTCGGGCGGCCTCGGCCTCGTTGCACCGCCGCTCCATCAGATCGAGGAGGTCGCGCCACTCGCGTCCACGCACCCGCTTGAGATCGTTGGGCAGGCCCTGCAACAGCCGATCGACGTCGAGCCGGTGTCGCTCGGCAATGCCACCCATGACGAACACGGTTGCGGCCGGCAATTGCGGCGCGCCCGTTGCCAGATCGGCCAGGCGCATGGAGGCGACCTCGGCGTCTTGCATGAGCCCCAGTTCGTCTTGCAACGCGGTCAGCTGTCGCACGTAGCGCGCGGTGCGACCCCCGTAGACCTCGGCGCTGAATTCGAGCGCGTAGCGAAGCCGCTTGCAGCGGATACGAAGCCGGTGAAAGTCACTCACCACCCCGGACTTCTTGGCTCGTTTGGCCGCCTTGGCCACCGCGCCGTGCCGTTCGACGATGAGGTCCGGCATGCCGATGACCGCAGGCATCCGGGAGGCCACCAAGCGGCGCGCGGGCCCCTGCTGGACCATGGCGGCCATGCCGCGGCTGAGACGCTCCCAGCGGACCGAGTCGAGCCCGCTCAACATCGCGGCCCTCGCGACGTCACGTTCGCGGTGCAAGAGCGCAATCAGCTCTTCGAGCGGGTCGTGGTCGTGGGGCCAGGCAGCGCTCACGCTCACGCTGGCGTTGGCGTGCGCCGGTTCGGCCAGGCCCTCCAGCTGCACGTCGAGGTCTCGCACCGTGCCGAGGAGGCGGCCCAACCAACCGAGCTCCTCTCGGAAGACCTGCGCCGCGGACGGGCAATACTCCCGAGAAGAGCGCCAGTGCGGCCCGAAGGCGGCGGGTGGCGACCCGCATGTCGTGGAGCTCCTCTGCGTCCTCGCCGAGGCGCGTCCCCGGCTCCTTGTCCCGCAGGACGCCGAGCTGGCGGCGAAGCACGGCAAATGCCAGCTCGCCCATGGTGCTGTCCGCGTCGATCGCTGACGGTCCGAGGTCGGGCCAGCCGGGGATCTCCTGGCCGAGGGCCAGGAGGCCCGCCTCGAACTTGGACAAGTGCGCCGGCCGCAGGCCACAGGACGTGCGGAGCTGCTCGACCAGCGGCTCGAGCGCTTCGAGCCACTCGGGGAGTACTTCCACCTCGACGCGGCGCAGTTGCATCGGCCTCTGGCCGGTGCCGACCACGATGACCGTGTCGTCGAGCGCGACCTCGGCCGCGTCAACGCCGCCAACACGCAAGGCAAAGGGACGGCGCCGCGTGCGGACCTGCAGCACCTCGTGCACACGCCGCACACCAACGATGGCGCGCAGGCGCCGGCCCACCGGTCCATCGGGTCCGAGGGACGAGAGGCCCGAGGGCGGGAGGATCTCAGTGACCTCGAGTCGCTGACGGAGTCCGTCGCCCGTGGCCGGTCGCGTGTCCTTCAGCGTGACTTCGTCGTGGCGGCCCCGGCGTCGCGTGCGCGCCACGAAGCCGGCGCGGGCGATGCGCCAGTCGTCGGTGTCGATGTAGGAGTCGACGAGGCGACGCGGGGTGCGCGCCAACGCCGTCACCGTGCCACCCTCGCCGGCTTCGATCGCGAGGGTGGGCAGCGCGGCGAGCCAGCGCTCGACCGGGCGCAGATCGAGCGCGTCGAACTGCCACTCGATCTCGACCGGGTCCTGCGGCGGTGCCTTCCCCGGTCGAGTTCCCCTGGGATCGGACACTGTCTTGAGGCTACAGCGGGCACCGCGACGGGCGCTGAGTGATCGCTGCCGCTCCGACGCCGAGGAAGGTTCCATCTCCCGTCGACGGCGACCGGCGACAGGGCGGCTGCGGGGTCAACCCGTGTCGGGCGGGCACGCAGCGCGATTGCCGCGGATTCGCCAGGTCGCGGCAGTAGTGTCCAAACCAGTGGCGCGACGGTCGATGACTGCTGAGCTCCCGACACCAACAGAGGTCGTACAGGCGGCGGGCGGACTCGTGGTCCGTCGCCAGGACGGGACTCTCGAGATCGTGGTGGTGCACCGACCGGCGCACCAGGACTGGTCGTTCCCCAAGGGCAAACTCGAGGCCGGCGAGAGCTTCGAGCTGGCCGCCCTGCGGGAAGTGCGAGAGGAAACGGGCATGGCCTGCCGCCTCCTTCGCTTCATCGGCCACACCGAGTATTTCGATCGCAAGGGACGTCCCAAGGCGGTGGCCTACTGGGTCATGGCTGCCGAGGGAGGTATTTTCACTCCGAATGAAGAAGTCGACGAGTTGCGCTGGCTCAGCCTGGAGCACGCGATCCGGGCGTTGACCTACCCCAGGGACAGGGAGCTGGTGGCCGTACTTATGGCTGCTGACCAGGTAGAACCGCTCGTGTAAACCCTTTCCAAAATTTCCTGAAATTGGGTGTTTAGCGGTCGGAGGATCGGGAATAATGGGCGTAGCGATCTACCGCCTGATCGCACTGCCGGCGTGCGTGCCCCAGTCGAGAGCTCCAGGACCTATCGCCAAGGGCCCTGTGACAGCGCTTTGACGTGAATCGGCTGGGGCACCGTCGGCGCCTCAGGAACGGGCCATTCATGCCGCGCTTTCCTGGTGTCTGGGTCCGCTGCGTCCGAGGGAGTGGTCCCTCGAGGGGTGGTGCGGGGCTGGACGGGACGTCCTCAGGGCACCAGGACAGCCGCCCCGTTGACTCGCCCGTGGGCGAGGTCACGCAGCGCCTCGTCCGCCCGGGCCATCGGGTAGGCGCTGGCCGAGACCCGTAGCCGGTATCGGGCTGCCTCGGCGAGGAACTCCTCCCCATCGTGCCGGGTGTTCGCCGTCACGCTCGCGAGCGTGCGCTCCTCGAAGAGGTGCTCCTCGTAGTGCAGCGGGGGCACGTCGCTCAGGTAGATCCCCGCGATGGCGAGGGTCCCGCCGCTGTCGAGCGCCGCCAGCGCCGGCAGCACAAGCGTGCCGACGGGCGCGAAGAGGATGGCCGAGTCGAGCGGCTCGGGCGGAGTCGCGTCGGCATCCCCGGCGCTGTGTGCGCCGAGATCGAGCGCCAGGCTGCTGGGCCTCCAGCGAACGAGTCATGACGTGGACGCGGGCGCCGCGCGCGAGGGCGATCTGGGCGGTGAGGTGGGCGGAGCCGCCGAAGCCGTAGATGCCGAGCCGCCCACCTTCGGGGAGGTTGGCCCGCAGCAGCGCCCGATAGCCGATGATGCCCGCGCAGAGCAGCGGTGCGGCTTCGACGTCGTCGAAGGCGTCGGGCAGCGCGTAGGCGTAGGCCTCGTCCACCAGCGCGTACTCGGCGTAGCCGCCGTCGACGTCCCACCCGGTGAAACGCGGGTCGATGCAGAGGTTCTCGCGTCCGCTCACACAGAACCGGCACACGCCACACGTGTGGGCCAGCCAGGGGACGCCGATGCGGTCGCCTACCTTCCAGCGCGCGACGCCGCGAGCCCGGCCTTGTCGACGACACCGACGACTTCATGACCTGGCGTGACGCGGCGTGCCGTGGTGGAAGGTCGCCCTCGGCCAGATGGAGGTCGGTGCGGCAGACCCCGCAGGCCCGCACGCGCGACGCGGACCTGACCAGGGCCCCGGCTCGGGAACGTCCCTTCTCGACCCGAGCCAGGGGTCCGCTGTCGATCGGGCCGGGCTCGTCGACCACCCATGCCTCCATGAGCGTCGTCATCGGCCCTCAGCGTAGGAGCGATGGGCCTCTCTGCCGTCGGGTGACTGACGCTCCGTGCGGGGAGAGCCCCGCCATCGGGGCGGTTGCCGCTCTTGCGACGCGACACTGGGGCCGTGGCGACACCGAGGGCCATTCGGAGAGCGGCTCTAACATGAAGCCGCCATGACCACGCTCGTCCTTCCCGGCCCGGTCGGCCTCTCCGAGCACGACGGTGGCCCGCGGCACCCCGAGCAGCCGGCACGGCTCCGCGGCGGTCATGGCGGGCGTGGCTGCACTGAATCTCGGAGACGACGTGGCGCGGCTCGATGCGCGCGAGGCGACCATGGAGGAGCTCGCCCGGGTGCACACGCCGGAGTACCTGGACGAACTGCGCGGTGTTCTGCGAGCAGGGCGGTGGCAACATCGACCCCGACACCTACGCACGCGGAGACTCGTGGATCACCGCGTGCCGTGGCGCCGGGGCCGGACTCCAGGCGCTCACCGAGCTGGAACGGCGTGGCGAGGGGTTCGCGTTCGTCCCGGTCCGCCCCCCGGGCATCACGCCACGGCCACGAGGGCTATGGGGTTCTGCTTGATCAACAACGTCGCCGTCGCGGCGGCATCACGCACGGCACTGGGTCAGCGCGTCCTCGTCATCGATTGGGACGTCCACCACGGGAATGGCACCCAGGACATCTTCTGGGACAACCCCGATGTCCTTTACGTCTCGACCCACCAACATCCGCTCTACCCCGGCACAGGAAGTGCCGGGGAGGTGGGCGGTAACGGTGCGCCCGGACTCACCCTCAACTACCCGCTTCCGCCTGGAGCGACCGGCGACGTCGTCCTGGCCGCGCTGGACTGCGAAGCACGCGACGCAATCGAGGACTTCGCACCCGACTGGGTGTTGGTGTCGTGTGGCTTCGACGCCCACCATGCTGATCCGCTGAGCAACCTCGAGCTCTCGAGCGGTGACTACGCCGAACTGGCGCGCGTCGCCCGGGAGTTCGCGCCGCCCGGTCGCCTGGCCCTCTTCCTCGAAGGCGGGTACAACCTGGACGCGCTCCAGTCATGCGTGAGCGTGACGCTCGCCTCGCTGCTGGACATCGGCGTCGAGAGAGCATCTCCGACGACGGGCGGCCCCGGGATGCGTGCGCTGCGCGACGACCGGTTCGAACGACAGCGCGGTCTGGACCGGGCTCACGCGGCGAAGCCCTGACGGCGCCGCCTCGAGGACAACAACGACGAAGAGGCGCGGGCGGGCTACGTAATGGCCCGGTGCACGAGCACTGGGCATTCGGCGTTGCTGACGCAGTACTCGCTGACGGAACCGAGCAGCATTCCGACGAACTCGCCGTGGCCGCGGCTCCCGACGACGAGGAGGTCAGCGCCCTTGGCGAGCTTCGACCAGGGTGGGCGCCGGGTGCCCGTTCACGACGCGCCCCTCGACGACGATACCCGGATAGGTGACGCGGATGGAGTCGATCGCAGCGTCGAGCGTGTGATGGACAGTGGTTTCGGGGTCGAAATCGTCGGGGACCGGGACGGCCCAGCCCAAACTGGACGGCCACTCCCATGTCATGACGACTTCCAGCACGCAGTCGGTGAGATCGGCTTGGCGGGCCGCCCACGACAATGCTTCCAATGACGCCTCGGAGCCGTCGATGCCCGCGACGATCCTGCCGGTGCCGGGTACGCGATCAGGTGACATGGTGACGGCGAGCATATCGAGGTGCGTCGCGTTCCCAATCACGGAAGCCGATCGAAACAGTCCCGGACGCCAAGAGGGCGCACGTGGCGCTGGTGGGTTTCTCCTCGGCGACCACCTGGACGTTCAGACAGGGTTGCGGGCCTTGCTCGAGGCGGGCGACGACATTGAGATCGTGGGAGAGGCGGCGACGGTCGCCCCCACGAGGACGGCAGAAGGATTCGGTCGAGCATGCCAGAGATCGCATGCGTCAGGCTGAGGTCGTACGCAGACGACGAGGCGTTGATCGCCTCCGTCATGGTGGGTGCCGCAGAAGAACGGCGGATCCTCGATCTCATCGCGGAGGGCTCGACGAACCCCGGATCGCCGAGACCATGATCCTCGCCGAAAGACCGTCAAGACTGACGTGTCCGATCTTCTCGCCACACCGGGCACGGAACGGCGCACCCCGATGGTCTCGGTCGCCGCCCCGGCAGAGAACGGACCCTCCACGGCGTCCCGACTGACGCGAACGGCACCGGAGCGACAGATGACGTCGTCTCGGCCCCCGAGCCCGTCCAGGGTCCGGGGCGGCGAGGATCGGCAGGGTCCAAAGTCACAACGGTGGGTTGCACCCCTCGACAATTGGGCGTCCGCTGAACGCGCGCTGTGTCAGGGTTGTGAGCCGTCCGGGCAGGGCATGGGTAGACGGAGGTCCCTTTGGCGCCGGCGTGAGGCGGAGCCGTGGAGAGTGCCGACCCGCGACTTGTTGTGTTTCCGTTGATAAACGCGCAAAGCCTTTTCAGGGAAGCGCAGAAAGTAAAGAAAACCGAAGAAAAACCAAGGAATCCCAGAATTGGAAAATGGCGACCGAGGGGGGTGGCCGCCATTCTCCAAGCACCGTTGTCTGGGAAGAGGAGGGTGTGCCACACATTCTGCGGACGCACCCTCAACGAGGGTAGAGCCGAAAGTCATGGATTGCGGTGCGCTGAAATCCGGCGAAGGGGGACCATAGTCCGCGGTCGGCGACGGTCGCTAATGCGAGAGTGGGGCAATGCCAACGACGTACACCGCGGAGGGAGCCGTCGCCCTGGTCAGGCCGGTCGACACCATCGGGTTCGGACTTGGGCCCGCGAATCCGGACACCTTTTTGACGACGCTCGGCAGTCGTGACGACTGGCAGGACCTTCAGCTCGGTGGCGCGCTGTGTCTCAATTTCTACGACGTGTTCACCAAGCCCGGCGTGCGGTACCTCTGCGGTTTCTTCGGTCCCGCCGAACGACTGCTGCATTCCATGGGACACCACGTCGAGTTGGTTCCCGGCGGGTTTCGTCAGATGGCACCGATCATGGCGCGCTTCGCACCTCGCATCATGGTCGCGCAAGCGGCACCTGCTGACGAGCGCGGCAACCTCAGCCTCTCGCTGCACCTCGGGGCGACGCGGCCCGAGCTCTTGCGTGCGGGCGAGGACCCCGACCGGCTCCTCATCATTGAGGTGAACCCCAACTTGCCCCGGACCAAGAGCCTCCCGCCCGCGTACGAGAACAGCATCCCCCTCGATGCGGTCGACGTGCTGGTCGAGGCGAACGGGGTCCCCTATGCGTTGCCCGAGCCGCCGACGGACGATGTCGACGACGCGATCGCCCGCCACGCCCTCACGTATGTTCGTGACGGCTCGACGTTGCAGACCGGCATCGGCGCCATTCCGAACGCGGTGGCCTCGGAGCTGGCCAAGGGACCGCTCGGCGGGTTCGGGATCCACTCGGAGATGTTCACCAGCGGACTGATGCGCCTGCACCAAGCGGGGAAGGTGACCAATGACGCCAAAGGAATCTTCGACGGCGTGTCGGTGACTACCTTCGCGCTCGGGACCGCGGAGCTCTACGAGTGGCTCGACGGCAATGCTGAGGTTGCCTTCCTCCCGGTCGAGGTCGTCAACGACCCCACCGTGATCTCACGCAACAGCAACCTCGTGTCGATCAATGGTGCATTGTCCGTCGATCTCTACGGCCAGGTGGTCGCAGACACCATTGAAGGACGGCAGATCTCAGGCATCGGCGGCCACGAAGACTTCGTCGCCGGCGCCGAGCTGCACCTCGATGCCCGTTCGCTCATCTGCCTGCGCTCCACGACCGTGCGTGACGGCGAGGTCGTGTCACGCATCGCGGGACTCCTGCCGGAGGGTTCGGTTGTGTCCACGCCGCGGCATCACACCGGCGTCGTCATCACCGAGTACGGCGCGGCAGAGCTCACCGGGCTTACCGTGCGCGAGCGGGCGCACCTCCTGACGGACATCGCGCATCCGGATTTCCGGACCGAACTGCGCAAGATTGCCGACACCGTCGGTTCACGCTGACCCAGAAGAGGGATCAGTTCTCGAAGACCGGCGAGGGTGTATTCGGCCACTCTCGGAAGATTGCATTGTGGCGAGCGATCTCGGCGATGCTGGCGACGATGTGGACCAGCGCCGTCGTTCGTGCCGCTCCGGGACCCTAATCCGGTGGATCGTTCAGGGGCTCGATCCCGAGCAGCCGCGCCAACGACGTCGTGGGAGGAGGAAGGTCGCTGGTCAGGTCGTGGATGAAATGATGAATGCGGCGAAACACGTCCCGGCTGTCCTCGGCCCACGGCATCAACATCTGGAACACGTGAAACATGCCTTCGTACTCATGAGCATCGGTTGGGACGCCGGCATCACGCAGACGTTGGACGTAGCGTCGGATCGGGTCCCGGAACATCTCGTCGCCACCCCACGACACGAAGGTCGGAGGGAAGCCGGTGAGGTCGGCAGTCAAGGGAGAGACCGATGCGGCGGTGGGGTCGAACCCGTGAAGGTAGGAGGCAGTCGGGATGTTCCACGGCAAGATGTCGTGCTCGGCGTTCTCTGTGATGGACGGTTCGTCGAGCTGCAGGTCGACCTCGGGTGAGAACAGCACGAGTCCCGCGGGATACACAGGCTCGATGCGAGCGGGGTTGGCCAACACGAGCGTGTTGGCAAGCCCCCCGCCACCTGAGTCCCCCGCGATGAAGATTCGCTCGCGGCGAACTCCTCTGTTCGTGAAGTCGTGATACACGGCTGACGCGTCTTCGGCGCCAGCGGGGAATGGGAACTCCGGCGCCAGCCGGTAATCGGCCACGAACACGGCGCATTCGGTCTCCCGGCACACCCGCGAGGTGAAAAAGGCATACATCGTCGGCGAGGTCCCGATGTACCCGCCGCCGTGGAGATAGAGGATGACACCGACGGGGGGCACGGCACGGGGCACGTAGAGGATGCCCGGGACGCCACCGAACTGACTGGGGAACCCGTCCACGTCAAGCGAGTGGACGAAAGGCGGCATGACCCACTGGCAGATCTCGTCCACGACGAGTTCGAGCGAACGGAACTCGGGGATACGCAGCGACGAGGCGTAGCCGATGAAGCAACGCGTGAGCTCGCGGGTGACGGCGATGCCGAGATTCGACAGCGGCGACGATTGTCCGCGGAGCGGATGACGGAAGGGCACACGGGCGAGCGCCGTCGTCAGCTGTTGGGCCAGGAGCGTGACGTCCAACGCCACGATCGGCGCCACGGCGGTCTTGACCTCCGGCCTGTTGCCCATTGCCATGTTTCGGTGCTCCTGCTCGTGTTCCGGCAGCTCGCCACCACTGGCGGTTGACGCGCACTCGTGCAGACTGCCGGTCGCCCAATCGACCGTCACAGTATGGACGGCCCGTCCCGCCCGTCGCCCAGAGAGCTCAGACCGGACTGAGTTCAGGCGCCAACAGGCCGCAGCGGAGGTCGCCGGGGTGGTGCTGTACCTCCGTGCCAGTCCGAGCTGCGTCGAGCATGGGTGGTCAGCGGGCGATCACCGCACGCTGGCTGTTTCCTACACTCCGAATCGCGAGCGGTCCGATGGCGGGAAAGCGACCTCAATGGAGACCCCGCCGTCGGGTGAGGGTCGGGCGGTGACGGTGGCGCCGTGAGCGGTCGCAATAGCCCGGACGATAGAGAGACCGAGTCCGTGCCCATCCTTGTTGTGTGTGCGGCCTGGATCGAGTCGCTGGAAGGGTTGGAACAGCCGGTCGACTTCAGCGAGTGGGACGACAGGTCCAGTGTTGGTCACGGACACGAAGGCCTCACCATCTCTTATTCCGGTCACAACCTCGACGTTGCCGTCGACGACGTTATGGCCAACGGCATTCGTGAGCAGGTTGACGACCAGTCGCTCGACGAGCAGTGAGTCCCCGTCAAGTGGCGCCGGGTTCGTCACCGCGTCGATGTGAATCCCGAGTCGGTCGATCTCGGGCTGGAGGCTCCCGAGGTTCGCGGTGACGGTGGCGGCGAGGTCGACGGGTTCGCGCCCATTCAGTCCGCTCTCGCTGCTGGCCAGGGTGAGCAGGGCTTCGATTAGGCGTGCCTGCTCGTCGGTCGAAGCGAGAACTTCCTTCGCGGTGGATCGCCAAGCGGAGGCCGTCGTGTCAGGGTCGTCGAGCGCAACCTGGAGGAGGGTGCGCTCTGCCGTCAATGGGGTACGCAGTTCGTGGGACGCGTTGGCGACGAAATGGCGCTGGGCCTCGAATGCGGCGTCGAGTCGCCCAAAGAGGTCATCGAGGGTGTCGCCGAGCTCCTTGAGCTCGTCCTCTGGGCCGTCGAGGGCCAGCCGCTCGTGCAGGCTGCTCGAGGAGATCCTGCGCGCCGTGCGGGTAATGGTCCGGATCGGTCGCAGCATCCTGCCGGCAATGAGCCAGCCCGCGAGGAGGGCGAGGACGGCCACGATGGCCAGAGCGATGCCCGAGTTGACGAGAAGCTGGTGTGAGTCTGCGGCGCGCTGTGCCGCTTGAGCGGGTCCAATCAGTTCCAATTGATGGACGGCGTCTGCCAGTTGATGTTGGCCCTGTGCCAGCTCGTGCTGGGCCTGTGTCAACTGACTCTGGACGTGGGCCAGGCCGTTCGGCAGAGTCTCGATCACGTTGTGGCCCAGAGGCTTTGATTTTGCGAACTCCTGTTGAATCTGCGCCAGCCTCTGCTGGGCCTGCGTCAGCTGTTGCGGTTGCGGCAACTGGACGGTCGCCCCAGCAGGCGCCTGAGGGAGAAGCTGGAGATCCTGAATGGAGGGAGTGTGAGGGACCTTCGGTAACGGCGGGTTCTTGTACTCGGTCGCCCGTTCAAAAAGAGCGTACGTGATGGCGACCAACGCGGCGCCGGAGAGGAGGAAGAGGCCGCCGTAGAGTGCGGTAAGTCGAAGGCGCGCGGTGCGACGAGGCACGCGCAGCCACGAACGTGGTGCGAGCCGGGTGTGCGAAGTTCCCATCACTGGCCCCCGATGCGATATCCGCGCTCGCGGATGGTCTCGATGATCGGCGGCTCACCGAGCTTGACCCGCAGTCGGTTGACAGTGGCCTTCACGGTCGTGGTGAAAGGGTCCGTTGCCGGATCCCAGACTCGTTCGAGCAGGTCCTCCGCTGAGACCGGCCTTCCTTCAGCAATTAGCAGGTATTCCAAGACAGCGAACTCCTTCGGGCTGAGCGCCAGACGTCGTCCGGCACGTGTTGCGAGACGTCTTTCGGGATCCAAGGTCAGGTCGCCGTAGCCCAAGTGTTCCGACTTGGAAGCGCCGGGCCGCCGGCCTAGTGCCTGGACTCGTGCGACCATCTCGGCGAAATCGAATGGCTTGGGTAAGTAGTCGTCCGCTCCCAAGCCAAGGCCCTCGACCCGGTCCCGAACCGAGCTGGCCGCGGTCAGCATCAGGACCCGACTCTCACGTCGTTCGGCGGCAAGGGTGCGACAGATCTCGTCACCGTGGGTGCCGGGGAGGTCGCGATCCAGCACCACCACGTCGTAGTGGTGGGCGTCGAGCCGAGCGAGGGCGTCATCACCGTCGAGCGCGACGTCGACGGCCATTCCGTAGCGGCGGAGCCCAGCCGCGACAGCCCTGGCCAACCGCTCGTGGTCCTCTGCTACCAGCACTCTCATCGTTTCTCCCAGCTACCAGCGTGGCAGCCGGCACAGCCGATCGGGTTCCGCTTCGCCGGCGCCTTCGTCTCCTTCCACAAGATGCCAGGTCGCAGGTCACGGGAAGGTCACAGCTATGACCCTGATGTGACCTTTCATTTCGTACAACGGCTCTCAACACGACATGGACTGGGAGAGCGAGCGAATGAAAGGGAGTGCGGAAAGCTCTGAGCGGGCGGATCGCGCCGATGCACGGGGCCCCCGAGGGCGACAGAGCGCACAGAGGTACCGGTGCTCCGCCTTGCTCGCGGTCCTTATCGCGACGGCCTCCATGGGGTTGACCGCGTGCAGCGACTCGACTTCACCACATGTCGCGAGCCTTGGGAAGAACACAGGCGATGACAACGGGCGTTCTTCGACCACCCTGACGATGGGTAACCCGACCCGATTGCTGAACGAGTGGGCCGCATGCATGCGCAGACACGGCGATCCGAACCAACCCGATCCGACGATCGATACCAACGACGACATTGACATCAATTGGAATCCCGCGATCACCGGAGGAGTAGACGGGACGAACAAAGGAGGTCAGGGCAACTCTGGGCCTGGCCAGTTCTGTTGGGCCTATCTGACCGCCGCCCAAACCGCGCTGGGTGGCAACCAGCAGCCAAAGAATGACGAGGCCACGTTGGAGAAGTTCTCCGAATGCATGCGGGTCAACGGGATCGCGGACTCTCCGACCCGACCAACGGCACCCTGTCGTTCAACGTGGGGAGCAGCGGCGACTTGAACCCGAACAACACCAATTTCCAAAACGCCTCGAAGCTGTGCGCCCAAAGACCGGCGCGCACGTGCCATTTGCAGGCGGGAGCCCTCCGCGGGGCGTGATCAAGCTGGACGGCGCCGGACCTCCCTGAGTCGGGGCGGGCGCCGCGGGCTCATCCACGGCCAGAGGAGTCGTGGCGATCGTCGCGTCACGGTGGAGTGCGGGAGCGGTCGTGACTCATGGCCGCTGCCCGCCTGCGCTTTCCCGTCGGCTCACAGGCTGTGTGGTCGTAGGTCACAGTCGGGTCACCGTCATGACCCGGTTGTGACCTTCCGTTTCGTACAACTGTTTCCAACACTTCTTCGACGAGAGAGAGCAGATGAAGGACAACGAGGGACGCCCGTACCGCGTCGATGGTGTCGCTTGGGGGGCGCGTGGCAGGCGTCGAACCCTCGCAACGACATACCGGCGATTGGCCGGGTATGCGGTCCTCGCCGCGGCGGCCGCGATCGGGCTCGCAGCGTGCGGCGGTGGGTCAACGAATTCACCGCACGTTGCCAGCTTGGGGAAAAACAGCAGCAGTAGCAACAGCAGCCGCGGGAGCACGACGACCGCGCCGAAGGCGGGTAACCCGACCCAGCTGATGGACGAGTGGGCCGCCTGCATGCGGAGCAACGGCGATCCCAACCAGACCGACCCGACCATCGATGCCTACGGGGTGATCAACATCACCATGCGGGACGTGTCCGAGGCGGTGGCCTCGGATGCCCACGGAAGCAGCGGTCCGTGTAGCCAGTACGAGCTCGCGGCCGAGAACGCGTTGCGGGGCGGCCAGCAGTACCAGCCGCCGGACCAGAACCAAATGGTGCAGTACACCGACTGCATGCGCACGCACGGGGTCCCGAACTACCCCGACCCGGGAGCCAACGGAAAAACCGATTTCAACGGGACCGGCGTGGACCCGAACAGTCCGTTCGTCGAGACCGCAAACAAGATCTGCGGCAAGCAGATCGACGCGCCGGCTTGGTGGATAGCCGGTACAGGTCCGCCGGGAGACGTCGTCGTGACGAGCTGCAGCGGAGTGCCCAACTGCCAACCACCCGGCAGCACAGCGCCGTCAGGCGGCGGTGGATCCATCCCCGTGCAGCCCAGCACCGGCGGGTCGGGCACGAACGACGGATCGAGCGACAGCGGATGAGTTCTCCGTCAGACGGTGCCTATGGAGGCGGCGAGATATGACAATCACGTACCGACGATCGTGCGGCCTCGCCGTGCTCGTGGCCACGGGCGCCATCGCGCTGGCTGCGTGCGGGGGGTCCGGATCGCCGCACGTCGCCAGTCTGGGGAAGAGCAGTGGCGACGGCGACGTGACCACCACCACGCCCCCAACGGGCAATGCGACCCAGTTGCTTGACGAGTGGGCAGCCTGTATGCGCCGCCACGGCGATCCCAGCCAGGTCGACCCGACCGTCGACGCCAACAAGGTGATCCAGCTCACCCTGCCCGCTGGGTACGCCGACGGGGTGGGTGCGCTCTTGAACGGGGGAGGTGGCCGCTCGTGCGCCTCCTACATGACCGCGGCACAGACCGCGTTGCGTGGTGGCGAGCCGCCCGAGACGCCGAACCTGGCGACGGCGGAGAAGTTCGCCCAATGCATGCGGGCCAACGGGGTCCCGGACTACCCCGACCCGACCGGCAACCAGTCGGTCGTCCACGCCGACGCCGGCAGCGACCTGAACCCGGCCAACCCGACCTTCCAGGCTGCCTCGACACTGTGCGCCAGCAAGACCGGCTTCCAGAAATTCGGCAATAGCACCCCGCCGCCGGGGACGATCAATGTCAATCCCGGCCCGGGAGGGTTCGGGGGGAAACCCGGTGGCAACGGCGGGTCAGCTGCGAACTCCGGAGCGGAGAGCGCGCAATGGCTGACTTCTCCGCCAGCCGGGTCGTGGCCATCGCCGCCATCGTCGGTGCCCTCGTCGGGGGGGCGGTGGCCGCCGGAATCGCCACGGCGTCCACCGGCGGCAATAACAGCACGGCTTCGCCGCCGGGCGGCGAGAGCTCGGTCACCACCGCGGCGGTCGTGCGGACCGACCTCACCACGACGGTGCAGGAAGGCGGCTCCATCGGCTACGAGGGCTCCTACTCCATCGCTGCCCCCTCGGGATCGAGCGCCCAGCAGGTCAGCCAAGCGCAGCAGGCCGTCGCCGAGGATCAACAGGCACTGTCCGCCGACCAGACTGCCGAAACCGACGCCGCCACCGCCGGCAATCAGGCGATCGTGGCCGCCCAGACCAACCTCAACGCCGCTCAGTCCACCCTCAGCGCGGACGAGGCCAAGCAGAGCCAGGACTGCGCCGGGACGGGTGCGTCCACGCCCACCTGCAGCCAGGACTCCCAGAAGGTCAGCCAGGACCAGACCCAACTGACCCAGGCCCAACAGCAGCTCGCCGCCGCCCAGACCACCGCGACCAGTCGAGCAGAACCAGAACCAGGCCAAGGTCGCCTCCGACCAGACGAAGTTGGCGGGTGATCAAGCCACCCTGGCGCTGCTGCAGGCCGACGCGGTGAACCCGGGCACGACCTACACCGCCCTGCCGCAAGGTGGGCGACATCATCAAGGAGGACCAGTCCGTCTACTCGGTCAGCAACGAAACGGTGCCGCTCCTCTACGGCTCCATCGCCGCCTACCGGGCGTTCTCCGTCGGCATGTCCGACGGCGCGGATGTGGGCGAGCTGACCGCCGACCTGATCGCCCTCGGCTACGGCGCCGGACCTGACCCAGAGCAACCACTACTCGTCGGCCACGGCCAGCCGCGGTGGAACGTTGGCAAGGCGCGCTCGGTCTGCCGGCGACCGGCGGGATCCTGCTCGGCCAGGTGGTCTTCGAGCCCGGCCCCATCCGGGTCACGTCGGTCACGCCTTCGGTCGGCTCGTCCGTCGGGGGCGGAGGTGGCAGTGGCGGGGGCGGCAGCGCCGCGGCGGCGGGGGTGGCACCGTGCTGACGGCCACCAGCACCACGCCCATCGTCACCGTCGACCTCGACGTGAGTCAGGAGTACCTGGTGAAGCCCGGCGACGCGGTGTCGATCGTCTTGCCCGACGGCACCTCGACCGTGGGCGGGCACATCGAGACGGTCGGCAACGTGGCCACCTGTCCGAGCGGCGGCGGCACCGGCACCGCGCACCGGCGCCACGAACGGCAGCAGCACGGCCGACCAGTCGCCCTGCTCGTCGAGCGGCAGCGGCAGCAGCTCCACCCCGACGGTGACGGTCACCATCACCCTGGACAGCACCCCGCAGTTGGCCACCTTGGACCAGGCCCCGGTGAACGTCAACATCACCACGCAACGGGCCCCCAACGTCTTGGCCGTGCCGGTGAACGCGCTGCTCGCGCTCCAAGGCGGCGGGTACGGCGTGCAGGTGGTGACCGGCAGCACCAGCCGTCTGGTCGGGGTCACCACCGGGCTCTACAGCAACAACCTGGTCCAGGTCAGCGGGTCCGGCATCAGCGTCGGCACCCGGGTCGAGGTGCCGTCGTCGTGACCGTGACCGCCCGGCGCCCCTCCGAGGATGCCGCCGCCTGCCGGCACCGGTGCTCGAGCTGATCGACGTGGTCAAGGAGTACCCCGGCGACCCGCCGGTCGTGGCCCTGGCCGGCGTCGATCTGCGGATCGACCAAGGCGAGCTGGTCGCCATCGTCGGCCCGTCAGGGTCGGGCAAGAGCACCCTGCTCCATGTGATGGGCACCCTCGAGCGACCGAGCCGCGGCGTGGTCCGCATCGCGAGGCGAGGACACCTCGACCATGTCCGACACGCAGCTGTCGGGTCTGCGGGCCCGGCGACTCGGCTTCGTGTTCCAGCAGTTCTTCCTCCTCGACGGGCTCAGCGTGCTCGACAACGTCGCCGACGGCCTGCTCTACCGCGGCGGGCGAGCTCGCCGAGCGCCGCCAACTGGCCATGGCGGCCATCGAGCGGGTCGGGCTGGGTCATCGCATCGGGCACCGGCCGAACCAGCTGTCGGGCGGCGAGCAGCAGCGCACCGCCATCGCCCGGGCGCTGGCCGGCCGTCCCGCCCTGGTCATGGCCGACGAGCCGACCGGGAACCTGGACTCGGCGACGGGCGCATCCATCCTCGAGCTGCTCCGCGAGCTGCACCGGGAGGGCACGACCATCCTGGTCATCACCCACGACCACGAGGTGGCCGCCGCCATGGAGCGGCGCATCGAGATCCGGGACGGGAGGATCATCGGTGATACGCCGACCGGCTCCGTGACGCCGGCGGCTCCCGGCTGACCCGCCGGGACCTGCTCCGGGTCGGGAGCCTCGGGCTGCGCAGCCGGCGGGTGCGGGCCTTGCTGTCCGCCCTCGGGATCAGCATCGGCATCGCCGCCATCGTCGGGCGTGCTCGGCATCTCCCAGTCGTCGAAGTCGGGTCTCCTGAAGGAGCTGGACCAGCTCGGCAACCTCATCACCGTGCAGGCCAGCAACACCGCCTTCGGCCAGCAGACCGAGCTGCCCACCACCTCCGAAGGGATGGTGTCGCGCATCGGGCCGGTCACCAACGTGACCGAGATCGGCGCCATCTCGAACACCTACGTGTACCGCAACTCCTTCGTCCCTGCCATCGACACCAACGGCATCTCGCTGACCGCGACCGACGCCGCCCTGCCCGCCACCCTCGGCGCCACCCTTGCCCACGGCACCTTCTTGAACGCGGCGACCGCCCACTTCCCGGCGGTCGTGCTCGGCGCCGAGGCGGCCAGCCTGCTCGGCATCGACAACCTGGCCAACCCGACCCAGGTGTGGATCGGCGGGCACTGGTTCACGGTGGTCGGCATCTTGAATCCCGTGGAGCTGGTCTCCCAGATGGACTCCATGGCGTTCATCGGGTTCCCCATCGCCGAGCAGTACTTCGGCTTCGACGGCCACCCCACCGAGCTGTTCCTGCGCGCGTGCCCGGCCAGGTCACCGCCGTGGCCGACGTGCTGCCCGCCACGGTGGACCCCGCAGAACCCCTCGACCGTGGCGTGGAACCTGCCGGCGGACATCTTGAAGGCCGAGGTGGTCGCCACAGGGGGCCTACAACGGCCTGCTTCCTCGGTCTCGGCGCGGTCGCCCTGCTCGTCGGCGGCGTCGGCATCGCCAACGTCATGGTCATCTCGGTCCTCGAACGCCGCTCCGAGATCGGCCTGCGCCGGGCGCTCGGCGCCAGCCGGCGCCACGTCGCCGAGCAGTTCCTGGCCGAGGCGATCCTGCTGTCGCTCCTGGGTGGCGTGGCCGGCACCGTCATCGGCGTGGCGGCGACCGCCATCTACGCGGTGAGCCAGCACTGGTCGGTGCAGATCCCCCTGTTGGCCCTCTACGGCGGCGTGGGCGCCGCCCTGGCCATCGGCGCCATCGCCGGCCTGTACCCGTCCATGCGGGCCGCCCGCCTGTCGCCGACCGAGGCGTTGCGCACGGTCTGAGTTCGCGACACTCTCGACACGTCGCAAAGACTTCGCCGTCCGAGCAGCCACTTCGTCTCCACAGCGAGCCTCGGTGTGGCGGGCCACACGCGGAAATTGTGACCGTGCCCCGGGGCTTTCCACGACCCGCCGCACGAGCTCCTGGAGAAAATCGTGACTGACATGTTCGGAATGCGACGCTTCCCAAGCGATGGAGTGAGTGTGGGCACACCGGATCCCGACGCCGTCGTGGTCGTGTATCGCCAGGCGCTTCCCGAGGTCTACGGCTACCTGCTTCCCCGCTGCCAGAGCGTTGTCGTGGCCGAGGATCTGACCGCCGAGACATTCATGGCTGCGGTGGCCGCGACCAAACAGGGCGCCGCACCGGAGGTGAGCGTCGCGTGGCTCGTCGGCGTCGCACGCCACAAGCTCGTCGATCACTGGCGCCGGCTCGAGCGAGAGGAACGCAGCCTGGGCGCTGATTGGTCAGCTGCGCCGACGAGGTCCATGACCCCTGGGACGCTGAACTCGACAAGGACGCCGTCTACGCCGCGCTGGCTCATCTCAACGGGTCCAGCGGGCCGCGCTCACCTTCGGTACCTGGACGGGCTGCCGGTGGCGAGCGTGGCTGAGCATGTTGGTCGGTCCCTCCATGCCACCGAGACACTGCTTGCACGGGCGAGGGCAGCGCTGCGTCGTGTCGTACCGAGAGCAGGACGACCATGCCGACTGATCCTCTCGACGCTTTGCGACTTCCACGGCTGGCGATCGATCCACGACCTGAGTTCGCCGCTGCGCTTCTGTGGCGCATCGAAGCTCGTCCTGGACCTCTCGACCGTCACACCGCAACCATCCGCTACTTCGTCACCGATCTGGAAGGGTCCATGGACTTCTACTGCCGGCTCCTCGACTTCGAAGAGGAACTACGCCCCTCTCCCGTCTTCGCCATGCTCTATCGCGGGGACCTTCGCCTGCTGTTGAGCGTGCCCGGAGGTCCCGGCGCGGTCCACACGCTGCCGGATGGGACCGTCCCTCAACCGGGCGGGTGGAATCGCATGACGCTCCAGGTCGCGGACCTGACCCTCACCGCGGAGTCCTCCGAGCAAACGGCGTCGTCTTCCGCCATGACGTCCAACCCGGCGTCGGGGTGCGGACCGTACTCGTAGAGGATCCCTCCGGTAATCCGGTCGAGCTCATCGAACCCATGTCGGGCTATCACGAAAGGAGCAACCCATGAGCACTGTCAGCGTCCGTTACATCGTCGACGACGTGGATGAAGCGGACGAGTTCTACACCAGCACCTCGGGTTTGAACTCGAGATGCACCCCGATCCCGCCTTTGCCATGTTGTCCCGCGGGGACCTTCGACTCGTTCTGGTCTCGCCCGTCGGACCGGACCATCCTGGGGGTGGGTCCCGGCCGCTGCCCGACGGCACCGTGCAAGGGCCAGGGGGATGGAACCGGTTCATGCTGCAGGTCCCGGATCTCGAGGCGACGGTGGCAGCCCTCCGTCAAGGAGGGGTCCGGTTCCGAACGAGCGTCATCACCGGAGTCGGGACCAAGCAGGTCATGATCGAGGACCGTCGGGAAATCCGATCGAGTTGTTCGAGCCCGTCCGACCTGAGGCCCGACTCGACGGAATCCTGATCTTCTGGTCACGACCCAAAAGGTTCCGATGGGGCGGGCCTCCGGCGCCAAAGGATGGGCGCGCCCGGTACGATTGACGCTGAACAGCGGGATCAGGAGCAGATTGGATGAGCGCGGCGACAAAATGTAGCAATCCGATGTGCTCGTGTGATCCGTGTACGATGTGCGGAGTGCGCCTGCGGCGTCGTGACGCTCGGTGATCTCGAACGTCGGGTGCTGGGTCTGGTGTGGGACCTGCAAGATCCCGAGCCGACGGGACGCGAGGTGGCTGATGCGCTTCCCGGACATGCTTATACAACCGTCGCGACGGTCCTCGACCGCCTCGTCAACAAGGGGCTTCTGAGTCGTCGCCGGGATGGTCGTTCCATCCGGTTCGCTCCCATCGGCGTTCGGGGGGCCCACACCGCCGTGGTCATGCGTCAGGCTCTGGTCGCCGACGGCGACCCGAGCGCGGCCCTTGTCTGCTTCGCCGACACGCTTTCGTCCTCGGAGGCAGCCGTTCTCCTTGATGCCCTCGCCCAGCGCACCCCCGCGAACTGAGGCCCACCCACGACCTCAATGGCCGACGAGAACTGACTTGGTGGTTGCGCCTGACGGCGCGGGCCCTCGTGCACGTCAGGCGCAACTCCTAGATCATCAGTATCAGCATCAAGCCCATGCCGACAGCCATGACGGCGTGGCTGGCGTCCTCGAGCCATGGAGCGGTGATCAGCCCAACCTCGCCGCGAGCGGCCAATGCTTGAGCAGGCCCGCTTCGACCTTCGACCGACCCGCCGCCGGTCCCGCGTCAGTGCGTAGGTCCGCGAGTGCCTGCCGTGATGGGAGACACCCTTGATCGGTGAGGCCAGCGTGAAGACAGCGGATGCGAGGAACACGCATGCGAGCAGCAAGCTGAGCCCGGGATCGATTCTCGCACTCGACGAGGACGCCATCGACATCGATATGGCTCCCGAACCAGCGCCGACGGGGTACAGGTACATCAAGAGCATGGCGAAGCTCATTGCTGCGTGGATCAGATAGTGGGTGAGGTGGATGCCGTACGTGATCACCGATTGCACGCTCTGCGCGAGGAACCAGACGAGAAGCGCCGCAAAGATGAGTTCCCAGATCGCCCTCGGGCCGAAGGCCCAGTCGGCAATGAACATGCCCGCCATGGACACTCCCATGAATATGTGGGCGACGTCGACGTCCCAGCCGGCGGTCCAGCGGGTGGCGACCGACACGGTGAGAAGCCCGATGCCGTATGCGGCCACTGCCAGCATGGCCAGGGCGAAGAAGTAGTACAGCCAGGAAGGGGTGGGCGTCATCGGACGAGCGCGTTCCTCCGAGCCGGCTGTCCAGTTCCACCGCACGCCCGTGGCGGCATTTCGAGCCAGGTCCAAAGGCCAATAGATCAACGCCAGGATGATGACAAGTGGTCCTGAATTGGGGTCGGTGGCCCCGCCGGCCAGGATCCCGCCGAAGTTCTCGGTGGCGACCAAGACGAAGACGAAAGTCACGATCCCGAGGACCAGTGTGACCTTGGTGAATCGTGGAGGAAGGTAGACCCCGACGGCCACGACCGCACAGACCGCAGCGAGCAGGATTGCGGCCGCCGCGCCGTCGATGCAGGAACATCGATGCAGTGGCCCGATCGATGTGGGCAAGCCAACCGGGCTGTCCGGTGTAGGCGGTCACGAGGTCGTGCAGTGCCTCGGGCGACCGACCCGAGCCGACGACGGCCAAGAGGGCCAACAGCCCCCAGACCAGCACCCAGATCACCTTCGCTGCGGTCACCCCGACACTCCGAGCAGCGACGAAGGGTCGGTCTGAGCCCTCGCACGGCCACAGCAGGACCGCCAGGACGGCATAGAAGAGCACGGCACCCGGTCCGCCGCCGAAGGGGGTTGCCCCACCGTGAAGGATGTTTCCGAGACCCTCCCCGAACCACCAGACGCCCAGGGACCAGACGATCGAGAGTGCCAGGGCGGGTTTGAGTGAACGCTTCCAGACGATCCCGAAGCCGATGAGGAACTGCGCGAACGCAAAGATGCTGTTGCCGAGGATGGGGTTGTGATTCACGTTCGATGCGTTCCAGGTGATCGAGTGCGCCACCCAGCCGGGGTTGCCCGCAGCGACGTTGTGGAGCATGGCGCTGAACCCGTTCGAGCCCCGGGTGAACATGAACGGTTGGAGTTGCAGCACCGCATCGAGAAGCCAGACGGTTGCCAGGACGAGTTGGAATGTCCGCTGGAGGTCCCTGGGTTGCTCAACGGAGCTGCTCGTGACGGCCCGGGAATCGATGACCGCGGCTGGCGCATCGCCGGTCCTCACGTCGGTAATGCTCATCGGTCACCACCTCTAGGGCTCGGGATTACTACTACGATCCGTCGTTATTACTACCACTCGTAGTAGTCGTGCAACTGACTCTCGTTCGGACCTTCGAGAGCGCTCTGCCAAGACCGCAGAGAGCCTTGTCCGCGGCGAGAGGGTCGAGGGTCGAGGCACGGCCGGGAGCCCGCCTTTCAACGGGGGCGCACCCTTGGCATCTCCTGGCCCCGGTGCACCGATCCCAGGCCGCCTGATCAGGGCAGGTACAAGCGCAATAGCATGGCGCAGTGACCTCGTCGGGAACCCCAAGCACGCCCGGTGCTCAGATTGCCGTCGCCCAGCTCACGGTGGAAGGCATGCATTGTGGTTCATGCGTCGCGCTCATCGAGGAGACACTCAAAGAGCGCGAGGGCGTGACGGCAGCCCTGGTCGACCTCGACTCCGGACGCGCCGTGGTCGAGTACGACGCATCCACGCTCGAGGTGGAGGACATCCGTGGCGCCATCGTCGAAGCCGGGTACTCCGCCACCCCAGTGAGCTAGCAGTCCGATGTTGACGGCGGCTTCTGAGGCCACGTCTGTCGACGAGCAGGACGCCCCCTCGGTCGCGACTGCCGAGCTCGAGTTGGGCGGCATGCACTGCAGCGCCTGCGCAACCCGCATCCAGCGGGCTCTCGGTCGCCTGCCCGCCGTCGCGAGCGCCTCGGTCAATCTCGCCACGACGCGGGCATTCGTCGCCTACGATCCCGCCCGGCTCGATCCCGAAGCCCTGTGTGACGCCGTCAGCGACACGGGCTACACCGCGATCCCCGTCGTCCACGGGCATGCCGGTGCATCGAATCGGGATCCGGACCACTGGGATCTCCGGGTCCTCGTCTCGTGGCCCCTCTCGGTGTTGGCCCTCCTCGTTGCGTTGGCCGGTCCTGAGTCGGCGACGGCCGGATGGACCGTCCTGGTTCTGGCCATCGCCGTGGAGATCGTCGGAGGCTGGCCGTTCCTGCGGGACAGCGCTCGGTTGCTTCGGCATGGCGCGACCAGCATGGACACACTCATCGCTCTCGGAACGTTGGCTGCGTTGGGAGTCAGCGCAGTCGAGGCCATTGCCCTTGGCGGTCGGCACGTGCACCTCGGTGGCGGAGGCGCCTTCGCGGCCCGGTTGCACGGTGTGATGGCCCCGCTGATCGTGTCCATCCTGGCGACGGGACGCGCCATCGAAATGCGCGCGCGAACGCGGGCGGCTGAAGCGATGCACTCTCTGCTCTCGCTCCGGCCACCCACGGCGCGGGTGGTCCTCAACGTTGAAGACGAGGAGGGCGTGCTGGTTCCGCCGGAGAGGCTTCCCGTCGGAGCCCTCATCCGCGTCCGCCCGGGCGAGGCGATCCCCCTTGACGGCACCATCCTTTCCGGGTGGTCGCCCGTCGACGAGTCAATGCTCACCGGAGAGCCGCTGCCGGTCGATCGGGGGCCGGGGAGCTTTGTGACCGGGGGAACCCGGAACGGGGACGGCATCTTGGTCGTCACCGTCGCGTCCGTGGCCGACGAATCGGTGCTTGGCCCACCTGCAGCGTCTGGTGGAGGATGCACAGAGAGACAAGGCACCGTTGCAGCGGATCGCCGACCGGATCAGCAGCGTCTTCGTTCCCGCCGTCCTCATCGGTGCCGTCGTCACCTTCCTCACCTGGTGGCTTGTCGTTGGCGACGCCGGACGAGCCGTTCTCAGCAGCTTGGCCGTCCTCCTGGTGGCCTGTCCGTGCGCCATGGGCCTTGCCGCTCCGGTCGCGATGATGGTCGGCTGTGGGCGGGCCGCCGCCCTCGGGATCTTCATCCGAAACGGAGACGTTCTCGAGCGGCTGGCCAAGATCGATGGGGTGGTGTTCGACAAGACCGGTACCCTCACCGAGCGACACGCAGAAGTGACCTCCGTGGCTGCGGCGCCTGCATATTCGAAGGAGGAAGTGCTCTCATTTGCAGCAGCGGTCGAGGCTGAAAGTCAACACCCGATCGCCGTCGCCATCATGGCCAGTACCGGATCGGAGATCCGAGCCACCGACGTCCGCTCGCTGCCCGGGATCGGCATGATCGGGAGGTTGGACGGCCACGAGATTGAGGTCAGCCGGGTGGTGCTGTCGCGACTGCCGGCGTCGATTACCGAAGCGGTGACTGAGCGCTACCTCCGCGGCGAGACCGTGGTGGCAGTCGAGCGCGACGGTGATGTCGTCGGGGCGATCGCCGTGACAACCCCCTTGCGACCCGAGGCGCGTTCGGCGGTCGCCCACCTCCGCGCCCTCGGACTCTCCTCATCCATCCTCAGCGGAGACAGCGACCCGGCTGTGCAAACGGTGGCCGCGGAGCTCGGCATCACGTTGGCCCGGAGCAACCTCAGTCCGGCGGACAAGGTCGATGCACTCACCTCTCTGCGTGAGGGTCACCGACAGCTGCTCATGGTGGGTGACGGCATCAACGACGCCCCAGCTCTCGCCGCGGCCGACGTGGGCTGCGCCATCGGTAGCGGGTCAGAGGCGGCTCTGGCCAACAGCGACATCGCCCTGCTCGGCAACGACCTCGAAGGAGTGCCCGCGGCGGTCGGCGTTGCCGGATCGACGTACTCGGTGATCCTGCAGAACTTTGGCTGGGCCATGGGCTACAACGTCTCGGCGCTGCCCCTCGCTGCGTTCGGACTCCTCGACCCGCTGGTCGCTGCGATCGCCATGGGGCTCTCCAGCCTGCTCGTGGTCCTCAACAGCCTCCGATTGACGCGGTTGGGTCGATCGGGGCTGTCGAACATCCAAGCACCCCGCTTCATGCAGGGCCGACGCGGTGTCGTCGTCTCGGTGCTGCTTCCGATCGTCCTCTTCGCCAGCCTCACGGTGGTCAGCGAGGTGGTCTCTCCCGCCCGGGGTCAGTCCCTCCTGCCCGAGTTGCCCTCGATCACGACCGTCGCGTTGCCGCATGGTGGTTCGGCGGAGATGTATCTCGATCCGGGAACGACAGGAATCAACCAGTTCCACATCATCTTCAGTGGGTCGGAGGACGGATGTGGCCACGGTGAAGCCTCTGGTGGTCGCCAGCGTCGCCAGCGGAGCGCCTCAGAACCTCAGGCAGCTACGTGTTGCCGCTGGGCACTACACCGACTTCGTGCTGTTGTCACCGGGTCGGTCGACCTTCCATGTGGTGGCCAAATTCGGAGGCACTCCGGTGTCCTTCGGCTTCAGCCGTACGCTGCCCTGAGTGCGCATCCGGAGCACAGGCAATCGATCACCCTTGCTCAGTCACCGTTCCAGCAACCGAGAATGACGTCTGCGACCGACTGCGCGACAGCCCCCGAGCTCGTGGGTGGCTGGCCAAACTGGGGGGGGAGGCCTGCGGAATTATCAGAGGACCTTCCAGTCCTTCCGCACGATCATCGATCCGTCAGTGGTCTCGACCGCCGCCTGTCCGAGCCCATTGATGCCTTGGGTCTTACCCATTTGCTTCGCGAGCGTCCCGAAGTAGCTCTTCGTCTGTGCCCAGCTCGAGAGTTCCTTCACCGATAAGACCATCGAACCGGTCGGATACCTGTACTGGCACGAATAGAGGTGGTTCACCCAGGTGGGATGTGAGACCGTGGCGAACTCACCGAGCGCCGACGCAATTTCCTGTCGTGCCTTCGGCTTGCAGATCATCGTGGCGATGGGCGACGGCCTCCGACCGGCCGGACGTGGGGCCCCGGAAGCCGCCTCGCCGATCGGTAGGGCAAAACAGATGGCGACGATCAATGCCAAGATGACCACGTCGCCCAGGACTCGACCCCGGGCGCCCGATCGTCGGCTCCAGCGGGTCACCGTTTCACACCCCAACCCAGCGCACAATCTGCGTCACGTTCCAATCGACATGACCGCCGCTTCGACGATCTGGATGTCCGGCGGTTGAATGGCCAGTGGGCCACCGGCCACCGGCACCTGCCAGACCATCGTCATGAACGGTGTGGCCTGCTGAACACTCCCCGTCGGGCAAGGTGGTACGCCCGTAATCTGCAGCTGGTTCGAGGTCGACCCGCTGCTCGGGCCACAGACGTCCGTGCGTTGGTGCCACTGGACCAAGGCACCGTAGGGCATGGGCGGAGTCACGTTCGGTGGTAGGAGGTACATCGCGGCCGCCAGCACTTCCTGACCTGAGGGTGTCTCTGCGAAGACGAGGCCGTCTACGTTCTGCGGGTCGAGCGTCCTGCCCGCCGCGGCGTTCGCCGCCACGATGGTCGGATTGACGTAGTAGACGACGGGGTAATCGGTCGGCGAGACCGGGACGTACCCGGCGGCCACGGCGGCGCTGGGAGACGAGTAACGCGCCACGGCCTGAGTCGTGGACTGGACGTATTGGGCCGCGTTGATGTCTTCTGAGAAGGTGGGCTCGGACACGCACCCACTCATCAGCATGTGGATGTCGGTAGGCCCGTTCGCACCGTGCGCCAAGAGGTCCTGTGCCTCCGCCGTTGGCAACGCGGGGCCCGTATAGTCCCAGTTGGCCTTGGTGGTGTTGAGGCCGGCGGCGGCGCTGGCGTCTGCGCCGTTCATGTTCATGCCGGTGCCCGGCCCCGCCATGATCATGTTCGGGGTGTTGTTGACGTCGAGGCCGGCTCGGAGTGCACCATTGTTCCCTCTGGTGCAGGTTGCAGTTGCCGCAGTCTGCCCGGCCGAACCTGCCAGGGACGCTCCGGACATGCCGGACATGCCGGACATCGCTGTGCCCATCGACTCGTCTGCGGCCACCGGGTAGACGGCGCTGAGAAACAGCGCGACCACGAGACCCGCCGCACCCCCGAGGACCGGACGGGGTACCGAGAGAGGGCCCGTGCGAAGGGGGAGCGCCAGGTGGACGGGATCCGGCAAGGCGGCGGGCACCATGGCCAAGGCCAAGAGAATGATGAGGGGACCGGTGTTGGGGTCTGTACCAGAACCGGTGAAGATGCCGCCGAGACCCTGGCCGCTGACCCAGAAGAAAGCGGACAAGAGACCTCCTGCGGCGAGGAACGGAGTCGGTCGGCGGACCAGGAGGGGCCCGAATCCGATGATCAGGGAGGCGATTGCCAATAGCCACGCGGTCCAGACGCCGCTATTGCCGAACTGGCTGCCGAAGCTGTTGAGGAAGTGCGAGTAGGCACTCGGCTCACCGGATGACATGCCGGTGATGGCGCTCGACACCGAGGTCGAGGTCCGATTGTTCGGAAGCAGGAACAGGACGGCGGCGAGCGCCCAGTAGCCAACCCAGACCAAAAGGGGGGTGGTCGCTCCTCCGATACCCTGACCCGCCGCCGAAGAGGCCATTCCCACCGGTTGTTCAGTGGTCTTGACTTGTCCGCGACCGAGGCCACGCCATCACCCCGATCAGTCCGTACATGAGCACCGACCCCGGCGCACCCGTGAGGGCAGAAGCCGATCCGGTGAAGATCAGACCCAGGCCTTCCCCGAAGAACCAGACCCCGAAGGCCCAGAAGAACGACACTGCAAGGGCTGGGCGCACGGTGCGCCGGAAGAGCAACCCGGCGCCGATGGCCACCTGGATGAGGGCGAAGAACGTGTTCCACACGGCGACGTGGGGTCCCACGAAATGGCCCACATTGGTGATGATCCACCGAACAACGTCGGGCTGGTTCCCGGCATTGTTCAGCAGATAGGTCGTGGTGAAGGTGCTGCGGAACATGAACGGCTGGAACTGCAAACCGGCGTCGAGGAGCCAGAACAGACCCAAAATGATCTGGAGCGTCCGCTGTGTCCTGATCAGCGAGAAAGACCGACGTGGCGGATCGATCGGAGGGCTCTCTTCGACTTCCGCGACCGTCATAGCGCACCCCTTTGTACTACTACGACACGTAGTATTTAGGTCGGTCGACAGGTCGTCAAGTCAGGGCAGGCGGCCCGTGTTCACGTGTTCATCGCCCCGCCGGCGTGAAACCCGGGCTATTTGCACACAGGGGACGCTGCGCCCATGACGTGCGCAAGTCCGGCTCCGCTCGGAGGCTTGCCGCTCGACATCGGTCGAGAAGTGACGCAGCCGCGAGCTGTTCCACACCACACAACCGGAAGAGAGGGCCATGGCGGCGCCTGCGATCAGAGGATTGAGGAATCCGAACGCGGCCAGGGGAATAGCGATCACGTTGTAGCCAAACGCCCACACCAGATTGGTCCGGATGGTGAGAAACGTGCGGCGGGCCAAGGTAATTGCGATCGGAACTGCCGTGAGGTTGTCGCGGATGACAATCAGGTCGGCCGACTCCAACGCGACATCAGTACCCGAGCCGACAGCTAGGCCCAGGTTCGGCGCACGCCAGGGCTGGACCGTCGTTGATGCCGTCTCCCACCATCGCAACGCGATGACCCTCTTGTTGGAGGTGCCTGATCGCCGCACTTGTCGGCAGGCAACGCCCCGGAGATGACATCATCGATCTCCGATAGATGTTGCAACTGTCCGCGCCGCCGCTTCGTGGTCCCCGGTCACCAGGACACAGTGCAAACCGAGGGCTTTCAGGTCGCGTACAGCGGTGAGGGCAGTCGAGCGAATCTTGTCGCTGATGGCGAGCGCACCGACAACATTCCCGTCTCGTCCAACGAGCACGACGGTCCGCCCCTGGCTCTCCCACGCCGCGCATTGCGATGCCAGCGAGTCGGGCATGGCCGACACTGTCTGGTCCGAGAAAGAGGTCCGCGTCGCCCGACCCTCAATTCGTGGCCTTCGAGAGACCCTCGAGCACCCAGACCGGCGAGCGCTTCGAAATCCCTCACCACCTCCAACTCGACCCCGTCACTCTGCGCCCTCTGAACGATTGCCTTGGCCACAAGGTGTTCCGACGCCAGCTCGAGCGATCCGGCCCATCCCAGTAGGGCTTCGGTCGGGATTCCATCGACCCCGCTGACGTCTGCGACGACCGTCGCTCCCTCCGTCACGGTCCCCGTCTTGTCGAGCAGCACCGTGTCGATCTCTTGAGACTCTTCGAGTGCCTGGTAACCCTTGAAGAAGATGCCCAGTCGTGCCCCTTCACCGGAGGCCACCATCAGCGCGGTGGGGGTGGCCAGGCCCAGTGCACACGGACACGCAATGATCAGAACGGAGAGCGCCGCGCTGAACGCTTGCTCGTTTGTTCCCCCGACGAGCAGCCAGCATGTCAGTGTCATGAGTGCGATGCCGACCACGGCCGGTACGAAGACGCCGGCGATTCGGTCTGCCAAACGTTGCACGTCTGCCTTCTGATTCTGGGCGTCCTCGACCAGCCGGAGCATGTGAGCCAGATGCGTATCCGCCCCGATCCTCGTGGCCCTCACCACCAGCCGTCCCCCCACACATACCGTGCCTCCCAGGACCGTGTCACCGACAGCCACGTCGGCCGGCATCGACTCACCGTCATCGCGCTGCGGTCGATGGCCGACTGCCCGAAGATGACCTCGCCGTCGGTAGCGACCGTCTCTCCGGGTCGAACGACGAAGCGATCTCCATTGCGGAGTGCGGCGATCGGGCGGCGCTGTCTCAGTTCCGGCGGCGTCGAGCACGGCGACTTCCTTGGCGCCGACCGCGGAAAGAGCACGCAAAGCGTCGCCGCTCCGTCGCCTGCTGAGAGCCTCGAAATACCTGCCAGCGAGGAGGAAGGTGGTCACGCCGGCTGCCACATCGAGATAGATGGCCCCACTCGACTGGTGTGCCAGCACATAGCGAAACGACCGTGCGACGTGGCTCGTGTCGCGGAAGAACATGGCATAGATCGACCACGAGGTGGCGGCCACGATGCCGATCGACACCAGGGTGTCCATGGTGGCCATCCCATGCCGTGCGTTTCGGATCGCCGCCTTGTAGAACGGCCACGCGGCCCATGTCAGAATCGGTGCCGCCAGGGCGAGCAGGATCCACTGCCAACCGGGGAAGCGAAGCGACGGCACGATCCAAAAAGCGATGGACGCATCGCCGAGAGGCATGAACAGGAGACCCGCCACGACGAGCCGCCTCCCGAAGTAGCGCACCCGGCGGTCTGCCTCGGCGCCGACGTCAGGAGGAGCGCCTAGGTCATCGACGATCTCCGCCGTGTAGCCGGCTGATTCAATTCGCTCGATGACGACTGCGGGGGACGTCCCTGCCGGGATCCGTACCCTGGCTCGTTCTGATGCCAAGTTGACTCGCGCCTCGACGCCATCGAGCGCGTTGAGCCTGTTTTCGATCCGAGCAACGCATGCACCACAGGTCATGCCGCCGATGGAGAGGGATACCTCGGTGTGTGACGTTGGGGCGGCCAGGTCAGTGGTGGTCAACGTGCACCTCGTGGGTCCGTCAGGTCAACTGATTCGCTGGGCGGGAAAACCGCCGGCGGCCGAGCCATCTCTTCCGTATACTACAAAGCGTAGTAACCATGGCCGTGAGCTCGGTGTCCGTCTACTCGAGCCACGGTGGTGCCGAGCGTTGCGCTATGTCTTCGCCTTGATGACTCGGCCCTTGGGCGAGAGCACGTACCAGTAGCCACCCAGACTGTCGAGACCTTGGCCGGTGGCCTGTCCGGGCTGGCTGTCGCCCGCCCAGAGATAGAGCGGCCAGCCGTTGTATGTGACCTGCAGACCGCCGTCGTTTCGGGTCGTCGTCCCGAGCAGTGCGGGCTCCGCCTTGCCAGCGGCCACCGGTACGGTCACCCCGGTGGGCAGCCGGAGCGGCGGCCAGGCCGAGGCGCAGGTCTTGTAACAGGTCGACTGCCCCCGCTGATCGTCGGGTACGAACATGTAGAGGGTCAGACCCTGGCCGTTCACCAAGACGGTGCCAAGGCGGGACACGGTGCCGGTCTTCACTTCGTAGAAAGCAGAGGTGCCGGCGGCAGCCGACTGACCGCCCGAGGCGGTTGTGCTGGTGGCGCTGATGCTGGGACGGCTCGTCGAGGTTGACGCCGCAATGCCGTTCCCGGAGGCGCAGCCCGCAGCGAGCAGACCGACTGCAGGGAGAACGACGAGAACGAGAAGTCTGATCACTCCGGCCCTTCCGGCCGAGCCGTTTCTCGCCATGTCCCTCCCCGCGCCCGCTTGATCGCGAAGGAAGATAGCTCGTGGTGTTGACCCGACCCACATTGGTGGGGAGCGACTGTTACCCTCCCCCGGTGCGTCGGCTGATGGCGATCGCCGTCCTCACGCCAATGATCCTCTTGGTCTTGGTGGGCGTATCGGGGACCGTTCCCGCCACCGCGACGGCCGCCAAGCGGCCGCTGCCGGCCGGCCGGAACCCATCTCTGATCGCCATCATGGTCTGCCGGCCCAAAGCCCAACGCGAGATCAACGAGGTGCTCGGGGTCAAGGCCACAGTGAGCGTCCCGACGTGGGTCGATCACAAGTACTCCTGCCGCTACGGATACCCGAATGGGTCGTTCACGCTGTCGGTGAAGGAGCTTTCGAGTTGGTCCCAGACGCTCACCTACTTCCGCAGTTTGGGGACCCAGATGGCGTAAGACCCAGACGCTGGGCAACCTGGGCCAGGGCGCTTTCCGCACGTCCAACGGCGACGTGGTGGTACGCAAGGACTGGAAGGTTCTCTTGGTGAACATCTCGGGACTGCCGCCCCAATTCGGCCGCCCGCCGACAGGCCCAACGGACGTGGCCTATACGGTTGCCGACCTCATCTTGGGCTGCTGGGACGGCGACTGAGGACCGGTCACCCCGCATGTACGGGACGGTGTGCCGCTCGACATGGCGACAAAGGTGCTCAGAGCTGACCGGGTCCGTGAGCGGTTCGAGCTCAGTGACCGCGACAGCCCAGATCAGACCGAGGGGGAGAACGCGTGCGACAACGCGGTCGATTCGGCCTCAGTTGTCGGCGGCGTCGTGAAGATCAGACCAAGGCACATCTCGTCGGTCGAGCCGTCTCCCCACGTCACGAAGTGCGGTGGAACCTGGCGCAAGAGGGGCAGCTCCTGTTGGAGCTGCGGGTTGTAGGTGCACGTGATCCCGATCGTGTCGCCGGGCGAGATCGGAACGGGCTTCGACAACACATAGCCGTGCTGGTAATGAAAGTCGTAGTTCGTCACGTTGAGCAGCGTCTGCTGCGTGGGTTTGCCGGGGTTCAAGACGAATTTCATGCCCACCCCGAGCAGGTGCATGTGCGGCGCGAGCTCGACAATGTTGCCCGAGGTGTACATGGGCCAGGTGCACGTCGTGGTATCACCGGCGGGCGGGTCCGACGGGCTCCTGCCGCAGAGCGACTCCAGCCCGTTGACCAAGTCCTCTTGCCCCGCCCCGAACCGCTGACCGACGCTGGCCAGTTCGGCCGCCCGGTTGCACATAGGACCCGTGACCCCCGGCGCGCAGGGAACGTCCGGCGGAGCCGCCACGATGTCGAGGCGCAGAGGGCGGAGAGGCGTGCTGGCCGGCACAGTGGTGAGCGTCAGCTTGGAGCGAACCGGCTTGTCGCCGACCAACATGTTGTAGTGCTCCTGCATGATCACCAGGGTGCCCGCGGGCATCGGTGCACCCGTCCCGGCGGGTTCCTTCGAGATGTTGTGCCCGGGTCCCCAGGCCGTGAGCCAAGGGGTACCTCCGTTCAGGGCCCGACCGGCTCCGCCCGTATCGAGACCGGACTCCCCGAAGCAGGTCCATCCCTTACCACCGTCGTCCTGTGCCTCGGCCGCCGCCGCCAGATCCGGTGGCACGGCGTAGGTGATCTCGTGGTGCACTTCGGAACTGTTGGGCTGAAAGTCAATCGAAGTGATGAACGCGTCGTGCGTCAGGTGGGGGTTGAGCAGGGTGCAGTGGTAGTCGTCGGTGCCTCCACCCGGTGGTGCCTTCGGCGTGTACGCGGTCGGTGCCTGCAGGACGATCGTGGTCGTCTTCGTGCCCGCCTGCGTACCTGTTGCGCCGGCAGCCGAATTCACGCTCATGAGCGCGAGGACGACCATTGTCAGCGCCGCACACGTCCGCGACATCACCGGGACCACCCGATCCCACGTTCGCTTCTCCCTCACGGACTGAGGCTAGCGCTTGGTTGCCGCCTACCGCTGGTCGGCGACAACCCGAGGAGGCTCGTCGGCCTCTGAGCGCCGCCGCCGCCGTCAGAACGGCCAGCGAGAATAGGGAACCCGCCCGCCGTTGTGATCAACGTCGAAACCGGGGAACCCGACGCGGGGCTCAGTGTCAACGAAGGTGTGGTCTGCGCCCTACTCGTGCTGAGGCCATGATGACGGGCACCATCGCGAAAGCCGCACGGAGCGCGCCCTCCGAGGATTCGACCAACGGCGTCGTACGACGATCCCCCCGTCCGATGGACGAACTCACCGCTCATCCTCCTAGAGCGTCGATTCCTCCCGGCCTAGGTTTCGACAGGGCTCCGGGACAGATCAGCGGCGATCGGCGTTCCCAGATCGTTGCACAGCGCTCCCGACATGGAACGTGCGTTCGCGACGTATGGCGAAATTGAAACTGGCTTGCGAGAGGCCCACGATCCATAGGTCCTTCGGACCACTTGTGGCAGGGACCCTAGGCAGCCCGCCGAGCGGGGAGTACCTTTCCAAGGTGACCACGCTGCGCGTCACCCGAGCCGCGGCGTTGGCGGCCACCCTCGCTGGAGCAATGATCCTCGGCGTCGCTGCGACCCCGGCTGCCGCCAAGCCGCTGAACTGGTCCCTGACTCCTGTGCAGCCCGTCCCCCACTACGGCGTTCCGAGTGAAATCTCTGGCGAATCGTGCCCTGGCGCCGCTCTGTGTGTCGCCGTCACCGTGACAGGCGACATCGTGACCTCCACCGACCCCTCGGGAGGGGTGTCAGCGTGGAACGAGTCCGACGTCGATGGCGCCATCGGCATCGACGCCGTGTCGTGTCCCACCATGAGCTTGTGTGTCGCCGATGACGCCAGTGGCAACATGCTGACTTCCACTGACCCGGGCACCTCCAGGGTGGGCAGCTGGACGATCACGCCCGTCGGCTGGACCGGCGTGTCCATCTCGTGCGAATCGACGACGCTGTGCCTCGCGGGCGACGAGAACGGTGACATCTACGAGTCCGCCGATCCGACGGGCGGCGCATCGGCATGGACCGGTGTGCATGTCGACAGCCGGCCCGTCATCTCGCTGTCGTGTCCGCTGAGCACCCTCTGTGTCGGCGGTGACGACAACGGCAACCTCCTCGTGTCCGACAACCCGACGGAGCAGTCGTGGAATCTGGAGCACGTCGACGCCGTCGACCCGGTCACCTCAATGAGTTGCACCTCTGCTGGTATCTGCGTCGGCACCGACCTGAACGGCGACGTCATCACCACGAACGAGCCGACCGCCTCTGGCGGTGATTGGCAGGTCACCCAGATTGACGCCAACTCTGGGTCGGGCATCCAGCTCGAGTCGGGTTCGTGTAACACCGGCGGTCTGTGCATGGTCGGCGACGTCGACGGCAACGTGTTTACGTCCACGGACGTCGGCAGCACCTCGGGCACCTGGGTTGGCGACCCTGTCACCTCCGCGACGGTCTCCGCGCTCAGCTGCAGTGCCACGAGTCTCTGTGCCGGTGGCGACGCCGCCGGCGACCTCTTCGCGACGGCCGACCCGACCGACACAACCCCGACGTGGAGCACCGATACCGGGCTGGTACTCACCCACCCGATCAACACCATCGACTGCAGTAGAGCCACTTCCTGCATCGGCGGCGACTCCGTCGCTGACACGATTACGTCGACCACACCGAACGGAGGCACGTCGGCGTGGAAGACACGGGCCGTCGACGTGCACGGCGAGGAGCTGTATCCGTTCGAGGGCATCTCGTGCCCTGGTGTGAAGCTGTGCGTCGCGGCCGACGGCGAAGGCGACGTGCTCACCACAACACATCCCTCCAGTCAGACGGCTCCGTGGACCGACACCGAAGTGGCCGGCGGTCAGAGCCTGACGAGCATCTCGTGTACGACGAAAATACTGTGTGTCACCACCAACGGATCGGGCGGCGTCATCACCTCGAGCGACCCGACCGGTCCGGCGTCCTCCTGGGTCACCGACCCGTTCCTCGATCCGGCCGGCGTCATCGCATCGGTGGCGTGCCGGACTGTCTCACTGTGCGTCGCCGTCGACTCCCGCGGCAACATCCTGACCAGCACTGAGCCCACCGGAGGCGCGTCGGCCTGGACGGTGACGACGGGGGTGGACGGCAGCGGCCTCGACTCGGTGACCTGCCCGAGCACCACGTTCTGCATTGCCGTCGATTCCCGCGGCGGGATCGTCGCCTCGACCGACCCAACCGGTGGGGCCGGGGCGTGGTCGTACACCGACATCGATGGGACGAACCACCTCTTCGCCGTGTCGTGTGTCGCCGCCACGACCTTCTGCGTCGCCACCGATGACCACGGCAACGTCATCACCACCCATCGACCCACCGGCGGGACCTCGGCGTGGACGGTCGACCACGTCGACAGGAGACGGTGGCTGATCGCCGTGTCGTGCCCCGTCACCACACTGTGCGTCGCCACGGACAACGACTACAACGTGATGGTCGGCTCGAAGTGAGCGGGCGTCGCAGACCTGCTGCGAACCGCTCCCGAGCGGCCCGCTGGGTCAGAGACAATCCGCTGAACTCGTCCTGACGGCCACGGTCAGGCCGCGGCAACCAGGGGACGGTCCAGGCCGGCGCTGCGCAGCGCTCTGGGTTACCCCAGGATCGAGTCGACCGCTCGGTCGAGATCGGTCCGCAAAGTGTGGGATCCGTCCAATCGAGTGACTGTGAGTGGCGCGGGAGCGGTCAGGACCGGGAGCGACGTCAGGCGGGTGGTGCGCTCGCGAACCCGGGCCGAGAAGAGACGCCCGAGCCTTCGGTTGCGGTTGGATCCGAGCACGATGGCACCGGCGGCACACTCGCGGGCGGTGGCGACGATGCGGTCGGGCACGTGTCGATACCACGACACGCACACCGAGCCACCGGCGGGCGCACCGGCGTCGACGAGTTGGTCCACGGCGCCGCGCACCAGGTCGGTGGCCTCCGTGCGGGACCGCAAGGTGACGCCGTAGCCGCCGACCAGGCGCTCGTTGACATGCACGACGTGCACCGACGCGCCTGTCCGCACCGCCAGAGCGCCCGCAAAGAGGATGGCCATCTCGCCAGCAGGAGAGTCGTCGAGGGCGAGCAGTATTCGATCGAACATTCGGTCACTCCGGATCGGCCACCGGGGGTGTTGTTTCGGGAATGTTAACGCAGGTCGCCAGCGTCGCGGGCAACTATCGTGGGCGCTGCACGCCCGATGCCCGAAGGGAGGGATGGGCATGCGGGTCGCCCTCGCCCACGGCTCCATGTCCGGCACCATGACGACCGGCACCATGACGAATTGCCTCGTGGTCCAGCATGTGGAGGCCGAACCCGCGTGGGCGATCGGCGCTGCGCTCGCTCGCGCCGGCATTCGCGCCGATGTGCGGCGTGTCTTCGCCGGTGAACCGGTGCCCTCTGACGCGACGGACCACCACGGCCTCGTTGTGATGGGCGGCCCGATGTCGGCTTGCTCGGACGACGGCTTCGCCACCAGGCGAACCGAGATCGCGTTGCTCGGCCACACGCTGGCGGGCGCGGTCCCAACGCTGGGCGTGTGTCTCGGCGCGCAGTTGCTCGCGCTCGCGGCCGGTGGATCCGTCTGTCGGGGGGAGGACGGACCCGAGATCGGGTGGTCCACGGTCGACTTGTCGCCCGCCCGCGCCGCCGACGCACTTCTCACGGGGCTTCCCGAGCGCCTTCCCGTGCTGCACTGGCACGGTGACACCTTCGACCTGCCACCGGGCACGCCCCACTTGGCACGCAGCGCGCGCTATCCCAACCAGGCCTTCCGCGTCGGCGAGGCCGCGTGGGGCTTGCAGTTCCACCTGGAGGTCACGCCGGCTGCGGTCGACGGCCTCCTCCGGGATTTCGCAGCGGACGCAGCCCGGATCCCGGGGGGAGCGCCGGCCATCCGCCGCGCCACGATCCCGTCGCTCGCGGCGCTGAGCCCCTGGCGTGACCTGGTCTTCGACCGATTCGCCGCCCGGGTCACCGCAAGGACCGGCGCGGCGGCACCGGATGGATCTCGTCACCGTTTCGCGGATATTTCTGAATCATGAACTCTGACAATTCGTATTGCCTCTGAGGCAACTCAGGCTCACAATCGGGCGATGAAGCTCAGCGAAGCCCTCGTCACCATCGCCGAGAGCCTCCGTGAGGAGCGCACGAGGGCCGGCCTGACGCTCGAACAGCTCGCCCAGCGCGCCGAGTTATCCACGGCCCACCTCTCGCGACTCGAGTCGGGAGACCGCCAACCCTCGGTGGCCGCGCTGATCGCGCTGTCGCGGGCACTCGGGGTCTCGATGAGCACGCTGCTCGGCGAGCGGCGCGGCGCGCCCGCCATCGCGACGTACCCGCGGGGCACACCGACGCACGAGTCCAACGGCCTCACGATCGCACCGTGCAGCGGCTTCCCCGGATCCAGCACGCTCGAGGCGCTGCAGATCACCATCGCCCCTGACCGCGAGCCCCCGGAACCCGCACGTCACCGCGGCGAGGAGTGGATCTTTGTCGTCGCGGGACGTCTGCGGCTCGAGTTCGACGGCCAGGTGCACCTGCTGGACGCAGGCGCAACGGCGCACTTCGACGCCAACCGGCCGCACCGGCTGGGCGCGGACGGGGGACCGGCCGAGGTCCTTGTCGTCGCGGCCGATGCGCCGAGCGACTTCCGCAATCACCCGCTCTTCAGCACATCCATCACCGACCACTGACCAGGCGAGCAGGAGGAGACCCACGATGACAACGACCATGGCCGAACTCGAGGGCACCGGGGAGCAGTTCTCCCTCGACAGCCTCATGGACGTCCGGGCCCGCACCCGCAAGGCCGTGCACCTGATTGCGGACCAGGTGCGGCCCGGTATGGCCGAGGAGGAGGCGAAGGCCATCGCCCGCGACATCCTCAAGGAGATGGAGATGCGCCGCGGCTGGCACCACATCATCGTCCGGTGTGGGCCCAACACGACGAAGGACTTCATGGAGCGATCCGAGCCGGGCGTCGTGCTAGGGGACAACGACATCTTCTTCGTCGACATCGGGCCGATTTACGGCGACACCGAGGGCGATGCGGGCGACACGTTCGTGTTCGGCGACGACCCCGACCACGTGCGGGCGAAGAAGGAAGTGCGGCAGATCTGGGACCAGGTGCGCGACACGTGGTTCGCCGAGGGCATCAACGGCAAGGAGCTCTACGACCACACGATCGAGGTCGCCGCCGCCTACGGCTGGACGCTGAACATGGATCTGTCAGGTCACCGGCTCTCGGAGTACCCCCACGCGGCGCACTACGACGGGCCACTCGCCGAAGTCACGTTCCGGCCCAATCCCAACTTGTGGGTGCTCGAGATCGCCATTGCACACCCCGAGCGGACGTTTGGCGCCTTCTACGAGGACCTGCTCCTCGAGGACCAGTCGTTCCCCACCTGAGCACGGCGGATCGACAACGACCTATTCGTTCGAGGACCAACACAAGGAGAAACGATGACAACGACTGCCGGTACGAAGGACGCCTCGGCCACGAAGATGCACGGGCTTCGCACCAACGTCTTGGGCCTGCCCTCGCTCTTTGCCCAATCGGTCGCCCTGATTTCGCCGACCATGACGGCGGTGCTCATCATCCCACTCGCATTCGCGAGCGCGAGCCAGGGCACGTGGCTGGCGTATGCCTTCGGGACCGTCATGTTGCTCTTCGTCGTGTTCTGCCTGAATCAGTTCGCCAAGCGGTCTGCCTTCGCCGGCTCCATGTACGCGTACACGGCCAAGGGCCTCGGTCCCAGCGCCGGCGTCTTCTCCGGCTGGACGCTCATTTGGTCGTATTTCTTCATCGCCGTGGCCGGGATGTGTGGATTCGCCGTCTTTAGCTCCCAGCTGCTCTCGGCGCTCGGGTACCACGGGTCCGTGCACCCGATCATCTTCTTCGCCATCAGCGCGGTGGCCTGCTGGGTCATCGCCTACAAGGACATTCGCGTCTCTACCGTCCTCACCCTGGTCCTCGAGTGCGCGTCGGTCGCATGCATCACCGCCCTGGCCTGCGTGATCCTGTTCAAACACGGTTTTCACGTCGACACGAATCAGCTGACGCTGAGCGGGGTGAACGTGAGAGGCATGGGCCTGGCCGTCGTGGCCTGCATCTTCTCGCTGGTCGGCTTCGAGGCCGCCACCACCATGGGTTCCGAAGCGAAGAACCCGAGGAAGAATCTGCCCCGGGCCGTGATCGCCAGCCTGCTCATCACCGGGGCCTTCATGGTCTTCATGGCCTACGTCGAGGTGTCGGGCACGTCCGACTACGGCGCCGGCTGGACCTCGGCCCCACTGAACTACCTGGCCCAGGCTTATGGCGTGAGCTGGTTCAGGATCCCGGTCTCCATCGGCGCCATGGTGAGCTTCTTCTCACTGTCCCTGTCGTGCTTGAACGCTGGCTCACGGATCATCTACCCCATGGCTCGCCACGGCATCTTCTCGGGGCACCTGGGCCGAGCGCACGCCACCAACCGCACGCCGCACGTGGCGGTGACGGTCTACATCGGCATGATCTTCACCCTGCCGGCCGTCCTCATGATCTTCACCAACCCGCTGACCGCCTTCGGCGACGCTGGCACCCTGGCCGCCTTCGGCTTTTTGGTGGCGTATTACCTGATCACGGTGGCGGCGCCGATGTATCTCAAGAAGATCGGCGAATTGAACCGGCGCAACGTCGTCCTCGCGTGCATCGCAGTGTTGTGCCTGCTGGTGCCGACCATCGGCAGCTTCTACCCGCAGCCGCCCTGGCCGGTGAACCTGTTCCCCTACATCTACCTGGCGTGGATGGCCATCGGCGGGGGCTGGCTCCTCGTCGTCAACCGACGCCAGCCGGGCATCCTGGCCGACATTGAGGTGGACCTCGAGCAAGCACCCGAGCTCACGGAGGGGGACAGCATCGAGATCCCGGAACGTTCGCCGCAGCCCGTCATGGCGTGACGCACCCCCATATCAGCGGCCTCTTGCAGGGGGCCGGAGAACTCCCTTCCGCAGTGCGCGTGCTCGACCCGTTGCGGATTTGCTTCGATCTCGCGCCATTCGCCGGTACTACTGAACGCACTGCTTCCACGCGGGAAACGCTGGTCCCCTCGACCACATAGATCCGGACGTCGACTGGGACCTTCCAGCCGCAACCCCCGTCTTCGCTTGCTCGATCTCATCCTCGCTGTGGTCGCCGCGGCCTGTCACTAGCTCAGTTGCAGGTTTCTCTCAGTCCCCGCTACCTTGCGTCGAGATCACCGGCTGGCCCTCGAAGGTCGGGGAAATTGTCGAGGAGGCATTGTGGGCTCGAAGTTCAATTCATGTGTTGTCGCCACATTTGCTACCGCTGCGCTCGTGGCCGCAGCCGTCGGGATCACGGCTGGCCCAGCTTCGGCCGATTCGGGTACGTGGGGTCACGGCCCATCAGGACCGCCCGCGTGGACGTCGTTGAGCGTGGGCTGTGGTCACGACAGCTACACATCCATCGGCGCAGCGGTTGCCGCGGCGTCGTCCGGCGCAACCGTGCTCGTGTGTGCAGGTACGTATGACGAAGGGGTCGTGATACCTCCAACGAAGCCCGTCACGATCGTGGGCCTCGGGAATCCGGTCATCAACGCGGCCGGGCTGAACAACGGCGTCCAGATCCTCGCCTCTCACAGTGAGCTGAAGGGATTCACCGTGGAGAACGCCGTCGGCGAGGGCGTGCTCGTCCAGGGCGTTCCGGGTACACCTGTCAGTGGCGTGACCGTCACGGAGGATACCGTCGTCCACAACGACCAAGGCAACCCCACCGGGGCGCCGCTCACCACATCTCCGTACGCGGAGTGCAATGGCTCCACACAGGCTCCGGGCGATTGCGGTGAGGGAATTCACCTCATGGTCGCGGACGACTCGTCGGTCGTGGGCAACAAGGTCAGCGGGAACAGTGGTGGGATTCTTCTCACCGATGAGTTCGGTCCCACTGACGGAAACCTCGTCGCCTTCAACACCGTGTCCGACAACACGCTTGATTGCGGCATCACGATCGCCGGTCACAATCCCGGTGCCTTCGCCGCTGGAGTCCCTCAGAGCTCCGTCGGTGGGGTGTTCGACAACCGAATCCTGTTCAACTCGGTGTCCGGTAATGGTGTTGCGGGTCAAGGGGCGGGTGTTCTCCTTGCCACGGCACTTCCGGGGGGCGCCGTGTACGACAATCAGGTGCAGAACAATCTCATCTGGGGCAATGGGCTCGCCGGTGTGACTGTCCACAGCCACGCAGCCGGTCAGGATCTCAACGGAAACGTGATCGAGGCGAACCTCATCGGCACGAACAACCTTGACGGTGACTACGACTTCTCGCCGTCGGTGGATCCGTCCACCACCGGCATCATCGTCGCCGCCGTCGCGCCGCTTGCCATCACCGTTGCGCACAACCTGATCGCGAACGACGTTTTCGGAGTGTGGACGATGCCCGAGGTGACCGCCACGGGAACGGCTTCAAACTTCTATTACAAGGTCACCACGCCCGTATTCGTCGCGCCCTGACGCCAGTGTCTCTGGGCACGTCACACAGTCGCGGACGAGCCGCCTCGTTGACGTTCTCTTAATTCCAGGTCGAGGAATATTCACACCCTGTTGCGTTCGGACCGCCGAGAATTGCACCACCAATGGAGGTGCGCACGTGTCGCAGCGACTCCTGTGTGCAATTGATCAATTTCGAATCCGGCCAGATTGCCCTGGACTTTGTGGCGGACGTGGCCTCGGCGAACGCAACCAGCGTCAGGCTGCTCCACATCCGTGAGGTCCCGAGGATGGCTCGAGCCTTGCCGCTCGAATCTCCGCTCGAGGCCGAGGAATTGGTGCGTAACGCCGTGCAGTCGCTGGGGGCGAAGGGCATCGCAGCAGAAGGTCGGTCTTTTTCCGCGCTACAAGAGCACGTGGCGCGGCGAATCGCGCATGAAGCGTCGCTTTGGGAGTGCCAGGCGATCGTGATCGGATCCCGACGCCTTCGCGGGATGGCCAGGTTGTCCGGTCGCGGCGTGAGGGAACGGATCCTCAAGCTCTCGACCCTGCCCGTGCTCGTCGCACCCGCGGCCGGGAGCAGCTGGGTCTTCTGGCCCCCGAGGTTCCGATCCGACGGGGAGCATCCCGCACCCGCATCTGGTTGGTAGGACCGCATGGTACGGACAATCACAGTCTTCCTGGAGGTGGATCGACGATGATTTCGGCGACGGTCGGAATCAACGTGGCGACACTCGTCATTTATGGCGGTTCATTGATCGTGGTGATGTGGTGCGTTGTTGACGCGACGAGACGACCAGCCGACGAGCTGCCACGCGGCAAGAAGGCGGCGTGGGTGATCGCGTCGTTGGCGGGCTGGCTTCTCTTTGGGGTAGTCGGGGCAGCCATCGCCGCGTTCTATCTCGTCGGTCCGCGCCGAAAGATGAATGTGCAACGGTGGTAAACCGAGGCGTCTCGGATTGACGGCCACGAGCTCGACGAACGGGATAGGGAAATCGGTGCTGCATTGGTGTGGGTGCGGGATCGGACTCCACAGACCCGGAAAGCGCAGCGACCTCGTCCCGCCCGCCCAAGGTCAGACAGTCGTTGAAGCTTGATCCACGTCACGTTCGCGGCGCCGGAACGAAAGCACCAAGCTGGCCCACGACGTTGAGCATCGACAGCGTGGGGTCGAGCTCTTCGGTCGTCGCTTCACATTCGATCACCGTCTTGATCAAGATGGCCAGGTCAGAGGGGAGCACGATCCCCTGGCCGCGCAGAACGTGGAGCAGCCGACTCAATACGTCGCCCAGCCTCACGTCCTTGAGGCTCGCGTCCGCGACCGGGTGGAGGAGCACCGCAAGCTGCGATCCGAAGTCGGCGCGGCTGACGGGGCGCGTGGTTCGACAAACCGAAAGCACGGCGTTTGCGAGAGCGTTGCCGTCTCGTCCAAGGACGGCCGTCATCATCCCCAACAGGGCCGCGCGTTCGGCGGACGTGACCGAACCGACCTCGCCGAAGTCGATCAGGCCCAGGCGCCCACCAGCGAGGGCGATGAGGTTGCCGGGATGTGGGTCGGCGTGGAAGCGATCGGCCTGGAAGATCATCACTGCATAGGCCTGGAGGATCGCCCGAGCGAGGCCAACTCTGTCAGCCCCGACCGCTTCCAAGCCTGCCCGATTGCTGAGAGGAATGCCTTCGATCCAGTCCATGACCAAGAGAGAGTCGTCACTCATCTCGGTGATGACCTGCGGAGTCGTGACGGCGTCGCTCTTTTCGAAGAGGCGATGGACCCCTACGAGATTGTCGGCTTCGGCGGTGAAGTCGGTCTCGGCACGAACCAAGGCAGCGAACTCGTCCAGGATCGCAACCGGGTCATACGCTCGTATTCGGGACGACAGGCGTGCGACAAAGCGGGCACATCGACGGAGCAACCAGAAGTCGGCATCAATTTCAGTACGAAGCCCGGGACGACGTACCTTCACGGCGACTGCACGGCCATTGTGCAGAGTCGCCCTGTGCACCTGACCAATTGATGCGCACGCAACGGGCGCCATCTCGAATGTCGCAAACGAGCCAGTCGACTGCGATCCGAGGCTTCGCCCGAGTGCAGCCGCTACCTGTGCGGTGGGAATGCTGGGTGCGTGGTCTTGCAACTTCGACAATTCCTGCTGCACACGTGGCAGGGCAATATCCGAACGAGTCGACAGCAGCTGCCCGAGCTTCACGAACGTCGGTCCGAGCTCTTCGAGGGCGAGTCGGAGTTGGCGGGGGAAGGATCCGGCCTCGTCTGTGCCCGGGCGCCAAAGCCTTGTCCTCACGGTGTGCCAACCGACCCTGGCGGTCCGATGGGCGACGACCGCCGAGATTTTGGCGCATCGCCGAAGCAGCGATGTCGCACTCGTTCCTCGGGCATCGTCTGGCGCGGTAACGCTTCTGACATTTCGCACAGGTCGAGTCATGGACTCACGCCGCTGCGTCGTCGCACCTGGACTCAGAGAGGATCAAGGTCGATGCGTACGGTAAGGAGATCCGTGCCCATCGCCTTGGATGCTCCCTGGCACAGTTGACGCCAGGGATCACTTTGCCCCAGGATTCGCACTCGCTCGTTCGCGTCGTCGACGACGACGTGCGCTATTCCCGTTCGCCACGCGGTCGCGAGATCCGGTGCGCACTCTGACATGAGGATTCGCTTCGATATTTCGGACGTAGTCGGTACGGCGTCCGTGCTGGACGACCAGCCAGAACGTGTCGCCTGCTTGGCCATTACAAATGGGCGTTCGCCGCATGCGACCGGTGGGTCGCCCGACCGTCTCCAATAACGCGTCGCCCGGTGGCTCGAGTCCGAGTCGCCACGCAAGCCTGACTGGGGGGTTCACGATGAACTTCTCAAGGGGCTGTATGACCCGATACTTGTACGCAGACCTGGACATATTGGGCATTTCTCAGTGAGAGCTGGCGAAAACTTGTTGAGCTGAGGCGCGACGGGAGAATGGCAACCAACCAGGGTAGAGCCCTTCACTCGATCGATCAATCAACTCGACGAGCCCGTCACTGCTGCATGGCGGTAACGACGCGTCGCTGGGTCACGGCCGAGTGACACCCTGACCTGCCAAACGCCCGGCGAGCGTTCACGTGGGCTGCCCTGCACGGACTTCAGCGAAGCGATTCTGGGCCGGTTATGGACAAGCCAGTCCGTCAAACGCAAAAGTCCTGCTGGAGAGGTGCGAGAGCGGGCGAATCGGACTCACTGCTAATCCGAGTAAGTACGTCCACGACTCTGATGCTGCTGAGTTTGGTATTCGATTCCAGTCCGTCTGTTCGTCTTGTCTGTTGTGCTCAGTTGATCGCCAAATTGGCACCGACGGACGCTGGTCGCCGACAGACCCCGCCGGCTTAGCCGCGAGGTCCGAGCCGTTCTGCTTCTGTGAGTACTACGGCCCCAATTTCTCGGTGATGGCGGCAGCCATGCGGCGCTTCTCGACCAGCGTCTTCGCGGAGCTCGCCCCCGGGGTTCGATGTGGAGCCAGCGGGCCAGGAGGCCTCCGAAAGGTCTCCTAAGTCAACAGGATCCGCCCGCGATCGGTCTCGCTCACCGGACCTGCCGTCGCCCGCTGGGCCTCGTGCTTGGTGCCCCGCACCGTCGCTCCTGGATTCCGGCAGTAACGGGTCGTTGGGTCATTCCCAAGTGACACGCTGACCTGCCAAACGCCCGAGGTGGTCGGCAACCCTCAGGTATTGCACTCCACTTCGGGTTCTCGCCCGGCTCGTTGCCGATCGAGCACAGTTGATCGTTTGTTGTCGGACGGCCAAGGCCTCAGGCAAAGGCGGGCCACGGCCCGCAGCCCGTGCTGTTTGCTGCCGCCGAACGCAGGCGTGAACGTGGAGCGGGAGACCCATCGAGCGGAACGCATTCTTTCCATGGTGGGACGCAACTGCAGCCCCTCAAGGGTGGCGGAGACCAATGAGCTCGCGGGTCTATCGCGACCCGCTCTCGCCTCGGTTTGTGGCCGGTTGCCCTAAGGCCGTAACCCGTCGCGCAGAAACCGAAACTTTGGGGGTCCCTTTTCAGGTGTCGCCGGATTAGCATCGAAACAGGAACCGCCGGCCACGAGTTGTCTGAACAGGGACTTTGCCTGCTGTGGCGCCGTTTGGCAGGTACAAGAGAGGGGAGGCCGTCGTGCCGACCAATGAATCCTTCGACGCTGCCTATGACCTGGGCGAATGGCGCGAGCTGGCCAAGAAGGCCCAATGGGATTCACTACAGGCCTACGGAGACCTCCTCACGAGAGTCGTGCCCGACGGGTGGCCTCGGCGACTGGCCGATCTCAACGTGCGCTACTACGAGGAGCTCCTGAAGGGAACGCAGTCGCTCACGGACGAGTGGTTGGACGCGGTCGAGCGTGTTATGCCGACTCGACCCAGCGATCGCACCGCACGCGCCGAGGGGCCACGGCGGGTGCCCATGTCTCTGCACGCCCGGGTGGGTGAAACGGCGAAGGGTTCGATCAGCTTGCAGAACAAGGAGCGTGCCGAGACCGAGATCTCGTTCCTGGCTTCGGACTTGACCAGCAGCGACGGCGAGTCCATTCGTCCCAGCATCACCGTGCTCCCTGACCGCTTTTCCCTCGGGCCGTTGGAAGAGCGTGTCGTCGTCATTGAAGTGGCGCTCGAGCCCGACCTGTTCCCGCCGGGCAAGCAGTTTCGCGGCGCGGTGGCGGTGCGAGGCTACGACAATCTGGAACTCTCCCTCACCGTCTGGTCCGATGAGTAGGGGATGGTGACGGAGTCTCTCTGCGCCATTGTCTCCGATCTGAATCCGAAGACGGCGTTGGAGCAGGCGTTGCTACAGGGCGAGGTGTGGTCGAGCCTGACCTTGTTGACCGGAGAGCGAGAGCCCGCCGATATGCGGGTCTTCGTCCTGCCCGACCTCAGCGTCTTCGAGCCCGACGGCCCCACAGGTACGCAGCCCGCGCTGGTGGAGCATCTCGTCGACCTGCTAGCCGACCAGGGCTTCACTTCCGTCACGGTCGGCTCGGGTCCCGATAGTGCAGCGCGCATTCTGGACAACCGGGACGTCCTTGTCATCGCCGATCTTGGTCGGGTACCGGTTCGTCACGGAGCAGGACAATCCCTACGAAGTGGTGGATCTGAGCGAAGACCAGGTCCTGGCGCCGTTTCCCCCGTCCAGCGCGCTGCAGGGCACCACCCTCGCCGAGTCATGGGTCAATGCCGACATTCGCATCAGCTTCGCCAAGAACAAGACGCATGCCGAACATGGCTTCGCGCTGTGCGTCCACAACCTCCTCGGCGCTCTTCCCCTGCGGGATCGCGCCTATCACTACCGAGCCCGGCTTAAGCCGTGGGACAGCTGCGTTGACCTGCTGCGAGCGACGCCTGTGCACGTGGCCATCGTCGACGCCATCGTCAGCAATCACGGAAGCCTGGGCGACCGCTCACCGCGGCCGCTCCGAACCGACACGATCATCGCCGGCACGGACCCGATACTCGTCGACTTCGTGGCGGCCGCCAAGATGAACACCGATCCGTACGCATCGCCGGTCAACGCCAAGGCGCTCCACGACATCGGTCTCCCCCAGAAGTACAAAATGCGGGGGGACCTCACCCCCTATGAGGGCTGGGAGAACGTCCATCCCCTGCAAGCCTCGGCCCTGCAGCGCGTCGACGAATCGCCGAGCTTGGCGACGCACCTGTTGTCCGCCACGGTACGCCCCGACCGCGAACTGTTCCCCTTCAAGCGGGATCTCACCGAAAAGGTCAACCGGACATCGGCGCCGGTGCTGGCCGGCCCGTGGGCCGTGTGGGGCTATGCCTGGCTGGCTGCGATGGTCGACAGTGTCGAGGCCTGGCGCACGCTCTTCGCCAAGGATGCTCTGGCCCGCCTGGAGGTGCCACTCGATCTCGACCCGGCTGCGTTCAGCCGAGCCGACTACGACGACGTCGTCCACTACCTGGAACCGCTCGAGCACCTGGTCAAGGCGGTGCCTCCCGACGAGAACGGGCTGCGCTGGCGCTATGTCGACGGTTCGGTGCTCTTCCACTACTCCAAGGTCTTGCCCGTCGACTTCGACCGCTTCGTCGATGTCGTGCCGATCCGGAACGCAATCACATGGATGAAGGACTACATCGGTGGCCACACGGTGCCCGTCCGCCGGGACCGCAAGGGACGGGTCACACACCAGGCCGAGCGCAACGTGTACCTGCCGCAGCCCAACTGGCTCATCCTCTACGGTGGCTCTGTCATCGACGTCGCCAAGCTCGAGTCCATTCACTACGACGACGACGAGCACAAGATCGTCTGGCGCACGGTGCACAGCAGCAACGATTCGGCCACTCACGACGACGGCAGCGTCCGGTTTGCGCGCGTCCCTTCGGGTACCGAGATCACCGTGGTCGCCCGCCAGCAGTTCCGGCTCCCGCCGTTCTGGCAGATGGTCAATCTCGACCGGTTCCCAGAGATCAAGAACCGCTTCGTCGCGACGGAGTACTTCAAGTTCTTCGACGAGACCATCGACAACTTCGAGCGGGCCTATTCGGGGGATGACGTAAGGATCGGTCGTGCCTGGGACCCTGCCCACGGCGAGGATGGGTACGAGCAGGACGAGGTCGACCTCATGACTCGGGCGCGCGAGTTCGTGGGCCGATTCGGCCGCCAGGATCCGGGCGGCACCGTGGACGAGAACGGCTTCCGCCATTTCGAAGCGCCGCAGCAGGCGGAGCCCGACGCCTCGGAGACGGGACGGTTCCGCGACGGGTTCCGCCGGCGGGTGTCACCCGACGTGTCCACCTGGTGGTCGGATCTGGCCCGACAGGTCGGCAAGGACCTCGGCGTGGTGGTACATGGAGGAGTGAAGGCGCTCGTCACGGGTTCGAACGGCCTCATCGGATCCAACATCGTCCGTGCCCTCTTGAGCCAAGGCCACCAGGTGCGCGGTCTGGTGCGGGCGACCAGCGATCTCCGGAGCCTGCTGGGGCTCGATCTGGAGCGGGTGCAGGGGGACGTCCTCGATCGGGGGTCCCTGGAGGCCGCCATGGAAGGGTGCGACGTGGTGTTCCACGCCGCCGGGATCTTCACCTATTGGGGACACGACGAGCGGCAGCTCGAGGCCGTGGTCCTCGAAGGGACGCGCAACGCGCTCGAGGCGGCGGCCTCCGCCGGGGTGGCCCGGGTCGTCCTGACCTCCTCGTCGGTCACGTGCGGCTCGTCCCCTCGACCGGAGCCGCGTGACGAGCGCGACCAGCTGCGCGACCCCGATGCGCCGTCCTACTTCCGGATGAAGGCCCGGCAGGAGCGCGAGGCCCTGGAGCTCGCCGACGAACTCGGGATCGACCTGGTGGCGGTCTGCCCCGCCATCACCGTCGGCGGGCCGGACTACCGCCTGCTGCCGAGCAACGCCATCATCGTCAACTACCTCAACGATCCTTTCTCCTTCACGTTCCCCGGCGGATGCAACGTGGTCCACGTCGAGGACGTCGCCCGAGGTCACGTCCTCGTGGCCGAGAAGGGGGAGCGAGGGGAGCGCTACCTGCTCGGCTCGGAGAACATGCCGTGGGCCGACATCCACCAGACCATCGCCGATTTGTGCGGCGTGCGAGGACCAACTCTGACGGCCACGCTCACTGCCGCCTACTTGGCCGCCTCGGCAATGGAGCTGGCGGCTCGGTGGACGAAGAAGCCGCCCGCTTCCACGCGGTCCGAGGCGAAGGCGCTCGGGCGCTACTACTGGTATCGCATCGACCGCGCCGAGGCCCTCGGCTACCGGCCGCGCTCGAGCCGGCAGGCCTTGGCCCAGGCCATCGCTTGGCTCATCGAGAGCCCGCACGTGTCGCACGCAATGCGCGCCCGCCTCCACCCGAGTGCCGAGGTGACGGGCACCGGCTCGAAGGGGTGGCGAGTCATTGCGGGGGGCAGGGCGTGAAGCCGTTCCGCACCCTCGCGGTGGTGCGCCAGGAGCGCGCTGCCGTGTGGACGCTCGTGCGCGACCGGCTCGACGAGCTCGTGCCCCTCATCAGCGACGTGGAGAGCGTCACCGTCGATTCCCGCCAGGAAGATCCGGACGGGACCGTGCACCTCGTCAACCTGTGGCGAGCCAAGGCAGAGGTCCCCGCGCTCCTGCGCACTGTGATCAAGCCCGACATGCTGGCCTGGACCGACACGGCTGAGTGGAAGGCCGGCGATTGGGCGTGCCACTGGAGAATCCGTCCCCAGGTTTTCGCCGACAGGGTCGATTGTGTCGGGGTGACTCGCTATCAGGAGGCGATGGGTGGTCGCGGCACCCGCATCGTCCTGGAGGGTGAACTCGACGTCGCCCCTGGGAAGCTCCCCGGGGTCACGTCGCTTGTCGGGGGTCCGACCGCCCGGGGCATCGAGTCGTTCGTCACCGGACTGGTGCCGCGGAACTTCCAAAAACTGGCAAAGGCGATCTCGGCTCACGCCGCCTCGTAGGACTCAGGGACTCACCAGGTAGCTGTGGTGGAAGCCGAGCCGGGGGTCGGCGAGGCGGGACATCGACGGCACGTACTCGTGCAGGTCGGGCATCTTGACCCGCAGCCGCATGGTGTTCGACGGGTAGTCGTAAATCGTGATGTGGTTGAGCCCCCGGTTGGCCGTGAAGAGTAAAGACTGGTCCGAGCTGAGCATCGTGGCGTAGATGGAGTCGAGCACGGTGAAGCGACTGGCGCGCAGCGCGCCCAGGAAGTGCTGGCTGCTTGTGAACATGGAGCCCCTGGCGAGCGCGTCGTAGGCCTGGGTGCCGACTTGGCGTGCGACCTTGGCCTGTCCGCGGAGCCCGGGCCGCTCGTCGACGAACCGCCACTCGGCGAAGGACGCCAGATCGATGAACACGATGCTCTGGCTCGCCCCGTTGCAGAAGATGAGCTCGCTGTCTGAGAGAGTGACGTCGGAGTTGAGGTGCGCCGGGGTCTCCCGACCGACGGCCCAGTGCCGGAGCACCTGCGCCGACTCGGCGTCGATCTCGAAGGCGTACTCCTTGGAGAACCCGATGGCCCAGTCCTTCCAGTCCCGCCCCTCCTGGGGTGCGACCCGGAACGAGACGGGGTAGAAGAGGTCTTCGGTCGGGTGGGTGGCCAGGTGCCAGCAGGTGGCCGGGAGCTCGACCCGTCTCGCCTCCCCGCTGTGCAGGTCGTAGATGCCCACTTCCTTCGCCTCGCCGGTAACGGGACTATCCATGCCGCCATAGACGATGTAACGGCCTGAAGCAGTCAGCTTCATGGCGTGGGGCAGCTTGAGCCCGTGCGGGCCGAGGCGCTCACCCTTGCCCAACCGGTTCAGGTCGAACCGGTACAGGTAGTCGCCGACCGCCGTGATGAACTCGGAGTCGTCGAGCCAGACCAGATGCGTGCTCCCACGCAGGGTGGTGTCGTTGACCTCGTACTGGAGGGTGGACACCCTGTCCACTTCGTCGAGCGTGGCGGCGTCGTAGAAGAGGAGGTGCTGGCCGGCATTGCCCAAGAAACCGACCGATCGGCCGGGATTGACGTCGTGGCATGGCCGGCCGCGGCGCCGTCGAAGTACTGCACCTTGTAGGCGTAGGAGTTGTCCGAGGGGTCGAAGAGGAAGAGGCACACGCCCGGCCATGCCCTCGAAGCCGTTGATGCCGTTGCCGTCGAGGGCGACGTAGAAGCGGTACGGGTATGTCCTCACGCACCCCCCCACGCAGATCGGAACGTGCTCCGAGATTGTAGTGGGAGTCCGCTCCGGCAAGGAATGGGGTCGCCTGTCCGAGAGGCCCGATGGTGGAGACAGCGGGGAGGCTGTCACGAAACCGTCATGAAAGTGCTCCCGGCGGAAACTGTTGACACTGGGGTCCAATGAGGGTGAGGATGAATTCGGTCATCGGAGGAGGTCATCGTGCCCAAAGGTGGCGGAAGCAGCAGCAGCTCCGAAACCGTCACCGTCACCTCGACTGACACTGGGACGATCGACATCATCGGGTTGGATGACGTCCAGGTCACGCTGAACGTTCCCGACCCGATCACCACCAACTCGACGTTGACCACGACGTCGACGCTGCTCGTCCCCGATCCGATCAAGAACGACATCACCACGAAGAGTGATATCGGGATGAAATCCGATCTCACCCTGGACATCAAGCCGCTCGACATGACGGTAGACGTGAAACCGGTCGTCCTCGACCTCTGCTACACGGTCAATGTCGGGCGGATTCCCGAGACCCGCATCCGCAATCCCTACCGGCATCACATCGGCCTGACCCTCTTCGGCACCGAGGTGCTTGGCATGACGTTCGAGGGTGAGCAGGACACCGTGATCGAGGACCTGCACCGCCAGCCGATGGTCGTCGAGGGTCGCGAGTACTTCGAGCACGAGCATGGAGGGGACAGGCGGCGTGACGACGCGGACGGTCTCCACATCCGAGTCGGACCCTGAGATCGGCCGCCGTGCGCGAGCGTCTCACCGACTACAGCCTCTTGGCCGACGGCGGCCGCACCCTGACTTTGGTCGGAGCGCCGGGCCCGATCTCGCATCAGCTTGAGTTCCACAATGGCGGCGAGCAGCGGGCGATCCTGCGACAGGCGACCATCGTGAGCCCGCAGCTCGAGGCCGCAACCGGGCAGCGTCCCGGCGTGGTGATGCCGAGCGTCGTCCTCCATCCCGGTCAGGCGCGACGCGTTCCCATCCGAATCACGATCCCGATCCACACGCCGCCGGGACGCTACGACGGCAAGCTGTTCGTGGCCGGCCAGACGGTCGACGGTGGTGATCCACGTGGTCGAGGACTACGACCTCGACGTCGCCCCGACCGAGGTGGTTCTGGAGAATCGAGCAGGCGATCGGACGGTCAGGCAGATCGTGTGTACCAACCGCGGCAACGTCCCACTCGTGATCGGCGAGATCGGGGCCGTGGTGCTCGACGACGAGCTCACGAACTGCCGGAGCCTTCGCGCGGTGACGGCGGCGTGGCCCGACGAGGACGGCCAGCACGATGCAATCGACCGTTTCGTCGATCTCTTCGTCAAGGAGGGGTGGAAGAAGGTGGTGGAGCACTCCGGCGTGCTCCGGGTGCACACTGCGGGCGGCCCGCGCGAGCTCGTTGCCGGGCCAGACGCAGGTGGTTGACCTGGAGATCACCCTCCCCGACAAGCTCGAACCGAGGACCCGCTACACCGGCGTCGCCCCGTTGTACATGTCCGACCTGACTTTCCGAATCGTGCCCGTCCGGGGCCGGCTCGATGCTGGGGACGAGGCGACTGGAGACGATGCTGCTCCATCCCGTAAAGCCGCACCGGCCAAGAAATCGGCGCAGACCCGGAAATCAGCCTCCTAAAGGAGCCCGCCCATGACCATGCCATCCGCTCCGACCTGGGTCGACATCCTGACCCCGACCCAATGCCCCTGCTGCGGCCAGGCCGTCATGCCGACGCCGCAGGACTATCTCGATGCGTTCACGAACTCCGTCGACCAGTTCACCTCTTCGATGTCCCAGTGGATGGGCGGCACGGGCGGGATGACGACTGCGCCGGCGCAGCCGGCGTCCGGCACGGTGACGCGCAGACATATGCGGCAACGCCCCGGCCGGATGGGCGCCGCGATGGTCGGCACCCCAATGTACGGCTGGGGCACAGCAGCCTGCGGGACAGTATGCACGTGGCTACGGCCAGGTGCACCAACATCACGTCGGGCTGCGGGTGCGGGTGCCACGACAAAGGCGGTGACTGTGGGTGCGGGTGCGGGTGTGGGAGCAAGCATGGTGGGTGCCGCCAGGATGACTGCCACTGCCGCTGTTGCATCGGGGACGACCTCGACCTGGTTGTCTACTCAAGGGTCGGCGAGCGACGCATCGTCCCGATCACGATCTCAAACGAGCGGCGCAGAGAGCGCGAGGTCACCCTCGAATTGACTGGTTTCAAGAGCAGAGGAGGCCGCGAGGTTCCTGTAACGGGTGCGATCGTCGGTGAGAGCACATTCGCGTTGGCACCCTGCGAGGAGCGCGCGGTGACCATCATGGTCGAGTCGTCAGAGCCTGGGACTCCCGCTAGCGACGTCAATAAGCCGACGCCGACCGACGTCGACGATTGCCTCGTCGCGGTGGCAGACCTCCGGGTGGAGGGATGTGACATCCGCTGCCCAATCGGCATCGGTGTGGTGTTACTCCCCCGTGACTGCGACACATTCGACCTGACGTGCGGCTGCGGGTGCTGCTGAGCAGCTGACCGGACCGCCCCAAGGTGGCGTACTGCCTCCGCATCCCGGCGCACGGGCCTCTCCTGAGGGGAGGTCCACCGAATGCAACCCGACGCCAGGTCGAGCGTCATGAGTCATGAGCATCGACGAATCTGCAGATCTCCGCGAAAACACGATCGGGCTCTTCAATGAAGACCTCATGGCCGACGTCGTCCAGACGGATGACGGTTACATCGGCCAGGTGTGACTCAAGCATCCGAGCACCGACCACCATCATGGCGTCACGAGATCCGTACACCGCCAGAACGGGAAAGGCGGATCTGGTGGAGTTGTTGTCGCAAGTCCGTTGACACGATTGCCCTTTGGAGCATGGTGGCATTGTCGTTCGAAGCCGGCAGCCAGCGATGAGCGTCGGCAACCATCTGTCGCCGTTCACGTCAGCGTCTTGAGTCACGCCACTAGGGGCATACATCGCGGCCGTCCTCTTCGTACTCGCTGCGCGCCAGCTCCAAGCGACCAGGAACCAAAGAGCGGAGGGCGGCTATGCGTATGGTCCTGCGAGTGCCAAGGGCCCTGATCATGGGAGCAGCGGTGGCGGCCGGAGACATGCACGGCGTTACCCCTGCCAGGATCAGACTCTTCGCCGACGCGTGCCGGAGCGCGAACTCTACGGCCACCAAGCCACCCATCGAATGCGCGAGAAGCGGTACCGATCCCAGGTTCAGGTACAGCCGTAGCTCTTCGAGGTCATCGGCAAGCCGGGCGAAGGTGTAGGTGTCGTTTGGCGCCGTCGAGGACTGTCCGCTGCCGCGGTAGTCGTCGAGACGAGAGTGAAATACAGGTTCAGACCGGCAAGATCGCTGATAAGGGTGTCGCACACATTGCTCGGCCCTCCATGGCAGACCAGCTGGGGGAGACCTGTCCGTACAGCCTCGAAGCGGATGTCCACCCCGTCTGTGGTCAGAAATCTCGGCACCAGGCTCTGATTCCAGCAGAACGAGATCGCATGTGCGTGGTGTTGGACTGCGTTCGCTGCTGCCTTCAAGGGCCACCAACGGTTTCCTTGGTCAACGGGATCCGACGGTCCGTGATCGGCCTCGTTCACTAGATGGGTCGCAGCTCGTTGGGCGTCGCGCTAGGTCCCACGCACCGTCGCTGCTGTATACCGGTGGCGTCGCGTCGCTGGGTCATGCCCGAGTGACACCCTCACCTGCCAAACGCCCGGCGAGCATTCACGTAGGCTTCCCTGTACGGGATTCAGCGCACCTTCTCTGGACCGGTTCTGGATGAGCCAGTCCGACGGAACGCGAAAGTCCTGTTGGAGAGGTGCGAGAGCGGCCGAATCGGACTCACTGCTAACCCGAGTTAGCACGTCCAATACGGCTACTGCGGTCCACCCAATGCCCTCCCAACTGGGGCTTCGTCCACCACCTCCCACGCCGTCGTCCGCGTTCCGTTCGCGTTTATGAACAAGCAATTTTGGGGCGGGATCACGTCTCCGCGACCGCACCACGGAACGCGACGAAAACTCTTTTGCACTTCATCGACTCATTCGCAACTCAGGGCGACCACCATCCGACCATCCGCACCTTCCGTCTTGGGTTGTCGCAGGGATGTTCGGATCCGGAGGCCAGTACGAGTCGTCCTGCTCTTCTCTCGGGTTCGATCAGGTTCTCCTGAGCTGGCCTTTCGGTCCAGAGCGTCGAGCAGCGTCCCGTCAGTCACGCCGATTGGACCGCCAATTTGGATCGCCAAAATCCGCCGGCGTGAAGTCCGTTGGCTAAATCTTCAGTGATGCTTGGCGTGTCCACGCTCGGTAGGAGCGAGCTACCGTCAGCCGAAAACCTCGTACATTTTGGATTTCCGGCTGCGGCGCGGGAACGCCAACGTTTCATCATCGAGGGGGTGCCTGTCAGGGCTACCGCTTGCAACTGGTCCGCCGCGCCCGAATCGGGCCGACGCGGGCACCGCGGTGAGCCAGCAGGCTGAGCAGTTCGGCAGGTTCTGGTCGTTCCGATGCCGCGCCGCCGTTCGTCCCCAAGCTCAATGCAGAAGGACTCCTGGGCAGATTCTCGAATGACGGCGAGACGGTGCACCGCCGAAACGGGGTACGTGACGACAACCGGCCGAAGAATCTGGAACTCTGGACGCGGCCGCAGCCGTCAGGTATCCGGGTGAACGAAGCCATCGCTTGGGCCGGCCACCGGGAGACGGCGTGGCACTCGCTGGCACGCGCTCTTTTGGCGATCATTCGTGCCCTGTCGTGTCGTCCCGAGAGATCCAGACCTGGAAACCGCACACGACGGGCTTTGTCGGCTCAGGCGGGAGTGCCGCGACACGATCAGTTCAGGAGCGGTGCGAGCGCCTTCTGCAGCACGGTCGCCAGGTACTGGCTGTACACGATGGACACATGATCTGTGTCGGCGTAAACGAGCAGATTGTCGACAAGTGTAGGGCATCTATTGTTGAGACAGAACCATTGCACGGTCGGGATCAGCTTGGCGTTGGCGGCAACGGCCCCCTGCTGGTCCCGAGCCAACGCGGCGCCGTATTGGTTCGCTCCGACGGCGGCCGGATTGTATGTGAGGGTGCACTTCTGGATCGCGTCGAGGTATGCAGCCAGGCAAGCGGGAACGGGGTGGGAAAGGTGGGGGCCGGTTCCGAGCAGGATGCGGATCGTGCTGGGAGAGTTGGCGGTCATCTCGTTGAACGCTGTTGCCATGCCCTGGATCCACGAGGGATCACCCGTCGGGCCCCACGAAGGCGTGCCGTTCGCGGCGAGGATTGCGACGGGATGTTGCGCATTCACCGCGGCAGGCAGGTTCGTGTGCCATTGCGCACACGCCTGGGCCGAAGAGGTTGATGCGCCCGTCTGGGGAACGAAGGGTGTGATGCACCCCGCAAACTCGAAGGCGGCGATGCGGTACCCCATGTTCTTGCCGACGATGTTCAGAGCGGGAATCCAGTTCCCAACGTACGAGTCTCCGAAAATAACGAGTGTGCGGCTCGCGTTCGTCGCTCCGTAGATACAGGGATGTGGATTTGAGACCTCGTTGGGAAAGCTGTAGGGATTGCAATTCGCTTTGAGGAGGCTGGTGCCCTGAAGCGAGTTCGGGTCGTCTTGGACGATGTCGAGGTAATCCGGAGTGAGCTGGTACGGATGCGCAAGGTCGATAGCGCGTGTCTTGAGGGCCGAGCGAATGGCTGCTGCGACTGCAGTATTGGAGGCGGCTGGTTTCGTCTGAGCGGCCGCAGCGCCAACAGTGACGAATGCGAGCGCCACCACGATACTGGTCGCAAGTAGTGCGAGTAGGGGACGGCCACGTTGCACTGACGAGAGGCCGGAAGGGTGATTCACGATCAACTCCTGTCTTCGGTTGTGTTGCTTTCCAGATTTCCCAAAAGGGGTCGGAAGGCGGTGACTCGTTATCGAAGGGAGAAAATCATGAAGAGATCAAGGCCATCGTTTCGCCACGATGGTCCTCCGTCGCCAAATGTGCCACCGAAAGGGTGGGACACCTCAGAAGTGAATCCGTCCGCCGTTTTGCATGAACAACTTCGATAACTCTGGAGCGCAACCTTAACGCGGGTTCCTCTTCGTTTCGGTCACCGTCTGCACAATTCTTGCGCGGCCTACCTACTTTCTATGAGCGGGCCCGGTCCTTGCGGACGATAGAAGAGCAATCCCGGGGGATCCGAGGCGGCCATTTCGTGTGGCGGGGAGCCCTAATGCCGTGTCATGAGCGGAGCGCCTCGACCCACGTGGAAGGCGGCTCGCGACCAGAGAGACCCATCATGTCGAAGACAACCGAATCGTCGACAGAGGCCCTCGAGAATCCTGTCCACCCGCCTGCGGACTCGCCCGGCGGTCAGGAGATCCGGTTCCGTCCCGACGTGGAAGGACTACGGGCAGTGGCGGTGTTCACGGTCGTCCTGTTCCATGCAGGCGTCAGCTGGATGCAAGGCGGGTACATCGGGGTCGATGTCTTCTTCGTGATCTCGGGGTTCCTCATCACCGGTCTGATCCTTCGCGAGCACGAGGTGCGCGATCGAATCTCGCTGACCGGGTTCTACGCGCGCCGGGCACGCAGAATCCTCCCAGCGGCCATGCTCGTCATCATCCTGACAGTGCTCGGGTCCTACTTCATTCAGAACTTTGTGCAGTACGCCAGGACCGCGCAGGACGGGCGGTGGGCGGCTCTGTTCGCCGCAAACATCCACTTCGCACTGGTCGGCAACGGCTACTTCCAACAGTCAGTGGCTCCGTCCCCTTTGGAGCATTACTGGTCGCTGGGCGTCGAAGAGCAGTTCTACCTGGTGTGGCCCGGCCTCATCTTTCTCGTGGGCGCCATGTTCACCCGGATCCCCCTGCGGTGGCGCGTTACTGCCTTCGCCGCTGCCGCGACAACCGCATCGTTTGTGTGGTCAGAGATCCAGACATCCGCAAGTCCTAGCTGGGCGTATTTCTCGCCGTTGACGCGCGGATGGGAGCTGGGGATCGGCGCCCTCGCCGCGGCACTCCTCCCGCAACTTCGCAGACTGCCAAGGGCGGCCGGCATGACGCTCGCATATGGCGGACTCGCCGCCATCTTCATCAGCGCTCTGTGGTACACATCCGCCACGCCCTTTCCAGGGACCGCGGCACTCCTTCCGGTCTTGGGCGCCACCGCTGTGATCGTCGGTGGCACTTCGGGTGGGGGAGCGCGCCACCTTCTCGGCCTTCGCCCCGTGCGGTCCGTCGGTCGTGTCTCCTTTGGCTGGTACCTCTTGCACTACCCGCCCATGATCCTTCTTACGGGAGCGCTCTGGACCCATCCGCTCTCCGTACAGGAGAATCTGATCATCGCCGCGGTGACCCTAGTCATCGCCTACTGGATGTACGCCGTGATCGAGACGCCAATCCGCCGCTCTGCGGCTCTGGCGTACCGACCCAGGCTCAGCATTGGGATCGGCGTCACGTTCGTCCTCGGAGCGTTTTTGTTCTGCCTCCTCTTGCATCCCAGCCTTCATGCACTCTGGTTCAGTTAGGAAGTCGTCGCGGTCGAGGTTCACTCTGAGCCCGGCCCGGAAACCTCTGAGCCGAAGAGGGGACGATGTCCTCGAGACGGCCGAGCACAATGTGCGCTTACTCTGAAATCCGCGCAAGGTGAGACGGTTATGGAATCGCTTGGTGGGTTTGCAAGCGCCGTAGCGCCACCTCGGGCCTCTTGGTCGCCCCGGGTGCGTACCAGCTTGCTGAGATGTAGCGATGGAGACCCTGCACGATGAGGCGCACTTCTCGATCCCCGAATCCATGCAGCGTGTCGTCGGGTCTTCTGACGTGAGTCAGCACCGCGAGGTCATCGCACTCCTCGTCTTAGAGAATCGGATAGTGAGACGCGATCAAGTCCTCGCCCATGCGGCTAACAAGGATTCCCCACGGGCAATTTCGCACGAGTCGGCGGACCACCTCGGAGTCATCGGAGGCGTGAAGAGGATTGGGAGCCATGTTTCTCAACCTCTCATCAAGCGAGTGCAGCGTTAAATCGTGCTACCGCGATGGCCTGAATCGCATTGAGTCGAGCGGTGGAGAGACCGCGCACGAGGTTGTGGAGTTTCCCGTCGAAATTGTCGACGAGCGGATGGGGCCTCAGCGGACCCGGGGGAGTCGAGAGGAAAGGCTCCATGATTGCAACCGCTTCCTCCGTTTTGTCTCTCCATCGAGGAAGAGAAGAACGGCCTCCATTCGGCCGAGATTCCAAGGACGATTGAAGTGATCGACAGACAACGTCAAAGACGCCAAAGCCTTATCCTTCAGCAATCGTGCTTCTCTCTTCACCTCTTGTCTCCGGCCTCAGTCATGGGGGCTTCATCCTCGACAAGACCGTTCCCGAGAATTTCAGCCGCTCGACGATCAGTCACTTCCATGACATGGGCGTAGGTCTGCAGCGTGAGGGTCGGGCGCGCATGCCCGAGGCGACCAGCGACAGTCCGGACATCAACTCCGCCAGAAGGCATCACGGTTGCCGCAAAGTGCCGCAGATCGTGGAGTCGGATCTGTGTCAGACCGATTTCCTTTCGTAGGGCATGAAACTCGGACGTAATTCGTCCTGGCTTCAGTGGCTCCGAGTAGTCCGGCGCACCTGACCAGATGTACGCCTCAGGCTTGAGCGCGACGCCCACCTTTGAGCACCGCGCCTCAGCGAGCGCCAGTTGCGCCATCAGCGTCGAGGTCGTTGCATCGTCGAGCGCCATCCGTCGAACAAGCCCCGTCTTGGTGCTCCTGACTTCGACCCTTCCAGGAAGCGGCGCTCGACCAGGTCGGCCGGGCGGTGCTGGGCCTCGTCGGCCACCGTGGTGCGTTTCCACTGCCTGCCCCGTCGGGCGCCGCACAGTCCGAGCTCGCGCATCAGTCGCTCGACCGTGCAGCGAGCGACGCGCTCACCCTCACGGTTGAGCTGGGTCCAGACCTTGTCGGCCCCGTAGACGTCGAGGTTGTCGCGATGGACCCGGGCGATCTTGGCCTTGAGCTCCTCGTCACGGATGCGCCGGGGGCTGGGCGCCCGGCAGCGGGTCGCGTAGTAGGTGGCGGGAGCGAACTGCAGGGCCCTGCAGATCGGCTCGACTCCCCATCGACCCTTGCGGGCGTCGATGTAGCGCACTACTTCTTTGGTCGACCGTCGAGCTCGGTCGCGAAGAAAATCGAAGCGTCCTTCAATATTTCGTTGGCCCGCCGGAGCTCTTTGACCTCCTTCTCGAGGGCCCGGAGCTTCTGACGCTCGTCGGTGCTCAGCCCTGGCCGAACGCCCTCGTCGACCTGGGCCCGGCGGACCCAGACCCGGAGTGTCTCGGGCGTCATCCCCAACTTGGCGCTGATCGAGGTGAAGGCGGCCCACTCCGACGGGTATTCGTCTCGATGCTCAGCCACCATCCGCACCGCGCGCTCACGCACCTCTGGGGAGTATCGGGTGTTCCTTGGCATTGCTCCATCCTCTCAAGGGAAGGAGCCTCCAGGATTCCCGGGCCGATTCACTGTTCCGTACGGGTCAACCCTTTGGTGGACTTGCCCCCGATTCTTTCGAAGGCCCGGGGATTATCTCCTGCAATCTCGATTAGGCGATCGACGGCCTGGGCAGTAGGTGTATCGCCCTCGCAGAGCCGACGAGCTTCATCGACCATGCGATCCCAGCGTTCCTGGTCCCCCGGGCGAACGCGCGTGATGAACTTCGCCACTGATTCAACGCTACAGGCGGGTTGGTTGGACTATCCCAGTTCATTGATACTTCTCTAGGGTCCACCGCTTGACTGCTGGTCCTTAATAGCTTCGGGAGTGCTGGCCGGTCCGGTCTGACTTGGAGTCCCGTGACGTTGCAAGACGTCGTCGACCGAGACCAACCAGCCGCACATTGAAAGCGGCACGTCCCGTCTCCGAGTTGGGGTGAATGGTCCGGGTTGCGCGAACAACCCAGACCGCCCGTCGCTCCGATCCGGAACGGCCGTGCCATCCCTCAACACTTTGAGAGAAGGGATGACGATGACCATCGTAGAAGCTGCGCGCGGGATCACCGGTGGTGTCGACACGCACCGCGACGTCCATGTGGCCGCAGCGCTCGATCCACTCGGTGGACTGCTCGGCGCAGAGAGCTTTGCCACCGACTCGGCCGGCTACAAGGCATTGTTGGGCTGGCTCAAGACCTTCGGCGACGTCACCAAGATCGGTGTCGAGGGCACCGGTTCGTATGGCTCGGGCCTGGCCCGCTACCTGCGCCGAGTCGGTGTCGAGGTCATCGAGGTCGACCGCCCCGATCGCCAGACGCGCCGCCGGGTCGGCAAGTCCGATCCCCTCGATGCCATCGAAGCCGCCCGGGCCGCGCTCAGCGGCCGGGCGCAGGGCAAGCCAAAGTCGCGCGACGGCGCCGTCGAGGCCATCCGGGTCCTCGTCGTCGCCAAGCGTTCGGCCCGCCAGGCTCGGGTCAAAGCCCTCGTTCAGATGCGTCACCTCGGCTACAGCGCGCCCGAGCAGCTGCGTTGTCGCATGAAGGGCCTCTCGGTGCCTGCCCTCGTCGCCGAAGCAAAGGGGCTCCGGCCGACGCGATCACCTGATCCGGTGACTGCCGCAACCAAGGCGTCGTTGTCCTCGTTGGCCCGCCGCATCGAAACGCTCGACGCCGAGCTCGCCGAGCTCAACGAGAGGATCGAAGCACTCCTCGCCGCCGCCGTCCCCGAACTCCTCGAGCTCTTCGGTGTCGGACCCGACACCGCGGCCGCTCTCCTCATGGCCGCCGGCGACAACCCCGAGCGTCTCCGCTCCGAAGCCGCCTGGGCCCACCTGTGCGGTGTCTCGCCCATCCCCAAGGGCTCGGGCAAGAACAGCGGCCGGGTCAAGGTCCATGACGGTGGGGATCGCCAGGCCAACAGCGCGCTGTGGCGCATCGTTATGGTGCGCATCGCGCACGACCCCGACACCCAGCTCTACTTCGAGCGCCGCGTGAAGGAAGGCAAGACAACCTACGAGGTCATCCGCATCTTGAAGCGCTACGTCGCCCGCGAGGTCTATCGCTCCTTGCCTCGCGGCTAAATCTCCGAGCTGAGGGTCTGGCTCTTCCCAGTTCTGTCGGCCTTCGGTCTGACTTTCCAGCGATTCGCCGACCCTCAGCTCGGCCACCATCTCGAAAACGCGTGACCCAATAAGAGCCTGTCCTCATCTCGAGTGACTCATCAATGTTCTGTCCGCTGTTTTCACTCCCGAGCCCCCGCAGAGGGGTTGACAAGTGATAGGAGCGTCGCCGGGATGGTGAGCGAATCGGGATGGTGAGCGAATCGGTCCAGCTAGCGAGCCGAGTTCGACCGGAAGGGGATCGAACGTGTAACCGGGGGAGATGTCACGCCCCGGGGGTATGGGTAGGACGTAAAGCCGGTGCGGGTACTACGTCGGAGGAGCAAGCTGATGGACGTCCAGTTTGTAACGAGCATCGCCCCGATCGTGCGAGACGCTGAGGTCTCCCGGTCCTTTTACGGGAATGCCTTGGGCCTGACCTTCGAGGGTCAAGAAGGCGATTACGTGTTCACCCACGAGCTTGAAGGGACAAAGCACTTCGGACTCTGGCCCCTTTCCGAGGCGGCGAATGCCTGCTTCGGAACCACCGAATGGCCGGCCGAGATCCCCATTCCTCAGGCCAGCATCGAGTTCGAGGTCGCTGACGTGCCCGCTGCAGCGGCGGAACTGACCACCAAGGGCTGTCACCTCATCCACGGTGCCCGCACGGAGCCGTGGGGCCAGATCACCGCGCGGCTATTGAGTCCGGAGGGCTTGCTCGTGGCTGTCTGTTTCACTCCGGCGTTTCAGGACGCATAGATACAGTCCTCAGTCTTAAAGAGGTATCCCCAATCGCCGGGTCGGTGGGGCGCTCTGGAACGACGTGGATAGCGACCAAGGAAATTCCGGATCGACGCAACAAGGTGTCGATGGAGCACTGCGGTAGGGCAGTCTGCTTCCCAAATGCTCAGACCTGCTCAGAAGCGCCGCGCCGAACTTGGCGCGGACAGGATCTAGAAGTACCAGCCCGAAGGGATCCACGGAACTGGGACGGCCATGCCGTCAACGAACAGGGATCCGCGTATCTGCGCCGTGAGACGCGCCTGATGGAGTACGTCGAACGCCCACTGCTGAGCAGCAGTGAGACCGTGGACCACGATCTCTCCCTCAGAGCCGGCGAGGAACCGCCACAGGAGGACGGCGGCTGTCTGATCATCAGTCGCCCCCATCATGACCAGTCGGTCCGGTTGCCAAAGCAACCACCCTCGCCCTGCGTCGCTGTCCACCACGTCAATGCGGCAACGCCCGTCAGTGAGCCTGAAGGCCACATCTTCGGTACGCGAGCGGCCCAGTTGAGCCTCCACCTGGGCCACTAATTCGAGGTCCCTCTCATCGCCAGACCGACCGGGTAACGAGCGGGGAAGGGTCCGGCGGTCGGGTTGTCCTCTCATCTCAGCCGCCGGATGCATGGCAAGTCCGGCCAAGAAGTAACGGCGCATGGCCCGGGGGTCAGACGAGGACTCGATCATGCGCTGGGTGGCGCCGGCCGCGTAGCCTCCCGCAGCCTCGAGAAGCCGCCCGCCCAGTCCCTGGCTCTGGAATTCTGGATGGACGAACAGCATCGACAACCCCCAGAAGGTCCCTCGTCGGACAGACTCGGCAACGCCGACCACCCGACCATCCGAGACTGCCACCCAGGCCCCAGGCCCGTCGCGCTGCACGAAGCGGGCATGGCCCTCGCGCCTGGCCTCCAGCTCGGCGTCGTTCGGCGGGGTGCGCGGCGGGAGCTGACTCGCTTCTGCCTGCACGGCGTCGGCGGCATCGACCACGCCCATCACCGCCTCGACGTCATTGAAGGCCATGGGGCGCAGGTCCCAGCCCATCGAGCCGCCGGTTGCGCCTTGGGGTGATATCACGCCATCCACGGCCTAATGCTGGCACGTCGTCCACCTGGTCCGCCTTGCCTCGCAATCTAAGACGCGCCGACTCGCTACCACGGTCACATGGCTACAACGTCGGCCACCACCGCGTTCGCAACGCGCTCGTATCTCTGGCGACGCTGACGCCGGTAGTGGGTGCCCCATACAGCCGGATCGGAGTGCGGCTGGTCCGCGCGGTGACAATGCCTCGGTGGCTCAGCGTACAGACACCGATGAAGTCAGCGATGCTCTAGTAGGCCGAACCAGGAAGCGGCTCGCGGCCACTCCCGAAAGGCCATGCGGGCAAGGCTGGGGCACCGCTAGGAATCGAACTAGACGAGTCTGCGATCCCCGTATAGAGGAAGTCTGTGTAGAGCCTCGCTTGACCAGTCTGCCATGGGGCGATCGCCTGCCCGTTTGCGATTTGAGCGGGAGTCGGTTGGTAGAGCTTCGACGGGTCCGACACGACGAGTCGTTGCTCGAGCACCTCCGAAGTGGCTTGGTCGATGATGACTTGAAAGGTGTAGCCCGCAGTCGTCGAGGGCATGGCGAAGATCGTCCCCGTCTGCTTGGTCCCGAGGGTGGTGCCGGACCCGTCATCGACTACGCCCCGAATCGTTGCCATGTACTCCAAGAGCGCCGCACGCTGTGGTCCGGACGCACCACTTTCGAGAAAGGTCGCAGCAGTCGAGAAGTCCCAGAGCGTATTCAGCGGGCCGTCGGCTGCTTGGACTAGGTCCGCTTGGGATGCAAAGTATGCGGACATCTGGGACGGATCGGTCGGCAGATTCGCTACGTCGAAGTACGGCGGCGTACCTCCACTGCTGTAACCCGACGAGATTAGAGGTGATCCGGCCTGCTCCCAGATCTGCCGGTCCGCCTCGGTGATGAACTCGGGTTGACCGACGACGCTGCCAGTCTGGTGATTTCCCCCGGTGGGTGAGGTCCATTGTTCGAGCGTCTCTTGGACGTAGTACCGGGACAAGGCGTGTCCCGCTCCGGTCGCCGGAACGAAAGGCTGAGCCTCGCGAGCACCATCGAGCAGTTCAACGTAGAGAAACTGTCCGGGACCGGGAACCAGCGGCTGTTGAGAATCTGCAACCATCGCCGTGTGCCTCAGGATCGTTGCTGCCGACGTAGACCACGACCGCGATGCCGGTGACGGTCTGTGGGGACCAGCATTGGGAATCGTCAGAAGACCGGCGACCAGAGCGGCGACGCCGGCGACAGCAACTACGCCGCTAGGCAGCCATCTGCGAGAGGGCATCGCAGAACCCCGGCCAGTGGGTCGCTTCTCGTTCAGGCGTTCCTTGACCTCGCTCATCGTCACCGTGGGTTGTGCTGAATCCACATACGTTCTGATCCGCTCATCAAGATCAGGCATGTTCATCGACCTCCAAGTAAGTACGGAGTCTTGCTAGACCCCTGTCGAGATGCGTCTGGATTGTGGGCACCTTGGTTCCCGTCAGTTCGGCAACTTCACGCATTGTCCAGCCGAAGCCGTGCACCAAGACAACGGCTAGCCGCTGCTGTTCAGAAAGCTCAGCCAGGGCTTGCCCGAGAGCCGGTTCGATCCACGGGTCTCTCCACTCCTGACGCACGAAGACCGGTGGCTCCTTCCGCTGTCTGGTTCGGCTCTGACCGACTCGAAACAAGTACCCAGCAGGATTCTTGATTCCGTCGATTCGCTCCCAGTGCTCCCACGCCCAGGCCAGAGCTTCTGCGGTCGCTTCTCGTCCCCGCTCAATACCGAACGCCGCAAAGTGCGCTCTGCGAAGGCTCGGTTCGACTTGGCGAAGGAATAGCTCGAACTCTTGTTCCGAAGGTGGTTCCATTTTTAGGTGCCCACTCATAGTGACCATCGAAGAGGGTCGAGTTATGACACCATCCAGGGCGTCCCGAAAGTGTCCCCGTGACCTCACGCATTTCAGAGGAGATCTGCGCGATTTTCTGACGACGGTTTTGGAGCTAGAACAGGCGGCGTGCCGGGAGCGGAGACCACCACTCATGAACCAGAGGTCCGCCCACCGGTCCACGATCTGACCCGGTCGCCCACGCGTACCGACACCACGCTGGCTGCAAGTCTCCCCGAAAGCCTCCGCTATCGCGTGAAGCGAGTCCTTCTCGGGCCGCCCCTGGTCAGCGGCCAACTCCATGGTCAGCGACTCGGAAAGCCCACCGCGCTTGCCGTTCTGTCATCAGACGTCATGTCCTCATCGGCGTACGCCAGCGAGGAGATGCTGCGGATATTGGTTCCTATCGCTGGGTTGGCGGCCTTCTCCATCGTCACACCCATGACGGGCGCCATCCTGGCCGTTCTCGCCGTAGTCACCATCTGTTACCGGGATGTCGTGCGGTCTTACCCAAAGGCCGGAGGCTCCTACGTCGTCAGCCGAGACAATTTCGGTCCCAACATCGCGCAGATCGCCGGAGCCGCTCTGTTAATCAGCTACACGATTACCGTCGCCGTCTCGGTGGCAGCCGGTGCCGACGCCATCATCTCGGCCGCTCCTTCGCTCAAGAGCTACGCGGTCCCCTTGTCGATCGTCTTCGTCGTCTTTCTTGCCTTCGGCAACCTTCGAGGCATACGAGAGGCAGGTCGGATCTTCGCAGTACCCACCTACTTCTTCATCGCCAACATGGCGATGCTCATCGTTGTCGGCCTCGGACGAGAGGCTGCCGGGGACCTGCCCAAAGCCGCCCCGAGCCATGGGATGCTCCCACTGGGCCATGCCAGCGGGGGGCTCATTCTTGGCGTCTCCGCGTTCTTTCTCCTACGGGCTTTTGCAAACGGCAGCTCGGCGATGACTGGGACCGAAGCCATCTCCAACGGCGTCAGCGTGTTTCGAGAGCCCCAAGCCAAAAATGCCCGCACGACCCTGGTCCTCATGAGCTCCATCCTCGGGGTCATGTTCCTCGGCGTGTCCGTGCTGGCCGCGCTCACCCATTCCGTGCCCTTCGTGACCGGTACCCCAACGGTTGTCTCTGAGATCGGCAAGGTCGTTTACGGCTCGAGTTCCGCAGGTCATGCGCTCTTCTACGCGCTTCAGGCGGCGACGGCCCTGATCCTCATCCTGGCGGCGAACACTAGCTTCACTGGATTTCCGTTCCTGGTCAGCTTCGTCGCTGAGGACTCATTCCTGCCCCGCAAGCTCACTGTCCGCGGTCACCGGCTGGTGTTCTCCAACGGAATAATGCTCCTCGCTGGCGCCTCCATCGCACTCCTCTTCGCTACCGGCGCCAAGGTGGCCGCTCTGATCCCGATGTACGCGATCGGCGTCTTCACCGGTTTCACCATGGCGGGGGCCGGCATGATGACCCACCATTGGCGCCACCGGGACCTGCATTGGCGCAAAGGCGTAGCCGTCAACGCTCTCGCCGCCTTCGTCTGCGCCGTCGTGGTCGTCGTCTTCGCAGTCGCAGAATTCACCCAGGGGGCGTGGGTCGTCGTGGTGGTGATGCCGATAATTGTCTTCGCTTTGGTGCGGACGAACCGGGAGTATCGGGAGGAAGACGCTGTTTTGGAAGAAGGCGCTGCGGTCGCCGCCTGTGAGGCAAAGGTGCTGCGCCGTCATGTTGTCATCATCCTCGTCGACAAGATCGATCTGGCGACGGCGAGGGCCATTCAATACGCTCGTACACTTACACCTGACGATCTGCACGCAGTGCACTTCAACATTGACGACAAGCGCGCCGAGCTGCTGATCTCCCGATGGCAACAATTGGGGCTTGCCCGTCTTCCGCTTGATGTCATCGACTGCCCGGACCGTCGGCTCGGCCGGGCGTCGCTGGAGCTCGCCGCCGAGTTGACCGATGGCGAAACCGAGGTGACCATCCTCCTGCCACGCCGTTCCTATGGCAAGGCCTGGCGTCGAATCCTGCACGATCAAACGGCGGATCGGATCGTTGACGTCGTGAGCCAGCTTCCCCACGTGAACGCGACAGTCATACCATTCCACGTCGCCCCTGGCCTCAGGGACTCGACACTCACTGTGGAGACGTTGCTCCAAGCGACCGCGTCCGAATCTACGTCGTCAATGCCGGCGCTTGCCGAGCCGACGCCTGATGTGCCGAAGCCGTCCGAGGCCCAGCCCATTTCGGCGCTGCAGTGGCGGTCGAGGGCGAAGGTGGCAGGCAGAGTAAAGACGGTCCGCGTCCATCCACTCTCAGGTGTTTCCGCCCTTGAGTGTGTCCTCGTAGACGGCAGCGGAGAGGCAATCACTCTCGTCTTCCTAGGCCGGCGGACCATCGCCGGCCTCCGCAGCGGGTCAATGCTTATGGCTGAGGGAATGGTCGGGAAACACCGCGACAAGCTGGCGATAATAAACCCTGCATTCGAGCTTCTGTCCCCTGACAAAGATCAGACGGAACTACCGACATGACGACCTCGCATCCTCGGAAGACCGCTCAAGCCATTAGGCGCAGTCAGCCCGTCTGGATCTGGTTCGCCGCCGTGATCGTTCCGATCGCTGTCGCTCTCCTCTTGGTGCCAAGCCGCGGGCACCTTGGCCCAGCAGACGACGCACTCGTGTTGGTCGTGGTCACTGTTGCAATCGCTTCGCGGGGGAACCGGGGGCCGGCAGCCCTGGCAGCTCTCGTCGCGGCCGCTTCTTTCGACTTCCTCTTGACCCGGCCTTACGAGTCCTTCCGGATAAGCCGACAAGGGGACTTCACGACAGAGCTCCTCTTCGTGGCGGTGGGGCTCCTCGTCGGGGAACTCGCCGCACGTGGTCGGCGACACCAACGGGCGGCGGCTCGCGGCCATCGGGAGATTTCCCGGCTCCACGACATCGCACAGCGCATCGCCGACGGTGAGGAATCGGAGTTCGTCCTCATCGCCGTGGCCAACGAGCTCCGTGAGCTTCTTAACCTGCAGGACTGCCGGTTCATCCGAGAGCAGCCCTCAGGAAAGGGGGCATGGATCGCCAACGACGGTACGGTGCGGCTCAATCCGCTCCGTTGGCCGACCGCCACCGCGGGCCTGCCAACAAGGCAGGTGGAGCTGCCGGTTCGGGGGGGCGGGAAGATACTCGGGACCTTCCTTTTGATGCCGACACCGGTGGCGCCCATAAGCCGAGAGCAATGCCTCGTCGCTGTCGCCCTGGTCGACCAGCTCGGTGCCGCTCTGGCCCATGAGGCAGGCTGAGCCCGGCGGCCACTGCGGTCGGCCAGATCTCCGCTCTCGCCGTGCAATAGCGTGCAACACCTCGCTCCGGACCATTTCGTGCAACACGTAACCACTGATGGAGTTCAACAGCGAATACCAGCGCTTAGGTGCAAAAGGGCGTTCAGCTGGGATATTTCCTCTTTCAGCAGGTCGCAGGAGCTTCCTCGACGGGCTTCCCAAGCTGCGAACGCGAAACAAGCTCAACTACTGGCGCGCGTCCTGATCCTTGGTGTTCCCGTCGGTTGTCGAGATTGCAGAACCGAGAATGGCAGCCGCTCGTCGGTCCGTCACTTCCATGACGTGCGCATAAGTCTGGAGCGTGAGCGTTGGACGCGTGTGACCAAGACGGCCCGCCACCGTTCGGACATCGACTCCTCCGGCGAGCATGATCGTCGCCGCAAAGTGACGCAGGTCATGGAGTCGGATCCGCTGAAGGCCGAGCTTCTTTCGTAGCGTATGGAACTCCGAGGTAATACGGCCAGGCTTCAGTGGCTTCGAATAGTCGGGCGTGTCCGACCAGATATAGGCGTCGACGCTGAGCGAGGCACCCACCCGTGAGCACCGCGTTTCAGCCAGCGCCCGCTGTGCCATGAGGGTCGCGGTCGTTGCATCATCGAGCGCCATTCGTCGGACGAGCCCTGTTTTGGTGCTCCGAATCTCGACCCTCCCCGGAAGGTCGGACACCGACTTCCGGACCACAAGGGAGCCGTCACGCAGGTCGACGTCGGTCCACTGCAGTCCACAGAGCTCCCCACGCCGGCAGCCCGTAGTGGCGGCGACGAAGAGCAGGGTGGCGAACTCCGGATCGTCCGCTTGTGCCGCCTCGATCAGCTGCTTGATCTGATCGGGGGTCGGAGCTGCCGGCTCTGATCGCGTCACCGAAGGTGGGGTCGCTTGCGGCACGGGGGAGTGTTCGAGCAAGCCCCACCGCACCGCCTGGTTCAAGGCTGCTGACAGGACGGCGTGGTACCGGCGGACGCTGGTCGAGGAGAGTCCTCGACGGCGGAGCTCGTCGTAGAAGCCGTCGAGATCCCGTCCTCTTAGCCGCCTGAATCTCCTTGGCTCCGAGCTCACTCGGTGATCACAGCCGCCATCCGCCGGTTCTCGAGCAACGTCTTTGGCGCGCGGCCTCGGGCCTCGATGTGCTCGAGCCACCGGTGGAGAAGCCCAGCAACTGTCTCCCGCTCCGCCGGGATCTTGCCCTCGCCCGCCTCCTTCACGAGCCGCGCCGCCTCTCGCTGCGCAGCCCTCCGGCCTCCATGGACAGTGGTGCTCACATACCGGTAGCGCTTGGTCTTCGGGTCGCGGCCGACGCAGACCCGCACTTGCCAAACCCCGGGGGAGCGTTCACGTAGGCTGCCCGGCACGGACTTCAGCGCAGCGATTCTGGGCAGGTTATGGACAAGCCGGTCCGTCAAAACGCAAAAGTCCTGCTGGAGAGGTGCGAGAGCGGCCGAATCGGACTCACTGCTAATGAGTTGACCTGGGTAACTGGGTCCGAGGGTTCAAATCCCTCCCTCTCCGCTCGGGAGCGCGGCACCAGGTGCCGGGCGACCGTTGGTCGGCCCGCCGCGGCGGGCGCGCCGTGCACCGTCACACTGGCGGCGTGCGGCCTGGTGCGAGGAGTGTGCGAGAAGTCGTGGGCCGCTACTGGCTGCAGACCCTGGGCTGTCCGAAGAACCAGGTGGACTCGGACAAGCTCGAGGGTTACCTCGAGGCGCAGGGTTATGTGCCGGTGCACGATCCTGCCGCGGCAGATCTCGTCGTCGTGAACACGTGCGCGTTCATCGATGCGGCTCGCCAGGAGTCGATCGACACCGTGCTGAGCTTGGCTGATCGCCGCCGCGCCGGTGCGCGGCTCGTCGTCACCGGGTGTATGGCCGAGCGGTACGGGGGCGAGCTGTCCGAGGCGCTGCCCGAAGTCGACCTCGTCGCCGGCTTCGGCCACGATCTCGTGCCACCAGCGGCGGTGCCGGTTTCGTTCCGAGCACCGGCGCCGCCGACCGCTGCCGCCGGCTTCGACCTGCTCGAGTTGCCCCGGCCCGCCGCCCGTGTCCCCTGGGCCTACGTGAAGGTGGCCGAAGGCTGCGACCGGATCTGCGGCTTCTGCGCCATCCCGTCCTTCCGGGGCAAGCAGCGCTCCCGCTCCAACGAAGAGATCCTGGCCGAGGTCGATGCACTTCGCACCACCGCCACCACCGCGAACTCCCACGCCGACGTGCCGCCGCTCCGCGAGATCGTGCTCGTCGCACAGGACCTGGCGTCCTACGGGCGCGACCGCAGCGGGCCCGGCCGCGCCGGCCGCGCCGCCCGCGGTCCCTCGCCGATCGCCGCCCTCACGCGCGCCGTCGCCGCACGCGTGGAGCGCACGCGCCTGCTGTACCTCTACCCGTCCGGCCTGACCGACGACCTGATCGAGACGGTGCTCCAGACCGGGGTGCCCTACTTCGACCTTTCCCTCCAGCACGTGTCGCGCCCACTGCTCGCAGCGATGCGCCGCTGGGGAGACGGCGATCGCTTTCTGCGCCGCATCGAGGACATCCGCGCCGCCGACGGGCGTGCCACCTTCCGCTCCTCGTTCATCCTCGGCTATCCGGGCGAGACCGAGCGCGACCACGACCTGCTCCTCCAATTCCTCGAGGCGGCGCAGCTCGACTGGGCCGGTTTCTTCTCCTTCTCGAGCGAGGACGGGACCCACGCCGCCGGTCTGGCCGATCAGGTGGCGCCCGAGTTGGCGCTCGAGCGCCTGCGCGAGTGCAGCGAGCTCCAGGACGCCATCACCGCCGCCAAGCGCGACCAACTCGTGGGCGAGCGTCGCACCGTATTGGTCGACGCTTCCGGTGAGGGTCGCACCGTGCACGAGGCGCCCGAGATCGACGGCATCGTGCACGTGCCGGCGACGCTCCCGGTGGGCAGCCTCGTCGACATGCGCATCGTCGGCGCGGAGGGACCCGATCTGTCCGCCGTCCCCACGTCGGACCGTGAGCACGTTGGCGCCGGGGCCACAGCGCTGTGAGCGACGCCACCCACGAGCACCCGGGCCATCCCGGCGTCACCTTCGGCCCGAGCGCCCTGGTCACCCCGGCCAACGCCGTCACCGTCGCCCGGCTCCTGGCCGCGCCGGTCTACGTCGTGATGCTGGTCGCGTGGGGCGCGTCGTGGATCAACGTCGTGGTCGGTCTCTTCCTTGCCGCGAGCGACGGCCTCGATGGCTACATGGCGCGTCGCCACGGCACCACCCGCTCGGGTGCCTTCCTCGACCCGCTGGCCGACAAGGCCGTCGTCCTCGGTGCGCTGGTCACGCTGACAGTCCAGGGCCATCTGCCCTGGCTGCCCGTGGTGCTCATCACCGCCCGCGAGATCGGCATGCAGGTCTACCGTTCTTGGGTGGGCCGACGCGGCGTGTCCATCCCGGCGCGCAACACGGCGAAGCTCAAGACATTCGTGCAGGACCTCGCCATCGGTGTCTGCATCATCCCACCACTGGCCGATCAGCACGACCTCCAGATCGCCATGGTCTGGTTTGCCTGCGCGCTCACCCTCTATACGGGCGCCGAGTACCTGCTCGACGGGCGCCGGGCGCTCGACGCACCCTCGGCCCCCTAAGGTCGCCGCCGTGAGGATCGAGATCGTGGCGGTGGGCACCGAGCTGTTGCTGGGCCAGATCGCCGACACCAACTCTGCCTGGCTCGGCGAGCACCTGGCCGCCAACGGCGTGACGTCCCATTTCCACCAGGCGGTGGGCGACAACCACGACCGCATCACGCTCGCGCTGCGCACCGCGTTGGCGCGCAGCGACGGCGTGATCATGTGCGGCGGGCTCGGTCCGACCCAGGACGACATCACCCGCGAGGCCATCGCAGAGGTCATGAACGTCCCGCTCGTGCGCGACGAGGCGATCGTGGCCTACATCGCGGACTTCTTCAGGGCACGCGGGCGCGAGATGTCCGAGAACAACGCGCGCCAGGCCGACGTGCCCCAGGGCGCCATCGTGATCCCACAGACCGGCGGCACCGCGCCGGGCCTGATCTGCCCGGTGGGGAACAAGGTCGTCTACGCCGTTCCGGGCGTCCCGTACGAGATGAGCGAGATGTTCGAGCGCGGCATCCTGCCCGACTTGCGCGCCCGCATGGCCGAGGCGGGTGAGGAGGGCGTGATCGCCAGCCGGGTGCTGCGCACGTGGGGAGCGAGCGAGTCGGCGCTCGCCGAGTCCCTGCAGGAGCGCATCGATGCGCTGGACGCCGCTGGCGACGTGACGCTCGCCTTCCTCGCCTCGGGCATCGAGGGCATCAAGGTGCGTATCACCGCACGCGCCCGCACGGGCGACGACGTCACCGGGCTCCTCGACAAGGAGGAGAGCGAGGTCCGGCGCACCATCGGCTCGCATCTCGGCGACATCGTGTTCGGGGTCGACGACGAGTCGATGGAGGTGGCCGTGGCCAACCGCCTCGTCGCCCGCGGCCTCACCTTCGGCGTGGCGGAGTCGCTCACCGGCGGACTCATCGCGTCGCGCCTCGTCAACGTGCCCGGCGCATCGAAGTGGTTCCGCGGCGGCATCGTCGCCTACGACTCGCAGGTCAAGTTCGACCTCTTGGGGGTGCCCACCGGGCCGGTTGTGACCGAGTCGGCCGCGGCGGCCATGGCCGAGGGTGCCGCCCGGGTGACCGGGGCAGACGTCGGTCTCGGCATCACCGGGGTGGCCGGTCCCGACGAGCAGGAGGGCGTGGCTCCCGGCACCCTCTTTGTCGGCCTGTGCCTCCCGGGCCAGGCCAGCCAGACCCGCGAGTTGCGGGTCCCCGGGGACCGCGAACGCGTGCGGCAGTACGGGGCAATTACGGCCCTTGACCTGCTGCGACGCGCACTCGACACCCACCCTGGCTGACCCCTCGCGCTCACAGGAAGCCCACAGCGGGGTCACACTGGAAGGGCATGCGCGGGCGCGATTCTGAGGTGAGGGAGGTAGGACAAGTGAAGATGGACAACGGACCACGCGTCCTGGTGGTTGACGACGAGCCCTCCATCGTCGATGCGGTTGCGACGTCGCTGCGCTACGAGGGGTTCACCGTCGACGAAGCGATGACAGGGCGCAAAGCCCTGGCCCAGGCGCAGGAGGACCCGCCGGACCTGGTCATCCTCGACGTGATGCTCCCCGACCTCGACGGCCTCGAGGTCACCCGGCGCCTGCGCGCCGATGGCGTGCGGGTTCCCATCCTCTTCCTGACCGCACGCGACACGCTCCAGGACAAGTTGGCCGGTCTGACGGTGGGCGGTGACGACTACGTCACCAAGCCCTTCGCCCTGGCCGAAGTGATCGCCCGTGTGCACGCCATCTTGCGACGCACCGGCTACGAGCCCGAGGACGACGGCGTGTTGCGCTTCTCCGACCTCGAGCTCGACGAGAGCGCGCACGAGGTGCGTCGCGCCGGGCACACCATCAACTTGACGGCGACCGAGTTCAACCTGCTGCGCTACTTCATGCTGAACCCGCGCCACGTCCTCTCGAAGGCCCAGATCCTGGACCACGTCTGGCACTACGACTTCGGCGGAGACGGGAACGTCGTGGAGACCTACGTGAGCTACTTGCGCAAGAAGCTCGAGAAATTCGGTCCGCCTCTGATCCACACCATCCGTCTCGTGGGCTACACGCTGCGCGAGCCGGAGGCCGCCAGCGGAGCTGCGTAAGTGTCGCTACGGCTGCGACTGCTGCTCGCGGTCGGGGCGATCGCAGTCATCGCGCTCGTGGTGGCCGACTTCGCCACCTATTCGGCGCTGCGCACTTCGCTGTACAACCAGGTCGACCAACAACTGGCTCAAGATCGCTCCCATCTTGTGGCGACGCCGAGCGGCTTGGTCTTCCCTGGCTGTTTCCCGCATAACGCGGGCGGCGGCGGTGGGGGCACCGACACCGGCGATGGCGGCAACAGCGGCAACAGCGGATCGACTGCCGCCCCCGCCTCGGGTGGCAATCCGACGGGAGCGTTCCCCAACATTGTCGCGGTCAGCTACTTCTCGGTGGTCACAGCGAGCAAAAGCGCTGTCGTCAATAGCGTCGAGTGCCCCGCCTATGTCAACGACCATCCGTACCGCCCGAACCTGCCGGTGCCCATCACGGGGTTCAGCACCCAGCCGGGTGGCTCGCAGGTCGCCTACTTCACAACCGGATCGGTGGCGGCCGGCGGTCCTGCGTTCCGGGTACGGGCCGAGAAGATCACCGGGAATCTCGTGCAGGTGCAGGCCCAGCCTCTCGTCGACCAGAACAGCACCTTGCACACCCTCTTCCTGACCGAGCTCGCCGTCACTGCCATCGCGCTCGTGCTCGCGCTCGCCGGCGGGTGGTGGCTCGTTCGCCTCGGCCTGCGCCCGCTGGAGGACGTCGAGGCGACGGCGGACTCCATCGCGGCGGGCAACCTCGACCAGCGGGTGCCCGGCGCCGAGCAGTCGACCGAGGTCGGCCGCCTCGCCCGCGCGCTCAACGTCATGCTCGAACGGATTCAGGCGGCGTTCTCGGCCCGGCTGGCCTCCGAGTCGAGGCTGAAGCAGAACGAGCAATACCTCCGCCAGTTCGTCGCGGACGCCTCGCACGAGCTGCGCACCCCGATTGCGGCGGTGTCCGCCTATGCCGAGCTCTTCGAGCGGGGAGGAGCCGAGCACGTCGACGACCTCCCGCGCATCTTCTCGGGAATCCGAACGGAGACGGCGCGCATGGACCGCTTGGTCAACGACCTCCTCACCTTGGCGCGCCTCGACGAGGGCGTGCCGATGGAGGTGACGCAGGTCGAGGTGGTGTCTCTCGTCGCCGAAGCCGTCCATACGGCGACAGCGGTCGGGCCTGAGTGGCCGGTGCACCTCTCGGCGGCTCGCCCGATCGAGGTGACCGCGGACACGGACCGCCTCCGCCAGGTGGTCGACAACTTGCTCGGCAACGTACGAGCCCACACGCCGGAGGGCACAACCACGACGGTGCATGTCAGCCAGGTTGACCGCGACGCGGAGATCGAGGTACGCGACACCGGGCCGGGCATGCCGGGCGAGGACGCGGGCCGGATCTTCGAGCGCTTCTACCGGGCCGACCCGGCGCGTACGCGGACCAGCGGCGGGAGCGGACTGGGCCTCTCCATCGTGTGGGCCATCGTCACGGCGCACGGGGGCACGGTGACGGCGACGTCCGCGCCCGGCGAGGGCATGACGGTCACCGTCCGGATCCCGCTGAGCCCCCCGGCGCTCGAGCCCGCTCCTGTGCTGGCGCCTCCGGCGGCCCTCCAGACGCCCGGTTGATGACTCCGAGACCTCCCAGAACCCTCAGAGCTCCCTGCTGAGAGCGCCGCCAACGGGTCGGCCACATTCACACCCGGTCCACAGCGGAGCTTCACGGAGCCCGGAGCACCGCCCGGCACCATGACCGCCATGACAACCCTGGCGCCCGACGAGGCCGACGTGGATCCGCGGCGGACCCCGGTCGACGTGGAGATCGTCGTGCCCGTCTACAACGAGGCGGCGTTGCTGGCCGAGCGGATCACCGAGCTGCGGCAATTCCTCGACGAGTCCTTCCCCTTCCGTGCTCTCGTCACGGTGGTCGACAACGCCAGTACGGACGACACGGCACGCGTCGCCGCCGACCTGGCGAGCACGGTGCGCGGTGTCGCGGTGATGCACGTGCCGCGCAAGGGGCGGGGTTACGCGTTGCGCGCCGCGTGGTCGACCAGCCGGGCCCCGGTCGTCGCCTACATGGATGTCGACCTCTCCACCTCCTTGCCCGCGCTGCTGCCGTTGGTCGCCCCGCTGCTCTCCGGTCATCGCGACGTGGTGATCGGGTCGCGGCTCGCCCACGGCGCCCACGTCGTCCGTGGTCCCAAGCGTGAGCTGATCTCACGGGCCTACAACCTCTTGTTGAAGCTGACGCTGCGCGGCCGCTTCAGCGACGCCCAGTGCGGGTTCAAGGCGTTGCGGCGCGAGGCAGCAGAGCGTGTGCTGCCCCTGGTCGAGGACAACGAGTGGTTCTTCGACACCGAGCTGCTGGTCACCGCCGAGCGCTTGGGCCTGCGCATCGGAGAGGTCCCGGTGGACTGGGTCGACGATCCCGACTCGAGGGTCGACATCGTGGCCACCGCCGCTGACGATCTGCGCGGCGTGTGGCGCCTCCTCGTGCGGCGACCCAAGGGCCTGCGCCGCATCCGGTCGAACGAGGTAACGGCCGACCAGCTCCTGCGCTTCGCCGGCGTGGGCGTCGTCTCGACGCTTGGCTACCTGTTCCTCTTCGTCGCGTGGCAGCCCCTGATCGGCCCCTACGCCGCCAACGCGCTGGCGATGGCCATCGCCACCCTCTTCAACACCGCGGTGCACCGCGAGCTGTCGCGCACGACCGATGGGCAGGACCGTCGCGGTCGGCTCTACGCCGTTGCCGGCGGGCTGTTCGTGGTCAGCGTCGGCCTCACATCGCTCGGGTTGGCCGCCGCGCAGTGGATCGCCCCCTCCTCGCTGCTGGCGGAGGTCATCGCGATCACCGTGGCCAACGCGTTCGCCGCCGTCGTCCGCTTTGCCGTCTTGCGGGCGTGGATCTTCCGGCCCAGCGTGCGGCCCGGCGTCGCGCCTGCGCTTCCTTCGACCTCGCCGGTGTCCTCACACGCGACGCCACCCTCGAGCGTGCTGGCAACACCGTTGGCGCTCACCGAGACGATCCCGCCTTTGACACCCGACTTGAGCGAGGAGTCACGATGACGGACCTCACGCCCGCCCCCGACGCCTCCGTCGGCGTGCTCGATCGCCCGGTAGAGCTCGATCCGGACCCGACCGCCGGCGGCGAGCCGACGGCGCCGAGCGCACCGACGTGGCCACCCGGTCCGCGCCGCGGGCGCTTCGCCCGCTTCGTGCGGGGCAAGGAGAGCGACGCGCCTTGGGTGCGCCCGGCGCTCCTGCTCCTCCTGCTCGGTACCGCCGTCCTGTACACGTGGGACCTCAGTGCCAACGGCTGGGCCAACTCCTTCTATTCGGCTGCCGTGCAGGCAGGCAGCAAGAGCTGGAAGGCCTTCTTCTTCGGCTCGTCCGACGCGTCCAACTTCATCACGGTCGACAAGCCGCCGGCCTTCTTGTGGCCGATGGAGATCTCGGCGCGCATCTTCGGCGTCAACTCCTGGAGCATTCTGGTTCCCCAGGCACTCGAGGGGGTTGCCACCGTCGGCCTCGTCTACCTGTCCGTGCGGCGCTGGTTCAGCGCCCAGGCCGCCCTCCTGGCCGGCGCGGTCGTGGCACTCACGCCGGTGGCTGCCATGATGTTCCGCTACAACAATCCCGACGCCATGTTGGCGCTGCTCCTCACCGGCGCGACCTACGCCACCATGCGCGGTCTCGAGCAGCGCACAGACCAAATGGCTCGTCCTCGCCGGCGCGCTCGTCGGCTTCGGCTTCATCACCAAAATGATGCAGGCTTTCCTCATCCTCCCCGTGATGGCGGTGGTCTATCTCCTCGCTGCACCGACGGGATGGTGGCGCCGAGTGTGGCAGGTCGTGCTGATGGGCGTCTCGGTGGTGGTGGCCGCCGGGTGGTGGGTCGCGGCGGTTGCGCTCACGCCGGCGGCCGACCGCCCTTATGTCGGCGGCTCCCAGAACAACAGCATCCTCAACCTCATCTTTGGCTACAACGGCTTCGGCCGGCTGACGGGGAACGAGTCGGGCAGCGTCGGCGGAGGCGCCGGCGGCGCAGGAATGTGGGGCCCGACGGGGTGGGCGCGACTGTTCAACGACTCGTTCGGCAACATGATGTCGTGGCTGCTGCCGGGCGCACTGGTCATGGGCGCGGTGCTCCTCTTGGTCACCATCCGCGCTCGGCGCACGGACCGCGAGCGGGCGGCGCTGTTGCTCTGGGGCGGCTCGCTGGTCTGCATCGGCCTCACCATCAGCATGGCGCAAGGCATCATCCACCCCTACTACACCGTCGCCCTCGCGCCGCCGCTGGGTGCGCTGGTGGGTATCGCCACCATGGGGTTGTGGGAACGGCGTGCGGCTTGGGTCGGTCGCGTCGGACTGGCCGCCGGATTGGGAGCAACGGTCGTCTGGAGCTACGTGCTGCTCGGCCGGACCTCGGACTGGTTCCCCGCACTGCGGCCATTCGTTCTCGTCGCGGGTGTGCTCGGCGTCGCGGCCATCCTGGCCCTGCCGCTGTTGCGGACCGTCCCGAAGCTGGCAGTTGGGCTCGTGGCCGTGCTCGGCCTCGGCGCCGCACTCGCCGCGCCCTTGTTCTCCACCGTCGCCACCGCGGCGACGCCGCACGACGGCGCGATCCCGTCGGTGACGCCCACGCCGACGGGCGGTCGAGGTGGTCCCGGCGGGACGTTCCCCGGAGGGTTCGCCGGCCGGTTCCCCGGTGGCGGATTCCGGCGGTCCTTCGGCGGTGGGTTCCCGGGCGGCCAAGGCGCCGCCCCCGGCGGGACCGGGAGCCGAGGCGGTTTCCCCGGCGGCGGGTTTCCCGGCGGCGCCTTCGCGGGCGGCGGGTTCCCCGGCGGTGGCGTCGCGGGCCGGTCGGGCAACGGCGGCGGCACGGTCCCACGCGTCGGTGGTGCGCGCGGCGCTGGCGGGTTCCTCAGCGGCAGCCAGTCGAACCCCGCGCTGACGAAGCTGTTGCAGGCCGGCGCCGGCCGGTACACCTGGGCCGCCGCGACCGTGAACTCGAACAACGCGGCGGGCTACCAGCTGGCCAGTGGTGAGCCGATCATGGCGATCGGGGGCTTCAACGGGACCGATCCCGCCCCCACGCTCGCCGAGTTCGAGACGTACGTCGCACAGGCCAAAGTCCACTACTTCATCGCCAGCGGGGGCGGGGGCATCGGTGGGTTCGCCGGACCGGGCGGCGCGGGAGGCACCGGTGGCGCGGCTCGAGTGACGACGCGTCACAGATCACCTCGTGGGTCGAGTCGCACTTCACCGCGGAGACGGTGGGCGGGGTGACCGTCTACAACCTGACGTCATCGCGCTGAGGCAATCGTGCGTGTCTGCGCCGAGGCGTTGCACGCGCCCCTCGGACAGGTCGAGAGACGATCAGGTCAAGAGCTCGAGGTAGTGCGCATGCGTCGCCTCGTCGAAGGCCACGAATCGGACGAGGGATACCTGGGCGTCCGCCGCGCCGACGGTTGTCACGGCGATCGCGGCGGCCTCCTCCGAGGGATAGCCGTACACACCGGTCGAGATGGCCGGAAACGCCACCGAGTGCGCGCCGACCTGGTCCGCCACGGCGAGGGCGGACCGATAGCACGATGCGAGCGTCTCGGGCTCGCCCGCGGTGCCACCGCGCCACACGGGGCCCACGGTGTGAATGATGAAGCGCGCGGGGAGGGCGAAGCCGTCGGTCACCACTGCGTGCCCCGCCGCGCAGCCGCCGATGGCGCGGCAGGCCTCCTCCAGTCGCGCCGCCCCGGCGGCCCGGTGGATGGCGCCGTCGACGCCACCGCCGCCGCGCAGACCCGCATTGGCCGCGTTGACGACGGCGTCGACGAGCTCAGCGGTGATGTCGCCCCGTACGGCTTCGAGCCGGGGCGGCACGGGGTCAGCCCCCCGTCGGCGCCGTGGTCGAGGTGGCGCCCGACGTCGGCGGCACGATCTTGAGGAGCGACAGCGCGTGCGGGGGCGCCTTCTCGGTGATCGACTCGCCCCATTTGGAGAACGCCACAGTGCCGTGGATGGAGGAGCCGCGGCCACTTTGACCCGGGTTGGTGATCTCCTCAATCGGAAGGGGAGAACCCGTGGCCGGGATGTAGAGGACGACCGGCACGCTGGAGCCGCTCTCGGTGCCCACCGAGCCGCGCACCGCCACCGCGCGCTGGCCGTCGACCGTGGTGGCCGCGCCGTAGGTGAACGGACCGCCTATCTGCAGCTCGGAAGCGACTTGCGAGTCGAGGAGCCCGTTCACCAGCTCGGCCAGCGAGCTGTTGGACGTCGGGAACGACAGCCATTCGTTGGCGTACTTCGACGACTGGCTACTGGTGAGACCGATGACGTGGTGAAGGGCGGCTGCGTTGGCGTCGACGTATCCAGTCGACCCGACCACGAGAGCGTTCATGTGTTCGATGGTCTTTCCGTTCTTCACCGTCAGCTTCTGTGCACCCGACGTGGTACCAGTGTCACCGACCACTGTGAGGCTGACACCGCTCTGCAGCGCGGCCGAGACGAAGTGCACACCCTTGGTGCCGATCGCCTTGATGGCTGCCTTGTACTCCGCCTGCGCACTCTGGCTGTTCGACGCGGCGCCGGCGAGCGGCACCGGTCCCGCGGCCAATGCACCGAGGGCGGCGAGGCTCGTGCCGGCGGCGGCCGCGACGGCCGCGGCGGCGCGAATGGCGGATGGGCACATGGCCTTCACTCTCCTGGTGGGTGGGCCGGCACTGGTCGCGCGTCTGCGCTCGCTCGAGCCCGGTGGGCAACCAGTTCATTGTCCCACGGCCGGCGCAGTCGCATGATTCGGGTCGCCCGACCTGAGTCACGCCTGTGCGATACCTGAGCCGGCGCGCATCACACCGCGCTGACGGGCCCGATGGAGGCGGCCGCCTGCGGTGCGCGTGGACGCACGACCTCGCCCCACTTGGAATAGGCGATGTGTTCGGCCGTGGTGGGCTGACCCTTGGCGTTCACCGAGTCCTCTTCGACGGGCACGTGCGAACCGTGCGCCCGGACATAGAGGACCACATGGTCCGTCGTGTGCCCGAACTTCTGTGTCCCCTCGATCCCGTCGACCGCCGTGCCGCCCATGCGTGCGCGGACGCTCGAGTGAGAGCGGACCCTTCAACGCGCAGCTCCTGCGCGATGTCGCTCGAGCGGACGCCGGCGACGACCTGAGCGAACGCCGCGTTGTCGGTGGAGAATTCGATCCACTTGTTCGCGGTCTGGCCGGCCTGCGACGCACTGAGCCCGACGAGCGTCTCGAGACCGCCCGCGTTTCCTTTCACATAGGTGATGCCGCCGATGACGATGATGGAGATCGACCCCGTGCCCATCGTCACGGTCTGGCTCCCTGATGCCGGCCCGGCGTCGCCGCTCTCGAGGAGCGTCTCCTTGGACTGGGCCGAGTTGGACTGGGAGGGGTTGGACTGGGCCGAGTCCGAGGCGTAGTGGACCGACCACGAGTGGGTCGTGTCGATGGCCTCTCGGTAGAGCGTCGTGGCGTCAGGTGAGCCGGAGCTCGTGCTCGCGCCGGCAAGGACGGGGCTGACCGGGCTGACCGGGAGAGCCACGGCGGCGGCCAGGGTCCCGACGACCAGGGGCCCGGCCAACGCGACGGCCACCAGCTTTCTCCCGCGGAACACCATGTCCTTTCTCCACCGTTCCCACCCGGCGAACAGTCAGCTTCCCACGACCGGGGTTGGCCGCCCCGTCGGCGGTCGAAGCGACCGTTCTATGCCGGGCCCTTCGTGCGGGAGGGTCCGCGTCTGTACGAACACCTGTTCGTTAATGTGGCCTCGCAGGCAGCCGCCCGACCGGGACCCGTCACACCCTCTCCGTAGGGTCACGACGAGAGGCCGATCGAGCGAGCCGGCCACAGAGCAGGGCAACGAGCAGCACGCAACGTCAGAGCGAAGAGACGACAGAAAGACAGCGAAGAGGGAGTAGAGGAGAGAGGGATGGCCGAATCGGAGCGGGACAAGGCACTGGATGCCGCGCTGGGACAGATCGAGAAGCAGTTCGGCAAGGGCTCGGTCATGCGCATGGGCGACAACCTCAGCATGAACATCGAATCGATCTCCACCGGCGCGCTCTCCTTGGACCTCGCACTCGGCATCGGCGGCCTGCCCCGCGGCCGCATCGTGGAGATCTACGGCCCGGAGTCCTCCGGAAAGTCGACCCTGGCGATGCACGCCGTGGCCGAGGCACAACGCAACGGCGGGATCTGCGCCTACGTCGATGCCGAGCACGCCATGGACCCGGTCTACGCGCGGGCGATCGGTGTCAACGTCGACGACCTCCTCATCTCGCAACCCGACACCGGTGAGCAGGCGCTCGAGATCGCCGACATGCTCATCCGCTCCGGGCGCGCTCGACATCCTCGTCGTCGACTCGGTGGCTGCGCTCACGCCGCGGGCCGAGATCGAAGGTGAGATGGGTGACACCCACGTCGGCCTCCAGGCGCGCCTGATGTCCCAGGCGCTGCGCAAGCTGACGGGGACGCTTGTCGAAGTCGAGCACCATCGCCATCTTCATCAACCAGCTGCGGGAAAAAATCGGCGTCATGTACGGGTGCTTCAATTACAACTCCCGTGTGATCCTGGCCGACGGCAGCACGGAGAAGATCGGGAAGATCGTCAACCAGCGTCTCCCCGTCGAGGTGCTGTCCTATGACCCTGAGGTCGGGGCCATCGTCCCGAAGCGAGTCGTCAATTGGTTCGACAACGGGGTCACCGACAAGTTCCTGCAGATCACCGTGGCTAAGCCGATGAAGAACGGACGGGCCCAGCTGGCCTGCACGGAAAACCATTTGATCCGGACACCAAGCGGCTGGCGCGAGGCCGGCAAGCTGAAGGTCGGCGACCGTGTGCTCGAAGCATTGCCGCACTACTTCTCGGACTTCCAAATGGGAGGCGTTGCGAGGAACTCTGATGGGTGATGGCTCCCTGTCGTCGACGCGGAGCGGCCACGGAGCCCGGTTCCGCTACAGTCATTGCGAGAAGCAGACGGCCTATGCCGACTGGAAGGCGTCCTTGCTCTCGAACGTGGGGTCAAGTCGCCACGTCCGGAAGGACGGCGTCGTCACGTACGACTTCCAGCCGTTGCCCGAGCTGGCCCCACTTCGCCAGGCGGTCTACGTCGACCAGAAGAAGGTCTTCGACGACGACTATCTGAAGGCCCTGACGCCGTTGTCGTTGGCTCTCTGGTACATGGACGACGGTCACTTCGCTATCCGCTCCAAGGGATCGCAGCGCCGGACGGCGGGACTGACGTGGGCGAGCCACCATCTGCGTCGAAGCGATGGAACCGGAGACCCGGGAGCGCCTGGTGGCGTACTTGGCCGACACCTGGGGCATCCGGGCGAAGCTGGTCGCCTCCGGCGCCGCAAAGAAGGCTCTGCTGGTCTTCGCCAACGGGGAGACGGCCAAGCTCCACGCGCTGATCGCACCGTTCGTGCATCCGCGCATGGACTACAAGTTGCTCCCGGCCTACCGAGGCCGGTTCGCCGTCGAGCCAGACTTCACGCCGATGCGCCACGAACTCGTGGCACTCCCCGTGACGGACATCCATGTCAAGCCGCCAACCCGGTCCATGCATCGGTTCGACATCGAAGTCGAAGACAGCCACAACTACCTGGTTGACGGCGTCGTGGTCCACAACAGCCCCGAGGTCACTCCCGGTGGCCGCGCGCTGAAGTTCTACTCGTCGATCCGCCTCGACATCCGGCGCATCGAGGCCATCAAGGACGGTGCCGACGTGGTCGGCAACCGCACCAGGGTCAAGGTCGTCAAGAACAAGTGCTCGGCGCCGTTCAAGCAGGCCGAGTTCGACATCATGTACGGCAGAGGCATCAGCCGCGAGGGGTCCCTCCTCGACGTGGCGGTCGAGCTCGGGTTCATCAAGAAGTCGGGCGCCTGGTTCACCTACGAGGGCGAACAGCTCGGCCAGGGCCGGGAGAACGTCAAGACGTTCCTCTCGGAGAACCCGCAGCTGATGGTCGAGATCAACGACCGCGTGCGCGAGTACCTCACCCCGACCGAAGACGAGGGCAGCGAGGCTCCGTCTGCTGAGACGTTGGATCCCGACGACCTCCCCATCACGCTCGAGTCCTAAGCGATAACCCGAGCGGCACCCCGCCTCTCACAGGGCCGAAGCCTCCGGGCCGTCTCCCGTCTCTTCCTCGGGTGATTGTCCGGAGCGCTTCGCGTCCGGGATCGGTGCGCGGCGAGCCCAGCAGCCACAATGGGGACCGATGCCGGCCGACGACTGGAAGCGACGGATCTTCCGCGTGTTCGACCGTGTGGTCCCGACGGTGCCGTTCCGCTTCCTGCCGCCCAAGCAGTCGGTGCGCATGGCCTTCAACGTCATCCTGGATCGCGAGCCCGACGCCGTCGGCGGTGCCGACTACACCGAGAGGCTGGCGTCGGGTGCGCTCTCGCGCCACGGGGTGGCGGAGGCACTGGCCCACTCTGAGGAGTTCCGCCGCCGGGTCCCCATCGGCAACGTTCTGCTCTCCATGCACGTGAGCCGCAGCGAGTTCGTCGCCGGCCTGCCGTGCGCCGCGCGCATCCTCGACCTGGGGGGCACCCACCAGGGCCTGCCCGACGGTGCGCTCGTCCACCTCGGCTACCCCTATCCCTTCGAGCGCCTCGTGGTGGTCGACCTGCCGGTCGAGGAGCGAGACGAGATCTACCAGGGCGGCTCGATCGGGCGAGCCGGTGCGTCTCCGAGCTCGGCCCGGTGGAGTTCGCCTTCCACTCCATGGTCGACCTGGGGCGCTACGAGGACGGGTCCTTCGACCTCGTCTACAGCGGCCAGTCCATTGAGCACGTCTCCGAGGCCCAGGGCGAACAGGTGGTGCGCGAGGCGTTCCGGGTCCTGGCGCCCGGCGGGTGGTTCTGCCTCGACACGCCCAACGGCCCGGTGTGGCGGCTGCGTTCGGACGAGCCGATGAACCACGACCACAAGATCGAGTACGGCGCCGCGGCCAGCTGGCGGCCCTGCTCGAAGCGCGCTGGGTTCGTCGTCAGCGAGTGCAAGGGCCTCAACCTGATGCGGCGTGGCGTGGCGGCGGGGCGTTCGACGAGGCCGAGGCCGAGCGCGCACCCGGGCGTGTTCGCCGCCGCCGAAGATTGCCTGCTGCTCGCGGTCGTGGCGCGCAAGCCCGGCTAAGTCACGCTGGGTGGCCCTGGCGACGCCGGCTAGGGCGTACGTCGTCGCCAAGATGGTGTTGGGCACCAGCTCCACCCACGTCGTGCCGGGCTCGAGCGGGATCGTCACGCCGAACGCGTTGACGAACTGCGTGGGGTCACCGAGCGCGCCACGGTGCCAGGTGGCGGGGAAGGCCATGCCGTTGCGGAAGATCTCGGCCGTGCCGCTGGCGTTGGGGTAGAGGTCGGCCTGCACCTCGAGCCCACCCTCGGAGTTCTCGAGCCAGGGGCCGTAGCTGATCTGCACGTACTGCACGACGACGTTGGGCGTCTGGTTCTGCGCGCCGTCGGCCAGCATGTCGGGCGTGGTCCCGTTGTAGAAGCGCTGGAACGTGTTGGTCGTCGCGTTCCACTTCCACGTCACGTTGGAAGTGCCCGAGAAGTCGATGTGGACCGTCGAGACCGGCGAACCGCCGCCCGGCAGGGCCGTCGAATAGGAGAACAGGGGCTGCGGCGGCGGTGGTCATCGTCGGGTGGGTTCCGTACACGATGGCCGTCGAGGTGTAGTCCGCGTCGGGCGGGACCTTGCCCGGCGGGTGGATCATCAGCGAGTTGGAGTCGCCCAGGTCGACGTTGACGATGGGCGAGGCGTCGATGTTGGCCAGGACCGGGTTGATGCCGCCGACGTGGGCCAGCAGCGGGTTGCCGAGCTGGCCGAGGATCCCGATGTCGATGTTGCGCGGCCGATCGGGCCGGGCCGACCAGCGAGGCGTTCTGGCACTGGAAGACCGCGGCATAGCGGGTGATGCCGCCTTCGACCGGCTCTTCGAAGACGATGTCGGCCTTGTCGAGGCCCGACTGGGGACGGCCGGCGGGGTAGTTGTCGATCTTGACTGCCATGGCCGGGCGCTGCGGCACCGTTCCGCCGGGAGCCGGGAGCCCGGTCAGCGGGCACGCCGGGCTTCGGCGCCGTCGTGGTGGTCGTCGTCGGTGCGTCCTTGGCCGCCGCGTCGTGGTGGGTGGGGGAGGAGGAACAGGCGCTCAGCACCACCCCGGCGAGTCCGGCGGTGGCCAAGGCTCCCCACGCGAACGGTCGGCGCGCCCGTGAGCGAGAGTCGTCGGATGTGCCCATGTCTGCGGGCCGATGGTAGGGGCGCCACGCCCAAAAGTGGTGTCATGCACGCCTGGCTGCAGGTCCGAGCGGTGTGTGCCCCACCTGCGAGAGGTCGGGCGAGGTCGGTGCTGCTCAGGCCGACGGGGTGCCCGCGGCGGTGCCCGCCGTCGCGGCGGCTCCGGTGTAGATGTCGGACCAGTTGCCGCCCGAGCTGCCATAGGAGGTGGCGGGGCCGAGGCCGAAGCGGCCGTAGACGTTCTCCATGGCCCGGCGGACGACTTCGGTGATGCCGGGGAAAGGGCCCGGGATCACGATGGAGGGGATGACGCCGGTGGTCGAGAGCATGGAGACGTAGCTCGCGGAGCCACTGGCGAGCACTCCGCCGCCGTTGCCGGGTGCGGTGTAGTAGGTCACGTCGGACCAGTTGGACTGCCCGGGGACGGGTGAATGCGCGAGGACGTCGAGGTTGCGCGGTCCCGGGAGCGAGGGCACGAAGCGGTCGTACTCGCCGAGGATGACGTTGGGGAAGGAATCGCCGTCGCTCACGTTGCACCCGTCGTAGAACCACGAGGACCCGTCGGTCACGACCAAGGGGGCCTTGGCCCCGACGGATTGGTACATGGCGCCGATGAGCATCGACTCGGGTTGGTCGAGCGGAGCCTGGTTCCAGTTGACCGTGGTCAGCGTCGGCTGCTGGCTCGCGATGGGATCCTCGGCCGCGTCCTTGTAGCAGACCTGCAACCGGTTGGGCCCGTGTGCGCTCGGCTCCATGCGGATCTGGCGGTAGCAGGCGTTGGCGCCGAGGAAGGCCAGGTTGACGCCGGCCGCGCTCGCCTGCGCGGCACCCTGGCGCATGGGCTGTGACCAGTACTCGTCGTGGCCCAGGCTGAAGAGGCACTTGTGGTTCATGAGGAGCTGCGGTTGGGTGTGCAGGTCGACGTCGGTCCAGTACGTGAGGTCGAGGCCCAGGCTCTCGAGGTGCATGAGCAGCGGAAGCTCGTTGCCCACGAAGTCGGCCGCGCCCGAGGCCCAGGTCCGGGGGTAGGGCCGGTCGAAGGACACGATGCGGGCGCGGCTGGCGAAGTCGGAGCCGCCGGCGGCGTTGCGGCCGTAGTAGAGGCTGTAGTCGCCCCAGAGGTTGTAGGCCTGCCACGTCGTCACGCTGTTCTGGATCACGTAGGACGCCATAGAGGTGTCGTCGCGCACGGTGAGCGGGACGAACTGCTGCTCGCCGCCGCTGCCCACCAGCTTCAGCAGGTAGCACCCGGGCGGCCAGTCCTTGGTGACGTTCAGCATCATCGTCGGCGTCCACGGGCAGCTGACCGTGCCCGCGGCAGAGAGCGTCGGCGCCGGTTGGGGTGTTGCCGGCACGAAGTCGGTCTGGAGGAGGAGCCGGCCCCCGTACCCCTGGTAGTACCCCATGCGGTACACCTGCGTCTGGACCGCGGCGGCCGTCGTGTTGACGAAGAGCGCGATGTCGTCCCCGTGCACCGCGCTGACTTGGCTGGCGAAGCCCTCGAGCGCGTGGTCCGGCTGCACGTGGTTGCAGATCCAGTTGAGGGTGCCCGTCTTCTTGTTCTCCGCGATCAACCACGGCGCCGTCGGCACGATGACACCGCTGGCGAGCGTGGTGGCTTGCACCGCCGGGACGCTGGGCTTCTTGTGGTGGCGCGCGTGCGCGTGCGGCTTCTTGGGCTTGCGTCCGCTCCGCCCAAGCCGGCCGGCGGCCGCGCCCGCGGCGCCCAGCGCGGAAAGCTGGAGGAACTGGCGGCGGTCGATCGGTTGCCCAGAGCCCGGTTGCCCGGCCTCGGGAGCCGATGGCGGCGTGGGGTCGCCCCCGCCGCCTGCGGGGAGGGCCTGCACACTGTGAGTTTACCTACCGGGTCGCCGAAGGCCTGGTGCCAGGCCCGTCGCGGGCCCACTCCTGGACCACCTACCATTCCGGCGTGAGCTGGGCGAGGTCCCTCCCCCCGGTGCTGCTCCGCCCCCTGTCCCGCCTTGTCCACGCGGCGTGGGAGGGCGCAGCCGAGCTCGGGGCCGTCGGGCCGGGCGATCAGCGCGGGCAGCGGTTCGGGCACCTGGGACCCGGCGCGTGTCTCTTGTTCCCGCAGGGCGCGGTCTACAACGAGCACCTGGTCCACATCGGGTCCGAGACGATCGTGGGCCCCTACGCGTCGATCTCGGCCGGCATGGCGCCCGGCCAGGAGATGCCGACCGACCCCGTCGTCTCCATCGGCAGCCGCTGTCTCATCGGACGCGGCTCGCACATCGTGGGGCACTGGGAGATCGTCATCGGCGACGACATCCAGACGGGGCCCTACGTCTACATCACGGACCAGAACCACACCTACCTCGATCCGGTCGAGCCGATCGGACGCCAATGGCCGACCGAGGCACCGGTCCGCGTCGGCTCCGGCAGCTGGATCGGGGCCAATGCGGTGATCCTCCCGGGCGCGCAGATCGGCGAGCACGTCGTCGTGGCAGCCGGTGCGGTGGTGCGCGGCGAGATCCCGGACCGCTGCGTCGTCGCCGGGGTGCCCGCCCGCGTCATACGGCGCTGGGTCGAGGGATCCGGCTGGGTCGCCGAGAAGGACGTCACCCTGTCGTGAGTGCGGCGGACGTCGCACCGTCATCGTTCCTGGTGACGGTGCGGGGCCAGGACGCACCGGGCATCGCGCACCGTCTCTTCTCGGTGCTGGGCGCCCGCGGCGTGGCGGTCGACGACGTCGAGCAGATCAGGGTGCACGGGCGACTGCTGTTGTGCACGGAGGTCCGGCTGGGGTCAGACGACGCGGGCGAGTCCGACGAGGTGCGCGCCGCGCTGGCCGCGGCGCTGGCCGGTGCCCGGGTCGAGGTCGCCGTCGATCCCCTGGTGGAATCGGCGCTGGACGAGACGACCGACCGGCATCTGGTGACGCTGCTCGCGCCCGACGTCGACGCCGCCGCGCTCGAGGGCGTGACCGGCTGCGTGGCGCGTTGCGGCGGCAACATCGAACGGATCGTCCGGCTGGCGTCGTACCCGGTGTGCAGCTACGAGCTCTCGGTGACCGGGCCCGACCTCGACCTGCTCCGCCGCTCCTTGGCCCAAGAGGCGGCGCACCTGGAGGTCGACCTCGCGGTGCAGCCCGCCGGGCTGCACCGCCGGGCCAAGCACCTCATCGTCATGGACGCCGACTCGACGTTGCTCCAAGGTGAGGTCGTGGACCTGCTGGCCGAGCGGTGCGGCTGTGGCCCGGAGGTGGCGGCCGTGACCGCGGCCGCCATGGCCGGCGAACTCGACTTCACCGACGCCCTGCGCCAGCGGGTGCGGCTGCTGGCAGGGCTCAGGGACGTCGACCTCGAGGCGGTGCGCGCGGGCATCCTGCTCGCGCCCGGCGCGCGGACGCTCGTGCGGACGCTGAAGCGGCTCGGCTACGAGTTGGCCGTCGTGAGTGGCGGCTTCGTGCAGGTCATCGCACCCCTGGTCGCGCGACCTCGGCATCGACCACCTGGCGGCGAACGTCCTCGCTCTCGACGACGGCGTGCTGACCGGTGAGCTGGAGGGCGCCGTCGTGGACCGGGCGGGCAAGGCCGACGCGCTGGTGCGCTTCGCCGAGGCCGCGGGCGTGCCGTTGGCCCGGACGATCGCCGTCGGCGACGGCGCCAACGACATCGACATGCTGGCCGTCGCCGGGCTGGGCATCGCGTTCAACGCTAAGCCGGTGGTGCGCCAGGCCGCCGACACCGCGCTGAGCGTGCCGTATCTCGACGCGATCCTCTTCTTGCTCGGCATCGCACGCAGTGAAGTGGAGCTGGCCGACCGCCTCGAACCGGAGGTCCCGTCATGAACGCCGTGATCCAGGACCAAGGAGGAGCGCCGCGGGCGGCCACGCCGACGCCTTCGACCAGCGCCCGCTGCTACGTGGCTGGCTCCATGTGGGCGCGTTCGTGGGCTGGCTGATCGGCGGTCCCTTCCTGATCGCCGCTGCCCCGGACGCCGCGGCCCGGGCGGCACTGATCATCTATGTCGCCGGCATGCTCGTCATGTTCGGGACGAGCGCCGCCTTCCACCGCGTGCGCTGGTCTGCGCCCGCCTGGCGGCGCATGCGACGGGCCGACCACAGCGCGATCTTCATCGGCATCGCCGGCACGAGCACCGCGGTCGCCGTCCTGGCCCTGCGCGGCTGGGCCCAGCTGCTCCTGCTCGCGCTCGCCTGGAGTGGCGCGGTGGCGGGCATCACGTTGCGCCAGCTGTGGCTCGATGCGCCGCAGTGGGTGGTCGCCCTGCCCTACGTCGTGGTGGGGTGGTGTCCGGTCGTGGTGGCACCGCAGCTCGTGCGGGGCCTTGGCTGGGTCGGCTTCACACTCGCGCTGGCGGCCGGCGCCGTGTACACGGCCGGCGCCTTGGTCTATGCCCGCAAACGACCGGACCCCTGGCCTCGGGTGTTCGGCTTCCACGAGGTGTTCCACGCCTGCACGCTGGTCGGCGCGGCGTTGTTCGCGTACGTGGTGACCTTCGTGGCCCTGCCTCGGTATTAGAGAGCGGCGCGCCCGGCGCCGGTGGATGCGGGCCGACGCGGCGCAGATAGCGCGCGCGGCGTCATCGGCCGTCAGGCGATGACGCGGTCCTCGCGCAGGTGCGCCAGCTCGTCGGGCCCCAGGCCGAGCTCTGCACCGAGGATCTCGTCGGTGTGCTCACCCAGCCACGGCACCCGCGTCTCGGGACCCTCGGCGACGTCGGCGAACTTGACCGGGAGGCCCGGGATGAGCACCGGCTGGTCGACCCCGTCGGTGCGCGGGTGCTCGACGAGCATGTGGCGAGCGGCCAGGTGGGGATCGGCGACCACATCGGCGTCGGTGGCGACGGGCCCGGCCACCAGGCCGGCCGCGTTCGAGCGCGTCGCAGGCCGCACGGCGGCTCCGCCTGCTCGCCCAGGACTCAATGGCCGGGCGGATGTCCGAGTCGAGGTGGTCGAGCCAGCCTTGAGGCGTGGCGAAGCGCGGGTCGTCGGCCCAGTCGGGCCGCACGATCGCCCGGGCCAGGTCCGGCCACTGGTGCGGGCGGAGAACCTGGAGCATGAACCAGCCGTCGGCCGCGCGGAACCCGTGCAGGATGCCCGGCCAGGGCGTGCCCATCGGCATGCCCATGGACCAGAAGTTGGGCACGACGTCGAGCATGGCCACCATGGCGTCGAGCATGGCGACGTCGACGCGCTGGGGCCGCCCCGTCCGATCGCGCTGGCGCAGCGCGGCGAAGGTGCCGATGACCGCGAACAGCGCGGTGGCGATATCGCCCAGGCCGCCCATGGGTGAGCCGATCGGGGGCTGGCCTTCGGGCCGCTTGAACTCGTAGGCCCCGCTCATCGCCTCGACGATGGAGGCCAGAGCGGGCCAGCCGTCGTAGGGCGAGGAGTCGGCGCCGGGCTGCACGGGCCGGCCGAAGCCCGAGATCGAGAGGTAGACCACGCTCGGGTGAGCGGCGACCACGTCGTCGTAGGCCAGCCGCAGCCGTTCGGCCGCGCCGGCGCGGAAGTTCTCGGCGACGACGTCGAAGTTCGGCGCCAGGCGTAGCACGAGGTCGCGCCCGGCCGGCGTCTTCAGGTCGATGACGACCGAGCGCTTCGACAGGTTGTTGCGCATGAAGGTGGCGCCGACCGGGCGACCCGCGGGGTCGGTCATGGCTGGCATCGCGCTGCGCCCGAGGTCGCCCGTGCCCGGTGCCTCGACCTTCACGACGTCGGCGCCGAGGCGGCCGAGCAGCTGGGTGGCGAAGGGCAGCGCCTGCATCTGCTCGAGGGAGAGGACCCGGATGCCGTCGAGCGGCTTGCCCCAGCGGGCGGCGTCGGGGTTGATGACGTCGCCGAGCTTCACGTGATGTCGAGGCCGAGCATGGCGATGGCGTTCCCCCGCATGATGCGGTACACGTCGTCGTCGGAGAGGTCCCGCACCAGGTGCTCGGCGACGGCCCGCGTGTCGGGCCAGGTCGAGTCGGTGTGGGGGTAGTCGGTCTCGAAGGTGATGCGGTCGGCGCCGATGACCCCGAGCGAGTCCAGCCCGTGCTGGTCGCGGAAGAAGCACCCGTAGACCTGGCGGTGGAAGTACGTCGACGGCGGCTCGGGCACGATGTCCTTCACGCCGCCCCAGGCACGGTGCTCGCGCCACACGTCGTCGGCCCGCTCGAGGATGTAGGGCAGCCAGCCGATCTGCCCCTCCGAGTAGGCGAGGACCAGAGCGGGGAACCGGATGAGGACGCCCGAGAACAAGAAGTCGGTCAAGGACGACATCGCGTTGCCGAAGCTCAGCGTCGCTGCCACCGCGACCGGAGCGTCAGCCGACGTCGCCGGCATCTTCGAGGAGGACCCGATGTGCATGCACACCACGGTGGAGGTCTCCTCGCAGGCGGCGAAGAACGGATCCCAGTAGCCGCTGTGGATGCTGGGCAGCCCGAGGTGCGGCGGGATCTCGCTGAAACAGACGGCGCGCACACCGCGGGCCGCGTTGCGACGCACCTCGGCCGCGGCCTTCACCGCGTCCCAGAGCGGGATGATGCACAGCGGGATCAGCTTGCCGCCGCTGGCGCCGCACCACTCCTCGACCATGAAGTCGTTGTACGCGACAACGCATGCCTCCGCGAGCTCCTTGTCCTTGGCCTCGAGGAAGGTCTGGCCGCAGAAGCGCGGGAAGGTCGGAAAGCACAGCGAGGCGTCGACCCAGTTCGCCTCGTTGTCGGCGATGCGGGCCTTGGGCTCGTAGCAGCCCGGGCGCATCTCGTCGTAGGTGATCGGTGACATCGTCATGTCGTCGCGGTCGAAGCCGACGGCAGCGACGTGGCGCTTGTTGATGTAGACGAGGTCCTCGTAGACCCAGCAGTCCGCCTGCGGCCCGTCGGGGTCGAAACTCTGGCGGTAGGTGCCACCGCCGATGTGTTCCATCTCGCCGATACCCCGGCGCTCTGCCTTGGGACCGCGGTCGCGGAACCGGTCCGGCAGCCAGGAGTCCCACAGGTGGGGCGGCTCGACGATGTGGTCGTCCACGCTGATGATCCTGGGCAGCGGCGTGGTGCTCCCCTGCCGGGGGGTGGTGTCGCCGATGAGGTCTGTGAGGTCTGTCATGCCGTCTCCAGTGTGGCCGCGAACGGGACGAGCGAGGCAAGCGCCTCGAGCTCGGACCGGACCGAGCGCTCGTCCCCGGCCCGGATGCGCAGCACCACCTCGGTCACGCCGAGGCTCGCGAAGTGCTCGAGTTTGCCCTTTTCCGCCATTGTCCCGAACGGGATCACGCTGAGCGCGGCCGGATCGCGGCCGGCCTGTTCGGCCAGCGCGCGCAGCCGGGGGAGCGCGGTGGCCAGGCCGCTGCCGCCGATCGGGATCCAGCCGTCGAGGACGGCCGCCGCAGCGAGCACCATCTCGGTGGCGCCCCCGCCAACCAGCGTGCGCACGCGGGGTCGCTGGACCGGCTTGGGCCACGACCAGGTCGGGCCGAAGTCGACGAACTCCCCGTGAAACTCTGCTTCATCGTGCGACCAGATCGCCTCCATGGCGGCGAGGTGCTCGGCCACGACGGCGCGGCGACGGGCGAAGTCGACGCCGTGGTCCTCTGCCTCGGCCCGGTTCCAGCCGTAGCCGACCCCGAGCGTCACCCGGCCGCCGGAGAGGTGGTCCAAGGTGGCTACCTCCTTGGCCAAGAGGATCGGGTCGTGTTGCGCGGCGAGCAAGATGCCGGTCCCCAGGCCGATGCGCGTCGTCACGGCCGCGGCGGTGGCCAGCGCGACGAGCGGATCGAGACAGCGCTTGTAGTCGTCGAGGCGGATGCCCTCGACGAGCGCGGGTGGCAGGTCCTCTCGCAGCGGGAGGTGCGTGTGCTCGGGGAGCCACAACGAGTCGAAGCCGACCTCCTCGACCGCGACGGCGAGCGTGGCCGGTGCCAGATCGCGGTCGGTAAGCGCAGCGGTGATGCCGAGTCGCATGGTCAGGCCGGCGGCGCCTTCGCCGCGAACTCCGCCAGGGTGCCGCGCTGCGCGGCCCCCGAGAGCACCTGGGCGAACGCACCTTGCTCGCGCCGGTTCGCCTCGCGCACGGCATCGTGCCGGGCTGCCCGCATGAGCGAGGTGATGGCCCGCGTGGAGGGACGAGGGAACGCGGCGACCCTCGCCGCCAGCGTCACGGTCTCGCCGCGCACTGTGCCGGGGTCGCACACCTGCAGGGCCAGCCCGAGGTCGACGAGCTCCTCGGCACTCACCCAGTCCGACGTGAGGAGGACGCGCGCGGCGCGTTGCCAGCCCATCACGGCTGGGAACAGGAAACTGCTGGCCGCTTCAGGCGGCACGCCGAGCTCGGAGAACGGGACGCGCAGGCGGGCGTCGCGGGCGACGAGCACCAGGTCGCAGTGCGCCAGCATGGTGAAGCCCAGCCCGACCGCCACGCCGTTGACCGCGGCGAGCAGCGGCACCGATATGTCACCGAGGCAGTCGAGCAGGCCTTGGAAGCCCCGATCGGAGCCGTCGACCTTGGTCCCGGTCGCGAGTGCGGCCATCTCGGCCAGGTCGGCGCCGGAGGTGAATGCGCCGTCCTTCCCGGTCATGACGACGGCGCCGACCCGATCGTCGGCGTCGGCGGCACGCAACGCGGCCGTCAGCTCGAGGTACATGGCCGTGTCGAACGCGTTGCGCACCTCGGGCCGGTTGAAGGTCAGGACGCGGACACCGGGCGCGGCGTCCTCGGTCTCAATGCGGGGCACCGACGTCAGCCGTCTGTGGAGTCGGCGGCTATCTGGGCCCGGCGGCGGATGATCGTCTCCGCGGCGCCGCTGACCGCCGTGGAGATGGGCCAACCGACGTAATGGGTCAGGTGTACCACGACCTCGCGGACCTGCTCGACGGTGAGCTCGCCACGCTCGAGGGCCGAGTCGAACTGCATCTCGAGGAGCTCGGGCTTGTCTTCCGCGGCCAGCACTCCGATGGTGAGGAGCCGCCGTTGAAGCAGGTCAATGGTGTCGTCGGTCCATACGGTGCCAAAGAGGTGCTCGACGGTGATGTCGGTGTAGCGCCCAGGGAGGTCGGCGGGGTCGACGGTGAAGCCGTAGACCTCCTGCATCTTGGCCATGCCCGCCGGCGCGCCGATCGGATCGTTGACTCATGACCTTGCCTTCCTGCTGGTGCACATGCCCCGCACGGTAGGTCCAACTTCATTCCCAGGGAAACCGAAGGCGCGGACGGTAGGGCGTTCGGTCAGCTCAGCGACGGGGAGTGCCATGCCCAGCTGCTCGCCGAGCGCAAGGACGGCAGCCAGGTCCTTCAGTCCGGAGCCGCACCTGAGGCACAGGAGCGGCGCCGCGAGGATTGTCGTCGACCGAGATCTGTGCCAGGGTCAAGGCCGCCTGCGGTGGCGCGGCACCGACCGTATTTTTCGGTATAAAAGAAAAGAGGACCTCACGTTCCTCGAGCCCGAGCCCACCGGGAGCTGCGGGGCCAGCTCCAGCTGGCGGTGAAGTACTGGCCCACTCGCGCCCTGTCGATAGAGGAGGACTGACGACGATGCCCGTCTACCCGCGTGCCGAACTGGAGGAGATGGTCGAGCGCTGGCTGGAGGCAAACCGCCAGGGCGAGGCGAAGAAGAACTGGCAGCACATGGCCGAGCTCTATACCGAGGACGCGACCTACGGCTGGAACGTCGGGCCCAACGACGAGTTCATGGCCGTGGGTCGCGAGGAGATCCGCGCCATCGCCCTCGGGCACGAGATGGCGGGGCTCGAGGGCTGGACCTATCCGTACCAAAAGGTGCTGATCGACGACCAGCAGGGTGAAGTACTGGGCTTGTGGAAGCAGGTGGCCGACGCCACCCGTGCCGACGGCTCCCCGTACGAGATCGCCGGGCTGGGCGGATCGTGGTTCCGCTACGGCGGCGGCTTCAAATGGTCGTGGCAGCGTGACTTCTTCGATGTGGGCAATGCCGGCGCCACGTTCATGGCGATGATCAAGGACGGCACGCTCCTGCCCGGTATGCAAGAGCGCATGGAGCGTGCCATGTCGGGAGAGCGGCTGCCAGGCCACTACCCCCTGGGCGGCGCGTCGGTTGGTTTGTGGGAAGTCCCGCCAGGCGCCTGACTGCGCCGGCCGCGGTCGCGCGCCGGGGCCAGTGGGAGGGCCGACCGCAGGCGTTCAACGCCGGTACGGAGGACAGGCGCGGGCGAGGCGACTTGCCACCGCGTCTCTCTCTTCCGGACCCAATGGCCCCGGCGCGCGCAGCGTGCTCGCCGACGCCGTCGGCCAAGTGACGAGGACCTCGTCGACCACGAACGGCCGCGCAAAGAGCCAGAGGTCGCGCCACTTCGGCGAACCTCGCATTCGGCGGGCACTTGCGAGCCCTGTATTGGATCCTTCGCCCCTTCGCCCCTTCGCCCCTTCGCCCCCTCGCTCCCCGAGCACGAGAACGCAATTCTCACTAGCGTTGCAGCTATCAGGCGAGGGGCCGGCTGGCACCGGCCGATTCGACGGCGAGGACGGGCGAGGAGAGATCCGCGTGGGCCCAGAAGATCACGAGGCGCTGCGACAACCACGGACCCTGACCATTCCTGCACCCGGTGCCGGTGCCGGTGCCGGTGCCGATGCCGATGCCGGTGCCGATGCCCGAGATGCGGTGACAAACGGGCAGGGAACGAAGATCGATCTCGACGATCCGAGAACGTGGGACGACATCGCCGACGAACTGCTCGACCGAGAGTTCGACACGCTGCAAGATGCGCTCCGAGCCTTCAAGAAGAAGCACCACCATGCGGTTGACGTCCGGAGCCTCGATGACGCGATCGACGCCATTTTGGAGAATGAGAAGAACGGCGAGGGCGCCAAGACTGGCGAGAAAGACAAACAAGGCGTGGCTCAGGAAGCGCTGGCGGAATCCTTCAAGGTCGCAGTCAAATGGCCGTCGTACGCCGTCGTCCTCACGACGTACCTGTACGCCCGCTACTTGAAACTCTGGGAAGACACCTCTGACTGGCAAGGGATCCGGCGGCTGATCGAAGCAACGAAAAGCGCTCTGAAGTCTCCGAAGGGTGATTCGCCCGTCGACGCGCTCAAAGAGCGTGACGCTGAGGCGGCAGCGATCGTCCGCAGCGTCCTGGACCTCATCGAAGCGATCGATCCGGCCATGGAGGTGGAGAGCGGGCTCAACTGCTCATGCCCAGTGACCATGAAGGATGCCGCAGAAAGGGTCGCAGCGAAGGCTCAGGGCGTCTTGGACCGCGTTGGCACTGGTCCTCACGAAGGTCGCGCCCGGTTTGTGCACGCCGCGCGCCTCGATCGACCACCACTATTTCAGTGCCGTGGCCCAAGTCGGCGACGCGGTCGTTGACTACATCGACAACACGGTGGACCTTTCGGCGAAGCTCCGCGATGTCACCAGGCACGTCAGCAACGTGGAGGAGCGAATCAAGGGCGACGTTTACGAGAGCGAGCTTCGCAGCCATCGCCTCGGGCTCGAGAGTCTCATCGTCGCTTGGCCTCGCCTTCATGTGGACCTGGCCAACGTCATCTACTGCTACCCATTTGCAGTCCCTTGGGCGGACCCGTCGAGTCTTATCGAAGCGGTCAAGTCGTTCGACGGAACGATCCCCGGGAGATTCGCTGGCCTCACTGCAAGCGTCGACGACATGGCGCTCACCGACATGTGGGAGACCTCAGACATCTCGGACGCAGACGGGGAGGGCCTTTTCTCGGGTGTGACGCTCACGTTCGGAGCGAACCATGACCCCCGGGTCAAGACGACGGCACAGAAGCTGCTACCCGACGAGCACATCCCCGATGAGCTCTTCTCGATCGAGATTCGCCTGAGTCGCCTCGGGAACCACTATTTACGGCTCCAGCAACGTCTCGAGAACGCCTCGATCCACGATCTCAACCAGGCGATGCGCAGGGCCATGCAGCAGATGGGGGACGAGACGGTTCTCTTCGGAGGGCACGAATGGCCCCGGCTGTTCGAACTCGCGCACGATCTCATCAACTGGGCAGTGACGAATCTCGAGCCGTACGTGCTGAAGGACGAAGTCGGAATCGATCGACATCCTCAGCAGTCGAGTGACCAGAAGCAGCGGGCCAAAGCGGTCGACAAGCAGTCGAAGCACTCTGCCGCGCCCACTGGGGACGTGATCGAGCCCATCGACGGTCCTATCGAAGATGCCAACTCCAAGAAGAAGGCTGCGCAATTGACGCGAAAGGCGTATCCCCACGTGATCGTCACAGCTCGCAAGCTTTCTCTCGAGCGGCGGGTCGACGACGATACGAACGGGGAGCAGAGCCCAGAGGACAGTGATCTGGCCAAGGACCAATTGCTGGACGTGGCAAAGGGGGCGGCGCTTGTCGTACACCCTGTGCCGTACGCAGCCGCGGTTCTCGAGGAGTGGTCCCGCTACGGCGTGCCTAGCCTCGACGACGGCAACATGATGCAGCCGATGTCCTTCGCAGGAAACTTTGCGTACAGGACGACCAATACGACGTTTGGCCTGTTACGGGGCACGCCTGAGTACCTCATCATGGAGCACGAGGAAGCAGCGGAATTCGTCGCGTCTTTGCCCGTTCTCCTCGAGAGCTGGATGGGCCGCATCCGCGAACGCGCCGACAAGAGTCTCGAGGAGCTCACAGGGGATGATTCGCCGGTGGAGATCAACAACCGGCAATTGCAGCTGCGCCGGATCCTGACGACGGCCACGTCGGTCATCGCGCAGATCCACTCGCCGGATTTGTGCTTGACGGCGGTCCATCGCAAATACCTCGACCAGATGTTCCAGATCGCCGGCATCGAGCGGCTCGAAGCTGAGCTCCAATCCCACTTCAACGTCCTAGACGCGCACCTGAACACGCTCTCTGCAATGGCGGAACGCAAGGAGAAGCAGCGACAGGACAAGGCGGCCTTCTGGTTTGGCGCCGGCGCCGTACTCGTGGGCGTCCCCTCATTGGCCGGGCTTCTGCAGCTCCTCGACGACGGCCAGCGTTGGAAGGGTCACGACGAAACCGGTCAGGCAGCCTTCTTGATCTTGGTCTTCTTGGTCTGCGCTTTCGCCCTCGCGAGCCTTCCTGGCGCACCGGAGTTATTCAAGAAGACCTTCCTGGCGCCCTATGTTGGCGCGAGATGGCTTGTGCATCGCATCAGAGGGATCTTTGGTTCGGAGAGGAAATCCCAAACGAGCAACTGAGATTCGAGGAGTGGGAGGGATCACGACGTTGACCGATGCGGGTGAAGCAACCTTGTGAGCGCCACCGTGGTTGACTTGGCTGGTCGCACCGATGCTGATGATCTCCTGCACCGGCTCTACTACGACATTCTCCTGCCCTCGTTCCGTCGTCAGGAACTCGATCCCCTCACGGTCATCGCGGCTGCGTTCGGCGAGGATCCTCGGCGGATCGACATCGCCGCCGCACGTGACACGGCAGGTGAGATCGTAGGCGCCATGATCTGCGAGTGGAGCTCCTCGAGCAGGGTGTACCTGCTCTCGTATCTGGCGGCTCGACCGGGACTGCGGAGCGAGGGCGTGGGCACCTGCCTGATGCACCATCTGCCGAAGTGGTCACGCGCACGCGGAGCGCTCGTGACTCTTGCCGAGGTTGATGATCCGAGGTGCCATGACGCGGACGGCTTGGTCGGTGATCCCGCCGCACGGCTCGCCTTCTACGGACGATTCGGCGCCCGTGTGCTCGATCTGCCCTACTTCCAGCCGAGCCTAGGCCCTGACGGCCAGCGGGCCCACGGGATGCTCTTGCTCGCCTTTGACGTCGATGAAGCCGGACTCACCGGCGGTCCAGTTCCGGCCCTTCGCGGCGACATCCTCGGGACCTGGCTCAGTGGCTACTTCGTCGGCGCCGAGGGCATGGACGAGTCACAGGAGGACCGCGGTGACGTCGACCGGACCCGCATCCTCGACCAGGCTTCTGCGGCAGCCGGCGTCCGGATCCTCCCGCTCGAGCAGTACACCGAGGTCAGCCCCGACATCGCCAGCACCTGAGGTCTCCCGGCCGCGGCCGGTGCACGACTGAAAACCGAGAACCAGCGCCGACCGCGACGCGCCGTTCAGCTGGCGAAGACCTCAGGCAACTGCTTCTTGAGGAACCGCTCGGCCGCCTCGCGTCCGCTGTCGAAGAGCTTCCGCTGTGTTGCCTTGTCGATGTCGAAGTCGGTCGACTTGACCCCGAGATTGTCGACGAACACGGTCCGCTCCACGACTTTGGGGTCTTGTAGCTCCATCTGGTCGTGCCAGCTCGACATCGTGCCGACGATGGCCGCGGCAAGACTCATGGGCCCGCTGACTTCGTGTTGGACCTCGTTGGGGTCGTCTCGGGCAACGAGCTTGATCCCGATGGTGGGCCAGCGCGGCAGCTGCCCGTCGATCCTGTCGAACGCGTCGATGGGAAAATTGGACAGCAGGCCACCGTCCACGAGCGTGGAGGGCGCTTGTCCCGGGATCGGGAGCCGGACCGGACGGAAGAAAAACGGGATCGACATGGATGCTCGCACTGCATCGGCCACGCACTGGGTGTCGGGGTCAATGTCGTTCAGCGCGTAGTCCCAGGGCAGGTGCATGAGTCGGCCGCGGCTGACGTCCGACGCGGTGACGAGGAGCTTGTACTGCTTGTGGCTCGGTTGGGCAGCCGAGGGATCGTCGAACCGCAGGTCTCCAAACGTGTGGACGCCCAGATCGGCGAGGAGACCAGCGATGAGTTCGCGGAAGTAGTCGCCCTCATAGACCCCGTGCTCGAAGAAGAAGGAGAGACCCTTGCCGAGCAGCGGGACCTTGTCGAGATTCGTATCATCGCACAGACGCTTGAAGTCGAGCGCGTCGATGGCATCGTGAAGCTTGGCGGCCGGCATGCCGGCCGCGACCAGGCTCCCGACGATCGCACCGGCCGAGGAGCCCGCTACTCGCGCGAATGTGAGGCCGTGCTCTTCGAGCACCGAGATGGCGCCGACCAGTGCGATGCCCTTGACCCCGCCCCCTTCGAGCACGAGGTCGACCCTCTGGGTGTCACCGCTCATGGCGCCAGTGCGAGTTGTTCGCCTTCGCTACCGTGGACCAGTCGCCGCAGCTCACCCCCCGACATCTCCTGCTTCTCCTCGAGCACCTCGGCGATGCGAATGATGAGGTCCTTCTGCATTTCCAGCCGGGCAAGGATGCTGCTGTAAGCCTGGTCGAGGAGCTCGTTGACCCGGGCCGTCTGGTCCTGGGTCGGCGTCGTCGTCCACAGCAGGGTCGTCGGGCCTCCGAGCCCGGACTGACAGACGAAGAACGTCGCGGTGCGGGTCGCCACTGCGAGGTCGCTCTGTTCGCTCGACCCGCCCGCGCCGGTGCTGACGTCGTCCGCTCCGAAGATGACGGACTCAGCAGCGCGGCCGGCCAACGTGGTTTCAAGCCGTTCAAGCATGGAACGGCGTGTGGATACCTGGGACTTCGACGGAGCAGAGGCCACGAACCCCAAGGTGCCGTCCATGCGGGGGATGATGCTGATGTACGCGAGGTCCTCGCCCTTCGACGAGCTCATGAGACGGGCCAGTGCGTGGCCGGACTCGTGTACGGCGACCCTGTGCAGTTCGGCTGGCCCGAGCTGCGGCACCGAATCAGGACGACGGGGCCGCCGCGTGACCTCGGCGACCAGGTCTTCCTCGCAGATCGGTCGATTCTCGTGGCGTGCACGCCTGGCCGCTCCCGTACGAAGAACTCGACGTCAGCACCGGTGAGGCCGAAGGCAAGCACGGCGAGCACTCGAGGATCGACATCGGGGCCCACCGTTGCGTCGTCCAGCTGGGCAAGGTGGTACTCGAAGATCCGCTCCAGTCCGTCGATGTTGGGAAGCGGAATGGTGACGATCTGATCGAGCCTCCCGGCGCGACGGAGGGCTGGGTCCACTTTTTCCGGGTAGTTCGTGGCGCCCACGAGGATCACGGACCCGTTGCTCACGATGCCCTGCACCTGCTCGAGCATGGCGTTGACCACTTCGGTCTGGTACTGGGCACTGTGGCCCTGCAGCGTTTCGCGATTGCCGATGCTGTCGATCTCGTCGAGGAACAGGATGGCCGGCGCGTATCGGCGGGCTTCGGCGAAGTCCGCCCGCATGGCCCTGAGGTGGGCATCGAGGTAACCCGCAGACTGCCAACGCGCGGCACTCGAGATCACGATCTTGATCCCGCACTCCTTCGCGATGGCGCGGGCCAGTGTCGTTTTGCCGGTTCCGGGCGCTCCGACGAGGAGCATGCCCTTGTCGACCGCCGACCACGAGATGCCGCCGGACAGGGCAGCTTGGATGTCGAGGATGAGATCCTCTGCGATCCGTCGCGCTTCTCCGAGCCCGTGCAACTCGCCGAGGCTCGGGCCGTCGTCCGGCGAGACCTGCTGGAGTCGTTGTTCGACCCTGTCGCGGAGGAATTCGACAGCTTCGCTGGCCGGCAGGCCCAGCTGGCGAGGGATGTAGAAGTCTGCGGCCACGAGGTAGCGGGTCCAGTCCAGGCCGAGGTCGTCCCAGTCTGCGCTCGGCGGCTCGAGGAACACTCGCTCAAAGATGCGAGCAAATCGGCTTCGGTCGATCGGGGAGAAGCTGATCTCAATGTCGGCGATGCGCCGCAGGGGGTCGGGAACCTGGTCAACACGCTCGCACCCGATCAAGACCGTTGCGTCGCTCAGCGAGAGCTCGTGGGCCACCCGGTCACCGTCGAACAGGACCCGGTAGGTGTGGAACGACAACAGGTAGAGGCGCACAAAGTCCTGCACGGTCAGCTGGCAGCGAAGGTCGTCGTTCACTTCGAGCATGGCCTGGCCCCGCACGACCCTTCCCGACTCGATCAGGTCCCGCGCCACCTGACCCGCAACGAAGTCCTCGACGAACGGAATGTCAGATTCCAAGATGACGATCGGGTTCGAGTCTTTGATAAGACGGCGGAACTGGTCGATCGGGCCTTCGGACCGTGTGCCGTCGTTGAAATGCCGCAAGAGCGCGTTCCCGCCCTGTTCACGTCCGCTCAACGTTTGCAGCGCCTCTTCGAGGAGGACCCCGACCAAGACCTCGGTGATCTCTCGCTCAGTCGGACGGGCTACCGGGAGCTCCAGCCTCGGCATCTCCGGCGTGATGATCCCGGTGAGCTCGCACAGAGGCTCGTCGTCGATCATCTCAACCGTCCCATCAGTCGCGACGGCGAAGGTGGCACTGAAAAGCACGCCGTCGTAGGCGACGGTCCCGTCGAATTCGTAGCCATCGCGATCGCCATCGCCATCGCGCCGTGTCAATGCCGTGATCTCCGAGCGCAGCTCGCTGAGAGCGGCGGTGACCACGCCTTCGGCTGCCTCGGCTTCGACCTTGAGGTCATCGGGCGATTCGATGAGAACGAAGGGGCCGCGGTCGCCGCGGAGAAAGTGAAGAAAGAACCGCAGGTAGGGCTCGACGACGTCTCTCCTCAGCTTCAAGGACTCCTCATCGTTGACGTCATGGATCGGAGCCGACTCGCCGTTGAGCCAGACGGTCCGCGACGGTCCGGAGAGGGCAAATGCGCCGTACGTTTCGTCATTGCGGACGAGCTCCAGGTCGACCAGCACGTGGTCGTCGTAGAACGGCAGCGTGGCCTTGCGACCGCCCCGATACCGGGCGCCCGCGAAGAACCTCGCGTGCTCGTCTGTGAGTTGCGAGAGCGACGCCTCGCCGAACTCGGGCTCGCACGGCTCCCAGCGGAGCCAGCCCTCATCGTTCACGTCCATGTGCGGCACACCCTTTGTCCGGACCGAATTTCGCCAATAGAGAGAGCGCCGAGCACAATAGTTGGTCCCTGAACTTTTTTCACCGGGGAATGGCGGCGGTGCCCGTGGCCCAATGCGCGGAGCCACGACTGTCACATGATCGTCACGTCGGCACGAACCGATTGCGTCACCGCTCCTGGTTCAGTTTGCACGTTTGAGCACGGGAGTGTGGTGCCGGAGCGGGAATGATGCGCGGCGCATCTTTTGGGTGACCCGGTAGGCACCATTTAGGCTTTGTGGCCCGAATCATTTTGCCTCCTGATACCCTCGGCATTGAGAGAAAGAACGAATATGCAGAACCAGCACAACGGCTTTCGTGCTCCACGTCTCCTGAAGTACAGGGCCATCTCAGCCTCTCCGGTCAGTCGAACCTGGTCGGCGCTCCTGTCATTGGTCCCTGCGCTCACGCTCGGCCTCGCGTCGGCCGTGCCGTTCCTCTACTGGGGGCTCTGGCTGCGGAGTCGGAGATTGGTCGCCGTCGGAGCTGGCTACGTAGTCGCGGGGTGTCTCTGCCTGGCCCTCCTCAATGGGACGGATTCGAACGGCTCGTTGTCGGGTGCCTTTACGGGCTTCATCTTGTTGACGCTGGCGTGTGTGGGTACGGCGCACACGTTCGTGCTGCGCCATGAGCTCCTCGGTGAGTTCCTCCGCCCTCGGGTGGGCGACGCCGCGCCAGAGCGACAGGCAGCCGAGCGAATTGGGCGACGGGAATACGCGAGGTCGCTCCTGCAGACGGACCCACTTCTGGCCTACGAGCTCCGCATCGGTCGTCCGGATCTCCCGCGGGATTTCGACGACGGAGGCTTGGTCGATGTCAACCACGCACCAGCGAGCACACTCGCCCGGATTCCCGAGATCAGTGAGCAGATGGCAGCACAGATCGTCGCCGCCCGAGAATCGGTTGGTGGGTTCTCCTCGGTCGACGATATGAGCGTCGTCGTCGGCTGCGCGCCGCAGGTGTTCGATCGTCCACGGGATCTCCTCCTCTTCGTGGCCTAGCAGCGCCCTCCCCACGGGCGCGGATCAACCTAGGAGGACGTGAACCGGTAGGTCCCGCTTCCGACCGAGAACACGGCGCGGCCATTGGAGGGGGAGAACACGGCGACACCCGGTGACCGACCCGCCGGCACGCCTCCCTCGCGCACGCCGGAGGGGTTGGTGGTCGGCAGGTGCACGAGGGCGGATGCATTCGACGGCACAGCGAGCTCGAGCGCCATGCCGCGGCCACGGCGGTGCCAGGTCACCGAGACCGGACCCGCCACGGTGGGCACGGTTCCTGAGGCAGAGCCCAGTCCCGAAGACGGGGGCGCGATGGACACGCGCACGGTGCCGTCAGGGTTGGGCTCCATGAAGGACACCCCGAGCAGCGATTCTTGGATGGCGACCAGCGCGGACGAGCCCCAGCCGTGCGACATGGAATCTCCGATGAGATCGCTCGGGCGCCAGACCTCCCAGGTGAAGGTGCCCCCGGCGGCGACGATGTGGGCCCAGCCGGGAATCGACGTATCGGTCAAGGTGTGCACCATGGCCTCGGGCATGTCGGCCGCCGCCAGTGCCCGCAACAACTCGAGGCCATGGTTCGGTCCGAGATCGATGCCGAGGCTGGCGACGTAGGAGGCGACCGCCTTCACGTTGGCTGCCGGCACGACGCCGTACGCGAGCGGGAGTGCGTTGGCCTCCTGGGAGCGGCTCTGGCTTTGGGCGCCGTTGGCATCGACACCGTCCACATAGGTCCCGTCCGACCGGCGCAAGACTGCGTTGACGGCCGCGGCGAGCTGCGCGGACCGAGCCTGCCAGAGCGCGACGCCGCCCTGGTCGTTGGCGAGACCGGCGAGCTGGGCCACCCGATTGAACGCGTTGACCGCCAACACGTTGCTGGCCGTGTCCGCGGCGACCGAGAGGTCGTAGCCGTAGACGGGGTCGCCGTTGCTCGTGTCGCCCAGCCCGTAGAGCAGACCGGTGCCGGCCTGGCGTGCGGACCACAGCCAGGCCGCGACCTTGGCAGTGGACGTGTAGTGCGCCAGTGCGGTGGCCTTGTCGCCGGTCGAGAGGTAGTAGCGCCAGAGCCACTCGGGATAGCGCGCCGCGAAGGTCGCGTAGAGGCGCGCGCCGTCGCCGTTGGGGTACACCGCGTTGACCTGCCCGCTCGGCCAGTAACGGGCCTGTCCACGCGCCACGTCGCGCAACCCCTGCCAGCTCATGTTCTGGTCGCCGTAGGCGCGCATGATGCCTTCGGACTCGTTGGCGGCGTCCCAGGTGAACTGCCCTTTCTCACGTGTCGGCGTGTCGACGAACTGCTCCTGGGTGCAGTAGAGGCACGAGCGCGCCGTGAGCCGCCACACGGCGTTGAGCATCTGGTTGTCCGAGGAGAAGGTCGCGACGGGGACGGCGGGCATGTCGGCGTGCCGTGCGATGGCCGTCACCTGGTCGCGCCCGAGTGCCTCGCCGGGGTTGTCGATCTGGAAGTAGCGAAAGCCGAAATAAGTGAAGGCCTCGTAGGTCTGGGGGCCGTCCCGCATGATGTAAGACGACGAGAGGTTGGTCTCCTGGGTCCCGTGCAGCGTCGAGACCTGCCCGTCCGGATCGAGCAGGTAGCCCGCCCGCATCGACACGGTCCTGCCGTCCTCACCGTGACTCGAACTCGACTGTGGGGCGAGCCGCGTAGACGGCTCCGAAGTCGGCCACCACCGCGCCACCTGCGACGGTGTGGAGACTCACCGGTTGGACGGGTGTCTCGCGAATGGTTGTCCGCTGCGCGTAGGTGGCCGTGAACGGCGCGGTGCCCGCCGGCCCGATGACGGTGACGGGTGACCAGGCGCTGTCGTTGTATCCCGGCTCCGACCACCCTTGGGGCTGGGCCCGCCCGTCGATCCACTCCACGAAGTCACCGACGTCGGAGTTGCGCTCCGGCGACGGCAACCACTCCGCCGGGAGTTCCCGCCACGAGCCGTCCGACCCGAACGCGAGGTGTGCACCTTCGGCGTACCAGAGCGAAAGGTGAAAGAGCAGCCCCGGAGACGAAGCGGGCCTGCCTTGGCCGGGGCCGTACCAACGGTGCAGCACGCCGAGTGCGTTGGGCTTGCCGGGCCGCAGAGCCCGGGTGAGGTCCACGGCCCGCGCATACTGCTCATCGGGATAGGAGAAGCTGGGCCAGGCGTCGACCGGTGACCCGTTCACGTACATCCGATAGGTGTGCGCGGCCGACACATAGGCAGTGACACGCGCCAGCGTCCCAGCGGGCGGCGTCACCTCCTTGCGGAGATACGTCACGCGATCGGGTTGGGTGGAACCGCCGGCCGGTCGCAGCCACCGGCCAGACCAGTCACCGTCTCGCAGGGCTGTCGTGAATCGGGCCGGAGCCGATGTCGCGCCCCATCGCTCTGCGTAGCCGCGGGGACGCACCGTCCATTGATAGGCCGCGTCGGCACTCAAGGAAGGTCCGGTGTAGGCCAGGAAGGCCTGCTGCGCCGAGAGGACTGCTCCGCTGTCCCACATCGTTCCTTGGTGGCCCGGGTCGGTGCGCCTCAAGGCGACCTGGTACGCGTTCTGCATCACCGAGCGGCCGCTCGCGTGCACGGTCCAGGCGAACGAGACACCGTCGGGGTCGACGCCGACGGGGTCCACGAGGCCGTTCACGGTGAGGGCGCCGGCGCGAATCGGGCCGGGTGGCTCGGCGAGCGCATCCTCGGCTCCGAATAGGCGATCGGCTCGGGTCGCCGCGCCGGCGTCACTGTCAGCGTCGATGCCCGCAGTACGGCCTGCCATTGCTCCCGCTCCGACCGCCCCGGCCGCGACACCGGCGGAGGAGGCGAGGAACGTGCGGCGGCCGAACCCGCTCATGCCCGGCCTCCCATTGCGCCCCCGGGAATCGCCCGCACCGTGTCGAAGCTTGAATCCGCGACGTACACAGTCCCCGATGCAGACACCGCAACGCCCGCGGCAATACCGAGGTGCGTCAGCACCCACCGCGTGCCGTCACCCGCACCGGCGGGGCTGGTCACCGGGACCGCGCCGGCCGCCGTGTAGAGGTCCCCGGCCGTCATGGCGCGGCCGAACAACGTCTCGTCGGACGCGGGGACGACTCGCACGGCATGCATGAAGCCGTTGGTGACGAACAGCGCGCCGCTCGGGCCGATGGCGAGGCCCCTGGGATCGTTGAGCTCAGCTGCGGGCCCGGTCGCCGAGAGTCCGTCGGCGAGGTATGGCCCGTAGCTCCCGGTGCCCCCCACGACGACGGCGATATCGCCGGCACCGATGCTCGTGCCGAAGTACGAGCCGGCGTGCGCGGCTGCGAGCAGCACCGACTGGTCGCCGCTGTCGGCCACGAGAAGATCACCGGACGAGTCGGTCGTCACCGCGGCGGGGTTCCAGAGCTCTGCGACCGCGGCGCGGCCGCCCAGGCCCTTCGTGCCGCAGACTCCGGTGCCCGCGACGGTGTACAGGCGCCCCGGCGCCATCGACTGGCCGAAGAGCGTCGTGGTTGCCGCGGGGAGGACCCGCACCCGGCAGTTGGCGGTGTCGGCGATGTAGAGGTCACCGGCGGCGTCGACAGCGACGGACGTCGGCTGGTCCAGCTCGCTGGCGTTCGCGGCGAGACCGTCTCCGTTGAAGCCGGCCCGTCCCGTGCCCGCCACCGTCACGGGCGCCGAGCGACTCGCGGGCCGCAGCTCCTGCACGCGTTGCGCCGTTGCCTCCGCGACGAAGAGATCGCCCTGGGCGTCGACCACCACGCCGCTCGGGTGGCCGATGGCGCCGGGGCTGGTGCAGCTGCCGCCGGCCACCGTGGCGACGCGCCCGGGCCGAAATCGGATTCCGTAGCGCAGCCCGGCCTTGGCCGGCACGACCAGGACACGGCAGTGGCCGGTGTCGGCCACGAACAGGTCGCCGGCTGTATCGAGCGCGAGCCCGGCCGGCGAGGAGACCACGCCCGGTCCGAGGACCGTGTGCACGTTCTGTGCCGCAGCGCCGGCGGCCGCAGTCCCGGCTCCGAGAGCGGCGTCGGCCGGCCCGGAAAAGACCCCGCCGCGGAAGGCGGCAACTGAGAGCAGGAAGGCGGCCGAGATGACCATCGCGATCGCCCCGGGCTTCGACCAGCGCGCACTTCTCGGGCCCGGCGAGCCGGGGAACAGGTTCACGGAGGCGGCGCATCGATCAATCATGCCGGTTGCGGCGGCCGCGAGCACCGGCGGCGCGCCGTAAGTTGGCGGCGCTCAGTCCGACCACTCCGCTCGACGTCGCCAAGAGACGACGAACTGGGGCGCAGTGACGCACAAAGGAGGCCGTCGTGCCCGCACCACCCGAAGAAGCCCTCAGCGCAGGCAACGTCATGCTCACGGGGCCCGACGGCGCCCAGATCAACGCGTACCAAGCCCTGCCCGATGGTGACGGTCCGTTCCCCGGCGTCCTGGTGATCCATCACTTGCCGGGGTGGGACTCGGGCACCAAGGAGATCACACGGCGCTTCGCGGCGCAGGGGTACAACGCGATCTGCCCCAACCTCTACGCCCGGCAGGGTCTCGATGTCGACCCCGACGATGCCGCCGCCGCGGCGCGTGAAGCGGGGGGCGTTCCCGACGAGCAGTTCGTGGGTGACGCCGGCGCCGCCATCGACGCGCTGCGCGCCCTCCCGACTGCCAATGGCAAGGTCGGGGTCATCGGGTACTGCTCGGGCGGCCGCCACGCCTTCCTCACCGCGGTGAGCCTGCCGGTCGATGCGGCAGTCGACTGCTACGGCGCCTTCGTCACGGGCACGGTCCCGGAGGGGTTCCCGCTCAAGGTCACGGCTCTGGTCGACCGCACGCCGCAGCTCGGCTGTCCGCTGCTCGGCCTGTTCGGCAACGACGACCAGTTCCCGAGCCCCGACCAGGTGAACGAGCTGGAACAGGCGCTGAAGGAGGCCGGGAAGACCTACGAATTCGTCCGCTACGACGGCGCCGGCCACGCGTTCTTCTCGGTTGACCGTCCGGCCTACCGGCCCGAGGCGGCGGTTGACGGCTGGCAGCGGATCTTCGACTGGTACGGCCGCTACCTGGCGGGAGGCTGACCCATGTGCTCCTACCTCACCGTGGCTGCCGACGTCGCCGGCAGCGCCAAGGGCGCGCAAGGCTGGTTCTCCGTGACCGCGGCTCAGGTCTATTTCGACCATCCGTTCCATGCGCCGTTCGACCACACGCTCAACATCGACTTCATCGACCCGTCCAAGGGCCCGGGCGCGCGTGTGGCGGTCGAGCTCAGCGCAGAGTCGGCCCGGCGCCTGGTCGAGGCCGTCAACGAGGCGCTGGCGGCGGCAGGTGCTGCCGCCGGGGTCGCCGCACCATGACCTCATCCGCCGCTGCGTGAGCCAGCCACGCACAGGGCCGGCGGCTGGCGTCCACCTGCCTTGGGCCCACGTGCCCGAAGCGGTGCAGTCGTGGGCGGCCGACTTGGCTGGTGGCCCGCCCGAGGCGGTGCGTGATCTGAGCGGCGGCTTCTCACCGGGCGCCACCTCGATCCTGCACTGGCGGGCACGCTCCCTCTTCGTCAAGGCCGTCGGGCTCGAATTGAATCCCGAGTCGCCGTCCATGCACCGGCGGGAGGTGGTGATCTCGGCGGCATTGCCGGCGACCGGACCCTTCCCGCGCCTCGTGGAGACCTTCGACGATGGCGACTGGGTCGCGCTCGCGTTCGACGCCGTCGACGGGCGGCCGCCGCGCTATCCGTGGGAGGCCAACGAGTTCGACATGGTCGCTGGCGCCCTCGCCGCCATGCACGCCGCGCTCACACCGAGCCCCGAGCCTGCGGTCGAGCCCTTGGCCGTCTACGCCCGGCGGCTCTTTGGTGGGTGGGGCACCCTGGCCGCGCTCGGCGCGCCGCCAGGACTCGACCTCTGGGCGCGCCAGCACCTAAACGAGCTGGCCGAGCTGGAGTCGGGGTGGCCCGAAGCGTGCGCCGGCTCGACCCTCGTGCACGGCGACGTGCGCGCTGACAACGTGCTGGTCACCCATGACGGCGTCGTCTTCGTCGACTGGCCGCATGGCGCCGTCGGCAACCCGGCCTTCGACGTCGTCGGCTGGGCCCCCTCGGTGGAGCTGGAGGGCGGTCCCGAACCCGAAGAGCTCCTCGCCCGCTACGAGCAGGAGCGGGTGCTCGACGCCGAGACCGTCACCGTCTTGCTCGCAGCGATCGCCGGCTTCTTCGTCTCGCACTCCCTCGAACCACCCACGCCAGGGCTCCCGACACTTCGCTCCTTCCAGGCGGCCCAGGGTGCGGTGGCGCTCGCCTGGCTCCGCCGCCGGACGGGCTGGTGACCCCGGGCCCCAAGACTCCCCACTAGGTTCCGTCCATGCGCTTCGGTCTGCAGATCCCCAACTTCGCCGCCGACGCACCCGTCGGCCTCTTCGAGGGCGTGGTGGCAATGGCGGCCGCGGCGGAGGACAGCGGATTCGACTCGGTGTGGGTGATGGACCACTTCTACCAGTTGCCGCCAATGGGCGGCCCGGACGCGCCGATGCTCGACTCGTACACGCTGCTCGGTGCGTTGGCGGCGCGGACAGCGCGGGTCCGCCTCGGCACCATGGTGACCGGTGTTACCTATCGCAACCCGGCTCACCTGGCCAAGATCGTCACGACACTCGACGTGATCAGCGGCGGGCGCGCCATCCTCGGCCTCGGTGCCGCTTGGTACGACGTGGAGCACGAGGGATTGGGCTTCGATTTCCCGCCGGCGCCCGAGCGCCTCGACCGCTTGGAGGAAGCGCTGCAGATCTGCCGGGCGATGTTCCGCGAGCAGGCGCCGAGTTTTGACGGGCGCTACTACCGAATCCACGAGGCGCGCAACGTCCCGCGCCCGATGCAGCCCGGCGGGCCCCCGATCCTGGTCGGAGGGGGCGGGGAGAAGCGCACTCTCCAGCTGGTGGCGCGCTACGCCGACATGGCGAACTTCTTCGGCGACGTCGCCACCGTGGCTCACAAGGTGGACGTGCTGCGCGACCACTGTGAGGCCGTCGGCCGCGACCCCTCCGAGGTGACAGTCAGCCGGCTCGCCACCCTCGTGCTCACCGCCAGCGCGCAGGAGACCGCCGACACCAAGGCGTTCCTGCGCCAGGTCACCGGCGAGGAGCCGACGGGTTCGAACGTCGGCACGCCGGACGAACTCGCGGCCCAGATCGAGGAACTCGCGGGCGCTGGTGTCGACTACTTCATCTTCAATATCCCGACGGGTACTCCCGACACCGTACGACGTGTCGGCGCAGAGCTGGTCAGCCGCTTCGCCGACTGACGACCAGCGCTATTCGGCCCGCAGCAGCTGCGAGGTACGCGTGCGCGCCGCCAGGCGACCGGGCACGGTCGCGACGAGGACCGCCAGCGCGACGGCGAGGAGTCCGATAACCGCGACAGTCGCGGCGGGAACGGTCGGGACCGGGACTGCGCTGATCTCACCGGCGAAGAGGTTCCAGAGAATCCGCCCCACGGCGATACCGACCGGGATGCCGACCGCGCACCCGATGACGGCGGCCACGCCGGCTTGCACGGCGATAGCCCAGGCCAGCTGGCGACGGGTGAACCCGAGGGTCTTGAGGATGGCGAGGTCACGCCGGCGCCGGCGTACCGACGTGACGAGGGTGATGCCGAGCGCGATGGCGGCCCCCGCTGCGAGGGCAAACCCGAGCAGGAGCGGCGTTGTGCCGAGCGAGCCGTAGTTGATGATCTGGGCGGGGCGTTGCACCGGGAAGATCGAGCCACCGTTGATGGCGATGTCGAGCTTGGTGCCGATGGCCTCCAGAGAGTGCAGCGCCTGCGGGCTGGCGCCACCCTTCGTGCGGACCAAGATGGCGTTCGGTCCGGGCGTCACTTCGAACAAGTTCCGGTCTGCCGGCGGAATGAGGTGGTAGTCGAGGACGGCGCCGGTGCCCATCTCGAGGTGAGACGACCCTGCGACACCGAGCGGCGGCAAGGTGGCGGTCCCTACGATGGTCAGGGTCACGGGCGTGCCGTGCTGCGCCCGGGCGACGACGGTGTCGCCGATCTCCTTGTGCAGCTGGCGCAGCGTGCCGGCACCGAGCACGACATCACGGGCAGAGTCGAGTGCGTGGCCGCTCAGCAGCGGTGGCGCAACGGTCGCCCTCGGCGTCGCACCCATGACGGGTACGTTGACGCCGTCGAGTTGCAGGGTCGAGTAATAGACGCCCGTCCAGCTTTCGACCAGCGGGTCGGCGTCGAGCAGCTTGGTCGCGGCTTGGCCCGGAACGTCGCCCAGCCCACCTCCGCCGTCGATGTCGTAGGTCCAGTTCCAGCCATAGAGCGCCGGGTGCGTCACGAGTGTGTTGAGGCTGGAGCCGAAGGTGACCGTGGCGACGACCGCCGTGACAGCGAGGATGGCGCCGAGGATGGCTGAGCGGACGGGGACCGCGCTGCGGCCGGCGCCGGGTTCGAGGGCGAATCGGACGCCCGCGACTGCCGCGGGTGGCAGGCCGGCACGCGTGGCAGCCGTCGTCACCTGTGAAGAGGGGACTCGGGCCGGCCGCGACCGGCGGGCGTCTGGGCGCGTCCGGAGCGACGCCACCGCGGCGACGAGCCCGAGCGCGACGAGGAGCGCGGTTGCGCCCAGGCCGAGCACCGTCCAGTCGGGGTGGACGTCGACGTGAAGGTACGGTCGCACCGGCCCGAGCGGCGCAAGCGGCGAGAGGGCCAGGGCGACCAGCATGGCCAGCGTGCACCCGACCACGATCGCACCGAGCGCGCCGAGCAGCCCGTCCCAGAGCGTCATCGCCGGGTCCGCGCCCAGGGCCCGGGCGACATCGAGCTCGGCCGACTTGAGACGGATGTGCCGGCTGACGACTTGCCCGCAGATCATCAGCGAGGCCAACCCGGCGATCCCGCCGAAGACAGCCAACGCAACGGCCTCTGGGCGCAGGGTTGCATCCGCGGTGGCGAGAATCTGTTGCGACTCGACGTAGACGAAGGGCAGGCCGGCGGGGAGTACGCGCTTGACCTCCTGCTCGACTGCGGGCAGGTAGCGGTTGCCGCCGCGGAGCGTGAGGCCACTCAACATGTCGTTGCTGCAACACTCGAGCAGCTTGTTCGTGAGTGCCGGCGTGAACAGCATGATCGTTCCCCGAGCCACCGAGTCCTGATCCTGGAACAGCGTGGTCGCCTGGCCATTGCCGATGCCGACCAGCTTGACAGTCGCCCGCTGGCCGCGCGGGATCACGACGCTCGCCGGCGTGTCGCCCGACGACACCTGCGTGTTGCTGACCCACCCCATGCGGACCGACTGGCCCAGGTGGTAGCCGAGCGCCTTGGCCGATGCGGCGTCGATGGCGAACTCGTCGGGATTCTGCGGGTCGGGCAACCGGCCCGACGCCATGGTGACGGGGTCCTCGGTGTAGTCGAGCCCGCCGACGGTGGCCTCGGCCGAGATCGACGACGTGTTTTCGGGATGGTTCGCCCGGGGAGAGAGGGCCCATATTGAGCTCGACTGTGCTCGCCACGTGCTGCACATGGGGGAGATGCGACAAGGTTCGCAGCAGGCCGGGGTTGTAGGCAGAGTCCAGCCCGATGGAAGGGTTGATCACCCCGTCGAGGACGTAGAGCTGCGGGACGTGTGATGCCGCGACATAGTCGGTGAAGGACGACTCTGTGCTCCGGGCGGCGGCGATCGCCCCCATGGACAGCCCTCCCACCGCGGCGATGAGAAGGACGACGGTGAGCAGGTAGGAGGTCTCGGCAGCGGCGCGTGGCCCAGAGCCGATACCAGGCGAAGGCCAAGGCACGGCGCATCAGGCCGCACGTGGCGCTCGGCGCCCGAGATCCCTCAGGACGGCCCGCGCGGCTCCGAGCCCGCACATGCCGTGCACGCCACCGCCGGGCGGGGTTGCCGCAGAGCACAGGTAGACGCCCTGCAGGGCGGTGCGGTACGGGTTCCACTGCACGGCGGGACGGAAGAGCATCTGGCGCAACGTGGCCGCGCCCGCGTTGATGTCGCCGCCCACGTAGCTGGGGTTGTGCTCCTCCTCCTGTACGGCGGTGAAGGTCGAGCGCGCCAGCACGAGGTCTCGGAAGCCGGGCGCGAAGCGCTCGATCTGTGACTCGATCCGTTCCGTCATGTCCACGTCCGACCCGTTGGGCACGTGGCAGTACGCCCACAGCGTGTGGCCGCCTTCGGGTGCGCGGGTGGGGTCGACCACGCACGGTTGGGTCACGAGGCAGTAAGGGCGCTCGGGATGGTGGCCCGCGTTGACCGCCGCCTCGCTGCGGGCGACCTCTTCGAAGGTCCCGCCCACGTGGATCGTCACCGCCTGGCGACACTGCTCCGCCGCCCAGGGGACGGGGCCGCGCAGCGCCCAGTCCACTTTGCACACGCCCGGGCCGTAGCGGTAGCGGGCCAGTGCGTTGCCGTACCGCGGCGGCAGAGCGTCGCCCGCCATCTCGACCAGCTGGCGCGGGGTCACGTCGAGCACGACCACCCGGGAGGGAGCGAGGTCGTCGAGCCGCTTCACCAACCGCCCTGTCTCGATGCGCACGCCACGCGCCGCGAGCTCGGCCACCAAGACGGAGATGAGTGCGCCCGTCCCTCCCTCGACGACCGGCCAGCCGAACCGATGGGCCAGTGCGGTGAACAGCCGCGGGAAGACGCCCGAGAGAGGGGCGGTGAGCGGCAGCATGGAATGGGCGGCGGTGCCGGCCACAAGGGCGCGGCCCTCCTCGCTCTTGAACCGCTGCGCCATGTGCCGGGCGGAGCCGAGACCGCGCAGGCCGAAGCTCGCCGCGGCGAGGGGGTGGGCAGGCACCGTGCGCATGGAGCCCAGGAAGGCGGGCAGGATCTTGTCGAGGTCGCGGACCAGTGGAGTGAACGTCCGCGTGTAGGCCGGGCCATCCGTCCCCAGCGCGTCGGCGGCGTCCTGGACGCTGCTGCCGACGCAGACGGCGCGCTTGCCGTCGAGCGGATGGGCGAAGGCGACGGTGGGTGTCAGGAGCCGAACGCCCCGCGCCTCGAGATCGAGATCGCCGAAGGCGGGCGAGGCGAGCAGCAGCGGGTGCACCGCGGAGCAGACGTCGTGACGAAAGCCGGGCAGCGTCAGTTCTGCCGTCCGGCATCCGCCGCCCGGTTCGTCGGCCGCCTCTACAACCTCGACGGACAGTCCGGCTCGGGCCAGGGTCAGGGCGGCGACGAGGCCGTTGGGACCGGCGCCGACCACGATCGCATCGACGCCACTGATCCGTCCGATCCCTTCGGTCCGTCGGATTCGTCCGATTCGTCCGATTCGTCCCACCTGTGTTGTCCGTCCAGTCACAGCGTCAGCGTGCGCCCTTCCTCCGCGCCGATCACGGGCATCGGGCCCTCGGCGAACCGGCACAACGTCCGCTCCACCTCGGCGTCCACGCGCTCGGGGCGGTGGTGGAACAGGGCGACACGACGTGCACCCGTCCGGGCTCCCAGCCTGACCGCGTACTCAGCGGCGGCGTGGCCGAAGGCCCCTTCCGCCTCGACCTCCTCTGCGCGCAGATGGGCGTCATGGATCAAGAGGTCGACGTCATGGGCCAGGTCGAGCGCCGCCTGGTGGTACTCACCGAGTCCGTCGGGTCCTGGACCGAGGGCCGTCGGCTGGTGGTCGGGGATGTACGCCAGCGACGTCCGGCGATCGCTGACCCGGATCCCGACGGTGCGCCCGCCCTTGTGCGGGACGTCCAGCGCCGTGACGGTGAACCCCTCGGTCTCGAACGTCCCTGAAGGAAGAGGGGCAAACGACCAGTCGCCGCGCAGCTGCGCCGGTCCGATCGGGAAGAACGGGGGGGACATCATCCGCGACAACAGGGTCGCGGCGTCGGGTTGATCCGCCCCCGCGGGGAGCAACATGGTTACCCGCGCGTCATCCCGGTCGCCGCTACGGAAGAACGGGATTCCCTGGACGTGGTCCCAATGAAGGTGGCTCAACATGACGGTGCCGCGGAAGGGATGGTCGCCGAGGAGCTCGGGCACGCGCCGTAGACCGGTGCCGGCGTCAAGGATTAGGGCGGGCCGCAGGGGCCCCTGGTCGCCATGGACAACGCGACACAGGAGGTGTGACCGCCGAAGCGGACGAACTCGGGACCTGGCGCGGGTGTCGATCCGCGGGTCCCACAGAAGCTGACGCGGACAGTTCAGTCTCGCGCGTGGTCCTCGCGGCGATGACCCGCCGAAAGCTCCTCCAGATGCGAGCGGTCGATCAGATCCGCGTCGAAGAGCGCCACCCGGCAGGCGGTGACTGCAACGTTGCTCGACGTGCGGAGTCCTCCCTCCAGGTGGGCGCGCTCGCCGAGCAGTGCACCTGGGCCGTATTCGGCAAGCCGCTTGCCGCCGTGCTCGACGCGGACGATGCCGTCAAGGATCAAGAGCACGTCTGTCCCAGGCGTTCCTTCCTCGAACAGCACGGTGCCGGCTGCGACACGCTCCACCCGGCGCCTACCTCCGCCCTGCATGAGCTGGGCAGAGAGCGATGTCTCGAGTGCGGACTCGACCGCGGCGACGAGCGCGTCGGAATCCTCGTCACCCCACGGGCTGTGTTTGCCGAAGGACTTGCGGTACCAATCTTTGAAGTCGGTGAGGCCGGACTTGTGGGTCAGGCGGTTGTCGCCGCCGTAGACCCAGTGCCGTGGGAACCGGCTGGCGCCGACGAGCGTGTGTTCGACACGGCCGTCGGCGTGCAGTGTCAGGGTCAGTGTCGTCCACACCAGTGGCGCCTGCCACTGTATGAAGGGCTTGCGGCGCACGCGGCGGGGCGCCGGGATACCCGTGCGACCGCCACAGGTCTGGACGAAGCGCACCCACCCGTCTCCCCGTTCGGGCTCCCGCTGCATGTCGGGCAGCTGCACCGCCTGGAAACGGTGCTTCACCGCCCGCAGGTTCACCAGCGTCGATCCCATGAGGCCCCGTCCGAGGTAGCCGCAGTCGACGATCCGGCCCTCGCCGTCCACGGCTATGAAGGCGCGAGCTCGTTGGCGAAGCGGAACCGGTCCTCGTCGCGCAAGCGCCTCGACGTCCATCCCCTCCGTCGGGCGGAGGCTCGTCGTAGTGGGTGATGCCTGAGTTGAAGGCGAGCCGCTGCGCACCCTCGATGGCCTCTGTCGGGATCCACGAGAGCGAGGTGACGCGACCTTCGTGGCGGGTCAGCGGTCCGTGTTCATGGTCCCAGCGTCTACCCGAACCTCCAGGTTGGCGAGTGTGGTGACAGCCCTGCAGAG
>CAWGUX010000012.1:0-705789 GCA_963825965.1 uncultured Acidimicrobiaceae bacterium
ATCCTAATGCCGCTTCGAGGCATTCACCTTCGTGGGGGTCCCAGGTACACTTCGGAAGACGACCTCCAGACCCTGGCCCAGATGATGGGCTGGCCCGAAGTTCCTATTCAGTCCGCGCTAAACGCAAAGTCCCGAGCCGGCTTACGCGGATCACGTCCCCGAGCACTCACCAGGACGGACGTTTGATCGATCATCGGGCGTCCCTGTACGAAGCCGTTATCGCCCTCTACGAAGACGCGTTGTGACTCCGAGCCAGGAGGCAGCAGGAAGTGACCGGACCGGGCCTGAGGGGACGCTCGGAAGGCTACGATCAGGGCAAATCGCTCAGGCAGCGGGGAGGATCGGGAATTGCTGACAGCGTGGTCACGCTGTCAGCGATTCCCGATCCTCCCCGATTGCCTGAGCGATTTGCCCTGATCGTAGCCTTCCGAGCGTCCCGCTTGGCCCGGTCCAGTAAGCTTCCTGGTGCCTCCTGGCTCGGAGTCGCAACGCGTCTTCGTAGAGGGCAATATCCCCTTCGTACAGGGACGCCAGATGATCGATCAAACGTCGGTCCTCGTGATGCTCGCGGACGTGATCCGCGTAAGCCGGCTCGGGACTTTGCGTCAACGCTGACTGCATAGGAACTTCGGGCCAGCCCATCATCTGGGCCAGGGTCTGGAGGTCGTCTTCCGAAGTGTTCCTGGCACCCCCACGAAGGTGAATGCCTCGCAGCGGCATTAGGATGCCTCCGCGGTCAGCGAGGCGTTGCGTCGTGAGCTCCTGCGCGAGGGGCAGGCGTTCTACGTGCACAACCGTGTGTCGGACATCGACCGGGTCGCCCGGGAGCTGCGCGACCTGGTGCCCGAGGCGCGCGTCGCGATCGCGCACGGGCAGATGGACGAGGGCAGCCTCGAAACCGTCGTCCTCGACTTCTGGGAGCGTCGCTATGACGTCCTCGTGTGCACGACCATCATCGAGTCCGGCATCGACATGCCCTCGGTCAACACGCTGATCGTCGACCGGGCGGACCTCCTCGGCCTCGGACAGCTGCACCAGATCCGCGGGCGGGTGGGCCGTGCCGGCCAGCGCGCCTACGCCTATCTGTTCCATCCGGCGGATCGCGTGCTTGTCCGAACAGGCCTACGAGCGGCTCCGCACCATCGGCGAACACACCGAACTGGGATCCGGCTTCAAGATCGCCATGCGCGACCTCGAGATCCGCGGCGCCGGCAATCTCTTGGGCTCCGACCAGTCAGGGCACATCGCGGCGGTCGGCTACGACCTCTACGTCCAACTTGTCGCCGAAGCCGTCGCCGAGGCCAGAGGGGAGCCCCGTCCGACGCCCCCAAGCGTGTCCATCGACGTCCCGGGCGACGCGCACCTGCCAAAGGACTACGTGGTGGCCGAGGACGCCCGGCTCGAGGCATACCGCCGTCTGGCCGCGGCCGGCACCACCGCGGTGGTCGAGGACATTGGAACCGAGTGGCTCGATCGATACGGGCCGCTGCCCGCACCGGCGCAGGGTCTCTTGTCGCTGGCCCGGCTGCGCGCCAGCGCGCTCGAGCGCGGGATCACCGAAATCGCCATGAGTTCGGTGCGGCCGGGTGGGACGCGCCACCCCGTGGTGCGTGTCGCGCCCGTCGCACTCGCCGCCAGCGCACAGGTGCGACTCCGGCGCCTCGCCCCCGGTGCGACGTACCGTGAAGACATGGCGCAGCTCTTGCTACCATCGTCGACGGTGACTCGCCGCCCGACATCGTCGCGCGGCGTCATCGAGGAGCTGGTGCCCCTACCCGATGCGGGATCCGACGGGGACAGCTTGTAACATGCGCGGCGCGTGAAGCGGCTCATTGTCCTCCTGGTCCTTCTTGGCGGCGGCCTTGCCGCGGCCGCGTTCGCCGTGCCGACCAACGCGGTCGTCGTGAACGGCCGTCCATCAGCCAGGGATCGTTGAACTCGGACCTCAACGCGATCGCCAAGTCGGCGGACTACCAGTGCTATCTGAACTCGCGGGAGTACATCTCCTCGGGCGGCGGACAGCTCCCCCCGGTGAGCGGCGCCGGCAGCGGACAGAACCCCGGAGACCATCCCACCGCCACGAGCGGCTTCGCCGCGTACCAGCTGGACAACGAGATCGGGAGTGAGATCGTCCAGCAACAGGCCGACCGGCACCACGTCACCTTGACCAGGCGGACCTTGCACCGGCCCGCACCGCCTTGACGGACCAGATCTCACAGATCATGCGGAGGTGGCGCAGACGGCACAGGGCAACAACCCGTCCTACACCTGCAGCGTGAGCGGCCAGCCGATCACGGGGAACCAGGTCCTCGATTCGATGCCCGCCTCCTTCGTCGACAAGCAGGTCCAGTTCGTCGCCAACCTCCGGCGCTCCAGGACGACCTGACGGGGATCGGGTCGAGTGAGCGCGACCTCCTGCGCTACTTCGACGCACACCGCTCCACGTTCGACACGGTGTGTGTCACCATCGCCGCCTACACTCCCAGGAGGCCGACGGAACGCGGCGGCGGCAGTGGCCTCCGGGACGCCCTTCTCCCAGGTGGCCTCACAGGCGCAGCAGGGCGGTCCGCAGGGCTGCGAGGTGCTCTCGGACGTCGCCGCCGCACTTTCGAGCGACCCCAACGTCGGAAGCCTTCCCACCGGCGCCGTGTCGGCTCCCATTGACGACAACGGCACGTGGCTCTTGGTGCAGTTCACCTCCAGGGCGCCGACGACGTTCGCCAAAGCGGAGAGCTCCGTCTCCGAATGCCGTCCAGAGCGTGAGGCGAACAGGCGATCGAGAGTGCACTCCACGCGCCGCCGATCCCACTCGTCGGTGAGCGTCGACCCTCGCTACGGCGTTTGGGTGCCCAGCCAGGCGCAAATCTTCGTCCCCTTCACCCCTGTGCCGACCGACGTACTGAACGCGCCCGCGAACGAGCCGGCGACGACGGCCGTGTCCGCGTCGTCCAGTCCGATCAGCGGCTGACAGTGGCGGGCCGCCCCCGCATCATCGTGGTGGGCCTCGGGCCGGCGGGCCCTGAGCTGCTGTCGGACCAGGCCGCGTCGCTCCTGTCCTCGCCGCGGGCCTACGTCGCGGACGGCTCGCCACCCCGCGGCGGCCGCGTTCCCCGGCGTGCGTCCTTCGACCACCTCTACGAGCGCGCGTCGACCTTCGTGGACGTCTACGCGCGCGATCGTCGAGGAACTGGTGGCCGCGGCGGCGGGCGTCGCGCCCGAGCCCGTGGTTTACGCGGTCCCCGGCTCGCCCCTGGTGGCGGAGCACACGGTCGAACTGTTGCGCCAGGACGAGCGGGTCGACGTCACTGTGGTGCCCGCCCTGTCGTTTCTCGACCTCGCGTGGGCCGCGCTCGAAGTCGACCCGGTGGCCGAGGGCGTGCGCCTCGTGGATGCCAGCGCGATCGACGGCGCGGCGCTCGGCGACGGACCGCTGCTGGTAGCCCAGTGCTGGTCGCGTCTCGTGCTCTCCGACGTGAAGCTCGCGCTCGAGGACGGCGCGACGAATCCGCCCCAACCGGTGATCCTGCACCACCTCGGCCTCCCCGACGAGAGGGTGGCGCGGGTCGAACTGGTGGGATCTCGATCGCACAATCGAGCCAGACCACTTGACCTCGCTCTACATCCCGTCGTCGAGAGCGGTGCTCGGTGAGCCTGCCGGTGGTGCGGCGACTGCCGGCGCTGCGGTGGCCGACCTTGTCACCCTGATGGACACGCTGCGGGAGCGCTGTCCCTGGGACCGAGTGCAGACGCACGCCTCACTCATGCCGCACCTGGTGGAGGAGTGCTACGAAGTCCTCGACGCGCTGGCTGCCCTCGACGCCGTTTTGGTGCCATCGGAGGGCGCTGTACTGAATGAGCGGGGCGAGGGTGCAGGAGGCCGCGATCTCGCCGCCGCCTACGCGCATCTGCAAGAGGAGTTGGGCGACCTCTTGTTCCAGATCGTCTTTCATGCCCGCCTGGCCGATGAAGGCGGCGCCTTCGAATTGGCCGATGTCGCCCGCACCGTGCACGACAAGCTGGTTCATCGCCATCCGCACGTGTTCGGGGACGTGGCGGCCGAACGCCGCGAGCAGGTTGAGCAGAACTGGGAGGACATCAAGAAATCGGAGAAGGGGCGCCAGAGCGTCACCGAGGGCATCCCCGCCGCGCTGCCCGCGCTCATGCTTACGACAAAGCTGGCACGCAAGGCTCGCTCGGTCGGGTTTGATCCCGCGTCGAAGGCCGACGGCTCGGTGGCCGCCGACCTCGCGTCGCTTGCAGCGCGGGCGGCGCGCAACGATCCGCATGCGCGACGATCCGTTGTCCAACGAGGCCGACGAGGCTGTCCGCCAGGTGGGCGACGTGCTGTACGCGGTCGCGACCCTTGCGCAGCGCGTCGGGCGTGGACGCAGAACAAGCGTTACGCGGCCGCGCCTTGACCTCGCGCGCCGAGATCCTCGCGGCAGAGGGCGTCCCCGATGAGGAGAATCGCAACCGCTAGTCTGAGGACTCGGTGTCCTACCAGGGGAGACGCCAAGGAGTGATGTCGTGAGCACCATTGAGCACGTGATCGGGCGCGAGGTCCTCGACTCGCGTGGCAACCCGACCGTCGAAGCAGAGGTGCTCCTCGACTCCGGCGCACGTGGCCGTGCGATAGCCCCCTCGGGCGCTTCGACCGGCATCCGAGAGGCGGTCGAGTTGCGCGACGGCGGCGACCGCTATTCGGGCAAGGGCGTGCTCCGGGCCGTCGGGCACGTCAACGGCGAGATCGCCGAGGCGATCAGCGGACTCGACGCACTCGACCAGCGCGCGGTCGACTTCGCCATGATCGATCTCGACGGGACGCCGGACAAGGGCCGTCTGGGAGCGAATGCGATGCTGGCGGTGTCGTTGGCCAGCGCGAAGGCCGTGGCCGACGATCTCGAGGTGCCGCTGTACCGCTCCATCGGGGGAGCGAACGCGCACGCACTGCCCGTGCCGATGTTGAACGTGCTCAACGGGGGCGCACACGCCGACAACTCCATCGACTTCCAGGAGTTCATGCTGATGCCGGTCGGGGCGGCCTCGTTCGCCGAGGCACTGCGATGGGGGAGCGAGACCTATCACGTGCTGCGCTCGCTGCTGGCGCAGCGCGGCCTGTCGACCGCTGTCGGCGACGAGGGCGGCTTCGCGCCCGACCTCCCGCAGAACGAGGACGCGGTGAAGCTGCTGCTCGAGGCGATCGAAGCGGCCGGGCGGGTGCCGGGCGAGGAGATCGCACTCGCGCTCGACCCCGCCACGAGCGAACTGTGGAAGGACGGCGCGTACGTGCTTGCCGGCGAGGGCCGGACGCTCTCGCCGGCCGAGCTCGTCGACTACTGGGTGGACCTCGCGGACCGGTACCCCATCGTGTCCATCGAGGACGGGATGGCCGAGGAGGACTGGGACGGCTGGGCGGCCCATACCAAGGCACTGGGGGGCCGGATCCAGCTGGTCGGGGACGACGTCTTCGTCACCAACGCGGAGATTCTCGAACGAGGCGTCCGCGAGGGAGTGGCCAATGCCATCCTCATCAAGCTCAACCAGATCGGCACGCTGACCGAGACGCTGGACACGGTGGCCCTGGCCACCCGCTCGTCGTACGCGACCGTGATCTCGCACCGTTCCGGCGAGACCGAGGACACCACCATCGCCGACCTCGTCGTTGCGGTGAACTCGGGACAGATCAAGACCGGCGCGCCGGCCCGATCGGACCGCGTCGCCAAGTACAACCAGCTCCTCAGGATCGAAGAGGACCTGGGCCAGTCGGCGAGCTTTCCCGGACGCGCTGCACTGTCGGGTGACAGAGGGGCCCGGAGTGGCTCGGGCTAAGCGTCGGACGCGCCCGCGGGCCAAGCGCCCCGCCGTCCCCGCGGGAGACCGGCGGGCCCGGCTTCTTAGTGCTCGGCGCCGTCGTCGTGTCTGCCGTCGTCCTGTTTGCATGGTTCCCGGCCAGTTCGTTGCTGAGCCAGCGCTCGACCTGGCCGGCACCGAGGCGCAACTCTCCACGCTGCACTCGCAGGACGCCGCGTTGGCGCAGGAGCAGAAGAATCTGAGCGACGCCGGAGAGATTGGCCGCATCGCCCGCGAGCAGTACCAGCTGGTCGGTCCCGGCCAGCAGGGCTACGAGGTCCTCCCGCCTCCCGGGTCCTCCGCAGGGGGGAGCCCCTATGCCGGCGACCCGGGCACGGGCGGACCGGTGACCCCGTCAGCTGCCTCCGAGCTGCCGCCGGGGGGCACGACCACCACCACGGTTCCCGCCACGTCCCACGCTGGCGGGGCGCCGTCGGCGGGGCAGGGAGCCACAGTGCCTCGGGCTACGAAGCGACCAGCAGAAGGTCCGGCTTGGTGTCGCGGTGGTGCACGCCCTCGAATTCTGGCGCTGACCCGGGTCCGGTGGCGTCGAGGGGCCCGCCGAGCACGGCGGGCAGACTTAACCGCGATGGTCGAGGACGACGGGAAGAAGCCTGCAACCGGGCGGCGTGCGACAGCGACGAAGTCACGGTGACCCGGCTGCTAGGGCGGGAGCCTGACGGAGCCTTCGACGTGGTCGTGCGCGGATTCGACGGAACGCCGGTCGTGATCGAGAACGCGCCCCTCCTGCGCGACGGACGGCCGATGCCTACGCGCTATTGGCTCGTCGATCCTCGCCTACGCGAGGAGGTCAGCCGGCTGGAGGCCGCCGGTGGCGTACGCCGAGCCGAGGGGGCCGTGGACGGCATGAGCTCTCCGACGCCCACGCCCTCTATGCCGAGGAACGAGACCGGCTGCTGCCGATCGACCACACGGGACCCGTGCCCTCCGGGGGTGTCGGGGGGACCGCGGCAGGGGTCAAATGCCTGCACGCGCACCTTGCCTGGTTCCTGGCCGGCGGGAAGGACCCGGTCGGGGCGGTGGACGGCGCGAGAGCTCGGCGTGCAGCGTGATGCGTTCGTGGTGGAAGGTAGTCGGTGCCGCCGAACCTGGGGACCCGTGGCTGCACTCGATTGCGGGACCAATTCCACCCGCCTTCTCGTGGCGAAGGCCGACGGAGCGTGCTGGAACGGCACATGCGCATCACGCGCCTCGGTGAGGGAGTGGATGCGACAGGTCGGCTGTCGCCGGCTGCGATTTCGCGCACGCTGGACGTCTTGGGGGACTACCGCCGGATCATGGAGGCCCACGTCGTGGTGCGGGCCCGGCTCGTCGCCACGTCCGCGGTGCGCGACGCGCGGAATGGAGCGATTTCCTTGAACCCGCGGCGGCCATCACAGGCGTAACGCCCGAGGTGTTGGCCGGGGATGAGGAAGGGCGATTGTCCTTCGCCGGCGCCACCGGGCACCTGGCGCCTGACCTCACCCCGTCGCGGTCTGTGCTCGTCGTCGACATCGGCGGGGGCTCGACCGAACTCACCGTGGGTGCTGTCCCTGCCGAGGTCGGTGCCGCATGGAGTGAGATCGCCACGAACTCGTTGGACATCGGGTGCGTCCGTCGTGACCGAACGGTTCCTGCTCCACGATCCGCCCGAGCCAGGATGAGCTCGCAGCGGCGCGGGCCGAGGTGCGCGCATAAGTCGCGGACCGCGCGAGTCGCATTTACCATCGATTCCACCCGAGGCGTTGCTGATCGGACTGGCGGGGACAGTCTCGACCCTTGCCGCACTGCAGTACGAAGTCCCAAACTACGATCGCTCACTCATCCACCATGCCGTCCTCGAACGCAGCGCCGTCGATCGTTGGCTCGGCATACTCGCGCCAGAACGCGGCCTCGAGCCGGCTCTCACACCCGGGCATGGCAGAGGGCCGTCAGGACGTCATCGTCGGGGGTGTCCTCATTCTTGCCGTCGTGATGGAGGTATTCGGACGGTCACACCTCCTGGTATCGGAGGACGACATCCTCGACGGACTCGTCTTCGACCTGCTGGGGGCCCCGCCGCAATAACGAGCGTCGTCGTCGGCCAGACAACTCCACCTAGACCTACAAGCGGTTCGCTAAGGTCTGTATCCCGATGGACATGCCGACCTTGGTGGGGCGGACCGAGGTAGAGGCGCCTTCCCCATTAGACGAAGATCGGCCGCCCGAGGGGACGACAAGCCAAGTCCAGTGGCTGGCACTCGGTGGCAGATTGACGGCACTGGCTCCCGTCGTACTCGTTGCGGTTCAGATCGCGGCTGATCGTGACTTTCGGGGTACTGACGATTCAACGGTTCCCCTTGTGGTCGCCCGTCGACGAGGGTGCCCACTTCGACAATGTCATCTATGTCGCCGCCCACGGGACTCTACCCCGTTCTCGGTAAGACACCCGCCTCCGAGCAGGAGCTCGCGATCGGCCAGGGTATCTATCCGCGACACACGACGATCAATCCGCGAAAGTTCGGGCTGGGTGGTCTTTCCTACGAGGCATTCCAGCCGCCGCTCTACTACTACGTCGCTGCCCCCGTATCCTTCTTGAGCGGGAATTATCACACCAAGGCGATCTTGCTGAGATACTTCGGCCTTCTGCTCCTGATGGCTTCGATCGCACTCTTGGCGCGGCTCAGTCGCCATGTTCTGGGACGGCGTTGGCTGCTGGGTCTCTCCGGGGGTCTACTGATCTTCCTGATGCCCGGGTTCATCCTCCGAATGGTCACGATCTCCAATTTGAACTTGGCCGTCCCACTCGTTGTCTTGACTACGACCGAGTTGTGGATCGCATGGAAGCGAGAATCGCCGCTGCGGCTCATCCTCTGTGGCGCGTTGGTCGGAGCCTGCGTTCTGACGGACTTGTACTTGTTCGAGGTGGTTCCCTTGTACCTGGCCGTAGCCGGCATCCTGATCTGGCGGAAGCGCGACCGCACCGCCGTGATTCCGGCGGTGTCCGGCGCCGCGCTCGCCGGTCTTGTGGTGTTGCCGTGGCTCGTGTTCAACGTGGTGAAGTATCACGCGCTGACGGCCACCGCTATCGCGAAACGCGAGCAGCTGGCGATCGTCAATCCGCAACACGTGCGGGACACGATTGGTCAGCTACCCGGCTACACACTCTCGTGGCTGTTTCAACCTTTGATGCCCGAGGAGTGGGGCACTCGTCTTTTTGGGCATGCGTTCTACAGCAATCTTGCGACGCTGTTCCAGGTACTTATCGTACCCGCGGCTGTCGTGCTCGCCCTTGCGTTGGGCAGGCGGCTCATCTCGAGTGGGCTCTGGATCCTGCTCCTGCCGGTCGTATGCAACGTCCTCCTGTGTTGGTACGTCTACTACGGGCAGCAATGGCTCTCTGGGTCCATGGTCGCGCGCTACATGTACGCGACCCTGCCGCTCCTCGCACTCTTCAGTGTGGCATCGGTGCGTGTGCTGTTCTCAGCGATCCGACCGCTCCTCGTGACCCTCGCGGTTTCGACCGGCTTTCTCGTTGCGCTGTGGATCTTTCTCGTGCCGACGATTCCGTCTCCATGATGGACCGAACTGAAATTCACCAAGGGTGCAAACCCGAACGTTCAGGGACGACTTGGTCGATGGGCCAGTCAGCGGCGAAGAAAACGCGCTGCGTGAACGGCGAGAGAGAACCGGCGAAGGCGAACTGCCACGCCATCGGCGGCCCTCACCACGCGGCGATTTCGGTAGGCTTCGATCTGACGAGACTGCTCGGCCAATCGGCCCTCCGTCTCGATCCGATACGAGGAAAAGAGGGCGTCCAACTCTTTGCAGGCGTTGTCGGTCTGGAGGAGCTGCCGCTCGGCCATGGGGAGTCTGGCGACGGCATCTTCCATGGAGGCGATGTACTCGTCTCGTAGCTTCCGCTCGGCTTCCAGGCATCGCACCTGTTCGCTCAGCTCCGCGCACTCCTCGATCCGCTCCCTCAGGCGCATTTCGAGCTCAGCGATCCTGCCGAGGATTGCGTCCGGTTCCTGAAGCACACCTGACCGATCAGTGGTCTCCGTCACTTTGGTGGTTCCCGCGTCTTCGCTGTCATTCCGACGCCAATGGGCGCGCCGTCCAGCCTATCTCGGATGGCTCGTTCCACGACGTCGCTCCATGTGGTCGCACTTCCATCTTTGCTCCATAGGTGGAGCAACTCGGCGATCCCCTTCCGCTGGGCTTCCCATGCCTTCTGATCGTCTACGAGGCTCACTACTCGATGGGCAAACTGCACCGGATCGTCGGTCACCGATAGCGCACCCGTTCCATGTGTTTCTATGCCTTCAGATCCGGTTGTGGTCGCGACGGTCGGAACCCCGAACTGAAGTGCCTCGATCGTCTTGATTTTCACCCCGGCGCCGTAGCGGACCGGGACAATGACGACCCGTGACCGGTCGTACAGGTCGGCCAGGTCTTCTACTCGTCCTTCGAAGCGCACGTTCGGACTCTGATAGCGCAGTACCTCCGCCGGCGGATCTGCTCCCGTGATCCGGACTCGCACCCAGGGAACTCCCTCTCGAACGAGGGGCAGTACGTCTCGAACGAACCAGGCCAGGCCATCGACATTGGGGGATTCCGTCCCTGCCAGCCAACTGGCCACCAAAATGATGTCGCGCCGCTGGTCAAACGGTCGGGTCGTATAAATGGGGTCGATCAGGTGAGGCGGAACGACGTGCACGGGTGCAGCGCCGGGGAAGGCACGAGCGATGTCGGCTTCGGCATCACTGATGCACACCGCCTGGTCGGCATCGGCAAAACAGTCCTCTTCGGCTTGTCGCATCGTCGCTGCCTCTGCCAGTAGGTCCTCCCTCCTCGATTCGTCGCTGGTCAATTGAGCCAGTTGCTCAATTCGGCGAAAGAAGAGCGCCTCGGCGTCGTAGAGGATTGCGGCACCCGGCTGACACTCCCGAACCAGACCACCGATCTGCTCGTAGTTATGAGGACGAGAGATCATCACCAGGTCGTAGGAAGTTGCGGGGTGGCGAAGGTGGGCTTCGAGATCGCCATGGAGCACCCGAACACCTCGACGGGACATTGCAGTCCGGTCGCCCTCGGGCAGCTGAGTCGGGAAGAGCGAGACAAAATACTCTCCGGTCGAAGTGAGGTCAGACAAGGCATCGACCATCCTCCCGAAACCAGCCCCGAGCGAGGACTCGGGTATCCGGTCGTCTATTACCAAAATCCGCCGTGGACGACCCATCGCCAACCAGCTTGCGGTCTCCTCGTCGCCGACCTGGTCGCCGGAGCGCCGCACCCGTTGCGTGAGCACCTGTGGCCACCGGACGGAGAGCACTTCACGACCCCGTCCGCGCAGGAAATTTCGGTACGGGACGCTCGTGCATGTCGGTCCAGCATGGTGGACGATGGAGAGGGGTTGAAACCACACCTGCTGGCCGATCGCACCAATCCCGAGGCACAAGTCGACATCCTCGCCGTAGGCGGGGAAGTACGATTCGTCGAACCCACCAACCTCATCCCACGTCGACCTCTTGACCAGCAATGAAGTCGCCGAGCAGGAATCCACCCGGCGCGCCCAATCGTACCGGTGAGGAAACTGTGCTCCGCTACCCGACGCTGGAGAACTGGACCCATCGGACCACACGAAGGATCCGGCCTCTCGACACCTACCATCAGCATCGAAAATGAGGCTCCCCACGGCTCCGATCTCGGGGCCGCGTTCGGCCGTTTCGATCAGCTCTCGGAGCCAATGCCGATCCACCTGCGCACCTTGGCTCAGGAATACCAGGTACTTACCTCCGGACGCGGCAGCGGCGGCGTTTGCCGCTCCCCCAAATCCGCGATTCCCTGGGGAGGATACGACGCGGGTGCTTAATCCGTCGCCGGACATCACAGCAGGCATTCCAGCTGATGGCTCATTGAGCGCGATGACGACTTCGAAATCGATCGTGCGGTCGATGCCTCCAATCGAGTGCAAACACTCGGGCAGGGAGGGTGCGGCGCGCCATCCAACTATCACAATTGTGACGATCGGCTCGGCATGGCGATACACGTCAGGGGCTAACTCCGCAGCCTCAGTTACCACACCGGAAAAGCTACTCGCGGCACTATCCTGTTTTGTGCCTCGCCCAGCCAGGTTGGTGACTTGGCCGGCCGAGGACCCTGCTGTGTCGGCGACGGTTGTCGCGATGGAGCTGACCGTTCGGGGCTCGAGAAGGCCGCCCTCAGATCGCCACAGCCCACGTAGAACGGCACGTGGAACTCGAACGGGTCGGATCGGGTCAGGGATGCTGCCGATCCCTGGCTTCAGCGCGACTCGTCAGGGCGTCGCCGCCACCATTGCCGCATAGCGAATGATGTCGTCGCCAGGTTCAGGAACGGGCGACAGCTGCGTGACATCGGAGAACCCAGCTGCACGGCACATTGCCACGAGAGCTGGCATCGTCGGCCCCCACCAAATTCGTACGATCACCGACGAGCTCGTTCGTCTCGTAGAATTCGCAGACCGGCCAGTCGGGTCGCCCCGGCACGACGATTGCGTGTGTCTCGATGTACGCGGCTCCTCTGGTCACTTGACGCAGGCGCTCAAGGGCGAGCATAGGGTGACGCATGTGATACAGCACGCCGAGGTAGATCACGATGTCGAATTTCCCAAGTGTGCCGAGATCCATCGTCATGAAATCACCGACCACGGGTTGGACCTCGCTACCCAGCGCCGCACGGGCGATGTCGAATCCTCGCTTGCCCGGAAGTTCATCGATTCTCCAAACGCTCGGCACCAACTCAGCGTCGAGTGGTCGCACTCCGGAGTCCCTGCACTCCTTCTCGTAACGCCACTCTTGTTCGATGTCCATGGCCCAGACATAGTGGTCTAGGGCAACGACGCGATCTGCGCCGGCGCGCTCCGCCGCGAAGGACATCCACCCGTCCCACGCGCCGATGTCGAGGACGGATTTGCCGGTCAGGTCTCCCAGCGCCATCCGGTCCCATTCAAGGTCGAGGTCGGTTGCCGACTTCCCACCGGGCGTAACGATCCCGTCGCCGAGGTCAATGGAGTGCCACCACCGTGGGAGCGCCTGTACATCATCGAGAGAGACATTTCGACAGCGAAGCGCGGGGACCGTCTCCTGTCAAACGGCGCATCGACGGGGACGAAGTTGTCGATTACCGAAGCGTTCCACTTTGGCGTTCGTTGCTTGGTAACAGAACCCGCGGAGGCGTGATCAATGGCCAGGTTCTGGCACTACGCCGCCCTCCGGTAACGGCTCGTCTCGATCCGTCGGAAGACTTGCCCGGTCGGGCAGTCGGTCGATGGCAGTCAGTCGATCATTGGCGCACCAGGATCCGATGCAAGCTCGATGAGGACAGCCCGACGATCCCCGCGAGCCGGGTCCTGAGCGGGCGAGCACATTCGGGCCTGGGGGAAGCGCCACGATCCGAACGATCAGGTCCGGGAGGAGTCTGGGGGCACGACCGTGGGCATGATGGACCTTCTGGATCGTTGTTGCCTCGCATCTGGGCCCCCTTGGCAGGCGAGGCGGTCCTGGGGTCCAAGCCCGGAAATGATTGGTTGGATTATCGTGGCGTGCGGCAGCGGCGGTGGCGCATGCCGATACTCCCCACCGAACAGGAACAATGCATGCAGATCACCCCCGTTGTAATTAGACGACGATGAGCGCCCAGCCGGATAAATCTCCGCTCGAGGAAGCTCGAGAGGGCGCCGACCTGGGCCTGCCGCTGGGTCGACCGACCAGATTTCGCTTCCTGAAGCGCCTGCTTGTTCGCATGAGCTGGTTCTCCCTGAGTCACCAGATCACCGTCAACCACGGCTTGGTCGACACCATTGCCGACCTCGAAAAGCGACTTGACAGGGTCGAGGGCGGCCTGAATGAACGGCTCGATCTCGGCCTACGGCAGGCCTTCCAAGAGATCGGGGACCATATTGCTCAAGCCAGATTTGAGCAGACAGCTCTGGCTCAGCATCTGGACAGACTGGAATCACGAATGGAGCAGCTCGCTTCTCTTCAGCCCACGATGCAGAGAAGATTTGAAGAAGCACTCCGCAAGGAGCTATCCGAGATACACCTTGCACGGGCAGAAGCGAACTTCGTGATCGACCGAGTCCGTAGGGCATTGCCCGAACCAATCGACCTGACCACGTTGCAACACACTTCATCGGCGTGGGACGACCTCTACCTTCCCTTCGAGAGCGCCTTCCGCGGATCGTCGGAGCTCATCAAATCTCGACTTTCGATCTACCTCACCGACCTCCACGGGGTCGATCGGGGGGACCGGGCGGTTCTCGATATCGGTTGTGGCCGGGGAGACTGGCTGGCGCTCTTGGCCGAAGAGGGCGTCGTCGCGTACGGAGTTGACGTCGACGAACGAAGCATCGAATACGCACGCAGCAACAAGCTCGATGCCCGGCTGGTGGACGCGTTCGCCCACATGGCCGAAGTCCCGACCGGATCTCTGGCCGCTATAACCGCATTCCACTTGGTGGAGCACTTGACCACCGATGATCTGGTGACTCTGCTCGATCTTTGCTACCGAGCCCTCATGCCCGGTGGTCTGCTCATCTTGGAGACGCCCAATCCCGAAAATTTCGTTGTCGGTACCACCGACTTCTATCTGGACCCGACCCACAACAACCCCATCCCGCCACCGCTGCTGGCGTTCCTCACCGGCACGCGTGGCTTCGCCGAGACCAACATCCGACGCCTCCGGCGCAGCACTCTTGCTCCGGCTCCGGCAAGTGCCATCGCTACGCTCGACCCAGCACTGGCTCCCATCATCGAGCTGCTACAGGAGCACCTCCTGGCTGGCGAGGACTATGCGGTCCTCGCTCGTCGGATATGACGGAAGGTTCACCCCACGTTGCGTATTGGTGCCCGATGCCGCCGTCCGCATCCGGAATCGCTCAATATGGAGTCAGGCTGGTGGACGCCCTCAAGCGGAGGATCCGTATAAGTGTCGTTGTACCAGATTGGGAAATCGACGGAGTAGAGATACCCGACGGCGTCGGCCTTCTCAGCTGCGACGAAGCGCTGCGCGGTCATTTGGACCAGCCCGATCTTCATCTTTACAACATCGGGAACCACTCCCAATTCCACGGATGGATGCTCGAAGCCATTGCCAGCCAACCGGGTGTTGGTGTGCTTCACGACCTCTCGTTGTTCGACCTCTACCGCAGTCTTTGTGGCCCATCACCAACGCTGTGGGAACACATCCTGGCTCACCGAGGCTACGAAATACCGTCCCACCACATCAAGGGTGGTGGCGAAATGACCCTCGACCGCACCAAGTACGCCTTCACCCACGAAGTGATGCGGCACAACCTCTGCACCGTCGTTCACTCTCGTTGGGCATTGGACCAACTCCACGAACTCCATCCGGAGTCACGAGTCGTGCACCTGCCACTCGCATCGTCGGTGCTGGAGGAGGCTCCGGACGCAGTTGCAACGCAGCTCGCAGCCCCGACGATCGCAATCCTCGGCGGAATCAACTTTCATAAGCGGGTTGACGTCGCACTCGAAGCCTTCGCTCGGGCGGCTGACGCACGACCCGACGCCAGGCTGATAGTGGCAGGGCGATCCGATCAACCGAGCCTGGTGACTGCCTTGCGTTCGAAGATCCATGATCTCGGCATTGACGACCAGACCCGAATCTTGCTCGACATCTCATCGGAACAGTTCGAGCAGGTGCTCCGCGATTCCCATTTGGTCGTCACCCTGCGCTGGCCGACCGCGGGAGAGACGAGTGCTGTCCTGATGGAAGCGTTGGGTGCTGGACGTCCCGTCCTGACGAGCGACATTCCTCAGTTCGCCGAGCTGGACAGTCACTACGTATTCAAGGTTGCGCCAAACACTGCTCACGAAGTCGAAGACGCGGCCTCAATCATCCGCGAAGCCATCGACCGTCCCGTCGAGACTCGGGAAGCCGGCAACGCCGCACGGGAGTTCGTTCGATCCACTTCAACGTGGGAACGCGTCGCAGCCTCCTACGCGGCCCTGATCCGAGAGTACGTGACTCCCTCGGGCACCCTCACGTCATCCGGCAAACGAGTGCGTACGGCGAAAAGCGACTCGTCAGACCCGGCAACTCCACCGGGAGTTCTCGGATTGAACGTGCACGGAGATTGGTCTGCAACCACTGGCCTCGCCCATGCGGGGCGACGTCTGTGCTTGGGTCTCCTCCATCAGGGCGTGCCACTTAGCGTCAAGACTCTGTCGTCGAAACAACCCAGAGATGATCGGCTCTTTCCCCCAGAAATTAATTCCAGCGGCTCACGAGCCGAATCAACCGGTTGATCTTTGGACGCTGAACATCAATGAGTTCCATTTGGCCGCAGATGTGGATCTCAGGTCACCGAGAACGAGCCAGTACCATATTGCAACCTGGTACTGGGAGCTCGCGGCAATCCCTCAATGGTTGACCCATCAGTTCGACCGAGTCGACGAAATATGGGCTCCAACCAGCTTTGTCCAGCGAGCGTTCTTGCGTTATACGAAGAAACCCGTATATATCGTCCCCACGATCGTTCCAGAATTCATCCCGAGTGGAGAGAGGGTAGAACTACGAGCGCATTTCGGGCTGTCCGATGACAAAGTCGTATTTCTCTTCACGTTTGACTTCAACTCGGGCGTAGGTCGCAAGAACCCTCAGGGCGTGGTCGAGGCCTTCACCAAGGCCTTCCCTCAGCGAGGACCGAACTCTCCCACGCTCGTGCTCAAGGCCATCAACATGGAACGCGATCCCGAGTTCTACAAGATCATGCAAGAGGGCATCGCCAAGGTGGACGGTCTCCTCATCAACTCCCATCTGTCGAATCAGGAGATGGCAGATCTCTTCAATGCCTGCGATGTCTACGTCTCCCTTCACCGCTCCGAAGGCTTTGGGCTTGGAATGGCCGAAGCCATGGGCACAGGCAAGCCCGTCATCGGCACAGGGTATTCGGGCAACCTCGACTTCATGAACGTGACCAACAGCTGCCTAGTGGGCTACCGCCTTCGCCCCGTGAGCAGTGCCGATCATACGTACAACCCCACGGCGGCGAACTTCTACCCCGAAGGAACACTGTGGGCTGAGCCCGATATCGATCAGGCCGTGGAGTGGATGCGCATCCTGGCCGCAGACGAACGTCTACGAGATCAAATCGGCCAAGCGGGCCGCCGGACGATCTCTCCGACATTTTCAGACGGCGTAGTCAGCCGCATCGCAGTATCTCGACTGACCGATCTCAAGAGCGAGCTCCTCAGCGAACGATACCCGGCGGTCACCCCAAGAGGTGGATTCGGATGATCGTGACCTCACCCGATCCGGTTCAGCCCAACACGATACGAATCTCTCCAGCGCACTCGTCACAATTCTCGGCACCTTCCAGTAAAGCTCTCCTTTGGCGTCGCCGCGCTTCGTACCTGGCCGGACCGTTGGTCTACGTACTGCTCTCCTTCGCTTTCACAGCCAGGACGTGGTCCCACCCAACGCGCCTAGTTGTGGGTAGTGGCGGAGATCCGTTCGACTTTCTCTGGGCGCTGCAATGGCCCGCTTTTGCCATATCTCATGGACACAACCCATTCTTCAGCACGTATCTGATTGCACCGCAAGGAACTAATTTGACCTGGGCGGGTTCAACCGGACCGGGCATTCTGCTCGCTCCATTTATCTCCCTGCTTGGACCGGTCCTTGTCTACAACTTGATGGCGACGCTGTCGCTCGCCCTTTCAGCGTGGTTTGCCCAACTCGCCATCTATCGCCTCGTACCGTCACGATTCCCAGCCTTTGTCGGCGGATTAATTTTCGGCTTTTCCCCCTACATGATGGGCCACGCATGGGGCCATGTGGCAATCACGTTGGCGTTTCTTCCACCACTCATGCTCCTCATCCTTCATGAGATGTTCGTTCGGCAACGGTGGCGGTGGTGGGCCACGGGAGGATTCGCGGGCCTCCTCCTTGCAGTCCAGTATTTGACATTCATCGAAACGATCATGATCACGGCGCTGGGGTGCTTCCTGGTGATTGCGCTGGTAGCCGTCCAACGCCCGCGTGAGTTCATCCGCCGAGCACCCTACGCGCTCCGGACTGGGCTCGCGATGCTGGCCACGTTCGTGATCGTCTCCGCGTACCCGCTGTGGACGATGCTCTTCGGCGGCCAACGTCTCGGCCATGGAACAGTTGAGCCGCCGGATGCCTTTGTCACCGACGTCGTCAACTTCATCGTACCGACCGTGACCACGAGGTTTGCACCAGGGGCACTCTTCGCTGCGTCATCTCACATTGGCGGTGGAATCGAATCAGGCGCGTACCTTGGAGTTCCGATCATCTCCATCTGTATTCTGACAACGGTGGTCCTATGGCGGCAGATCGTCGTCCGCACGGCTGCGCTCGTGGGAATCATCTTGGCGGTTCTCTCTCTAGGTCCTCACCTGCATGTGGATGGGACAATATTGAACGTCCCGCTCCCATTTGACCTTCTGTCTCGGCTACCACTGGTCGACAATATTTTGGCGGCACGATTCATGGGAATCGCGTATTTGTGCGTCGGGATCCTGGTCGCCAGCTTCATCCAGTGGCTTCGTAAGGCCGATGTGCGTTGGTGCGTACTCGGCCTTGCCTGGCTTTGTTTCGGTCTCTTCTTGATCATCCCTAGCGCGACACCCACGGAGCCATATTCGGTCCCCACATATTTCACTAGTTCCGCGGTCGACAAGATCCCACAAGGCAGCACCGCACTGGTCGCTCCGTTTGACTGGTATGGAGCGAACGACGAGCCGCAACTCTGGCAGGCAGCAAGTGGCTTTCGCTTCCGTATGCCCGAGGGTTATGTCTACGTGCCGAACCCTGCGGGAACCGGGCCGTCGACCGGACCCCTTCCCACTCCACTCAGCACCGCGTTGAATGCCATCTTCGCCGCGCCGCCCGGATCCGCATCTCCCCGAATCACTCCGTCGGATCGAGCGGTGTACCTCGCTCAGCTCCACGCTTGGCGTGCCACCACCATCCTCGTCGGACCAATGCCCAACCGGACGGTCATGGTCAATTTCATCCAACGATTGCTCCATCGACCCGGTCTGGGCCAGGGCGGTGTGACTGCGTGGTACCACGTCCGTTCCTGATCAACGGTCCTCGGCACCCGGAGATGTCGTTGGGCCTGTTCCCGATCAATGGGAATGGTCAGGGGCCATTCGAAGCCTGAAGATCGTTCCCGGCAATTCGTTGGGAACGGACAAGGCCTTATATGCCCCACACGGCGCGGCCCCGGTGAAAGCCGTTGCACCGGGTTCGGTCACCAACCACGTCGTCGGGTGGTCCAGCAGGTACGCGCAACCCAGTCGGCGGGCGGCCGGTCCGATGGTGAAATCGACCGGGTCGTCGTAGAGCAATCGAGACTGAACCCCGCTCAACAAGGTGAGATAGTTGGCATTCGGGCCAAAATACCCGACCGTCCCTCCCCCGTGAGTTCGAGCGTACAACTGGGCTAGGGAGATCTCCTTGGTCACGAGGGCGCTCAGCGTACTGCCGGGCGGTCCGGGCCAACCGCTTCCCCGTGCCTGGGTCTTCGTTTCGTCGAGTGTCGACGCAAAACCGTTCGATGCGGGCGAATGGAACAAGGTACTCAGAGTCGTAGAGGGGTTCGGTGTCTGCAAGAGGGCGCCGAATCCGACCGCCGCCGGCAGAGTCACCGGCAGGAGCCACACGCTGCGATTCCTCAATGCTCTCTTGGTGCGTCTTCGATTGCGACCACCGACCGGGAGCACATCGAGGCAAAGCGACAACAGCGCGCAGCTACACAGCGCGAACGGCAAAAGAAACACTTGTAGTTGGCCTGACGCATACGACCGGTTCACGTAGTAAGGAAGAAATCCCACCGACCACAGGCCCACGAATGCGAGCGTGACGATCGCGAGCCGCGTGTGGTGCGGCAACTGGGACGATCCACCGGAGGATCTCCAGAGAAGGCTGGCACCGACAACTGCGCTGCCCAGCATGACCGGGAGGACGAGCAGTACCGGGCCTGGGACCTGTATCGGAGCGGAACCAAATCCGTTTCCGAACGAGCGCACGGTCAGAGCAAAATATCTTCCATCCAAGGGATGCCCAGCAGCAAACGCCCATAACGGATAGGCGATCAGCCCAGGAATGAGGCCTGCCAGCCACATCGCCGTTGCCCGCTTTCGGAGTGATCCTCGGGCGGCAAGTTGCAGGACCACTCCGGAAGTGACGGCCACTACGACACCGATATCTTGTGAATTCCATGCCATCAGACCAGCGAGCACACCGAGTGAGACAAGCGTCCAGGTGTGCAGCACGCCCAGTAATAAACCGTCTAGCGCGCGGACGGCAATCACCGTGCAGAGCATGGCTGGGAACATGCGGAGGGGGAGTTCCTGGAAATACGATCCCAGGGAGCTCGTGACGAGGCCGTGCAGGACGGTGACGGTCACCAACGGCACCGTCACGATCACCGCCAACCACAGCGATCGCGGCGGCAAGCATCGTCTGGCGAGAACAACCGTCAACACCACGGAAGTAACACCCAATCCGCCCAACAGGATGGAGGCCAGATTTACCATGGCGTTGGCGGATAGGTGATGTCGCAATGGCACGAGCAGCCAGCCAAAGAGGAGGGTGTACTGAGGAACGAAGTTTGCGCCTGGCACCCTTCCGGCGACCGGCGCAAGTACCTCATTGACGACAAACACATTGTTGGGTGCGAAGGCGAACTCATAGGAGTCTCGTAGCAAACTGAGCAGATCGAAAACGGCAAGCGGCATCACAGCCGCTCCGAAAACGAAGGCCCTTACTCGCGATCGTCGGACCCACGCTGACAACGGGACCACCAGGACCGCTAGTGGAATGCAGAGAAGTGCGACTGACCTGCCAAAACCCTCCCAGTAAAAGGTGGACAGGGAGGGTCGTTCGACGGTTGCGATTCCCCAGAGAAACGCGCCCACGCACACGACGAGAGCCAGGCGACTTGGTTTCATCGTCGCTCTGCGGAGATACCAGACTGCGAGCAGGACAGCGGACGCAACTGAGAAGAAGAAGCCAACCTTGTCCCAAGTCTTCGCCCCGTCAGCACCCCGAATCGTCGTGGTCACAATGAGGAACAGTGCTGTTATCGCTGCCACTCGCGGGAAGAGCGCTCTTACTGTCCTCGACTCGTCTTCAAGTTGGATGGGAGAAGACGGGCGTCGAGTGATTCCCCGCTTCCCATCGTCCAGACATCTCGCTTCGTTATGAGACTCGGACGCAGGCACTGGCCATGGTGGCACACGCAAGCGCCAGCGGCGAGGACGAAACGCGTGTGGCAGAGGGATCATTTCAGTTGACGACTGGACGATTCGGATCGCTCGTCTCAAGGGGCGGCTGCACGAATAGCCGGTTGAATATCAGAAATTTGAAGGTCCAAAGCACCCCGGCGGCAGTCAGTGTGACCGTCAGCAACAGCGCTGTCGCCTGAAGATGGGTGAAGTGGTCGGTCGTACTGATGTGGTGCGATTCGGCGGCGGCTGCAACCGTCACAAGGATGCCGGCCACCGAGACCGCCCAGAACGGCAGAACCTCGCGCCTCCAATGGGAAGGGCCGCTCTTCTGCCACACATAGCTTCGGTTCATGTAATACGCGGGAACCGTAGCCACCACGCTCGTGACGATCGCGCTGGGAGTTTCAGACCACAGATGAAGGATGCCGAAGACCAATCCGAGGAGCGCGAACCCCAGAAACGTGGTGAGGAATGACACCATGATGTACCGGACCATCTTCTTACTCTCGGGGGCTCGCGATGGACGCCAAATATTCTCAACGAAGTCGAGCATCTGTTTCTTATCCGGCAGCGTCGCCCGGGTCGTGCCCGACGCTCTCCTGTCCGCGAACTCCCATCAGACGTGCGCAGTAATAAACAGTGACTGAGCGAGGTGCTTCAGTCCGGGAGTACGCTCCGCGATCTGACCGAAACCGATGAGAGGGCGGATCAGCCAGTCGGGAACACCCGGCAGTAGAAAGTCCCGGTATTCCACCTCTATGTCCGTGAACTTGGCACGGCGGAAGCGCTCGATGATGAATCGTCTGGTGAAGGCCATCTCGTCAGGCTCGAGTTTGGCGATGCGCCTCAGAGTGGGATTGGTGAAGATTGCATACACATAGGGATTGTGGAGGTTCGGCTCCAGGAAAATGACCCGACCGCCATCCTCAAGGAGGCTTCGCATCGCCTGCAACGAGGCATCGAGATCGTGAAAGAGGTGGTGGAGGATGCCGTTACCCACCACGTAGTCGAAGCGGCGCCCATTGAGTTGATCGGGCCGAGTAAAATCCAGAACACCGAAGTGGACGTTCGGTCCGGTGGCGTTGGCCTCGGCCTCGGCGACAAACCCCACCGACCGATCTGTTCCCAGAACTTGCATGCCGGTCCGGGCGGCCAGCCGGCGTGCGATCTCGCCCCTACCGCAACCGATCTCGAGGACGTCTCTCGAAGGGTCGGGCGTCATCTTGGTCATCATGAGGTCCGCACGCCGATCTGACCGGATCCGCGTCGCAAGTCCTCCGGACCATCCTTGGTTGTACCCGCCCTCGTCCTGGATGCTTTTCATTCTCCGAAGCCGCTGTCCACAGGGCGCAATGACCCGGACTTCATTTCGTCAGTCTGATCGTATAGCCAAGCGGGTCATCGATGGATCCCGTCTGGGTGAGGGTACAAATATGGGCGATCACAAGACTGACGATGAGAACCGGACTGGTGAGGATCCAAAACGGAACCAGAGCCAACTTCGATCGCTTTGATGGAGCAAGGTTTCGGAACCAGAGTACGACCATTTTGGATCCGATGGTGGAGATGTCGGTCCCTCGCTCCGAAATAGAGATGCTCCGAAATGCCGAGAACATAGTCGTCAATCGAGCCGGGGTGTAGCGGTAGAAATCGTAGGGTATGTAATGGTTGCGGGCGGACCAAGGTACGGTCAGAATTGCCGTCCCCCCTTCTCTGATGACCCGATGAATTTCATCGATCAGGGATTGGAAGTTCATGACGTGCTCGAGTACCTCGGTACAGATGACTGCGTCAAAAGCCTGGTCCAGGAATGGGAGGTGCTCTCCGTCGAAGGCCACGATCTTCGTCGTCTTACGCTCGAAGCGCTGGGAGTCGAAGATGTCAACACCGACGTATTGGGTAACTCGATCGTCGAGGAGGAACCGATAGGGGCTCTCGCCGGACCCCACGTCGAGCACTTTGCCCCTGAATCGTGGCAGATCCTGTCTCAGGTCACGAAAGACGGTCAGGACCTGCAGATCCAAAAGCATTCGGCCGTAAAACATGACCTTGCCGAATGCCGTCGTTGGCGGTGAGTTTCGTACCGGACGGAAGGATTCGGAGTTCAAACGACCGACACTGCTCCTGACCACGCGCCGATCCGAGCAGCAACGGCATCGGGTGAGAGCCCATGTGCCTGGTGAAGATACTCTTCGCTGCCGCTGCGCCCGCTGAATGGTCGCTCAGCACCCAGTCGTAGGAGGCGGCAGCGTGCACCATTGTCGGCGAGTATCTCCGCCACCAATGAACCGATGCCGCCGACGGAGACATGGGCCTCAACAGTCACCGCCAGACGATGATTCGAGATGAGAGCGGCGACATCCTCAGCTGGAGGCGGGTTGATGCTGGAGATGACAGCGACGCAGGCCGAGATACCTTCGCTCTCGAGCTGGTCGGCGGCCTCAACCACAGACGCGGTGATGCCGCCCATGGCGAATATCACGAGGTCAGATCCCTGCCGGACCTCTTGTACTCGACCAAGCTCGAAACGTCCGTTCAGCCCACGGACAGAGACGTTGTCGTTCTTGCCCAGTCGCAGGTAGGCGGGACCGGTCCATTCGCGCAAGGCCACCATCGCCTGGGGCACCTGTCCCGCATCGGCCGGAGCGATTACGGCCATGTCCTGCAACATTCGCATGGCGCCCACGTCCTCAACGCCGTAGTGGGTTGGCCCGGCGTGGCCATACTCGAACCCGCCGCCCATTCCCACGATCCTGACTGGTAGGCCGTGCATTACCGGACCGTTGCGAATGAACTCGTACGGACGGAGTACGGCAAATGGAACGATTGAATAGCAGAAGGGGATGAACCCGGCCTCCGCCAGGCCGGTAGCCACTCCGACCATGTTCTGTTCGGCGACGCCCATGTTGTAGAAGCGATCAGGGAATCTGTCACGGAAGGGCTCAAGGGCCATGAAACCGAGATCTCCGGTCAAGAGAATGATCCGCTGATCGAGTTCGGCCTCGTTGATCAGACTTTGGACAAATGCCGTCCTCACGTCACTCCGATTTCGTTCAGTGCCTGCTCGTACTCAGAGTCCGACATCGGCAAATAATGCCACTTGATCTCGCCCTCCATGTAGGACACTCCTTTTCCGAACGTGGTCTCGGCCACGATGACCCGTGGGTGACCGAGCGCAGGCGACGCGAGGACCCCGGCCATCGCTACTTCGTCATGTCCGTCCATCGTGATGGCGTCCCAACCAAACGCTGACCAGCGTGCGGCCATGTCTTCGCAGGCCAAGACGTCAGCGGTGTAGCCGAATGCTTGCTGATGGTTGTGGTCGATGATGACCGTGAGGTTTTGCAGTCGGTGGTGTCCGGCGAACATGGCGGCCTCCCAAATGACGCCTTCATTGCATTCCGCGTCGCTGACGATGGCGATGACCCGTCGCGCCGAATGCTGGATCGATGCTGCCAGCGCCGCCCCGACTGCGAACGACAAACCCTGGCCCAGCGAACCGGTCGAGAAATCCACGCCCGCGAGCGGATGTTCAGGATGCACGCCAAGCAAAGTGTTGTTGGCACAGAAGGTGGACAGCTCCTGGCGCGGCAGGATCCCCACCTCGACCAGCGCGGCGTACAACGCCAGTGCGGCGTGACCCTTGGACAGCACGAACCGATCGCGATCGGAATCGGAGGGGTCGGGTGCGCCTATTGCCGTAAAGACCGCACCGACCATATCGGCAATCGACAGAGCAGAACCGATATGCCCGACGTTCGCGCGCTTGGACTGCTCCAAGACGCTACGGCGTATCGCCGGCCCGAGCAGCGGAGCCGTGCCCCGAACGTCGCTCTCCCCTTCAACGTTGTTCACAGCGGCGGCGTACGACATGTCTCATAGTGTGCCATGACGGCCGCATCCGAAGTGATCCATTTGGCAAACCTGCGGAAGCCGTCCTCAAGATTGATCGTCGGCTTCCACCCAATAGCCGCTTTGATGGTCCGGGGGTCGGCGATCCAGACATCCGTATCCCAATGACGGTCTGGCATGGACCCCCATTGTGGCTCTGCCCTGATCCGAAATTGGCTGCGAACCAGTTCGACGAGCTGTCTCAGAGAGGTCTGCACCCCCGTACCAACGTTGAACACCGGACCCAGTTCTTCGACCGGCAATTGCGCGGTCAAAATGAACGCCTCGACGGCATCATCAACGTAGAGATAGTCGCGAGCAATAGTCGGCGACACGAGAGGGGGAAGCGAGCCGTGCAGGCCGGATAGCAAAAGGGCGGGCATCAACCGTGTGGGGTCTTCCCACGGACCGAAGACGGAATAGAGGCGCAAGGTGGCCAACCGGCGACCCGCATCCCGAGCAGTAAATCGACAGTAGAGCGTGGCGGCCGCCTTGGTGGCCGCGTAGTGGCTATTCGGTTCTGGTAGTTCCCGCTCGCCCGCAGCGTGATCCTGGTACCCATACTCCGAGGAGGAACCCGCGCCGACGAAGGCCTCGAACTCAGTCTTCAGGCAGGCCTCGACGAGATTGACCGTTCCGTTGTAGTTGGTCGTCACAATCCTCTGCACGTTGCGCTGCGACGCGTAGGCCCCGTAGCTGGCGAGATGGAAGACCCATTGTGGATTGATACCGGCGACGACACGCTCCACCCGTTCTGCATCCTGGAGCTCCGCCTCGAAGAGTCGCACGTCCTCGGCGATCGAATCGATGCGCCATCGTGTGTCAGCCGGCCGAACCAACAGATGTACCTCGTGCCCGTCCTTTACCAAGCGGCGCGTGAGGTTCGCGCCGACGAAGCCTGTGCCGCCAGTAACCAAGACGCGCTTGGGCGACTCATACATCCGATCCTTCCCACGCATTCTCGCTCTGACCTTCCGTGTGTGGCTCTGGGCGATTGAGGATGGTATCAACCACAAAAGGTGGACGGTGTTTGACCTCGGCATAGATGTCGGCGATATAGAAACCGATGATGCTGAGGGCAAGAAGTATCAGCCCGCCCATCAGCAATATCAGCAGTATCAGCGTCGTGAACCCGCTAGGCACGCTGGACGGATCGGCGATCTTAAGAGAGATTTGAACCACACCGGCGATCACGGCGACGACCACGGACGTCACCGCGATCATCAGTATCAACTCGAGGGGTGCGTATGAAAAGGAGACAATGCCGCGGCGTGCCCATGTGAGGTTCTTGACTAGTGAGTTGGTGGTCCGACCGAACATGCGCTCGGGCCGGACGTACGGCACACCGATGGACGTGAAACCCACCCAAGCGCGGAGTCCACGTAAGAACCGCTGGGATTCGGGCAACCGATTCAACTCGTCGACCACCCTTCGATCCAGCAGGGAGAAATCGCCAGCATCAAGAGGAACGTTTATGTAGGCCAAGCGACGGAAGAGCCGATAAAATCCCTTGTAGGCGAACCTCATCGGGCGAGATGCCACTCGCTTGACCCGCTGCCCGTATACGACCTGGTAACCCTCACGCCACTTGACATAGAAATCGGCGATCAGTTCAGGGGGGTCCTGCAGGTCACCATCGAGCAATACAACTGCGTCGCCGGTTGCAATGCGCATTCCGCTCGTAAAGGCGCTCTGGGAGCCGAAGGCCCGACTGTGGTTGATCACCACGACCTTGGGTTCCTGCTTGGCAAGTTCTGCCAGCACGACGGCAGCGTCATCAGGGCTCGCGTCGTTCACGAAGATGATCTCGTAGTCAACGCCGATTCGGTGAAATGTCTCTTTGAGCCTGGCGTACATGATGGGGACGGCCTGGGCGTCGCGGTAGCACGCGATCACAGCCGAGATCCGAACGGAAGGAGTCTGGGGAGCTGCCGTTTCGGCAAGCCCCATCACATTCTCGGCATCGTCGTTCATTTGCCCCAGCGCGACGGGTCCCAATAAGTCACTGACCTGGTGAACAGGCGCGTGATGTGCGCGCCCGACTCGGGCGCTACTCGAACAGGGGGTAACCCTGTCATACGTCGTGTGCCAACCATGATCTGAATCCTCCGCACATTGGTCAAGGGAACTCCCATAGACCTTAACGGGGAGCGGCTGGCGCGGTCGGCTCCGAAATGTTGGCCGAACGAGACAACCCGGGCCGAGCCAGGCGCGATACCCACAGGTTGGAACTCACGCTCTTCATCCAGTTCCGGAGGTGTCGAGGGACTTCGGTTTGGCTGGCGCGCAATCGCTAGGCCTTTCGATGGTTGGCAGAGGCTTTCGGGGCGGCCAGGCCAATGAGAACGATTCGTGGGCAAGCGAGAGGTTCGGGTTGTACGCCGGGTCATTGTTCGCCCAATTGGCCCAGGTCGAGTTCAGTAACCGGATATCGCGATCAAAGCGAACTGCGTTCTCCCCATCCGTCCCGCGAGTGTCCTCAGGATTTTCAAAATGAAGGAGCTCGGCGTTGGGCGTCCATCCAGTTCGCCAACCGACCTGGTTGAGCCGCAGGCAGAAGTCGACGTCGCCAAACATCCCCGTGAAATGCTCCTCGTTGAAGCCGCCGATGAGGTCGAAGGCCTGGCGACGTACTCCCATGCAAGCCCAACTCACAGCCGATGGGCAGTGGGCCAGCATTAATCGCCCGAAGTACCCAGGCGAAAGACTGTCGAAATGCAACCGGTGGGGATTTCCAACGGACCCCCCGATTCCCACGACTAAGCCTGCGTGTTGAATCTCCAGGTCAGGATAGAAGAGTTTGGCCCCAACTGCGCCGATGCCGGGGTACTGGAGTACTCCCACCATCTCCTCCAGCCACGACTTCGTCAAAACCTCTAGGTCATCATGCACGAAGAAAAGAAAGTCTCCGCTAGATGAAGCTGCCGCGACATTACGCTGGGCCGAGTCGCTGATGTCGGCGACGTGTGGAACCACGGTAAGCCCGTTGATGTTGTCGCGGATGTACTGTCGCATCGGCGGGCGAAAGGCGCCGTCATCGAGCAGCACGATCTCATAGTTCGGATACGTCGATCGGATTCGGATGCTGTCAAGGCAGCGAGTCAGTCGAGGTCCCGATCTTGGGAGGATAATTATGCTGACTTTGGGGGGAGCGTCATCTAGTTGCCAGTCGATTGAGTTGAAGCTGGTTCCAGTAATCGTCTTCGCAGTGGCTCTGACTCCGATTCGGTCGAGGTGCTCCTGCACCACACGCCGCGAGGCCTCGACCACATACGGTTTCGCGGCAAGGTTGGAGGCCGTGGAATCAGGGTGCGATCGCCAGTGGTACAAGACGTGCGGGACGTGGAGGATCTGTTCCGGATCGAGCTGCTCCACGATCCTCAATGCAAGGTCCCAGTCTTGACTGCCCTCGACTCCAATCCGAAAGCCTCCAACACGAGCGACGAGATCCGCTCGCATCATGGACATGTGCGAGAAGTAGTTCTGCCCCAGTATCAAGAGCGGGTCAAACCCGGGCTTGAAATACGGGATCTCCCGCTGACCGTCTCGTCCGACGTGGTCCTCGTCGCTGTACACCAGCCCGGCATTGGGAGCGTCCTGAAGGGCGAGCACCGCCACAGCGAGCGCGTGTTCGGCGAGCAGGTCGTCGTGATCCATAAGGCAGATCCATTGTCCGGAGGCCAGCGAAAGGGCCGAGTTGGAAGAAGCTGAGATGTGGCCATTGGATTCCCGTCGTATAACTCGGATGCGAACATCCAACGCTTGGTATTCGTCGAGAACTTTGGCGACATAGGGCTGCGTTGAGCAATCGTCAGAGATGCAGAGCTCCCATTTCGTGTAGATCTGGTTGCGCACCGAATCAATTGCCTGACGCAAATACTCCTCCGGCGGGTTGTACACGGGCATCAAGATGGAGACGAGCGGTGGATCGTGCAGTCCATCGAGCGAATTCCTCAGCGACCTTTGAACATTGGAGTCGACAGTGTCGTAGAGCTCAATCCAAGCGGGATAGCGGCTGTCAGACTGATCCCGTAGTGATTCCAAGTGCAGACTCTGATAGTCAACCGGAATTCTCCCTGGGCCGTTCGGACTCCGGCTGGCGTTGAGCCGCCGCCGAACTCGGTGGACGACGGCTCGACCCATGGCACGGAGATCACTTTCTTGCGCTATCGAGTCATGGCGCTGCACGGCCGCCATGGCGGCCGACAATCGGTCAGCGAGATTCTCCTGGCTCAGAGCCTTGTTCTGCAAGCGCTCGATCTCTGCTTCGGCGGCCCGAATACGCCGGAGAAGCTCTTCTCGGTCCGGCGGGGCTCCAGCCCTGTGAGGTACGTGGGACGGGTCCATCACGTCGAGGAGCCGACATCAGTTACCACGCAGGAAATTCTAGTCGAAGGTGTCGTTCCCACCCGAGGACCAAAAGGCGAAAGTGCGAGCCTTTCTTAAGCAATGCGTATTCACGGATACACCCCTCGCAAAGCGCTTGCAATACCTGCCACGAAGGCGTCTGGATCCCCGTAGGCGGAGTCAGCGTAGTGAGCCCCGCTGCGAGAAAACCTACTTCGCTCTGTCTCGGAGAGGAGCCGCAGAACCCGTTCGAACAACTCGGACATTTCGGTGAACGTGAGCCCCCCACCAGCGTGAGCATGGACGGCACCCACGGAACCATCAGGAACCACGATGGGAGTGCCAAAACGCAATGACTCGATGCACTCACGGGCCACGATGTTCCCCGGGTTGAGGTCGACTGTGATGCTGGCGTGCGCCATAAGCCGCCACAGGTCCATTCGAGTATCGACTGGAATCACACCCCGTAGTGCCCTGCCCATCCAGACGACGGCCGAGCCGCCCTCGATCACGACGATGCGCTGGTCGGGAAATCGAGCAGTGAGCCAGGCGGCGATCGGTGTTGGCGGTGTTGGGGTCGGTGTCGACGATCTGTCGGTGAGGACAAGAAGGTATCCGGTGAACCCCAGACCAGTGTGGCGATGAGCGCTTGCCAATGGATTGATCGGCACATGGAGACCAATCATCGGTCCGACTGGGCTCGGCACGAGATGCAGCTGTCGCAAGGACACGTCCGGATCGTGGAGGACGGGAGCGATCGAGTGCACGGTGGAATCAGTGAATTCGCGAAGGAAGGTTCGGGCACTCTCGCTCGGCTCGTCGACGATCCATGCCGCGTCTGACGCAGGTTGGTGGGTCCAGTCGGCTGATGCTCTATCCGGCCACACATCATCGTCGCCGATGCCGACTCCCACGAGATCGAATGCCCCGTCGGCTTCGATTGTCCCCGCAGGCATTTGAGTGAGGACAGTAGTGTTGGCAGAGCGGGACGTCGCACCAGCCACGGCACGAGTGACGAAGGACAGCTCAGATTCGGTGCGTCGCCAAGACGAGCTTAAAACGAAAACCCCTGGCTCTCCGGAGTCAAGGCTCATCAATGTGGAGACGCGGAGCCCTGTCGACTCGCGAGTTCCGCTCTCAATCTCTGCTCGGAGCCGGGTCAATTCCGATCCCGAAAATTCGTGCCACGTCGTCAACGATGACTTCAAGGTTGGCAACCCGGTCGGCACAGTTCGTCCGAGCGGGTGCGCCAGCGCATCAACGGCTCGTACAAGATCACCCAAGAGCCTGTCATGCGTGCCATTGCTGACACGCGACACAAATGTACGTGTCCTCCTGCCTAGCCGGCCACCGAGTGTCGATGTGTCATCCGGCTCCGCATGGCTGCTCGCCCACTCGCGATGCAATGTGACGATGTGATCGCTATTGCGAATCGGAAGCGCCGGCTCAGGGGGATCCGATGGCCGACTGAACATTGAAGGGGGATCAGTCATGTCTCCGCAATTATGCGTTGGAGAGGCCGACGTACCAACGATGCCACCACTCCTCCTCGCCGGGCCCGCGAAGCGCGCACGAGGAGTCTATCCGGGTGAGGTGCGGGTTCAAGTAAGGATCGCCGGCAAGGATGGATGCTTTCCATCGGTCGATGAACCGCACAATATCGCTCACGCCGCCAGCGGTGCCACGACTCGGCGACTCATAGTGAACGAGCTCCGCCGTCGAGTCGTAGATCACGCGAAGTCCGGATTGCTGCAGGCGCAGGCAGTAGTCAATGTCGTTGAGGTCGACTCCAAGAGACTCATCGAACCGACCATGGCCTTCGAAGACTGCTCGGCGAGTGGCAAGGCATGCGCCGGTGACAGCGGAACACTCCCTCGAGGTGATCGCCATGCTGAGGTATCCGGGGTCCACCTCTCCGAGGCCAAGTAAAATGTGGCCAGCAGCCCCTCCGAGACCAATGACGACGCCGCAGTGTTGGAGATGATGGTCTGGATAGAGCAGCCGTGCTCCTACCGCCCCAACGTCAGGCCGCTGGACTTGCGCACACACAACGTCTAACCATCCGGGAGTGAGGGCCTCGATGTCGTTGTTCAAGAAGACCAACACGCTGCCGGTCGCCTCGACGGCCGCAGCATTGTTCAGCGCCGCCCAGTTGAATGGCCGGTTGTCCTGAAGCAGGCGCACATCCGGCCGGGAGCCCAGCCGCTCGAGGAGCGTCGTGGTCTCCGGCTGAACGGAGCCATTGTCGATGAGGACATACTCCGGGCTCACGATGCCCTTTGTCCGATCGATGGAATCGATACAGGCGCGCAGAAAACGAGGCTCGTCACGAAACGGGATGATGATGCTCGCGGTCGAGGCACGCGGTGCGCGGCGGATGCGTACCGTGCCAGGAGCAATACCTGGCTGTGGTACGGCGGCACGTTCCCCCTGACGAGTGAGAGCAGCAGTTATGTGCTGCATGTCTCTTGAAGTCCGCACCGGCCCTGGCACAACGGGAGGTGAAATACGGCGGTGGCAGAGCACTTCAGGGATATGGCGCACCGAGGCGGCGACATCGCATGCCCGCAGCGCAAGGTCGTGGTCTCGAGCTTCCAACACCCCCGCCGAGCCCTTGGGTAGCCGGGCAACGACACCGGCAGAGAGTGCTAACGGGCGGCCAACACAATCATCGTGTAGGAGGTACTCGGGAGAGAACGCAGGTTTCAGGCGGGGGAAGACGTACACGCCATGTCTGTCGAGGCAATCCTCGTCCGCATATGCGACACCGTCCTCGGTCAAGGCGGCGGACAGCTGCGACACCGCGTCCTGAGCCCAAACGTCTCCGGGGAAGAGAAGCGCGACGTCGTCTTCCCTGGCAGCTGCCAGTCCGGCATCCAGTAGGCCTATGAAGTCGGTCGACTCGTCCTGTGGCTTGACATCGCACTGCTGGCGTATTCCCGAGACGTGGAGGAGCGAGCTGACCTCGGATAGCCAGGGATGACGAAGGGTCACCGTCAACTTCCAGGAGGCGCTGGTCTGACCGCTCAAGGACAGAAGCGACTCGATCATGTCGACGGGCGGTTGGCCGTCGACGATCATCACCACGTGGAGCAACCGGCTCTGGAAGTGGCCGATCACACTCTCGCACCGGGACTTCTCTCTCTCCCGAACCCAGGTGTCGTATGGGCTCGGGTCCTCAGCCACGTTCGGGCGGGGTGACGGCAGCTCTCGGGGGGCGAAGAGCACCCGTTCCACGCAAGCCACGCTACCGAAGTCCTTCTGAAGGGCCCGGACGCGTTGGCGCAGCTGAGGGTGGACCTGCCACGATTCGGCCGTGGGTATCTCCGACCGCCTCCTGATGGGACCGGGACCGTCGAACCCGTATCCCGAGGTGGCTATGGCGCTTGCTGGACCGGTCTTGGGCCACCTCGATCCCCAGTTTCTCGAGCTGCTCGACAGCACCAATGACCGGCTCCGCAGCGTCTTTGCGACCGCCAATTCGCTGACATTGCCTGTCAGCGGCACAGGTTCAGCGGGGATGGAGGCTTCGTTCGTTAACTTCGTGCGACCTGGCGATCCGGTGGTGGTGGGCGTCAATGGAGTCTTCGGTGAACGCATGTGCGATGTCGCCTGGCGGCACGGCGCAGATGTAGTCCGCGTCGACGCCGAATGGGGCCAAGCACTCGATCCCGGCCCAGCTTCTCGCTGCACACCCGTCGCCGGCGCTTATTGCCGTCGTCCATGCCGAGACCTCGACGGGTGTACGTAACATGATCGAGCCTCTCGGCGAGGCCAAGGGCGACGCTCTGCTCCTGGTCGATATGGTGACGTCGCTCGGAGGCATTGAGGTGGCCGTCGACCAGTGGAGTGTCGACATCGCCTACAGCGGTACGCAGAAGTGTTTGGGCGTCCCGCCTGGACTCTCGCCGTTGACCGTGTCGAGCGGGCGCTGGAGCGAATCGTCGAGCGACCGTCGAGCTGGTACCTCGACCTCAACCTCCTGGCACGCTACGTCAACGACGCGTCGGGCCAGGGGCGCGTCTATCACCACACGGCGCCGGTCACCATGGTGGCCGCGCTGCACGCAGGTCTCGGTGCTCTGCTCGACGAGGGTCTCGAGGCGGCTTGGAAACGCCATGCCAATTGCGGGAGGTTGCTCCAAGACGGCCTCGAGGAGCTCGGCCTGGAGTTGCTGGTGTCGCCCGATGCCCGTCTTCCTCAGTTGACCACCGTCAAGGTTCCCGACGGGGCCGACGAGGCTGCCATCCGACAGGAGTTGCTGGGCACCTACGGTATCGAGATCGGATCCGGCGCCGGCAAGCTGGCAGGGAAGATCTGGCGGATCGGCTGCATGGGCAACACCGCGCGGCCACGCAACGTCCTTGCTCTCCTTGGCGCACTCACTGAGGTGCTCGCAGCATGAGCGCCGCTAGGGCAGTACGCCACGCGCCACTGGAGCTTCGTGGTCGGCGGGTGCTTCTGCGCTCGCTTACCGAGGACGACTTTCCCGCGTGGCACGAAGTCCGGACCCGATGCGCCGACTGGCTATTGCGTTGGGAGCCGAGGCCCAAAGGAGCCCCAGTCCCTTCAGAGGACCGGCCCAGTTTCGCGGCACGCTGTGGCATCAGGGAGCGTGAACGGCATCTCGGGACTGGGTACGGCTTCGGGATCTTCGTCGGCGAGCGCTTCGCCGGCGAGGTGACGTTGTCGTCTATTCAGCGCGGTCCGTTTCAGAGCGCCTTCATCGGATATTGGATCGACCAGGAACTGGCTGGTCGTGGATTGGTGCCGGAGGCCGTGGTCGTGACGCTGCGATTCGCGTTCGAGGCGATCTCACTCCATCGTGTCGAGATCTCGATCATCCCGAGAAATATGGCGAGCCGGCGTGTGGTGGAGAAGCTCGGCATTCGCGAGGAGGGCATAGCGCTGCGCTTCCTCGAGATCGACGGAGCCTGGGAGGACCACGTGCGCTACGCGATCACAGCCGAGGAGTGGGCGATGCGAGAGTCCGAGCTTTCGGCGGAGTGGCTCGACGGCTGACCGCGCCGGCCGAGCTTCGCATCAGCCGTCGCTCGTCGCTCTCACGACCGACGGCGAGTGGCGGAAGAATTGCTCCACGTCGTGCTCGTAGGTATATGAGAGCGGCTGGCGGCCTGATTGCCTGCGTAGGCGAAGTTCCCTGATGAACGACTGCACGGCTCCCGCGCTGGTCGAGTCGTACGTGAATCCCGTTGCGGCGAAGCGGCGGGTGTCAACACCACGGCCGTAGCGCAACAGGTCCTCGAGCTCCTCAGGGAGGTCGAAGAGGCGCGCCAAGGGGCGAATCTTGAAGATGGCGTAAGGGGACAGAGGCAACAGGCGCGTGCCGCAGATGGCCGCGACCTCGCTCCAGGGAAGTCGTCCGTCGCCGGCGACGTTGTAAAGGCCGGGGATCCTCGCCCTCGTCACATGGAGCAGCGCGCGAACGACGTCCTCCTCCTCAATGAATTGAAGCAAGGGATCGAATCCGAAGATATACGGGCATATGGGTCGCGACAGATTGCGGCTGATCGGAGTCGTGAGATGAGTGCCCAGCACGTTGGCAAACCTGAGCACGGTCACGCGGGTGCCAGGATTGTCCTCAGCAAAGTCCCGCACGAGCCCTTCAGCTTCGATGAGGGAACGTTCGACGACATTCCTGACCGGGCTGGTTCGAACCGCCTCCTCGAGAAATGTGTTGGGATCGCTTGCGGCAGAGCCGTAGACCAGCGTCGACGACTTGATCACGATATGACGCACGGACGACCCTGCCGCTCCGGCGGCGGCGAGGAGGTTCATAGTGCCGATCACGTTGATCTCGTGCATGGCGCGTCGGGGCACAGTTGTGGAATTCGTGATCAGGAACGTGTGCAGGATGGTGTCGACCTGCGTTGCCTTCACGATGCGGTTCAAGATTGAGTAGTTCTGGTCGGCGCGCACGAACTCGGCCCGCTCGAATGGCATAGCCGGCACATGTGTGCCCATGCCGAGGATGACCTCCATGCTCGGGTCGTCCTCGAGTGCTTGGATCATCCGTCCACCCCAGAAGGTGTCGGCGCCGGTCACGAGCACTCGTCGGCTCATGGGCACATCACCCGAACCAAACGCTGCGCCGATCGCGCAACATGTCGTAGACGGCCTCTTGGAGTTGTGAGCGAATGCGTTCGGACTCTTCCATGATGCGGCTTTTCGAGTACCGCTCTTGGTCCGGAGGCACATCGAAGTGGACTGGGCCGAGCACCCGCAGCTTGAACTTTGCGGGGAACGGCGCCACGACACCCAGGGGACCGAAGACAAGCAGGTTCGCTGTGATGGGGACGTAGGGGACGCCGAGCACCCGGGCCAAGCTCGGCAGCCTGAAGAGAACTGGCATCGCCTCCTCGGAGCCCACGACAGCGATGGGGATGACCGGGACGCCGGCGCGCATCGCGATCTCCACGAAGCCGCCTCGCCCGAATCGTCGCAGCTGGTAACGGTCGGTGAAGGACTTGGACGGACCCTTTGTGCCTTCGGGGAAGACCAGCGCGAGCTGCTGCTGCTCCTTGAGCAGCCGGTAGGCGTTGGCAGGCCGGGCCGAGACCCCACCGGAGCGGGCCCAGAGGGTGCCCAGGACGGGTACCGTCCGGAAGAAGTAGTCGGCGAGCCCGTAGACAGGACGCTCGAGCTCCTTCTCGATCCCGTGCATGATGACCGGCGCATCAGAAGGAATGGCTCCCGCATGGTTTGCCACCAGGAGGGCACCGCCGTGTAGGGGGATCTTCTCGAGCCCTTCCCACTCCGTCCGGAACCACTTCGAGTACACGGGCTCGTAAATGGCTCGCGCCAGCGCACGGGTGCGCTCCGACCGGCCCCACTCGTCGACGTCGGACAGCCGAGGGTCCTCGTGGTCGTTGCCCGTGGAGATGCGAATGGGGACGACGGCGGTCGACCGATCCTTCTCGCTCGACTACCTGGCGCCCGCTGGCCATCGGGCCATGGTACCGATCGGATACTCGCCAGAGCCCGGCCCGGCCCGGGCCTTGCGGACGCTAGGGCCGAGCTGCGCCGATGAGGCCCGCGGTGAAGATGGGGGAGTAGGACACCGTCGAGCCGGTGAAGGGAGCTTGGATCACGGTGTCCGTGCCGTAGGGACCTGAACCCGTGTACATCACGACGTGGTCCACCTGGTTGTCGTTGTCGAGGTTCTTATAGAAGAGGAGATCCCCGGGTTCGAGGGCATCGAGGGAAACCTGGGGGAGTGCCGGCCACTGGGTCTCGGTCGTCCTGGGAATGGAGACCCCGGCCTGAGCCCACGCCCACTGGACCAGACCCGAACAGTCGAAGCCGACCCCGGGGTCCTCCCCGCCGAAGACATAGGGCACGCCGAGTTGGGAGACGGCGGCCTGGACTGCCGCCATGCCGGCCGCCCCGCCCGACGATGAGCCTTCGACCGGTCCGGTGGCACCGCCCGCCTGGTTGGCAGCATCGGTGGCTGCGGCGCCGCTCGCCGATCCGCCGACGGCGCCGGCGACCGTTGCCGCGGTCTGCAGCTGCCGCCGCCGCTTGCTGTTGGGCAGCTGCGCTCGCTGCGCGGGCTGCGGCGGCGGCTTCCTGCTGGGCCTCGACGATCGCAGCCTGCGCGACCTCCTGAGCAAGCTGACCTTGTACCTGATTCAGGGTCGTCTTCGTCGTGGCGGCTTCTGCCTCATTGGCTTGCGCGAGCGACTTCGTCTGCGCGGCTGTCTGCTGTGCTTGCGTTGCCGCTGTTTGCTCCTGTGCCGCTTCGCTCTGGAGCCGCGATTCTGAGCGCTGCAGCGCAAGCTCATCCTGGGTCAGATTGCCAACGATCGTGTTGGTGTACTGGTTACGCGCCTGGCTCAATGTGGCCGACGTTGAGAAGTAGGACGTGAAGCCTGTCGCGGGCGTCCCGTACACGTACGCAGCCACGGCGTCGCTGGCGACGAGTCGCTTGTCCGTTGTCACTGTCGCCGGGTATGCACCAGGTTGGTCTCAATCGCCTGGACCTGATCCTGCGCGTTCTGCGCATCCTGCTGAGCGGTGTTGTACTTGTCGTCGAGGATGGAGGTCTGTTGCTCCTCTTGGGCGAGGGTGCTCTCGATCTGGGCCACCTGCGATTGTGTGGCATTGATCTGAGACTGATTCGGTGCAGGACCGGGCAGAGTTGTCGGCGTCCCGCTCCCCGTTGCAACGGCACCGTTTTCAAACGCAACCGACGTCCAGGCGCCGAGCAGCATGACAACGCCGACCGCTCGAACGAGAAAGTCCCGCCTGCGGACAGTGCCCCGACACTTCACTGCACCCACGGCGACAAAGCGTAACGGCTAGATGGTGGCAGTTTCGGCACCCGGACGTTTCGGTCCGGTTGCGGCCAGAGTTCGCCTTCCGTTCACGTTCGTCACGATTGACCCGGCGGACTGCTCTCCGTAGGGTGCCCGTTGCATGAAGGGTGTGGTATCGGTCGCGCAGGGGAGGCTGAGGGGTGTCTGGCGAGAGGACCTGTGGTCCTTTTCGGGCATTCCCTACGCACGGGCGCCGATCGGCGAGCTGCGCTGGAGGCCGCCACTGACGCCCGAGTCATGGGACGAGATCCGAGACGCATCGACTTTCGGCCCGATCGCGCCGCAATCGGCCTCCGTGCCTGGCATCACCAGTCCCTCTGATCCTGAGGCGTCGGAGCCGCAGAGTGAGGACTGCCTCTTCCTCAACGTCTGGACTCCGCGCCTCCCTGAGTCCCAGGTGGAGGCGCGTGGCTGCCGGAAGGCCCGTTCTCGTCTTCATCCACGGGGGCGGATTCACCTCGGGCAGCGGATCGGTATTTCTCTACCGGGGCGGAAACCTCGTCCGCAACGGGGATGCCGTGGTCGTGACGATCAACTACCGGCTCGGCGCGCTGGGCTTCTTGGGTCACCGGACCATGGACGATCCCGACGGGCTGGTCGGAAACTGGGGCATCCACGATCAGGTCGCCGCGCTGGTGTGGGTGCGACGACAACATCGCAGCGTTCGGGGGGGATCCCGCCAACGTCACGATCTTTGGGGAGTCGGCAGGAGCGTTCAGTGTGGCCGACACTGCTCGGAATCCCTGTCCGCGAAGGGATTGTTCGGGCGCGCGATCGTGCAGAGCGGCGGCGCGCATGTGCATACGCTCGACGAGGCCGAGCGCTCGGCGGATCGCTTGGCTGCCGTGTTGGGTATCGCTGCCTGTGACAGGAAGTCACTCGAACCGATTCCTGCCTCGGAACTGGTGGCCGCGACCGAGGAGATCGGCCGACGCCGGCCCGATCCCGGGATGATCCCTCTGCCGTTCCTCCCGGTGGTCGACGGCGTCTTCCTGCCGGAGCACCCACTGGCCTCCGTCGCCAACGGATCAGCTGCCGGCATCGACCTCTTGATCGGGACCAACCGTGACGAGCTGACACTGTTCGGTCTGGGCAATCCGGCACTGATGGCGCTGGACGAGGAGGGGATGCAGCGGTGGATCGCCAACGCGGCGCCGGACATGGACGCCGGACAGGTGATCGCGGCCTATCGAGTCGCCCGCGGCGAACGGGGCGAGAAGGTGGATCCCTCCGACATTTGGGTCGCGGCCGGGACGGACTTCGTCTTCCGCTGGCCGAGCCTCCAGCTGGCCGCGGCGCACGTTGCTCGGGGGTCGCGCGCCTTCGTCTACCTCTTCGAGTGGGAGTCTCCAGCGTTTGGGGGGATTCTCGGTTCGTGCCACGCACTCGAGCTCCCCTTCGTGTTTGGCGCGGTCCACGTGCCGGTCGTCCAGATCTTCTCGGGCAGCGGGCCCTCCGTCGAGAGGCTTTCGCGGGACATGCAGCGGGCGTGGCTCGCATTTGCGGCCGTCGGGGAGCCCGAGCCACGACGGCATCGGGGAATGGGCCGAGTGGGATCCCGAGCGCCGGGCCACGCATCATCTTCGGCACCGATACCCGGCTCGAGGACGCACCACGCAACCAGGAGCTGGCCGTGTTGGAGCGCGCCCGGCCGCTCGCCTCGCGTGCCCGGCAGGATCACTGCTCGGCGAGGGGCCGGTGTGAGGAGCTCGAGAGCGAGCCCGCGCGCAGGTCAGCGCCGCTGGCGCCGAGCGGGTCAGGTGTCAGCGGCAGGTGGCGGATGCCGGTGTGGCGGTTACTCCGGGTCCACACCGGATCCCCTGCGAGCGAGAAGGATTCGAACGAGGTCAGGACCTCTTCGAGCGCGACGCGGATCTCGAGCCGCGCCAGATGGGCACCCAGACAGAAGTGGACGCCGTGCCCAAACGCGAGATGAGGATTGGGATCTCGGTCGAGGACGAACATGTCCGGCTCGGAGAACTCTGCGCGGTCCCGGTTGGCCGAGCCCTCCCACACCACGACCTTCTGGCCGGGAGCGATGGAATGGCCACCGAGCCGGCAGTTCATTGTCGCCGTGCGCCGTTTCGACGGTGACGGCGTCGTCCATCGCAGGATCTCCTCGGTCGCAGTGGCCATGCTCGTTCCGTGCGATCGCAGGGACTCGAGCTGGTCCGGCCACTCGAGTGAACGCGAGCATCGCGCCGGCGATGGCGTTGCGGGTCGTCTCGGCGCCCGCCGAGAAGAGCAACGAAAAGAAGGCGGAGAGCTCGTCGTCACTGAGGCGCGGTGGGTCCTCGTCTGCGAGCTCGGCGTGGATCACCGTCGAGAGCATGTCGGCGCGAGGGGACGCGCGCTTCTCCTCGATCAGGGCGGTGCCGTAATCGAACAGCTGTGCCGTGGCCGCCTGACGCTGCGGGCTCATGGACAGGATAATCGGACTCGTCTGGGATGTCGAAGATGTGCTCGACGGCATCGAAGAGAAAGTGCCGATCGGACTCCGGCACGCCGAGCAAGAGGCAGATCGCCTGCATCGGGAAGCTCTGCCGCGACGTCGACGAGAAAGTCGCACGTCGGGGGGACCGCATCGAGGAGCCGGTGCATTCGGCGGCGCAGTTCGACTTCGAGCGCACGCACGGCAGGCGGGAGTCAGGCCCTTCGTCACGAGACGCCGGATCCGCGCATGGCGTGGGTCGTCCATCATGTTCAAGACGATGCCCGCGACCGGGAGGTCCTGAATGATGGTTCCGCCGTACGGCGCGAGTCCCCGCCCGTCTCCGAGGAGTACGTCACCGGATCGTGGAGCACCTGCAGCACTTCGTCGTAGGTGGCGACCGACCAGAATCCCTCGCCGTCGGGCGTGTGCACGGTCGGCTCGTGCCACCACACCGGCGCAGTCTCCCGGTGGGCACGGAAGAGCTCATGGGGGAAGCCGTCGGCGAAGGTGTCGAGGTCGGTGAGGTCGACCTGGGTGAGGTCGCGCGTCACCTGGCCATCCTCACGGCACGATCCGCTTCGGTCAAGAATGGAGTGCCGGGGGTGTAGCCCAATTGGCAGAGGCAGGGCGCTTAAACCGTCCCCAGTGAGGGTTCGAATCCCTCCGCCCCCACCCGGTGGCCTGAACCCCGTTTGCGTCGAGCCACGGCAGCGCGACTTTGAGTTTCGCGGATTCAGTTGGATCATTCGGATTCGTCCTAGCGTAGGCCTTGACCGCCCGCCGCGGATCGTGCCGACCGTTCATCGGGCGTGAGCGACCACGCGATCGAGGTTGCGGTGCTCGGACCGGTCGAAGTGCGTGGGGCCGCGCGGTCGTTCCGACGCTCGGCTGCGCTCGAGCTGGTGGTCTACCTGGCCTTCCACCGTCATGGGGTCAGTCACGGAGAGTGTGCGGTGGCAATCTGGCCCGAACATCCCGTGTCTCGTGTCCACGCTGCACGCGACAGCGTCGGACGCTCGGCGCGCCTTGGGTCACGACTCCAGCGGCGCAGCGCATCTTCCCCGGGGCCCCCAGCTCCGCCTGCAACGCTCGGTCGGCACTGATGTGGATCGCTTCATGGCCCTCGCCGAGTCCGAGGATCCATGGCGCCTTCAGGCAGGCACTCTCCCTGGTCCGGGGACCGCTGTTCTCCGGACTGCGCAGGATGGATTGGGCGGTCCTCGACGGCACACGTTGCGAAGTCGAGGCGTCGATCGTGCGCGCGGCGTTGCAGGGCGCAGCAGCGTTCGTCAGCCGTGGCCGCGGGGACCTGGCGGAGTGGATGGTGCGCCGCGCGCTCGTGGTCAGTCCCTACGACGAGCGGCTCTACCGCGGGTTGCTCCGCGCGACCGCAGCGCAGGGCAACCGGGCACGGCTGGCTCGGCACCATGGCGCAGCTGCTGACCTTCGCGGGCGAGGAAGCCAGCCCCGGCGTCTCGAGGCGGGGACTGGAGGCGGACCGGCCGCGCGCTCGGCTGCCTGCACCCGCGGACGGCGGCCCTGTACCACGACCTGCTTCGAGATGAGCCTGCCGCCGGAGGGCACGCCGCCAGGCTGTAGGGTTGCCTCCCGCCATGGCGAGAAGTTCTTCTGGGAGGTCGGTCGCACGCGCCGCCGCGACGGGTGGTGGCGCCACCTATCGTGGGCAGATGCCGGTGAACTGGTACGCCGCGCTCCTGGTCATCGTGCTGGTCGGGCTGGGATCGGTCGCGTTCGCCAAGTACCACTACAACCAGAGCCCCGCCCGTGGTCGAGCCCGCCGTCGGCACGACCTGGCATGCCGGGCTGGCCTTCGACATCTGCGGGAAGATGGAGCCGGCACTGGCGGCCTCGCCATCAACTGCGAAGACCGGCCTGACGACGACCGGCGGCGGCGTCCTCAAGATCGCCCCCACGAGTTCCAGCGAGGCGGGGAACAACGCCACTTTGGGCAAGTTCGCCAGCGGATACAGCGGGCTTACGCTGACCAACACCACGCTGAAGTACCCCGTCCGCAAAGCGAGTACACGAACGGTGAGAAGTGCGCCGCGGGTACCCCCGACGCCGGCAAGGTGGGCGAGGTGAAGGCCCGTTGGTGGCTGCTGTCCACAAAGACCGGGCAAGAACGGCGAGCTCGAGCAGACGGGCGGGATCACGACCGTTCACCCGGCTGACCTCAAATTCGCCGACCGCCAGCTGATCACTGTCGGGTTCGTGCCGGATAACGTCTCGCTCCCCAAGCCACCGACATCCACCATCACTGCGCTGCTGCAGGTGCTGGCCGGCGGGAGCCAGCCGGTCACGACGACCACGACGACCGGGTGCGACGTCGACATCAGCACCGTCACGACGACGCCGAGCGTGCCGTCGTCCACGACGTCGACGACGGCCGCGTCGACCACCACGACCGCGCCGCCCTCGACGACCACGTCCTCGAGCAAACCTCCGACGACAACGACGACCAAGTAATGCAGGCGGTCGTCCTCGTCGGGGGCGAGGGGACGAGGCTGCGTCCCCTGACACTCACGACGCCCAAGCAGATGCTCCCCATCGTCGGCGTTCCGATGCTCGAGCGTGTGCTCGGACAGCTTGTCGCTCACGGCGTCGAGCGTGGCAGTCTTGTCGATGGGCTACCTGCCCGACGCCTTTCTCGAGACGTATCCCGATGGCCGCGCCGCCGGCATCGAGCTGACCTATGCGGTTGAACCCGAACCACTCGACACGGCCGGTGCCGTTCGCTTTGCTGCGTCTCGCGCTGGCATCGCCGAGACGTTCGTCGTCGTCAATGGCGACGTCCTCACCGATCTTGACCTGACAGGTCTGGTGTCATTCCACCGGGAACGGGGGGCCGAGGGAACGATCGCGCTGCACCCGGTGGCCGATCCGTCGGCCTTCGGCGTGGTGCCAACCGATGACGACGGGCGGGTGACGGCGTTCGTGGAGAAGCCGCCGCGCGATGAGGCGCCGACGAACGAGATCAACGCCGGGACGTACGTGCTCGAGGCATCGGTGCTCGAGCGGATACCTGAGGGTGCTCGAGTGTCCATCGAGCGTGAAACCTTCCCTGCCATGGTGCGCGACCGGACCCTGTTCGCCCTCTCTGACGACAGCTACTGGCTCGATACCGGTACGCCGTCTGCGTACCTCCAGGCCAACTTCGACTACGTGAACCAGCAAGCGAGGAGCCGATCGTTGCCCCGGGTCTCGTCGGACAGGGGCGACGGAGTGCTCGTCGAGGGCCAGAGCGACATTGAAGGTGATGTCGTCGGGCACTCGGTCGTGTTCTCCGGGTGCGTGGTCGAGCCTGGCGCACGGGTCGAGCGGTCCGTGCTGGGCCGGGGCTGCGTCGTGGCAGTCGGTGCGGTCGTAGCCGACTCCGTGTTGATGGACGGCTGCCACGTGGCGGCGGACGCAAAGGTGGCCGGCTCAATCATGGGGCCACGATCCATAGTCGGGCAGCGCGGCGACGTCCGCGCGGTCTCAGTGCTCGGTGCCGACGCAGTGATCTCGTCCGGGACCCTGGTCGACGGCGAGCGCGTCTCGGGCTAGAAAGCCGGGACATGCGCACGCTGGTCACGGGGGGAGCAGGATTTATCGGCTCAAACTTGGTGGACCGGTTGCTCGTCGAAGGCCATGAAGTCGATGTCGTCGACGACTTCTCGACCGGCTCTCTCTCGAACCTGTCGGAGGCTCGAGGGAGCGCGGGGCGATCGTTGACCATCCACCACCTCGACATCACCGCGCCCGCGATCATCGAGCTGATGGCTCGCCGGCGCCCCGAGCTGGTCTTCCACCTCGCCGCACAACCTGACATCGGGCGCTCCATCTCCGAGCCCGGTTTCGACGCATTGGTCAACGTCGTAGGTTCGCTCAACGTCTTCGAAGGTGCCCACCGAGCCGAGACCGAACGTGTGGTGTACGCGGCCAGTGGCAACACGCTCTACGGTGAGCCTTCTCCTGAGGAGCTTCCGGTGCGGGAGGCGCACCCGCAGTTGCCGATCTCGCCTTTCGGGGTCTCGAAGAAGGTGGTCATCGACTATCTGGCAATGTATCGAGAGCTCCATGCTCTCGAGTTCTGTGCGCTCGCACTCGGCACTGTCTACGGACCGCGCCAGGTTCCGCACGGTGAGTCCGGTGTCGTGGCGGTGTTCGCCGAGCGCATCGTGCTCGACGAGCCGGTCACGGTGTTCGGGGATGGCACACAAACCAGAGATTTCGTCTTCGTCGATGATGTTGTCGATGCGTTCGTGCGGGCCGCGACCCGCGGGGGTGGGCTCGTCTGCAACATCGCAACCGGCCGAGAGACGTCGGTCAACGAGCTCCTGGCCACGATGGCCGCGCTTCGGGGGCAGTGAACCGGCTCGCGTTGAGGCGTCTGCCCGCCCCGGAGAGCTGCGTCGCTCGTGCCTGGACATCGAGCGGGCCAGTATCCAGTTGGGATGGAGGCCGTGGACCGAGCTGACGGATGGGACGAGGGCAGTCCTCGAGTTCGCGGGCGAGCGGCTCCGCTGACCCGTTCAGCGAAAGAGGTCTTCATCGGAGGGCCTGATGATCTCCTCCCTGACCGACGAAGCACGGAGCCAGTCCGTCGGCACGCCCCGCACGATCGCGACGGGCACCGCCCTGTCCTTGCCCATCACGAGCTCCGCAGCCGACGCGAGCTCGTCCGCGATACAGATTTCGGTCGCCATCAGCTCGCGCCCGCCCGCATCGGGGGTGCCCTTGAGGTCGAGCACTGCGGCCACGCCCGCACAGCCAATCGCTACGTCGGTGACACCGCGGCGCCACGGACGTCCGAACGTGTCGGAGACGATGACGGCGACCTCGACGCCGAGCGCGTGCCGAAGTCCGGCTCGGATCTTTCGCGCCGATCGATCGGGGTCGTCGGGCAGGAGCGCGGCCGTGCCCGCGGCGACATTCGACAGGTCCACGCCTGCATTGGCGCAGATGAAACCGTGCCGTGTCTCGCTGATCACAAGCTCGCCGCGCCGACGCAGGATCCGAGTCGACTCCTTGGCGACGAGTGCGAGCTTGGCGTCGGTGTCATCCGCAATTGCCACCAGCCGGCCCTCGACCTTTGAGACGATCTTCTGGGTGACGACAACGACGTCACCGTCACAGAGCGTGTGCCCGTCCGGACGAGAAGGCGCGACGGCATCCGCGATCAAGCTCGCGAGATCCTCGCCAGGTGCCACTTCGCCCATGCCGGTTACCGGGAGGACCAGAAGGGCTTCACCGTCCTGCATCGATCACCACCCGGGCAAGATCCGCAGCCAACACAGGTGAGTGCATCACGGTCGGAGTCACGATGCAACGAACCCCTTCGGCCTCGACCTCAGCTGCGTTCTCCCTGTCGCTGGCGTCAATCACGAGCGTCCCGGCCCAGGGCGCGTACAGGCGCGCCACGCCGACTACCGATGGGTCGGTGCCGAGCTCGGCCATGAGACGGTCGGCAGGACCCTTCAAGGCCGCACCTGCGATGATCGGTGAGACGGCGACCACGTGCTCCCGCCGGGCAGCAAGCGCGTCTCGGACACCAGGCACCGAAAGCAACGGCCCGATGGACACAATCGGGTTCGATGGGCAGACGACGATTCTGTCTGCCCCGGCAATGGAGGGCAGCACGTCGGGTGCGGGCCGCGCTTCCTCGGCTCCGGCGAAGCGCACGGCTCGGACCGCCACGTCATGGTGGAGCCGCACGAAGTAGTCCTGGAAGGCCACCTCTGTCCCGGCAGGCCCCAACTGGGTGGCCGTCGCCAGCGTCAGGCGTGTGCGCAGCGGGTCATCGGTCACCGGCAGCAGCCGCACGGCGATGCCGCGTCGTCTGGCCACTGTGGCGGTCACCGTGCTCAGGGTCTCGCCGGAGCGCAATTGTTCGGTACGGAACAGGTGGGTCGCCAGGTCCCGATCACCGAGCCGGAACCAGTCATCCCCGCCGAGGCGAGCAAGCTCTTCCATCACTGTCCAGCTCTCGCCCGCCACGCCCCACCCCGTCTCACGGTTGTCAATTCCAGCGAGTGTGTAGGTCACGGTGTCGAGATCGGGACTTATGTGCAAGCCGTGAAGGACCATGTCGTCACCCACATTGACGATCGCTGTGATGTCAGCCGGCTCCATCACACGCACGAGCCCAGAGAGCATTCGGGCGGCCCCAACGCCGCCGCACAGGGCCACCAGCACGCCACGAGCATAGGAGTGACCAACCCAGCAGCCTTTCGGGTACCTCCTGGTACCATCGCCGCCCGCCATGCCCGCGCGAATCCCCGTGGACCGCCACCGGACCGTCGTCTCGGTGTTGCAGGAGGCCGCACTGGTCAACGCCGACATCGAGGCCTATGTCGAGCTCGCAGGCACAGGGCGTCGCACCATCACCTTCGCCGAATGGGACCGGGCGGCCGACGGTGTGGCGGGCTACCTGGCCCAGCGAGGTGTCGCCAAAGGCGATGTGGTGTGCCTACTGCTGCCATCGTCGATCGAGTACGCGGTGCTCTATGCCGCGGCCCTGCGGCTCGGCGCCATCACCTCTGGAATCAATCCGCGGATGGGAGCCGCCGAGGTGGCATCCATCATCGAGCGCACTGTGCCGGCACTTGTCGTCGTCGAAGCTCACGGAGCCGAGTCGCTGCCCCACCAGACCACCGTTCCGGTCGTCGACAAGGCCGAGGCCCGGGAGGCGTGGTCGGGTCCGCCGCCACCATCGGCGCCGGAGCTCCACCCCGAGGATCCAGTCGCGGTGGTGTGGACGAGCGGCACCACCGGGAAGCCGAAGGGCGCGATCTTCGACCACGCCAACCTCGCCGCGGTCGCGCGGGGTACGGACGTTTTGAGCCAGCCCGGCGACCGGCGGCTCTCGCCCCTGCCGTTCGCGCATGTCGGGTACATGACAAGGGCGTGGGACGAGATTGCGAACGCGGTGACGACCATCATCACCCCGACGCCCTGGCGGGCGGACGAGGCCATCCGAATTTTGGAGACCGAAAGGGTGACGGTGGCCCAGGGCGTTCCCACCCAATGGGCACTGATGCTGGCCAGCGAGGAGTTCGACCGCGCCGATCTCAGCGCGCTGCGAGTTGCGGGCACCGGTGCGGCGCGGGTGCCCGCCTCCATGGTTGCCGACTTACGCGACCGTCTGGGGGTCCCCGTGGTGGTCCGCTATACCTCCACCGAAACGTCTCTCGGGACCGGCACCACACTCAGCTCGAGCGACGAGGAAGTGGCGACCACAGTTGGTCGGCCGGTCGCCGGGGTCGAGTTGGCCATCGTGGACGACGACGGACATCCCGTTGCCGACGGATCGGTAGGCCGCGTGCTCTTGCGGTCGGCCGCCGCGATGCGCGGCTATTGGGGCGGGGATCCCGTTCGCGGCCGCACTGTGCACGACCTCGTGGATGCTGTGGCCACACGAGACGTGCTCACGCCCGACGGTTGGGTTATGACGGGAGACTTCGGTCGCCGCACCCCCGAGGGCAACCTGCAGCTCTCGGGCCGGGCTCACGAGCGGTATATCCGTGGCGGATACAACGTGTATCCCGCTGAGGTCGAGGGAGTGCTCTCGACGCACCCAACCGTGGCACGCGTCGCGGTCTGCGGCGTGCCGGACGATGTGCTCGGCGAGGTCGGCGTGGCCGTGGTCATTGCGGCTCCCGGCTCGACGCCGGAGCTGGACGTGCTGCGCGCACATTGCAAAGGGATGCTGGCCGACTACAAGGCGCCTGACGCCCTGGTCGTGGTGGACGAGCTGCCGCTGACCCCCATGATGAAGGTGGACCCAGTGCGGCTCGAAACCATTGCCGAGCGTGGTGCTGCAACGCGACACGCCGGCGCGCCGGGAACTCGTCGGGGCGGCCCGGGGGGTGCTAGGCAGTGAGCCCGCCCAGAGCCACGGAGGACAAGGAGCGCGCATGAGTCCCACCAAAAGAGTCGGCGAGTCTGATCCCAACCGGGGGACGGCCCCCGAGTCCGTCACGCCGGGTCGCTACCGCGGCCACGTCGCGCTCGTGACCGGAGCGGCGTCAGGGATCGGCCGGGCCACTGCACGCCGCCTGGCGGCCGAGGGCGCCGCGGTCGCGTGCCTCGACGTTGCTGCGGAGGCCATCGACGCCGTGGCGGCCGAAATCAGCACGGAAGCGGCCGACGCGGGTGGGCGAGCCGTCGCCGTGCGGTGCGACGTGACGGACGAGGACAGCGTGGCGTCGGCAGTCGCGAAGGCCGAAGCGGAGCTAGGCGCCATCACGAACCTGTGCAACATCGCAGGCGTCGGAGGTTTTGCGCACACGACGGAACAGTCGCTCAGCGGTTGGGACAAGATCATCGCCGTCAACCTGACGGGGACCTTCTTGATGTGCCGGGCCGTGCTCCCTGGCATGATCGAACGCGGGGGCGCCATTGTGAACACCGTGTCGACAGCGGGCATCATCGGCCAGCCGTACTCGGCCGCGTATTGTGCATCGAAGGGTGGCGTCAAGCTGCTGACCAAAGCGCTCGCGGTCGAGTACATGGCCAAGGGTGTCAGGGTGAACGGAGTTGCTCCGGGAGGCGTGGACACCCCGATCATCCACAACTTCGGACCGCCGGCCGACGCCGACATGAAGCTCATTGAGCGTCTCATGACACCTATCGGCTTCGCCTATCCGCACGAGATCGCTGGAGCGTTCGCGTATCTCGGTTCACACGAAGCGGACTACGTGACCGGAGCGATCCTGTCCATCGACGGGGCGATCACGACCTGAGCGCGGCCAGTACGCCCACGACCTCGGGGTCGGCGAACCTGCGCATTGCGCTCGATGCAACGCCGCTGCTCGGGTTGCCCACCGGTGTCGGTGTGTTCTGCCAGGGTGCGCTCGAAGCTTTGGCGGTCCGGCCCGGCCTGCGGGTTCGCGCGTACGCCGTGAGCTGGCGTCGTCGCGGGATGCTGAGCCAGCACCTGCCGGCCGGCGTGGTGGCGCAGCAGCGACCGATGCCGGCGCGTCCCCTGCACGCGCTGTGGGCCCGCGTGGACGCGCCGCCGCTCGAGTGGTTCATCGGGCCGACCGACGTCGTCCACGGCACCAACTTCATCGTCCCTCCGACGGCCCGTGCCGCAACCGTGGCCTCGGTCCACGACCTCACCCCGCTGCGCCACCCCGAGCTGTGCGATCAGGCCACTCTCGCGTATCCGGGGTTTATAAGCCGGGCCATTCGACGCGGCGCGTGGATACACACCGACTCCGCCTTTGTCGCGGCGGAGGTCGTAGAGGAGTTCGGTGCCGATCCGACCCGCGTCCGGGTGGTGAACCCGGGCGTCCCCGAAATGCCGTCCGTCGGGGGGTCCGATGTCGCGGTGACGCTCGGCCGGTTCTTGCCGCCGGGAACCGCGCGGCTCTGCTTGTCCGTCGGGACGGCGGAGCCGCGTAAGGACTTGCCCGGGCTGGTTCGCGCGTTCAGTTCGCTGGCTGACCGTCACGCCGACGTCGCGCTCGTCTTGGCCGGTCCACCCGGTTGGGGTGAGGACCGCGTTGACCGCGGCCGTCGAGGCCTCGCCCGCTCGTCGGCGGATCGTCCGAACCGGGTGGCTCGGCCAGCGTGATCTGGCGGCGCTCATGGCGGGTGCTGCGGTGCTTGCCTACCCGTCCCTGTACGAGGGATTTGGCTTCCCGCCACTGCAGGCCATGCAGGCAGGGGTGCCGGTCGTCTCGACCAGGGCCGGGTCTCTCCCTGAGATCCTCGGTGACGGAGCGATCCTGGTGGAACCGCGTGACCACGACGGGTTGGCCGCAGCCCTGGACGCGTGCCTCGGCGACGAGGCGTTGCGGGACCGGCTCGTGGCGGCCGGCACCGCCTGGGCCTCCCGATACTCATGGGAGCGTTGCGGCGGGGGTCTCGAGGCGCTTTACCGTGACGCGGCGAATGCAACCGGTGCCTGACCGCCCGCGCTCGATCCTTGTCGTCGTCGAGCAACTCCGCCGCCGCGTCCCTGGCGGCATCGGCGCGCATGCGCGCGGGCTGTTGGGCGGGTTGGCCCGGCTGAGTCAGGAGGGTGAGGCCATCGATCTGACACTGCTGGCGAGCAGGGCGCCGCGCGATGCGACCGAAGACGGTCTGAAGAACCTCGGGTGGCCTCTCCAGTTGTCACCGTTGCCGGGCCGACTGCTCACACGCGCCTGGGACCATCGGCTCATTCATACGCCTGCCCCGTTCGACGTCGTGCACTCGGTGTCAATGGCGGCGCCCTTCCCGCCACGGGGAGGCGGCGGCCGACTCGTGCTCACGGTGCACGACCTGGCGTGGCGCCGCCACCCCGAGACCACCACGGCGAGAGGGGCGCGGTGGCACGAAGCCGCGCTCGCCCGCGCCCGTGAGTCGGCGACGCGTATCGTCGTCCCGTCGCGGCTCGTCGCCGCCGATCTGGCGGCCTCCGGAGTCGACGAGGGTCGGATCACGGTCGTGGCAAGCGGTGCCGATCATCTCCCTGCGCCTGACGGTGCCGGCACAGACGCGTTGCTCGCTCGCCTCGGGCTTCGCGGTCCGTACCTCCTCACGGTGGGCACCCTTGAGCCACGTAAGAACCTGGAGCGGCTCGTGCGCGCCTATGGAGCGGTGCGGGCCACCCTGCCCGAAACCTGGCCCCTGGTCGTGGTGGGACCGACAGGGTGGGGCGACCAACCAGTCGTGACGACGGAAACGGAAGGAGTCGTCTTCGCCGGCGCCGTGCCCGGCGCCGTGCTGGCCGAGCTCTACGGACGCGCCCGGGCTTTCGCGTACGTCCCGCTCACCGAGGGCGCGGGACTGCCACCGCTCGAAGCGATGCGGGCCGGGACGGCGGCGGTCGTCGCCAAAGGGGTGCCCAGCGTGGACGACCTGGACGCGACGGGACCATCACCAGCGCTGCTGGTCGACCCACTCGACGTCGAGGACATCGCGGCCGGTCTGGTGTCCGTCCTCACCGACGAGACGATGCGAGCGGACCTCTCTGCGCGCGGGTCTCGTTACGTGCAGGGACGGACGTGGCGCAGCGCGGCGCTCGACCACCTGGCGTTGTGGCGGTCTCTCCCGTGACCGTGCTCACACTTGCCCTCGACGTTTCTGCCGTCCCGGCCAAGCCCGGCGGCGCGGGCCACTACACGATGGCCTTGGCACGGGCTCTTGCGACGCGCGGCGACCTCGAGCTCACGCTGGTGGCGCGCCACGGCGACGAAGAGCGCTGGTCCGCGTTGGCCGCGGGGTCGGCCGTCCGCGCCGCGGTCCCGGCGTCGCGTCCTGGTCGCTTGGCCTTCGAGCAGGTTGGTCTCGCGTCAGTGCTCCGCAGGCTCATGGTGCAGGTCCACCATGGCCCGCACTACACCATGCCGGCGCGTGCGCCGGTCCCGTGTGTCGTCACCATTCATGACTGCACCTTCTTCGACCATCCCGAGTGGCACCAGCGGACAAAGGCCGCGTTCTTCAGGAGGGCCATCCGTCATGCGGCTCGCCAGGCCGCTGCCTTGGTTTGCGTCAGCCGGGTGACCGCTGAGCGGCTCGCTGCCTCCTGTGATGTGCGTGTGCCGGTGGTGGTGGCGCCTCACGGCGTCGACCACGAGCGCTTCAGGCCCGACGAGCCCTCCGACGGGGCAGACCGTGCCCTGCTGAACTCGCTCGGAGTGCCGGCGGATCGTCCGCTCGTCGCCTTCGTGGGCACGCTCGAGCCTCGCAAGGGGCTGGCGCCACTCGTGGCCGCCTTCGACCGCGTCGCCGCCGCGCGCCGTGATGTCGTGCTGGTCCTGGCCGGCCAACCCGGCTGGGGTATGAGCGACACGGAGCGGGCACTCGCGGCGGCCCGGCACAGCGACAGGATCCTCAGGACCGGCTATCTCCCTGATGAGGCGGTCCCCGCGCTGCTTCGGCAGGCAGCCGTCGCTGCCTATCCCGCGCTCGAAGAAGGGTTCGGGTTGCCCGCTCTCGAGGCCATGGCGTGCGGAGCACCGCTGGTCACCACCGAGGGAACGGCCATGGCCGAATTCGCCGAGGGGACGGCGCTGCTCGTGCCACCAGGGGACACGCCGCTGCTGGCCGACGCGATCGACAGTGCGCTCGACCAGGGGCGTGGCACCGAACGGCAGAACAATGGCATACAGGTTGCGGCAGCTCGCACCTGGGAGGCGAGCGCCACGCTGCACGTGCGAGCCTATGAGGTGGCGCAGGCAGCCTCGCAGTAGGGTTCCGCGGCATGCGGGCGCTCATCACGGGCGGCAAGGGCTTCGTGGGCCAGTGGCTCGCCGCGCACCTCAAGGACTGCGGCGACGACGTCGCGGTCATCGACATCGAGACCGACGTCGCCGAGGGCGCGGCGGTCGGCCGGGTCATGGCGGACGTCGCGCCTGACGCCGTGTATCACCTCGCTGCGCTGACACACGTCGGGGAGAGCTGGGAGAACCCGAGCCAGGTCCTGCGGGTCAACGTCCTCGGGACAGCCGAACTCCTGGCCGCTGCCCGGGCACGTCGTCCGGAGGCTCGCATCCTCGTCGTCAGCTCCGCGGAGGTGTACGGCGTGGTCACGCCCCAGCAGCTGCCGCTGAGCGAGGACACGCCCACCCGGCCGGCCAGCCCCTACGCGGCCAGCAAGCTGGCGGCCGAGGCGGTGGCGCTCCAGGCGTGGCGGGGTTACGGACAGTCGGTGGTCGTGGTGCGGCCCTTCAACCACATCGGGCCGGGCCAGTCGCCCAACTTCTTCGTGCCCGCGCTGGCCAAACGGATCGTCGAAGCCAAGCGTTCGGGCGCAACGTCTCTGCGGGTCGGCACGCTCTCCACCCGGCGGGACTTCACCGACGTCCGCGACGTGGTAGTCGGGTACCGGCTGTTGATGGAGAGGGGTGCAGGCGGCGAGGTCTACAACGTGTGCTCGGGGCACGACGTCGCCATGGCCGACGTCGCCGACCAGCTTCTCGAGCTGGCAGGCGTCGATGTCAGCTTTGAGACGGATCCGGCGCTGGTGCGGCCGGTCGACGTCCCGGTCTTGCGCGGTGACGCGAGCCGTTTCGCGCGCCGCGACCGGCTGGCAGCCGCGCATCCCGCTCGCGACGACGCTCGCCGACGTCCTGGCCTCCTGGGAAGCGGACTGACGGCGAGCGTCGTGAGGGCAGGCGTGTGCTGGCTCAGGCGGCCCGCACGCGCTGTCGGATCTGGATACGGACCTCGCGGGCCTGCTCCCGTGCCTTGACAGAGAGCTGGGTGACCGACGGAGGGAGCCTGTCCTCGAGTGGCTGCAGCGTCGTCTCGAGCAGGCGGACGGCCGTCTCGGTCAGGTCGTCGATCTGACGGACACTCTTGGCCACACCCTGGCGAACATCGTCGATGTGCTGGTCGAGCGACAGGTCCTGCGTCAGTCGGTTCTGCAGCTCCACCCGGTGCACCTGCAGCCGTTGGTACCCGAGCACGCCGAGCCCGACAGCCACGTACGCGGCGTCGCGCGCGAGGTCGGTGGCGCCTTTGGAGAGGGAGTTGATGTTGTTGGTGAGGTCAGGCATGAGGGCCTCCTATTTGGTCGATCCGTCCGTTCGGTGCTGCGTCGATCTCACGGAGCGGAGGCATCTGGCGGTGCTCCGTCGCTTGTGAACTAGAGTATCACAAGCGTTAAACAGTAGCAAGCACTTTGGAGCAATTCCGTGCCTGAGCGGGGGTTCTAGGTCCCCCGGTGGCCGGGGTCGGACCCGATAGGGTCTGCCACCTGATGGACGCCCAGGTGCCCGCGGTGGTCGCGGTCGTGGTCACGAGCGGCCCCAGGACGTGGCTCGACGACACGCTCTCGTCACTGGCGGCACAGGAGTACGCGGAGCTCTCGGTACTCGTCCTGGCGACCGGGGACGACGTCGATCGCGACCTCGCCGAGCGGGTCGGGCGCGTCCTGCCGGACGCATTCGTCCGACAGCTCCCAGGCCGGCCCGGGTACGCCGCCGCCGCCAACGAGGTGCTCGGCATGGTCGAGGGGGCGGCGTTCTTCCTGTTCTGCCACGACGACGTGTTCCTAGAGGCCGAGGCGGTCCACCGGCTGGTCGAGGAATCGTTTCGCTCCAACGCCGGCGTCGTGTCCCCGAAGTTCGTCAATTGGGACGACCCCAGCATCTTGCTGCACGTCGGGATGAGCTGCGACAAGACGGGTGCGGTGGTCGACCGCATTGTCCCCGGCGAGGTCGACCACGGGCAACACGACGCGGTGCGCGATGTCTTCGTTGCGCCGGGTGGGTGCGTGCTCCTGCGCAGCGATCTGTTCAACGAGCTCAAGGGCTTCGATGCCGGCATCGTCGCCATGGGCGAGGACCTCGACTTGTCGTGGCGTTGCCAGGTCGCCGGTTCGCGGGTCGTCGTGGCGCCGGACGCCCGGGTGCGCCACCGCGAGGCGGTGGCCGGCGGGCTCGAGCCACTCGCCGTTGCGATCGAGTCCAACGGAAAGCGCCCTGTCACGATGCAGATGCTGCAACGGCGGCACGAGTTGCGCGCGGTGCTCAAGTGCTACACGCGGCTTTCTCTGGTGCGGGTGCTGCCCCAGGCCGCTCTGTTGGCGATGGGCGAATTCATCATCGCCGTGTTGGCACACGACGGCGATCGCGCCCGGGCGGTTACGGGAGCCTGGCGCTGGAACGCCCGCCATCTCACCGAGCTCTCTGTGCTCCGGGGCGAGCTGGCCGAGCACCGCCTCTTCCCCGACGCCGAGGTGCGGCGCATGCAGGTCCGAGGGAGCGCCCGCCTCTCCCGGTACGTGAGCCGCCTCTCCTACCAAGGCCTCGCGGCGGCGAACGCGGTGACCTCGGGTCGGGTGCGGCCCGAAGAGGACGAGCGGGCCGAGGTGGCCGTCCTCACCGGCAGCGTCGGCACGGCGTTCAGTGAGGACGCCGATTTCGACGAGCTCGACGATCTCGGGAGGCGAGCGGGGAGGGACCGTTTCGGCCGACGAGTGCGCCGGCCTCCTCTGGGCACCGGTCGCCAACGCGCGCTCGCCATGGTGGTCTCGTTGGTGGTGATCGCCGTCGGCACCCGCGGTCTGTTCTTCGGCAGCCTTCCTCTGGTCGGCCAGTTGGCGCCGCTTGGCTCGTGGACCACGACGTGGCACCACTTCGTCTCGGGCTGGCAGTCGGCCGGGGTAGGCACCACCGCACCAGCGTCGCCCGCGTTCGGCGTCGCAGGCATCGCCGGCACGCTCTTCTTTGGCGCCATGGGCACGTTGCAGCGGGTCTTGCTTCTCGGTTGCATTCCGCTGGGTGCGTGGGGGGTGTCGCGGTTCATGCGGCCACTCGTGTCACCACGCGCACGGATCATCGCGGTGATCTGCTATCTCGGTCTCCCGTTGCCCTATGGCGCACTCGGCACCGGGAGATGGGACGGCCTGGTCGCGTACGCCGCGTTTCCGTTCATCGCGCTGTGGCTCGCGCGCGCGGCTGCAGTCGAGCCCTACGACGTCGCATTGCCGACCCGGTGGCGCCACAGGCCGGGAGGGCAGGTCGCGGTGCTGGGCGCCATCATCGCCGTGGCAGCCGGGTTCGCACCAGCAGTCGTCCCTCTCGTCCTGCTGCTCGCGCTGGCGTGGGCGCTCGGCTCCGTGCTCATCGGCGCACCAGACGCCCGGTGGCGAGTCCTCCTCGTGGCGGTCGAGGCGGTGGGCGTGGCACTCGTGCTCACGCTGCCCTGGGTCGTCGGCACCGCGTTGGCGGGGAAGGCCTCGGTAGGGATCTTCGGCCTGCCGCTCGCCGGCGCGACCTCCCCAGGTTGGGGCGAGCTCATCCGTTTTGCCGTGGGCCCCGCCGCCCGGTCGCCCCTGGCCTGGCTCCTCATCGTTGCCGCGGCGCTCCCGTTACTCCTCGGCCGAGGGACGCGGCTCGTGTGGGCGACTCGTCTGTGGGTCACGGCACTCGGGTCCTGGGGTCTGGCCCTCGCCGCCTACCGCGGCGCCATGGGCTCGTTCGCCCCCTCGGAGACCGTGGTGCTGGCCCCGGCGGCGCTCGCCGTCGCGGCATGCGTCGGTCTGGGGATCTCCGCGTTCGAGAACGACCTGGCGGAGAGCGAGTTCGGCTGGCGCCAGCTGGTCGGTGCGGCCGCGCTCGTCCTCGTCGTCTTGGGTCTGCTCCCCGTGGCCGCGGCGGCCGCCGGGGGCCGGTGGGACCTGCCCTCCCAGGGGGTGGAGCAGCCGCTCGGTTTCCTCAGCCGACCCAGCACGAGCGTGGCGCGGGTGCTCTGGCTCGGCGACCCACGGGCCTTGCCCGTCGGTGGCTGGTCAGTCGAGCCCGGATTGGCATTCTCGCTCACCCCAGAGGACCTGCCCGGCACGGCGCAGGTCCTGACGCCCGCGGGTCCGGGTCCGGCGGTTCTGACCGCGAACGCACTTCGGCTCGCGTTGTCCGGCGGCACAGTGCACCTGGGTCGACTGCTGGCACCGGCGGGGGTTCGCTACGTCGTCCTCGTCGACGGGCTGGCCCCGTCCCTGGTCGGCTCCGCCATACCGTCGGTCAGCGCGCCGCCGCCGCCGGGTGTGCAAGAGGACCTCTTGGAGCAGAACGACCTCCAGGTCGTGCCGGGTGAGGTCGGCGTCCAGGTGTACCGGGTTGGCGAAGACATGCCGGTGACCGGGGCCCGCGGCGCCCCGCTGCCGGCGACGCGCGTCTGGTCGTACCCCGGTGCGGCCGACGTGGTCGGCTGGCAGCCCGTGCTCAGCGACCTCGCGCAAGGTCTGCCGGCTACCGGCGCCCTGCCGACAGGCACGCTCTACGCCGGCTACGCGCCCGCCGGCAACTTCACGCTCACCCAGAACGGGAAGAGCGTTGCCCGTCGGCCTGCGTTCGGGTGGGCCGACCAGTACAGCGTGGTGGCGGGCGGCGCGTCGCTCTCCTACTCGAACTTCCCCTACGTGCCCCTCGTCGTTCTGCTCGAGGTGGCCGCCTGGATCGTGCTGGCCATCGCGCTCGTGGGTCGGGCGCGCCGTCCCCACGGGGCAGCGCACAGTGCGAGGGTGCAGTGATCCGATGAGCCCGGCGCACCACACCCGCGAGCCGCGTTGGCGCATCCTCCTCGTCGTGGCCGGGGTGGTCGTTGGTCGTCGCCGTCGCCACCGGGGCACGAGGGACACCGACCGCTCCCGCCGCGTCGGCGAGCCCGGCCTCACTCGTCAGCGCGCCCAATGCCGAGTCGTCGGCCTGGTACTGCACGGGGCAGACCACTTCGACGGGCTCCGCGCCGGGCTTTCTGGTGATGACCAACACGTTGACGCGGCCGGTGAGCGCCACGGTGACGACGGTCACCGACGGTGGGGCCGTGGCGCGTACGGCGGTCTCCGTCCCCGCACGCGGGGTGGCGACCCCGAACCTCCCTGTCCTCTCGACGGGATCGTGGCTTGCCGACACGGTCACGGTCGACGGTGGGGGGGTCGCCGTCTCACAGGTCGTGGACACGTCGTCGGGCTGGGACGAGTCACCGTGTCAGAGCGCGACGTCGTCACAGTGGTACCTCCCAGGCGGGACGACAGCCAACGGCGCCGGGCTCTACTTGTCCCTGCTCAACCCGACGGCGACGCCTGTCGTCGTCGATCTCACCTTCATCACGCCGGGCGGCGCGGTCAACCCCATCAACTACCAGGGGATCGTCTTGCAGGCGGGCTCGGTGCTCGTCGAGAACGTCGGCGCCGAGGTCCAGAACGTGTCAACCGTGAGTACCGTCGTGACGACCCGGACCGGGCGAGTCGTCGCGTCTGAGCTGCAGGAGCTCGCCGCTCCCACGAGTGGACTCTCCATCGTGCCGGGCGTCGCAACCGTGCAGTCGCACTGGACCATCCCCCAGGCCGAGGAAGCCTCCGGCGCGTCCACCGAGATAGACGTCTTCAATCCCGGCATCGCGCCTGAGAAGGTCACCGCGCTCCTTCGCCTCGCCTCTGGTCCGCTCGCACCCCTGAGCAACACGGTGGCGCCGGGCTCGACGTGGGCCCTGAAGACGAGCGCCCAGACGAGGATTCCCGTCGGAGCCCCCTACTCGGCTGACATCGAGGCCACGGGCGGCCCCGGCGTGGTGGTCGGCCGCACCGTCGTCCTCTCCGCGGCGGCGCCGGTGGCACAGGGCGGCGTTGCGCTCGCCGTCGACGGGCTGAGCCAAGCCCCGTCGGGGGATACATGGATCGTGCCGCCGCCCGGCACCGCGGCCGAGCCGGCGGTCACCGGCGCTGCACCCGATTCGCTGGCCCTCACCAACACCTCGACTTCCGTGCTGCACTACAGCGCCGAGGCGGTCTCGCCGTCAGGGCGGACGCTGCTCGCCGCCGGCGCGATCGCGCCCGGGGCGACCATGCTTGTCTCGGGGAACAGCCTCTCGCACACCGCGTTCGACCCACTCGTCGTGCACGCCGCCGGCACGGTGGCCGTCAGCGAGGACGTCGGCCCGTCGGGCGGCGTGGGCGTGGTGACGATGCCGGGCGTCCCGTTGGCCGCCGCGGTCGGGTTCTGAGCGACTGACGCTACAGGCGGTGGCGCTGGAAGCGCCGCCACAGGACACGGCCCCCGAGCACGGCGGCTGCGAGGCACAAGAGCGCGAACAAGACGGGTCCGGCAACCCGGACCACGCCCTCGACTCCGGCCACGAAGCCACCGACGCTGTCGTGCCACGCCCGGACCATTCCCGATTCGGGGAGCGGGCTCGGCCGGGGCGTCGGCGCACCCTCGGTGACGTTGGCCGTGAACGTCGAATACGAGGTCTCGCTCGTGAGCACCTGCAGCTGCCCCTGCAACTGCTCGATCTGGCTCTGAATGCTGTCGAGCTGCTCCTGCACCGCCAGCACGTCGCCAAGCGTCGTGGCCTTGGCCATGATGGTCAGGTACTGCTGCCGGCTGGCGTCGAGCGCGGCGATACGAGACTGCAGGTCCACGTACTGCCCGGTGACGTCTGTCGCCTTCGTGGTGACGCTGGTGGTCCTGCCGATCCGCTGCGCCTGTTTGAGCGCGGCGGAGAAGTTGCTCACCGGCACCTGCAGGGTCACGGTACCGAAGGGCGGGCCGCCCGAGCCGGCCCCCGACTGCGTCTGGGAGTTGGCGACGAACCCGCCGTAGGTGCCGGCGAGCGCGCTGAGCTCTGCCATGGCTCGGCTCAGGTCGCCGCGGCCGACACTCAGGCCTAAGGTGCCTGTCTGCTCGATCCTGGCCGGCTGGCCCACGACGCCCTTCGGCAGCGCGGGGCTCTGCGTCGTGCCCGACGTGGCGGCGAGGCCCCGTTGGGCGTTGGAGTTGACAGAGTACGGCGCGGCAGGGTTTCCGCTGGTGCCCGCGGTAGCTCCGCCGGCCGACAACGCGGGGACCGTCGTCGTGGTGAGCGGGTTGTGCGCCGGCGCCGGTGCCGGACGGCTGTGCGGGGGAAGGGCGGTGGTGACTCGCGGACGCGCCGAAGGACCCGAGACGAGCGCACCGGTGGCCCCGGCCGCGAGGAGCAGCACGACGACGCACGCGGCCACCGACAGCACACGGTGGCGGCTGGCGGCGGCGACGGCCCGCCGCGCCCGGTGGGCAGAGAGGGGCGCAGCCGGTGCCGTCTCGTCGTCGCTGCCCGGGTCATCCCCTCGGTCGCCCGCTCCATCGCCACCGTCGCCGGCTGCGGCGCCCGCATCGGACGGCGAGCCGATCGCCCGGGCGAGGATGTCGTCCGGCCCATGTGCGGGCACCTCGAAGGCAGCAGCAGCCGTCCCGAAGAGCGAGGACAGGCGGTCGTCGTCGAGCATGGTCATGAGTGGCCCCCCTCAGCGTCGGGTGCGTCGGGTGCGTCGGGTGCGGCCCCGGCGCCGGCGAGGGCGGACAGCACGGGGTCGGCCGCCAGACGACGACGCGCCTCGTGCAGGCGCGACTTGACCGTGCCCGGGCGACGGCCGATGGCGAGGGCGATGTCACGCTCGCTGAGGTCCGCGTAGTAACGGAGCACGACCGGCACGCGCAAGGACACGGGGAGCCGCTGGAGCGCCGCCAGGACCGCCTCAGCGACCTCGGTCTGTTCGGCGCGCGTGTCGGGGCCGGGGCCATGCTCCACCACGCGAGCGAGCGGCTCGTCACCGGCACGGCGGTCCCTGTGGGGGATCTCACGGCGCAGCTTCGAGTAGCAGGCGTTGACGACGACGCGATAGAGCCAGGGCTGGATGCTCGGGACCGCCGTGAGCGAGTCGCGAAAGCGCCAGGCCCGCAGGTAGGCATCCTGGACGGCTTCCTCGGCGTCGGCCCGGTTCCCCAGGATCAGGCAGGCCGTGCGAAAGGAATTGACGTACCCCTCCTCGAGCCAGTCAGCCAGCCGGTGCTCCACCATCCCTCTCCATGACGCCGCGGCGCGGGGTTTGGTTCGCTCGGTGCGACGAATGGGCCCTAGCGGGCGGCTGGGCCCTCCGGGGTGCCTGTCGCGGGATCGGTCGGCGGAGGCCACGGTGGCGGGGGCCAGGACTCGGCGTCGGGCCGTCGGCCGGAACCGAGTGCCGACGCCGGCGTGGCGGGCACCGTGATGGGGCCGCCGCCGGGCTCCGCACTCGCGTCGTCTGCTCCACGCGGCTCGTGGCCGTTGGACGCGCCGTTGGCGCCGATCGCTCCGTTCGGGGCGGGCGGGGCGATCGCAGCCTCGGAGAAATGGGGGACCGCCTTGGCTCCCTCGTCGTGGACGGGCGACCCGTGCGCCTCGTCGACGAGACGGGCTACTTCAGCACCGTCGATGATCTCGTTGTCGAGCAGCGCGCGCGCAATGGCGTTGAGCCCGCCACGGTGCTTGCTCAGCACCTCCATGGCGCGCGTCTCCTCGGTGCGCAAGATTCGCTCGACCTCGTCGTCGATGACCTTGGACGTGTCCTCTGAGTAGTCGCGGGTATGCATGAGGTCTTCGCCCAGGAACACCTGGCCCTGCGAGCCCCACGCCATCGGGCCGATGGCCTCGCTCATGCCCCACTCGCGCACCATTTTGCGGGCGAGCTCGGTGTTGCCGACGAGGTCGTTGGCAGCGCCCGTCGAGAGGTCGCCGTAGACGAGCAGCTCCGCGCAGCGGCCACCCATGCGGACGCAGAGCGAATCCTCGATGTACTGGCGCGAGTGGATGTGGCGCTCCTCCATCGGGAGCTGGTGGGTCACGCCCAACGCCATCCCCGTGGGGAGGATGGTGACCTTGTGCACCGGGTCGGCGTTGTCGAGCACGTACGCCAGGACGGCGTGGCCGCCCTCGTGGTACGCGATCCGCTCCTTCTCGGCTTCCGAGAGGACCATCGACTCGCGGCGCTGGCCGAGCAGGACCCTGTCGCGCGCCGTCTCGAAGTCGGCCATGGCGATCTCCACGCTGCCCCGGCGCACCGCGTGGAGTGCCGCTTCGTTGACGAGGTTGGCCAGGTCGGCCCCGCTCATGCCCGGCGTGCCCCGCGCCACCACGCTGAGGTCGACGTCGTTGGACATTCTCTTACCCTTGCAGTGGACCTGGAGGATGGGCATCCGCTCCTCGAGGTCGGGCAGCGGCACCACGATCTGGCGGTCGAAGCGGCCCGGCCGCAGCAAGGCCGGGTCCAAGATGTCGGGCCGGTTGGTCGCGGCGATCATCACGACGCCCTCGGCGGTGTCGAACCCGTCCATCTCCGACAGCATCTGGTTGAGTGTCTGCTCGCGCTCGTCGTGGCCGCCGCCGAGGCCGGCGCCGCGCTTGCGGCCGATGGAGTCGATCTCGTCGACGAAGACGATGGCCGGTGCCTGCTTGCGCGCCGTCTGGAAGAGGTCGCGCACCCGGCTGGCGCCGACGCCGACGAACATCTCCATGAAGTCCGATCCGCTGACCGACATGAAGGGCACCCCGGCCTCACCCGCCACAGCGCGGGCGATCAGGGTCTTGCCGGTCCCGGGCGGGCCCACCAGGAGGACACCCTTGGGGATCTTCGCCCCGATCTCCTTGAAGCGGGCGGGGGTCTTCAAGAAGTCGACCACCTCGCTGATCTCCTGCTTCACCCCGGTGTAGCCCGCGACGTCGTCGAACGTCGTCGTGGGCCGGTCACTACTGAAGGTCTTGGCCTTGGAGCGGCCGATGGACATGATCCCCGACATCTGTCCCCGGGTCTGACGCCCGATGAAGTAGATGAAGGCGGCGCCGATCCCGATGATGAAGAGGTAGGGAAGCAGGTCGCTCAGGATGTTCGAGGACGGGGTCGGGAAGCTGACCTCCACGCCGTTGTTGCGCATGGTGGTGACGTCGTTGGGCAGGGAGGGAGTGGGACCCTGGACCTCGTAGCTGGTGCCGTCCTTCAGGTTCCCCGTGATCTCGCCGGTGGAGTTGGAGATCTTGGCCGTCGAGACGTCCTTGGACGTGACCTCCTGGAGGAACTTGGTGTAGGTGATGGTCTTGGCGTTCGAGGTCTTGATCGTGCCCACCGCGAGCAGAACGGCGACGATTCCGATGGCCAGGACGCCCCACAGCCAGCGCCAGCTCTGCCCCGACGGCGCCCCCTGCGGGGGATTGCCGTCGGGGCCTGCGGGCGGGTTCGGTCCGCTCGCAGGCTTGTCGACACGCTGGGGGCTCACTTCTCACATGCTAGGCGCCGCCCCTGCGTGACGGTGACCGCCCTTGCACCCCGTACGAGCCGCCCTTCCTGCAGGTCCGGGGCCCACAAGGCGCCAGTAACGTCTGCCCGATGACCGACACCGAGCCCGGCGGCGCGGCTTCGGGGCCACCCGGGCCCCCGGCCCGCCCCCCGGGCCCGCCCCGGCCGGCTATCTCCCGAGCGAGTCGGTGCAGCACGCACCGCCGCCACCTGCGGCGCCGTACCCGGCGCATCGGGCCGGATCGTACGGCATGCCGCTCCCGGGAGGGGGAACCACGGGCCCACCGCCCCCTCCGGCCGTCGCGCTCGGCGACGCCCCCTTCCTCGACACGCCGTGGGTGCCTCCGCAGACCAAGCGCCAGGGCTGGACGTGGCTCGTCTACGCCGTCGTCGGCTTCCTGGTCGGACAGCTCGCGGCGTTGATCTTCGCGCTCGTGGCCGGTGCCATCGCGGGCAAGACGTCGGCCGAGATGCAGGCGATCGCCACCGCGACGGTTCCGCCGGAGTGGTATGTCGTCTCCACCCTCTTAGGCCTGTGGATCGGCTTCATCGGCGCGCCGTGGCTGGCCAGCCGCACCCAGGGGACGCGCAACTTCGTGCGGGATCTCGGTCTGCGCTTCCGATGGTGGGACCTGCTCGGCATCCTCATCGGCCTCGGCGGTCAGATCCTCATCGCGATCATCTACGCGCCGTTCCAGCACGACATCCACAACTTCAACGGGCCGTCCCAACGGCTCACCGGCGCGTCGCACGGCGCGGGCTTCATCGTGATCGCGATCGCGACCGTGATCTTCGCGCCGGCGGTGGAGGAGCTTTTCTTTCGCGGGTTGTTGCTCAAGGCTCTCGTCCGGGTGATGACGCCGCTGCGGGCAGCCGGCGGCGTGCGGACCGCCGGCGTCGTCGTGGCCGTCATCGCCGACGGGCTCCTCTTCGGCCTGGCGCACGGCGAGTGGGTCCAGTTGGCCGGCCTCGCCGTCTTCGGAGTCATCCTCGCCGTTGTCTCGTATCGGACCGGACGCCTCGGCATGAACATGGTGGCGCACGGCAGCTTCAACCTGGTGGCCATCATCGCCATTGCGACGCAGCCCGGCCTGATCCATTGATTCCTCAGACCCGGTCGCGCTGACCGGCGGTCACACGGGGGCCGCGTTCGTCCGGCTGGGGTCGGCGGCTCCCGCCGTTTCGGAGGCCGCCCGGGGCGCCCCCTATGGTGGAGGTCCGATGAGCAGGATGGACCAGGTCTTCAAGGCCTACGACGTGCGTGGCACGGTGCCCGACCAGCTCGATGCGAACATGTGCCTGGCCATCGGCCGCGCCATGGCCCGTTTCGCCGCTGCCCCTGAGATCCTCGTGGCCCGTGACATGCGCGAGTCGGGAGTAGAGCTCTCCGCGGCCTTCTCCGACGGCGTCAGGGCCGAGGGCGTCGACATCACCGACCTCGGCATGGCCTCGACCGATTTCTTGTACTTCGCCTCGGGCCACCTCGATGCGCCCGGGGCGATGTTCACGGCGTCGCACAATCCTGCGCGGTACAACGGGCTCAAGATGTGCCTCTCGGGCGCGCGTCCATCGGGCGCGACACCGGGCTGGCGGACATCGAAGCGCTGGCGGAGGGGCTCTTGGATGCGTCGGTCCCGCCGATCACGGGCGCCCGGCGCGAGATGGACCTGCTGGGGGAGTGGGCGGACCACGTCGTATCGTTCGTCGACGTCTCCTCGTTGCGGCCGCTCACTGTGGTGGCCGATACGGCGAACGGCATGGGCGGACTGGTGGTTCCGATCGTCTTCGACCGGCTCCCGTTCTCCGTCGAGATCCTCTTCCCCGAACTCGACGGCACGTTTCCCAACCACCCGGCCGACCCGATACAGCCCGAGAACCTGGTCGCCCTCAAACAGGCCGTCCTCGAGCTCGGTGCCGACATCGGCCTGGCCTTCGACGGTGACGCCGACCGCGTCTTCCTCGTTGACGAGAAGGCTGAGCCGGTCTCGGGCTCGCTCACCACCGCGCTGGTCGCTGCCTCCATGCTGCGAAAGCACCCCGGCGAGACGATCCTCTACAACGTGATCTGTTCGCACGTGGTGCCCGAGGTCGTCACCGAGCTCGGTGGCATCCCGGTGCGCACGCAGGTCGGCCATTCCATCATCAAGCAGGTCATGGCCGAGACCGGCGCCATCTTCGGCGGTGAGCATTCGGGCCACTACTACTACCGCGACAATTTCCGAGCCGATTCGGGCATCATCACCGCGCTGCTCGTGCTCGAGCTGCTGTGCCAGAGCGGCACCACGCTCTCCGAGTCGCTCGAGCCCTACAAGCGCTACGCCGACTCCGGAGAGATCAACACCGAGGTAGCCAACCCGGCGGCAACCGTCGAGGCCATCGCCGAGGACGAACGCACGTCGGGAGCATCGATCGACCGCTTGGACGGTCTCACGGTCGAGCGCGCCGACTGGTGGTACAACGTCCGGCCCTCCAACACCGAGCCCCTGCTCCGGCTCAACGTCGAGGCGGCCACGCCCGACGCCTGCGCGGTACACGTCGCCGAGGTGCAGAAGCTGATTTCCGCCCACGCCAACGCCGGCGCCGGCGTCGGCCTGAACCGAGGAGCTTCCCGATGAGCCTCGACCCCTTGCTGCTCGACGTCCTCGCCTGCCCGGTCGACAAGGGCCCGTTGCTGTGGTTCGAGGACGAGGATGTCCTCTACAACCCGAGGTTGCACAAGAGCTATGCCGTGGTCGACGGTGTCCCGGTGCTGCTGGTCGACGAGGCTGTCGACGTCGGCGAAGCCGAGCACCAGCGACTCAGTGCGAAGGCGGAGAGGGGCAAGGTGCGGGCCACCGGTCCGGCCGAGGGGTGAACGACTGGGGCTATCTCGACACGCTCGGCGCGTGGGACGAGGCAGCCGCCATGCCCGAGCAGCTGAGCCCGGCCCATCAGGCGGCCCAGCAGTGCGTCCGCGCCGCGGCGTTTGCCGCTCCGACGCCGCTCGGCGCGGTGGTGGCGCTCGTCCAGGGCACCGCCGCCACGGCCGCTGACGCGGCCGCCGCCCTCACCGCGCGGCACCTGAGGGTGCCATTCGTGGTCGTGCGGAGCAGCGAGGTGCCCGCGTACGTCGGCGAGCACACGCTGGTCTTCGCCGCCTCGGCCGGCGGCGAGACAGAGGAGGTGCTGAGGGCCGCGGCGGCCGCCGGGTCGCGCGGCGCCGTTCTGGTTGGTCTCGGACCAGGAGGGGCCGACTCGCCTCTCGGTCGCGTCGTCCGCGACAACGAGCACGCCGGCGCCCTCTGGTGCCCGCTCGACGCCGCCGGGACGCCACGGGCCGGCCTCGGCGCAGCGACGGTGTCGATGCTGGCCGTACTCGCCGGGTGTGGGCTCGTTCCCGACGCCACGTCGTCGGTCACGACCGCCGCGGCTGCACTGGCCCGCCGGCGCGACGCGTGGATGACGTCCGGCGGGGAGCCGGAGCTGCTGGCGCGACGATTGGGACGGACCATCCCACTCGTCTACGGCGCGGACGGCGTTGGCGCGGTCGCCGCCCGCTGGTGGAAGGCGGGCGTCAACCTCAACGCCAAGGCGCCGTCTTTCGCGGCGTCGGTGCCGGCGCTCACCTACGACGAGCTGGCGGGCTGGGGACAGAGCGGCGACGTGACCCGCCAGGCGATGTCACTGGTCTTCCTCCGCCACGCCGGAGAGCCGGCTCTCGCGGGCCCACTGTTCGGAGCCGTGCGTGCCGCCACGGACGAGATCATGGCGAACCTCTTCGACGTCCATGCCGACGGCGCGGACGACCTCTGCCGCTTCTTCGATCTTGCGTTGTTCGGCGAGCTCGTCTCGCTCCACCTGGCCGGGCGTGAAGGCGTCGATCCGGGCCCGGCTCCCGCCGTCGCAGAGAGCCACCCGATCGGGAGCCGCTCGCGCTAGGTCGCTAGTTCAGGCGCTCCACGATCATCGCCATGCCCTGACCACCGCCGACGCACATGGACTCGAGACCGAACGTCTTGCCGGCGTCTTCCAGCCCGTTGAGCAGCGTCGTCATGATGCGAGCGCCGGTCTGGCCGAAGGGGTGCCCAAGCGCGATGGCGCCGCCGTTGACGTTCAGCTTGTCCCAGCTGATGCCGAGGTGCTTGGCGGAGGGAATTACCTGCGCCGCGAAGGCCTCATTGATCTCTACCAGGTCGATGTCGTCGATCGTCATGTTCGCCCGGGCCAGCGTCTGGCGGCAGGCCTCGATCGGCCCGAGTCCCATGATCTCGGGGTTGAGCCCTGACACGCCGCTGGCGACGATGCGGGCGAGCGGCGTGATGCCGAGCTGCTTCGCTTTGGTGTCACTCATCACAATGACGGCAGCGGCGCCATCGTTGAGCGGGCAGGCGTTGCCCGCCGTGACGGTGCCTCCCTCGCGAAAGACGGGCTGCAGGTTGGCCAATCCCTCCAGCGTGGTGTTGGGGCGGGGTCCGTCGTCCTTTGTCACGATCGTGCCGTCGGGCAGGGTCACCGGGATGATCTCGCGCTCGAAGAAGCCATTCTCCTGGGAGGCAACGGCTCGCGTCTGCGACAGCAGGGCGAACTCGTCCATCTCCTGGCGGGACACCTTCTCGTACTCCGCAACGTTCTCGGCGGTCTGCCCCATGGCGATGTAGACGTCGGGCAGACCCTCGGGAGGGGCCCACGGCTCTGTGACGGCCGGCGCGCGCAACTTGGTGCGCTCCTCGGCCCGGGCGAACTCGGCGTTGTGCGGGCCGGTGTCGGATGCCCCGTGCATGTAGCGGCTCACCGTCTCGACGCCTGCGGCAACGAAGACATCACCCTCGTCGGCGCGGATGGCGTGGGCCGCCATCCGGATCGTCTGCAGCGAGGAGGAGCAGTAGCGGTTCACCGTCACACCGGGCACGTCTCCGAGCCCCGCGAGGATGGCGGCCACCCTGGCGACGTTGTAGCCGGCCTCGCCGCCGGGCTGACCGCAGCCGAGCAGGACGTCCTCGACGTCGGAGGCGTTCAGCTGGGGCACCTTTTCCAGGACGGCGCGGATCACGAGGGCTGACAGGTCGTCGGGCCGGCACTCGACCAGCGAGCCCTTGTTAGCCCGGCCGATGGGGGTTCGACCGGTGGCGACGATGACGGCTTCTGGCATGACGACGGCTCCTCGTTGGTCGGTGCCGGGGGTTCCCGGCCCCGGGGCGGCATGCAGGTTACCCGCCGGTAGCCACGGCACTTCCGGGCTCGTCATTGGCCCGGCCACCGGGGCGGTCTGTAACGTGTTCTCGCGCGCCGAGCCTGCTGGGAGGGCCGGTGACGACGTGGCGAGGCCGTGGCGTTCGACGTGGGCCCACCCGGCCCCGCCACCACCCAGGAGGGACAGCGTGGAGATTGCCTTAACCGAGGAGCAGCAGGCGCTGAAAGGCGAGCTGCGCGCCTACTACGAGAACCTGCTCACGCCGGAATTGGAACAAGACCTGTCCCACGCCAACGGGATCGGGCCGGTGGTGCGCAAGGTCGTCAAACAGATGGGCAGCGACGGCTGGCTGGGCATCGGGTGGCCCAAGGAGTGGGGAGGGCAGGGGCGCTCAGCCATTGAGCAGTTCATCTTCTTCGACGAGTCGATGCGTAGCGGGGCACCCGTTCCCATGCTGACGATCAACACAGTCGGTCCGACGATCATGAACTTCGGCACGCAAGAGCAGAAGGAATATTTCCTGCCGAAGATCCTCGCCGGCGAGATCCATTTCTGCATCGGCTACACCGAGCCCAACTCGGGGACGGACCTCGCGTCGTTGACGACACGTGCCGTGCGCGACGGCGAGGAGTACGTCATCAACGGCTCAAAGATCTTCACCAGCCTGGCCGGCGACGCCGACTACATCTGGTTAGCGACCCGCACCGATCCCAACGTGCCTAAGCACAAGGGAATCTCGATGTTCTTGGTGCCCATGAACACGCCGGGTATCCGCGTGGTCCCGATGAAGCTCCTCGGCGACCACAACATCAACTACACCTTCTACGAAGACGTGCGGGTCCCGGCCACCGCCCTGGTCGGTGGCGAGAACCAGGGCTGGAACCTCATCACCAACCAGCTGAACCACGAGCGGGTGACGCTGTGCTCACCCGGGATCATCGAACGCGTGCTGAGCGACGTGCGGGCCTGGGCCCAGGCGACGAAGCTCCCCGACGGACGCCGGGTGGTCGACCAGGAGTGGGTACAAGAACATCTTGCCCGCGTGCACGCCGAGTTGGAGTTCCTGCGCCTCATCAACTGGAAGGTGGCCTGGCAGGCGACCCAGGGGCAGCTCGACGTGGCCGATGCATCGAGCATCAAGGTCTTTGGCACCGAGTTCTACCTGCGGGCGTTCCGACTCTTGATGGAGGTCATCGGGCAGGCCGGCTACCTGACGCGCGGCTCGCCGGCGGCGGTCATCGCCGGCCGGCTCGAGATGTACGCCCGCTCCATGATCATCCTCACCTTCGGTGGCGGCACCAACGAAATACAGCGTGATCTCATCGCCATCTTCGGCCTCGGCATGCCGCGGTCGCTGCGCTGAACCCGGTCGACCAGGAGGAACGCATGGACTTCAACTACAGCGAGGAACAAGAAGCCGTCCGCCAGCTGGCGGCGCAGATCTTCAGCGAGCGATCGACCCACGACCGTCTCAAGCAGGTCGAGGCCGAAGCCGGTGACGATGGGCCGATCGACCGCGACCTCTATCGCGAACTGGCCAGCGCGGGGCTGCTCGGCATCCACCTGGGCGAGGACGTCGGCGGTGCGGGCCTCGACTTCGTGGCTGTCTGCCTGGTCATTGAGCCGGCCGGCCGCACCGCGGCGTACGTGCCGGTCGTCGAGACGATGGTCTACGGCGCACTGCCGATCGAGCGCTTCGGCACCGAGGCACAGCGCACGGCATGGCTGCCGGGAGTGGCCGCTGGTGAGACGATCCTGACCGCAGCCATGGCGGAGCTGGCCGGTGAGGTGATCGTCCCTGGCGGCACTGAGCCCATCACAAGTGCGACGGTGCGTGACGACGGGTCCTGGTCGCTCTCGGGGACGAAGGCGTGTGTTCCCGCGGCGATGGTGGCCGACGCGATCTTGGTGCCGGCGACGTGCCGCGGGACCGACGGTGCGGTCAGCGGTACCGGGGTCTTCATCGTCGACGCGGATGCACCCGGACTGACCAGGACGCCCCAGACGACCACGACGGGCCGGCTCGAAGCCATCGTCGAGCTCGACGGCGTGGTCGTCGCAGCGGACCGGCTGCTTGGCACCGATGCTGACGGCGCAGCCGTGATCAACAGCATCACGGAGCACGCCACCGCCGCGCTGTGCATTCAGGAGGCGGGCGCCTGTGCGTCTGCGCTCGAGCTCACGGCGGAGTACACCAAGACGCGCGTGCAGTTCGACAAGCCCATCGCCACCTTCCAGGCGGTCGGGCAGCGAGCCGCCGACGCCTATGTCGACACTGAAGCCGTCCGCCTCACCGCGTGGCAGGCGGCGTCGCGTTTGGCGGCCGGGCTCCCCGCGACCGCCGAGGTGGCCATCGCCAAGTACTGGGCGGCCGAGGGTGGCCAGCGCGTCGTCCACGCGGCGTCCCACCTCCACGGCGGGGTGGGAGTCGATCGCGACTACCCCTTGCACCGATTCTTCTTGTTGACCGAGCAGATCGAGTTCACGCTCGGCGGTGCCAACGACAGCCTGCGCCGGCTGGGTCGGATGCTCGCGGAGGAGCCGGTCTGAGGGCCCGCTACGGGACGGGATTCGACAGCCCGAGCCCGTAGCCGGCGAGGAACAGTCCCGCGTCGTCGTGGCGCGGGTAGGCGCCGGCCAACCGGTGGAAGGCGCGGGAGTGGTCCGGGTAGGTGAGATGCGCCACCTCATGGACGAGCACCGAGTCGAGAACCCACTCCGGCACGACACGCAGCCGATGCGACACTCGGATCTCACCCGAGTAGTACGAGCATGAACCCCAGCGGGCCGTCTGGTTGGTCACCCAGCGCACCGAGGTCGGACGCGCGCCGAGCAGGTAGCGATCGCTCAGTTCGATCGCCCGCGCCAGCAGTGCCGTGTCGTCGGCCGGCTGACGTTGGCGCGTGAGGAGTCGCTCGACCAGCCAGTCGATCGTCTTCTGCCTCGACTCCGCGTCGAGATGTGCCGGCACAGACACCACGATGCGTCCACCGTCCCATCGGGCTTCTGACGTCTTCTTGCGCCGGGCGCTGACTCTGACCTCGACATCGGGGCGTTCAGCCCGGCTCGTTGCCGGAGCCGGAGCCGGAGCTGGAGCCGGTGTCGGAGCCGGTGTCGGAGCCGGCGTCGGAGCCGGCGTCGATGCGGGCGTTGCTGCCGCCTGCTGCCACGGTGTCGTGGGCTCGGGTCCGGACAGCTCCGTGACGTCGAACAGCGTCATGTCGGCATTGTGTCCGATCACTGTGACCAGTTTGTGCATGCCAGGTCAGCGCCCTGGGAACCGCCCGTTGCGAGAAGTGCCTTGCTTTGTCAGCGTGGCGCGATGCCGGGGCGCATGATCCCCCATTGCGGCTGGGCAAAGGGATACCGTTTTGCATGACCGTGGCCGCGATCCCACCGGGTAGCTTCCCGCTCCAGCTCGATCTCGATGCGCCCGACACCATCGCCCGATGGCGGCCTCTGGTCCACTGGCTTTTGGCGATACCTCAGATGATCGTGCTGTACGCGCTCGGCATCATCCAGAACGTCATCTGGATTTTGGCCTTCTTCGCCATCTTGTTCACGGGGAGGATGCCGGACAGCTTCTTCGGGTTCATGGCGATGACACACCGCTACCAGTGGCGAGTAGCGACGTACATCTTCTTCATGCGCGAGGCCTACCCGCCGTTCGAATTTCCGACGGTGGGGCCAGACCCGGGTTCGGACCCTGCCCAATTCTCGGTGGAGCCGGCGACCAAGCTGAGCCGGGGGCTCATCTTCGTGAAGTGGCTCCTGGCCATTCCCCATTACATCGTGCTGCTGTTCCTCTTCATTGCGGTCTACGTCGTGTGGATCATTGGCTTCTTTGCCGTCTTGATCACGGGAAGATGGCCCGAAAGCCTGCGCACCTTCGTGATCGGGGTGATGCGTTGGGCCAACCGGGTCAGCGTCTACACCTATCTGATGACCGACACCTATCCGCCCTTCAGCCTGGACTAGTCCGGCCTTCTTTCGACGGGCACACCGTCGGATTCGTGCTCGGGGGGCTGCTCGGCCCGGCCGCGGCGTTCGCCTCAGCCCAGGACGAGGTCCGCCATGGTGCGCAGGGTGGCGACGTCACCGTTGATCAACATGGTCGTGGCCCGTGACGCTCGCCACGCCTCGAGGTCGTCGCGGATCTTGGCCACCGGCCCGACGAGGGCAATGTCCTCGACCATCGACGTCGGGACGGCCGCGGCCGCGTCGTCCTTGCGCCCGTCGAGGTAGGCGTCCTGAATCTTGTGGGCCGCCTCCTCGTAGCCCATGCGGGCAAAGACGTCGAAGTGGAAGTTCATCTCCTTGGCGCCCATGCCACCGATGTAGAGCGCGAGGGACGGCCGGAAGCCGTCGGCGGCCGCATCGGTGTCGTCGTTGATCACCGTCGGCGCGAAGGCGAGCACCTCGAAGTCCTCCGCGCTGCGGCGCGCGCCGGGACGGGCGAACCCCTCGTCGAGCGAGGCCTCGAAGGAGGACATCGCCTTGGGAGAGAAGAAGATAGGGAACCAGCCGTCGGCGATTTCCGCCGCGAGCGCGACGTTCTTCGGCCCCTCGGCGCCCAAGATGATCGGGGTGTCGGCCCGCAGCGGGTGCACGATCGGCTTGAGCGGCTTGCCGAGGCCCGTGCCGCCCGGGTAGGGCAGCGGGTAGTGCGGCCCGTCATTGGTCACCGGCGCCTGGCGCGCCAGGACCTGGCGCACGACGTCGACGTACTCGCGCGTCCGTGCCAGCGGGGCGGGGAAAGGCTGGCCGTACCAGCCCTCGACAACCTGGGGGCCCGAGACACCGAGCCCGAGCACGAAACGTCCGCCTGAGAGGTGGTCCATCGTCAACGCCGCCATCGCCATGGCGGTCGGTGTCCGCGCCGAGAGCTGGCACAGTGAGGTCCCGAGGCGCACCTTTTCGGTGCGTGAGCCCCACCAGGCGAGCGGTGTCAGCGCGTCGGAACCGTAGGACTCCGCGGTCCAGACGGAGTCATAACCGAGGCGGTCTGCTTCCATGACGAGCTCTAATGCGTTCGGGGGCGGGCCCGCGCTCCAGTAGCCGAGTTGCAGGCCGATCTTCATCGTCTTCACATGCGCTCCTCTCGCCTCGCCTGCATGCGTCAGACCTTGTGGACGATGTCCTCGGCGAACCAGCGCACGGCGCCCAGGCGCGCCGAGAGAGATTCGGCGTCGGGAGTCCCCGGTGCGACGTTGACGAACATCCAGGGTGCGCACACGAAATCGGTGACGCCGGCATCCGCGAAGCGGCGGTACAGGTCGACGTCGGGAGGCTCGTTGAGCGACAGGTAGATGCTGAAGTCGTCGAGACCGGTGCGGCCCGCCTTGTCGAGCTCGGCGCGCAATTCTGCGAGGTGGACCCAGGCCTCCTCCTCGCTGTAGGCCCCCGCGGCGATCCAGCCGTCGCACAGCGCCGCGGTGCGACGCAGCGCGACCGGCGAGTGGCCACCGCCGATGATCGGCACGGGCTCGGTCGGGGCGGGCTCCATCTGGCACTCGGGCACGTCGTAGTACTCACCGTGGTGCTCGACCCACCCGTTCTGCCACAGTGCGCGCAGCGCGACGATCATCTCGTCGAGGCGCTTGCCCCGCGTCCCGAAATCCTGACCGGTCTGGTCGAACTCCTCCTTGCACCAGCCCACCCCGATGCCGAGGCGGACCCGGTTACCCGACAGCACCGCTGCCGTGCCCACCGACCGGGCGACGCTGATGAGGTCGCGGGCCGGCGCGACGTAGACGGCCGTCGTGAAGAGCAGGTTCTCGGTGGATGCAGCCATGGCGGCGATGCTGACGATGGAGTCGGGCCAAGGGGTGTCGGTCCCCCAGCCCGGGGCGCCGTCCTCGCGCGTGGAGTAGGTGTAGCGCGATTCGAGGTGACGCGGGTTGAACAGGTGGTCCGAGATGTTGATCCCCCCGTAGCCCAACTCGTCGCAGGCGCGGGCCAGCGGCAGCAGCTGGCTGGTCGGCAGGAAGGCGACGGACTGATGGAAGCGGACCGGGCGCTCGGCCATGTTCGACGACCTCAGCGGGCCCGGGCAGGCAATGGAGCGCCGCCAATGGGAGCGGACTGGGAGAACGCCACGGGGATGTGCTTGGTGCCGTTGATGAAATTGGACTGCAATCGCTGGACCTTGCCGTCGAGCCGGATGTCGGGCAGGCGGTCGAGGACGCGGTCGAACATGACCATGATCTCCATGCGGGCAAGGTTGGCGCCGAGGCAGAAGTGGGGACCGCCGCCGCCGAAGGCAATGTGGTTGTTGGGCGAGCGCGTCACGTCGAACGTGTCCGGGTTCTCGAACGCCTCCTCGTCGCGGTTGGCCGAGGTGTGCCAGAAGACGATCTTGTCCCCTTCCTTGATCTCTTGGCCGCGAAGCTCCATGTCGCCCGTCGCCGTGCGCCGGAAATGCATGACGGGAGTGACGTAGCGCAGCATCTCCTCGACTGCCCCGGGGAGCAGGGAGCGATCCTGGCGCAAGAGCTCCCACTGGTCCGGGTGATCGAAGAAGGCGGTCATCGCGCCGGACATCAGGTTCCGTGTCGTCTCGTTGCCAGCGACGATCAGGAGGAGGAAGAAGAGGTCAAGCTCGAGCTCGTTCAGCTTCTCGCCCTCGACTTCGGCGTCGATGAGCACGGAGATCAGGTCCTGACGCGGGGCCAGCCGGCGGTTCTGGGCCAGTTCCTCGGCGTAGCTGTAGACCTGCATCGCGGCCTCGCCGGGGTCCGCGTCGACGACCTGGTACTCGGGGTCCTCGGCGCCGATCATCTTGTTCGACCAGTCGAAGACCATGCGGCGGTCCTCCTGGGGCACGCCGAGCAGTTCGGCGATCACGAGGAGCGGAAGCTCAGCTGCGATCTCTTCGACGAAGTCGGCCGTGCCGCGCTCGCACACGGCATCGATGATGCCGTCGGCGTACCCGATGATCTGTTGCTCGAGATCGCGGACCATCTTCGGCGTGAAGCCCTTGTTGACCAGACGCCGATAGCGCGTATGCATGGTCGGGTCCATGTTGACCATCATCAACTGCTGCTGCGCGAGCTGATCGTCGTCCATTTCGTGGAAGAGGGAGCCCCGCCGCGCCGAGGAGAAGTGCTCCCAGTCGCGATTGACCTGCACGCAGTCGTCGTAGCGGGTGACGGCCCAGAACCCGCCTCGCGGTGCGGCCGCTTCTGGGTGCCAGTAGACGGGCGCCTCCCGGCGCAGCTCGGCGAACCACTGGTGGGGTACGCCCGCCACGAAGTTGCGCCCGTCGACGAGGTCGATCTCATCGAGGCTCACGGGCCCCCCTTTCGGCGACCCCGCCACCGCGGGGCCCTGGTCTTTTGCGCACATTTCTAGAACGTGTGTCAGTTGATCATAGGCACGGCCGCCCCGGTGGCGTCACGACCGGAGGCCGAGCGGATCGACCTGGCTCAATGCAGAGCACGGGGCGGGCCAGCGTGTCCGGTGGGGCTTCTGTCTGACGGCTGCGCCGGACGACCGGCCGGCGCAGGAGAATGCGTCCATGGACGAAGACTTTGCAGGCGGGGTTGATGCTGACGACGACATCGATTTCGACCTGGGCGACGACATCGCCACCGTGCTCGACGCACGAGTCTCGACCGGGTATCTCCCTGCCGACACCGACGTGCGCGCCGCCGTCGCCGACGGGTACGAGCTCTTCCGTGAGTTGGGGGCCGGGACCGTTCCCGACTACATCCCCGCCTTAGCCACGGCGCGGGCGGACGCCTTCGGCGTCTGCGTCGCCGGGGTGCGCGGCGGCGTCTCTGCCATCGGCGATGCCGACGTGGCGTTCACCATCCAGAGCATCTCGCAAGGTCTTCGTCTTCGCATTGGTGTGCGACGCTCTCGGACACCAGGAGGCTCGGCGCAAGCTCGGCGTGAACAGCACCGGCTTGCCCTTCGATTCCGTGATGGGCATCGAGCTCAATGCCACGCGGACCATGAACCCGATGGTCAACGCGGGCGCGCTGGCAACCACGAGCCTCGTTCCCGGCACGTCGGCCGAGGAGAAGTTCGAGCGCATCGCCGCCATGCTGTCCTGCTTCGCCGGGCGGCGGCTCGACGTGGACGAGGGGGTCTATCGCTCGGAGGTCACGACGAACTTCCGCAATCGCGGCATCGCCCACCTGCTGTACGGCTACGGACGCATGTACTCCGATCCCGAACTGGCCACCGACGTCTACACCCGCCAGTGCTCGCTCCAGGTGACGGCGCGGGATCTTGCCGTGATGGGTGCCACGTTGGCCGACGGCGGGATGAACCCGTTGACCGGTGAGCGCGCCGTCGCGCCGGGGGTCTGCCGGCGGGTGCTCGCCGTGCTGGCGACGTCGGGCCTCTACGAGCGCTCGGGGGACTGGCTCTACGACGTCGGGCTGCCCGGCAAGAGCGGGGTGAGCGGGGGATTGGTGACGGTGTCTCCGGGCAAGGGTGGGGTGGGCACCTACTCCCCGCCACTCGACGGCGCCGGCAACAGCGTCCGGGGCCAGCGCGTGACGACGTATCTCTCGGAGCGGCTCGGCCTGAACCTCTTCGCCTCGGCCCCGCTCGCGGCGCGGTCACGCTCATCGGGAGGGGTTGACATCCCGTGACCTCCCCGGGTGCCGAAACGAGAACGTGTTACAGTTTTTCCCGAGCGCGGCCTTGACCTGGCAGGGACCGCCGCGAGCACGCGAGGCTGCCCCACGATGTTCCTCGAAGAGAGCCCCGAACAGCAGCAGCTGCGCGCCGAGCTCCGCTTGTACTACGCCGAGTTGCTCACCGACGAGGTGCGGGCAGGGCTCGCCGAGGGCGGCGAGGGCGGCGACGCGTGGCGAGAGGTCGTCGGCCGGATCGGCAAGGACGGCTGGCTCGGGATCGGCTGGCCCGCCGAGTTCGGTGGGCAGGGGCGTCCCGCGACGGACCAGTTCATCTTCTTCGACGAGACGCGACGCGCCGGCGCGCCGTTTCTTTCGTCACCATCAACACGGTGGGGCCGACCATCATGCGGTACGGCACCGACGAGCAGAAGTCGTTCTTCCTGCCGAAGATCCTGGCCGGCGAGCTGAACTTCGCCATCGGCTACACCGAGCCCGAGGCGGGCACCGACCTGGCGTCGCTGCGCACGCGGCGCTGCGCGACGGCGAGGAGTACGTGGTCAACGGCGCCAAGATCTTCACGTCGGGCGCCGACCAGGCCGACTATGTCTGGCTCGCCACCCGGACCGATCCCGAGGTCCCCAAGCACAAGGGCATCTCGATCCTGTGCGTGCCGACGACGTCACCGGGCTTTGCCTGGTCGATCATCAACACCGTCGGCGGGCTGACGACGACACAGACCTTCTACGACAACGTCCGCGTGCCGGTGGCCAACCGCGTCGGGGACGAGAACGAGGGCTGGCGCATGATCACCACCCAGCTCAACCACGAGCGGGTCGGGTTGGCCGCCTGGAGCGGGCTGGCCATCTCGCTTTACGAGGACGTGGTGACCTGGGCGGCACAGCAGCACACAGACGACGGGAAGACGTTGATCGACCAGGGGTGGGTGCAGATGGATCTGGCCCGCTGCCACGCCGAGCTCGAGGCGATGTGGCTCTTGAATTGGCGCATGGCGGTGCACGTCGCCGACGGCGAGCTCACGGCGGCAGAGTCCTCCTCCATCAAGGTGTTCGGGACCGAACGCATCATTGAGGTGACGCGCGCGTTGCTGGGGGTGGTCGGTGCGGCCGGGTATCTCGTGCCGGGCTCCCCGGGCGCGCTATTGCGTGGCCGGGTCGAGGCGACGGGCCGCCAGGCGCAGATCAACACGTTCGGCGGTGGGGTGAACGAGGTGCAACGCGAGATCGTGGCGACGGCCGGGCTCGGGATGACGCGGGGGTCGCGGTGAGCGGCGCCATCGTTGCGGGCGAGCGCTTCGAAGAGCTGGCGCCCTTCCCCGACCACAGCACCGAGCTGGCCACGCTCGTCGGGCAGGTGTCGGGATCGCCGACCCTGTCGCCCGATGCGGTCAACGTCCCCATGATCCGGCACTGGGTCGAGGCCATGGGCGACCACAACCCCGTCTACGCATCGGACGGGGCGGCGCGAGAGGCCGGCTACGACCAGCTCATTGCCCCGCCGGCCATGCTCCAGGCATGGATCATGCGCGGCCTGCGTGCGTCGCTGCTCATTGAGGAGGCCCGGGCGGCCGGCGCCGAGCAGGGCACCGGCCCCAACGACATCATGATGGGACTGCTCGACGACGAGGGACTCACCTCGGTGGTGGCCACGAACTGCGAGCAGCACTACGTCCGTCCCCTCGTGGTGGGTGACCGGGTGCTGGCACGCTCGGCGATTGAGTCGATCTCGGACCCAAAGCGGACCGGGCTCGGCACCGGGCGCTTCTTGACCACGCGCATGGACTACGTCGCCGTGCCCGACGTCGACGTGCCCCCCGACGACGAGGTGACACCCGAGGTCGTCCAGGCGCTCTTCGACGCCGGCGAGCCCGTTGCCACCATGCGCTTCCGCATCCTCAAGTACCTGCCGCCCGATCGCACGCCGCCACGTCCGCCGCGGCCACGACCCGCACTCACCCAGGACAACGCGTTCTGGTTCGAGGGGGCGCAGGCACATCGGCTCCTCATCCAGCGGTGCGTGTCGTGCGGCACCCTGCGCCACCCGCCGCTGCCGGCGTGCGGGGTGTGCGGATCGTTGGAGTGGGACACCGTGGAGGCCTCGGGCCGGGGCACCCTCTACTCCTACGTGGTCGTGCACTACCCGCAGGTCCCTGGGTTCGAATACCCGCTCCCGATCGGCCTGGTCGAGCTCGAGGAAGGCACGCGCATTGTGGCGAACCTGGGCGAAGTGGCGATTGAGGGGATAGAGGTCGGGATGGCGCTCCGGGTCGAATTCGTCGACTTCGACGAGGACCTGTCCCTGCCGGTCTTCGTGCCGGCGGGTGCCGATTCGAGTGCCGGTTCGAGTGTGGGCTCGAGTGCCGGTTCGGGCGGTGGTGCCTGATGGACTTCAGGCTGACCGAGGAACAGCTCGCCGTGTCCGAGGCGGCGGCGGGGATCTTCGCCGGGATGGCCGAGCCCGAGCGCATCGCCGCCGTCGAGGTGAATGAGGAGCGGGTGGACCGCGAGCTGTGGCGGGCCCTCGCCGAGGCCGACCTCTTGGGCCTGGCGGTCCCCGAGGCCGACGGCGGCGCGGGCTTTGGGCTCATGGAGGTGTGCCTGCTGCTCGAGGCGCAGGGCGCGGCGGTGGCACCGGTCCCGCTGTGGCCCACGCTCTTGTTGGGCGCGCTCCCGATCGCGCACTTCGGTTCGGAGGCGCAGCGATCCCGCGTCCTACCCGGCGTAGTGGCGGGGAAGACGATCCTGACCGCGTCGCTCTCCAGCTCCGCCAGCAGCCCCACGTTGACGCCATCGGTGGGCGCGACACGTGCTTCCGACGGCGGCTGGGTTTTGCGGGGCACGGAGCTCGCGGTGCCCCAGGCCCATCTGGCGGCGCACATCGTCGTACCGGCGCGCAGCGACGAAGGTGTGCTCCTGGCTCTGGTGGACCCGCATGCACCCGGTGTCGCGCTCGAGCGCGCCGTCACCACCAACCGCGAGATCCATCCGCACCTGCACCTCTCGGACGTTCTCGTTTCGGCCGGCGACGTGCTCGTCGGTCCCGACATGGGACACGCCGCGCTCGCCTTCACGGTGATCGCCGCCACCATCGGCCTGTGCACGCTCCAGGTCGGCGTCTGCGAGGCCGCCCTGGCGCGGACGGCGGCGTATCTGAACACCCGGAACCAGTTCGGACGTCCGCTCAGCACCTTCCAGGGCACGATGCTCAAGGCAGCCGACGCCGCCATCGACATTGAGGCCATGCGGGTCACCTGGCAGAACGCCGCCTGGCGCTTCGACACCGGCCGCGACGCAGCCGACGCGGCGCGGGTGGCGAAATGGCAGGCCTCCGAACGCGGGCAGCATGCCGTCCACGCCACCCAGCACCTGCACGGCGGGATGGGCGCCGACATCACCTATCCGATCCACCGCTACTTCTTGTGGGGCAAGCAGATCGAGCTGCTGCTCGGTGGCCCCAGTCTGCAGCTGGCCCGGCTCGGCGCCGACATCGCCGAGCGCGCGTTGACGGGGGTGGAGTGATGACCACAATTTCGACCGCCGGGCCCACCTACGCGGCGGTGTCCGTGGGCGATGAGCTCCCGTCGCTCGCGATCCCGATCACGCGGACCCTGATCGTCTCGGGCGCCATCGCAAGCCGCGACTACCAGGACGTGCACCACGAGCACGTCCTCGCCAAGGAGCGCGGCTCCAAGGACATCTTCATGAACATCCTCACAACCAACGGACTGGTCGGGCGCTACGTCACCGATTGGTCCGGGCCGCGCAGCCGCCTTATCGACGTCAACATCCGCCTCGGCGCGCCCAACTACCCCGACTGCACCATGACGATGACGGGGTCGGTGACCGAGAAGGGACCCCTGGCCGAGGACGGCACGAGCGGCACGGTGACCGTGTCGGTGCGCGGCGCGAACGAGCTGGGCGACCACGTGACCGGGACGGTGACAGTGGCGTTGCCCGTGGACGGCGGCGCGAACGCAGGCCCGCACAGGACGGCGTCCTGATGCCGCATTCCTTCTCGGGGACCGTCGCCATCGCCGGCATCGGGGCGACCGAGTTCTCCAAGGACTCGGGGCGCTCAGAGCTGCGCCTCGCCGTCGAGGCGGTGGATGCCGCGCTGAAGGACGCCGGGATCGCACCGTCAGAAGTCCAAGGCATGGTGACGTTCAGTTCCGACACCAATCCCGACATTGACATCGCCCGCAGCCTGGGGGTCGGGGAGCTCACCTTCTTCAGCCGCATCCACTACGGGGGTGGCGCGGCGTGCGCCACGATCCTGCAGGCCGCTCTGGCCGTGTCCTCGGGCGTTGCCGACATGGTGGTGTGCTACCGGGCCTTCAACGAGCGCTCCGGCTCGCGCTTCGGCGCCGGCGTGCAGGGCCGGGCGCCCATTGCCAACGCGGAGAACGCGCACATGGCCTCGTACTTGCCGGTGGGTCTGCTGACCCCGGCCTCGTGGGTCGCGATGGCGGCACAGCGCTACCTGCACGTGACGGGCGCCACCAGCGAGGACCTCGGCCGTGTGGCGGTGGCGGACCGCAAGCACGCGGCGACCAACCCCAAGGCGTGGTTCTACGAGCAGCCGATCACGCTCGAGGAGCACCAGGCCAGCCGGTTCATCGTCGAACCGCTCCACCTGCTCGACTGCTGCCAGGAGACCGACGGCGGGCAGGCGCTCGTGGTGACGTCGCTGGAGCGGGCTCGCGACCTTCGGACGGCGCCCGTCGTGGTGCGGGCCGCCGCGCAGGGCTCGGGCGCCGGCCAGGACATGATGACGAGCTACTACCGCGATGACCTGCTCGGCCTGCCCGAGATGGCCGTCGTGGCCAGGCAGCTCTGGGAAACATCGGGGCTCGGTCCGGCGGACATGCAGGCGGCCATCCTCTATGACCACTTCACCCCGTACGTGCTCTACCAGCTCGAGGAGCTCGGGTTCTGTGGCAAAGGTGAGGCCAAGGACTTCGTGCGCGACGGCCGCCTCGAACTCGGCGGCGCGCTTCCGATCAACACGCACGGAGGCCAGCTCGGCGAGGCCTATCTCCACGGCATGAACGGGATTGCCGAGGGTGCCCGCCTCGTCCGCGGAACCTCGGTCAACCAGGTGCGCGGTCTCGAACACGTCGTCGTCACGGCGGGCACCGGGGTGCCCACCAGCGGGCTGGTCCTCGGCGTCGACCGCTGAGCGTTGGGTGGGGCGGCGCCGTGCGCGCTCGTCAGCGCTCGTCGAAGTCAGATCGGCCGGTCGCCGACGGCCGCGTCCAGCGCGGCGGCGTCCCCACCCTGGAGCTGCACGTAGGGCCCGTTCTTGTCGGGTTGCCACAACAGGGCGTCGTCGCAGTTCCATCGTTCGGTGCGCAGCGCGCGCTTGAGCACCTTGTTGGTCGCGGTGACGGGCAGGGACCCGCTCATGCGGACGAAGCGCGGCGCCCACTTCGTGCCGAGGTCACCTTGTGCCGCGAGGAACGCGCCAAACTCGGCCGCATGGAGTGAGTCGAGCCCCGGCCGCAGCTGGACCGCCGCCATGACCTGGTCCCCGACGACCGGGTCCGGGACGGCGTAGACGGCGGCGAGCACCACGTCGGGATGCCGTTGGAGGATCCGCTCAATGGGGGCCGACGCGAAGTTCTCGCCGTCGACCCGGAGCCAGTCGTGGTCGCGTCCCGCGAAATAGAAGAACCCGGCCTCGTCGCGATAGGCCAGATCACCCGTCCAGTACCAGCCCTCGCGCAACCGGGCCCGCTCGGCGTCGTTGTTGCGCCAGTAGCCCTCGAACCCTGCGCCGCCCCCCTTCGACACCAGCTCCCCGATCGCCTCCTCCGCGTTGAGCAAGCGGCCACGGTCGTCAAAGCGCGCCGGCGGGCACTCCGCGCCGGTCTCGGGATCGAGCACGACGGTCCCTTCGGGCGCGCGGCCGAGCGCGCCCGCCGGCGTGTCGAGCGTCCGCTGCACGGTTGCCCCGCCCTCGGTCGAGCCGTAGGAGTCGGTGACGGCGACGCCGAAGCGCTCGGCGAAGCGCGCGACGTCGTCGGTCGACCCCTCGTTGCCGAAAGCGCGCACGAGCGGGTTGTCGGCGTCGTCGGGCTGCTCGGGCGTGGCCACGATGTACGACAGCGGCTTGCCCACGTAGTTGAAGTACGTCGACCCCGTCGCCCGCACGTCGGGGAGGAACCCCGACGCCGAGAAGCGGCCAGTCGTCGGGAGAGCCACGGTCGCCCCCGCCGTGAGCGCCGGCCCCCAGCCCGCCATCAGCGCGTTGGAGTGGAACAGCGGCATGGCGATGTAGCAGACGTCCTCGGGCGTCAGCGCGTACATCTGGCCCACGACGGCGCTGATGCGGGCGAGCCGGCCCTGTGTGCACAGACATGCCTTGGGCGCCCCCGATGTGCCGGAGGTGAAGAGCAGGTACCCGAGGGAGTCTGGTGTCACCGAGGGGTCGGCCACCTCTGCGGGCACCGCGGCGTCGGCGTTGCTGGCGACCTCGTCCTGTGCCGCCTTGGTGTCGAGCACCAAGACCCGCGGGTTGGCTGCCGAGACGGTGCCGAGGGCGTCGCCGATGTGTGCGCCGTCGACGAGGGGGAGTGAGGCGGTGTCGGTGACGAGGAATTGGCACTCGGTATGGGTGAGGTCGCGCACGAGCTCGTCGCCGCGGTGCGTGGGGTTGGCCCCGACGACGACCGCACCCGCCAAGGCAGCGCCCTGGAGCCAGAAGACGAACTCGGGCACGTTGTCCAAGAGGACCGCCACGTGAAACGGCCCGTCCGTGCGCCGGGCCTGCAGCCAGGCGGCGCGTGCGGCAGCGCGAGAAGCCACCTCGGCGTGGCTCAGGCGAAGGTCACCGGCCACGAGCCCGGGGCGTGTGTCCTCGGCTCGGGCGAGCACGGCAGCGGCGACGGTCTCGGGGGGCTCGGGCGCCTGTCCCTCAGTTGAGGTCACCACATGTCCAAACCTCTCTGACCTGGGGCGGAATACCCATTATTGGAACACGTTGCACTTTAGTCCGCGCCGTGTTACCGTCGCAGCAACGCCGGCGGATAGGACCGCGGCACCGTAGACGAGGACGTGGATCCCCATGGAATTCGGCATCTTCAACGCCGCCTGCGTGCTGCCCCGCTATGTCGAGCGGCACGGTGCATCGGCCGAGCACGACCGCATCATGGACGAGGTCGCGTTCATTGAGGCGGCGGACAGGGCCGGGTTCAAGTACACGTGGGCGTCGGAGCACCACTTCTTGACCGAGTACTCGCACCTCTCGGCGTCCGAGTCGTTCCTTGCCTTCGTGGCGGCGCGCACCAAGAACATCCACATCGGTTCGGGCATCTTCAACATCACGCCACCGGTCAACCACCCGGCCCGCATCGCAGAGCGGGTGGCCATGCTCGACCACCTCTCCGAGGGCCGTTTCGAGTTCGGTACCGGCCGGGGCTCGTCGACGACCGAGCAGCGTGGGTTCGGCATCGAGGACCCTGAGCTCACCCGCGAAATGGTGGCCGAGACCCTTCCGCAGATCGTGCGTATGTGGAAGGACGAGGAGTACAGCTACGAGGGCAAGTTCTTCTCCATGCCGAAGCGCAACGTGCTGCCCAAGCCGTACTCCAAGCCGCACCCGGCTATCTGGATGGCGGCCGGAAGCCCCTCCACCTTCGACCTGGCCGCCGAGCTCGGGGTGGGCGTGCTCTGCTTCGGCTTCTCCACGCCGGACCAGCTGACACCGCTGGTCGCTCGGTACAAGGAGAAGGTCGCAGACTGCACGAACCCGGTCGGCGGCTTCGTGAACAACAACGTGATGATCACGACGCAGATGATCTGTATGGAAGACGGCGCGAAGGCCCGCAGGACCTTCCTCGACGCGGACTCGAACTACCACTTGAGCCTGGTGTTCCGCTATCTCGACACCTTCCCGAGGCCCCCTGGCATTCCGGAGTGGCCCGAGATCATTCCGGCCATGGACGCGGCCACCCTCGATGCCGCCATCGCGGCGGGTGTCACTGCCGTCGGCACCCCCGACGAGGTGGGCAAGGCCGTGGAGAGTTTTGCGGCGACCGGTGCCGATCAGCTGGCGTTCGGCATGCTCTCGACGTCCATGCCGATTGAGGCGTGCGAGGAGGCCGTTGAGACCTTCGGCAAGCAGGTGCTGACGAACTTCGACACGGACCCGGTGCACCGCACGACCACACAGCGCCTGGCCGCCGGGGGCTCGTAGACCCGTCCACTACAGGCGGAGGTCACCAACCGTCCACCGCCGGTCGATCTCCTCGGCCACTGCGCCCGGTTCGCGCTCGCCGCAGTCGACCCGGTGGCGCTCTGCCAGTCCGTGGTGCTCGAACTGCGCCCACAGGTCGTCGATCACCACGGCGTCGGCGAGCGCGCCCGCATGTGCGGGCTCCACGGTGCGGTCCTGCGCCCGTTGCTGCACGACGCCGATCGGCGCCCGTAGCACTGCGTAGTCGAGGACGATGCCGCGTGGCTCGCACGCGGCCGCGAAGAGGTCGAGCATGAAGGGATAGAGGATGCCCTCGGCCACCGTGACGTAGCCGCCTTCGGCGAAGACGGCGACGGCTTCGGCTGCGGCGCTGAGGACGACGCGGTTCTGCGAATGGGCCTCTTCCCGCCAGGGCTCTATGGCCCCGCGCCGCAGCTTCGCGAAGAACCAGTCCAGGTCGAGGCAGACCGAGGGATCGTGGCGGTCGGCCACCAGCGGGGCGACCGTGGTCTTGCCGCAGCCCGGTGAACCGGTGAGCAGCAGCAGGGGAGCGGCGGGCACCGCAGCATCATCGCGTGCGACGTCGGCCGGCGCGCTGAGCCGCTTGGCACGTCGGCCAACCAAATCCTCTTGGTCGAGGCTTCAGGTTTGCTGAGCCGCTAGGCCAGGCTGAGAATCCCGTAGGTGTTGCAAAGTCCCAGCGCGTCGATCAACAGGAACGCCGAAACCACGGCGAGCACAATCGGCGCTCGCCAGCGTCGACCCCCCGAACGGACCACCGGCGGCATGTACCAGAGGGGGAGTGGCACGGCGAACTGCGACAGATGGACACCGATGGGAACGGCGTCCTCGGGAAGCGGCGCATTGGGATCGGCCGCTAGCGCGAGCTCGGTCAGCTCGTCATCAGTAAGGGCGAGGTCAGAATCCTCGGCGCGACCGCTCGTGTCACGAGCGTACCGGCAAGCTTCCGACGGTCGTATTCGCCCGAAAGCCCGAGTAGCATTTGGCGCTGATCCCTACCCCGGGGTCGCCTGTCGCTTCGACGACGTCCCCGTGGTACTGCCGGGAACGAACAGGACCCAGGGGATTTATGGAGACCAGTCGTGTAGAGCACAGAGGATCGGGGGGCGTGCTCTTCGCCGCAGCCAGCCTGATCGTGCTCGGCCTGGCCGGCTCGAGTCTCAGGGCGCCGCCGCCAGCGGGAGCGGTCACGGTCGCACCCACCGCCTTCGTTGCCAACAACCTCGCGGGGACGGTGACTCCGATCGACACGGCCACGAATACCGCCGGCACTCCCATCGGTGTGGGCACCCGTCCGACCGAGATCGCCATCACCCCCGACGGCGCGACCGCCTTCGTCGCCAACTTCGACGACAACACCGTCACCCCGATCGACACCGCCACGGACACGCCCGGCACCCCGATCCCGGTCGGGACGCAGCCCGAAGGCATCGCCATCACCCCGAACGGCAAGACCGCCTATGTGGCCAATCTGGGTTCGAACACGGTGACTCCCATCGACATCGCCACGGACACGCCCGGCATCCCGATCCCGGTGGGGACCAACCCCTTCGCCATCGCCATCACCCCGGACGGCACGACCGCGTATGTGACCAACAACGGCTCTGTCACGGTGAGCGCGATCGACATCGCCACCAACACCGTCGTCACCACCATCACCGTCGGGGTCTTGCCCTTCGGCATCGCCGTCACCGCCGATGGCGATGCCGCCTATGTCACCAACTTCGGCTCAAACACGGTGAGCGTGATTGACACCGCGACCAACACGCTCACCACGACGATCACGGCGGGGGCCAACCCCGAAAGCATCGCCGTCGCGCCAGACGGCACGACGGCCTACGTCGCCGACAACGGCTCTGGCAACGTGGTCCCCATCGACACGGCCACCGACACCGCCGGCTCGCCGATCCACGCGGGAACGGGTCCCACGGACATCTTCATCACCCCCGATGGCACGACCGCCTATGTGGGCAGTTCGAGCGCGGATACCGTGACCCCGGTCGACCTCGCGACCAGCACTGCGGGCACCCCAATCGCCGTGGGGAATGCTCCCCTTGGCATCTCGATCACTCCTGACCAGGCGCCCACAGCCTCCTTCACGGCTACGACGGCGCCCCCCGGTTGGGCCACCTTGTTCCACGCCTCGGCCTCGAGCGCCCACTTCGGCACCGTCGCCAGCTACGCCTGGAACTTCGGCGACGGCGCCACCACCACGGCGACCGCGGCGACGATCACGCACACCTACGCCGCACCGGGGGCCTACAACGTCACCCTGACGGTGACCGACTCGGCAGGCACCGCCACCGCCCAGGTGTTCACCGGTCAGACCATGAGCAGAAACGGGGGACCCTCTGCGACCACCACGCGCGCGCTGACGATCTCCGCGGACGCGTCCCAGGGCTACGACGAGGTGGCCGCGGACGGTGGCGTCTTCACCTTCAACGCAGGGTTCTTCGGTTCGCGGGCCAGCACCCGTCTCAACGCCCCGGTGGTCGGCATGGCGGCCACCGCCGACGGCGACGGCTACTGGCTCGTCGCAGCGGACGGTGGGGTCTTCGCGCACGGCGACGCCGGGTTCTTCGGCTCCGAGGCCAGCACCCGTCTCAACGCCCCGGTGGTCGGCATGGCGGCCACCCCCGACGGCGACGGCTACTGGCTCGTCGCAGCGGACGGTGGGGTCTTCGCGCACGGCGACGCCGGGTTCTTCGGCTCCGAGGCCAGCACCCGTCTCAACGCCCCGGTCGTCGGCATGGCGGCCACCCCCGACGGCAACGGGTACTGGCTCGTCGGAGCGGACGGCTCGGTGTTCAGCTACGGCGACGCCGGCTTCTTCGGCTCCGAGGCCACCACCCGTCTCAACGCCCCGGTGGTCGGCATGGCGGCCACCCCCGACGGCGACGGCTACTGGCTCGTCGCAGCGGACGGCGGGGTGTTCACCCACGGCGACGCCAGGTTCTTCGGCTCGCAAGCCACCACTCGCCTCAACGCCCCGGTGGTGGGGATGGCGTCCATCCCCGATGGCAATGGGTATTGGCTGGCGACCTCCGACGGCGGTGTCTTCACGCACGGCGACGCCGAGTTTTTCGGCTCAATGGCCGGCCGCCCCCTCAACGCTCCGGCGGCGGGGATAGCTGCGATCAGCTGAGACGGGTCAGGCCGTCAGCACCAGGGGGCCACCGTGCGTCACGACCATCGTGTGCTCGAATTGGGCGACCAGGCTCCCGTCGGCGGTCCGCAGCGTCCACCCGTCCGTGCCCTCGACGACGTGCTGAGCGGAGATGGAGAGGAAGGGCTCGACCGCCAAGACCAATCCCTCGGGAAGGACGGCGCGCCCCGAGCGATGGCCGTCGTCGACGCTCGGCACGGAGGGCGCCTCGTGCAGCCCGCGTCCGATGCCGTGACCGTGCAGGTCGTGGATCACGCAGAACCCGTGGCGCCGTGCGCGGCGCTGGACGGCTCGCCCGATGTCGCGCAGCGTGCCCCCTGGCTGCGCCGCGTCCATCGCGTCCGCTTGGGCCTGCTTCGTGGCGTCGAGCAGGCGTTGCGCGATCGGCACGACCGACCCGACGGCCACGCTGATGCCCGTATCGGCGAAGTACCCGTCGAGCTCGGCGGAGACGTCGAGGTTGACCAGGTCGCCCTCACGGAGATGACGCCGGAGCGACGGCACGCCATGGGCCGCTTCGTCGTTGACACTGATACAGGTCGCACCAGGGAACCGGTAGGTGACCCGCGGCGCGGAACGCGCACCGTGGTGGCGGAACACGTCGCGTCCCACAGCGTCGAGCTCGCCCGTCGTGACTCCGGGGGTGACGCATGCAACCATCTCTTCGCGGGCCTCCCGCACGACTCCGGCCGCCCTCGTCAGGCCCTCGAGGTCAGCGTCGTTGTCGATCGTCATGACGCCCAGCGTATGTGTTGTGCCTCAGCCCCCGGCGCTTGCCCCGACGATGGCGGCGGCCCAGGTGTAGTCGGGCTTGCCCGAGGGCGAGCGCTCCACCCGGTCGACCACGTAAAGCCGACGCGGGACCTTGTAGCCGGCGACGAACTCCCGGCACCGTTCCTGAATGGCTTCGAGCGACGGCGCCTCGTGGCCGCGACGCGGCTCCACGATGGCGGCCACAGTCTGACCCCAGCGCTCATCGGGTGCGCCGCACACGATGGCGTCCATCACGTCGGGATGCGAGCGGACGGCAGACTCGACCTCCTCGGGAAAGATCTTCTCGCCGCCGGAGTTGATCACGATCGATCCGCGCCCGAGCAAGGTGATGGAGCCGTCGGCCTCCACGGTTGCGTAGTCACCGGGCATCACGTAGCGCGTCCCCCGCACGTCGAAGAAGACCTCGGCCGTCTTCTTCGGGTCGTTGTAGTACCCGAGCGGGATGTCCCCGGCGCGGGCGATCTTGCCGATGACGCCCGAGCCGGGCTCGACCAGCTCGAGATTCTCGTCGAAGACGACGGTCTTGCCGAGCCGGTGTACCGTCGGGCCGCTCTTCATGGCCGTGTTGCCCGCGGTGATGACCGTGAGGCCGTTGTTGCCGCCCTCGGAGGACCCGACGGCGTCGGTGATGACGAGGTTTGGCAGGCGCTCGAAGAACTGGTCCTTCACCGGTGCGGAGAACAGCGCGGCCGACGAGACGACGGCCAGCAGCGAGGACAGATCGAAGTCCTCTGCGTGTTCTGCCAACATCTCGACCAACGGTTTGCCCATGGCGTCACCGGTGATCATGACTGAATTGACGCGCTCCTCACCGACCAGCCGCCACACGTCATGCGGGTCGAACTTGGCCATGAGCACGACCTTGGAGCCCACGAAGCTCTGGCCCATGACGCCCCACTGCGTCGCGCCGTGCATGAGCGGCGCCACCGGCAGGTGCACCATGCCGCCCCCCGCACCCTTGGCCACCATCACGGCCGGATCGGTGACCCGTTCGTTCGTCGTGGGGTCGGTCCCGCCTCCCAGCGCGTAGAACACGTCCTCGTGGCGCCAGACCACACCCTTGGGCATGCCGGTGGTGCCGCCCGTGTAGAGAATGTAGAGATCGTCGCCCGAGCGCGGCCCGAAGTCGCGGTCGGGGGTTTGGCCGGCCAGCGCGTCCTCGTAGGGCACCGATCCCGGTGCCGGCTCGGCGTCGCTGCCGTCGTCGACCACGAGCAGGTGTTGCATCGCAGGCAGCTCGGGCAAGAGCGCGGCCACCAGCGGCGAGAACTCGCGCTGGTAGACGAGCGCCTTCAGGTCGGCGTTCCCCATCAGGTAGCGGAGCTCCTCCTTGACGTAGCGGTAGTTGATGTTGATCCAGATGGCCCGCAACTTGAAGACGGCCCACGCGGTCTCGACCCATTCGACGGAGTTGTACGCATAGATCCCGACGTGGTCCTCCGGACCGATCCCCCGCGACGCCAGGTAGTGCGCCAGCTGGTTGGCCCGGGCCTCCATCTCGGCGTAGGTGCGCCGCTTCCCGTCGGCGACGAGGTACTCGCGCTCCGGGTAGGCGTCGACCGCAGCCTCGAAGAGGTCAGCGAGGTTGAACTCCATCCGGTCGAGATTAGAACACGTTCTCGTTCTGTGCGAGGCCGTTGGGGGCCGCCGCGTCGGCTCCGCCGGGGCCGTCCCGGCGGCGGGGCCCTCTTCTTTCCCAGCCGGTCCCACGGCGCCGGCGTTGGGTATCGTCAGGCGCAATGGCGTACTTGACCGCAGCCTCCCGTGACATCGCGGCGCCGCCCGAGAAGATGTGGGACCTCGTCGCCGACATGCCACGGATGGGGGAGTGGTCCCCCGAGAACCAGGGTGGCTCCTGGGTGAAGGGATTCACCGGTCCCGTGCTCGCCGCCGTGTTCAAGGGCCACAACAAGAACGGGATGCGGCGCTGGTCGAGCATCTGCACCGTCGTGGCCTGTGAGCCCGGCAAGGTCTTCGAGTTCGCGGTCCGCGCCGGGCCGCTCGAGGTGGCCAACTGGCGCTACGAGTTCGAAGAGACGGAGATGGGCTGCCGGGTTACCGAGTCGTGGCAGGACAATCGCAAACCTTGGTTCGCCTTCGTGGCCCGGGCCATGGGCGATCACAGCGCCGCCCACGCCGAGCAGGAGATGGCGGCGACGCTGGCCAACTTGGCAAGCGCAGCGGAGTAACCGCGCGCTCGGTGGGCACACGTGGTCGGCGCGTGCAACTGTCGACGCGTCTCTTCCGCGCACACTGTTGTCGCGTCCACGCGCAACCTGTCGGCGCATCAGTACCGCGGACAGAGGTCCACGGTCCAAGTTCTCCGCGCTGCTGAGACAGCGATTCCTCGACGGCGGCCTCACCTCCCAGTGGCAGTCCGGGTGCGACCCCAATTCCTGCTCAGATCGAGGCTCACATCGTTCCCTCGATCGCCGCTGGGGGTCTGCAATGACCTGCATCTGCAACTCGTATTGCATCAGCGTTGACACGGACCCGCTCGTTGACGGGGGGTTATCGCCAAGTGAACGTTCGCTTATTTCCTGCCGCAGTTGTTGACGGCACCCGACGTCATGGAGGTTAATGGTGGTCGCGGCAGGGCTCCGGGGGGGTGTTGCAACTTCGGTGTACCGTCGAAAACCCGCAATACTTAGAAAACTAGGAGGAAATCCACAATCATGATGGGTTCACGTTTTGCTCGACTTACTTTCTCGGCGGCCGTCGCGCTGGCGCTGCCGATCGGCGGCGCCGTCATCCTCGACGCCAGCCCAGCAAGCGCCACCTTCGTTGGCATCAAGTGCACGACGCTCACTGGATCGGCGTCAGGGAACGTCACCATAACGGGCTGCAGCGGCAACACTGGGGGAGCGTCGACGACTATGCCGACCTCCACTCTCCTAGCCGGTGGGACCGTCACCTGGGTCAACACCGACACGACGGTGATTGGTTCTCCGACCGTGACGTCAGTCACGGGGAGCGCCAAGACGTGCACCGCCTCCCAGACCGAGATAAAGGCCACCGGTGCGGTGACCGCGGACACGACGGGTTCGGCTCCGGTGCCCGGCACGTACAAGATCTTCGTCTGCGTCAATTCGAAGGGGAAGATCAGCGACGCGCCCGGCAAGAAGGTCAAGATCGGCTGACCTTCAGCCCTTCGCCTCATGGCTGGGACGCCGGCGAAGGGGCTCAGACATTCGGCGGAGTTCAGACATTCGGCGGTAGTGAGTGACAGCGTCAACCGAACGGGCCGGGCGGCTCTCGCCCGGCCCGTTCGCATGCCCCGGGGCAGCAACTGCCGCACACCAGGCTCCCCAAGCGGCTTCTCAGGGGATGAGGACGATCTTCCCGCGGGTGTGACGATGCTCGAGTTCCTCGAACGCATCGGCCACCCGCTCGAGCGGGTACGTAGCGGCAATCGGAATCTCGACCGCTCCGGACGCGACGAGGTCCGCCATTTCGGTCAGCACCTCGCGCGTCGATGCGGTGGCGCTTCCCTCGGCCTTGACCCCAAGTTCCTGCGCTTTGTCAAAGGCGGTGATCGTCTCGATGCGGTCGCGGGGGACACCGAGATCGACGGCGAGCTCGACGTACTCGGGCCCGAAGAGATCGATGAAGGCATTGATCTCTTCGGCCGCGGCCTGCAGCCGTTCGGCCAGCCCTTCGCCATAGGGGATAGGCGTCGCGCCATGGGAGCGCAGCCAGTCAGCGTTGGCAGGCGATGCGATGCCCAGGACCCGGGCACCACGCAACACCAGAAGCTGCACGACGATTGTCCCCACGCCGCCTGCCGCCGCTGAAACGGCAACGGTGTCTCCTTCGTGAGCCCCGACGGCGCGGACAGCGGCGTAGGCGGTAACTCCGACGATGGAGAGGGACCCGGCGACGTCCCAGCTCAACTCGGGGGGCTTGTGAATGAGCTGCGAGGTCGGGACGGCGACATGGGACGCGTGGCTCGAGCGGCGCCACGAGAAACCCAGAACCGCGTCCCCGACAGCCAAGTCGTCCACATCCTGGCCGACGGCCGTCACGATTCCGGCGAGGTCGCTCCCTTCCCCCGAAGGAAACGTCGCCGGGAACCGTGCGTCAAGCGCGCCGGATCTGATGGCTGCTTCCCCGGGGTTGATGCCGGCTGCTTTCACCTGCACGACAACCTCATCGGGCGCAGGGGTCGGCGTGGGCACGTCGGCAACATAGAGAACCTCTCTTCCGCCATAGCGGTCGAAGCGCACCGCTCGTGAAGATGTCCCGGCCATGTCGACCTCCTCTCTCACGACGCCGACGGTCTTGACCTTTGTCCCGAACGAGTCGTCAACCGTTCAGACCGCTGGCATCGTGTCTTCTGACGATATTCGGCAGGTCGCCGGCACGGTGCATTGGGGCACGCGTCAAGCGGGTCGAGCGCAGAGCGTCGAGCGGATCTTCGGCTCGCCACTCCTACCGCCGCGTGTAGGTGATGTCGAAGTCGTGTTCCCACGTGATGCCGTCGTACGACTTCTCCCAGCGCGCCACGATCCGGTTCCGGTTCGGGCTCACGCTCCCTTCAAAGCGTTGTGAGAACCCGGGATCGTCTCGCCACAACCGCCAGGTTCCATCGGAGAAGCTCATCTCATAGACCCGCGAGACGCCACGCTGGTCGGAGTACAGGACCGTGAAGGTGGTGCCGGATCCGTCCCGGCCGATGGCCCAGCGCGCTGATGGGGGCGTTTCGAACTGCTCGCTCTGGCGCATGACCAGGAAGGCTCCGTCTTCGATCCAGGCAAACGTGACGTGACCGTGCGCGGTGTCGGCGCGAGTTGGCAGGAACGGCGCGTTCGACAGCTCCATATCCCACTCGCCTGACAGGAACTCCAGGTCGTCGAGGGCCGGGTTGTGCTCGGACTGGTCCATCACCGATGCCCCCCTTTCCTTGGTACCGAGGAACCTACCTTCTGGTTCTGGCCGTTCGGCACCTGTGATCCACATCGGCTGCACCCGGATCGTCGGCGCCATCCGACGTCTTTGATGCTCGTGGGTGAAACGAGGTGGATGCCGCCCAGACACGGCCGATGACCTCTTCGGCCCGCACGCAGTGACTAAGGCCCGAACGGGCGTGCGCCGAAGCTAAAGCGATGCGCAGGGCGCGAAGAGAATGACGAGTCGCATCGCCTCTGTCGTGGCCGCGCTGGCGCTGGCGCTGCTCCTCGTCTGCACGGGGCAGGCCATGGCGTCGCCGAGCGCGGGATCGCGACCTGCGGGGGTGCCGCAGTGGGTCCCCTTCACCATCGACCACCCGACACCCGCGTCTATCCCGCTCCCATCGGCCTTCACGGCAGCGAGCACCGAGCGTGGAGTGGTGATCTCGCTCGACCAGGCCGGTGCCATCTTTTCTGCGGTGTGGAACCTTCGGTTCGATGCGTTCGAGACCGACGATCGGTCGCTCATGGCTGAATTCGAAACCGGGCCAGCCCTCGAGTCCGACGAAGTCACGTGCGGATGCAACGCACGGACTGTCCGGGGACCCATTTACGGCGAGAGCGTCATCGTGCCGAGACAACGGAAGTTTCCGGCGTCGTTCCTGGTCGAGGTGAAGACCACGTTGGATAACGCGCCCTACGTGCAGTACTTGATCATCGCCAGGCAGTCGATGGCCACGCCGTGGAAAGTCGTCGCTGACCCAGGCGAATCGGTGACGCGGCCCCTCGATTCGCCGAAGAAGGGTCAGGACGGCTTCGACGTGGCGGCCGCTCCCGGCGCGGCCGCGGCGAAACTACCGAGCAAGTTGGCCTCCTACTGGCACACGTGGACCGAAGAGGACCATGCGCCCGCGTACAGTGTGTTTGCACCGGGGACGTGGACGACGTCGGCCGGCGAAACCTATGCGATGGACCCGTCGGGATCGTGGAACCCGCACAACGGTCTCTGGGGTTACTACAGCTTCGAAGGTGGTGGTCGCGACGAGGTCTGGAGCTTCGGGCTCGCCAACGGGGCGATCACATGCGGCGTCGTACGGTCGCAGACGATTTGGTCCGACCCCGGGGGTGGGATCGCGCAAGACCCGGCCCAGAACAACTGGGGCCCGAGCGTGGCTCCTGGGAACTACCAGTACGAAGCTGAGACCCAGATCATCCAACCCTGCTTCATCCAACGCCCAGATGCCCGCATCGCAGTGGTGTCGGGACAAAGCGACCCCGATACCGAACAGGGTGTCGACCCTCTTCCGGTGATACCCGCCTCGCCGACCTCTCCGTCTACGCCGGTGCCGCCGATCAGCCAGGCGTAAACAGGCCCAAGGCGCACACGCATCGGCCGCACCTGTACACGTTCGCCGACAGTCACTCGCTGGCCACGCGACGCGAGGACGCCAGCCTCCGCAGCACGTGCGTGGCCGCCGCCGTGTCCCCGGGACCGCCCCGTTCGCGTAGGCGCGCCACCACAGCCTCGCGGTGCGCGGCATCGACGTTGCCCCCGTACTTGAACTTGGCCGTCACCTGCTCGACCCGGATCTCAATGCCCACGATCGCGAGCAGCTTCGCCGGGTGCGCCACCTCGGGATCGGCCACCGCGTCGTCGGGTTGGAACCGACCGAGCTGGCGGCGCAGGATCGCCGCCACGCTTCCGGGTGTCGTCCGCTCGTCGTGCACCGCCGCCGTGCCGACCAGCTGCACCGCGCCGTAGTAGGTGGTCGGAATCCCGAGAGCTGGGTCCTCCACGCCGATGGCCTTCCACGAGGAGGGGATGAAGGCCCAGTCCTCCGCGACGCTGAGGAGGACGCGGGAGTTCTCGGCCAGTGCGCCGAAGATCGGGTTCGCCCGCACGAGATGCAGCCACACCGTGTCGCCCTCGAGCACGAACTGCGTGGGCACGACGACGGGCAGGTCACGCGCGGCGCCGCCCGGGGCGACCAGGTGCCCGAAGGGATGCGCCTCGACGAAGGGCCGCCATTCGTCCTCGCCGACGGTGGCGTCGACCGGGGCGATGAACATGGCCCAGTCTGGCTCAGTCGGGGGATTCCGAGGTCCCGACTCGAGCGTCCCGATTCGAGGTGCCGATTCGAGGTGCCGATTCGAGGTCCCGCCTCGAGGACTCGACTCGAGGATCCGACTCGAGTGGGTTACTCGGCGGCGACTCCCAGCTCCTCCATGGATTCGGCCCGGTGCCGCTTGTAGTCGACCTTGCCGTTGGGCGCCCGCCCGATCGTCGAGACGACGCGCACCCGTCGCGGCGCCTTGTAGGAGGCCAGCCGGTCCTTGACGTGCCCGATCAGCTCGGCGTCGTCCGGCGCCGGTACGCCGTCGACCAGTTCGACCGCCGCCACGACCTGCTCGCCGTAGACCGGATCGGGGATGCCGACCACGACGGCGTCACGGACGGCGTCGTGGGTCTTCAAGGCCTCTTCCACTTCTTCGGGGAAGATCTTCTCGCCGCCCGAGTTGATGGACACCGACCCGCGCCCGAGGAGGTGGATGGTGCCGTCGGCGTCGACCTGCGCGTAGTCGCCGGGGATGGAATAGCGGACCCCGTCAATCTCCTTGAACGTGCGCGCCGACTTGTCCTCGTCCTTGTAGTAGCCCACCGGGTTGCGCCCGCCCAGAGCGAGCACACCAACGTCGCCCGAGCCCGGCACGACCTCCCGGCCGGATTCGTCCAAGACCTTGACGTTGGGGCCGAGGGTGAACGACGCGGTCTTGGCGGCGGTGCCCCCGCCCGAGATCGACTGTCCCATCCCGAGCGCCTCCGACGAGCTGAAGGCATCGGCCAGCAGCATCTGTGGATGGTGGGCCAGCAGCCGTTCCTTCACGGGCTCGCTCCACATCGCTCCCGACGAGATGATCATGGCCAGTGAGCTCAGGTCCCACTTGCCGGGGTGCGCGTCCAGCTCGGCCAGCAGCGGCCGCGAGAAGGGATCGCCCACGATGACGAGCGCGTTGACCTTCTCGCGCGCAACCACATCGAGCATTTCGGCGGGGTCGTAGCGCCGGCTCTCGAGCAGGCAGATGCGGCCGCCGTCGGCGAGCACGGTGTAGGCGGTGAACGCGCCCGTGCCGTGCATGAGGGGGCACGCCGGCAGCAGCGTCACGCCGCCGGGCTTCTCGCTGAGCACCTGGCGCACGCCCTCGACGCCGCCGTCGGGGTCGTAGCGGCGCGACGAGCCGCTCAAGAGCAAGGTGAAGAGGTCGTCCTGGCGCCACATGACGCCCTTGGGCATGCCGGTGGTGCCGCCGGTGTAGAGCATGAAGAGGTCGTCACCGCTGCGGCCCCACGGCGAGGTCACGCGGTCGACGGCCGACTTGGCGGCGTCCTCGTAGGGCGAGGCCCAGTCGGGGCACGGACCGGTCCCGTCGTCCACCCAGAGCCAGCCCTTGACCCGCGGCACGCGGTCGAACACCCGCTCGATCCGGTCGCTGAACGACCCGTGGAACACGACGGCGACCGCGTCGGCGTTGTCCCACAGGTAGGCGAGTTCGTCGTCGCCGTAGCGGTAGTTGGTGTTGACGGGGACGAGGCCGATCTTCGCGGCGGCGAACGTCGCCTGGAGGTACTCCGGCACGTTGTAGAGGTAGAGCGCCACCTTGTCCTGCTGGGCGACCCCGAGGTCGAGGAGGAACTGCGCGACGCCGTCGGCACCGCGGTCGAACTCGGCCCAGGTCAGGTTGCGCGTGCCCTGCGTGACGGCGACGTGCTCGGGCTGGGTGTCAGCCACCGTCTCCCAGACGTCGCCGTAATTCCAGTCAGTCATCGTCGGCTCCATTCACCCCCGGGGACCGTCGAGACCTCTCGGCGACCCCCGTGTCCGCACCCGACCGCGCCGTTGTGTTGCCAGGATCGTGTGCCCCCCGATCCCGCTCCCGTCCGACGCGGCACGAGGCGATGGAGCCTACGCTCCCGGCGTGGACCTCGGCCTCCCCGGCGACGACGATCCTCGTCGCGTGAGCGTGCGGCGCTTCCTCGGCGAACACCCCGGTCCCACCGGACGCCAGCTCGCCGAGGCTGGTTACGTCGTGCCCCACTGGCCGCCCCCCTTCGGCCTCGATGCGGATCCGATCACGCAACTGCTCATCGACGAGGAGCTCCGGCGGGCCCAGGTCCGGCGCCCGGTCAACCCCATCGGCATCGGATGGGCGGGGCCGACCCTCATGGACGCCGGCACCGAGGAACAAAAGGAACGCTGGCTCTGGCCGCTGCTCAGCGGGGAGGAGTTCTGGTGCCAGCTCTTCTCCGAGCCCGGCGCCGGCTCGGACCTCGCCTCGCTCACGACACGGGCCGAGCGCGCCGGCGACCACTACGTCGTCAACGGGCAGAAGGTGTGGACGAGCTACGCGCACATCGCCCGCTGGGGCATCCTGCTGGCGCGCACCGATCCGACCGCCACCAAACACAGGGGCATCAGCTACTTCGTCTGCCCGATGGATGCGCCGGGGATCGAGATCCGCCCGCTCATCGACATGACGGGCGAACACGCATTCAACGAGGTCTTTCTGAGCGACGTCCGTATTCCGGCTGACCACCTCGTCGGACCCGAGCACGGGGGTTGGGAGCTGGCCAAGGTCACGCTCGGCAACGAGCGCGTCTCGCTCAGCGGCGAGGGCGCGCTCTGGGGCATGGGCCCGACGGCGGACGACCTGGTTGCCTTGGTCAAGGCCGCGGGTGGCGCGCCGGACCCCGTCCGGCGGGATGCACTCGTCTCGGTGTGGATGGAAGCGCAGATCCTGCGGGTGTTGCGGCTGCGGATGGTCTCGGCCGTCCTGGCCGGACGCGCACCGGGCGCCGAGGCGTCGGTCCGCAAGGCGATCGCCGATGCGCACGGCCAGCACGTCATGGGGCTGGGCCGCGATCTCGCCGGGGCCCACGCCATGCTGGCCGGCACCGGCCCCGTGCCCCCCGTGGCAGCGCCGGGGTCCCTCGCACCCGGGGTGTCGACACCATCGGCCGGCGATCCGACCTGGTCCCGGGGCTTCCTCTTCGCGCCTGCTCTCACCATCGGCGGCGGCACGGCCGAGGTCCAACGCAACATCGTCGCCGAAAAGGTGCTGGGTCTCCCGCGAGATCCCTGACTCTCGACCGTTACTCCTTCGGCAGTGGGTAGACCCGGCCGGGGGCCGACGTGGCTTCGAGGAGCCGAGGATCAGGAGGAGTTCATGCGGAAGGTGCTTCGGTCCGGTGCGCTGGCGCTCGTCGGCCTGGCGGCGGCAGCCGCTCCGGTCATGGCGGCCACGGCCCAGCCCGTGTCGGCGGCGCCGTCGTCGCACGCGACCGCACACGCCGCGGCCGCAACGCCGGGCGCTCCCGGCCACATCGTCCCGGGTCTCTACCACGTGCCGATCATCGGCACGCAGGTGCTACCCGGCCTCGGCTCCCTGCTCGGCGGTGTGCGTCACGCGACCGCGGTGTCGTCGGCCAACTGGGGCGGCTACGCCGACACCAACGACACCTACACCTCGGTGTCCTCGTCGTGGACCGAGCCGGCGGTCAGCTGCTCGGGTAGCGGCAGCGGTAGCGGCAGCGGACTGAGCCTCGGCGTGGGTGGCCTGACCGGGCTCTTCAGCTCCTTGCTCGGCGGGCCCAGTTCGGCCTCGGCCTTCTGGGTCGGCCTCGACGGCTACTCCTCGACGAGCGTCGAGCAGATCGGCACCGATTCTGACTGCGACTCGGGCACGCCGTCGTATTACGCCTGGTACGAGATGTACCCCAACCCGTCGGTGACGCTGCCCACCTCGGACGCCGTGCGCCCGGGCGATCACATCACGACACTGGTGGCCTCGAACGCGGCGGGCTCGTCCTTCACCCTCATGATCAAGGACACCACCGCGGGGTGGAACTTCTCCACGAACCAGAGCGGCAGTGGCTTTGCCCGCTCCTCGGCCGAGGTCATCGCCGAGGCGCCTTCTGAGTGCACGGTCGTGTTCTGCAACGAGGTCCCGCTGGCCGACTTCGGCCAGGTCGGGTACTCGGGCTCGTCGCTCATCGACACGGCCGGCACGCAGGGCTCGCTCTCGGCGTTCGACGCCAACGAGATCACCATGTCGGACAACGGCACGACGCTGGCCACCCCGAGCAGCCTCAGTGCCGACGGGTCGTCGTTCTCGGTGGCCTGGAACAACTCGTAGTGGATCTTCAACCAGGAGGCACCCCAGCACGAGAGTCAGAGCACTCTCACCGCGGCGCCCCTCAGCTGGCGGGACGTACCGACCCGGTTCGGCGGGACGAACCGGGACCCGTCAGCTGAGGGGGCGGCCTTCCGCCGCCACCATCGCCTCGGCTGCGCTCAGAGCTCGAGCGGCCCGGCGTGCGCGAAGCCCTGCCGGATGCCCTGGCCGGCCCGGGCGACGAGCTGCTCGGGTTCGTAGAGCATGAGATACGCGTTGCGCGCGTGGTCCCGCGAACGGTTCTTGAACACCATGGCCAGCTGAGCCGGGTCGTCGGACTCGTCCTCGTGGACGAATACCTCGAGGATCGGTGTGTTCGTCATGAGCTGCGCCGTCATGATCCCCGTCGACGCCTCGTGCGCACAGACCTTGTCCACCTTCTCCCGGCCCGGCATGCCGAGGGCGACCACAATGCGGCAGTCGTCCTCTTCAATCAGCTTCTTGGCCGCCACGGCCAGGTCCTTGAATCCCGGCACGGTGCGACGGATGGTGGTGAAGCGGGTCCCGTAGCCGGGGCACTGGGCGAGCTCGTCGAGCGCCTCGCCGCCCATGTCATAGCGGGCGAACATGGTGTCGACCACGCCGATCAGGTCCATGACCCATTGTCGCGCACGGCGCCCATTGGCCTGCCCGCCCCGGCGCCGTCCAGAATCGGGACGTGACCAGCCCTCAGCGGACCGCCGCCGCGACCCCTGCCCCCGCCCCACCGTCGGGCCCCGCCTCGTGGATCGAGCGGGATGCCGCCGTCGTGTGGCACGGCTTCACGCAGATGGCGTCGTACGCCGACAACGCCCCCCTCGTCATTGAACGGGCCGAGGGCAGGGAGCTGATCGGGGCCGACGGCACCCGCTACCTCGATGCGATCTCGTCCCTCTGGGTCAACACGCTCGGCCACCGCGTCCCCGAGCTCGACCGCGCCCTCGCCGCCCAGGCCGAGAAGATCGCCCACTCCACCATGCTGGGCAACGGCAACACGGTCGTTGTCGAGCTGGCCGAGGCACTCGCTGCAATCGTTCCCGTCGACGACCCGCACTTCCTCTTTGCCGCCGACGGGGCGGTCGCGGTCGAGCAGGCCCTCAAGCTTGCGTACCAGTACTGGGTCAACCGGGCCCGATCCGACAGCGCCGGCGACTCGGACACCGCCGCGCCCGGCCGAACCCGCTTCCTCGCCTTGGGCGACGCCTACCACGGCGACACGATCGGCTCGCTCTCCCTCGGCGACGGCGGGGTCTTCAGTGCGGTCTTCGAGCCACTGTGCTTCCCGGTCCTGCGCACGCCGGGTTATGCCGACCCCGGCTGGGCCGACAAGGCCTGCGCCATGGTCGAGGCCCACGCCGGCGAGCTGGCGGCCGTCGTGATTGAGCCGCTCGTCCAGGGTGCGTCCGGCATGTTGGTGGCCGCCGCCTCCGATCTGCGCCGGCTCGGAGAGGCGTGCACACACGCCGGCACCCTCCTGATCTGCGACGAGGTGGCGACCGGCTTCGGCCGCACCGGCAGCCTGTTCGCGTCCGAGCAGGCCGGGCTCTGCCCCGACCTCTTGTGCCTGGGCAAGGGAATCACGGGCGGGTATCTCGCCATGTCGGCCACCGTGGCGTCGGGCCGCGTCTTCGAGGCGTTCCTCGGCGGAGATCTCGGGCCCGAGACCTTCTACCACGGGCACTCCTACGGGGGGAACGCCCTCGCTGCGGCGGTCGCGCTCGAACACCTCCGGCTCGTGGAGTCCTGGGACGTCCTCGCCAACGTCCGCGCCCGCGCCGAACAGCTGGCGGTCCTCCTTGCCGAGAACGTCGCGCCGCGGGCCTCGGTGCGCGCCATCCGCCAGCGCGGCCTGATGGTCGGTGTCGAGCTCGCCCCGCCCGGCCCCGGATTGCGCTGGGGCCGCCGGGTCTGCGCCGGCGCCGTCGAGCGCGGCGTGCTGCTGCGCCCGCTCGGCGACGTCGTCGTCGTGATGCCGCCGCTCACGATCACGGGAGAAGAGATCGTCCGGATCGTCGACGCCCTCACTGCCGCGCTCGACGACCTTGCCGGCGCCGAGCCGGCCTCCGGCCCATCGCTGGACAGCGCCTCCGCATGACCACTCCGTGGGACGCCCGGATCCGCACCGAGCTGGCACGGGTCGCCGAGGCAGGGCGCTGGCGCGGCGCCGCGCACCTTCGACGCCTTGGGCCCCTCCGGCACGCTCCACGACCACTCGGGTGCAGCGGGCCCGCCACGGCCCGTGGTGTCCTTCGCATCCAACGACTACCTCGGGCTCAGCGCGCACCCCGACGTCATCGCCGCGGCCCACGCCGCCCTCACCGCGTGGGGCACGGGCTCGGGAGCGTCCCGTCTCGTCACGGGCTCGCGCCCCGTGCACGAGGAGCTCGAGGACGCGCTGGCGGCGTGGAAGGGCACCGAGGCGGCCGTCGTCTTCCCGACCGGATTCGCTGCCAACCTTGGCGTGCTTTCCACGCTCGGCGGCCCAGGGGTGCGGGTGCTCTCCGACGAGCTGAACCACGCCAGCATCATTGACGGCTGCCGCCTCTCGCGCTCGAACCTCGCCGTGTTCCGCCACCGTGACATGGACCACCTGGCCGAGCTCCTTGCCCCGCCAACGGGTCCGGCGGCGCACGACGCCGTCGTGCCGACGCTCGTCGTCACCGACTCGGTCTTCTCCATGGACGGGGACACCGCGCCCCTCGACGACCTCCTCCCGCTGTGCGCACGCCATGGCGCGCTCGTCGTGCTCGACGAGGCGCATGCCGTCCTCGGCTCCCGCCGGGGGCTCGCCGACGCCGACCCGGTCGCCGACCCGGTCGCCGACGTGGGCCCGATCGTGCGTGTCGGCACCCTCTCCAAGACGTTGGGCTCGCTCGGCGGATTCGTGGCCGCGTCACGCGACGTCGTCGATCTCCTCGTCAACCGGGCGCGGCCCTACATCTTCTCGACGGCGCCCACACCGGCCGACGCCGCCGCCGCGCTCGCCGCGCTGCAGGTCCTGCGGGCCGCCGAAGGCGAGGCGTTGGTCGCCCGCCTCGCCTCCCTGATCGACCACGTGTCCGCGGCCGGCCTCGCCCCGCCCGGCCATCCGAGCCCGATCATCCCGATCATCGTGGGTTCGGAGCAGGCGGCGCTCGACGCGTCCGCCGCGCTGTTGGCCGACGGCCTGTGGGTCCCCGCGATCCGGCCGCCGACCGTCCCCGCCGGCACGAGCCGGTTGCGTGTGACGCTCTCGGCGGCCCACTCCGACGACGACGTGACCCGTCTGCTCGCTGCACTGGTCGCGCTCCCATCCGTGCATCTGTCCTCCTCTTCGCCATTCCCGGCGCCCGTCTGATCCGTTGACGAAGGGTCTCCGTCGTTGAAGGGTGCGCGCCCGCGCCGGTTGGTGGTGGTGGTCGGCACCGGGACCGAGGTCGGCAAGACGTGGGTGGCCGCCCATCTCCTCAGCGACCTCCGCGGCGCAGGTGTCGCTGTCGCCGCGCGCAAGCCGGCCCAGTCGTTCGACCCCTCGGACGACCCCAGCTCCCTCGATGCCGCGGTCCTCGGTGCGGCCACCGGCGAGCGTCCGGAAACCGTGTGTCCACGGCAGCGCTGGTACGAGGTCCCCTTGGCGCCACCGATGGCGGCCGAGGCGCTCGAACGGCCCGGGTTCACCATCGACACGCTGGGGGCCGAGCTGTGCTGGCCGGAGACAGCCGTCGACGTGGGGGTGGTGGAGACCGCCGGCGGGGTGCGGTCACCGCTGGCGGCCGACGGCGATTGCCTGGCGTTGTGTCGCGCGCTCGAACCTGACGTCATTGTCCTGGTCGCCGACGCAGGGTTGGGGACGATCAACGCAGTGCGCCTGAGTCTCGGTGCGCTGGGTGGGCTGCCCGCACAGGTTGTCGTCGTGCTGAACCGTTTCGACGACGCGGTCGATGTGCACGTGCGCAACCGTGACTGGCTGCGCGCCGAAGGGACACGGGTCATGGTGCTCCCCGGCGATGAAGGCGGGCTTGCCGCGTTGGTGCGCGACTGACTCCGGCTGACCACTCCATCGGTCACCCTTGCCCGAGCCAAGGTTGATTGGCAACATTGCACCCGATGACCCCAACGCGGTTGCCCCTGTTGGTGATGATCGGTGGCGCTCCCGGTTCTGGAAAGACCACACTGGCTCGGCACCTGGCTGCACATCTCGACATACCGTGGCTGAGTCGGGATCCGTTCTCTCGGGGTATCCGCCTCACCGAGGGCACCATGCCGTCGCCGGAACGCAGCTGGGACCTCTGGTACCGGACCTTGGCCAATCTGTTGCGCGAGTCGGTGAGCCTGGTTGCGGACCAGATGATGTACCGGGGCCTCTGCGAGACAGACATAGAGACGCATCTCCGCGGCCGGTGTCAGCTCCGCGTGCTCTACTGCACGTCTCCGGGTGCGTTCGAGCGGTTCAAAGCTCGAGAGAGCCAACAGCACGGCACCGATTCAAAGGAGTACAAGAGGGTCCTCACGGTCGCGGCGGAGGCCAAACCCTTCATTGAAGCTCCGCCGAACCTCGGGGTGGAGGTGCTCATCGTCGACACCTCAGACGGGTATCAGCCCGGGTTCGCGGAGATCGTGGGATTCTGCCTCGGGGCATGACTCCAGCAGCACCGTCGCGCGGCGCAGAACGCCCCGGGGTCGGACGCGAAGACGGCGAGGGTGCCCGGTGCGCGTCGACGAAGCGAGGTTCGGCCGCCGTACGTGTTCGCCTGGGTGCCCATACGATTTCGCTCGTGTCTGGGCTCCCGGCTCTGACGGAACCACTGTCCGATGGCGTGGTGACGCTGCGACGTTTTCGTCTCGACGACGTCGCGGCGGTGACCCGTGCCTGCCAGGATCCCGAGATCGCGCGCTGGACGGCCGGTGTTCCTGCGCCCTATGAGTCGCACCACGCCCGGGAATGGATCGCGCTGCATGACCGCTTCTGGGATCAAGAGGGGCGCGGCGACCTTCGCCTTCTGCGACGCCAAGGGCGGGGAGCTGCTCGGATCCATGACCCTCGCCGAGGTCGACTTCGGAGCCCGTTCCGCGGTTGCGGGCTACTGGGCTGCCGCGTGGGCCCGCAACCGAGGAGCCACGACCCGAGCCCTCGCGCTGGTGTGTCGTTGGGGCTTCGATGTGCTCGGTCTCAGCGTGGTCAACCTCATGACATTGCCGGGAAACATCGGCTCGGAGCGGGTGGCGCAAAAGGCCGGCTTCGTGCTGGTCGGGACGCTCGAGGACTACAAGCCGTCCAGGGCGCTCGATCCCGGGGCCCGACACGAAGTGCAGCAGTGGGCGCTTCGATCGGATCGCTCGGTCGAAGATGCCGGCGGCACGTGATGCGACCCATCGAGCCCTGCGGTGGATTTCTCGCGATACTGCTGGCCCGGACCGAGCTGAAGGTTCTCAACCGGAGGCCACGATGCACCTGGAGTTCACGGCGGAGCAACGGAACCTGCAGTGTCAGCTCCGGGAGTATTTCGAGAAATCTGGTGGCGGACGTCGAGGGCTCCGAGCTGGACGAACCCGCCTATACCCACTACATCCGACGAATGGGACAGGACGGATGGCTCGGCCTCGGTTGGCCTGTCGAGTACGGCGGCCAGGCTCGAAGTGCCATCGACCAGATGATCTTCGTCGAGGAGTCGCACTGGGCCGGCGTTCCGCTGCCTCTGCTCACCTTGAACAGCGTCGGTCCCACGCTCATGGCCCTTGGCACCGCGGAGCAGAAGCAACGGATCCTGCCCGGCATCCTCCGGGGTGAGGTCCATTTCTCCATCGGCTACACCGAGCCCTCGGCGGGCACCGACCTGGCTTCACTGCAAACGCGGGCCGTACGCGACGGGGACGAGTACGTGATCAACGGACAGAAGATCTTCACGAGCGCCATCCAGTACGCCGACTACGTGTGGTTGGCGGCGCGCACCGACCCCGAGGCCCCCAAACACAAGGGCTTGTCGGTCTTCATCGTGCCGGTGGAGAGCCCGGGGTTCCGTTGGGTCCCGTTGGCGACGATCGCTGGCGACATCACCAGCTCGACCTTCTACGAGGACGTCCGGGTTCCGGCCGAGAACCTGGTGGGGGCCGAGAACCAAGGCTGGAAGCTGATCACGAATCAACTCAATCATGAACGAGTGGCGATCTGCCCGAGCTCGGGGTTGCTCCGAAGCCTGACCGACGTTCGGCGATGGGCGCAGGAGCATCGACTGCGGGACGGTCGCACCGTGATGGATCACGAGTGGGTCCAGATCACCCTGGCCAAGGCGCACGCCAAAATCGAGGTGCTCAAGCTGTTCAACTGGAAGGTGGCGTGGGCCTCCGACAAGGGATTGAATCCCGCTGATGCGTCTGCCACCAAGGTGTACGGCACCGAGCTCGCCCTCGAGGTCTATCGGACGGCTCCTCGAGGTGGTCGGCCAAGCCGGCTACCTGGTCGAGGGCTCTGCCGGGCGCCGTGCTCCGAGGCCGCCTCGAGCACCAGGCCCGCAGCCAGACCATCTTCACGTTCGGTGGTGGGACCAACGAGATCCAGCGCGACATCATCGCGATGATCGGGCTGGGTATGCCCCGCGCTCCGCGTTGAGGAGCCCGCTTCCCCTCAATGCGATTGGTCTCGTCCGAGTCCCAACCTCTCGATACGTTCGATTCGAATGGGACAGGTCGAACGAGCGTCGCCTGTAGCCTGAGCCAGCGCATCCGTGACAGCAAGAAGGAGGTTGGCCCGTTGCCCGCGTGCTCGCGCTGTCTGGTTGAAGTGCCGGTCGGGACTGCACTGTGTCCCAAGTGCGGCGCCGCCATCAGGCCGCTTGTCGTCTCGCGACCGGCGCCGAAGCGCTCCTCGAAGTCGCGCCAAAGGCTGGACGCCCTGCACCGCAGAGATTGGGTCATCGGGCTCGCCACCTTGGTGCTCCTGGTCTCCTTCTGGCTGCCGTGGTACAGCCTCGGTCCCTTCTCCGCCGATGGACTGGCTGCCCACGGCTGGCTGTTCATCGCCGTGGTGGATTCGATCGTCCTGCTGCTCTACGTCGTGGTCACCGCATTTGGCTGGGGCGAGCTCGCGGTCGGGGGCCGGTGGTCCAACGATCAGGTCCTGGCCGTCGTCACCGGCGTCAATCTGGTCCTTGTGGTGCTCGCCGTGCTCCTCGCCGACCGGCTTCAGCCGGTCGTGGGGCGCCTACCTTGCTCTGGCCGCCGCGGTCATCGCGTTCTTGCCCTTTGGCATCCCCTTCATTCAGGCCACACGCCGCCGCTGACCCCACGCCCCTTTCGCGGTGGCTCGGTGAGCGGCCACTCCCTCAAAACACGAAGGGCACGAGCATTTTGGTCGAGTGCCGGTACGCCCCGTAGGTGTCGGGAAACTGCTCGGTCAGGTACCGCTCCTCGACGGTCGCGCTGTAGACGAAGTAGGCCCCGGCCAGGACGACCGCGACAAGCCAGAGCCAGCTGAGCGCCAGCGCCGTGCCGACACCGGCGACCAGGATCCCTGAGTAGATGGGGTGGCGGACCAGGCGGTAGGGACCACTGGTCACCAGCTCGGGATCATCCTTCTGTGTCATCGGGGTGCCCCAATTGCGCCCGATGTGCACGCGGGCCCAGACCGCGAACGCCAGTCCAAGCGCGAAGAGAACGATCCCGAGGCCCGCGCGCCACGGATTCGTGTTCAGTTCGTAGCTGCGGAAAGCACCGGAGCGGAAGAGGATGACGATGACGGCGGCGATCACCGCCCTGATTCCCAGGTCACGGGACCAGAGGACCCGCCCCCTTTTCATGGTGAAGGCTGCGAACAGCCAGTAGATCCAGAAGGCCGCCCATCCGATAGCGAAGAAAAGTTCGACGCCCTTCATGTCTCAGATTCCACCAATGAGTCGAGGAGCTCGAGACTAACGCATGAAATCGAGAACGGTCTGTGCGCTGGCAACGAAGGCCACCTCGTCGTGACGACTGGCCCACGTTGACAGCCACAACACGATGCAATGGTGTTGAGACATTCGGAGGGCGCGAGGCCACGATCGGCGAGAGGCATAGCGTGGCGAGGTGAGCGAACATTTCGACTATGCGATCGACAAGCGCTACCTGCCGGTGTTGGTGCCGTTCTTGCTGCGACCCACCAGGGACGGCGTCACACTCACTGACGAAGGCGATTTGCTCGCGACGTTCGGCCTGGTCAAGATCGCGACGTCACTCTCGAACGTGACGGGTGCGCACGTCACCCGCAACTACCGCTGGTGGACAGCGCCTGGGATTCGTATGTCCGTGTCGACGACGGGTTGACCTTTGGGACGAACCACGACGCGGGCGTGTGCATTCACTTCGCGGAGAAGGTTCCGTCGCCTCTGCGACGAAGCGGCCATTCAGCGCTGACGGTGACAGTTGCCGATTTGGAGTCACTGACGACAGCGTTGGGCGGGGACAAGGAAGAACCTGAACCGTCAGCCTGACCGAATCAGAGATCAGCCGGCGAGAGTCTTTCCACTTCGGAGCCGTTCGATCACGGGCGCGAAGCCGCCCAGATCTCGGACGCTGAAGTACGAAATACCCCAGCGCTCGCGACAGGCCATGAGATGATCCGCGATCTCGTCGTGGGTGCCCGAGCGCGAGAAACGGCGTCACCAGGGCGTCGTCCACGCTCAAGCCCGGTACTCGAGCCGCCATGTTTCGAGCTGCCTCCCGGCGATCATCGCTGATCACGACCGCTTGCACCAAGACGTTGAGCTCAATCTGCTTCCAACGGCGACCAGCCTGCTCACGGATGTAGTCGATGGTGGCATCGAGCCTCTCGGGCTGCCAGCGCACCTCGTGGCGTTGACCATCGTCGAGCGTGCGCCCAAACATCGTCAGTCCGACGATGTCGGCATGAAGGGCCGCGTGAGCGAGGGCGTCACGACCATTGACGCCGACGAGCAGAGGAACGTGGTCTTGGAGCGAGCGCAACGTCCGGACTCCTTGGAGCTGATAGTGCTCCCCGTGATGGGTGACCTCCTCCCCACTGAGGAGTCGGCGGAGAATCTCGACGGACTCGGCGAGGCGAGCCTTGCGGACTGCTGGCGGCTCGAACGGCTGTCCGATTGCCTCGTATTCGGTGAAGGAGTGCCCTGCTCCAATGCCGACTTCGAGACGGCCACCACTCAGGTGGTCCAGGCTGGCCAACTCTCGCGCCAGATGGACCGGGTGGTGAAAATCATTGTTGAGCACAAGCGGGCAGATGCGCAGGTTCGTCGTGCACCCGGCGATCGCCATCAGCGGTGTCAGGGGTGACCACCCAACGGCGACGTGATCCCACGAATGCATCACGTCAAAACCGGCTTCTTCGGCCGATCGAGCTTGTGCGCGCAGCTCCGCTGCCGAGCATGCTGCTACCTGGAAGCCGAAGCGAAACGGTGTCACGAGAAGAGACTATGAGCCGAAATCGGAGCGGCCCATTGTCGCCGGAGCGGGTCGCCGCTCAATGTATCTCGACGAAGTCCATTCCCGCGAGCGGACTCTTCGCCCTCCACTCGTCGAGGTGAGTGCGCCGCGACGCGCGCGGAGCCGGGGTATCCGTTGCCCGCGAGCAGCTAGGCCGAGTGGAGCTCGAGGCCGTGCTCGCGACAGCGCGCCACCCAGCCGGTCGGGACCACGGTCACACTCATCCGCCGCCCGCACTCGGGGCAGAAGCGGGGCGGGTCGAGCGCGCGGCTGCACCCGGCGCACGTCGACGCGGACCGGCCGCAACCGGTGCAGTAGTCGGTGTGCGCAGGCACTGGCTGCGTCACGGCGGTGGCCACGTCGAGCGGAGAGGGTCGCCCGGATGGCGGCACGTCAGATGGCGGCGCTGAGGGCGCCGATGGGCATGCGCAGATCTTCGAGCATCTGGAGGTCCTCGTCGGCCGAGCGGCCGAGCGTCGTGAGGTAGTTGCCGACGATCAATGCGTTGATGCCGGCGGTCATCCCGATGGCCTGGAGGTCGCGCAGCGTGACCTCCCGACCGCCGGCGTAGCGGAGGATCACCGACGGCAGTGCGAGGCGGAAGAGGGCGATCCAGCGGATGGCGTCCCAGGCGCCGAGGATCGGCCGGTCGCCGAGCGGGGTGCCCGGCCGCGGGTTCAAGAAATTGAGCGGCACCTCGGTGGGTTCGAGCTCTTGGAGCTGGGTCAGCAGTTCGACGCGCTGCGCGTCGGTCTCGCCCATGTTGAGCAACGCGCCACAGCAGAGTTCCATGCCGTGCGTCGCGCACCCGGCGGCACGTCTCGGCCCGCTCGTCCCAGCTGTGCGTGGTCACGACGGAGGGAAAGTACGAGCGAGCGGTCTCGACGTTGTGGTTGTAGCGGTGCACGCCTCCCTCGGCCAGGCGATGGGCCTGGTCCTCGGTGAGGATGCCGGCGCTGACGGCGACGTTGAGTCCCGTCTCGTCCCGGATGAGTGGGACGAGGTCGAGGAGGCGCGCGATGGTGCGCTCGTCGGGACCGCGGACGGCGAGGACGAGGCAGAACTCCGATGCGCCGAGAGCGGTGGTCTCACGGGCGGCGGCGAGGACCTCGCCCGTATCGAGAAACGGGGTGGCCTTGACGGGCGAGTCGAAGCGCGACGATTGCGAGCAGAAGTGGCAGTCCTCGGGGCATCCGCCCGTCTTGGCGGAGAGGATGCCCTCGATCTCGACTTCGGGGCCGCACCAGGCGAGGCGCACCTGATGCGCCAGGGCCGCCAGGGTCATGACGGCGCCGTCGGGCAGCGCGGCCAGCGCGGCCAGCTCGTCACCGCGCAAGAGGCGGCGCTCGTCGAGGAGTGCCGTCTCGACTCCGGCGATCACCGCCCGGTCCGCCGCGCTCAGGGCGACCTGGGGCTGGGGCGGGGGCGGCGGGCCGTCCGGCGGCGCGGTGTTGCGGAAGGTGACGGGACTCGTGGTGGTCACGGCGCCCACGGTAGTGGCAGGGTGGGGAGTCCCGGTAGCTGACTGCGCGGCGGCCGGCAACAGGGAGGTGGCCGATGGCCTGGGATTTCTCGACGGAGCCGGAGTTCGAGGAGAAGCTGGCGTGGATGCGCGCCTTCGTGCGCGACGAGGTGTTCCCGCTCGAGACGTTGGACCTGTCCTATGACCAGGTGCGCGGTGATTCGCCCGTTGCAAGACCAGGTGAAGGCGGTGGGCCTGTGGGCGGCGCACCTGCCGTCGTCCTTGGGCGGCATGGGGTTCGGACAGGTGCGGCTGGGGTTGATGCACGAGATCCTCGGTCAGTCAGCGCTGGCACCGGTGGTCTTCGGCAACAACGCGCCTGATTCGGGGAACGCGGAGTTGCTGGCGGTGGGGATCGAGATGAGCGGGAACGATTCGCAGCGAACCCAGTGGTTGGAGCCGCTGCTGGAGGGGACGGTGCGGTCGGCGTTCTCGATGACCGAGCCGGAGACGGCCGGATCAGATCCCACGCTGTTGCAGACCTCGGCGATGCGCGACGGCGACGAGTGGGTGATCAACGGGCACAAGTGGTTCACCTCCAACGGATCCGTGGCGGATTTTCTGATCGTGATGGCGGTGACCAACGCCGACGTCCATCCGTACCAAGGGTCGTCGATGATCATCGTGCCGGTCGGCACGCCCGGGGTGGAGATCGTTCGTGACGTGGCGACCATGGAAAACCCCCGACCCAGTTCGGTCGCTTTGGCAACCATGCCGAGATTCGTATGTCGACGTTCGGGTGCCTCGGCGAATCTGGTGGGCACGGAGGGTTCGGGCTTCGTGCTGGCCCAGAAGCGGCTCGGCCCGGGACGGATCCATCACTGCATGCGCTGGCTCGGTCAATCCCGGCGGGCCTTCGACATGCTCTGCGAGCGGGCGGTGTCGCGGTACGCCCACGGATCCACGCTGGCCGAGAAGCAGACGATCCAGAACTGGGTCGCCGACTCCCTGGCGGAGATGGCGGCGGCCCGGCTCATGACATTGCAGGCGGCGTGGAAGATGGATCAGGACGGCGCGGCGGCGGCCCGGGTCGAGATCGCCATGATCAAGTACTTCGGGGCGAAGGTCCTCTATGACGTGATCGACCGGGCCATTCAGGTGCACGGGTCGCTCGGGTTCTCGTGCGACCTGCCCCTCGAGCACATGTACCGCGCGGCCCGGGCGGCCCGCATCTACGACGGACCCGACGAGGTCCATCGCCAGACCGTTGCCCGCCAGGTCCTGAAGGGCTATTCGCCCCACGAGGTGCCGAGCGAGCACATCCCGACCCGGCGGGCGGAGGCGCAGCGGCGGTTCGCCGACCTGCTCGAGGACTTGACGGTGGACGCATAGACGCCGGACTGTCCTGGAGGGCAGTCCGGCGTCGGGAGTCGAGAGCCGGTGGTCGGGGCGAATGGGGGAGAGGGGCATAGGGCGAGTGGGAGGAGCACGCGTGCGTCGGGTGAGGTTGGCCGGTGCAGGCATCGTCGCGGCGCTCCTGGGCGCGGGGTGCGGATCGTCGGGACCTCCCTCGTCGTCGGGCACGACGCAGCCGCAGCAATCCACGACGTCGAGCACGTCGGCCAAGGCGCCCGCGACGACGTCGTCTCCATCGTCGACGTCGACCACATCGGCAGGACCGATGGCCGCGGCGTCACTCCCGGTCATCGTGTGCAACACGACGTCGGGCATCGCCACCACCACGACATCACTGCCGGCGTCGGTCTCGGTGAGCGTCCCGGCGTCGAACGCGCAACAAGGGAACCTGGCCGTCTACAGCGATGCGGCCGGGAGGCTGATGCTCGTCGGCCCGCTGACTGGCTGGACCTGCACCGGCAGCTTTGGTGCAGACGGCAGCGGGACCGTGGCCCTCACGCCGGTGGGGACGTCGATGCCGGCAGGCCTCGGAACCACCTGGCACGTGCCGGCGACCTCGCCGATTGAGGCGATCACGGCAACGGAGAGCGGTGGCAGCGCGGTGCAAGGAGCCACGCTGGCCTGCCCCCTGTTCAGCGCAGCCAAGACCGTGATGCAACAGGACCTCGACCAGGTGTGTGCCCCGCGTCCGGCCCAAGAACAGGTGCTCTCGAACTCCTCGGCCGAAGTGGCGTTCCGGGACCCGCCGGGCGTCGCAGGCGTGGGGTTTCCCTCGGGGGGTCAGAACCCGGCGAACGGGGCCGTGCTGTACCAGCCCAAGCCGAGCGAGCCGACGGCCTACCTGGCCACCTGCACCCTGCCGGCGACGCAACAGGATCTCTGCACGGCGGTGCTGAACCACTTCGTGGCCACGTTCGGCTGAGCCGGCCTGCGGGCGCGCCTCACGCAGGGGAGTGGCAGACCGCCTCCACGTTGTTCCCGTCGGGGTCACGCACGAAGGCGCCGTAGTAGTTCGGGTGGTACTGCGGCCAGAGCTGCGGCTCGTGGAGGACCGCCGCGCCCGCACGCTCAGCCGCCTCGAAGAAGGCGCGGACGGCGGCGCGGTCGGGCGCGCTGAAGGCGAAGTGGGTCTCGCGGAAGCCGTCACCCGTCTGCTGTGGCGCAATCCAGAACACCGGCACGGGCGGGACGCCGTAGCCGATAGCGTCGCCGTCCGACGCGATCCGAGAGCCGCCCAGCGGGGCGAGCGCGGCGTCGTAGAAAGCGGCACTCGCATCGATGTCCGCGCACTGAATGGAGACATGGGAGATCACACGATGAGTCTGCCAGCGCCCCCCGCACGGTGCCGGGAGGCACGGCGAGCTCGCTGTTCGCCTGCCCCGCCGCATCGTAACCTGCCCCCGATGATCCTGTCGACGGATTGGTCCACGATCGCGTCGTTCGCCACGGCGCTCGGCACCCTCGTGCTGGCGATCGCCACGTTCGTGGCCGTGCGCTCGGCCAACCGGGCCGGCCGGGTCGCCGAGGCCGCGTACCAGGTCGCCCTGCGGCCGGTGCTTGTCACCTCACGGATCCAGGATCCGGTGCAGAAGGTCCGCTGGATGGACGACCACTGGGCTCGACTCGAGGGAGGCCGGGCCACCGCCGAGTTGGTCGACGGATCGATCTACCTGGCGATCTCCATCCGCAACGTCGGGCAGGGTTTGGCGGTGCCCTTCGGTTGGAGCCTGACCGAAGGTGCGGGTGCGGAGACGATCGACATGGCGCACCACGACCCCGAGGACTTCCGCTTGCAGACGCGCGACCTGTACGTGGCGCCGTCGGACGTGGGGTTCTGGCAAGCCGCCATCCGCAGCGCCGAGGACCCCGACTACCTGTGGCTCAGCCGTAAGGTCGCCAACATGGAACCCTTCACCATTGAGCTCCTCTACGGCGACCACGACGGCCGCCAGCGCACCATCACGCGCTTCGCCATGATCCCGTGGACGAGGGCTGAGGATGATGTCGAGTGGTACCCCTCAGTGGCGCGGCACTGGTACCTCGACCGCCCCGATCCTCGCTGATCGGGCCGGTCCTCGTCGGCTCAGGGCCGTAGACCGCGGAGCAGCGAGCGGCACGCCGAGGTCGAAGCCGCCGTCCTGGTCCTCGACGAAGCCGATGCCGGCGAGCTCGAGCGACGCCCATCCGTGGACGTTCGACCAGATGACCTGCGCGGTCTCGGTCGGCGGGCCGACCGCGAGCACGCCGGCTGCCATGGCGCGCGTGACGGCGGCGACGAGGGATTCGAAGGCACGAGCGGCGATCTCGAGCGCCACCAGGCTCGGCTCGAAGCTCGGGATCGTGCGCAAGAACATGAGCCGGTAGGTCATCGGGTGGGCGAGGGCGAGGGCCCGGTAGCGGCGGCCACCCTCGCGCAGCGCTTCGTAGGGATCCTCAATATCGGCAATCGTCGTGAGCGCCTCGCGGAGGCGCTCGAAGCCGTCGATGAACAGTGCCTCGATGATGCCGTTCTTCGAGTCGAAGTGGTTGTAGACGCCCATCGGTGCGACCCCGGCGGCTGCGGCGATGCGACGCACGGACAGGGCGTCGGGTCCTTCGGCCTCGAGGATGTCGGCCGCGGCCGTGAGCAGTGCGCCCCTCATGTCCGCGCTGGGGGTCCTGTTCCGGGTCCTCGTGCCGGATCCGCCAGTGCCGCTGGCGTTGCCTCCGGCGTCGATCCCGGCCTTGCTCCTGGTCCGGCGGGTTTCCGTCATCGCCTCTAGCGTACTAAAGAACACCGTGCTATAACAATAGTACGGTGTTCTATTTCCTCGGGAGGTTGTCATGAGCTCCGGATCCCGATCCCCCCAATCAGTGGCCGTGCGCAAGGGTGTCGACGACGGTGGCGGCGGCGGCCAGGGCGGCGACGGCGAGAGCGGCCAGGGCCGCGACGGCGGGCGTTCCCTGTCCGTGGGATCGGACCGTCGCTGGGTCGTCCTGCCCGTCCTGTGCCTCTCCGTCTTCTTGGTGGTGGTCGACAACACGATCGTCAACGTGGCGCTGCCGACGCTGAACCGGGAGCTGGGCGCGTCCATCACGTCGTTGCAGTGGATCGTGGACGCCTACAGCCTCGCGTTCGCCGGCCTGCTGCTGGCCGGGGGCGGGATCGGGGACCGGCTCGGTCGCAAGGGGACCATGCAGGTCGGACTGGTCTTCTTCGGATTGTTCTCCGCCGCTGCGGCGGCATCGCACTCGACGGGGACGCTCATCGCGGCACGGACGTTGATGGGTCTGGCGGCCGCCTTCATCTTCCCGGCCAGCCTCGCCATCCTCACGAGCATCTTTCCCGTCCCGGCCGAACGGCAGAAGGCGCTCGGGATCTGGGGGGCGACCTCGGGCATTGCGGTCGCCTTCGGGCCGGTGGTCGGGGGCGCGCTGCTCCAGCACTTCTGGTACGGCTCGATCTTCTTGGTGAACGTGCCCATCGTCATCGTCACACTCGTGGCCGGTCAGGCACTGATCCCGCGGATCCCCAAGGTGGCGTCGCATCGCTTCGATGTCCGGGGCGTCATCATCTCGACGATCGGGGTGACGAGCCTCGTGCTGGCCATCATTGAGGGACCCCAGTGGGGCTGGGCGTCGCCGGGCACGCTGGCGTGTTTCGCCGTGGCCGCCGTGATGCTGACCCTCTTCACGCTGCTCGAGCTGCGGAGGCCGGGGCCACTCCTCGATGTCCGGGTCTTCCGCATCCCGCGCTTCACGGGCGGCGCGCTGTCTGTCGCCGTGGCCTTCTTTTGCCTCTTCGGCTTCATCTTCCTCATCACCCAGTACTTCCAGTTCGTGAAGGGCTACTCGACCCTGTCGGCCGGCGTGCACACGCTGCCCTTCGCGGTCGTGGCGGCGGTGGCCACACCGTTGGCCGCGGTGCTGGCGCTGAGGATCGGCACCCGTGTCGTCGTGGCGACCGGCCTCGTGCTGATGGCGGGCGGGCTCGTGGTGGCCGCCTTCAACTCGGAGGCGACGACGTCGTACTGGGGCCCGCTCATCGTGGCCATGGTGTTGCTGGCGCTCGGACTGTCGTCCATTACGGCGCCGACGACCGAAGCGGTGATGGGCTCGGTGCCCGACGAGCAGCGGGGCGCCGCCGCCGGGGTCAACAACACGACGAGAGAGCTCGGCGGCACGCTCGGCGTGGCGGTCTTCGGCTCCATCTTCGCTTCGTCCTACGCACCGCGCATCATCGACGCCTTCCGGCCGCTGCCCATTCCCGCCGGTCCGAAGTCCGAGGCCCACCAATCGATGGCGGCGGCGCTCGTGGTCGTGCGGCACGCGCCGCGGGCTGCTCGTCCCTACCTCGAGAACATCGCCTTCTCGGCGTTTCACGACGGATTGTGGGCGGCGTGCCTCGCCGGTGCGGGCGTGGCCGTGGTCGGTGCGGTGGCGGCCTTCATGCTGTTGCCGGGGCGCTCGGGCGTGGCGGCTGTCGCGCCGGGGGCCCCGGCGGCCGAGGTCCAGGAGGAGGCGAGTGACGGAGCGCCCTGCGGGGGCGCGGCCTTGGTGACGGTGTGACTGTGACGTGATGTGACCGGTGGTGCCGGGGATCAGGCGAACACGATCGGCGCGTGCCGCACACCCGCGATGACCGGACTGGGCGTGCGCGCCACCTCGCCGGCCAACGACACGGACTCGAACCGCGAGAGCAGCTCGGTCAGGACCACCCGGCCCTCGAGACGGGCCAGTGCGGCGCCCAGGCAGAAGTGGGGTCCGAAGCCGAAACTCACCTGGGGATTCGGATGGCGGTCGACCCGGAGCTCGCCGGCGTCGGCGCCGAACACCTCTTCGTCACGGTTGGCCGAGGCGTAGACCAAGAGCACCGGGTCACCTGCCGCGACCGCCTCGCCCCGAACGGTCGTCGCCTCCGTCGCGGTCCGCATGAACGAGATCACCGGCGTGGTCCACCGGAGCAGTTCCTCCACGGCGGTCGGCACCAGGGAGGGGTCGGCGCGCAGGGCCGCCCACTGCGCGGGATTCTCGGCCAGCGCCACCAGGCCAGCCGAGATCAGGTTGCGGGTCGTCTCGTTCCCTGCCACCAGCAGCTGAATCAAGAACATCGCCAGTTCCGCCTCGCTCAGCGCCTCGCCGCCACCGTCCGGATCGGTTCCGACGGTCGCCAGCACCGACACGAGGTCGTCGGCCGGCGCGCGCCGCCGCTCGTCGGCGACGCCGATCAGGTAGTCCCACATCTCGAGCTGCAGCGCCGCCCGCTCCTCCTCGGATCGTTCGGATTCGCCGGGGATGACCGCCTCGGACCAGTCGAAGAAGCGCGGCCACTGCGACCCGTCCACCCCGAGCAGCTCGCAGATGACCTGCAACGGGAAGGGGATCGACAGCTCCTGGACCACGTCGAACGCCACGCCGGCCCGGATCGGATCGCTGAGGGCACGCGCCTTCGCCGTCACCCCGGCCTCCATCAGGCGCACCATCGACGGCTTGAACCCCGGCTGGACGAGCCGCCGGTAACGCGTGTGCTGCGGCGGGTCGGTGTGCATCATGGTGGGCGGCGAGTCGTACGACGTGCCGATCTCGTCGGTCAGGATCCCGCGGGACGAGCAGAACCGCACGGGGTCGGCGCCGATGGATGTCACCTCGGGATGCGTCGTGACGGCCCAGAAACCACCGCCCTCTCGCTCGACCCAGCACACGGGCGCCGTCCGGCGCAGCTCTGCATACAGCGCGAAGGGGTCACCGCCCGAGTACAGGCTCGGGTCGAGCAGGCGGCCGGCGTCGGCCGTCGCCGGCCCTGTCGTTGACGTCATGGTCTCAGACGATGATGCCGTTCGGCCGCGGGTCGCCCTGCGCTTCGAGCAGCGCATAGTAGGCCTCGAGGGTGCTGGGGCCGTCGGAGACGGATTCGACGGACCCGTCATCGGCGAGGTTCAACAGCGCGCCCTCAATGATGAAGCACACGTCTGTGTCCTCGATGTTGTCCTCGGGCACGTGCAGCGTGTGTACCGAGTTGGCCGGCTCGAAGAGGTAGGACCCGGGGGTGACGTAGAACTCGTACTCGAGGTAGTGCCAGCGGCCGGCCGAGGTGAAGGCGTCGACCGAACCGGTGTGGCGATGCGTCTGCAGCTGCACGCCGGGCTTGAAACGGTTGAGGATCACCCAGGTCCCGTGCTGGACGTCGAAGCGGACGATCTTGAGAAGGACCCCGATGCCGGTATCGGCCCACGGCGCGTCCTCCTCGCTGACCAGCCGGACGGTGTCCTTCGGAGTGGCGGGGGTAGCGATCGACATCGGCACTGCTCCTTCACGTCAGTCGGGGATGGACGCGAGCGTATCGAGGTCGAGGGCGGCCTCGAGGGCCGCTGCCGTGCGGAGCACCACCAGGTCGCCGTGCTGTGGCCCGACCAGTTGCAGGCCGATGGGCAGGCCCCCCTCGCTCGTGCCGACGCAGACCGAGGCGGCGGGGGAGCGGGTCATGTTGAACGGATACGTGAAGTGGACCCAATTGGCGGTGTTCTCACCGTTGACCGTGCTCGTCAGTTCGCCGGCGTGCGGGGCGACGGCGGCGCAGGTCGGCGTGACGAGGATCCGTGACGTGCGGAACAAGTCGACCAACTTCAGGTTCATCAGGTGGAAGCGGTCGAAGACCAAGAGGAGCTGCTCCGCGGTCGTCGACTGCGCGGCGTCGACGAAGTGCCGCAGCACGGGATGGACCTCGTTCCAACGGGGATGGTCCATGAAGGGCCGCAGGGTGCGCAGCGTCGCGGCCCCGGTCAAGGTGAGGAAATCACCGACGGGGTCGTCGTCAAAGACGGTGTCCACGACGACGACGTCGGCGCCCAACGAGGCGAGCACGTCGACGGCGCGCTCGCAGACGGCCGCCACCTCGGCGTCGACGGTGGCGTAGCCGAGCGTCGGGGAGTAGACGATGCTGACCGGCACGTGTGGGTCGGCGAGGGCATCGAGCCAGTTGGCCTCGGGGCGGGGAGGGCGCGCAGGTCGGTCGGATCGGGCCCGACGGCGACGTCGAGCGCCCGGGTCACGTCGGCGATGCGGCGGGCCATGGGGCCGTTGGTCGAGAGGTCGACCCAGCCGGGCGGGTTCGGGCCGCCGGCAGGGACGCGGCCCAGGCTCGGCTTCATCCCCGAGAGGCCGCAACACGCGCTCGGGATGCGGATGGAGCCGCCGCCGTCGGAGCCCGTGGCCAGTGGCACCATCCCCGCCGCCAGCGCAGCGGAGGAACCGCCCGAGGATCCGCCCGGTCCCCTCAGTGTGTCGAACGGATTGAACGAGGGGCCGAAGATGGCGTTGGTGGTGTTGCCCATCCACCCGAACTCGGGGGTGTTGGTCTTGCCGACGATGACGCAGCCCGCTGCGCGCATCCGTGCCACGAAGGGGTCGTCGGCGCCGGCGGGTGGGTCGTCGGCGTGCAGCGCCGATCCGTAGGTCGTGACGTAACCCTTCGCGCGCGCTGGAGGTCCTTCACCCCGATCGGGATCCCGGCGAGAGGGCCCGCATCGCCGCCTCCGGCGATGCGGGTGTCGATGGCGTCGGCGTCGGCGAGCGCCTCGTCCCCGTGTACGGCCACGAAGGCGTTGTAGATCGGGTTGAGCCTCTCGATCCGCGCGAGGGCGGCTTGGGTCAGCTCACGGGCGCCGATCTCCTTTGCCCGCACCGAGCGGGCGAGCTCGGCCACCGAGGTGGTGCGGAAGTCGATCTCTGCCATTGCGCCGTTCCCGCCGGCCTATCCCGCGGTTGGCGAGAGTCCGGCCACCGCCTCGGCGAGGTCGACACCGATCGGGATGACGGCGGGTGCAGGGATGGTGACGCCGTTGTCGACATAGCGCTGCACGTGCGCCCGGCACTCGGCGACCGATCCGTGGACGACCAGCTGGTCGACCACGTCGTCGGGGATGGCCTCGAGCGCGCCTTTGCGGTCGCCGTCGGCCCAGGCGTCCCACATGGGCTGGAGCGCTGGGCCCCGGCCCAGCCAACGCTGGAATTCGGCGTAGGCCTCGACGTTGAGGTAGGCGGTGATCATCCGGCGCCCGATGGTCCGGGCGAGCGTGGCGTCCTCGGTGACGATGACGAAGATGCGAGCGACGATCTGGCGCGGCGAACCCGCCGCCGCCTTCTCGACCTCGGCGACCGAGGTCGCGACGTCGTCGGCGCTCAACCAATTGAGGATGGCGCCGTCGGCCTCCCGCCCGGCGAGGTGCAACATCCCGGGCCGGAGCGCCGCCAAATAGATCGGCGGCAGCTGCTCGGGGATGCGTGTCAGCCGGAAGCCCTTGACGCGGAAAGTGTCGAACTCCTCGCTCACCTTCTCGCCGGCCAAGGCCATCTGCAAGAAGCGCAACGTGTCACGGACACGGCGGTACTGGTTCTCGAAGGCCAGGCCGTTCCAGTTGGCCACGATCACCTGCGACGAGGCGCCCAGCCCGCAGGCGAAGCGCCCCGGTGCGGCGTCCGCCAGGGCGGCCACGCTCTGGGCGAGCAGCGCCGGGCCGCGGGTGTAGGCCGGCGTGATGGCGACACCCAGGTTCAGCGTCGGCTCCCAGGCCGCGGCGAGCGCGAGGGGCGTGAAGCCGTCGGCGCCGTCGACCTCGGCGGACCACACGTCGGTGTAGCCCAGGTCGCGCAGGCGGGCGAACCACTCGCGATGCGCATGCAGCGGAATCCCGTCGAAGGGGATCGTGATGCCGGGCCGGGCGGGAGCGGCGCCTGCCGCCGCGGCCCCTGACGCTGCACTCATGCCTGCACCCGCTCCTCCGCGGGCGTGGTGGCGCCGTTCGGCGGGCCCTCGGGCCCGTGCTGGAACTCCGGATCGTCGAACATGAGCGCGAACTCGGTCTTCTCTCCGGCCGCGTCATAGGGGGGCACGTGCACGCCCCAGCGCGCCATGCCCTCCTCCATCCGCTCGATCACCGTCTCAATCACGCGGACCCGCCCGTAGCGCTTGTTCTCGGACGAGATCACGTCCCAGGGCGCCAGCGGGCCGTTCGTCAGCCGGAGCATGTCGGACACCGCGGCGTCGTACTCGGCGCGCTTCTCGCGGTTGCGCCAGTCTTCTCCCGTGAGCTTCCACGACTTGAGGGGATCCTCACGCCGTCCCTCGAATCGCCGCAGCTGTTCTTCGTGCGACATGTGCATCCACAGCTTGATGACGATCATCCCCTCTTCGGCCAAGGTGTGCTCGAAGTCGAAGATCTCCTGGTAGGCACGACGCCACTGGACCTCGGTCGCCAAGTTCTCGACCCGTTCCACCAGCACCCGTCCGTACCAGCTGCGGTCGAAGATGGTCATGCCGCCCCACCCGGGCAGCGGAGGCCAAAAGCGCCACAAGAAGTGGTGGCGCAGCTCATCGGGCGTGGGTGCGGCGAAGGGGGCAACGTGCACGTGGCGGGGGTCGAGCGGCTCGACCAGCCGCTTGATCGCGCCGCCCTTCCCGGCGGCGTCCCAGCCTTCGAAGACGACGCACACCGGAGGTCCGAGCCTGCCCTCGTTCAGCTGGCCGCCGTTGATCAGTCGCAGGTGCAACAGGCGGCGCTGCGCCTTCCCGAGACGCTTGTTCTCTTCGTCCTTGGAGAGTCGCAGGGACAGGTCGCACTCCTCGAGCCGCGGATAGTCCGTCTCGTGGGACCCCGCTGGTGGGTGCGATCCCGGCGATGCGGGCGAAGCGTCCGATCCGTCGTCCTTGTCGGACTCGTCGTGGTGGGCGCCACCGTGGCCAGCGTGATCGTGCTTGCTCACGTTGCCTGTTGTAGTCGATCCACGCGGGGCGCGCAGACCGTCATGGCCGAAGGAGGCGTCGAAGCGAGCGGCGCCGAGCCGACCGAACCGACGACCCGGCGCACCATGGACGGGTCGCCGGCGATGACGAGCAACTCCCGGTTGGAGAGATGGCTCACCCGCCCGACCTTGCGTCCGGCCGGATCGAAGATGCCGATACGGGCACCCACGTAGCGAGTCGAATCGAAGGCGAGCGTCGCCACGTCGCGCCTCCCCCGGCGCCGCAGAGCACCTCGAGCTCCTCGGGCTCGAGCCAGGACTCGTCGTTGTAGGAGAGCACCAGCAGGTCACAGTCCACCGCGGCGACCACCGAGGCGAGCGCGGCGGGCATCGTCCGCTTCGAGTTGAACGCGGATCTGGTGGCCGGGTCGCGGGAGTCCACCCGTTTGCGGGCGACGCCGTATGACTCGGGCACGTCCCAAGCGACCAGCGTCTCCCACACGTGGTAGTTGGTGAAATACCGGTGTTGGTTGTACGGCGGATCGAGGTAGGCCAGGTCGACATGGCCCAGCCCCGACCCGTGCACGAGCTCGACGGCGTCGCCATGGACGGCACGGCCGCCGCCGGCGAGCAGCTCGGGCACGCGCAGCTCCAAGGGGTTGTACGACCGCGGCGCCCACTGCTTCACGTACGCCATCTGCACGCCGGTCGTCGAGTCCACCCGGTCCGCCGCCTCGATCAACGACGTCAACAAGAGAGGGAACAGAGGTGACCCCGCATACTCCGAGTCGATGGCGTCCCGCGCCGCATCGATGCGCATCGCATTGTGCGGTTGGAAGAAGCGGGCCTGCCGGCTGAACGTCTCGGTGACGTAGCCCTCCGTGCCCGGGAGAGCGTTGAGATGGGCGATGGCCGACCTGAGCGCGCCGGAATCGGTGGCGGCGGCGTCCGCCTCGATGTAGGTGCGGGCGAAGGCGTGCGCGTAGCGAGCACTGTCGACGGCGGTGACGTGCACGCCCTGCGCCTTGAAGGCCTGCGCCACGCGGGTCGTCCCGGTGAAGAGGTCGAGCGCGGTGCGGGCGCCGGAGGCCTCGCAGACGCGGGCAAGGACCGGGACGAGACGGCGCTTCGAACCGATGTACTTGATCACAGCCGAGCGTGCCCGGTCGGGGCGGTCACGCAGCCCACCCTACGATGGGCCGCCATGGCCCTCGGGGACCATCCACCAGCGGGCTCGGGGTCGGACGATTCGCACTGGGTGCGCTGGCACGACGCCTACGAGAATCCCGACTCGCCATTGTCGCTCCGGCTGCGGGTAGTGCAGGGGATGGTCAGGGACTTCCTCGACCGGGTGCCTACCGGCCACGGAGGGCCGGTCCGCATCGTGAGCATGTGCGCCGGGCAGGGGCGCGATGTCATTGACGTGGTGGCGACCCATCCGCGCCGGGCCGAGGTCTCGGCCCTGCTCGTCGAGCTCGACCCGGGCCTGGTCGCCTTTGCCCGGGACCGGGCGGCGTCGGTGGGCGTAGCCGATCAGGTCCGGATTCAGGAGGGGGACGCCTCGTTGTCCCGCTGGTACGAAGCGCAGGTGCCGGCCGACCTGGTGCTGGTCTGCGGCGTGTTCGGGAACATCAGCTCGGCAGACATCAGACGCACTATCACGGCGCTCCGTGGATTCTGCCGTCGGGGCGCAGAGGTCATCTGGACCCGGCACCGCCGCAAGCCCGACGCCACGCCGAGCATCCGCGCCGACTTCGCCACCGCCGGGTTCGAAGAGGTGGCCTTCGAGGATCCTGCCGGCTTCGTGCTCTCCGTCGGCAGGGATCGCTTTGTCGGGGAGCCACTGGACTTCGATCCGACGGCGAGGCTCTTCGACTTCGTCGGCGACGGGTTCCTCCCCGCATGAGCGGGTTCCTCCCCGCATGAGCGGGCCCGAGGATGATGCGACTGCGGACCTCGACGACCTGTTGAACCCGCTGCCCGATCCCGCCGCCGCGACCACGACGCGGCACCGGAGGCGCCTTCGTCTGCGCCGGAGACACTACGACCGCTCGGTCCCACCAGTCCGGCGCCACCATCCGGACCGGCATCCACTCCATCCCCTCGAGTTGTTGTCCATGGCCTGGCGGACGGCCCGGCTCGAGCCCGGCCGCGTCATCGTCCCCGCCCTGGTGATCTTCGGCCTCGATGCGTTCCAGAGCACCTGGTTCACCGAGATCGCCGTCGACCATCTCGGCCTGGAGTCGGTCACCGGGCTCGTCTTCTTCGGCGTCTCGACGCTCGGGCTCACCTTCTACAGCGGCATGCTCGAGCGCCTGGTGGGCGCGGTCGAACGCAACCAGATGCCCCAGCCGGTGAGCAGGGTCCTGGCGACATTGCCCTGGTTCCGGCTGCTACTGGCGGATTTGCTCCTCGTCGTGCTCAGCGCGTTCTCCGCGCTGTTCCTCGTCGTTCCGGGCCTCGTCGTCGGGACCCTCACCGCCCTGGTCGGCCCGCTGATCAACCTCCTCGACTGCTCGGTCCCCGACGCCTTCCGGCGTTCGGTGCGCGTGGTCTGGCCCAACTTCTGGCTGGTCTTGGTCATGGTGACCATCCCGCTCGCCCTCGAGCACGAGATCGTGGTCCTGATCGCGGACCTCGTGCCCAAAGAGTCGATCGTCCTGGTGTTCGTGACCAACTTCGTCCTGGGCGCGGCCTTCGGCATGGCCCTCGGCCTCGTCGAGGTGTCATTGGCCGAGCGGCTGATCTCGGGGGCGCACGGTCCCGGGCGGTTCATGCGTTCGGCGGACGCCGAGCTGCCCGGCGGTGCGGCGGCGACCTGACCGAGCCTGGCGGAGCCTGACGACGCCGCTCGAGTCCGCCCGCCGCGGGGACGCTGGTGTGCGCCATCGACGATCCGACCACGGGCGGCCAGAATGGATTAGAACGCTGGACGGGTCCATCGGCATCGCGGTGCCCCTGAGGCGCAGGTCGAGCCGACCCCCACGGCAGGGCGAGCGCGAGACTGGAACCCAGGAGGCAAGACGTAAGGGAACCGATCGCACAGACCGATACGGAAGCGAAGACCGATACCGAGTCGAGCGGGACGGGCGCTGCACTCCACCGTCTCGCACCGAGACGGACGGATGAGGAGGCCACGATGGAAGAGACGATCCACGGAACGACGATGCCGGTCCTCGAGCTCTCACTGGCGGCGGACGAGTCCGTCGTGTCGGAGGCCGGAGAGTTCAGCTGGATGTCAGATGCGATCCAGATGCAGACCAACACCGGCGGCGGCATGGGCGGCAAGGGGATCATGGGTGCCGTCAAGCGCGCCGTCTCGGGTGCCAGCATCATGATGACCACGTACACCGCGCAAGGCGGTCCCGGCTCCATCGCCTTCGCGTCGAAGGTGCCGGGTCACATCCTCCCCATCGATGTGACGCCGGGCAACGAGTTCATGGTGCACAAGCACGGGTTCATGGCGGCCACACCGGGGATCGAGCTGTCGATGGGATTCCAGCAGTCCTTCCGCGGCGGCGTCTTCGGCGGCGAGGGCTTCATCCTCCAGAAGATCGGTGGTGCAGGCCGCGCCTTCGTCGACCTCTCGGGCGAGGTGATCGTCTACGACCTCCAGCCGGGTCAGACGATGCGGGTGCACCCGGGCCACGCCGGTCTCTTCCAGGCGTCGGTGACGTTCTCGGTGCAGAAGGTGCCGGGTCTCGCCAACCGGTACATGGGCGCTGACGGCCATCACTTTGCGGTGTTGACCGGACCGGGCCGGATCTGGCTGCAGTCGATGCCGGTGCCGATCTTGGCCGGCGTCATCAGCGAGTACATGCCGGACCGAGACGACCACCACGGCGTCGAGGGTGCGGCGGCCGGCGTCGGAGCCGCCAAGGTCCTCGGCGACATGTTCAAGTAACGATCCGACACGCCCGCAGACTTCTGAGGAGCGGACGGTTGAACCTCGAACTTCTGAGCGGACTCAAGAGACGTTAATCGGCGCGGGCGGGACGGTGAGCGCGACAGCCTTGCCGTAGGTGTTGAACACGAGGGTGCTCTTCTGACCCGGCGCGTCGTCGACGATCTTGTAGACGTCGTGCGGGCTGGCGGTGCCGATGTACATGAGGCCCGTAGTGCGCGTGCCGTTGCTGGTCGCCGCGTCCTTGACGACGACGACCTTGTGGCGACCGAACGTCGTCGGCGTACCCACCGTCAACGGAGTGGCGTAGCCACGGAAGACGGCGTGGACCAGGTCGGCCGCATTGAGGAACTGGTCGAAGGAGACGAAGCGCGAGTCCAGCGCGGAGACGTCGATCCACTTGCCGCCGTAGGTCTTGGTCTGGGCCGCAGTGGCGTGCGTCGACCAGAACCTCTTCGGTGCGTTGAGGTACAGCAGCGTGCCGACCCGTTCGATCTTGATGACGTTGCCCTGTTGGACGAGGACGCCGCCGCCCTCGCCGTCCCCGTTGACCAGCAGGTCGAGCACGATCACGTTCTTGCCCTGGGTGACCTTTCCTTCGATCCGCACGCTGCCGAGGTTCTCCTCCGCCGTGACGGCCTTGGCCACCCATTCGTCCGCCACGGTGAGGTGGGACGAGGCCGACCCGGCGCTGGTGTCCGGCGGCGGCGGGGTCGGGTTGGTGGTGCTTGTGGTCGAACCCGCGGTCGTGGCGGTGGTGGCGGTGGTGGACGTGGGGGATCCAGTCGTGGCGGCGGATGCGTTGCCGGCAGCAACGCCAGCAGCGGTCGCGGCGGAGAGCGCCGCGGTCAGCGAGAGGGCGACGACGCGTGCGCTGCGGCATGGGACGCGGCGAGCACGCAACGCGTGCAGGCTCGTGAGCCCATCACGAGATTCTCGGTTCCCGGCCACCCAAAAAGGGTATCGGCGGCGCCGGCGTCAGCCCGACGGCGCAGGATCAGGTTGGTTCCACTCGATCCACCCCGAGCCCGAGCGCCCGTCGTCGGCGCGGCAGGTCACCATGGCGCGGGGGAAGCGACTCGTGCGCGGGTTGGCGCCCGCGGCCGGGTCGTCGTCGCGCAGCACGACCGGACCGAAGGCGACCGGCGTCACGTCGAGACCGAGGTCGTGCTCGGGGGCGGCGGCGATCTCGACACGGGCGCTGGTGGGAAATCCATGTTCGCCCATCTCTTCGGTTACCGAGAGCGCGGTGAGAGGAGTCACCGTGCCGGGCGTCTGGACGTAGCCGAAGAACACGGGCATGCCGGGCATGCGAATGTCGGCCAGGTGGATGCGCGTGCCGTCAGTGAGCCGCATGGAGCACCAGCACCATCCGAACGCCCACCAGTCGCGCACGCCCCATGAGTGGTCGCGCTGGCCCTGTCCGTCCACGCTGCAGGTCTGCCCGTCCATCGTGACGGTGCCGGCGACCAGACACGGGATCTCGTAGCGCGTGGTGAGCTCGTAGTGGTACGCCGAGCCGTCCGTGGTCCAGGTGAGGTCCAGATCGAGGTCGACGGCCGGGCCGGCCTCGTGCTCACCCTTGGCGTAGACGTCGGCGGGTTCGGTCACCGCGGTGCCCGGCACATGGGCGGCGAGGCGGAACTCGTCGAGGGGCCGGCGCAGGTCGATCTCGATGCGCCCGCCGCGGCGCCCCTCCATGGGTGACTCGGAGACCAGGGTGTCGCCCGGTGGCACGGGGGCTCTGTAGTCGACGGAGCAGATGCCCGGGGAGCCCGGGGAGCCCGCCGACGGGGGGCGGACGATCCACGCGGTCCACCAGGCGACCCCGCGGTTGGGGTAGAGGCCGAGGCGCAGCCAGCCGCCGAGCGTGCCGTCGTCGCTGACGAAGTCGCAGTAGTACGACTCGTTCCACAGGCCCTCGGCGTCGGGGACGTGACGGCCCTCGTCTGAGGGCAGCACGGTGTGCGGCGCCCTCACCGGCGTGGTCCCGGATGCATTGCGCTGGCCCCCTCGGGACCGGGCACCTCGACGATGGGATCGTCGCGGTCGTCGAATTCGGTGCGGAGGGCCTTGGACATCACGGCGTGCTGAAGATACAGCGTGGTGATGTAGGTCAGCTCGAGGATGGCAATGTCGCTGAGGTGGCGGCGCAATTCGCTGAAGAGCTCGTCGGGAACGCGGCCGTGGTCGTAGACGAGGCAGTCGGTGTAGGCCAACACGGTGCGCTCGACGGCGTTGTACGTGCCCTCTGGTGCCGTCGACCAGGCGGGGATGTGTGCGATCTGCGCCTCGGGCATGCCGAGCTCGCGCATGGACTTGGCATGCTGGCTGAAGACGAACTGGCTGGCGGCCGCCCAGCCGGCGCGGATCTGGCCCAGCTCGCGGAGCGCGGGGTCGAGCGTGCGCGTCGGAGACTGGTAGAGGCCGAATCCCGTGACACAGTGATCGAGGATGTCGGGGCTGTTGGCGAAGACGGTCCACCAGTCACCGGTCGTGCCGTCCCATCGGCCTGGTTCGGCCACGGGGTCGCGTCCCTCGAAGAGCCATTCGTACATGGTGGCCACGATGGGCGCGGTGGCTTCGTCCTTGGGGACCTGGCGGAGGCGGGGCATCGCTGTGGGTGGGCGAATCAGACGGGCGTCGGCTGGGCGGGGAGCTCGGTCTCGCCCGCCTCGGTGGCGTCGACGGCCCGCGCCGGCGTGTGCGAGACATCGGAGAGGGTGAACTCGCGCATCCAGCAGGCGAACTCGAGCAGGATGCCGTCGGGGTCCTGGAAGTAGATGCTGCGCACGTAGACGCCCGTGTGCATGGCGTCGCTGATGCCCCATTCGGAGTCGTCGTGGTTCGCGATTTCGGTGCAGTCGATGCCCGCCGCGAGCAGGCGGTCGCGATAGTCCTCGATCTTGTCGGGCGAGACGTCGAAGGCAACGTGGTTCATCGACCCGATAGCGCTCGTCAGGTCGCCCTGATCGGGTCGCGCCGCCGGCGCGCTGATCCCGGGCACGCCGTCGGGCGCATCGGGGAACCAGAAGAAGGCGAGGCAGTCGCCGCCACCACAGTCGAAGAAGAAGTGCTGCCCCATGCCGGCCGGCAGCTCAATGGTCTTCACGAGCGGCATGCCGAGCACGTTCGTGTAGAAGTCGACCGTCTGCTCCATGTCACGGCAGACGAGGGCGAGATGGTTGATGCCTCGCAGCTCGAACCGGCCGGTGCTGCCTGTCATGACGTGCCTCCCCTTTGGCGCCCGCTCCAACGGGTGGTGTGCTCCCGTCCAAGGATACGCCGCAATCCGGCTCCCGCCCCGGCCCGTATGACCTCCCCAGAAGAGCGGTCCGACACCGACCGGTGGCGCTTCGACTCCGACGACCGACGAACCGGCACGGGCAGTGCCGCGGGCACCAACGGCTGACACGGGCCGAAGAGCACACGAACGAAAGGACAACTCGGCATGGCGACACCAGTGACGGCGCGGCGGGCACGCAGGCAGAGCAGCCGAGATGTGCCGGGCGGTGGGAACGTGTGGAGGGCCTCGGCCTCGGCATTGCCAAGGGTGAGGCGCGCTCGGGGTTTCGCTCCGATGGTCCGAGCCGGGGCCCTCTGCGCGACGCCGGCGCGGGTTGCCCTTGCGGTCACGGCCGGGCTCGGGCTCGGTGCAGGGTTCGCCACTGGTCTCGCTTTGGCGGCTCAGGCTGCGCCGGTGGGTGCGACAAGTTCGCACGCCAAGACGATCACCGTCTCGACGGCCACCGTGCCGCACGTCGGGACCGTGCTCGCCACGGCGTCCGGCCGCACGCTGTACCGCTTCACCGTGGACCCGGCAGGAGGATCGAAGTGCACGGGCGCCTGCGCCAAGATCTGGCCGCCGCTGCTCGTGCCTAAGGGGACCCACATCAAGGGCCCCAAGGGGGTCAAGGGACTCTCGCTGATCAAGGTCGACAACGGACACTGGCAGGTCGCGTTCCACAACGTCGCGCTCTACCGCTTCGAGGGTGACAAGAAGAAGGGACAAGCCAAGGGGCAGGCGGTCGCGGGCGCGTGGTTCGCCGTGTTGAAGAGCGGTATCCCGGCCTCGGCCGCGCACGCCGGCTCGTCCTCGACCTCGACCTCCGCGCCCACCAGCACCAGCACCCAGCCGATGACCTCGACGACGCAGGGCTCGCACGCGGCCACGCCGGCCAGCCCGCCCGCCTCCCAGCAGCCCGCGACGCAGCCGACCGCCCCGCCACCGACCAACCCGCCGACCACGTCGACCACGACGCCGACGACGTCGCCCCCGACCACCACGCCGGGTGGCGGCGGGACCGGGTTCTGACGGGACGTTGACGGCTGATGCGGTCGGGGCGCAGATGGTGCGTCGGTTTGTGAGTCAGGCCTGGTGAATCAGACGCCGGCGATGCCGACCATCGGCGCGTTCAGATGCTGCCCGCCCATCGATCCGAGGAACGGCGCGTCCCCGAAGGTGAAGATGCCCCCGTCGGCACCTTGCAGCCAGTAGCCGTTGCCGTCGATGGTCGACGACATGCCGACGACCGGCGCGTTGAGCGCCGTCCCGATCTCGGATCCGAAGTACGCCGCGTTGCCGAAGGTGGCGACGTTGCCGTTCGCGCTGGCCAGCCAGTACCCGTTGGAGCTGTACGTGCCCGCCATGCCCGTGACGCGGTAGCCACCGGGCGCATACGGCGGTTGGCCCTCGAAGCGCGCGTCGCCGTAACTGAAGACCTGCCCGTTCGAGTCCACTATCCAGTAGCCGCCGCCGAGGTACGCCGGCGCGGCCGCCGTGACGGGGTACGCGAGGTTGTTGCCGCCGGCGGACCCGTAGAAGTGCGCGTCGCCGAATGCGAAGACGCCGCCGTCCGAAGCGATGAGCCAGTAGCCGCCTCCATCGAGCGTGGGGATCATGCCGATGATCGGTTTGTTGAGCACCATGGACCCGGTGGAGCCGTGGAAGCCGGCGTCGCCGTAAGCGAACACGCCGCCGTCAGAGGCGACGAGCCAGTAGCCGTGTTGGTCGGGCGTGACCGCCATGCCGACGACGGGTTTGTTGAGCCGCATGGAGCCGGTGGAGCCGTAGAAGCCGGCCGAACCGAATGTGAAGACACCACCGTCGGCGGCCACCTGCCAGTACCCGGGCGCCGGAGTCGGCGAGTGCGCACACGAGGGGCTGGCTGCGACCGCCTCGTTCGGGTCGTAGGGCGAGAGGATCGGCTGGCCGCCGGGCGTCGTGAACGACAGATCGGCCAGGTACATCGGGCGGAACCCGCAGCTCAGGTAGCCGATCGTGGCGCCTTGCCAGCCGGCGAAGGCCAGGACGGTCTGTCCGCCCGGCAGGGTGTAGACGTCGGGCCCTCCTGGGCCTGAGACGCCGGGTTGGGTGCCGAGGAGCGGGCCGGACCCCGACATTTCCTGACACGCTGCTGACGGGCCGCTCGGGCAACTGGCCCAGCCGATGCCGTACGACGTGGAGCCCTCCTGGCTCGCGGAGTAGAACAGGGAGTACGTGTTGGTGCTCGGTGTCTCGTACATGTCGGGGCCCTCGACGACCCCGCTCTGCCACGCTGCGTCGTCCATCATCAGCTGCGTCGGGCTGTCGCTGGCGACGGGCTGGTAGTCCGCTCTGAGCGGTATGGACCAGATGTAGGTGTTCGTCCCGACGTGGTTGCCGTCGCTCTTCCAGATCAACCAGGACGAGCCGGCGTTGTCGGTGAAGATGTCGGGGTCGATGCTTCCCCCGAGGTTGCCGTTGTCGATCACCGGGAACGGATCCGTCCCGTTCTGGCACACGACGGGCGCGGAGGGAGCACTGGTGTCGACGTAGGGACCGGTCGGGAGGACCGACGTGGCGCGGCCGATGCACTGGTCCCCGCTGGCAGCGTCGGTCGCGACGTAGTACATGACGAAGTCGTTGTCGGTGCCGCGGACGACGCTCGGTGCCCACGTGTTTCCCTCCTCGGCCCAGGACGGGAGATTGGGCAAAGCGTCGACCCCGTTCAGTGCTGTCCAGTTGACCCCGTCGAGCGATGTCGACACCTGAATGTTGATCGTGTGCCCTACCGCGGCGAAGTTCTGCGTGGCGAAGCCGTAGTAGGTCCCGCCCCAATTCAGGACGCTCGGGTCGGGGAAGTCGCCTGCGTGGACCGGCGCCCAGTTGTCCGCTGCGGCACGAGGCGCGGCGACGGTGATCGACGCGAGCGCGATCGTCCCGGTGACGGCGACGAGCGTCGCCAGCGCGGCGCGGACGGGCCGGATGGGCCGGATGGGATAGATGCCGCGCGAGATCCGGAGCGGTGCGGGCGTCTGAGGACGCCGTGAGGAACGGCGCCGCCATCGCGTCCTACGTGCTGGGGGAAGCACCTTCCTCCTTGTCGGGTCTCGCCTTCGCCAACTGTCTCGATCCCGCCGGCGCAATCGTATCGAGAGAAATCACGGTGTGACGTGCGAAATCCGTTACGGAACCGTTCTGTTCCGCAGTCACGCCATCGGTACGTCAGTGGCGCAGGCGCCGCTAGATTTCGTCCGTTTGCACCGCAACGTACATTTCGAGTCAGCCTGCGTGCCTATCGTGACGAACGAGTTGCGAAACAGTGCACACGACGGACGGAAAACGAGACGAAGGGACAACGGCACGACAATGACCGAGCAACGCAAGCCGGTGGTCGACGCAGGTTTCAGGTTCATGAACTTGACGCACAGGGCTGCGCTGCGGGTGACGGGCGGCCGGTGGCCCAAACGGCTCTTCGGCATGCCCGGGGTCGAGCTCCACACCATCGGGAGGAAGAGCGGCGAACGGCGTTCCACCATGCTGGCGACGCCGCTGCACGATGACTCCCGTGTCGTGCTGGTGGCGTCAAAGGGCGGCGACGACCGCGATCCGCAGTGGTATCGCAACCTGCGCGCCACACCCGATGTCGAGATCACGATGGATGGGGTGACCCGGCCCATGGTGGCCCGAACGGCGTCCCCGGAGGAGAAAACCTCCCTCTGGCCCGAGATCGTGGCGGTCTACAAGGGCTACGCCGGCTATCAGCAGAAGGCCCACCGGGACATCCCCGTTGTGATCCTCGAGCCTCGACCAGGCTGATCCGTCCGACAGGGGGAGCCCGCACGGGTCACACCTAGGACCTGGCGTACGATGCGCCCAATGTCGATGGAGCCCACCGGCTCACCCTTTCCGCTCAACGACTCACCAACGCCAGGCGCCGCATTCGACCTGAGCATGGCGGTCTCGCAGCTGGCGTCGAACAGCACCGATCTCCGGATCATGCTCAAGCTGCTGGTCGCACAGCTCGCAGACGTCCTGGGTGGCCGCATCGCCGTCGAACGAGCAGGACGCTTTCGCAAGTCTGAGGACGTCAAGTCGGTTCATATCGTCCTCGGTGACGACACCCTCGATGCAGTCGTCGAAGGGGCCTCGGTTCGCTGCAGCATCGGCCACTCGTCGGGCGGCATCCGGATCCGCAGTGAGCAAGTCGACATGGCGCAGTGGCTCACCAGGCTGCTGGCCACCCTCCAAGCGGAGGCGGCCACCAGCGATGCGACCCGCCTCGCGCTGGAGCAGATCGTGATCGGAGGACAGTCATGACCGATACCCAGCCCCAGGGGGCGCACGAGAGCCCACCCCCTGTCCCAACGGCTGCACCCACGGATCTCCCGAAGGATGCGACCCACCGCCTCGAGGAGCTCGAGCACGGCCTGTTCACGTCCGACCTCTCGGTGAACGAGTTCCTCCTCGTCAAGGAAGCCGGCTTCCACCCGCTGGGCTTCGTGATGGGCTCGTCGATCTACCACATCGGGATCCAAACCCGGAAGTGGGGGCAGAGCCAGGAGCTCGAGAAGCTCACCGAGGCCATGTACACGGCCCGGGAACTGGCGATGAACCGAATGGAAGAGGAGGCCGAGGAGCTCGGTGCCGACGGTGTCGTCGGTGTCAGGCTCGACGTCAACTACTACGAGTGGGGGAACGACTCCGCCGAGTTCATCGCCTTCGGCACCGCGGTCAAGGCCGAGGACGGGACGTCCTACCTCAACGCTCTGGGCAAGCCGTTCACCTCGGACCTCTCCGGTCAGGACTTCTGGACCTTGATGCAGACGGGGCACGTTCCCCAGGGTCTCGTCATGGGAACCTGCGTCTTTCACATCGCACACCGCAAGCTCACGCAGGCGCTCGGCTCGGTAGGTCAGAACGTCGAGCTGCCGAATTTCACCCAGGCGCTCTACGAGGCGCGCGAGCTCGCCATGACGCGCATGCAAGACGAGGCCGGCCGCCTGAACGCGTCGGGCATTGTGGGCGTGCGCCTCGAGGAGAAGTCGCACCAGTGGGGCTCGCACACAATTGAGTTCCTAGCGCTCGGCACGGCGGTCACCAAGCGCAGCGGCGAGGTCACCCTCCCCAAGCCGACGACCATCATCTCGCTCGACAACTGATGTCGCGCATCTGATGTCGGGACTCAGCGACGGGTCTGATCTGGGCGGCCCGCCGCCCGCTTCTGCTCCGGTCCCCGCCGGCGGCCCCGAGGGAGACCTGCCCGAAGCAGCCGTGCGCCGGCTGGAGTCGAGCGCCTTCTCGTCGGGGCTCACGGTGCCCGACTTCGCGGCCTGTCTCGAGCTCGGACTCCAACCCGTCGCGCTCGTCCAGGGTTTCTGCGTCATGCAGTGGGGTTGGTACGGGCCGGGCTCGGGTTACATGCGCGGTATGACGCCTTACGCCGGCGTGCCCGACAGCCCGGGCTCCTACAGCGAGACGTACCGCTGTCCCCACGGTTACGTGTCCATGGAGCACCGCGCCTGGGGTCAGAACTTCGAGCAGCCCTGGGTCGAGTCGGCCTGGACGCAGGGCTACGGGACGGCCTACGGCCGGATGGTCGAGGAGGCCGAAGCATTGGGCGCCCACGGCATCATCGGCGTCGTGGACCGCGTGTCCAACGTGGCCGATACCGGCACGACCGAGTTCCACTTCCTCGGCACCGCGGTCACGGTCGAGGACGGGCCGCCACCGGCCGGCGGCGCGCCCTGGACGACCTACCTGGCCGGGCAACGCCTGACCAAGTCGATTGAGGCGGGGTTCATGCCCGTGGCGGTGGTGGCCGCGCTGGCATCGGTCCGCGTCTGGGCCTACTGCATGACCGAGTACCAGATGGAGGGCAACATCGGCTGGGGGACCCCGCAAGGGCCGGCTCTCGTCGAGCAGGTGACGAAGGCGCACATGGCGGTGCGCCAACTCGCCCGCAAGCACGTGCGCCAGCAGCTGGCCGGCGACCAGCTGCACGGTGCCCTGATCGACATCGCCCAGCGTGAACTGTCCCAGGGCGACGAGGTGATCGACTGCACGCTGCGGGGAAACCGGATGCGGCGCTTCAAGGACTTCGACCCCATCCCGGCGCCCACACCGACGGTGCGTCTCGGATGAGCACGACGACTCCGACGCCGCCGCGGCCCGACGTGCGGGCTGAAATGCTCCGGGGCGCCCGATCCATGGCGACCGCGCCGCCGCCGTCGAAGGCCCGGGGCATCACCTCGGACCTCTCGGTCGACGAAGCGCTCCTCCTGCACGCGGCCGGATGGGAACCCCTCGACCTCGTCTGCGGGGTGGGCGTCGTGTCGATCCCCATCGGCGTGTGGAACTGGGGGGCGGGCGCGGTCACCCTCGCCTCCGACGCCCACAACGCGGCGGTCGACTACGCGGCCCGCCAGCTACGGGGCGAGTGCGGCAAGGTGCACGGGCACGGCGTGGTGGGCGTGCGGGTGGAGGTGTCGGTGCGCACGCACCACGTCGACGTCGAGCTGGTCGGCACCGCCGTGCGCCCGATGGACGGCCGCGCGAAGGATCCCCGAGGAGCGGATGCGGCCGAGGCGATGCCCTTCGTGTCCGACCTCTCGGCCCGCGACTTCACGCTCTTGTTGCGCGCCGGCTGGATACCAGTCGGGCTCGCCTTCGGGGCGAGCTTCGTCTACGCCCCGAGGCGCACCGCGGGCGCCGCCATGCGCCAGTCGACCCAGAACGTCGAGCTGACCAACTACACCCAGGCGATGTACGCCGCCCGGGAGTCGGCCATGGAGCGCATGCAACGCTCCGCGCTCGAGGTGGGCGGGCAGGGGGTGGTCGAGGTCAAGGTCACCGAGGGCCCGATTGGCTTCGCCCGCCACGTCGTCGGGTTCACCGCCTGGGGGACCGCGGTCAAGCTGGTGGCCGAGGCGCACCAGTTCGTCCAGCCCCAGATGGTCCTGCCCGTCGATGACGCGGTGGTCGCCTTCGAGGCACAATCACTGCGGGGGAACGGCGGCGGTGCCGGAGCGACTGGGTCTGGCGGCACAGGAAGGAGGCGCCGGTGAGCGCACAAAGGGAGACACAGCGGGACTGGGACGGATGGGCGCGGGCGTTCGAGTCGATTGAGGGGCCTGACGACTTCGCGGCGCTCTTCGCGCCCGGAGGCAAGTTCTGCGACCCGGTGACGCCGTGGACCACCGACCTGCACAAGGTGGCGCGCGACACCGACGCCATCTTCCCCGACTGGGGCCAGAAGGTCGATCGCATCCGAGGGGGCCAGGACTGGGCTGTCTTCGAGTGGACCGGCACGGGGACCTTCAGCGCCGGCGAGGGCTCAGGCGTGCCCATCACCATGCAGGGCGCGACGGTCATTGACGTCGACGCCGACGGCAAGGTCACCGCGTGGCGTGACTACCTCGACACCAACGAGCCCACCTCCCAGATCCAGACCGGGCTCGAGCGCGCTCTCGAAGGGGGCTGAGCGGCCGCGACCGCCCGCGGGTCAGGCCTGTTCCGCCACCGCCTGCACGTGCGCCATCCGCGCGTCACGTTGTTCGTCGAGCTCTTGGGCCGCCTGCTCGTCACCGGCCATCTCCGCGTCGATGTCGGCGTCGGCGAAGGCCATGACGCCCATGTCCTCGAAGGCCGAGCGCAGCTTGGGGCCCCACAGCCCGATGTCACGCAGGATGGGCACGATGCGCATGAACAAGAAGTTGCGGAACTCGCGCAGCGATTCGCTCTGATCGACGTAGGTCGTGAGCTCGGGCGGCAGCTCCAGGCGTTCGAAGACCTCCTCGCCCAAGAAGCGGTCGCGCATGAGGTAGCAGGCTTCAATGCAGAAAGCCTCGCGGTCGTCGCGCTCGGCCTGGGTCAGTTGCGGGTAGAAGTCACGCAGCGCCAGCCGGCCGAACATGACGTGACGCGCCTCGTCCTGCATCACGTAGGCGTTCAATGCCTTGGCCAGGGGGTCGGTGGCGTTGTTGCGGATGATGCCGAAGGCGGCCAACGCCAGTCCTTCAATCAGCACCTGCATCCCCAAGTACGTCATGTCCCAGCGGCTGTCGGAGATGACGTCGTCGAGCAGTGCCTTCAAATGCGTGTTGAGCGGGTAGACGAGCTGCACCTTCTCGTGTAGGTAGCGGCTGTAGACCTCGACGTGGCGCGCCTCGTCGATCACCTGGGTCGCCGCGTAGAACTTGGAATCCACGTCGGGGACCGTCTGGACGATCTTCGCCGTGCAGATGAGCGCACCCTGCTCGCCGTGCATGAACTGGCTGAAGCGCCACGCCTCGACGTGACGGCGGAACTCACCCTTGCGCTCGTCGGACATCTCGTCCCACCACGGAGTGCCGAAGATGGGCAGGATCTCGTCGGGCATACCGACGGGATTCGTGAGGTCGACCTCCTGGCTCCAGTCCAACCGGTCGCTGCCGATCCACTGGCGGCGCGTCCCTTTGTCGTAGAGGCGCAGCAACTGGTCGCGCCCTCCGGTGTAATCGAAGTCGAACACCGTGGTGGCCGGGGACTCGACACCCCACCTGGGCTCGAAGGCGAGATCCGAGTTGATGGACGGGCTCGTGGTCATCAGACCCCCTTTGTCACGGCAGCGTGCCACGCACGATGTCACGCCTCCTGCTGTGCGGCGTCGTCGTCGCGGCACACGAGGCTAGCTCTTGTGCCGCCCGGGGGCTCAGCGAAAGTCGAACGCGACCTTGATAGCGCCGCTCTCCTTCTGGGTGGCGAGGGCGATGAACGCCTCCCGCCACTCGTCGAGGCGGAAGGTGTGGGTGAGCATCCCGGTCATGTCGACCCGACCCTCTGAGGCCAGCTTCAGGTAGTGGGCGATGCCGTGCATGCGTACGCCGTCCACCTCCTCGACCCCGAAGGCGTTCGAGCCGACCCAGGAGATCTCCTTGAAGTACAGCGGCGACCATTCCCAGCGCCCCGGCGCGTGCACGCCGCTCTTGACCATGGTGCCGCGCTGCTTGAGCAGCCGGACGCCGATCTCCGCGGTCTGCGCGGTCCCCACGGTGTCGTAGACGACGTCGAAGCCACCCGGATGCGCCATCGGCAAGCGCGCTGCCGCCGAACTTCTGGAGCACGCCGCCGGACCAGGACGCCGCTTCCTCGAGGAGCTGTTCGACGGGGAAGGGATCGACGACGGTGGCGCCGAGCTTCTCGGCCAGAGCCTTCTGGGCCGGCCAGGCCGCGACGACCATGACCTCGACGTCGGGCCACAGCGCCCGGATGATCGCAGTGGCGCAGCTACCGAGCGCACCGCCGCCGTAGATCAGGACCTTGCCACCCGCCGTGGGCGGGTGGCGGGTCACCGAGTGCAGCGACACGGCGAACGGGTCGCCGATCACGGCCTGCTCGTCGCTCAGGTTCTCCGGCACGGGGATGAGCATCGACTCATGGGCCGGGAAGTAGTCGGCGAAGCCTCCGGGTGCGTCCTTCGACGTCCCGGTGTGGATGCCGGCGGCGATCGGGCCCTCGGTGAAGTGGTAGCAGAGGCTGTAGTCCCCGGCCTGGCACGACGGGCACATGGGGTCGATCCCGCGGGGCGCGCACGACAGCCACGGATTCAGCACGACGCGCTGGCCCACTTCGAGCGTGGTCACGGCCGGCCCGACCTCGACCACGTCGGCCACCACCTCGTGCCCGAAGACGGTCGGGAAGCTGAAGTAGCCGTTCAGCGCGCTGTCGCCGAAGTCGTCGCCGAAGTCCATGAAGACCATCTTGGCGTCGGACCCGCAGATACCGGTGAGCCGGGTCTTGGCCACGGCCCAGTCGTCGCGGATGGGTTTCGGCTCGCTGAGCTCTTGGAGCCGCATCGGCGTGCGCGACAGGCCGACGAGGAGATGATTGGAGTCATCCGGTGGCGTCCACTCCTCGGGCCGGACTCCGTAGAGCAGACCTTGCATGTGTCCTCCTCTGGGCGGAAACCGCCGTGCCTTATGTGCCGAGACCGCCTGCGGCGAGATGCAGGAACACGACGCCGTTGTTGTTCGTGTTGGTGGTGCCGGAGATCGCGAAGACCACGACCAGGAGCACGATCCAGGCGAACCCCACGATGATGCCCGCGATGGCCAGGCCTTCGCCACCTTGGGTGCCCGAGGAGTTGCGGATCTGGGACCGGGCCACGAAGCCGAACACGACCCCCAACACGGCGGGAATGAAGAAGAGGAACCCGGCGATGCTGCACACGAGCGATGCGACGGCGAGTCCGTTCGTCTTCTTGCCGACGACGGTGGGGTAGGGGCTGGGCTGTCCGTAGCCGTAGGTCGGGTACGTGCCGGCAGGGTAGGAACCCGGCGCGGTGGAGGCGGGCGGTTGTCCCGGTTGCGCGTAGCCGGTGGGCATGCCGGATGCATCGGGCCCGGGTTGGGTGGGCCAGGGCCCGATGGCCGGACCGGGTTGGCTGCTGGGCCCGGACGGCGACGCGGAACCGAACGCCGGGACCGTCGGTTCTTGCGACACCGCGCCGTCGGGACGCGCCTCGGGTGGTCCCGTCCACAGTTCGGCCGGGTACCACTTGCCGTCAGAGGCCAACCACCACCCGGGTCCCTGCGAGGTGTCGCTCATGTTGTGACCGCCCTCCGTGTGCCGGACGCCGCATGGAGCATACGGGGCGACGTGTCACCGCCGCCGTGCGTCACTCGAGGTACGGACAGTGACGGCACCCCGTTTCGCAGCACGAGCCGCGGCGAGCGAGGAAACCTGCGGTCAGGACGACCAATCCCGAGATCGGATCGAGGTAGGTGTCCTCGCCGGCACCCAGGGCCGCGTCGTGGGCGGCGATGACCTGGGCGTATGCGGGATCGTCCGGAGCGATCCGGTCGGGATGCGGTCGCGAGAGCGGCCGGTCGGCGGGACGCCGGACAGCACGATGTTCGTCGGGAGCGTCCCCGCTGTCGCCGGGCGGTCGCATGCACCAGCCCGCAGTGCCCGGTCCCATGGCGGGACCGGGCGTACGCGACTACCTCCTGGAGGTCTTGCGGGCCGGAGCCCGGCGAGCGGTCGTCTTACGAGCCGTCTTCTTGGCCGGTGCGCGCTTCGCCGCAGCCTTCTTCTTGGCCGGCGCCTTCTTGGCCACGGCCTTCCTGGCCGGTGCCTTGGCCGCGACCGGAGCCGATGACTTGCCGGCGGCTGCGACGGCGGTGTCCAGCGTCGGGTACGCGCCCCTGGCGAGCTTCGGCGCACTCGCTGGCGCGAGCACGGCGTCCTTGAAGGCTTTCACCGGGGTGATGCGCGCCTTCTTCGAAGCCTTGATGCGGATCGCCTCGCCCGTCGCAGGGTTACGACCCATGCGCGCGGGACGATTCACCTTGACGAACTTCGCGAAGCCGGTGATGGCCACCGGCTCGCCCTTCGAGACGACGGCGGTCACCACCTCGGTGAACCCGTCGAGGACCGTGACGACGGTCTTCAAGTCGACATCGGACTGGACTGCGACAGCTCTTGCTAGTTCTCGCTTATTCATGGCGCCCATTGTGGCCGACGCGCACCCCAGAATGCACATTCTTGGGGAAAGAATTGCCATTTTTTCCGACGTTCACACGGCGTAGCCGCAGACGTCAGGCCCGTTTCGTTCGTGAGAGGACGGTGCCGGGGGCGACAGCGGCGACCCTACGGCAGCAACTGCCCCCAATAGGGCCGTGACTGCCGGCTCTTCTCGAGGAGGATGATGACCGTCCCCCACGGGTCGTGGCACCACGTCGTCTTGAGGCCCGCGACGTCGGCGATCCCGGTTGTCAGGAACTCGACACCACGTGCCTCGAGCTCCGCTCTGGTGGCGCCGATGTCGTCGCAGACCATCCCGACGTGGGTGATGCCCGCGCTCGTGACCGACGCTCTGTCGCCTCGGTTCGCCGCGATGTCTGTCCCTGGGTACTCGATCAGCTCCAGCACGCGGTCGTCCTGCGCGAACCCTACGATTGCGGCGGTCACGACGACGGGCGATGGGACGAGCTCGCCCATGTCGCGTTCGATCTGATCACCCTCCATGCGGTACGGAGGTGAGAGGACCTCCAGACCGAGCACGTCGGTGTACCAGCGGGTGGCCGCTTCAACGTCGGGCACGCAGATTGCCGAGTGAGCCAGACCGGTTAGCACGCGGTCAGCGTAGGTGCGCCTGGGTCCGAGGTTCAGGGCTAGGTCCAGCGGGAGATCTCGTGCTGGAGGCGCTTGGTCCAGAAGCGGGCCACGAAGCTGACCCGGCGGTTCGCCTTGCGCAGCACGATGATCCCGAAGAAGACGAACGGCGCCAGGAACGCCGACGAGGCGCTCAGGATCATTCTGCGCAGTTCTCCCCGCATGCCGAAACCCTAGCGAGCCCCAGCCCGGTCCAGGGATCCGTGCAGGCCACGGTCATTCGCACTAGGCATTTGGGGCATGAGGGCGACGAAATGAGTCAGGGAGACGCCGGGGGGGCCGGACGGCCCGGCGGTTCGACGCCGGCGGCCGCCACCGGCGGCGGCGAGCAGGCGCCGGTGAAGCAGCCGCGTGCTCGCCGGACGAGGGCGATCATCGCCTGGGTGCTCGTCGTGCTGGCTTCACTCCTGATTCCAATCTCGGTCATCTCGGTGTGGGCCATTCGTACGGTCACCAACACTGACCAGTACGTCGCGCACGATGGCACCGCTGGCGCGCAACCCGGTCATCGTGGACCACCTGGCGCACAAGGCCACCGACGCGCTGTTCTCGACGCACGTCGTGCAGAACAAGGTCACGCAGGTGTTGCCGGCCGCGGCGAAGCCGATCGTGACGCCGATCGTGAGCCAGGTGAAGAACTACGTCTACGGGCTCGCTCTCCAGGTGTTCGAGAGCCCGAAGTTCGGCCAACTGTGGGACCGGTTGAACCGCCATACCCATGATGCGGTGATCGACGTCCTCACGGGCAAGAAGTCGCCGTTGCAAGAGAGGGTCGAGGGGGGCGGCCAGATCGTCGTCAACGTCACGCCGGCATTGAACAACCTGATCGAATCGGCGAACCAGCACGGTGTCACGCTCTTCAACCCGCTCAAGTCCATCCTGACCACGGGCAACAGCCTCGGGGTCACGATCGTCTCGCAGCAGCAGGTCTCGAAGTTCTCCGGCTTTTTCAACCTCATCGTGAAGCTCAAGTGGGCGATCCCAGTCGTTGCGCTGGTACTGGCCATCATCGGCATCGTGATCGGGCTCGACCACCGCAAGGTCCTGCTGCGGATGGCCATCGGTACCGCGCTGATGACCTTGGTGTTGTTGGCCGGGTTGTCCCTCGGGCGCATCACCTTCCTCAGCCAGGCCTCTGGGCACCATTTCAACCGCGACGTGGCGGGCGCCGTGTGGGACACGGTGTTGCGCTTCTTGAAGGCCGACCTGCGCTGGATGCTCTTGGCAACCGTGCTGGTGGGCCTCGCTGCATGGGTTGCCGGCCCGGGTCGCTACGCGGTGTGGATCCGGTCGACCTGCGCCAAGGGTGCCCGTTGGGTATGGGCGCAAGGCAAGGGGGTCACCTCTGGGGCCGGCCGAGCCGCCGCCGGCTCGGAGGGAGCCAGGCGTACCGGTGGGTGGATCGAAGAACACCTGAGCGGGCTGCGCGTAGTCGGCGTGGTGGTGGCCGCTTGTTTCATCGTCTTCGGCGGCAACCTGACCGGGTGGAGCCTCCTCGTGATCCTCATCGTGCTGGCCGTCTACCTCGGCCTGCTCCAGCTGGTCGCCGTGTGGGCGCGCCGGGTCAGTGAGGCTCCCGAGGGAGCAGAGACCTCCTAGCCGCCTCGTCGCCTGACGTCGGCGCTCGTCGCCTCACGCCGGCCTCGCGCGACCGCCGCCTGGACCCACGCTGGGCGCACACAGATAGGACCTTTGTACCTGGTGGCGACGCGGCCTGGTCCGCACACTGGAGCGGCGGGGGTGCGCGTGCCGAGGGGCGGCAAAGGCCGTGGTGGTCTCCGGTCCTGCGGATCCGCTGGGGAGGGGGACGACGGAATGGCAGTGGTCGCGCTGATCGTCGGATCGATCGGGCTGTTCGTGGCGGTGTTCCTGGCCTGGTACTCGATGTGGCATCGCCGGGCGCGGGCGGCGTTCGAGAAGGTGCCGGTCGGCAGCGGGCGGTCCGCGTACGTGCTGCGAAAGGGCGTGGCACTCCGGGGCCGTCGCACCTGACCGACCTCGTCGCCACCGCAGCACCAGCGATCAGGGTGACCGGTCGTTCTTATCGGGGGTTTAACCAGCACCCGTAGGCTCGGTCCCATGGCCCTCACGTGGCGGTTGTGTCTGGTGGCGATCCTTGCCGCCGCCGTCATCGGAGGCCTCGTGCCGCACGGCGCTCTGAGCGGAACCGAGAGCGCCGGCACGGAGATCGTGCACGTCGCAGAAGCGCCGCTCTCCGCGCCGCTGAACTGCCTCGATGCCACGTGCGGGAAGGGCAGCCCCGCTGCGCCGTCTCCGACACCGGGAGTCGCGCTGGCCGCCGTGGTCGGCGGTCTCGCGGCCATCGCGCGTCCTTCGCTCGGTCATCCGCCGCCGGCGCCTGCAGGCGGCCATGCTTCCCGCAGGCATCCGCGACCCGCTCTTCCACCCGCCTCAGTTCTCCTAGCTCGGACCGTACGCGGCGCGTCTGCCCGTTCGCGGGAGGCGCCGCGCTTGCCATCTGCCAGCGAGGCCGTGCACGCGGCCTCCGGATCGAGCCCCGAGCGTGCGCCCTGCACTCTCGGACGTCCCACAGGAGAACGTTCACATGTCGAAATCCAATCCTGGGCCGCGCACCGCGCGGTCCGCACCCAAGTCCTCGAACAGCCGGACTCATCCGGCAAAGCCGAGCAACAAGAATTCCCTGCAAGGCGCGAGCACGGCGCGACCCGTGCCGTCGCACGAGCGGTTCCGCCGCCGCCACCCCGTTGTGGCAGCCCTGGTGCCGGTGGGCCTCGTGGTCGCCGCCATTGCGACCATGGTTGTGATCAAGGCCACCGGTAGTACGGGGCCGGCCGCGGCCGCCTCCCACCTGAGCAGGGGGGGGTCCGCGGCCGCCGGCGATCCCGGGACGAGCGCGCTGGCAGCCGACGTCGTAGAGGCGTTGTCCGTGCCGAGCGGCACACTCGACGCGGTAGGGAGCCCTGCCTCGGACGCGTTGCCCGACCGCGTGACCGGGACTTCAGTCCTCCGGGGGTCCGATCGGAAGCCCGTGATCACGTACATCGGCGCCGAGTACTGCCCCTACTGTGCCGCCGAGCGGTGGGCGCTGGCCGTCGCGCTCTCGCGGTTCGGGACCTTTTCCAACCTGTCGGGGACACATTCCTCGGGCTCCGACATCTATCCCGACACGCAGACGTTGTCCTTTTACGGGTCGAGCTACTCGAGCCAATACCTCACGTTCGAGCCCGTCGAGGAGGCAACCAATCAGCAGGTCGATGGCCAGTACCAGACGCTGCAGACGCCGACCGCCGCGCAGAGCAAATTGCTTGCCACCTACGACCCCGAGGGGAGCATCCCGTTCATCGACATCGGCAACACGTATGTCGTGACCGGAGCGAGCTTCTCGCCACAGGTGTTGGCCGGCTTGTCCCGATCCCAGATCGCCAGTGAGTTGGACAACCCGTCAACCGCAGTCGCACAGGCGATCGACGGCGCGGCCAACGACATCACGGCGGCGATCTCCACGGTGACGGGCGACCAGCCGAGCAGCGTCGCGGACTCGGCGGCGATTCAGGCGATCGTCAAGAAGCTGGCGGCGTGATGGCGACGACCGTTCCTTCGAGGCGGCCCCCGGTCTGGGCGCAGATCGGGTCGGCCGGCCTGGCACTGCTCGCGGTGGGGATCGCGTCCTATCTGACGGTGACGCACTACACGGACCCCGCGGCCCTGGCGTGTCCGGACACGGGCATCGTGAACTGCACACTGGTCACGACGAGTTCGTGGTCCGTCGTGCTGGGTGTCCCCCTGGCCGTGCTCGGCCTCGCGTGGGCGCTTGTCATGACTGGCCTGTCCAGTCCATGGGCGTGGCGGTCGCATGCCGCGTGGGTCGACCGGGTCCGGCTCGGCCTTTCGGCGGCCGGCGCGCTCATGGTCCTCTACCTGGTCTACGTCGAGCTCTTCCGGATCGGCGCCATCTGCCTCTGGTGCACCGCCATGCATGTCACTGCCGTGTGCCTATTCGGGGTGATCCTCGCCGCCCGGGCCAGCACGAAGGAGGTGGTGCGGACCCGCGCCGCTCGAGCGTGAAGTCCGCCGGACCGCGACCTGGTCGCGATCCGGTCGGGACCCTCGCCTCTCGGGAGCCGATCCGCTCCCGCCGAGACTGTGACGAGGCCGAGTCGTGCTCCCGCGTCCGGAGGGGCCTCGAGGCAGGCGGGGTGTCGAAGGAGGGCAGACGGCCGTCGTGGATCGATACGCAGAAACTGGTGGTGGGACCGTCGCCCTCGAATGCGCAGCCGACGAAGTAAGTCAAGCCAGGTAGGTCGGGCCGGTCAGGCCAGGCGGGCGGTCCAGCGTTCGACGACGCCAGCCAACGCGGGCAGCGGCAGGATGCCGGCGCGCAGGACCAGGTCGTGGAACGCGCTGAGGTCGAAGCGAGACCCCAGGTGGTCCGCAGCCGACGAACGGAGGCGGACGATTTCGCGTCGGCCGACCATGTAGGCAAGCGCTTGACCCGGGTACGAGATGTACCGATCGATCTCCGACTCCACCTCCATCCGCGGCAGTGGTGTGTGTTCACTCATCCAGTTGAGGGCTTGGTCGCGGGTCCAACCCATGGCGTGCAACCCGGTGTCGACGACCAGGCGGCTCGCCCGCCAGGCGTCGGCGACGAAGAGGCCCATACGCGAGAGATCGTCGCTGTAGAGCCCCATCTCATCGGCGAGGCGTTCACTGTAGAGGCCCCATCCCTCCGCACATGCTGTGTCATAGAGCACTCGTCGGGCCGGCACGAGATCCGCCGACTCCATTGCGATCGTCAGCTGGAAGTGGTGGCCGGGCACCGCCTCGTGGAAGGCGATGTCCTCCGACGCGTACCGGTGCCGTTCTTCCGGCTTGGACGTGTTGAGGTAGTACGTGCCGTTCCGAGAGCCGTCGATTGCACCAGGCATGTAGTAGGCCGCTGCCATACCCGCTTCCTCGGCCTCGGGGACCGGTTTGACGACACAGGGCTGGTCCGGCACAACGGCAAACCAGTTGGGTGCCTCGGCCTCGGCAGCGGCGACAACCCGTTGGGCATGATCGAGCATCTCCTCGCGGCTCTCGTAACGCAGAGACGGGTCGTTGGATAGTCGCTCGAAGATGTCCGTGCATCTCCGTCGTGTGCCAGAGCCGCTGCGCCGCCTCTCTGAGCTCCTCGTGTACCTGCTCGACGATCTCGCGGCCCATCGCGTGCAGTTCGTCGGGGGAATAGCGCAAGGAGGTGTGCAACCTCGAGAGGATCGCGTACATCTCGTCGCCGCCAGGGAGGAAGCAGATGCCGGGGTGATCGTCGTCACGGGCCTGGGGGAGAATGTCGGTGCGCAAGGTCTCGCGATACGCGCCGAGGGCAGGGCGGACGACTGCTGTGATCACGTCGGCTACGAGACTCTGCGAACGTCTCGTCTTCTTGGTCGGGTCGAGCAATCCCACCGAGCGCGGGGTCTTCGAGTAACACGTCGAGCTGGGCGATTGCGGATTCGACCAGCCGGGCCACTGCGGTCCGGCCGGCGGCCGAGCCGTCGCGGTGGCGCTGCGCGGCGCTCTCGAGCAGCCACGACATGTGGTGCATCCGGGTGAGGTAGCCCTCGCGTCGCTCCTCGGTGTCGAGCTGCAGCTTGGGCAGTGCGTTGAAGACGGCCCCCACGGGCGCAGCGAACGTGTCGCAGATGGTGAACTCAATCATGGGCACCGTTGCGGCATCCGCCATCCCCCGCGCCATGCAACGGACGAAGTCGAGAGTCTGGAGCTCGGACTCCTCGAACCCATCAGGTGCGGTCTCTGCCGAGCGTTGCGCGATCGATGCCAGCGCGCGGGCCTGCGCAGCCTCCGCCTCTGTGCCGAAGTCAGGTAGCAGATCGTCGTAGCCGGGAAACCCGTAGAGCGATCCGGCTAACGGGTCGGCGTCAAGCGCCACCGTGAGGAGTTCGGCGGCCAGGTCGTCCGCGGACATCGCGGTGGGAGGCTAGCGCGCGGGGACCTAGAACGTCGCTCGTCGAACGTCTCTCAACGACGTCATTGCGTGGAGATAACTGCTTCAGCCTCTTCTTCGGGATCGACGAAGGGCATTCCGTCGACCTCGACCGTCACCCTTTCGATCGTCCCCGTGAACCGGGCGGAGCGGATCGATCTCGTCGGCCACCGGGAGGCCATTGCTGTAGCCGCAGGTGATGCCGGCCCCGGTCAGTGAGAACCGTCCCGGCCGTGAACCGCTTGATGGTCCACTCGGCGACGACTGCCCCGTCTGCAACCAGCCGGGCTGGCCCCGGTGTTCGCCGGACTTGGCGAATTCGAAGATCCACTCGTGCGGACCCGGCTCCACTGAGATATCCCCGGACAACCGATCGGGTTGCTGTCGCCGCCCGGTTGTGGACGTAGTGCAATCGGCCGGCTTGCACATAGATGCACCAACCCCCGAGCCCCGAACCCTGCGAGACCAGCACCCCGCTCGCCCCTCGAGCGGCCAGGTTGACCCTCGCCACCACCCGGTGGGTCCGGTTCTTGACGTTGACCGCCATGAGCTCGGGCACCTGAGCTGCATCCGGATAGTAGACGTAGCGCTGCCGATCCGGACACGCTGAGCCTTCGCTCCCCGACCAGAGCGGGAAGCGGTCGTGGGTCCAGCGGGAGCACTTGGTATTGCGCCGCATGGATCCCACCACAGGTCGATCATCTGCCGCAGGCGCTCGGGCTCTTCCGCGGCCAGGTCGTGGCATTCCGATCGGGTCACGATCCATGTCGTAGAGCTCCCAGGAGTCGGCGTCGATGCCCGGCTCGGTTTGCATGATCGGGTGGTAGGTGACTGCTTTCCAGCCCTCGTGGTAGAGCGCTCTGCAGCCGAACATCTCGTAGTACTGGGTGGTGTGACGGGCAGGCGCACGAGGGATCGGCGAGCGTGGCATAGAAACTCGTTCCCTCAATGGGTCGCTGTGCGATGCCGTTGATGGCCTCGGGTGCCTCGACCCCAACGGCCTCGAGAACGGTCGGCACGAAGTCAATCGCATGGACGTACTGCCGACGAAATCCGGGATCAGCCGACGTGCCGCGGCCAATGGACGATCAGCGGGTCGGCAACACCGCCCTCGTGCACCTCCCGCTTCCAGCGGCGGAATGGCGTGTTGCCTGCAATCGGTCCAACCCCACGGGTAGTTGTTGTGCCAGCAGGGGGCCACCGATCTCGTCGATGTGGCCAAGCGCCTCTTCGAGCGGCGTCGGCACCCCGTTCCAGGCCCGGACGTCGTTCATCGATCCGGTGGGGCCGCCCTCCGAGCTAGCTCCGTTGTCAGAGAGCACGAAGAGCAACGTGTTGTCGAGGTCACCGGTCCGGCGCAGAGAATTCGATGAGCCTCGCCGACCTCATGATCGGTGTGGCTCAAGAACCCGGCGAAGGCCTCCATGTAGCGGGCGTACAGCCGGCGCTCGTCAGCCGACAAGGAGTCCCACGCCGGCACCCAGTCCGGGCGGGGCGAGAGTTCGGTTCCTGCCGGGAGGACACCCGACGCGAGCTGACGGGCCAAGCGTCGCTTCCCGCCACGACGTCCCACCCTCGTCGAAGACGCCCTGGTAGCGCTCGATCCACTCGCGCGGTGACTGGTGGGGTGAGTGGCAGGCGCCGGTAGCGAAGTACAAGAAGAAGGGCTTGTCGGGATCGCTGACTCGCAGGTCTCGCACACAACCGATTGCCCGATCCACTAGGTCACGGGTCAGGTGGTAGCCCTCCTCGGGGGTGTACGGAGGGTCGACAGAGTGGTTGTCGTGGATCAGGTTGGGCACGAACTGATGGGTTTCGCCTGACATGAACCCGTAGAAACGCTCGAAACCCCGTCCGAGGGGCCACCGGACTCGACTGGCTCCGGCATGAATCTCGTCCTCCGGCGTGAGGTGCCACTTTCCGATGGCGAATGTGGCGTAGCCGTGCTCGACCAGAATCTCGGACAAAAACCCGTTGGCGAACGGGATCCGGGCGTTGTAGCCCGGGTAGCCACTGGCGATCTCGATGACCCGACCCATCCCGTTCGAATGGTGGTTCCGCCCCGTCAGCACGCACGACCGAGTCGGTGAGCACAGTGCGGTGGTGTGAAAGTTGGTGTAGCGCAGATCCGTCAGCGGCGAGCCCGTCGAAGGTCGGGGTCGCGATGTCCGAGCCAAAGCATCCCAATTGGGCAAACCCGACATCGTCGAGAATGATGATCACGACATTCGGCGACCCGGAAGGGGCCCGCTCGGGCTCGGGCCACCATGGAGTTGACTCGTCGTGGTAACGCCCGATGACCCCACCGAACTGATAGTCACGTCGCACTCAGGACTCCCATCTGCGCCAGAGACTTCGTCCGGTCACACCGTGGAGACCTCGCTCCGCCCAACCGAACGATCAGAGTTTGTCGGATCACCGGACGGCTGCGCACGCTAACTCAGGTATGGAGACTCCTCGGTGGACGCGTCGATCCAAATTGCTCGCAACGTCTTGCTCTCGGGGTCGGCCGAGAACCCTTCGCGCACCGCTCCTGAGATCGCGCAGCCGTCACCGGCGCCGACTGTAGGACCACAGGATCAGCAGTAGAGAGCGGCACGGACAGCGTGCGCTCCTCAGGGTAGGGCGTCGAGTCCGAGGATCCACTCCTCCGTCGTCGTCACGTCGGCCTGACGGGGGAAGACCTTGTCGAGCAGGACCCGGTGGACTTCGGGATCGCCGTCGGCGCAGCCGTCTCGCAGCACCGTGAGCGCGTAGTCCCGGTCGGCCGCCTCACGCAGCGTCGACAACACCACTCCGCTCGTGGCGATTCCAGTCAGCACCAGGTGGCGTACACCCTGCGCCCGCAGCACCATGTCCAGGTCGCTGCCCGCGAAAGCGCTGACCCGTTTCCTGTTCACCACGATGTCACCGGGCTCGGGCGCGACATTCGGTGAATTTGTGCCCCCGGAGCGTCCTCGGCGAAGGATCCCTCGGCCAACGTGGAGAAGATCCGGTTGTTCGGGTTGACCTCTGGATTTCCGGGCCGGAACGCAACGCGGATGTAAATGACGAGCAGCCCGTGATCACGCGCCGCCTCGGCGGCCCTGCCGATCGACTCCAGTAGCCGGTCCGCGTCGTCTCCGGCGAAACGTTCGACGATCGATCCCTGCATGTCCATGATCAAGAGCGCAGTGTCCGCGGTCATACCCCGATTCTGCACAACCCGCACAAGAAGCCGCTCGGATACGCGTCCTATGTGGAACGGAGTAGTGGTCGCGGTTTCACAACAAACGCACAACCCGACTCGCAACATCCATAGGCCACGTCTAGTGTCAGGTCACTGGGTGAGGCAAGGGATATCTGGCGAATCTCTTTGCAGGCGGTGAATCATGAACAAGGTCCACACAGGCGAGCGAACACGATGGGTTCTGACGCGTCCATGGTCGCGTTGTCGGCTCTCGAAGGGCTCTCTCATTGTCGCAATATTCGCCGGGATCGTTGGAGTGTTCGCTGCTGGCGCCGCGCCCAGTGGCGCCAGCGTGGTGACGTGGAATGGACAGTTGTCCATCGACCAGCAACCGCCGCCCGTGGTCTCGAAAGCGACGCTGCAGAGCAATGAGTTCCTCAATTTCTTCACGGAACGCTCCAGCTACATACTGCCGAGTCAGATTCCGGTGGACATCGCTCCCAGCGGCACCTTTCCTGTTAGGGCCACAGGGGTCAGCGCTCCGTCCCCGAGCTCAGTAGCCGCGGGAACCTCCGTCGACAGCTACTTCTTGTTCTCGAACCCCGTCGGAAATCCGACCCAGCTCGTCCACTACAGCGTCACCATTACGTTTAGCGCACCCATTCTCGGCGTCATCTTCAAGACCGCCACATTGGATGCCACCAACTCCTCTTCTGTTGTTGGCGCGGTCGGAACGACCTATCAGATCGGACCGTTTGGTGGCTATGAGGACCCAGGGGACACTGTCGAACTCGTCAATGCAAATACCATTTATGTGACAACAACCACTTCCGATGACATCGACAGCGCCCGCATCATCACAGCGGCAACCCCGAGTACGAGTCCCGGCGGAGGTACCAATCCTCCTTCGCCCGGCGCCATTGGCTACACCGAGGTGGCTTCGGACGGTGGCCTCTTCGACTTCGGCACGGGCTTCTACGGCTCAATGGGTGGCACTCCCCTCGACGCGCCGATGGTCGGCGGTGTACAGGTGTCAGGACAACCTGGGTACTGGACGGTGGCTTCCGATGGTGGCATCTTCTCCTTCGGCGACGCCAACTTCTACGGGTCAATGGGTGGCCAGCCGCTGAACGCGCCCATTGTCGGCATGTCGTCCACGCCCGATGGGCTGGGCTACTGGCTCGTGGCTTCCGATGGCGGCATCTTCGCGTACGGCGACGCCCGCTTCCTGGGCTCGCGTGGCGGTCAACGGTTGAACGCCCCCATCGTTGGTATGGCGTCGACTCCCGATGGCAAGGGGTACTGGCTCGTGGCCTCCGACGGCGGCATCTTCTCCTACGGCAATGCGCAGTTCTACGGTTCAATGGGGGGCAAGCGGCTCAACAAACCCATCGTCGGCATGTCGCCGTCGCCCGATGGTTTGGGGTACTGGTTCGTGGCCTCTGACGGCGGCATCTTCAACTACGGAGACGCGAGCTTCTACGGCTCTATGGGGGGCACACCCCTCAACAAGCCGATGGTTGCGATCAAGCCCACCGGTGACGGGCTCGGCTATTGGACCATGGCCTCCGATGGAGGGGTCTTCTCCTTTGGAGATGCCACCTTCTTGGGGTCCATGGGCGGCCAGCCGCTGAACAAGCCCGTCGTCGGCGCTTTCTAGTTCGCCCGCGGCTGGCGCTCACGCGGGCCCGGGCGCCCGGTGGCCCGAAGCAGTCGCCGTTGCGGTGCCGTCCGATCGTGCAAGGTCGTTTTCACTCGTGGCGTACCGATGGCGACAATCGGACCGAGGTCCGATGACTGGCCCCTAGGTGGGCCGTGCCTCCGGGCGCTAGTCTCCCACTGACATCGGGGCCCCTGGCCACGAACGCAGGCGGGAACGAACATGGCTGCAGGACGTTTGGCGATCGTGATCGGCGGGGCTGCGGTTGTGGCGGCCAGCGTGTTGGCACCGGTTGTGGTGGCCCGGGCGGCGACCACATCCGAACGTGACCACCGCCGGCTACAACAATCTCCGCGACAATTGGGACCACCACGAGCCGGGCCTCACTCCTTCGGTGGTCCAGTCGTCGAGCTTCGGGCAGTTGTTCTCGACGTCGGTCTCGGGGTCTGTCTACGCGCAGCCCCTGGTGGTGAACGGCACGGTCATCGTGACCACCGAGCAGGCAATGGCCTACGGCATCAACGCCACCACCGGTGCCATCGAGTGGAGCCGGTCCTTCGGATCGCCGTTCGAGTCCGCGACGATCGGGTGCTCGGACCTGACGCCCGACCTCGGGTCGACTTCCACGCCGGTGGTCGATCCGGCCACCGGGACCGTCTATCTCACGACTCGGCTCGAGACCGGGACCGGCGGACTCGCCAATGCCCACTGGTACCTCCAGGCGATCTCCGAGCACGACGGGCCAGGAGGCGCCTGGATTCCCGGTCGAGATCACCGGTACGCCGTACAACACGCCAGGGGTCCCGTTCAACGATCCAACTCGAAGAGCAGCGTCCCGGGCTGTTGTTGCTGAACGGCACCGTCTACATCGCGTTCGCCTCGGACTGCGATTCCGACCCCTACCGGGGCATCGTGGTGGGTGTCAGCACCACCACCCACGCCATCACCTCCATGTGGAGCGACGAGTCCGGTATCGGGACCGACGAGAACTCCCAGGCCGGAATCTGGCAGAGCGGCGGGGGGCTGGTCTCCGATGAGCCGAACCACATCGTTCTGACCACCGGGAACGGCGTGTCCCCCCAGCCCGCCGCCTCCGACGACCCACCGGCCACCCTCTCGGAATCCGTCGTGAGTCTCAAGGTGGGCGCGAACGGCAAGATCAAGCCCATCCAGTTCTTCTCTCCGAGCAACGCCGCAAACCTCGACGCCAACGACGAGGATCTTGGCTCCGGGGGTCCCGTCGCGCTGCCGCCAGCTCACTTCGGCACGAGCGCACACCCGCATCTGCTGGTCCAGGAGGGGAAGGACGGGCGGGTCTTCCTCATCGACGCCGACGACATGGGCGGGTTCAAGCAGAGTTCGGGCGGCGTCCTGCAGAAGCTGGGGCCCTTCGAGGGCGAGTGGGGCCATCCTGCGGTGTACGGGGGGCAAGGCGGGTGGGTCTACATACTGCAGAGCGCCGGCGGGCCGCTGCGGGTCTTCAGCTACGGCCTCAACGGTCAAGGCCTGCCGCAACTCGCCTCGGCCGGGACCAGCACCGAATCGTTCGGGTACACCTCCGGTTCACCGTTGGTGACCAGTAAGCGGCACCACGGCGGGCAGCGCCGTGGTCTGGGCCGTCGTACAGCAACGGGCCGAACGGCGACGGCGGCACGTTGCTGGCCTACGGCGCCATCCCGACGCATGGAGTGCTCCCACTGCTGTGGAGTGCCCCGATCGGGACCGCCTCCAAGTTCGCCACCCCCACGGCGTGGAACGGCCGGGTCTTCGTCGGCACTCGCGACGGGCACCTTCTCGCCTTCGGCGCAGGTGCGAACGCGCCGCTCCAGGCGGCGGCCGTCGATTTCGGTTCGGTACCGGTGGGCTCGAGCCGTAACGACCACCGTCGTCGCGACGACGCCGCAGGGTCTGACGGTGACCGGTCCAGTGACCGTCAGCGGCTACCAGGGAGTCACCGGTCCCGGCACACACGCCGAGCTCCGGCGACCACCACGCCATCGACCATTGTGTCGAGCAGCACGACCACCATTCCCGGTGGCGCCACCGCAGGTCCGACGGTCCCGCCGGCACCGTGGCCAAACCGATCGCCGGCTCGGTGTTCGCCGTCCAGCAGCCGGCGGCCGGGACGAACTTCGCCCCCGGCGCGACCGTACGCCTCCCGATCACCTTCACCCCCGACGGTCCCGGCCCGGTGGTTGCCGCGCTCTCGATCCCGACCAGCGCAGGAACCCAGACGCTCTCGATCTCTGGTTACGGGACTGCTCCGGGGCTCTTGTTGTCAGCCCAGCCCCTCGACTTCGGCACGGTGAACACCGGCGCCGGCGGCAAGGCCCTGACCATGAGCATGAGCAACTCGTGGAACCACCCCGAGACCGTGACCGGTATCGACGTGCCGCAGTGCTCCCTATGCCGTCACCGGCCTCCCCCCGGTCGGCACGGTGCTCGCACCCCAGCAGTCAGTCACGGCGTCGGTGGCCTTCGACCCGCGGTACCGCTGGCTCGTACCCCTCGACGCTGCGCATCTCGACCAACCACGGCTCGGTGAGCATTCCGGTCAGTGGCACTGCGGTCACGGGCGTCGAACACCTCGCTGTCACGCAGCACCTCCGTCGATGCCGGATCGGTCCCGGTCGGAAGGACGGTGCACGTCACCTTCGGTGTCGGCAACAGCGGCACCGTGGCCCTCATCATCACCCGGGCCATCGCGCCGAGCGGAGCGTTCTCCTCGCCAGTGCCGATGCCGGAGGGCACGACGATCGATCCCGGCACCTTCTTGAATCAGACGGTGACCTTCCATCCGACCGCTCTCGGTCCGACCTCGAGCCGGTACATCTTCAACAGCAACGACGGACGGGGCCCGGTCATTGTGACACTGCACGGTACGGGCACCTGATTCTTGTACGCGCAGCGTGGAGTCCAACTCCGACGAGGAAGCAATGGCCGACTCGCACCCGCCCGGGGACAAGATGCGTTGATGAAGAACCTGACGTGGTGGCCGACGGGCATGCTCGGTCTCGCGGCGTCGTCATCATTCGGCCCACGCAGTCCCTGATCCTTCGGGTCTTTATTGTGCTTCTGTTGTGTAGCCACGAAGTCGCGAACAGACCGTGAACTGCTTCTGTTTTGGCGGTGGGTCGGTGGGTACAGGTCGCTGTCGGGTCCGAGAAAAGGCGGATACGCGCGCAGAAATCCACAGGAGGCAACGGCGATGCAGGGACCGCATCATCATCCGGGAATCACTCGACACGCTGACGGCCGGTGGCTCATCAGGTGTCCAGAGTACGAGGCGAACGAGTCCGCCCTCATCCCGATCGGTATCGCGATGCCGCTCGAATCGCTTCAGGTGACCGAACTCATCCTCGCGAACCACGTCAGGCGGGAAGGCCAGCGCTCCCATCAGAAGAGCGCCCGAGCTCGATAGATCGGGTTCACTGGCTCAGATGAGGTGGTTACCACCTCATCGGGTCCCAGTGAGTTGTGCGGGCACGCCAAGTGTGATCTACACGTTCACGTCGTCGACGGGTCCCCATTAGTCCGCGGCCGTCACCCCGAAAGACAGTGAAACCGGTTCCCTCTAAGGACGGTGCTATCGAGTTCTCCCGGGCGGAGGGGTTCGAACGTGGCTGAGCAACCCGCTCCGCTGCGCTGACTTCAAGTCAAAGACCCTTCTTGACGGTTCGTTCCAAGATTCCGAGTGTGGCGCGCAGCGCCGACTCAGGCACGATCGGGAAGCGGTCCTTGTACTCGTCCCCCATCTTCGACCAGTCGTAGTAGGACGTCACGTCGGTGACGCCATCTTCAGCGGCTGCAAGGCGATAGCCATAGAAGTGCGGGAATGGGATATCGGGTCCGAGATTCCAGGCGATTTCTTTATCGCGTTCGAAGAGGATGATGTGCACAGTCACGTCGTACTTACCAAGCGGAACGTCGTTGAGCGACTCGCGGTCCATATGGATAACGAACGTGTCGCCTACCTTTTCTGCTGGCTCTCCTGTGAAGTCCTGCAGCATTCCAGAGGCGTCGATAGCTACATGCCCGGCCGGACTTCGCACGATGTCGAAGATCGCGGCAGGTGGCGCCGGGATAGCCCGGGTCACCTCGAGTCGGTCGGGTAGGTGGACGGTATCGGGCATGTGAACTCCTCCTTGGTGTGAATTGGCCAAGCTCGATAGGTAGAGTTCGAACAGCATCGCGCGACGACTCTGGGCTTGCGCTGCAAGCCGCACGAGTTTGGATGCAATGAGCGGGCCACCGGGCGAGGGACAGAACGTCCCAGAGTTGCGAATCATGCTGCTGAATGTCGGCGTGGGAAAGGTGCCCCAGCCGGCCGGATACGGGTCAGCTCGCCTCAACTGGGACGGGGATGTGCCCTCTTCGGCGGCCGGCCCGCGCCGTCAGCGGATCCCGTGGTGCGAACCGCCGGGGTCCCGTTCGGGCACCACCGGTTGGCCGGCGCACCGGCACAAGGATTGGGCATGGACGGCACGTGGGAAGCGGGTGCATGACCACCGCGGTGGCCTGAGGATAGTGAGCCGAGGAGCAGCGCCGAGCCGCTCAACAGCCCGGCGTCGCATTCCAACTGGAGCGGCAGGTTCGTGTCGGTGTTCGGGCCCAGGAGGCCGGCATCGGGGTCGGGTCCCGCAAGTGGCCGGCGTCTGCCGGATGCCCGTCCTGGGCGTTGCCGCTCGTGGCCGGGCCCAAGTGAGTGGGAAACGTTGCGTCGCACGGATGTTCCCCGAGAAGCAGTTCACCGGCTCGGCCGCCCCAGCGATGCAGGTTGGCGTAGTCGGCATTGCCGGGGTTGCCGAAGGTCCCGTTGCCCGAGAACGTGTTGTTCGACACATGCCTCCCCAGCGGGTCGTAGAGGCAGCGCAGACCGGAGATCCAGCGATGTGGCGACGAACCCCTTGGTGCCGCGGCAGGTCCGCCCGTCGGAGGTGGTATTGCCGTCGGGATACGGGACGAAGGCCATCCCCCAGGCGCCGTTGTCGAGGAAGCGTTGTTGGTAGATGGTGTCGTAGCGGCCGCCGGAGATGGTCATCCCGGTGCCGGTCGGTCCGAGCCCGGCGGTGCCCGAGATCGGGACATTCGGGTTGTTGTTGTTCTCCACCAGTGTTGCGGGTGAACACCCAGCACCGGGTCGGCGAGGCCTGCGCCGGCGCACCGGCCGTCCTGGGGCGGTGGCGGGTCGCCGGTGAGGGCGGTGTTGGTGTCGAACCCGTCCTTGTTGTCGTCGAACATGGAGTTCTGGATGACGATCCGGCCCCCCGAGTTCGTCCCCGAGTAGCCGAGGGCGTTGTCCTCCATCCAGGCGTGGTTGATGGTCACATCGCAGGCCCGCTGGCAGGCCCCCACGTACATCCCCGAGTCGGAGAAGTTGTTGGCGTAGAGGTTGCTCAAGGAGGCGGGGCCCGTCGAGTCGGAGGAGAAGATCCCGTAGAGGGCGCAGGTGGCGCACACACTGGGATTGTTCGGGTCGCTGCTTCGAAGTAGGTGGACGTGGCCGTCAGGTAGCTGCCCGAGTAGCCCTTCAGCCCGATCTTGGACGAGCCCGAGCCGCCGTTCCACCAGATCTCGTTGCCGGCATTGCCGGTACCGGCGAGGAAGTTGCACACCGTCAGGTTGTCGACGCTGACCCCGTTGGCCTTCCAGATCAGGATCCCGTTGCGTCCCTCGCCGTTCAGCGAGTTCTGATCGGCGGTCGCCGAGCTGCACGGTGTCGATGCCTTGGACAGGGTGCCGTCGACGATCACCGAGTTGCGGTTCATCCCGCGCAGGTGGATCCGCGGTGTGGTGATGTCGACCCCGCCGTACCAGCCGTCGGAGAGGTCTGCGGCGCTGGGCGCGTTGGAACCCATGTCTCCCGCCTCGTGGTAGTCGCCCGGGAGCGATGAGGATCCAGTCGGAGGGCTTGGCGGCATCGACCGCGGCTTGGATCGTCTTGAAGGTCGATGACTTCGGAGTGGTGATGCCTCCGAGCTTCCCGACGTAGAGGACACGGGGTCGGCTTGTCGCTGCCGAGGCACCGCCGGCCGCGAGGATGCCAAAGAGGCCGATCAGCAGGACGACGGCGAGAGCAATCCGGGTCACGGGCGACAACGTTAGATCGGGGATCAGGAAATGCCACTCCCGGTATTCTGGGGCACCCTCCGAGAAGCAGCGGTCTGGAAGACGCCGGCAGGCCTCGAAAGGACGCCAGCGAAACAGCAAGCCTCAAGATTTCCCAAGGGGCTCGCCGCCGTGGCGTAGATCACGCCAGCTTTGCTCAGACATCTCTACGCCGAACCTCTTGGCGGCTTCTGCGATGCGTCCCCACGCTCTGTCGCGTTCAGCGTCGCTCACGCCCTCTACCTGGTCGAAACGAGCTATAGCGTTTCGGACATGACTTGCATCGACCAACGGCTCTTTCCGTTGCTCGGGGAAGGCGAACTCGTTGTCGCTCAATTGGTCCTGCTCAGCGGCGCTCAATCTCTCGGACATCCTAAATCCTCTCTTCGCATTCGGTTTGGGAGCAACCGGGTGGTTCGTTCTCTTCAACACGTCATACCCAGAAACTGAGCCGTTCAGCCTCGACCGAAGGCCTGCGAGAAGCTCAGCCTCGGCCGTGCCCACCGGACGGACAGCGCTGAGTCCTCGACCCGGATCCGATACCTTGATGAAGTCCACAGCGCAATGGGCGCGACCGCGTCGTCCTGCACGATGTGGTCCGCGGAGCCGTATTGAGTGATGGTTACGCCGAACTGGTTCCCCTATGCAAAGAGGACTTCCTCTCGGCCGACTGACTGGTTCGGGCGACGAGGTTGCGCAGATTCGGCTGCCGGATGCAACTGGGTCCGCATCATGGCGACAAGGGGGCAGTCGCTCTCCGACGAGACGCAGTAGCTTGCATCTAGCCCTGAAGGGCACGCTCCGTAAGTGCCGCCATTTCTTCATGGCCCAGGGGTGTCGGGTGATACGGAAAACCCACCGTCACCGTGTGGCCAGCTATCCAGCTCGCGTCGGGTGGAGCGCATGGACCGTGCGTTTGGCCAATCGCGTAGGGGTCAGCCAGCAGCACGTGGGTTGTCTTCGCGACTTCTACGAAGACCTGCTCTAGTCCCTGGCCCATCGAGCCCACCACTTGGTCGCCCTCCTCGGTGAAGTTCAACGCCGGGCAGGCGGTTGGTGGTACGAGCCGAGGATACGTGACCAGCACAATCTTGGCTGAGGGGCCTTGGACCGAAGGTCGAGACCATCGTCGTCAGCGACGTCTTGAGCGTAGCTAACGACGAAGCGAGCCGGGCGGGATGAGATGTGCAGGCTGCGCTCCCCATGCCGCACGAAAATGCAGTGGCGGTGTACCCGATGTCGTTGCCGCCCACGGTGAAGGTGACGAGGGAGGTGTCAGAGGTCACTGCGTCGATCTGCGGTGGGTTCGTACCCTGCGACGTGGTCAGAACGTTCGCCGTCGTTGCTCCAGAACACGAGACGTCAACGAGGGAGAGCTTGAGCTTGGCAGCCACCAGGTTCGGATAGTTGTGGCTCGATCGGGTACAGACGCCGCCCGATTGTGTCGGGATGCCGGGGCCCGCGGCAAATGAGCTCCCGAGAGCGACGTATTTCGCCCCGACTTCAAGATGAGCAACAGTGGTTGAGGTCATCGTCGAACTCGACGCACCGGAAGAGCAAGCTGATGCGAGGGCAGCAATGCCGGCGAGTGAAAGCACGACCAATGACCGTGGAGTCTTCATGTATCTTCCGCTACTGGTCTCCGGATCAAGGTGATCATACAAACGGTCCAGCGGGCCTGCATGCAAAAGCCGGCAATGATGCGGCCCAATCGGATTCGCGTGGACGGTTCACCGGGCTGAAGTGCCTCCACGCCGTTTGTAGGTCACCTTCAGTCCGGTGACCGATCGTATCTCTGGTCCAGGGAACGCATCCCGCGAAAAGCACATGGCAAACCGGCAGAGCGGCCACGGCCTCAGCGCTCCACCTGGAAGTCAGTCAATAGGTAACCAGTTGGCGAGGTGACGTTGCGAGTCAGAGTGAGTCGCCTGGGCAACCCCCTGTCGAAGAGCTTGCGTCCGTGCATGTGCACGGCTGGAGCGATGACAAGCCGCAAGTCGTCGACCAGGCCATGTTCGAGCAGCGATTGGGTCAGTGCGATGCTCCCATGCACGCCAATATCACTGCCGGACCGCTGCCTCAGCTCATTGAGGAACTCGACAAGACCCCCGTCGACAACCGTCGTATTGGACCAAGACTCTGCCGGCTGCGTTGAGGTCACAACAAATTTCTCCACTTCGTTGATAAAAGTGGCGAACGGTTCGATGGCACTGGTTGGCCAGAATTCGGCCCAGTCGTCGTACGTTCGGCGCCCGAGCAACACTGCGTCCTGGGTGGCGATGACGCGGCCGAGGTTTTCCCGCATTGCGTCATCCCAGTCGGTTATGAACTCGTCCGGCTTCTCTGCCACGCCATCGAGCGACAACAATTGGTAGGCGACTACCTTGCGCACCACGTCATCTCCTTTTCCTAAGTAGGGCTCGATGGTAACGAGCGTGCTTAGTCCCAAACTCTTCGCCGCGCTGGTGATCTCGGAGAACCCAGCATCCGCGAGCCAGCCGATCGGTCTCGCCTCCAAGCCGGCGAACGGAGGCACCTTTTTCTCGATTGGCTCGCGGGTGTTGGGTCACCGCTCTTGGCCAGTGCCAGATGTGTACGGCTCTTTGGTCAGGATGACTTGCGAGCGAGCAACGAATAGGTGAGAGGGTAATTCGGCCATCCATCGGGGAGACGGTGGAAGCCGTCTTCGCCCTTGACCGTCCAAGGCCAGGGTGCATTGGTATAGGACTGCTCGTGGAAGAGTTCGATGCTGAGTCCAGCCCCGAGCACGGCACTGATGACGTCGCTGAGAGAGTGCACACGCTCAAACGTCGTCGTGTTGACGAGGGTTGCGTCCGGTGCGGCGTACGTCCCGCCCTTTTCATCCCATCTCACGTACGAGGCCTCAAAGATGTCCTGTCGGAGGGTGCGTCCGTCACTCAGGACGCCGAACACGATCGGGTGGATCTCCACGAGATACAGAGCCCCTTGAGGCCCAAGCAAGCCATCCACCACGCGAGCCCACTCGTCGAGGTCCGGCAGCCATCCAAGAGCCCCAATGCCGGTGTAGACGATGTCGAAGGTTCGACCGGCAAGCGCAATCAGAGCGTCGTAGACGTCGGAGCAGACAAACTCGGCATCAATGTCACAGTCGATAGCAAGTTGCGTCGCCGACTCGATAGCGGCTGGTGAGAAATCGAGGCCGATCACGCGAGCACCGTGCCGAGCCCACGACAGGGTGTCGGTCCCAAGGTGGCACTGGAGATGGACCAACTCGAGGCCGGCGACATCTCCTAGTTCGAGAAGTTCGAAAGGCCGAATGTCATCACGACCGGCCCGAAAACCAACAAGGTCATACAGATCGCTGGCTGCATGCAGGGGAGCTGCCTCTTCCCATCGGGCCAAGTTCGCGGCGCGGCCCTCAGCACTTGGATGCATCACGACGCAACGCTAGAAGAAGGCCTGGGGGTTTCGCACGCTTCGCGCTATGGGGCAGCCCGTCACACGGCGATCAGGCCGACGCGTGCGCCCCCGGCCTATCGCCTTGTGCGACGATGGCTCATCGATTGAGGAGGAGGCATCGAATGGGGGTCATTCGTCACGCCGTACTACTGGCAGCGGTCGCGTGTGGGTTTCTGCTCGCTACCACCGAACTCGGCACCTCCGGCGCGAGAGCGGCGGCCGGCGCGGAAGGTCCGACGCCGGTGGCGACTCTGACGACGACCTTTGTCGACACCTCACGGCCCACGCCGCCTTGGAACAGCATGCCGGGAAAGCCCTCGCGTACCCTCGTGACGACCATCTGGTATCCGACAAGACGATCCGGATCCGTCGCGGCGGCGGACGACGGTACCTACCCGCTGATCGTCTTCGCCCACGGGCTGGGAGGCTCTCCCCAGGGGTACCAGCGGCTGCTGAGCGCATGGGCGGCTGCAGGCTACGTAGTGGCCGCCGCTCTGTTCCCACTGTCGAGCAGCGAGACGCCAGGCGGGGCCGATGGTGGGGACATCGGGAACCAGCCCGGTGACATGAGCTTCGTCATCGACCAGGTACTCAAGCTCTCGGCCGCCTCGAGCGGGCCGCTCTCGGGACTGGTCGACCCGAATGAGATCGGGGCGGCAGGCCATTCCAACGGTGCCATCACCACCTTGGGTCTGGTGGGCAACAGTTGCTGCCGAGATGCCCGGGTCAAGGCTGCGGTTGTCATGGCTGGCACCACTGAGGGTCTGGGTAGTGGCCGTTACGACTTGGCCGATGCGCCGCCGCTCCTGGTCGTCCAAGATCTCCACGATGGGCTCATTCCCTATACCGACGCGGTGGCAGTCTTCAACGAGGCTCGAGGGCCAAAGGCGCTCCTCGCGCTCGATTGGGACAGCCACCCTGACTCCACAGGATCGTCTGCGCACATGGCGGCCTCGGGGGTGATCGGCCCGACGTCCGGCACGGTCATCAAGTCGACGACGGCTTTCTTTAATGCCTACTTGAAGCACGAGCAGGGGGCGCTGGCGGCAGTCTCGTCTGATGGCCATTCGTCTCTCTCGACCGTGCACACGGCCTGGACTCGGGGATCCCGGGCAACCTTGCCCGTCCCGAAGGTGGCAGCGCTCCATCTCCACGCTTCAGTCAGACCTGACGCCGGACTGCATGACGGCCAGGCGGTCACTGTCCGCTGGAGCGGGTATACGGCCGGCAAGGTCGTGAATGTCCTCGAGTGCTCGCATGTGGATATCGCCTCGGCCAGCTCGGCCGGCTGCAGCTTCGCCAACGGGGCGATCCTGCACGCTGACCCCACCGGATCAGGGTCGGTGATACTCCACGTCGGCACGGGCACGATTGGCAACGGTGTGTGCGACGCCACGCACAGCTGTTACGTCATCGTGAACAATGCCAGCTCGACCGATCCAGCCGACACACGACAGCTTCCCATCCGTTTTGCACCCTGAGGGTGGTCGACGATGGTCCCCGTCCCGGTGAACTGGGCACGGAGTCGCACTGCAGTCTGCGTGCGATCCTCAACAATTCGCTGAGCGGGGAATAGCGTCAAGTCGTGGACGCCGAAGAGTCGCACAAAGAACGGATCGGGCGTTCTGGCGGCATGACCTCGGCGAACGACGGGACTGTCGGGTGGTGGCGTCGCCGCTACCAAGGATCCGTCGTACAGGATCTGATCGAGGGTCTCGGCGACGTGGAGTTCGGAAGCTGGATCATTCTGTTTGGGGCTTCGTTCCTGCTGTCCGTCCTCCCGCTCATCATCCTCCTCAGCGCGCTCGCGAACAGCAGGGTGGACGACGACATCGCCACACGTTTGGGACTAAATCGGGAGGGATCCCATATCGTTGACACCCTCTTCACGTCATCACATGCTGGCTTGAACTTCGGCGTCTTCGTCGCCCTGGTCCTCTCCCTGTTGGGAACGATCGCGGTTGCGCGCATGGTCCAGAGGCTCTACCAACAGATCTTCGATCACCTCGACGTCCGGGGATGGTCGAATGTGCTTCGGTGCCTCGTGTGGGCCCTAGCGGCTGCTGCAGAGGTCTATGTCGATGCGGTGATCAGCAGGCCACTTCGGGATCTCCCGGCCGGCCGAGTGTTCTTGGGCTTGGGCAATCTGGTGATCGTGACAGCGTTCTTCTGGTGGGGCTTCCACTTTCTACTCCGCGGGAAAGAGTCTTGGCGACGACTGTTCACCGCCGCGCTCAGCACGGGGGTCTTCTGGGTCGGCCTCGGCGCGTTCGCGTCGCTCTACTTTTCTTCAACCCTCGTATCCGACAGTCACTTATATGGAGCGATCGGGGTGGTGTTCACTCTCGTGACGTGGTTCATCGCGATGGGAGCCGTGATCACTTTGGGTGCAGTGGTGGGACACACTTGGGTGACGCGTAGAGCTCCATCTGCGAACGTCGAGTCGTCGCAACGACGTAATGGATCGTCATTCGACTCGTAGGGCCAACGCGAATGGTCACCGAGGAAAACTAGTGGGACGGAGGCTCTTAATGCATTGGCGACGTCAACGGCGAAGGGCACCATCCAACGAGCCAGCGCGCCCTTGGCGCAACGAGAATCGTCTCAACGTTGGTCGTGGGGAAGCGAACCGGCCGAGGGGGACACGCGGCGGCCCCGACCACAAGGCGGTGAACCGTCCTGGTGAACGAGAACACTGGCAGGTCGATGGACGACGGATTGGGACGACCGTAGGCCAGCGGGCGACCCCGAAGCCGGACTGACAGCGGAGAACCGAACCGTGGGCGAGGTAGTTGCGGGTGAAGACAATGGCGTACCCAGGCTGGTGTAACGTGTCGGTACCTCAACTCAGGTGAAGCGCCGTCGCTTACGGCGGCAAGAGTGGCGGCGCTGTGCGAACGAGATCAAACGCCGGGACCGCCGAACCATGGCACCTGCTGCGCCTTTGCCCAACGTCCAATAGCGACGGGCGAGAAGGCTCATTGCTTCTGTTGCCGCCACCAGGCAAAGCTCTTCGCCGCGCACTTCCCGTTATGTTCGAGGGCGTCGTCGGTCCGCTCGTCGTGTTCTATCTTCTCCTCGTCGTCTCCGGTTTCAGAGGTGCCTTGATCGCTGCTCTCACCTGGTCCTATCTGGCACTGGGTCGGCGCCTGCTGAAGGGTGAGCGGGTATCGATGTTGTTGCTGTTCGGTACCGTTCTCATCACCCTGAGGACGGTGATTGCCTTCGTCACGGGAAGCGCATTCGTCTACTTTGCGCAGCCGACGGCCGGTACCGTTCTGATCTCTGTGGCACTTTGTCTCCGCGGTCGTCGGGCGGCCCTTCACACAACGATTTGCCCACGACTTTTGCCCCATGGATCCAGCAATCATGAGGCGACCCTTGGTCCATCGATTCTTCGTTCGGATCTCGGTCCTCTGGGCGACCGTTCTGATGCTCAATGCTGGGCTCGTATTCTGGTTGCTCGTGTCGTCGTCACTGCGTTCCTTCTTGGTCGAGCGCTCGCTGGTGACCTACGGACTCACCGCCATAGCGATCTTCTTCTCCATCACCGGGTTCATGGCGATGATGCGTCGCGACGGGATCACCGTTCAATGGGCAAGCACCGGGCGCCTCGGCTCGACTCGGAATCCAAGCGCTCCTAGCGGGCGAACTGGCACACTCCCAGCCTGCACATCTGGCTTGGATAAGCGAAAATGGCTTGTGATTGTGCGACGGATCGCGAAGACGGGGCTGAGCCTCGCCGTTTTGCTCCTGTGGGCCACGGTGGGCGGAGGGGTTGAAGCGGCCGCCAGCTCAGGGCAAGAGTCATTCCTCGCTGGACGAGAGCTTCCGCCGTATCTTCAAGCGACACTGCACGCAAGACAGGTGACGCAATCAGCTGGATCGTCGGTCATTACTGACCCTCAACCTGTGGGCGCGCTCGTACCCAATTCTGACGTCGTGGTGACCGCAGCCGACAATCATCAGCTCCGCTTCGGGCTGGCCACCTACTCGTCTGCTGGGGATGCAACGTATCCAGCCATCAGTACCGACGCGGGTAGTACCTGGAAGATCGAAGGTCCCTGTTCCACGTCGACGCTTTACAGGGTGCGAGTGTGATTACCAACGTCGGCTCGCTTGGGATTGACGGGGCGTACTACTGGGGTCGAGGCGGAAACGTCGTGTGGGTCACAACGGATGGTGGCGGTCATTGGTGGCTGACTGGATTCTCATATGGAGTCGATCGCGTCACCGCCAACCATGGCACTCTTCGCACACTCGCTCTCGGTACGCAGCTCAAGGGAGGCGAGAGTGAGAGATTCCTCTACGCCTCAATTGATTCGGGCCATACGTGGAAGCTTCGCGGCCGACTCACGAACCTCAAGCCATAGCCGAGGGTGGCGTGCGCCCTGGACACAATCCCGGTGAACTCGGACAGTCCAATCCGTCACTCGGCGGCCGACTAAGCCAGACTTCTGGCATGCGCAAGCATGGCCACATCAGCTCAGGCGTGGTGGACTTCGATCCCGTGGATGTCAACAGTCCATATGAAAGCCATTACCGGGCTGTTAGATGGATCGGTAAAATACACGACACTTATCCGTCACTCGGGCCTGCCATTTTCACCGTCGCATCGGTCTACTTCTTGATTCAGGTCATCGCGGCGTGGGTCTTCGTCCCTAGCTACAGCCTGGTCTCGAATTCGATCAGCGATCTCGGCGAAACCAGTTGTGGCGGTTACGGCTCGCTCTGCTCTCCCCGTTGGTGGCTGATGGACTACGTGGGATTCGTCCTTCTTGGCCTGGTCATGGTGGTCGGATCAGCTCTGCTCTACCACGAGTTCACCGAAAGACTCCCGCGGGAGCGGCGCGCTGCGATGGTGGGTTTCGTTTTGATTGCATTGGGAGGCCTCGGTTCGATCCTCGTGGGATTCTTCCCCGAGAACGAGAACCGGACCATGCACATCGTCGGCGCGTTCCTCGCGATCGGGATTGGCAACTGTGCGATCCTCGTTCTTGGATCCGTGCTCACCCTGCCCGAGTCCATGCGCCGCTCCATGCTGATGTTCAGCAGTTTGGCGTTGGCCGCCTGTTCTGTTTCGCTTCGCACCGATCCTTTGGGATTGGCCGTGGGACCATGGAACGGATCGCGGCATATCCGGTAACGATTTGGTTGATCACCTTCGGCCTGTACATCTGGCGGTTTCATCCCAAGAGAGCCCATGACTACACCTAGAACGGTGTGCAAAGAGGTCGGAGCCGGCAGCCAAGTCGCCTTGCCGTTACTCGCTGACTTGGAACGGAAGTGTTGAGGAGAACGAAGGGCACTTCGTGTTCGACCCCACAGTGGCCAAATCGGCCGACCGGCGGGCCCATCGGTGGAGTCACTGCGGCGGCGATCCGTCGGTCGCGCCTGAGACGCAGATCCCGGCGATCCATCGGCGGCGGTCGTATATTGATGCCGTCCTTCCGGGACGAAAAGGGGGATTTCTCATGAATGACCGTACGTTCCAACGCCTCGGCGCGCTGAGCGGCCTCTCCTTCGTGGTGCTCGCGGTGCTTTCCGGCTTCATCTACCCGCAGCAACCGCGCGTCGACTCCTCGCCGGCGGCAACGTTGGCCTGGGTCACCGATCACCGGGTCGCCCTGCAGACCGGCATGATCTGCGACTTCTTCGCGGCCGGTCTGCTGCTCTGGTTTGTCGGCTATCTGCACCGCGTGCTCCGCCAGGCGGAGGACGGCACCGAGTCGCTGGCTCCGATCGTCTTCGGGGCTGGCTTGGGCGTGGCCATCACGACCGCCCTGGCGGCGCTGCCCACCGCGGTCCTCGCCTTCATGGTCGCTCAGCCAGGTGGGATAAGCGACCCGTCGCTGGTCCGAATGCTCGGTGACCTGAACACGATCTTCTTCTCGGCCACATCTGTGATGACCGCTGTCTTCCTGCTTGGGTTGGGACTAGCCATGCTGGGTCGGGAGGTCGCGTCACGATGGCTCGGATGGCTGAGCCTGGTCGTGGCGGCCTTCAACGGGTTAGCGGTCTGGATTGGCGTCACCTTCAGCAGCTATCACGGCAAGGGCTGGCAAGTGACGGGTTGGGGCGCTTACATCGGCTTCCTCGTCGTCATGTTGCTCTTGAGCGCATCGCTGCTCCGGCAGAGGCACTCAGCTCGCGCGATCACCCCGTCGGTCGCGGTGTCGTAGCGAGCGCCGGACTGCCTATGCATTTACTCTGGCTTCGGATCGACGTCGCCAGCTCTTAGGTCTGACTCTCTCACGCTGACGCCCGAAGAGCCTTGGACCAATCCCGGCGGAACGGGGCAATCGATGGTTCTCCGGTGCCAGGATGAGGTCCAAGTTCCAGCCTGAGGAGTTGCATCCGTACATGGGCAAACTGATCTACACGGCGATCTCATCTCTCGATGGCTTTATAGAGGACGAAGACGGCCGGTTCGAATGGGCGGCACCCGACGAAGAAGTGCACGCCTTCGTCAACGACCTCGAGCGGCCCATCGGCACCTACCTCTACGGCCGACGCATGTACGAGACCATGGTGTTCTGGGAGACGGCGGCCCCCAGCGACGATCAATCCGCAATCTTTCGGGACTACGCCGAGATCTGGCGAGGGGCCGAGAAGGTCGTCTTCTCTAGAACTTTGGAGATGACATCGAGCGCAAGAACCAGGATCGAAACCACTTTCGACACCGAGAGGGTCCGCCAGATGAAGGCGTCAGCGAGAGGCGACCTCGCCATTGGCGGTGCCGAGCTCGCAGCACTCGCGTTTCGTGCCAACTTGATCGACGAGTGCCATCTGTTTCTCAATCCGATTGTGGTGGGCGGTGGGAAGCAGGCTCTTCCGAGCAGGGGCCGCACCGGACTTGATTTGCTCAATGAGGGACGATTTGGCAACGGTGTGGTCCACCTCCACTACCGCGTGATCAACGAAAGACTGCCTGGTCCAGTCTTTCCGGGGTAGGGCGGAGATCAGCGGTTTCGGGGGGATTTGAAAGGGTCGCCGGTAACCTCGACACGCAATGGATGGCGAACCAGCGCAAGTTGAGGAGGCCCGGCTTCTTCTGGAAGCCCGGAAAGAGCTGTACGGAGAAACAGATCCGGAAACGATTGACACGATGCGCCAGTTGGCTAGGGCGCTTCGAGAAGCCGAGTCATACCATGAGGCCGAGTCCGTCTTGAGGACATCGTTGTCGATTCAGAATCGCTCCGACGAATCAGACGAAGCGCGAATCACCCGGACAGAGTTCGATCTGGCGATTGTGCTCGATCGACTCGGTGAGAGCGACGCAGCGAGGCGCCTCTGGGTGAGGGTCCTCGAAGCGTCCGACCGAACAAATAGTTCCGACAGCGAGCTGTCTCTTCTCGCGGCCCGCAACTTGGCAATTACCCTTCGCAAGCTCCGCCGCCATGGCGACGAGTTCCCTCTCAGGGTACGCGTCCTCGATTCGACGAGCAGATCGCTGGGACCCGGACACGTCGATACCTCTCGCGCCATGGTCGATCTGGCTCAAACTCATCGGAGCCTTGGCAATCACGACATGGCCCTGGGCCTGTTTACGGAGGCTGTCGCTGGACTCGAACGGAATGGGGTGGAGCCGAGGACAATCCTGTATCAGAAATGGGCGATTGCGTCGGAATTGGTCGCCCTGAAGCGACGTAAGGAGGCGTCTCTGATGTTCGATCAGGTGGTCGCAGGTGCGATTGGTCAACTCGAGCCGAGTGACCCGTTCCGCAAGAGTGCGACACGGCAGGCGCGTGCGTATCGACTCCTTGGTCGATTCTCACGGTTAGACAGAAGGTCCCGTCAGCAAGGGTCGCCGAGCCCGTAGGGTGGTCAGCCACTCTTGTGCGATTGTCGGTGAGCGCCGTATCCAACTGTGTATGCCTCCTCCACCAAGGCTGCAAAGGAACCGTCGAGCTGCTCCGCATTCGTTATCCGAAACTGATGGACAAAGAGGCTCTTCGTGTAAGGCGAAACGCGCAAAAACCTCGCATCCCGCACCTCCCGCTGCAGATCGAGAAATCCATCAAGGGAGGATGTGCGGGGCTTTGCGCCGGCGAAACCGCGGTGCGTTCCCCTGAAGGCAATGGCCGTCTTGGTAACACTGACCGTATATGGGCCACACGCCGCGACCAGTGCGACAAAGCGTTGGTAGAACTCGACGACGCCTTTGGGCTTATCGGCCAGATGGCGCTCGACGCTCCATTCGTGAGCAGAATCCACTGGTACAGGGTATGTCGGAGCCCCCACCTTCTGGGTGCTCGGTGGCATGCCGGCTCCAGCCGAGTCGGGCGCAGAAGACGACATGCTGGCGAGCGCGACGACGACGCCGACTCAATCGCGGACGAGTTTTAGTGCCAGCCTGGGAACGATGAAGGATGCCAGAAAGATCGGCAAGAACCTCTTTCCGGTGCATCGGAAGGCGACCACCGTGCCCTGGGCGCCGTCGAAGGTCTCAGTGCTGCTCGACTCTCGGCCCCTGCGCACCTGCAGGGTATGACGTCCAGGCTCGACTGGTATCTCGATCGTCTCGTTCATTTCAACCGACCCGACCCGCTCACCGTCGACCACGACATCGTACGCGCCACGACGAACCTCCGCTCCGATTGCCTTATGCGTCAACTTCAGGGTTGCCGACATTCTTTTGACTCCTCTTGTTTCCGAACGGCCGTTGTCTGGGCGTTCGGCGACGAACGCAACGTGCCAGAGGCACCGTCACCCAAACGTCCGACCGCAGCATCGAACCGAGGAGCTAACAGTCGAACAACAAAGAGATTGTCACCGAAGGTCGTTGATGGATGCCGCGAGAGCGCAAGTCGGGCAGATCGATGTTCCTTCAGCGTAAGTCGGCCCTGCAGACTCGGCTTCCTTCGGAGCACCGGAAGCACCAATGGCCCTTGCACGTGCGTGTGATGGCGATGGCATGTATCTCACCCAGCCCGGTTGACAGACGACCGTGACACGGCGCAGCCTAAAAAGCTGAGGCGCACCTCAAGATGGAAGAGAGGGGTTACTGATGCGCGGGTTCATCGACGATTTGTCGAGCCTGCCCCTGTTTTCCGAGACCAGCCGCTATAGCTCGGCGAAATGCCACGGTTACCACGGGAACTGGCGCGATGGTGTACGCCGGGTCGCGCGCGGAGTTTCGTCAGATTGTTGAAGTGGCACCTTCGGTCGCCGTCAAGGTTCTGCACACTGTTGCGCGTCCGGTTGGTCACCCAGCTTGGCGCGTTACCGGCCTGGTGTAAGCAAAGCTTGGAGATGAGCAGATCTAGCACACGTGGTAACACTCCTGGATGATGTCCGCGGGTATCAGTCCGAAGTTCAGCAGTGGAGAGTCGTCAGTTCGCTGTGCGGTGATGTCAGAACGCTCGGACTGGTGGCGAACAAACTCGTACGAGGGTTCGTCGGAACCGTTATCGACGCGTGATGGTCAAGTGGGTGACGCCGCTCGGTGACGAGACCGCCTCAATGTCGTAGCGCTCCTCAATGCCCCCGACGCCGTCCCACAGGCGAACGCCACGGCCGAGCAGGATCGGCACCTGCACCACATGAAGCATGTCGATGAGGTCGGCGGCGAGGAAGTCGCGGACGACTCTCGGGCCACCGCCGATGCGTACGTCGAGGTCCCCGGCTGCCTCCCGGGCGAGGTCGAGCGCTTCGTGGGGGCTGGCGTCGACGAAGTGGAATACGGTGCCGCCCTCCATCTCGATCGACGGGCGCGGGTGATGCGTGAGCACGAACACCGGCGTGTGAAACGGCGGGTTCGCCCCCCACCAACCGCGCCACTCGTCGTCGGTGCCGACATCGGTCCACGGGCCGGTCTGCGGACCGAACTTGCCCCGGCCCATGATCTCGGCACCGAAGCCGAGGTCGATTCGTTCGGCGAACGAGTGGTCGACACCCTCGCTGCCACCGGTCTCACCGGCCAGCGAGCGCCAGAACCGCGTGGCGAAATACCACTCGTGCAGGCGATGCCCGGCGTGACCGAACGGTGCGTCGAACGTGATGCCATCGCCGGTCCCGAACCCGTCCAGGGAGATCGAGAAGTTGTGGACACGGACCTGCGACACGGCTGCCTCCTGATAATCGATTCCCGGGGTCCTGGTCGTACTGGTATCCGCCTCGGTGCTCGAAGAGCTCCGGGAGCATCTCGCCATGCATGTGGACCACCATCCAGCAGGCCGCTTTGTCCTAAAAGTGGTCCACTGAATGGGGTCACGCCCATTTGGTGGAGGCGATGGGACTTGAACCCACGAACCTCTTGACTGCCAGTCAAGCGCTCTACCAGCTGAGCTACGCCCCCAGTGGTGGACGACAACGCTAGCAGTCGGAGGGTCGGACTCTCGTTGTGTGACCCCAATTCCGAGGACCGCTCCGATGCCGGGCGGGGAGTCCAAATTAGGGAGTCGGCGCTGCTCAGAAGCGTGCGGACGGTCGCCTACCCTGGTGGCATGGCACGCGCGTACGACGTCGGCGCGGTGGAGCTGAAGTGGCAACACCGCTGGGCCGACGAAGGCACCTACGAGATCGATAATGACGACCCGAGGGACAAGTTCTACGCGCTGTGCATGTACCCGTATCCCTCCGGGCCGGCGCACCAGGGCCACGTGCGCAACTACACCTTCGGTGACCTGGTCGTTCGCTACCAGACCATGCAGGGAAAAGGCGTGCTCAGCCCCATCGGATTCGACTCTTTCGGGCTGCCGGCTGAGAACGCGGCCATCAAGACGGGGACCCATCCCCGGATCTTCACGGACGCGCGCATCGCTGAGCTCAAGTCGTCGCTGACCCGCTTAGGTGCCGTCTACGACTGGCGTCGTGAGGTGCACAGCCACGACCCCGACTACATCAGGTGGACCCAGCTCATCTTCCTGCGGCTTTGGGACGCGGGTCTGGCCTACCGTGCCACGGCGCCGGTGAACTGGTGCCCCGGCTGCCAGACGGTCCTCGCCAACGAGCAGGTGCTCCCCGACGGCACCTGCGAGCGCTCGGGCGACCTCGTCGAGAAGCGTGATCTCGAGCAATGGTTCTTCCGGATCACCCGGTACGCCGACGAGCTCCTCTTCGCCATCGACGACCTCGACTGGCCGGAGCGGGCCAAAGTGATGCAACGCAACTGGATCGGGCGGTCCGAGGGTGCGGAGTTCGACCTGGCCGTCGAGGGCCGTCCCGGCCTGACCGTGCGCGTCTTCACCACTCGGCCGGACACGAGCTTCGGGATGACCTACGCCGTGATGGCTCCCGAGCACCCGTTGGTCGACGAGCTGACCACCGAGGCCCAGCGCGCCGGCGTCGAGGAGCTCAGACGCCGTGCCGCGCAGGAGACGGAGATCGAGCGCATGGCCGAGGGCGATGCCGCCGCACTCGACAAGCGCGGCGCGTTCACCGGGACCAACGTCATGAACCCCTTCACCGGCAACCCTGTCCCGCTCTACGTCGCCGATTACGTCCTCATGGGTTACGGCACCGGCGCCATCATGGCCGTCCCGGCCGAGGACGAGCGCGACTGGGCCTTCGCCACCGTGCACGGGCTGCCGATCGTGCGCACGGTGCAGCCTCCCGACGACTGGGAGGCCAACGGGGGCGGCGCCTATAGCGGTGACGGCGTGAAGATCAACAGCGGCTTCCTCGACGGCCTCTCCATCGCCAACGCCAAGGCTCTCGCCATCGACTGGCTCCAAGAGCAGGGGATCGGTGAGCGAAAGGTCAACTACCGGCTGCGCGACTGGCTGGTCTCACGCCAGCGGTTCTGGGGCTGTCCCATCCCGGCTGTCTACTGCGACGCCCACGGCGTCGTCCCGGTGCCCGAGGAGCAGCTCCCGATCGTCGCGCCCGACGACGTGGAGTTCCTGCCGACGGGCCAGTCGCCCCTCGCGCACCACGAGGGGTTCTTGCGCACGACGTGTCCGGTCTGCGGCGGTCCGGCTCGTCGTGAGAGCGACACGATGGACACCTTCGTCGACTCGTCGTGGTACTTCTTGCGTTTTTGCGACCCGTGGAATGAGGAACGGCCGTTCGATCCCGTGGCGGCCAGCCACTTCATGCCGGTCGACCAATACATCGGTGGCATTGAGCACGCCATTTTGCATCTGCTCTACGCGCGCTTCTTCACGCGTGCTCTCATCGACGTGGGTCTGGCTCCGGGCCTCGAGCGCGAGCCGTTCAAGCACTACCTGGCGCAGGGCATGATCCGGATGGACGGCACCAAGATGTCCAAGTCCAAGGGCAACCTCATCGCGCCGGAGCACTACTTCGACACTGTGGGCGCGGACGCACTCCGGCTGTTCCATCTCTTCGTTGGACCCCCGTTCGACGACATGGATTGGTCCGAACAGACCGAGCAGGTGATCGAGGGCTGCGGTAAATTCTTGGACCGTCTGTGGCGCACCTGCGCAACGGCACCCGATTTGCGTGACGGTGCCGCAGACCGCCGGCGGACCACTCGGTGCGCCAGGCGGTGCACCGCACCATCGCGGCGGTCAGCGACGACATTGAGCGCTGGTCCTACAACACAGCGGTCGCACACTGCATGGAGCTTCTCAACCTCCTGCAGCGCTACGCCCGTGGCGACGGCTCTGCAAGCTCGTCATCACAGACCAGCCGCGACGGCAACGGACGCGGTCGCGAGGCGAGCGAGCGTGCGGCGGATGTGCCCCACGCCGAGGTGTGGAACGAGGCACTCGATGCCGCTGCTCGAGCTCCTCGCCCCCCTCACGCCGCACGTCACCGCAGAGCTGTGGGAGATGCGTCACCCTGACGAGCCCTCGGTCCACCTGCAGCGGCTGGCCCGAGGCGCGATCCCGAACTGGTGCGACAGGACACCGTGACCATGGTGGTCCAGGTCAACGGGAAGGTCCGCGATCGCATCGACGTCGATGCGGCGATCTCCGAGGCCGACGCCGAGGCGGCCGCGCTGGCATCGGCCAAGGTGAGCGAGGCGCTCAACGGGGCCACACCCACGCGGGTCGTCGTCCCGGCCTCCGCGTCTCGTCAACGTCGTCGTCTGAGGTCCGCCTCGCGGCTGACGGCGACAGGACCGGCCTCAGTCGTGGAACCCAGCGAGCACGCTCTTCCACGTCTCGGGGTCGACCTTGTACGGCGCGTAGAAGCTGAAGCGGTCGACGAGTCCCTCGAAGCGGGCGCGCACCTCGGCTGCGACACGATCGAGCGGGCACACCACGGCGAAGGCCTCGAGCACCTCGTCGGTGATCAGCTCACCCATCTTGACCCACTCGCCGCGCTTGGACAGCGTGTTGAGCTCCGGCTGGAGGTCGCCCCAGCCGTGGAGCTCCAACACCGGACGGTAGGCGGGTGTCGAGCCGTAGAACGCGATCTGCTGGCGCACCGCGGTCGCCGCGGCCTCCGTGCTCTCCTCGTCGGATCCGGTCACGACGAACCCTGGATACGAGACGGTCAGGTCCGCCCTGCTCTTGCCCGCCTTGGCCGCACCGCGCTCGAGCGAGGGCAGGCTCACTTCTCGCAGGTAGCGCTCGGTGGTGAAGCCGTGGACCAAGAAGCCGTCGGCGACCTCTCCGGCCACCTCGGTCATGTGCTGGCCCACGCCGGCGAGGAGAATCTTGGGATTGCCGTACTGGTTCGGGCCGGGGTCGAAGAACGGCGTCATCAACGTGTGCGTGTAGAACTCGCCGCGGAACTCGAGCTTCTCGCCCGTCTCCCAGGCCTTCCAGATGGCACGGATGGCCAGGATGAGTTCGCGCATGCGCGGCGCCGGGTGCGACCACGGCATGGAGAAGCGCTTGGTGATGTGCGGCTTGATCTGACTGCCCATCCCGAGCATGAAGCGACCCTTGGTCAGCAGCTGCAGGTCGTTTGCCACGACGGCCAGCGTCATCGGATTGCGGGCGAACGCCACGGTGATTCCGGTCCCGAACTCGAGGGTCTCCGTGGCACCGGCACCGATCGCAATCGGCAGGAACGGGTCGTGGTTCGTCTCGGCCGACCACACGCCGTCGTACCCGCTGGCCTCCGCCTTGGCCGCCTGTGCGGCGATGCCGGCCGGATCGAACCCGATGCCCCCGTCGATCTTCATGCGCGTCCTCTCTTCCGGTCCGTTGGATCGCAGGAGCCTATTGCTCCTCGCCCCGCAGGAAGCGCTCGAGTTCGGCAGCGATCTCGTCGCCCGAGGGCACGGCCTCCACGCCCATCGCGTTGCCCTCCGACGCGTCAATGCTCTCTTCGAGCTTGCGCACCATCGCCTGGTGCTCTTCGTTGTCGGCGATGAGCTGGTCGACCTGACGGCGCGAGCTGTCCGCTGCGCGCCGCAGCGCGGAGGAGTCGAGCGAGAGCCCGCCGACAGCGGCCAGGCCTTCAATCAGCGCGGCGCTGGCTTCGGGGAACGGCATGCCGGCCACGTAGTGCGGCACCCGCGCCCACAGGCTGACTGCCGGCGTCCCGGCATTGCCGAATGCGAGCTCGAGCGCCGCCATCACTCCGGCGGGCACTTCGAGCTCGCCCTGGACGACCCCGACCTGCTCAATGAGGTGGGACGATCCCGATGGCGCCGTCGCCGCCAACTTGACCGGCCGGGTGTGCGGCGCCGGGGCGGGGAACGCGCCCAGGCCGACGACCATGCGCACTCGCCAGGACCGCGCCAGGCCGACCACGGCGTCGGTGAAGGCGCGCCAGTGGAAATCAGGCTCGGGCCCGACCAAGAAGAGCAGGTCGCGGCCCGACTCGTCCGAGCCCTGCCGGACCACTGTGCGCGGCCAGGTGAGCTCGGTGGTGACGCCGTTGACGATGCGCGCGACCGGCCGCCGCGCTCGTTGGTCGAGGAAGTGCTCGCCGTTGAAGGTGATGAGGGGCTCGGTGTGCCCGCTGTCCAACAGCGCGGCGATCGCCGTCGTCGCGCCGAGCCCGGCGTCGACCCAGCCCTCGAGCGACACGACCAGGAGCGGGTCCCGGAGGACCGGCTCGCGGTGGACTTCGAAGATCTCGGTCATCCCGCCGGGTCCTTCGGGGCTCACGGCACTCGCTCCAGCGATTGGGCGGCCATCTCGAAGAGCCCGCGGATCTGGGCCGGGAACCCCTCGACGCTGCCTTGGTCGCCGGCACCGGCACCGGCGACGTACCGGGCGTAGACACCCTGGAGGATGCAGCCCAGCTTCCAGTAGCCGAAGGCGACGTAGTAGCCCACGCCCGACACATCGAGGTCCGAGACCGAGTCGTAGCGCTCGAGGACCTGGGCACGGGTGGAGAACCCCGGCGCCGTCGTCGGCGAGAGCCCCAGCACCGCCGTGGAGTCGTCGGGGTCGGCCCAGTAGACCATCAGAAGGCCGAGGTCGGCGAGGGGGTCACCTAACGTGCAGATCTCCCAGTCGAGGATCGCCCGCACGGTGCCGTCGTCGGCGAGCACGACGTTGTCCATGCGGTAGTCACCGTGCACGACGGAGGTGCGCTGTTGCGTGGGGATGCGCGCCGGCGAGTTCGTCGCTCACCTGCTCGACCAGCTCGCCGTTGTCGATGCCCTCGACTTGCATCTGGTCGTACTGCCCGCGCCACCGCTTGAGCTGGCGCTCGATATAGCCGTCGTGCCGTCCCAGGTCGCCCAGCCCGACGGCGTCGGGGTCCACGTCGTGGAGTGCCGCCAGCGTGTCGGCCATGTGGTCGCCCACCGCACCGCGCGTCGACGTGTCGAAGGCCTCCTCGGCCTGGAGGGCGCTGCGCAGGATATGGCCCTCGACGAATTCCATGACATAGAAGGGCCGTTCGTTCACCGCCTCGTCGGTGCAGAGGCCAACGGTGACGGGGACCGGGATGCCCGCCGGGTCCGAGGGAGTGCATGAGCCGGTACTCGCGCGACATGTCGTGCGCGGTCGGGAGCACGTGATGGAGAGGCGGGCGCCGTAGGGCCCAGGCACGCCCCGCGGCGTCTTCGACTCTGAACGTCAGGTTGGAGCGGCCGCCCGCGATGAGCGAGAAGGTGAGCGGGGGTGTGACCTCGGGCACGTGGCTGACCATCCACTCGGTGACGTTGGCCTGGTGGATGCCCTCTGGTGCCGCTGACACGGAATCCGACGCTAATCGGTGCCGCGCGACTGGGACTGACGCCCGACCGATCGGGCTGGTGTCGCCCACTCGACATGGCATCTCCGGGCCGCGTGCCAGCTCGAGAAGCCGGCCCTGCGACCAGGAAGCCGGGCAGGAGACGGCGCCGCAACCGGTAGCGTCCTTGCAATGGACGTCACCGACCAGACCTTTCAGGCCGACGTGCTGGAACGGAGCAACAGCGTGCCGGTCGTCGTCGACCTGTGGGCTCCGTGGTGCGGGCCGTGCAAGACGCTGGGCCCCATGCTCGAGGCGGCGGTGGCCGACACGGACGGAGCGGTGGAGCTGGCCAAGGTGAACGTCGACGAGAACCCGCTCGTGGCCAGCCCAGTTCCAGGTGCAGTCCATCCCCGCCGTGTACGCCGCTCAAAGACGCCAAAGTGGTCGACGGGTTCATCGGGGCACTGCCCGAGGCGGAGGTCACCGCCTTCATCGAGCGCCTCGCCCCTGCCCCGAGCGAGGCGGACACGCTGGCTGCGGCCGGCGACGAGGCCTCGCTGCGCAAGGCGCTCGACCTCGAGCCGGACCACGCGGCGGCCACGGAGGGTCTGGCGCGCATCCTGATCGACCGGGGCGAAGCAGCCGGAGGCGCTGGCGCTCCTGCAGCGCCTGCCCGAGTCCGAGACCAGCCGAGCGCTCGCCGCCGAAGCGCGTCTCCTCGAGGCCGGGCGTGGACGTCGCGGGGGCTGACCGTGCCGAGCTCGAGGCGAAGCTCGAACGAATTGCTCGACCGGGTGCGAGACGACGAAGCGTGCCCGTCAGGAGTACGTGGACTTGCTCGAAGCGATGGGCTCCGACGACCCGCGCACGAGCGAGTATCGCCGGGCACTGGCAGCGCGGCTGTTCTGAGGGTGCGCTGATGGCAGCGCCGGCCCGCGTTGCGCCGGCCCCGACCCTCGATCTGGGCGGGCGCCGCTACGACCTCACCCACCGGGCTCTGGTGATGGGGATCCTCAATCGCACGCCTGACTCCTTCTACGACAAGGGAGCCACCTACGAGCTCGACAAGCTCTACGCCCGCGCCGAGCAGCTCGTCGCCGACGGCGCCGACATCCTCGACATCGGTGGCGTGAAGGCGGGCCCCGGACCCGAGGTCACCGAGCCCGAAGAGCTCGATCGCGTCGTTCCTGTCGTGGCAGGCCTGACGGCACGCTTCGACACGCCTGTCTCGGTCGATACCTGGCGCGCCTCGGTTGCCCGTGCCTCCTTTGCCGAGGGCGCCGTGATGGGCAACGACATCAGCGGGTTGGCCGACCCCGACTACGCGCCGTGCCGCGGCCGAACACGGGGCGGCCGTGGTGGCGACGCACATCCGCCTTGCGCCGCGGGTGGCCGACCCCGACCCGCACTACGACGATGTCGTGGACGAGGTGTCTCGCTTCCTCCTCGAACGTGCCGCCCGCGCCCGGGACGCGGGCATTCCGCCCGAGCGGATCGTGCTCGATGCCGGCCTCGACCTCGGCAAGACGGCTGACGCAGTCGCTCACGCTGTTCCGCGCCTCGCCCGCTCTGGCCGCGCTCGGCTACCCCTTGCTGTTGTCGGCCTCCAACAAGACCTTTCTCGGCAAGTGCTTGATTTGGAGCTGACCGAGCGACGCGAGGCTTCCATCGGCGCGGCGGCACTCGGCATCGCCTGGGGCTGCCGGATCGTGCGGGTGCACGACGTCAAGGGCACCTGCCGTGCCCGCGACGCGCTCGCCGCGGTGAGCGAGGCCGCATGACGACGCGGGACCTGTTCGTCCTACCTGGTCAAGGGCGACGACGCGTCCCTGGTCGCTCAGGAGGTGCGGACGTTGCTCGAACGACGTGGTGGGTGATCGCGACCACACGCTTGTCGTCGAAGAGCTCGGTGGAGCGGCGGGGGAGGAGCTCGACGTCGGTGCGGTGGTCGACGCCTGTCTGACCCCGCCCTTCCTCATCGATCGCCGCGTGATCGTCGTGCGTGAGGCCGGACGGCTGTTGACGGCCGACGTACCGCGGCTGGTCGACGTCGTGCGCGAGCCGCTTCCCACGACGGTGCTGATCGTGGTGGGCGGGGGCGGCGTCGTCCCGGCGCCGCTCGTGAAGGCGATCAAGGAAGCCGGTCAGATCATCGATGTGACGACGAGCAAGGCGGGGGAGCGCAAGGCGTGGTTGCACGACCACCTGCGCGGTGCGCCCGTGAAGCTCGATGCAGGCGCCGTCGACCTGCTCACTCGTCACGTGGGTGAGGACCTCGGCCGGGTGGAAGGGTTGCTCGGCGCCGTCAGCGCCGCCTACGGCGAGGGAGCTCGGGTGTCCGCCGACGAGCTTGCTCCTTATCTCGGCGAAGCCGGCAACGTGCCGCGCTACGAGCTGGCCGACGCCATCGACACGGGCGATCCCGCACGAGCGCTCGTCGTGCTGCACCGTTTGCTCGACGCGGGAGGCCTCGCTCCCATGCAGATCATGGCGACGCTGCACGGCCACTTCGCCAACATGCTCGCCCTCGAAGGCGACGACATCGCCGGCGAGCGTGATGCCGCCGCCGTGCTCGGAGTTGCGCCATTCGTGGCGAAGAAGGCGCTCGAGCAGTCCCGGCGTCTCGGCCGTGCGAAGATCGGCGAGGCGATCAACCTCATTGCCGCGGCCGACCTCGACGTGCGCGGCATGAGCGGCCTCATCCTGAGATCGTCGTCGAGATCCTGGTGGCCCGGTTGGCCCGCCAGACCCGGCCGGCGCGGACCGGCCGGCCCAAGGTGGCCCCCCGCCGCTAGGACGTGCACTCGAGAGCTCGCGCGCACCCTCGTGGGTCAGCGCAGGAGCGACGAGAACCACCAGCGGTGGTTCTCGGGGTCGCGGGCGCCGTACTCGCGCAGGCCGTAGTCCTGGTCTGTCGGCTCGCGGTCGATGCGGGCGCCGGCCGCTCTTGCCCGTGCGAAGTGCGCGTCGACGTCGGCGACAACGACCGACAGCCCGCCGTGCGAGGCCGGTGCGGCCGCGGGGAGTCCAACTCGGACTCGGTCGTGACGCGGTGCAGCCAGATGACGTCGTCGCCCATGCGAACCTCGCCGTGCACGACGGTGCCGTCGTCACTGCGGTGGAGCCCACCCGAGGTGAATCCGAACGTCGAGATGAGGTAGTCGTGACCCGCCTCAATGTCCTCGTAGACGAGGATCGGGACGACGGCCCCCCGACCGGCGTCGTGGCGTGCGTCGCGCCTGGTGTGGTCGGTCGTGGTCATGTCGCCACTCTGCCGCGGACCGAGGGCTCGCCGTCTTGGACAAACCTGACCTCGGGCACGGCCGCCGCGTCGACGGCGTAGGCGCCCGGCGTCATGCCGGCGAGCGCCACGAAGTCGCGGGTCAGGTGCGACTGGTCGTAGTAGCCCGCGTCGACGGCCACGTCTGCCAGGGTGTTCCTCGGGTCCGGCGAGGCGAGCAGCGTGGTGGCGTGCTCGAAGCGCAGCAGTCGCGCGTACGCCTTGGGCGGCAGGCCGAGCTGGTGCCGGAAACGCTCGGTCACGTGGCGCCGGCTCCATCCGGTCTCGTCCATCAGCGGCTCCACCGGGCGCGGCCCTGCGACGCGACCAGTTGCCGGCGTAGCCAGGCCACCTCGGGGGAGAGGGGCCGCGGGCTCACCGCGCCCAACGCGACGTCGAGGATGGACAGGCGTTCCTCCCAGGCGTGCGCCTCTGCCATCTGTTCGACCAGGCGTGCGCCGCGAGCGCCGAGCGCGTCATGGAGTGGTATGACGGCGTCGTTGAATTCGCGCGACGTCGCCGAAGAGCGCCAGCGCTCCCCGGGGCTGAGCTCGACCTGGACGCCGAGCTGATGGCCACCGACACCGGTGAGGCTCGAACGCACCTGGTTGCCCACGACGAACGCGCCCATGGTGTGCGCGGGGCTGTCCAATTCGGCGTCGAAGACCTCCATGGCGTCACCGAAGCCGAGGATCACCGCCACCCCCCGGTGCGCCAATTCACGGCGGTAAAACCCTGCGTCGGCCCACTCCTCGTAGCCGATGTAGCGGCGCACGAGCCCAGCGCTCGCACCGGCACCGGCGCGCTGCGCCGTCTCGTGGATGCCCCGCTCGGACTCCCGGCGGGAGAGGACGAGTCCGTCCGCCACCACCGCAAGCATCCCACTTTCCGGTGACGTCCGAGCACCCCGGTGCTGGACTGGGCGCATGCTCGAAACGCCCGACGAACTCGACCAGCTCCAGGCCTTGCTCGACCGATCCATGGGTGCGGCCGGACCACACCTCTGCGACATCATCACCAACGAGCGGCGGCTCGACGCAGGCCATCTGACGGAGCACCTCGTGGGCATGCGGCTGCTCGTGCTGGCCACCGCCACCGCCGACGGGCGCCCGCTCAGTGCCCCGGTCGACGGCTATTTCCTCCACGGCACCTTCTGGTTCAGCCTCGGGTCCGACGCGGTGCGGACGCGCCACCTGTCGCGCCGGCCGCACGTGAGTGCCACCCACCTCCCGCACGAGTCGTTGGCCGTCACGGTCCACGGCCCGGCCGAGGTCTTCGCGATCCGCTCGCACGAGTGTGCGGATCTGCGTCAGGCCATGCTCGACCACTACCTGCCCACCCAGGGAGCGTCCTTCGCAGCGGTGGATGGACGAGGTCGAGGCAGTCGGCGCGCGCATCGAGCCGGAGAAGATGTTCACCTTTTCCGTGGAGCACTAGACCCCGTGCACCATCCCACCTCGAGCCACCCTGACCATGCGGGTCACGGTGGACCTGCGATCGCAGCCGTCAGGGGGTGCGCGGCAAGCCGGGGAGTGGGAGGAAGGAGGGTCGCCCGGCCCGAGCGGGCGAATTCTTGACGAAGGGCAGAGGACGGAGCGTGGATCGCGTCCGGAGCCCGGCGCCGGGCCGCTACTCGGCGGCCGCTTCGATGGCGCTGACGCGCCGCACCAGGCGGGACTTGTGGTTCGCGGCCGTGTTCTTGTGGATCACACCTTGCGCCGCGGCCTTGTCGATCCGCTTCACGGCCAGGCGCAGCACCTCCGCGCTGTCCTCCACACCGTTCTCGGCGGCGGCAATGGCGTTCTTGGTGCGCGTGCGCATCTCGGCGCGCACCGACTTGTTGCGCAGCCGGCGCTTCTCGTTCTGGCGGTTCCGCTTGATCTGGCTCTTGATGTTGGCCACGTGTGTCGATCCTCAGGGTTTCACAAGGGGTCCGGCGACGGGACGGAAGCCCACCGGGGCGAGGGAAAACTGTAGCAGGTGGCGGCCAGGACCTGGCCGGCGGGACCACGGCCTGGCTCGAGCGCAGACGCAACGGGGACAAGGCGGCATGACCCAAGACCGGGGCAATGACCCTGGCCAGCCGACCGGGAACGGGGGGCGGGGCCGGTACGATCGACAGGCCGTGCCGCCTCCCGCAACAGCCAGTGGACCCGTTGCGGCCGAGCGCATCCGCAACTTCTCCATCATCAGCCACGTCGACCACGGCAAGTCGACGCTGTCTGACCGCATCCTCGAGATCACCGGCGCCGTCGACCCCCGGCTCATGCGCGAACAGTACCTCGACTCCATGGACATCGAGCGGGAACGCGGCATCACCATCAAGGCTCAGAACGTCCGCGTCGAGTACGCCGGCCACATCCTCCACCTGATCGACACGCCCGGCCACGTCGACTTCGGCTACGAGGTCTCCCGCTCGCTGGCGGCGTGCGAGGGGGCGGTGCTGCTGGTCGACGCGTCGCAGGGGATCCAGGCGCAGACGCTCGCCAACAGCTACCAGGCCATCGAGAACGACCTCGAGATCGTCCCCGTGCTCAACAAGATCGACCTGCCGGCGGCCGACCCGGAGCGGTGCGCCCTCGAGATCGAGCACGTGCTCGGGCTGCCGGCCGAGGACATCTTGCACGATCTCGGCCAAGACCGGCCAGGGGGTGCCCGAGCTGCTCGACGCCATCATCGCCCGCATCCCGGCGCCGACCGGTGATGCGGATTCGCCGCTGCGCGCCCTGATCTTCGACTCCTCCTACGACCAGTACCGCGGCGTCGTCAGCTCCATCCGCATCGTCGACGGCACGTTGCGGAGCGGCGCGCGGCTGCGCTTCATGCAGGCCAACGCGGTGCACGACATCGAGGAGGTGGGCGTGCGCACGCCCGACGCCGTGCCGGTCCACCAGCTCGGTCCCGGTGAGGTCGGCTACCTCATCGCCGGGATCAAGGACGTGGGCGAGGCGCGCTCGGGCGAGACGGTCACGACGGCCCAACACGGTGCGCAGTCCGCGCTCGCCGGCTACCGCGACCCCAAGCCCATGGTCTTTTGCGGGCTCTATCCCGTCGACGGCGACGAGCTGCCCGACCTGCGCGACGCGCTCGACCGCCTGAAGCTCAACGACGCCAGCTTCACCTTCGAGCCCGAGTCCTCCCACGCGCTCGGCATCGGCTTCCGCTGCGGGTTCCTCGGACTGCTGCACATGGAGATCATCCGCGAGCGCCTCGAGCGCGAGTTCGACCTCTCGCTCATCGCCACCGCGCCGAGCGTGGAGTACCGGGCCTTCCTCACGGACGGGTCCGAGCTCGACGTCGACAACCCGACCGAGCTGCCCGACGCCACCCGGATCGACCACATCGACGAGCCGATGCTCTCGGCGACGATCATCACGCCCAGCGAGTACACGGGCACCGTCATGGAGCTCTGCCAGAACCGGCGGGGCGAGATGACCCGCATGGAGTACCTCTCGCCCGAGCGCGTCGAGCTCGTCTACACGCTCCCTTTGGCCGAGGTGGTCATCGACTTCTTCGACCAGCTGAAGAGCCGGACCAAGGGCTACGCCAGCCTGGACTACGAGCCCGAGGACTACGCGACGGCCAACCTCGTACGGGTGGACATCCTCATCAACCACACCCCGGTCGACGCGTTCTCGACCATCGTGCACCGGGGGAGCGCGGATGCGTACGGGCGCAAGATGGCCGAGAAGCTGCGCGAGCTGATCCCGCGGCAGCTCTTCGACGTTCCCATTCAGGCGGCCATCGGGGGGCGCATCGTGGCCCGCGAGACGGTCAAGGCCAAGCGCAAGGACGTGCTGGCCAAGTGCTACGGCGGCGACATCACCCGCAAGCGCAAGCTGCTCGAGCGGCAGAAGGAGGGCAAGAAGCGGATGAAGACCATCGGGCGGGTCGACGTGCCCCAGGAGGCCTTCATCTCCGCGCTGCGGCTGGGCGACGACTGACGCGTGAGAGGTGAAAGGGCAGCTCGGGCGTCAGGCCGGGGTCGCCGTCGGGCGCCCGAGTTCGCATCGCACCAGGCAGGTGGGTCGCAGCGGTGCCGTTGGCCTCGCATTCGTGGTGTCAGGAAGGTTGGCCCTGGCACTCGGTAAACTTGAGTGCCAGGCACCCCGATGACTCCACACCCCGACGCAACGGCCGCTCCCGACACCGTCGGGGACGACCATGCCCTCAACCCCCGCCGGGCCGCCATTTTGGAGGCGGTCGTCACCGAGTACATCGGGACCGCGGAGCCCGTCGGCTCCTCCCACGTGGCACACGCCCCGGGGGTCCAGGTGTCCTCGGCCACCGTGCGCTCGGAGATGGTGGCGCTCGAGCGCGAGGGCTACCTCACGCAACCGCACACGAGCGCCGGCCGCATCCCGACCGACAAGGGCTACCGCTTCTTCGTCGACCACCTCACCTCGCCGGGTGTGCTCGGCCCGGGCCAGCGCCGCCAGGTGTCCCAGTTCTTCGCGCAGGTGCACGGGGAGATGGAGACGGTGCTCGAGCAGGCGAGCGGGCTGCTCTCGGAGCTGACGTCGTACGCCTCGGTCGTGGTCGGGCCTTCGCACGACACGGCGACCGTCCGCTCGGTGCAGCTGGTCGGCCTCTCGCCGCTCCACGCGCTGCTCGTGGTCGTACTCTCCGACGGTGCGGTGGAGAAGCGCACGATGGAGTTCGAGGGCGAGGTGTCAGACGACGATCTCGCCCAGGCCGGAGCGCAGCTGTCCGCACATCTCGTCGGCCGAACCCTCTCGGAGCGTTGGCACGTGCCCGCCAGCGGATCCGCCCCGGTCGACCGGCTGGTGCGGGCGGCGCACACGGCCTTTGACGATCTCGGAGGGACGATGGACGCCGACCAGGTGTTCGTCGGCGGTCCGGCCCGTCTGGCCGAATCGTTCGACGCTGTCGAGACGGTTCGCTCGGTCCTCGCCATTTTGGAACAGCAGCTGGTCGTGGTGACGTTGCTGCGCGACGTCCTCGACCGTGGCCTCTCGGTCGCCATCGGCACCGAGCACGGGTTCGAGCCGCTGTCGTCGTGCGCGGTCGTGGTCGCGCCCGTCATCGTCGAGGGGCAGAGCTTCGGTGCTGTCGGACTGCTCGGGCCGACGCGGATGGACTATCCAGGCGCCATGGCCGCCGCCCACGTCGTGGGCGAGCGCCTGGGCGAGCGCATGGGAGGGCACGATGGCCGTCACTGACGGGCTGGGCGACCTCTACGAACTGCTCGGTGTCCGGCGCGACGCCAGCGACGAGGACATCAAGCGGGCGTATCGTGCCCGCGCCCGCGAGCTCCATCCCGATACCAACCAGGGCGACGCGGTGGCCGAGGCGCGCTTCAAGGAGGTGACGGTCGCCTACGAGGTCCTGCGCGACCCCGAGCGGCGGGCCCGCTACGACCGCTACGGGCCCGAAGGCGTCTTCGGGTCGCAGGGCGCGGGCACGGGTGGCTTCGGTTTCGAGGGTGGCCTGGGCGACATCTTCGAGGCGTTCTTCGGCCAGGTGGCAGGCACCGGGGGCCGACGCCGCGGACCGCAGGCCGGGTCCGATGCCGAGGTGCGGATCGAGCTGGCTTTCGCGGAGGCTGTCTTCGGCAGCCGCAAGGAGATCTCGGTCCGCCTGCCGACGACCTGTGCGTCGTGCACCGGCCGCGGGACAGCGCCGGGCACCGACCCCATGACGTGCGCCGACTGCCAAGGCACCGGCGAGCTGCGCCGCGTGCGCCAGTCGCTGCTCGGTCAGGTCGTGACGAGCGTCGCGTGCGCGCGCTGCAGCGGCACCGGCGAAATGATCCCGCATCCGTGCGCCGACTGCCGGGGCGAAGGACGGCGGATGGACGACAACACCTTCACCGTCGAGGTGCCGGCGGGTGTGGAGGATGGCTCCACGCTGCGCCTGGCCGACCGCGGTGCGGCGGGGCAGCGCGGTGGGCCGAGCGGCTCGCTCTTCGTGCACCTCGCGGTCACCCCGGACGAGCGCTTCGAGCGCCGCGGCGACAACCTGCACACGACGTTGACGGTCGGGGTGGCCCAGGCGGTGCTCGGCACCCAGGCCGGGGTCGAATCGCTCGACGGACCCCAGCGGGTGACCGTCAGTCCGGGCACGCAGCACGGCCACGTCGAGCGCATCCGGGGCATGGGGGTCCCGCACCTCCGTGGCCGCGGGCGGGGCGACCTCTTCGTACACGTGCTGGTGGCGACGCCGACCGACCTCACCGCCGAACAGGACGAGCTGCTGCGCCGGTTCGCCACCTCGCGCGGGGAGGACGTCTCGCCTCCGGGCAGCGGTGGCGGCGACGGCGTCTTCTCGCGCCTGCGCTCCGCGTTTGGCTAGTCCCGCCGCCTACGCCACCATCACCGTGCGCGCCGCCGCGGCGGCCCAGGTGTTCGTCGACGACCCGTCGCACCCTGTCCTCGCGGAGGAGGATGCGCACCATCTGGGCCGGGTGCTGCGTCTGCACGCCGGTCAGGAGGTCGTGGCGTCGGACGGGCAGGGCCGATGGGCCCGGACGCTCTGGCGTGGTGGCACCAGCGGCGGCACCGAGCTCGAGCCGCTGCACGGCGCCACGGGGCCGGGCGGTGACGGCGCGGTGCAGACCGAGGCGCGGGCGGAGCCGCTCGTGACCGTGGCCTTCGCACCGGTCAAGGGGGAGCGGCCCGAGTGGGTGGTGCAGAAGCTCACGGAGCTGGGCATCGACCGCATCGTGCCGTTGCGCACCGAGCGCAGCGTGGTGCGCTGGAGCGGCACGCGCGGCCGGACCACCGTCGAGCGGTTGCGCCGCGTGGCGCGCGAGGCGGCCGCCCAGTCCCGGCTCGTCTGGTTGCCTGAGGTGGCCGACACGATCGGCTTCGACGAGCTGGCCACGCTCGGCGACCAGGGTGACGTCGTTCTCGCCCAGCTCAGCGGCGGCCGCCCGACGGCGGCCCAGCGGGTCGTGGCGGTCGGGCCCGAGGGCGGATGGAGCGTGACCGAGTTGGCCGCGGGGTTGCCGACGGTCGGCTTCGGCCTCAGCGTCTTGCGGGCCGAGACGGCGGCCGTCACCGCCGGAGCGCTGCTGGCCTCGTTGCGAACCGGCACGGTGGCCCAGGCCCACACCCAGAGTGCCGCCCCGGCCGAGAGCCGGCAGTCGTGAGCGACGCCCGTGGTCACGGGGGCGGCCCGGTGCCCGGTATGTTCGAGGCAGTGATCAGGCTGCAGGACGAGGGTGGCGACCCCAGGCCATGACGGCACGACCAACATGACCGAGACGACCGCCGCGACCGACTGCCTGTTCTGCAAGATCGTCGCCGGCGCGGTGCCGTCCGAGACGGTGTACGAGAGCGAGACGACCGTTGCCTTCACGGACATCCATCCGGCGGCACCCCTCCACGTGCTGGTGGTGCCGCGCCGGCACATTGAGGATGCGTCGACGGTGACCGCCGAGGACGGACCGTTGCTCGCCGACATGCTGCTCGCCGCCCGGGCCGTGGCCGACGCCGCCGGCCTGGCCACACCCGAGCGCGGCTACCGGCTGATCTTCAACGTCGGGCCCGACTCCATGAACTCGGTACCGCACCTGCACCTGCACGTGCTGGGCGGCGAGCCGTTGCAGGGCCACGTCGGCATCGCATGACCGCGTCGTGAGCACGACCCTGCGCGCCGAGTGCTTCGTTCCCGGCAACCACCTGATGGCCGGGCTGCTCGGGACCCGCGACGAGCACCTGCGCCAGATTGAGCAGGCGTTCCCCGACGAGCAGATCGTGGTCCAGGGGAACCGGATCTCGGTGGAGGGACCCGCCGCCGAGGTGGTCGTGCGCCTCTTCGACGAGCTCATCCTCATGGTGCAGGCGGGCAAAATCCTGGACTCGTCGATCATGGCGCGCACGATCGACATGGTGCGCGAGGACATCCGCCCGAGTGAGGTGCTCCGCTCCGAGGTCGTCCGGGGCGCCGGCGGCAAGACCGTGCGCCCCAACACCGCCGGGCAGAAGCGCTACGTCGACGCCATCTCGCAGAACGTCATCACCTTCGGCATCGGACCTGCCGGGACCGGCAAGTCGTACCTGGCCGTCGCGCAGGCGGTGCACTCACTCCAGTCGCGCCAGGTCTCGCGCATCATCCTCACCCGCCCCGCCGTGGAAGCAGGCGAGCGGCTCGGCTTCCTCCCCGGTGACCTGATGGCCAAGGTCGACCCCTACCTGCGCCCGCTCTACGACGCGCTCTACGACCTCCTCGAGCCCGAGGGCGCGCAGCGCATGCTCGACCGCGGCACCATCGAGGTCGCGCCGTTCGCGTTCATGCGCGGCCGCACGCTCAACAGCTCGTTCATCATCCTCGACGAGGCGCAGAACACCACGCCCGAGCAGATGAAGATGTTCCTCACCCGTATCGGGTTCGGCTCCAAGTGCGTCGTGACGGGTGACGTCACCCAGATCGACGTGCCCGGTGGCCGCTCAGGCTTGGTGGGTCTCGAACCGGTGCTCGGCGGCATCGACGACATCGCGTTCGTGCATCTGACCCGCCGGGACGTGGTCCGCCACAAAATCGTGGCCGACATCGTCGACGCCTACGAGGTGGCAGAAGGGCGGACGGGTCACACCCAGTGACCATCGACGTCTTCGCCGCAGATGAGCAGCAGGCCCATCCGATGGACGTGGCCCGCTGGGCCGAGCTGGCACGCCACGTCCTGGCGGCGCGCGGCATCAAGGGCGACACCGAGGTGTCGCTGCTCTTCGTCGACGAGGAGGCCATCGCCGCGCTCAACGAGAAGTTCCTCGGCAAGAGTGGTTCGACCGACGTGCTGTCGTTCCCCATCGAAGACGAGCCGGGGCCGACGGGGCGCTCGCCCGACCTGGGCGGGAGCGGCCCGGGGACCGCACCGGAGGAGGGCGTGCTCTCGCTGCTCGGTGACGTCGTGATCTGCCCGGCCGTGGCGAGCCGCAACGCGGTGGAACACGAGGTCAGCCTCGACGACGAGGTGGCGTTGCTCGTCGTCCACGGCCTGCTCCACCTGCTCGGGATGGACCACGAGAACGACGCCGAGGCTGAACGTATGGAGGAGCTGGAACAGCAGCTGCTGGCGCGCTTCTACCGGGTGAGCCAGGGGACGTGAACACGCACAGCGCTGTTGGCTGCGTCGGGCTTCCACGCCGAAGACGCCGTCCTCATCATCGTGATCGTGGTCCTGCTGGCGGGCTCGGGCGTGCTGGCGATGGCCGAGACGAGCTTGGTGCGGATGACCCGGATCAAGGCCAAGTCCCTGGTGGACGAGAAGAAGCGCGGTGCCCGGCAGCTGGCCCGGCTCGTCGAGAACCCGGCGCGGTTCCTCAACCCGATCCTGCTGCTGGTGCTGATCTGCCAGCTGGTGTCGGCCACCCTCGTCGGCATCGTGGCCGAGCACCTCTTCGGCGGCCTCGGGGTCGTGCTCGGCATCGTGTTCGAAATCGTCGTGATCTTCGTCTTCTTCGAGGCGGTCCCCAAGAACTGGGCCGTCCAACACGCCGATCGCGCCGCGCTGCTCAGCGCGCCGATCGTGAGCACGCTCATCCGCTTCCCGCCCATCCGCTGGCTCTCCGCCGCTGCTCATCGGCCTGGCCAACCTGATCATCGGCGCCACCGGCGAGGACCAGGAGGGCATGCACGAGTCCTACATCACCGACTCCGAGCTGAAGGCCATGGCAGACGTGGCCCACGAGGAGAACGTGATCGAGAAGGACGAGCGCTCCTTCATCCACTCCGTCATCGACTTCGGTGACACCGTGGCGCGTGAGGTGATGACGCCGCGGCCCGACATGGTCACCGTCGAGGGGGACGCCACGCGTGCGCGACGCGCTCGAGGCGGCGCTCGGCGCCGGCTACAGCCGCATCCCGGTCGAGAAGGACGGGATCGACGACATCATCGGCATCGCCTACACCAAGGACCTCGTCCGCGCCGAGCGGGTCGGGAAGGCCGGCCAGTCGGTGCGCGACAGCATGCGACCGGCCACGTTCATCCCCGAGACCAAAGACGTGTCCGACCTCCTGCGCGAGATGCAGGAGGAGAAGTTCCACATGGCCGTCGTCGTCGACGAGTACGGCGGCACGGCCGGCCTGATCACGCTCGAGGACCTGCTCGAGGAGCTGGTCGGCGACATCGTCGACGAGTTCGACGTGGAGGAGCCGACCGTCGAGCGCTGCGACGACGGCTCCGTGCTCGTGAGCGCGCTGTACTCGGTCGACGACGCGGACGAGCTGCTCGGGGCCGAGCTCCCGCAGGGCACGTGGGACACCGTCGGCGGTCTGATGCTCGACCTCGTCGGGCGCGTGCCCGACCCCGGGGACTCGGTCGAGGTGGACGGGTTCCGCCTGACCGCCGTCGACGTGCGCGGCCGGCGTATCGGCCGGATCCGGATCGAGCGAACGGGCTCGGCCGCGGACGGCGAGGCAGACGGCGACGACCAGCACGACGCCCGCGTCGGCCGCGGCGGGGACGCCTCGCGCAACGGGAGCTAGGACGCGTGCGCTCCGGCTTCGTGGCCGTGGTCGGCCGCCCGAACGTGGGCAAGTCCACCCTCGTCAACACGATGGTGGGCACCAAGGTGGCCATCACCTCGTCGCGGCCCAACACGACGCGGCACCGCATCCTCGGTGTGCTCCACGACGAGGATGCCGATGCGCAAGTGGTCTTCGTCGACACGCCGGGGATCCACAAGCCCCGCAGCACGCTCGGGACCCGGCTGAACGACACCGCCACCGACGCCCTCCACGACGTCGACGTGATCATGGCGGTGGTGGACGCGACGGCGGCCATCGGCCCGGGGGACCGCACGGTGCTCGGCACGGGCGGTGCACCAGGTCCAGCGGGCGGTCAGCGAGCGCCGGCGCCGCCGAGACGACGCCGACCGCCCGCCCCGGCTGGTCGTCGTCGTCAACAAGGTGGACCGCGCCAGGCCGAGCCAGCTGCTCGAGCGCCTGACCGAGGCACAAGAGGCCGTTGACGCGCTCGGCGAGGTCCCCGAGGTCGAGTTCTTCCCGGTGTCGGCGCGCACCGGCAAGGGAGTCGGCCAGCTGACGGCGTACCTGGTCGGCGCGCTGGAGGAGGGACCACCCTTCTTCCCACCCGACGTGGTGACCGACACGCCGGAGGCGCTCTGGGTCGCCGAGCTGGTGCGCGAGCAGTTGCTGGCCAAGACCCACGACGAGCTGCCCCACGCCATCACCTGCCGGGTGACCGAGTGGGAGGGGCCGCTCATCCGCGTCGAGGTGATCGTCGAGCGCGACTCGCAGAAGGCCATCGTCATCGGCAAGCGAGGCGAGGTGCTCAAGGCCGTCGGCATCGCCGTGCGCGAGGCGCTCCCCGAAGGGACCTACCTCGACCTGCACGTGAAGGTGGAGCGGCGCTGGCAGAACCGCGCCGAGATGCTCGACCGCCTCGGTTACTGATCCTCGAGCGGCGCGTCGACGCCGCCGAGGAACGACTCGACCTCGGCCCGGTCCACCGAGCGCCGCATCGGCGGCAGCATGGAGAGCAAGACGCCGCGGTCAGGACGCGGTGGCCAGCCGCGGGTCGAGTACCGCGACGACACCACGGTCCTCGGCCGTGCGGATGAGCCGCCCGCAGCCCTGGGCGAGCAAGGTGGCGGCCCGGGGGAGGTCGACGACCCGGAACGAGACGCCGGCACCTGCCCGGTCGCGGCGCGCCTGCAGCAGCGGGTCGTCGGGCCTCGGGAAGGGAAGGCGGTCGATGGTGACGAGCGAGAGGGCGCGCCCGGGGATGTCCACGCCCTGCCAGAAGCCGAGCGTTGCGAACAGGCAGGAGGTCTCGTCCCGGGCGAACTCCTCGAGGAGGCGGCCCTTGGGCAGCTCGCCCTGCAACAGGAGCGTGTAGGGGAGCTCGGGCGCCAGCGCCGCGGCGGCCGCCTCGGTGGCGCGCCGGCTCGTGAAGAGGGCCAGGGTGCGCCCGCCGGCCGCCTCGAGCAGGAGGGCCAGCTCCTCGTGCAGCGCCTCCTCGGCGCCCTCGCGGCGCCGGTCGGGGAGGTGGCGCGCCACGTAGAGCAGCGCGTGCGAGCGGTAGTCGAAGGGGCTGCCGACGTTGAGCTCCTCGCTCGGGAAGCGCTCGAGCCCGACGCGCTCGACGATGCGCGGCGGGATGGTCGCGCTGGTCAGGACGGACGTGACCTCGCCCCAGAGCATCCCGGCCAGCGCGGGCCCGACGTCAATGGGGGAGAGCCGGAGCCGGACGTTGCGCCGGGTGCCGTCGACCCAGGCCACCTCGCCGTCGGTGCGCGTCACCAGGCGGTGCAGGTCCTCTGCCAGGTGCGCGGCCGTCTGCAGCGTCCGGGTCTTGCGGTTCGACCGGTCAGGATCGGCGTCGCCGCTCGAGCCGCCATCGTCGTCGGGCAGGAACGAGCGCTGCGCGCCGCCCCGGCGCAACGCGTCGATCACACGCCGTGTCAGTTCCGAGGCGCGGGTGAGCAGCTCGGCCAGCTCGCGGTCCTCGGCCGCCGCCTGCCGCCGGTCGTCGTGCAGGACACGCGTCCCGACCCGGTCGGCGAGGAGCGCCGCCAGCTGGTCCCCGAGACGGGCGAGCGAGTCGAGCTGCTCGGCGTCGCGTTGCTCCACCAGGGAGCGCGCCGCGGTGACGAGCGAGCGGAAACGACCCGGCGTGATCTCGACGCCGAGGCTGGCCGTCATGACCTCCTCGAGCTCGTGAGCCTCGTCGAAGACGACCACGTCGTGCTCGGGCAGCACGACGCCCCCGCTGGCCAGGTGCGCGCCGTAGAGGTGGGTGTTGACGACGACGATGTCGGCGGCCGCGGCCCGGTCGCGGGCGGCCTCTGCGAAGCAACGCCCTCCCTCGGGGCAGTTGAACGCCCCGGGACACTCGCGCGGGCCGACGCTCACCATGTTCCACGCCCTGTCGGAGGGCTCGAAGCTCAGGTCGGCCCGGTCGCCGCTGCCGGTCTTCTGCGACCAGGCGACCAGCCGCCGGACCTCGTCGACCAGGCCTTCCGGCGCGGGCGTCGTCGTCGGCCTGGCCGCCCGGCACGGCATCTGCCGCGCCGCCGGTTCCATCGGAGGGCTCAGGCTCGTCGGCCCGTCCCGCCGCCTGGTCGCCGAGCTCGGCCTGGATCCCGCCCGAGCCGACCTCTGCCACCCGCTGGCGGCAGACGTAATTGCTGCGGCCCTTCAACACGGTGAAGTCGAGCGGCGCCGGCAGGCCTAGACCCGACTCGACGAGCGGCAGGTCCTTGTCCGCCAACTGGTCCTGCAGCGCTTTGGTGGCCGTGGCGAGACGACCTTCTTGCCGCTCAGCGCGGCCGGGACCAGGTACGCCAGTGACTTGCCTGTCCCCGTCCCGGCCTGCACGACGAGGTGCCTGGAGAGACCAGGGCCTCCGCCACGGCGCGGCACATCTCCTGTTGCTCGGGCCGGTGTTCGCCACCGGCCATCTGCGCAGTGATCTTGTCGAGCCCCTCGACGCCCTCGTCGCCGGCCTCGCGGGCGTCGCGGGCGCCGGCCGCCGAGCCCACGGTGCCAGGGGCGCCGGAGTCATCGAAGACGTCGAGCTCGTCGAGTTCGTCGGGCTCGGGGGAGAGATCCCCGTCCCACTCCACCATCGGCCGCACGCTACCCCGGGGCTGTGTGCCGCCTCGTGCATCGTCCGATGCGTCCCGGGCTCCGTTGCGCCGTCCCGGCGGCGCCGGGCTCAGCCGACGGTGGCGGCCAGCTCCTCGAACGCCGCCGACCCCATGTCCTGCCACATCTGGGACACCGGCGGCGGCATCATGGCGAGCATGTGCGCCTGCTCGTCTGGCGTGCGCTGCTCCATGATCAGCCCGAGCACCAACCAGACTTTGTCGCCTCGATACTGGCTCAGCGCGTGGCCCGGGAGCGCTCCCCACTCCTCCATGGTGAGATAGTCCCCGCAGAGGGGCAGGAGCTGCGCCTCCTCCTGGTCGAGGTGCTCGACCGTGGCGTCGTGGAGTGCCTGGAGCTGCTCGGCCAGCGTGGCCTGGGCCTCGGTGTCGCCGCCGGCCCAGGCGGTCCGGGTCGTCCCCGCGTTCGCCAACAGCTGGACCACCTCGTGATGCTGGGACTCCATGGAGTCGACGAGCGCGACGGCGTCGGGACTGCGCTCGCGCAGACGGGGGAAGACCAGCTCCTCCTCTCCGTGGTGGTGCACGTCGAGGAACCACAAGACGTTGTCGTAGTAGTCCGCGATCAGCGCGCGGCGCGCCACGTCGTCCGGGTCGACGTCGCGCACCCGCTGGGGGCCCGCGCCGAGCGCGCCGCGGAGCGCCTTGTGCACCGCGACCATGTCGCTCGTGTCGGGGCGTGCAGCGCCACCGAACCCCGGCGAAGCTGAACCCTCACCCTGTTCTGCCATCTGACACCCTCCTTGCCTTCGCTGAAACGATCCGTGCCATTGTCGTACAACGGGTCGCACCACGGTCTCGAGACGCTCTCGAGCGTCTCGAGAGAGTCCACCGCCCGGGCTCTCACGTGAGTCCCCGATCGCGCTGGGCCCTACCTGGGAAAAGTGGCGAGAGGCTAGCTTCGGCCTGTGACCTCAGATGGCCTCCGACCTCGACGGCGTCCCGGACCGGGTCCCGCCCGAGCTGGACCTGGAGCGCGTCCCGGTCCACGTGGCCTGTGTCATGGACGGGAACGGGCGCTGGGCCAGCGCGCGGGGGCTGCCGCGGACCGAGGGGCACGCCGCCGGTGAGACCGCGCTGCTCGATGTGGTCAACGGCGCCCTCGAGATCGGCATCAAGTGGATCACCCTCTACGCCTTCTCGACCGAGAACTGGCGCCGCCCGCCCGACGAGGTGCGCTACCTCATGAACTTCAACCAGTCGCTGCTGATGCGCCGACGCGACGAGCTGAACGAGAAGGGCGTGCAGATCCGCTTCGCCGGCCGGCGGGACTGGCGCGTCCCGCGCCGCGTGCTCAAGCGCATGGACGAGTCGATCGAGCTGACCAAGCACAACACGCGCATGGTCATGACGATGGCCTTCAACTACGGCGGCCGCGCCGAGATCGTCGATGCCGTCCGCGCCCTGGTCGCCGAGGGCATCCCGGCCAACAAGGTCGACGAGAAGGCGATCCGGCGCCATCTGTATTTCCCCGACATGCCCGATCCCGACCTGGTCGTCCGGACCTCGGGCGAGACCCGCATCTCGAACTTCTTGCTCTGGGAGATCGCCTACAGCGAGCTGGTCTTCCCCGAGACGCTCTGGCCCGACATGCGGCGCCGCCACCTCTACGAGGCGGTGATCGAGTTCCAGCGGCGGGTGCGCCGCTTCGGCGCCGTCACCCCCTGAAGCCCGGGGCGCGACAATGGGGGGTCCTATGACCCTCAGCCGGATCGCCGTGGCGGTCGGGATCGCCCTGCTCACCGCCTTCGCCATCGTCGTCTACGTCGCCGGCCCCTACGGGCTGCGCAGCGTCATGGTCGTGCTGGTGACGATGGCGGTGCTCATCGGCGCGGGCAACCTCCTCTACGGCCGGCGCTCCCACTACGCCGCCGCCCAGGAGCGCATGCGCCCGGCCCAAGAGGCGCACGACCGGGCGGCCGACCGGGCCGCCGAGGCACGGCGGGCCACCACCGAGGCGGCAGCGCCGGGGCGAGCGCTACTGCCCGCTCGACCCCGCCCTCCGAGAGACCGCAGCAGCCGTCCGCGGGCACGTGCGGACGCCGGCAGCGCCGGCGCATGAGCCTCTTTCGCGACAGGGGCGTCGTCCTGCGCAGCTATCGCCTGGGCGAGGCCGACCGCATCGTCGTCTTCTTGACCGAGCGCCACGGCAAGGTGCGCGCCGTGGCCAAGGGCGTGCGCAAGACCACGTCGAAGTTCGGCGCGCGGCTCGAGCCGCTCACCCACGTCGACCTGCTTCTGTGGCAAGGGCGCAGCGACCTCGACATCGTCAACCAGGTCGAGGTGATCGACTCGTTCCGCACCGTCCGCGAGGACCTCGCCCGGGTCCCGCCGGGTATGGCGTTGCTCGAGGTGGCCGACCAGCTGGCCCAGGAGCGCCACCCCGACCCCGCAGCTCTACGCCATGCTCGTCGGCGCGCTGCGCGCCCTGGCCGACGACAGCGCCGACAGCGCCCTCCTCGCGCCGGCGTTCTTCTTGAAGGCGCTCGTCCTCGAGGGCGCCGGCCCCGTGCTCGATGCGTGTGCCGCCTGCGGCGAACCAGACGGCGCCGTCGAGCTCGTGGCGTTCGACCTTGCCGCCGGGGGCACGCTGTGCCGGTCGCATCGCAGCGGGCGCCCGATGAGCGCGGCCGCGCTCATGCTGTTGCGCCGCATCCTCGGTGGCGACCTGGCGTCGGTGTTGCACGGGCCGCGGCCCATTGCGGCGGACGAGGTCGCCGAGCTGGCCACCGAGGCGATGGAGGTGCACCTCGACCGGCGCATCAGCTCGGTGCGTTCGACCGCCGGCCTTTGAGCGCCTTCGGCGTCTACGTCCACGTCCCGTTCTGCCGGGAACGGTGCGACTACTGCGCGTTCGCCACCTACACCGACCGCGACCACTTGATGGAGCGCTACGCCGACGCCTGCGTCCTCGAACTGCAGCGCGTGTTCGGGTCAGCCGACCTCCCTGTTCCGACCTCCGTCTTCTTCGGAGGGGGGACACCGTCCCGCCTCGACCCCGCCACCCTGTGCCGCATCCTCGACGCCATCCCGCGTGCGCCCGACGCGGAGGTCACGGTCGAGTGCAATCCCGAGGACGCCGATGACGCGCACCTCGGCACCTACCGGCGCGCCGGGGTAACGCGCGTCTCCTTCGGCCTCCAGTCGACGCACGACCACGTCCTCGCCGGCCTCGGCCGGCGCGTCGTGCCCTACGGCGCCGAGGCGATCGCCGCCGCCGTGGCCGAGGCCGGCTTCGAGACGTGGAACCTCGATCTCATCTTCGGCGCCGCCAGCGAGACCGACGGCGACTGGGTCGCAACCCTCGAGCACGTCCTCGCGCTCGAGCACCCGCCGCCGCACCTGAGCGCCTACGGCCTGACCGTCGAACCCGGCACGACGCTGGCGCGGGACGGCGCCCGCCACCCCGACGAGGACGCCGAGGCCCGGCGCTACGAGCTGGCCGACGCCCTCCTCGGCGCCGCCGGCTACGCCTGGGAGGAGATCTCCAACTGGGCCCTGCCCGGCCACGAGTGCCGGCACAACCACCTCTATTGGGAGCAGGGCGACTATGTGGGGATCGGGTCGGCGGCGCACTCGCACCGCGTCGGCGTGCGCTGGTGGAACGTCCGCACGCCCGACCGTTACGTCGACGCGGTGGAACAGCGGCGCTCGCCCGAGGCCGGGCGCGAGGAGTTGACGGCGGGCCAGCGCCGCTTCGAGGCGCTCACGCTCGCGCTGCGCACCCGGCGCGGCATCCCGTGGGACTCCCTCGACGACGCCGACGACGCCGACGGTGTGCTCGAGGGTCTGGTCGCACGCGAGGGGGACCGGGCCGTCCTCACACTGCGGGGCCGCCTGCTGGCCAACGAGGTCAGCGCCAGAATCGGCTCCGGTATCCTCAACCGATGACCGAGACCGACACGGCCGCCGCGGCGCCAACGGAAGGTGCCCCCGACGACCTGATGGAGAAGGTGGTGCGCCTGTGCCGCCACCGGGGCTTCATCTTCCCGTCGGCCGAGATCTACGGCGGCTTCCGCTCCACCTATGACTACGGCCCGCTCGGGGTCAACATGCTGCGCAACGTGAAGAACGCGTGGTGGCGCGCCATGGTCCAAGAGCCGCGATGACGTGGTGGGGCTCGACGCCGCCATCTTGGGCCCGCCGGCCGTGTGGGAGGCCTCGGGCCACCTGGCCACCTTCACCGACCCCCTGGTCGACTGCAAGCACTGCCACGAGCGCTGGCGGGCCGACAAGATCGACGGCGTCTGCCCCAATTGCGGCTCGCACGACCTCACCGAGGCCCGGGCCTTCAACTTGATGTTCAAGACCCACGCCGGCCCGGTGGAGGACGAGGGGCACGTCGCCTACCTGCGCCCCGAGACCGCTCAGGGCATGTTCACTAACTTCGCCAACGTGCTCGGCACGACGCGCAAGAAGCCGCCCTTCGGCATCGCCCAGGTCGGCAAGTCCTTCCGCAACGAGATCACCCCGCAGAACTTCGTGTTCCGGACCCGCGAGTTCGAACAGATGGAGCTCGAGTACTTCGTCCCACCGGGCGAGGACCAGCAGTGGTTCGAGTACTGGCTGGCCGAGCGCATGGACTGGTACCTGCGCCTCGGCATCCCGGCCGACCAGCTCCGGCTACGCCACCACGAGAAGAGCGAGCTGTCGCACTACGCACTCGCCACGGCCGACGTCGAGTTCCTCTTCCCCTGGGGCTGGGACGAGCTGGAGGGCATCGCCAACCGGGGCGACTACGACCTGACCGCGCACGCCAAGGCGTCGGGGGAGTCGCTCGACTACTTCGACCAGCAGACCAACGAGCGCTACGTGCCCTACGTCATCGAGCCGGCGGCCGGCGCGACGAGGACGATGATGGCCTTCTTGCTCGTCGGCCTACAGCGAGGACGAGGTCGGGGGAGAGGCGCGCACGGTGCTGCGCCTGCACTGGCGGCTCGCCCCCTACCAGGTGGCGGTGCTCCCGCTGTCGAAGAAGGACACCCTCGAGCCGCTCGCCCGCTCGGTGCTCGCATCCCTCCAGCCCCACTTCATGTGCGACTACGACGTCACCCAGAGCATCGGCAAGCCGCTACCGGCGCCAGGACGAGGTGGGCACGCCGTGGTGCGTCACCGTGGACTTCGACTCGCTCGAGGACAACGCGGTCACCGTGCGCGACCGCGACACGACCGAGCAGGTGCGCGTCCCCATCGGCGATCTGGTGGCCGAGCTGCGCCGTCGCAGCGGCGAGGACTGACTGCTCGCGCCGTCGTGACCTCGTCGTCGTGACCTCGTCGTCGTGACGGCGCCGTCGTGATCCCGTCGCCTTGACCCGGGCGTTTCGCTCGGGCGTGTGTCTCAGGCGACCCGGCGGTACTTGCGCACCGCCAGCGGCGCCAGGACGATCAGGAGCCCGAAGCACCAGGCCAAAGAAGCCCACACGGCGCCGGTGTCCTGCAGGGTCCCGCCCACCATGAGGGAGCGTGCGGCATCGACGACCTGGGTCACCGGTTGATGGCTGGCGAAGGCCTGCAACCAGCCGGGCATGGCGGTCACCGGGACGAACGCCGACGAGGCGAAGATGAACGGGAAGAGGATGGGGAACACCATGGTCTGCGCCGTCTCCGCATTGGGCGCCGAGAGGCCGACGGTGGCGAAGCCCCAGCAGAGCGTGTAGCTGAAGAGGAGCACGATCAACAGCGCCCAAGAGGAAGAGGCCGAAGTTGGTCGAGATGCGGAAGCCCACGGCGAAGCCCACCGCGGTAATGAGGAGCACCACGAAGACGTTGCGCACGAGGTCCGCCGTCGTGCGGCCCCCGAGCACCGCCGAGCGGGCCATCGGCAGCGCCCGGAAGCGTTCGATCAGACCCTTGGAGAGGTCCTCGGACAGACCGACTGCGGTGGTCACCGCGCCGAAGGCCACCGTCTGCACGTAAATGCCCGGGATCAGGTAGTCGACGTAGGGGACCGACGTGTGGATGGCGCCACCGAACACGTAGACGAAGAGCAGCGTGAACATGATCGGCTGCACCGCCGCGAAGAACACCTGCTCCTGCGTGCGGAGCAGCGCCTTCAGGTTGCGCCACGTGACCGTCAAGGTGTCCTGCACGGCCCAGCTCAGCCGGCCGCCGCCGCCCGCTGCCGCCTGCTCGGTCAGTGGGGGGAGGGCGACAGTCGTCATGCGGCGTCCTTTCCATCGGTCGTCGGCGTCGGCCGTTCCATCAGTGAGGGCGGCCCGGCGGCGGCGGCCTCTGCGGGCGGCCCGATCGGCCTCGCTCTCCGCTTCCGTCTTGTGTCCGGTGAGGCTCAAGAAGACATCGTCGAGGCTGGGCTCGCGCAGCGCCAGCCCGCTCACGGGGATGTTGGCGGCGTCGAGCGCACGGAGGACCTCGGCGCCGACGGCCGGACCGTTCTCGACCGTCAGCTCCACGGTGACGTTGTCGACGACCGGCTCCTTCGGGGTGAGGGGCGCGAGCAGGCCGAGTGCGGTCGGCACGATGTCACGGGTGCCGAGCGTCACGGACACCACCGAGGTGCCGAGGTCGGCCTTGAGCTCAGCCGGCGTGCCTTCGGCGATGACGTGCCCGTGATCGATGACCACGATGTCACGGGCGAGGCGGTCCGCCTCTTCGAGGTACTGGGTGGTGAGCAGCACCGTCGTGCCCTCGCGCACCAACTCCTCGATCACACCCCAGAGATCCTGGCGGCTCTGGGGATCGAGCCCGGAGGTCGGCTCGTCCAAGAAGAGGACCGGCGGGCTGGCGACGAGGGCGGCTGCCAGGTCGAGCCGACGGCGCATCCCGCCCGAGTAGGTCTTGAGGACGCGGTCGCCGGCGTCGGAGAGGCCGAAGACCTCCAGGAGCTCGTCGGCCCGCCGTGTCGAGATCTTGCGGCTGAGGTGGGTCAGCCGTCCGACCATGTAGATGTTCTCGCGACCCGTGAGGTTCTCGTCGACGGTGGCGTACTGGCCGGCCAGTCCGATGAGACGGCGCACCACGTCGGGTTCCTTCACGACGTCGTGCCCCAGGATGGAGGCGGTGCCCGAGTCGGGCTCGAAGATGGTCGAGAGGATGCGCACCGCCGTCGTCTTGCCGGCGCCGTTCGGGCCCAGCAGCCCGAGCACGGTGCCCGGTCTCGACGGCGATGGAGACCCCGTCGAGCGCCCGCACGTTGCCGCGGGGGAAGACCTTGACCAGATCGTGGGCCTCGCACGGCCTGAGAAGCAGTCGAAGAAATTGCCATTAACAAAGAAACTTAGTGCTAAAGTTATTTACGTGTCAAGACAATCGTCGCGGATGGAGCTGGGCCAGCAACTGCGCAGCGAGATCATGGGGTACCTCGGTGCGGCCAGCGAGTTCGAGGGGGGACTGGCCAAGAAGCTGAAGCTGAGCCGGACCGACATGCGCTGTCTCGACCTTATTGGCCGGCTGGGCCCGATCACCGCGGGCCACCTCGCCGAGGAGGCGGGCCTGACCACCGGGGCGGTGACCTTCATTCTGGACCGGCTCGAGGCGGCCGGCATGGTGACACGGCGGCGCGACACCGAGGACCGGCGCCGGGTGTGGGTCGAGATCGTGCCCGAGGCCCAGGACACGCTCCAGGACCTGCAGCGCCCTGTGGCAGAGGAGATGCGCCGGGTCTCCCAGCGCTTCGCAGCTCGACGAACTGGCCATCGTGCGTGACTACATGCGCCAGGCCAAAGAGGTCTTCCAGCGGCAGGTGCGCGGCATTCGTGACGAGTGGGACGTGGGCGCCGACCCGCCGAAACCCGGTGGCGAGCCGCCCGAGGGAAAGCCGCAGGGAAAGTAGGCTGGCTTGGCTCGTCCCAGGTCGGGACGGGCGTACCACCGCCCGTGGCCGCGCTCGCCACGCGGCCGGCCCGCCCAGGGCAAGGAGGCCCGATGCCGTACGTCTTCGACTTCGACCACACGCACCCCCGCCCGCCGATGGAGCTCAAGGACCTCCTGGGCGGCAAGGGCGCCAACCTGGCCGAGATGACGTCCGTACTCGAGCTCCCGGTGCCGCCGGGCTTCACGATCTCGACCGACGCCTGCCGGGCCTACATGGCGAGCGGATGGCCCAAGGGCCTCGACGCCGAGGTGGCAGCAGCCCGGGCCCGGCTCGAGACGGCCATGGGCAAGGTGATCGGCGACCCCGCCGACCCGCTCTTGGTCTCGGTCCGCTCGGGTGCCAAGTTCTCCATGCCCGGGATGATGGACACCGTCCTCAACCTCGGCCTCAACGACGACTCCGTCGAGGGCCTGGCCAAGCAGACCGGCGACGAGCGCTTCGCCTTCGACTCGTACCGGCGCTTCATCGCCATGTACGCCCGCATCGTCCTCGAGCTGCCCGGCGAGGAGTTCGACTCTCTCTTCGACGCGGCCAAGGAGCTGGCCGGCACCGAGTCCGACGCCAAGGTCCCCGTCGAGCTGTTGCGCTACCTCGTCGACTCCTACCAGCAGATCGTCGAGCGCCACACCGGCAAGCCGTTCCCCCAGAAGCCCGCCGAGCAGTTGCGCGGCGCCATCGAGGCCGTGTTCCGCAGCTGGAACGGGCCGCGTGCCATCGCGTACCGCGAGCGCGAGCGCATCGCGCACGACCTGGGCACCGCGGTCAACGTGCAGGCCATGGTGTTCGGCAACCGCGACGACAACTCGGGCACCGGGGTGGGCTTCACCCGCGACCCGGCGACGGGGGCCAAGGGCGCCTACGGGGACTTCCTGGTCAACGCGCAGGGCGAGGACGTGGTGGCCGGCATCCGCAACACCGAGCCCATCTCCGCGCTGAAGAAGCAGTTCCCCCAGGTCCACGCGGAGCTGCTCAAGATCTTCGGCCGCCTCGAGTCGCACTACACGGACATGTGCGACACGGAGTTCACCATTGAGCAGGGCAAGCTCTGGATGCTCCAGACCCGTGTCGGCAAGCGCACCGGTGTCGCTGCCCTGAAGATGGCGGTCGACATGGTGCGCCCGAGCGACCTCGGGATCTCGAGAGCCGAGGCGGTCTCGCGTATCACCGAGGACCACCTCGACTCGGTGCTGCACCCGCAGTTCGCCGGCTCGGGCTACGCGACGTGGGCCAAGGGGCTCGGCGCCAGCCCGGGCGCCGCGGTCGGCCGCATCTACTTCAGCGCCGACGACGCCGCGGCGGCCGCCGAGCGCGGCGAGCAGGTGATCCTGGTCCGCCACGAGACCTCGCCCGAGGACGTGCACGGCATGCTCGCCTCCGAGGGAATCCTGACCGCGCGCGGTGGTCTGGTCAGCCACGCCGCCGTCGTGGCGCGCGGGTGGGGCAAGCCCGCCGTCGTGGGGGCCGAGGTCCTGCGCCTCGGCGACCGCCAGGTGACCGCCGGCGACGTCACGCTGTTCGAGGGCGACTGGGTCTCACTCGACGGCGGGGCGGGCGTCGTCGTCGCCGGCCAGATCCCGCTGACCGCGGCCAAGCCTCCCCCCGCCTTCGACACCGTGCTCTCGTGGGCCGACGACATTCGCAAGGGCCACCTCAACGTGCGCGCCAACGCGGACACCGGCGACGACGCCGCCAACGCGCGCAAGCTCGGCGCCGAGGGCATCGGTCTGTGCCGCACCGAGCACATGTTCTTGGGGGAGGACCGGCTCCCGGTGGTGCGACGGATGATCCTCGCCCACTCGCCCGCCGAGGAGGCCGACGCGCTCGAGGAGTTGCGCGTCGTCCAGCGCGAGGACTTCCTCGCCATCCTGGCCGCCATGGACGGCCTGCCGGTCACGGTGCGGCTGCTCGACCCGCCCCTGCACGAGTTCTTGCCCTCGACCGAGGAACTGGCGCACAAGGGGGCCACCGTCGGCCTCACCCCCGAGGAGCAGCGGCTCTACGAGGCGGCGCTGTCGTGGCGCGAGACCAACCCGATGCTCGGGACGCGCGGGGTGCGTCTCGGGGTGATCAAGCCGGGGCTCTACGCCATGCAGGTCCGCGCGCTCATGGAGGCCGCCCGCCAACGTGTCGCTGACGGCGGCCACCCGATCGTCGAGATCATGATCCCGCTCACGGTGACGCGCGAGGAGCTGGCGCTGGCCCGCGGCTGGGTCGAAGACGCCGTGGCCGAGGTCAACCGCGAGCGGGCGCCGCGGCCCTCGAAGGGCGCTCGGGCAGGCGCGTCGGGTTCCTCGGGTTCCTCGGGATCCGCGAGGACGGGCACGCTCGACGTGACCATCGGGACGATGATCGAGACGCCGCGGGCGGCGCTGCGCGCCGACGAGATCGCCGAGGTGGCCGACTTCTTCTCGTTCGGGACGAACGACCTGACCCAGATGACGTTCGGGTTCTCGCGCGACGACGTCGAAGGGCGGATGATGGACGCCTACCTCGAGCTCGGTCTGCTGCCGCGCAACCCCTTCGAGGTGGTCGACGTCGGCGGGGTGGGCGAGCTGGTCAAGCTCGGCACCGAGCGTGGCCGGGCCACCCGGCCGGGCCTCAAGGTCGGCGTCTGCGGCGAGCACGGTGGCGACCCCACCTCCATCGGCCTCTTCTACGACGCCGGCCTCGACTACGTGAGCTGCTCGCCTTTCCGGGTCCCGGTGGCCCGCCTCGCCGCCGCCCAGGCGGTGCTTGCGTCCACGGAAGGGTAACCCTGGCGGCACGTGCGGAGCCGCGCTGGGCGCCGGGAGAGCAGCCGGTTCTCGGGGTGTACCGGCGTCAGGAGGGAGCGTTGCCGGGGCGACCGGCGAGGACGTAGCGGCGGAGCGCGATGAGGGTCCAGATGGCCTCGACCACGCCAAAAGGCCAGGCCCCCGACAAGAAGCCGTACGAGCTCGAGAGGGCGCACCCGAGGGCGAAGGCCAAGACGAACCCCCGGCCGCGCGCCTCGAGGGCGTACATGCCCATCATGAAGGTCAAGGCACAGACGCCGTAGATGGTGACAGCCATCGCCCGAACGTAGGTGGCCGGGTCGGCCCGGGACAACGTCGCGGTACCGTCGGGGTGTGGGGATACCGGACGAGGAGGTTGCCCAGGTCCGGGCGGCCACCGACATCGTCGCGCTGATCAGCGAGCACGCGGCGCTCAAGAAGGTGGGCCGGCGCTGGAGCGGGCTGTGTCCTTTCCACACCGAGAAGACGCCCTCGTTCAGCGTCAACGCGGAGGAGGGCTTCTACTACTGCTTCGGTTGCCAAGAGTCGGGCGACGCCATCAGCTTCGTGCGCGCCGTGGACCACCTCGACTTCGTCGACGCCGTCCGCTTCCTGGCCGACCGCGCCGGCATGACGTTGCACGAGGACTCAGAGGCGGGACGCGACCACAAGCGGCGCTCCGAGTTGCTCGAAGCCATGGAGCGCGCCGTCACGTGGTACCACCAGCGCCTGCTCTCCGCACCCGATGCGGGCCCTGCACGCGACTACCTGCGCTCGCGCGGCTACGACGGCGAGGTCGTACGCCAGTTCCGCCTCGGCTGGGCTCCCGACGACTGGGATGCGCTGGCGAAGGCGCTCCGGTTGCCCGAGAACGTGCTCTCGGACACGGGCCTCGGTTTCGTCAACCGGCGCGGCCGTCCCCAGGATTTCTTCCGCGCCCGCGTCCTCTTCCCGATCTGCGACCCCTCGGGCCGGCCTGTCGCGCTGGGAGGACGCATCCTGCCGTCACGACCCGGGGCGGCACCGCCGCAGCGGCCAGAGCCGAAGTACAAGAACTCGCAGGAGTCGCCGATCTATTCGAAGCGGCGCACGCTCTACGCGCTCAACTGGGCGAAGCACGGTGTCATCGCGCAGGGCGAGGTCGTCGTGTGCGAGGGCTACACAGACGTCATCGGATGCTTCCAGGCCGGCGTGCCGTGGGCGGTGGCGACGTGCGGGACCGCGCTGGCCGAAGAGCACTTCACGTTGTTGCGCAACTTCGCCAAGCGCATCGTGCTCGCGTACGACGCCGACGCGGCAGGACAGAGCGCAACGTCGCGGGTCTACGAGTGGGAGCGCAAGCACGAGGTCGACGTCGTGGTGGCCGACCTGCCGCGGGGCAGCGACCCCGGTGAGCTGGCACGCACGGACCCCGGCGCGCTCGCCAGTGCGATCCGCGAGGCGCGGCCCTTCCTCCAGTTCCGCGTCGACCGCATGCTCGGGACCGGCAACCTCTCGACGGCCGAGGGCCGGGCCCGGGCGGCCGAGGCTGCGCTGACGGCGGTGGCCGAACACCCCGACGATCTCGTCCGCGACCAGTACGTCATGCAGCTGGCGGACCGGTGCCGGGTCGACGCGGCCAAGCTCCGCGAACGCCTCGAGTATCTCCGCGCGCACCCGCCGACCGAGAGCGCAACGGGGCGCCGCCGGCGTCCTGCGCGCGGCGAGGAACCACCGCCCTCCGTGTATCCCGAGGACGACAGCGACCTCTACGGGCCCGAGGACGGGGCAGGGTTGTCGGCCGCGGCGACAGCGCTGCGACCTGGCCCGGGGCTCGAGGCGCTCAAGCTGGCCGTGCACCGGCCCGATGATGTAGCTGACCGAGTGCACGCGGTGCTCTTTGCCGATCCCGTGCAGCGCCAAGCGTTTGTGGCGCTGCTCGAGAACGACAGCGTGCCCGAGGCGGTTGAGACCGCGTCACCGGAGGTGGCGAACCTGTTGCGACGCGTCATAGTCGAGGAGCCCTTGTCGGGAGATCCCGAGTTGGGGGATCCGGTCGACTCCGTGGTGGCCGTGCTCCTGCACGCCGCAGCGCGGCGCGCCCTGACCGAGATCGAGGTCGAGTCGCGGGCCGGTGCCGACGCGTGGCAGTCGAGCGCGGCCCAGACGGCACAAGTGCGCCTCTGGCTGGATCAACTCGACGATCCGGCCGCCGGTCGCGATGCCGCCAACCGGTTGGTAGGTTGGTTGGGGGAAAGGGATCGAGGGGATATCAACTTGGGCGGGCGAGGGTGAGCGAAGAGTCTGCAATCGTGATCGACGACGAGGGTCTCCATGCGCAGTCTGTGTCTCATTCGTCGGCGCGTGCCTCGCTGAGCGATTCGACGGCGTGCCCTTCGGATGTGTCGTCGGACATGGAGTCGCCGTCGGACGCGTCGGTGGCGTCGATCGCACGAGTTCCGCTTCCGCCCGGCGTTCCCGAGCTCGACTTCGAAGCGGTGCTCGCGACCGGCCGCGAGAAGGGGCAGCTCACGCAAGCGGAACTGATCGAGGCGCTGCACACCGTCGAGCTCACGCCCGAGGTGCTCGTCATGCTGATCGCCCGCGTGACCGCGGAGGGCGTCGCGCTGGTCGAAGACGAAGAGGAGGACCCGATCGTCGAAGTGGTGCCGCACAAGGAGCCGCGTGTCGCACCGCGCACGAACGGGACCGCCAGCGGCAGCACCCGCCCCAGTGCCCGCCGGGAATCCAACGGCAAGCGGGCCAGCTCCAGCGAGTCCGGCGGGAGCGCCGAGGACCCGGTCCACACGTATCTGAAGGAGATCGGCCGGGTCCCGTTGCTCAACGCCGAGCTCGAAGTCGAGATCGCCCAGGCCATTGAGGTCGGGAACATCGCGGCCGGCAAGCTGGCGGCGCACGAACTGGCCGAGGAGGGCGAGGGTCTGCCGGCCGATCTCCTGAGCCCCGAGGAGCAGACGCGGAACCGCCGCCTCGTGCGCAAGGGGCTCAAGGCCAAGGACGAGCTCATTGAGGCCAACCTGCGACTGGTCGTCTCGATCGCCAAGCGCTACCGCAACCGTGGGCTGGCGTTCCTCGACCTCATTCAAGAGGGCAACCTCGGCCTGATGCGCGCGGTCGACAAGTTCGACCACACCAAGGGCTTCAAGTTCTCGACCTACGCCACGTGGTGGATCCGCCAGGCGATCACGCGGGCGATCGCCGACCAGGCGCGCACGATTCGCATCCCGGTGCACATGGTCGAGACCATCAACAAAGTGGTCTGGGCGCAGCGCCAGCTGTTGCAGGAGCTCGGGCGCGAACCGACGATTGAGGAAGTGGCGCTCCGCGTCGAGCTCCCGATCGAACGCGTGCGTGAGATCCTGCGCATCAACCAGGACACGGTGTCGCTGGAGCAGCCAGTCGGCGACGAGGACGACTTCAACCTCTCGGACCTCATTGAGGACCGCGGCGCAGTCGTGCCCGACGACGCCGCGACGCGGTCGTTGCTCGACGCCGCGGTGCGCGAGGCGCTCGGACATCTCTCCGAACGCGAGCAGGACGTGGTGCGCCTGCGCTTCGGGCTCGACGACGGCAAGATCCGCACCCTCGAAGAAGTGGGCAGGGAGTTCGGCGTCACCCGCGAGCGGGTGCGCCAGATCGAGTCCAAGACGCTGGCCAAGCTGCGCCGACCCGATGCCGCGCACCTGCTGCGGGACTATCTCGAAGAGTCCTGATCCGCCGGCCGGCGGTCCGGACCCGCCTCCTTACGAGGGGCCCGAAGGCTCGCCGTTCAAGATCACCGTCTTGGTCTCGAGGAACGGCAGCAGGCCTTCGGTGCCGCCCTCCCGACCGATGCCGGATTGCTTGAAGCCGCCGAACGCCACTCCGAAGTCGGTGCGGAACGCATTGTGGCCCACCGTGCCCGACCGGAGCTGACCGGCCACCTCTCGGGCCCGGTCGACGTCGTTGGTGAAGACGGAGGCATTGAGGCCGTAGATCGTGTCGTTGGCGAGGGAAACGGCGTGCTCTTCGTTGTCGGCCGGAATGACACTGAGCACCGGCCCGAAGATCTCCTCCTGGGCGATCGTCGAGTGGTTGTCGACGTTGCCGAAGACCGTCGGCTCGATGTAGTAGCCACGCTCGAGGTCCTTGGGCCGGCCGCCGCCCGTCGCCAGGGTCGCCCCCTCGGCAACGCCCTTGGCGATGTAGCCCTCGACGCGGTCGCGCTGGCGGTCCATGGCGAGCGGTCCCATCTGGGTCTGGGCGTCGAAGGGATCGCCGACCCTGACCTGAGAGAAGGTGCCGGCCAAGGTCTCGAGGAGCTCGTCGTGGCGGGAGCGGCTGACGATGATGCGCGTCAGCGAGGAACACACCTGACCGGAGAGGAAGCACTCGGCGCCCGAGATGGCGCTCGCGGCCTCCTGCAAGTTCATGTCGTCGAGGATCACAGCGGCCGACTTGCCACCGAGCTCGAGCGTGCAGCGCGCGATCCGCTCACCGCAGAGGGAGGCGATGCGTCTTCCGGCCGCGGTCGAGCCCGTGAACGTGATCTTGTCGACGCCGGGGTTGCGCACCAGCAGCTCTGAAACCTCGCGGTCCGCGGTGACCACGTTGAGGACGCCGGGAGGCAGGCCGATGTCCTCGGCGATCTCGGCGAACAGGTAGGCGTCGCCCGGCGCTTCGGGAGAGGACTTCAGGATGATGGTGCACCCGGCGAGCAGGGCGGGGGCGATCTTGTAGGAGATGAGGCCGATCGGCGCGTTCCACGGGATGATCGCCCCGACGACGCCGACGGGCTCGCGCACCAAGAGTCCGTACTCGCCACCCATGCTGGGCTGGGCCCGCTCTTCGAACGGGTAGGTGTCGGCGAGGCCCGCGTAGTAGTCGAAGACGCCGGCCATGCCGGGTGCCGTGTGCTGGGCGATGATGTGGAGGGCACCGGACTCGCGCGGCCACAGCTGCCCGACCTCGTCGGCCTTGCCCCTCAGCCCCTCGCCGATCGCGCGCAGATACTCCGCCCTCTGGGCGTGCGTCATCGTGGGCCACGGACCCCGGTCGAAGGCCTCGCGAGCCGCATCGACCGCCCGAGCCATGTCGGCTTCCTTCGCCTCGGGGACGCTGAAGTACAGCTCCTCGGTCGCCGAGTCGATCACGTTGATGAGGTCTGAGGACGAGGGTTCGACCCAGGCCCCTCCGATGAAGAAGCGGTCAGCGTGGCTGATGGGGACGGCTGTCTTCTCGATCGTCATGGTTTGCTCCTCGTCGTGTGTCTGGAATCTGGGCGCACCTCGGATGCATCGCAAAGGTTAGGGCAGCCGGGCGCTCTCCACCGTTTCGGCAATCTGAGAGGTCCTGACCTCGCCCCGGTCTTGGGTGGCCGGGCGGTCGGAACTGCGGCCTCTGGGCGTCAACCGCTAGGCCGAGTGACGCCGGAGCGCATGCACCATGTGGCGGGCCGGGCCGATGGCACGAACAATGCTCGAGTTCGGCGGGCCACCCAGGCCGACGAGCATGGACTTCGTTCGTCGCCGATCTTGGTATAGGCGAAGGAGAAGGTCATTGTCGGGAAAGGTGCAGACGTCGAGCCATTGGGCATCCGTCTGGGAGTGGAAATAGTCCATCGCCGCAAAATGCAACTGCACGCCGGGGTCGTAGCGATTGAACGTCTCGTCGTGGCCGACCTTGATCAGGAACAAGCCCTTTCCGGCTTGCAGGGACACCTGCATGGCAATCGTCCGATCCCCCGCCCGCAGCTTGAGCACGTGCAACCTGCCCTCGGCTGCGAAGTCCGCACACATTCGAGTGAAGTACTCGCACTCTCCTGGCTGGGTCCGCATCGCGACGCCATTGTCCGCCTTGTATCCAGCCGCTTCGAGATCGATGTACTCCTCAATCGAGGCCGGGTTCGCAGCGACGTTCTCGATCTCGAGTTCAGCACCGAGCAACTCGGACATGCGCCGTGCCCTTCTGCGGTAATCGCTGAGGTGGCGCTTGGACTGGTTCGAGGTGTAGCTGGCGTCCGCGCGACGACACAGGAACGGCTGATCGAAGTCTTCGCTCACATACGTGGGAAGCTTCAGCCGCTTTGCTGCCTCCTCGAGAGCTGCCGCCACAGGGCCATCGGCGATCCAACGGACTTCCAACGCTCGCCAGCGACACCCCCGGCGTTCCGACGACGCGACCTGGAGCAGTGCCGTCCAGGCCTCGACCGGACGTTCGGCGTCGACCAGCGGCGTGCCCAGCCACGTCATCCGCCGGATGTCGGTGGAGACGACGGCAAGTGGAAGCCTGCCCCACCTCGGCAGCCTGCGGATCGGTGTCGCCGCGTGGAAGACGTCACCGTCGCCTGCGATCAGCAAAGAGATCTCCGAGCTGTACGGCAGATTGTCCGCAGCCGCCCGTACGCACGCCGGCTCGCACATCGGATTCGGCTCGAGCGCTCGTCGGGCGAGCGAGTTCCATTTCTCGAAGTCCGCGTCGGACAGTTCGGAAATCGGAATTATCCGGCCTTTCAGCTCGCGACGCGGGTAGCCCCTCGCACCCCCCCATGTCGTGGAAGTTGCGGTTCTGCTCACCGACACCGCCCAGAGGTACGGTCCGACACCACGCCACGGATTGCTCCGGTGGCGACCCCACAAATAATATCGACCGCCAACGGCGTCTGCTCTCGGGGTCTACGGGGCCAGTCTGATGGCGACCCAACAGGGCCGGGCCGATGGCTCCGACCCCTTCTGACGTGGGATTTTTCTGCTTGCGCCGGGCACCGTCAGCGTCTCGGCCCGCTGGTATCGTGCGGGGGCTGTTTCGCGGGTCATTCCGGGGTAGCTCAATGGCAGAGCAAGCGGCTGTTAACCGCTAGGTTGAGAGTTCGAGTCTCTCCCCCGGAGCTTTCGTCGTCGTTTGTGCTGGTCAGGGCATCATCCAACGTGAACGGTCTTGTCGAAAGTGAACTTGGGCGCACCGTGGGCGCGATCTCTTTCGGGATTGGTACGGAATGCGCGGTCGCCTTCGCCAGGAAGTCGTCCCGTTCAGCTGTGGCGTGCTGGTAGCGGAGCGGCATGGCACTCGACTTCCAGCGTCCACGCTTCTGCATTTCGGCCACGCTTGATGAGGTCGTCCGACGAGCTGCTCGAAGACGTCGAATCAACGCTCAGAGGCGCTTCAGGGCGGAGTGCCGGCGGGCCATCGTGTTGAAGATGGTCGCGGAGGGGGGATTAGAGCATGGAACGCGGACGCGGATTGCTCGTGTACTGGGCTGCAGGTCAACTATCAGTCGCGACATCGCCAAGGTCCCATACTCCCCGCTCGAGCTCACCACAAGCCGAAATCGACCATCCCTCCACCGCCCAGCTCATCAAGTCCCTGAGCAACCTGGGGGATCGGCTAGCGGCCGAGGAATGTGATCAGGATGGCAGGCGGGAGGAGCCCCGACACGCTGGGCCACGTTCTGAAGTTCGCTGCTGAGACGTTGAATGCGGCCGAGGAGGGCGACTCGTGCTGTCGGATGAAGATGTGAGGGTGTTGGAGGAGATCAGGGACCAGTTGCTGGAGCTGCTGGAGTGATGGCGCGGGATTCAATAGTTCGTCGCCGCGCGAAGCAAGCGCCCCCCCGTCGCGCGAAGCCGCAAAAGAGGGGGGCTAAGGGCCAAACTCGTCAGCTCGATGAGCTGGTCGCTGATGAGAATATTGATTCTTGTTGAGGCATTGGCCCGGCATAGACACCCCGATGAGTAGAGAAGCTCGTCGACTCGAGGGACGCCGAACCCTGCCACCAAGCGATCCAGTAGCCATGAGCGCGCGTCGGCGTGATCGTCGCCCCATTGGTCAACGTGAGGGCGATGGTGGTGACCTCACGAAGGGCCTGACCGGCGACAAGTTGAAAAACTGTATTGCGCTCCCGAGCGAATCCTGGCGAAGCAATCGTCACCGGCTGTGCGGCTGACGGCGTCCGCGTCAAGGACCCGTTCGTAGTGCCGCTGATAGCGACGACCGAGGAGGGCGTGCTGAGGAGGCACCACCAACCGCCTGGATGACCCTGATAGAGAATCGCACCCGTCGACCCCTGGATCCCGCCAACGACCGCTGTGGGCAAGTCAGCGGGAGGAACGCCATCGAGCGGGCTAACTCGGGAGAGCTTCGACATAAAGGATCGACACGACGATGAAGCCGCAGTGAGTTGGCGAGTCGGATTGCCGGTCGCGGGGGACAGACGTTGGACGAGGAGTACGGATGCGGCCGTCAGCGCGGCACAGATCAGCGCGATGATGATGGAAGCGCGCGAATAGCGCCGACGCCGATGATCGCGAGCTTCAGGGATGAGCAGGAGGGGAGTCGCGCACGGCAGATAGGTGGCTTCAGTCATTGTGGCCTGCTCTATTAGCTGTTCATCGCCTTAGCCAATCGAGTCGCGTCGGCTTTCGTCAGGCTTCCGCTGATCTCGCCCTTGCCTTCGAAGCTGGTGAAGGAGGACTGCGTAGGTTGGATCAACGGGGCCGAATAGACGACACCGTTCAGCTCGATGGCCAGCTGTTGGTGGAAGTTCTCGCTGGCAACTCTGTCCCACAGAGCCGAACCTGCTGTGGACATCGTATAGTTGACGACCCACTCCCCAAAGTGGTTGCGCTCCGCTGTCGCCGACTGGATCAACCTGCTTGTCATCTGAGCTGGACCGAGCACACAGCGCAGATTCGCGGGTGCCTGGTTGCACGCCCCTTTGATTCCAGGGAGCAAGACGGTGGTTGAGGGGTTGTCTGCCGAGGCTTTCGTCGATGGCACTCCGGCCAGAGCCGAGTCGGGCAAAACGAAGTTGGATGTAAAGCCCGCTGGCCCCGCCTTTGAGTTTGGCTGGACGTTGAGGTTCCGTACCGTTACGGCACTCGCTGGAGTACACGAGGGCTGGCCCGATGTCGCGGGAGTCGACTGAGCGGGGTTGTAGCTCGGCGCAAAGCAGAGCACAGGGCGGAAGTAGACGTGGCTTCGCGCCGTACTGGCGACAACCCGAGATCCCGGTTGGGTCATGCCACCTGTCGTCCCTCCCCACGCGGAAACCGCAGCGACGAGCAGCCCTGCCAAAAGAAAGGCACTCAGAGTCAGGATGACGGCGGTTCGCGCGTAGCGGTGTCGTTGACGCTGCCGGGCCTCGGGGATCAGCACCTCGGGTGATGTACGTGGCGGGTCGGTGAGATCAATAGCCATAGTGCTACTATGTATAGCACTATGCTCAGAGTCAAGGTCGACCGGACCGAGGACGTCGCACTCCACGATCAAGTGGCGGCTGAGATCCGCCGGGCCATTGCCGAAGGTGAGGCCGGGCCAGGGGAGCGTTTGCCACCCGCTAAGGACCTCGCCGCGATCCTCGACGTCAATACGAACACGGTGTTCCGCGCACTGAGACTGTTGCGCGACGAGGGCCTTTTGGAGTTCCGACGAGGACGTGGGGTCACGGTTGCTGGCACACCCGAGAAGAGTGCCGTGCTGAGTCGGGCGCATGATTTAGTGGAGTTCGCTCGGCACCAGGGTTATCGGCGCGAAGACGTGATCGACATCATCGCTGGACTGCCGTGAAGGAGCTGAAGTCTTGACTCTTCTGGACGACTGTGAGGTTGCTCAAGGCACGATGCCCGAGGGCGAGGCTCTTATCAAAGAAGCACGGAGACGCACACGTCGGAGACGAGCGGGTGTGACCGTAGCCATAGTCGCGATGTTCGCCCTCATAGTTGCGCTGACATTCGCCCTCACACGTTCAACACCCAGCCCTGCACGGCCTCGTCTTGGACTGCCTCAATGGATCGCGCCAGCCACGGCCAAACAGCCAATGTCCACGCTGTTCGTCGCTGGCGACAATCATGGCGGCATCGGCGTGTATTCCACTGCTACAGGCGACCTGCTGCGGACGCTCAGCCCACAGACCAGTGGAGGCCCAGATCAACAGGCTGTTGTTGGATCGGGGGGAAGGGTTTATTTCGCTCAACCGGATGGAGCGTGTTCAGGCAACATCGAGTCTGTCCCTCTGTCAGGCGCGAGCGGTTCTACCAGCGTCGTGTCTGTGGCTGGGATGCTCGCTCTCGATCCTGCGTCCAGCCCAACCTCATCGAACTTGGCGTGGGTCGGGGTGACCTGTGGATCGAACAACGCGCAGGCGACGCTCTACCTCTCCAACGCCGTCACCGGGCTGCACATCGACCTGGGTCCCTACACCGGTCGAAACAGCGACGATGGGATCTCTTGGAGCGGTGATGGGAAGTTACTTGCCGTCGAGGCCGCACCAACCATCAGGATTCTCCGCGTAGGTGATTCGGTGAGTTCTAGTGCCTTGCTTCACGTTGGCAAAGGATGCGTTCTGACCGACCCAGCCTTCCTGCCGTCCCCTCTTCAGGTCGCCGCGATCAGGACCTGTTACGCCTCCGCTGGAGTCGAGACATCGAGCGATCTCGTTGCCTTCGACGCTGCGACCGATCAACCGCTGGCCAGGATTTTCACTGCATCGCGTAGTTCAACCACTCAATCTGTGTCGGTCGACGGCGACGGTCATGTGCTGGTCGGCGTTGTCCATAGCGACACGGGAGCAGTGACTGCAGTAGTTCGGAACGGTCGATTGACATCCCTCAGCAGCACGTCACCAACGGGAGCGGAGTGGTGACGACTCAGCGGTAATCGTCGATACGGCGGTTGCGAGGATCCTCCGGCCTAAAACTATTCAATCGCGGACTTCATCCTTCTGTAACCGAACGCTCGCTGAGAACCGAGCGGACGTACCGAGCTCCGTACCGCGTCTCGCCGCAGGCCCGTCGGCGGCGCCTTCGCCGCGGCCTCGGCATCCGCCCAGCCAAATGCTCAGTTGGGAACGCCTTCAGCAGCAGCGTGAGGGGAATGCTGCTCTCGCGATCATCGACACTTTCGTAGCCAGAGACTTCCCGGACCTCCGCCAGAATATTCAGGGGGAACAGCATCGAAGAGGTCCCGCCGCTCTTGCCAAACCCAGTTGCTGAAGAGAAGCGTTTCGAATGCTTCGTTGTACATCAGAAACGCTCGAATCAAATAGATCTCGTTGTAAGAGCGACGGTCCTTCAGCCACTTGCGTGGATACTCGAAGGGCCAGAACACGTCGTGGATGTGAACGATCACACCGGCAGGCAATCGGGGAAGCACGTTGAAGAAAATCCAGTTCACCTCGGAGCCCGTCTTTGCAATGTGGGCGGTGTCAACGAAGAGGAAATCCCCCGATTGGAGCACGTCGAAAACCTCCAGGTTCACGGCTTGAACCGGGAGAGGGTGAATGTGACACTTCGAACGGTCATCTCCCGCGAGGAGGTCATTGAGCCTGTTCTCTGGGTGGGGTTCGATGAACGTGAGTTCCAGTTCGGGCAGAAAGCGGTCTCGGGTATCAAGTGCCAAAGCTGAAGTGAACCCCGAGCCACTCTCGACGAGGCGCTTCGGTTGAAAATGACGAAGCATTGCGTGATACAGCATTGCGTCGGGTGGCTGGAACATCGGAGATGTCCGATAACGCCAGCCTTCTGTCGCAGAGTCCGGCACTCCGTGCCAGTAGCGCGCCAGCTCCTTGATCAATCGAACCTGTTCCTCGAAATGAAAGTCAATGCCCTCTATCGGGGGCTGCGGGGGGCGCGCGAGTTTCCAATCAGTTTTGCCGACGACGGGGGAACTCTCTTTGCCATAATGCGCACTTCGCGGATCAGAAAGGAGGCCGCGCGCAAGCAGTGCGTCCCGCCGCCACTCGTGGATCGTTCTGCCGCGAAGCGACATCGACGCAACTCTGTCGCGAAGATTCCTCGGGAAGAGACCCATAGTGAGCAAAACATAACAGCCGTCACGGAGCCCAACTCAGGGTGTGACGGTGACGGGTTTGCCAGGATGCACCCGACCTCGGTGCGTTCGTGGGCGAGGTCATCAACCGGACGGCACGGCACCGTCGGGCGGCCTCTCGGGGGAAGGGGACCGACCTGTTCTTCATTGCCCGCGGCGATCGCAAGAGCCATGTGAGAAGCGCTTGGGCTTGAGATCCTCGAACGTCGCCAAGTCGGGCCATCGACCGCCCGTGAGCCTGAGCGGGGAGCAGCTTGCCGAGGACCGCAATCATTCGTCCTCCGCAAAATCGCCGGCATCCGATGAGAGCGACTGTCTAGGGCGAGGGGTGGGGGCAGTTGAGCGCGTGGGACCCAATATCGTCGCGATCCGTGCGCGAGCGATCGGTAGATGGGGTCATGAGCAGTCATCAGCGGTATCACCACATCCTCATCGAGCTGGGATTATTCGAGACGGTGCTGGTGCTCGGACCCCTCAAGGGCCCGTTGGGTCGAGAGTTCGAGTCTCTCCCCCAGAGTTTTCGTCTTCGTTTGCGCTGCTCAGCAGGGGAAGGTCGAGTCACATCATCTTCACCTTGAGGGTCGTCGTGCGCGCTACGCCGTGCTGCTTGGCTGCTACGACGACGCACCCGTGAGGTACGAAGCCTGGATCTCGTCGACGCGCTCTCGTAAATCGGCCGCCGAGCCCGACATTGCGATTCGACCTCGATCCATGACGTAGACGCGGTCGGCGATGGCCAAGGCCTTATGGACGTGTTGCTCGACCAGCAAGACTCCGACGCCGTCATCGGCCGCTGCACGCAGCACGGAGAAGAGCCGATCGACAATGATCGGGGCCAGTCCGATGGAGAGCTCGTCCGCGAGGATGAGGGCCGGGCGGCGAGAGAGAGCCAGGCCCAGAGCGAGCATCTGTTGTTGGCCGCCCGAGAGGAGCCCGACGCGCCGATCGAGGTGCGACGCCAACTCGGGGAATATTTCCACGACCATCTCCGCGGTCGTGTGAAACACACGCAGGTTTTCGGCGACGGTCATACGCATGAACACAGCGTGTGTATCAGTCACGAGGGCAAGTCCTGCTCGAGTGCGTTCGTGCAGCGACGCATTGTCCCTGAGGTCAAGACATAGGACGACACCGCCCAAAGGTGCCAACTCTCCCGCCATGGTGAGAATGGTGGTCGTCTTGCCAGCTCCATTCGGACCGAGCAGAGCGACGACCTCTCCTTTGCCGACCTCGAGGTTGATGTCGCGGACGATACTGACCTTGCCGTAGCCCGCGACCAGGCCTTCGAGCCTCACCAGTGGCTTCATGCGGGGTTCCCGACAGGCGCGTTCTCGGACCCTGACCTTCGTTCGACATGGATTGGTTCACCCAGATATGCCTGGATCACGCGATCCTCGTGTTGTACGACGTCAGCTGAACCATCGGCGATCTTCTGGCCGAAGTCGAGGACGACGATGCGATCGCACGTGTTGAGTATCAACGCCATGTCGTGCTCGATGACGACCACGGCGATTCCATGATGGTCAGCCACTTGGCGAATGACCTCAGCTACCTCTCGTCGCTCGCGTTCATCTAGACCCGCGGCTGGCTCGTCGAGCAACACAATGCCAGGGTGGGCGATGATGGTGCGGGCAATGCCGACGAGCTTGATGGTCCCGAGGGAGAGCGCGTCCGGACGTTGATCGAGCACGGCACGCAGACCGAGGTCATCGACGACCGATTCGGCAAACGCTGACAACACTCGATGGTCGGGTATGAGCAGGTCGCGGAGGAAGTACTTGCGTGAGCGGGTGTCTTCTGCCACACGAAGGTTGTCGCCGATCGTCAGCTCCTCGAAGAGCTCCACCGACTGCCACGAACGGGAGATCCCGGCCCGTGCACGTCGTTCGGGTGACCACTCTGAGATGTCCGTGTCATCGAGCAGGATCCGGCCGGTTGTTTGGCGAGTAAAGCCGGTGATCAGATCGAGCAGGGTGGTCTTGCCGGCCCCATTCGGGCCAATCAATCCTACGACCTCTCCGGGGGCGACTTCGAACGAGACGTCGTCGACTGCGATGACGCCGCCGAAGCTGACGGAGACGCCACGAACGTCCAGGGCGCGCCCGCGGCGAATTGCCTCGACCGGTGCAGTGGCCGGCTTCGGCCCGGTCGGGCCAGGCGTGACGACTCGACCCGATCGCCGCTTGAACCGTCGAATCAATCGTCGAGCTTGTGATGCCCACAGCGCAGCGAGCCCGTCGGGTGACTGCCGGAGTAGCTGAATGACACCGACGCCGCTCAGGACGGCGAGCCACGCGTCGACATTGTTCAGGTTGGGAAGCACGTTGTTCGTGATAGCAGAGATCAGTGCCCCTGGCGCTGCAGTCGCTCCGCCGACGACCCCGGACACCCACCCGAGTCCGCCGATCACCCCGTATTGCACGAGAAGAATCGAGCCGAAGACGTCGAAGGTAGTGAATTGCACGTTCGATTGCTGGAACGCGATGAGAACCCCGCCGAGACCCGCGATCCCAGCTCCGACGGCGAAGGCATAGACCTTGATGCCGATGACGTTGATACCAAGCCCTGCGGCCGCTCGTTCATTACTGCGAACTGCAATCATCTTGCGGCCGGTCGCTCCACTGCGGAGGTTGGCCACCATGAGGCCGACGAGCACGAGCGCAACGAGCATGAGCGCTGCGTATCGCTGAGGGTGAAAGGTCGGATCGATCTGGTAGCCCAGGATCTCCGGACTCTTCACGACAATGCCTTCAAATCCACCCGTCATGCTCGGGTTGTCGAATATCAGCGCGCTGAACACCAGCGAGAGTGCCAACGTGACGATTGCGAGCGTCACCCCTCGGGTCCGGATCGCGGGAAGGGCGACGAGCACGCCCACCGCAGTTGCGGCTACGACACCGATCAACAGGGCAACAAGGAACGGTACGTCGAGGCTGCCGGCGGATCGAGCCGCAGCCCACGCCCCGAAGCCCGCTAGCGCGTACTGGCACAATGAGAGCTGGCCGGCGTAGCCGGACACGACAACGACCGACGCGATGATGATGCCGATGCCGAACGTGGTCATGAGAGCATCGGAGTAGCTCGGCGCCGAAAAGACCAGGACAGCGCCGACGATGATGGCGAGCACCAACGGCACTCGAGCGACGCGGCCGCTGCCTGGCAAGGGCAGCCGCGAGCTCGTCTCACCGCGGGCAGGGCGTGCACGGCCTGATGCCACCGCGACAACAAGGATGATCAGCAGGGGCACGGCCTGCGGCAGCCCCGTCAGCGATTGGGTGCTGACGTGCCACGCGCTGGCGATGTCAGGCTGGAACAGCGTGAGCTCGCTTTGCAACACGCCGATGACGAGCGCCGCACCTACAGTGGCCCCGAACGCCGAGAAGCGGCCGACCAGCGCGGCCGCGAGGGCGGACAGCACCGTGACTGACAGGATCGCCGCATTCAACGTGACGATTGGCGCCAGCAGAATGGCGGCCAGGGCAGCGAGGAAGCCCGCGACCAGGTAGTTGACGAGCTCGATCCGGGCTGGTGCCCAGCCCGCGATCGCGGCCACGCGACGGTTCTCGGACACTGCAGAGGTCGCGAGGCCGAACAGCGACCGACCGTAGATCACCCACAGCACCAACGCCAGCACAAGGGCAATACCGATGAGGATCAGACGATCCTCGCCTATGCGGACGGAACCGCCGAGTACGAGATTGCGGGTCGGCAGTATCGAGTTGGGCTGGCTGAGCTGGTTGCTCCAGACCAGCAGCATGAGAGCTTCGGCCGAGGTCAGCAGTGCGAGTGTTGCGATCAACCGACTAAGTAGTGACGTGTTCCGTAGCAACGCCATGACCGCGTACGTCAAGAGCCCCAGCAGGACACCCACGACCAGGCCCGCCAGCACGGCGAGGGGAGTGGGCCAGCCGAAGTCATCGCGTAACGAGTAGCAGACGAACGCTCCGATGGCCCCAAGCGCTGCGGCAGCGAAGTTGAGGACGCCCGAGACTCGATGCACGATGACCAGCGAGAGCGCAACGAGTGCCGTGAGAGCCCCGGTAGCGAGGCCGAGCACCGCAAACTGCAGGGTCCACTGGCTGAAGAGCGCCGTGCCCAATGGCATGGTTATGAATTGAGCTTGAACGGCTTCGTCACGTCGTTGAACCCCGAAATGCTGACGTAGTGCCCGCCTTCAACGCGCACGAGCATCGCGTCCCTTGAGAAGATGCGGAAGCCCGCCAGCGACTTTACGTCTGGGAACGCATTCTTGCTGAAGTCGAAGGGCGCCTCCTCGGGGCGATCGATCGGACCGGAGTGCTTCATCGCATTGACGAGCTCAGTCGAGTTCAAAGTTGCGATCTCCGCCTTCGGAAGCTTCTCGAGAATGTCGACGAGCGTGTGGACGTTCGTCCATGCGGCCGTGCTGGCCGGGCTGAGGTTGTCAGGGTTGGCGGGGAACCCCGCCGCCTTCAACTCTTTCAGCATCTGTTGGATGCCGGGGTTCGAGCGGTCGGACGGAGGAGCCTGTTGGGTGAGCAGGTACATGCCGTCGGCGACAGAACCCAGTTGGTGCAGCACGTTTGGAGGTATCAGCGTCACCGCCGTCAGTATCGGGACCTTCTTAGCCGTGATCCCGTCTGACGCGAGAGCGTTCAAAAACGGCACCGGATCGGTGAGAATGATCCCGATCGATTCCGGGTTCGCTTGACCCACCTGCGCCGCGATGGGTGCGTAGTCGGTGGTGGTGGGCGGGACGAAGAGGGTTTGTACCTTGACCCCGACCCCGTGGGCGACCTTCTCGGCGTCCGCTGCGAACGTTTCGGTTGCAGAAGTGTCGACGACGACCAGGAGATTTTCTTTCTTGTGCAACCCGGCAGCGACCCCTGCACCGCCGAGGACGAGCGTGAGGCCCGACGACGAGGAGAAGGAGTCCGGATTGAGGAGATCGAAGACGGTTCCGCCCGCGGTGAGCACGCCTGGCAACTGGGCGGCGCTGGTGCCGTTGGTGAACGTCCCGCTGGACCCGAAGAGCGCGAGCGAACCATTGCTCTTCGCCTCAAGTCCGCACTGCTCCGCGGTGTTCGGATCGGACTTGTCGTCGCATAGATCCACGGCGATCGGCCGCCCGAGCTCGCATTGGCTGTTGACGGCTTTGAGTGCCGCGGCGGTGGCGTCCTTCGTCTCGGCCGTGAGGCTTGGGATCGAGAGTGGCCCAGTGAGGCTGACGATTGCCGTGAACTGCAGTGGCTTGCCGGTACAGGACGGATCGGCTCCCGTGACGTTCGTCTTTGCCACCACGGAGCCGCCAGCTTGTGGACTTCGAATGGGGCCCCAGCACGCGACCGTGATGAAGGCCGCGAGGATCGGTATTGCTAACGACACTCGCAGAAATGAAGTACGAGCGAACATTATGACCCCCCGTCATCTGCAGCACCGTCCCCCCCAGGACGAAGCTAAGCCTTCAAATTGGATGAGAAAGAGCTACTAAACGATCACCTTTGCACATCCCCACGGTCTTCGCGGCGGGACCCTCTCCGGGTCGCGGGCCCGGGTTCTGGCACGCACCGCTGCCAGCCCGCCCGGTCGACCGCAGCCTCCGTGGGACCGCGACGTGATTGCCTCGGTCCACACTGCGACCTCCCGGCAGCACGAAACGCCACGGCTCGTCGTCGCCCCGGCTGACGCCGATGCTCGAGCCTCGTGCCTCACCGGGTCGCCGTGTTGAGCGACGTGGCCAACCGCTGGACGGGCTGCAGGAAGACGGAGCGAAGATGGCCCGAGGGGGGACATGAAAAATATGTGATGCTCGTGGTTCCCATGATGCCAGCGAGGAGGCCCGCAGTGCCGCACACACTGTCCGTTGGACTGGACCGCCGGCTTCGATGGGCGCTCGCCCTCGCAGCCGGTCTCGTTCTCAGCGTCGTCCTGCCGCTGGCCACGCCGGCGGGCGCCGCCGGCAGCGGCTGGACCATCATCCCCTCCGCCAATGCCAACCCGTCACAGCTCAACAGCCTTGGCCGTGTCAGCTGCGTGACTGCCTCGGACTGCTGGGCGGTCGGGTCGGTTGGAATCGGGTCCTTCAATTCGACGACGCTGGCCGAGCACTGGAACGGAAGTGCGTGGTCCATCGTTCCAACCCCGAATCCGAGCACGTCGACTTTGAACGTGCTCAGCGGCGTCGACTGCGTCAGCAGTGTGGATTGCTGGGCGACCGGGTTGGGGAACGGCACGAGTACCACCGACCAGACGTTGGCCGAACATTGGAACGGAAGCGCGTGGTCCATCGTCACCACGCCGAACCCGAGCTCGGTCAGCATCCTCGGTGGCGTCGATTGCGTGAGCAGCTCGGACTGTTGGACGGTCGGGCACGCCGGGGGACAGACCCTGGCCGAACAGTGGAACGGAACGGCGTGGCTCGTCGTGAACACCCCCGACACCGGCCCCTCCCAAGAGAATGAACTGGGAGCGGTTGCCTGTGTGAGCGCCTCGGACTGTTGGGCGGTGGGCGACGGTGCAATCGGTGGGACCGAACAGACGTTGGCAGAACACTGGAACGGAACGGCATGGTCCATCGTCGAGCACAGCAGACTCGAGCCCGTCTGAGCAGAATGGCATTGTCGGCGTGTGACATGCGTCGCCAGCTCGGACTGTTGGGCCGTCGGCTTTGCTGACAGTGGAGCGGGTGGGGTCCAGCAGACGCTGGCCGAGCAGTGGAATGGCGCGGCGTGGTCCATCGTCACGACGGGAGACCCCAGTTCCGACGCAGAACAACTATCTCGTGGACGTCTCGTGTGTCAGCTCTGACGACTGTTGGGCCGTGGGTACATACTTTGATGCCGAGCGCGCTCGGACACGCCCTATCCGAGCACTGGGACGGGAGTGGGTGGTCAGTGGTCGCGACCGCACCGAGCTCGTTCCAGACAAACCTTGGTGGTGTCGTGTGTCCGTCGATCTCGACCTGCTGGGCGGTCGGCTCGGCGGCGAGCGGAGCGGAGGAACATCGCAGACGTTGACCGAACGGTGGAGTGCGTTCGGCTATTGGGAGGTCGCCAGCGACGGCGGGGTCTTCAGCTTCGGCGACGCAACGTTCTACGGGTCGATGGGCGGCCAGCCGCTCAACAAGCCGATCGTCGGCATGGCCAGCACCGCCGATGGGAACGGCTATTGGGAGGTGGCGAGTCGACGGGGGCATCTTCAACTTCGGCGACGCGACCTTCTACGGGTCGATGGGTGGCCAGCCGCTCAACAAGCCGATCGTCGGCATGGCCAGTACTGCTGACGGAGGTGGCTACTGGGAGGTGGCCAGCGACGGCGGGATCTTCAGCTTCGGCGACGCGAGCGTTCTACGGGTCGATGGGCGGCCAGCCGCTCAACAAGCCGATGGTCGCGATGGCGGCCACTCCGGACGGCCGGGGCTACTGGGAGGTGGCGAGCGACGGCGGGATCTTCAGTTACGGCGACGCGCAGTTCTACGGCTCCATGGGCGGCAAACCGCTGAACGCGCCGATCGTTGGCATGGCTGCCGACGCCGGACGGCGGGGGCTATTGGGAGGTGGCCAGCGACGGCGGGGTCTTCAGCTTCGGCGACGCGCAGTTCTACGGGTCCATGGGTGGCCAGCCGCTCAACAAGCCGATCGTCGGCATGGCCAGTACCGCCGACGGAGGTGGCTACTGGGAGGTGGCGAGCGACGGCGGGATCTTCAGCTTCGGCGACGCCACCTTCGAGGGGTCCATGGGCGGCCAACCGCTCAACGCTCCGATCGTCGGGTGGGGCCGCACCCTCTTAGTGACTGTCTTTGCGTCGCCTTCCACCGAGCTGACTGCGACGTGTGCGCAGCTTGTAGCGTGATGTCTCGTGGCCAACGGCCTCCTCGCAGTGGATGTTCTCAGCCTCGCCATTGCGGCAGCGGGAAGCGTTGCCGCCTTGACTTCGGTGGCCGTGGCGTGGTTGGTCCAGCGCGACGTGCAGCGCCAACGAGAACGAGATGACCTCGATGCTGCAATAAAGGAGGCGATTCTTGTGCGCTGGGCGGCGGACGCTCCTGACCACGCGTGGGGGCAACCACTCGAGAACTACCGGACGGTCTTCCAGCGTGTCCGCCGATTTTCCCCGGACCTCGACGAAGCCGAGAAGCTCTTCATGCATCCCGAACCGAGCACTCGTCCGGAGAGATGGCAGCGAGACGCTGATGAGGTGCAGGAACTTGCGATCGAGGCCACGAAGCAGCTTCGTCAGGCGCTGGCCCAGCACGAATAGCTCGGAGTGTTGTGACCGTCACGGTGGTCCGACTCTTCTGTTCGAGAGGTGCGTCTTGGCTGTGCGCGCCTCGGTCAGGGAACAACGACGAGACCATCAGCATCCTCGATCGGAGGCACAGCCTCAGCGTTGATTTCCATGAGGGCACGTGGATCGATTCGGAGCCCATTGCCCCGCTCCGCTGGGTCGAGACGCCTGCCTGAGGTCCCGCTACTCGGCTGCCCCAGACGCAGTGACCTTCGCTGCGTCCCTTGATTGCGGCATGAACTCTTCGCTTTTCGGAGATTCGCCCTCCGCACACTCCGTGCGCAACGTAGCGTCCTGAATGTGCTGAGGTCATGACGAGCACCACCTCGGGCAGGTGGACGCGCAGGTCAGTTGTAGGTGAACGTGTCGCTCGAGCTCGTCGTGGTCGTGATGCCACCCGCGCTCACGCTGACGTCCACTGTCTGTCCGGCCGTTCCTGCTGGCGCAGTGACTGTCATGATCCTGCCGTTCGGATCGACCGAAAGCACCGTCGCGGGAGTGCCGCCGAAGGACACCGCTATCGCACCAGTGAACCCTGAACCCTTGATGGTGACCGTCGTCCCGCCCACGTCACTTCCCGACGTCGGCGTGACATACTTGATCGCCGGCCCATAGGTGAATTGACCCGATGTGGTGGCGTCCGAGGTCCCGCCGGGACCAATGACCTGCACGTTGACGGTGGACGTCGCCGTCCCCGGGGGGGCCGTCGCGTCAATCGACCAAGAGGACCGCGACACGATCGTGCCAGGGACCGAGCCGAAGTCGACCGCCGTCGCGCCCGAGAACCCGCTGCCGTAGATGAAGACGGTCGTCCCCCCGACACCAAACTTCGGATCAGTCCACTTCACAGTGGGAGACTCGGGCGTTGTCGTCGTCGTGGTCGTCGTGGGCGGGGGGCCGGACCCCCCAGAGCCAAAGTCCGCCACTAGGTCTTTGAACGAGTTGATGTTGCCGTCGGCGATGAGGTTCGTGTCACCGGCGCGTGGGCCGATGGGCGTGCAGGCGCTCGGGCATCCGGCCATGGAGGACGACCCGTAGTCCCAGAACGTGTCCTCGAAGACGTTGTTCGACTTGATCCACGACGCCATGTCGTTGATGAAGATGGAGTTGTCGCCGCCGCAGGTTCCAGTGTTCGGAGCATTCACCGGTTGGCCTGCGTCGCACACACCCCAGCCCAAGCCCCATTCGGGGAGCACGATGGCCTTGCTCTCCTGCGCCGCGAACGACGCCAGCCAGTCGAGCCCGTAGTTCTCGCTCTTGATCGTGACGAACTCGCTCTGCGCACCCGGGTAGGAGGCCCAGGCATTGTCGTAGACGTCGAGCCCGACATAGTTCACGAAGGAACTGCCCGGATAGAAGTTGGCGAGATTGCCGTCGCCGAGGTCCCCGGCGGTCGGGTTCCACTCGAAGCTGAAGTTCGCACCCGACACTGACCGCATGACGGTGACGATTTGCTGGTAGGCGCCAACGAATGCCGCCGCGCAGCCGCCCGCGGACCATGGGAACCATCCGCCGTTGAACTCCCAACCGAGGCGGACGACCGAGGAGCTGTAGCCGTTACTGATCAGCGCGCCGCGCAACCTGTGTCCACTGCGAGTTGAATGCGCCGTCCGCCTCCTCCGACAGCCCGTAGCAGCTGCCGCTGGTGTCGTCGAGGTTCGAGCTCGGGCTGTAGGTGTCGGGGAGCATCGGGATGCCCCAGACCATTGCGTAGCCGGTCCCGTGCCACTTGGGGTAGGGCCACGATGACTGCGTGATCGAGCTCCACGAGGCACCCGACTGGAAGTCCATGGCGAACTTCACGGCACCATGGAGCGACGCCTTCAGCGCAGTGGGCGGGGTCGTCGCGGCGTCGTAGGTGCCGAGCGCTGCGTGTGGAGTGTCTGCGGACGCCGGCGCCGACGGGGCGGCGTTCGCCAAGGCGAGCAACGCGAAGCAGAGTGACCCGACGCACGCGAGGGCGAGTGGAAGAGCGGCCAGCTTCTTGACCATGGTCATCGTCGAAGTCGGTCGTGAGGGGGAAGCGAGTGGCATTGGTCTCCAGCTTGGGGGGTGGGGGCGGGAAGACGTCAGGACTCAGTTCGATGCGGTGGCGAGGGTGACCCTCAAGTGCCACCGCCGAAACAAGGCAGTCACAACTCATTCAGTAATACGCTAGGAAAGCTATAGGGCGCGGGTTAACCCTGCGTGATCGCTCAGTAACACGCACGCGATCTCTCGCGCCCGCGGAACCCCCGAGACCAAATAGTGCGTGACCTGGGATTCTGGGATCGCCCCGCCGCGAAGGTCCTGCAAACGGGCGGCGCGGCGGGACGCTACGCGGGAGTCTTGTACTTGTAGTTGACCCCGTTGCTGGTCCCGCCCGGAGCCGTGACCACCACCGGCACGATCCCGGCGCTCTCCGCCGGCGACACCGCCGTGATCTGCGATTCCGAGTTCACCGTGAAACTCGGCGCGGCCGTCGACCCGAACAGGACTGCGGTCGCCCCCCCGAGGTTCGTCCCGGTGATCGTGACGGTCTTCCCGCCGGCGGTCGAGCCCTTCGTGGGGCTGATGCTCGTGATCGTGGGTGCGAGGTACTCGAAGTGGTCCTTCGTCCCGGCTGTGCTCACTCCTCCCGTGGCGGTGACCGCGGTGACGCTCACCGTCCCGCTGCCACTCGGCGCCACTGCCGTCACTTCGGTCGCTGAGTCGACCACGACATGCGTCGCGGGAGAGGAGCCGAAGAACACGTATTTCGTTCCGCTGAGCCCGGTGCCCGTGATCGTGACGGCCGTCTTGCCGCCGCCCGGACCTGTGTTCGGGCTGACCTTCGTCACGGTCGCGCCCGAGGGCGGGGCGTAGGAGACCGTCCCGCTGAAGGTGGTGCCGTCCACGCCAACGGTGAACGCGTCGCCCGCGTTGAGCTGGAACCCGGTGCTGTAGAAGCTCCCGAGACCGAAGGTGACCGTGGTGCTCTTCTGCTTGCTCACCGTCAGGCCGATGCAGTCTCCGGGGATTCCGGCACCCCAGTCATTCGTGGTGTCGTCGAGGAAGAGATCGCCGTACTTGTCGTCGCTCCCCGTGCCACTGCAGCCGATGGAGAAGGTGGGCCGCGACGTGGCGAAGTTCGTTCCCTGCACGATCATGATGGGATTGGTGGCCGAGCCGCCGAAGATGATGCCGCTGATGGCCGCTGTGGGGGTGGTGAGCTGATCGACCGAGTCCATGACCTGGTCCGCGATGTAGACGTGTCCGTTGTAGAACGTCGAGCCGAAGTCGCCGAGCATTCCCACGCCGAGCGTCGTCAAGGTGTTGGCCGGGACGCTCGTGCCGTCGAGCGTGGTTGTCGTGCTCGAGAGGACCGCCACGGTGCCGTCGTAGTCGACGTAGAGGTTGCCATCGGTGTCGACGGAGAGGCCGGCGGCATCGGTCAGACCCGACACCAACGTGGCCGCTGTGTTCTGCGTGACAGCAGTTCCGAAGATCGACCCCGTTGCCTGCGGCAACACGTTGACGGTCGACGTCCCGCTCAGCTCGTTGCCGACGTCGGTGTAGAAGAGATCACCGGAGGAGTCGAGCGCGAGGAACCCACCTTGAGTGAGCCCGGTGACGAGCGACGTCGACGTGTCTGCGGTCACCGACTGCCCGAAGACGGTGCCCGACGCGAACGGCAGCACGGAGATCCTGTTTTGCGTGGCGTAGTAGAGGTTGCCGCTTGAGTCCAAGGCGAGGCCGAGCGGGTTGTCGAGCCCGGTGACCAGCGTCGTGTGCGTGTTGGCGGTGACGCTCTGACCGAAGATGGTGCCCGATGCCGCCGGGAGCACGGAGATGGAGCCGCCGCTGGCTCCGTTGTCGTTCGAAATGAAAAGGTCACCGGCCGAATCGAAGGCAATGCCAGGGGTGTTGTCCAAGGTGACCAAGGTGTTTGCCTGTCCCGCAATGACGGTCTGTCCGAAGATGGTGCCGCTGGTCGTCGGCCAGACATTGACATTGCCGTTGTTCTCGCTTTCGTAGAGGTTGCCGGCCGCGTCGAACGCGACGTCGACGATGGACGGCTCTGAGATCTGCGGCGCGAGCTCGGCCGCGCCTGCACTCCCTGTCTGGAGAAACGGGATCAGTGCGACGAGGCTGAGGAGCACAACGGCCCACACAGAGCTGCCGATGCGGAGGCCACCCGTTCTCGGTCCGCGCTGCGGTGGCGCGCCCGGGCGACGCGCGATCCGGGCCGGTCCAAGGGAGCTGCGTGTCATGAGGAACCTCCGCCTGCCGGCGCCAATGGATGAACGTGGACAGTGTGACGGCGCGGCCCCAAACGTACAAGGCCCAACACGTTGCAACGGCGCGGACACCGCAACGCACCGGCGATTGCTGTCCGAGCAGCGGCTGATTTTCCTGTCAGGTCGACCTGACCGCACAACGGCCCGCGCGGTCGGAACGACGCCAGACTGCCATGGGGACCCGGGCGAGGACCGTCAGGATGCCGGCTGCAGAGGAGCCGGCTCCTCCGCCGCCGCCGGCCCGCCGGAGTGACCGCCGCCTCCGAGACACAGGGACCTCAGGTGCGCGGTGAGGAGATCGGACACCTCGGCGCGATGCTGGGCCAGCATCAGCCCGTGGTCGAGCCCTTCGATCACGTGCATGCGGCAGTGATCCTCGTCAAGGGTGGTCCGCTCTGCAGGTGCGCCCTCGAAGAAAGCGGCGGCTTCGACCTCGCCGCAGACGCAGAGAATATCGGTGCCCCGCGCCGCCGTGTCCTCGAGCCAGTCGAGCGGCGAGCGCTGACGGGATCGCAGCCGGGCGAGTGCCAGATAGGCGTTGCGGGCGAGACGCAGGACCTTCCACGATGGCAGCGACCGGTAGGCGGTGCGAAGGGTGCCGACCGGCTTACAGAGCTTGCGCCGAGGATCGAGCGGTCCGGACGTGAGCTCGGGGGGCTGGAACCGCAGGAGCGGGTTGACCGAGAGGACCGACACCGGGTGCAGGTCGATGGCACTTTCGAGCGCCTGGTACGCGCCGGCGCAGAGTCCGGCAAGGACGACCGGCACCACAGCGCCGTCGGCGGGTCCGCCCCCGGGGGCCTCGACGACGTCGTGCACGACGTCGACCACGTCGTCGAACGCCTCGGGTGCGCGCACGAAGTTCCGAACCTGTCCGGCGCGCACCGGGCTGTCGCCCAGACCGCTGAGATCGAAGCGGTAGCAGGGGAAGCCGAGGGCGGCCCAGGCGCGGCTGAGCTCGACCCACATGCGATTGGGCCCGGTGTGGGGGTCCCTGCCGCTGTTGAGGAGCAGGATCGGCGGTCCTTTGGGCTTGCCCGCCCCGGTGGTCGCGATGCCGAACAGCGCGTGCGGCCCGAGCGCGACGATGCGCTCCGTGACGGGTGCCCCGTCGGGGCTCTGCGCTCCGATCCGATCCCGGGCTTCCAGCACGTGCTGGGCGGAGCGCCCTCGTGGAAGCACGCCGTCGAGCCAGTGCGCGATGGTCTCCACGGCTGCCATGGGTACCTGGCTGAGGAACGGCTCGACGTCCATGAGCTCCGCCTGGCCCACCGCGGCCATGCGCTCGACCCGAGCCTCGTCGATGCCGAACGTCCCCCCGGCCGAGCGGTCGGATCGGTCGAGGACGAGGGCACGTCCGACCGACGGGAGGGAGGCGGGCGCGACGAGCGCGCCCAGTTCCTCTGTGGTGTCCCGCGTGAGCACGTAGCCGGCGACCTCGGTGCCGCCATTCTCGGGTCGGGTCTTCCCGTGGAGCATCCGGAAGAGGGCCGATTGCTCGCGCACGAACTCGCGTCCCGAGTTGCACGGGTCCCACAGCACGAGCCCCGCGACGGACCCGCAGGACTCCGCGGCGCAGGCTGCCAGCAGGGCGCCCATGCGCATCCCGACCAACGCGAGGGGGCCATCACCAACACGTCGCGCCAGATCGGCGGCCTGGCTGATGGAGGCGAGCGCCGCTTCCATCCGTCCGGGGTCGTCACCGGTGCCGGCCGAGTCGCCCGTGCCGTCGTAGTCGAAGCGGATGGCGGTGATGCCACGTGCGGCCAGGCCTTCGCCCAGCATGCGGAACGTGTAGTGCGCGCTGATGTATTCGCGCAGGAGCGGCTGGCACAGGAGGGCCGTTCCTCGGGAGCGCCCGTCGGCGGGTTGGTGCACCCAGCCGAAGAGCGGCCGGTCCTCTGCCCCGAAGTAGAGCGGTGTTGCCGGTGTTTCCGGGAGCGTCGCTGGCGTCACCACCGTCATCATTCCCCTTCGGGACGAATGACGGCGGCGACCCTCGAATTCAGGGCCCGCACCCGGCCGCGCGGTGTGCTCGACGGATCGCCGTCGAGCAGGGCGACGAGCCGCTCCGAGCCTGGGGGTAGGTGGAACCACGAGTCCGAGGGCCGGTAGCCCGGCGCGCTGACCGACACCCACTGGGCGAAGCGGCGCGTCGAGATGCGAACCTGCGGTTCGGGTCCGCCCGACACCGTGGACGCACTGAGCCCGACGTCACCCTCGACGGCCCAGGCCTGGCCTCGGGGGAGCACGACGTCGTCCGAGCAGACTGCACCCGCATCGTCCTTGAGGGTCGTGCAGATGACGTCGTACGTGGGCGGGCCGAAGCGGTAGGCGTAGTTCAGGTCGGTGAACTCGTCGAAGAGGTCCGAGAGGTCGACGACCGTGATGTCACGGGCCTTGAGGATCACCGGGTGGGAGGCCTGCTGGCTCAGGTTCTCGCCGTTGGTATAGAGGTCCACCACGAGCTCGCCGGAAAACGCCTCGGCCGTGTCGTTGAAGACGTGGGCACGGAGCCCGTTCAGGCCCTCGTCCGTCACGAGGACGCAGATCGGTTCGCAGACCCGGCGCATGGCGTACCACGGCGCCTTGAGCTGCGCCGTCACGTCGATCAGGCCCCAGCCCGCCCCCGGTGCGATGTCGTTGAAGCCGAGCACGAGGCCGCCGCCGGAGCGCTCGTTACAGCGCCACTCCGTGAACACGGTCTGCATCAAGAAGGCGTTGGTGGCTCGACCCAGGTCGAGCACGTGCTCGGCGTCCGAGTAGCGCTCCCAGAGGGGGTCCACGCCGAAGACATCGCGGACGTAGAACGAGCGGACGTCATCCATGTCCCACGAGCGGCCCGGGTCGTGGTGCACGCCTGCTTTCCATTGCGGATCGTGCACGGCCAGGTTGGCGCCGCCGAGCCGCGTGACGACCTCGGGCTCTGGTGGCGTGGCGTAACACAGGCATTCGGCGGCGAAGCGGACGTCGTCACGACGGAGCCCGTTCAACGGTCGCAGGTAGCCCCCGATGCCGAAGTACTGGCTCACGCCGGTGTCGGGCCGGAACAGCGGATCGCCTCCGCTGGGGTTCGAGCTCACGAACTCGACGCCGGGGAGCAGTTCGGCCGTCAGCGAGGGAAGCAACGTGTCGAATAGCGCGGACTCGAAGCCGGACTGCGGGCCGCCGTTCATGGCCGCGATCTCGCCGACCTCCTGGTTGCCGCACACGACGGCGAGCGACGGGTGGCTCGACAGGTCGGCGAAGGCCTGCCGCACCTCGGCACCCACGCCGGTGAGGAAGGCCTCGTCGTCGGGATAGTCCATGAAGGCGAACATGCAGTCGTGCCACACGAGGATGCCGAGCTCGTCGCAGGTGCGCAGGACGGACTGGTCGGCGTAGACCGTGGTCCCCGGGATGCGGATCATGTTGAGGTGGGCCTCGCGCACCAGCGCCATGCGCCTGCGCACCTCGTCGGGGTCGGCGCGGAAACTCACGGGATCGGGTGGGAACCAGTTGGCCCCCCGGACGAAGATCGGCACGCCGTTGACGACGAAGGTGAAGCCGCCGTCGGAGCGGTCGACCTCGACGGTGCGAAAGCCGACCCGGCCGAGCGGGTGGGCCGTCCCTGCGATACGGATGCTGACGTCGTAGAGCGGTTGGGGACCGTGGGTGTGGGGCCACCAGCGTTCGAACTGCGTGACGGGCAGCGACGCCCGCAGGGTCACGCCGTCGTCGTGGCGGTCCACCTCAAACGGCGTCTCGCGACCGAGGCAGACGAGCACCGCTGCCTCGTCCTTGACCCAGGCGGGAAGCTCGGCGAAGCGGATGGCGGCGTCGACCCGGCCGCCGTCCCCACTACACGAGGCGTGGACGAACGCGTCGAGAACGGGAGTGAGGGGCTCGTCGGCTCGAATGAGCTCGAGCGGCTTCCAGGGCCCGACGGCGCGGGGGGTGCGGGCCCAGCCCGGGATGCGGCCGAGCAGGTTGGTCCGGAACCACCGCAAGGCATGGTTCTCGACCTGGGTCGTCTTCCACCGTGGGCGCGGCCGCCGCACGGCCAGGGCCGGCGTGAGCGCCTCGCAGCGGATGACCAGCTCGTTGTCGGCGTGCAGCCCGCCGAGCGGGACCGAGGTGCGCAGGAACATGTTCTCGGTCCGCGCGACGTGGGCGCCATTGACCCAGACGTCGGCCAGTGTCGCGATCCCGTTCAGGCGAAGCTGCCACGTCCCGGGCTCGCCGGGAAAGCGACAGCGGAACCACCAGTCCTCGCCGTCGTAGTTGTGGTCGGCAACCTCGAGCGAGCCGGTGGCCGCCAGCGCCTCCGCCGCGGTCCCGGGCACCATGGCCGGGATCCACTCCAACCCACCGAGCAGTGACGGGTCCGCGGTGTCGAGGAGACCGGGTGCTGTGCGCGCGCACGACCACGTCGAGTCCTCGAGCAGGTCACGCATGGAGCTGGGCCGCGGTCGCGTCGATCGCTCCCTCCCAGGCGGACTCCATCTCGGACATCGTGTCGCTCAGCGAGACCTGCTTGCCCCGCAGGGCCCTGGCGAGCAAGAACTCCAGCGCCTTCGCCTTCTTGGACACGGCCAGGAAGGCCTCGGCCGGGGCAGATCCCGCCGTGTCGCCTTCCGCCGTGTCGCCGGCCAGCCAGCGGACGTAGTCGGCCGCCAACTCCGCGTTGGAGCCGCATTGGCGGATGGACCCGAACAAGTAGCGGTGAAAGGTGTCCATTCCGGCCTCGACGAGCCAGGGGAGGTCGTCCTCGACGCGCTTGCGCATCTCGCGGACGGGGTTCGACCCGGGACGACGGGCCAGGTGGTCGCGGGCCAGCTCGAGTGCGAGAGGCCGCGGGTCGTCGTCGAGGCGGAGGTGCTCGAGGTCGATCGCCTCGGCATAGGGCGGGATGACCGCCACCGCCTCGTCGGCGATCAGGCGCTCGTAGTCCTCCCCGTCGAGCTCGTAGTAGCCGCCGTTGTGGAAGTAGCCGATGCGGCCCGCGTCGGCGTCGATCATCTGGACCGCCACCGTGGTCTTCTGGTGCGCCGTCCGATACGTCAGTCCTTCGGTGTCGGGCAGCCACCAGGCGTCGACGTCGATGGTGAGCATGCGCCCGAGCGCGATCTGGTCGGTCAGGTGCACGGGGAGGGCCCGCCAGAGGTTCACCTCGTAGGCGTCGATCCCGTAGAGGCGCCATACGTCCTCCATGGAGAACTTGAACATCCGCCACTGCTCGCCGTCGAAGCCGGCGCTGAGCAGGAACCCCATGGCGGCCAGCGGCTCGAGCCCGAGCGCGTGCAGGACCTCGATCCAGAGGTCTGCTGCGCAGTTCGACTCGAGCCACATGCGATCGTCTGCGTGGACGCGATGGGACACATAGGTCTGCGGTGCCACATCGAGGACCTGGACTCTCACAACGTGAGAGCCTCCCTCACGTCCGCCGGCCAGCCGTCGAGGTCGAGCCCGTGGTGCCACAACAGCGCCAGAGTGATGCGGTCGACGCCGAAGGCGACGCAGGCGCTGTGGGCCGTCTCGCCGTCCTCGCTGTGGATGGAGAACGGGGTGCCGAAGTGGTCACGGTGGCAGTTGCCCGAGATGATGGCTACCGGGTGATCGGGGCTCCCGATGGGCGTCGTGCCCTCGAGCTTGAGCACCTCGTCCTTCTGGTTGTTGGCCATGGCCGTCCCGAGGCGGCCGAAGAACGGATCGTTGGCCGGCACGACGGTCATGTCCAGCCCGAGGCGCTGCAGGATGGAGATGCCGACCTCGAGCCCGGCGTCACGGTGCTCTTGCGCGGCATCGGGCGTGCCGACGAACACGATCTCGTGCATCTGGAAGGTCTGCATGCGCGCCGGGTCCTCGCTCGGCTCATGACGGAAGCAGTAGCTCGAGACGTTGAAGTAACGGCCCGCCGCGGGGAGCGTCCCCGTGCACATCGGGTAGACGGGGTGGCACGCCGCCGAGGCCAGGAACACGTCGGCCATCTCGAGCAGGTCGGACCAGTCCTTGCCCGTCTCGGAGCGCCGGAGCAGCTCCGCGTGGTCCTTGTTGCCGCCCGTGAACACGTGGATCGCGCCCATGAGGTCGGGGAAGGACTGGACGTAATTCGTCTCATCGAAGGTCGCCTTGTTCACCACCGGCGGGAACTGGATCCCGGTGGCGCCGAGGTCGGAGCCCCACGCGTTGACCAAGGCGTCCAACCCGTTGGCGATGGCCGAGTACTGCTGGGACCGGCCCAGCACCCCGAGGATGCCGGTCGGAAAGAGATAGCCCGCCTCGACGAGAGCCAAGCCGAAGTCATGTGAGTCGCTCATCGTTCACCCCTTTGAAATCGTGAGCATGTGTGCGTTGTCCGCAAGGATCCGCGTGTTGTTGATCATCACCGTGGCGCTGTAGGCGTCACGGAGCTGGCGCCCCAGGCTGTACGGCGTGCCGTGGGCGTAGCCGGCCATGCCGCAGAGCATGAGCGCCCCCGACACGATCTCGACGACGAGGCGCGAGGCGGCGACCTTGAGCGTGTTCATGGCGATCGTGAACGACATGGGCACCCCGCCGCCGCGCGAGGCATCGAGATGGTCGAACTCGTCGAGGGCGTCCTGCACCAGGGCCTCGAGCTGGCGCTGTTGCAGCACGAGCTCGGCCAGGGCGGGCGCGCCCTTGGGCAGCACATCGACGTTCTTGCGGGCCTCGGCCCGGACCATGGCGCGGGCGCGCTCGACCGCGGCCGAGGCGATGCCCCGCCAGACGCAGGCCCACAGCACGTGGGAGACCGGGAGCATCGTCCGCTCCGCGATCTCGCCGAAGGGGACCGGCAGGATCATCTCCTTGGACCCCGTGGCCCGCAGGGAGAAGCCAGGGCTGCAGGTGCCCCGCATGCCGAGCGTGTTCCACTCGCCGGTCTGCTCGAGGCTGAGCCCCGGGGCGCGACACACGACGAGCACCTGGTCGCTGGCCGGGCTGTCCTCGTTGCGCCGCGCCGTCGCCAGCACCGCGTCGGCGTAGGAGCCGTAGGAGATGACACCGGCGGCCTTCTCGAGTTCGAAGCCCTGCTTGTGCGGCTGCACCGCGCAGATGCTCTCGCGCATGTTGCCGCCGACGCCGACCTCGGTGGTGGCCGAGGCGAGCAACAGCTGCTCTTTCGTCACGTCCGCCATGAACTCCTGGAGGGCCTCGGTGTGCCCGTGGCGCACGACGCACGCCACCTGGAGGTGGTGCATGGCCAGGATCATCCCGCTCGAAGAACAGGCCTTGGCGACTTCGGTCACACTCGCTCCGGCCTCGGCCAGCGAGGCACCGATGCCGCCGAACTCGACGGGGATCAGCGTGCTGAGCAGGCCGGCGGACTGCAGCGCCTCGAAGGTCTCGAAGGGAAAACGCGACCGCGTGTCGACGTCGTCGGCCGCGGCCGCCGTCACGTCGGCCGCGATGGAGGCCGCCCGCGCGGCCACCTCGGATCCCCGGAGTTGTGTCGAGCTCATACTGGATCTCCAATCGTGCTGAGGCTTGCGATCGACGTGCAGATCGCCTCGATCGACTCGAAGGTCGACTTCTGCAACATCTCTTCTGGGAACTCGATGTCGAATTCCTCTTCGAGGGCCAGCATCACGTTGACGCTGGCGTGCGAGGTCATACCGGCCTGGAACAAGTCGTCGTAGACCTGAAGCGACTCAACGGCCACGGGCAGCCGAGCGTGCTCGTCCAACGTTGCACGGACTCGCGCCTCGTAGGGGTGCGCGGTCTCAGGCATCTGCTGTCTTCCTTTCTGTCCATGCTGCGAATTCGAGCAGGCCCGGCGTCAGGCCGCCAGGTAGGTCCAGGGTGGTACCGGGCGGTGACCCGCACAAGGCGAACACCACTGCCGCGGCGTAGGCCCCTTCGTGGGTCATGCTGAGCGACAGCGAGGTGATGCCGGCGGCCTCGGCCAGCTCCGCCGCCGTGCCCGCCAGCGCGATGGCGCACGAGCCGCCGGCTCGGCGCCGCACCTCCATGCGGTCCCAGGCGGGCTGGTGGCCGGACGGCTCGAGGACCTTGATCGTGGCCTCCTTGGCGGCGAAGCGGGCGGCGAGCGAGTCCACCGACCAGCCGCTGGGCGTGCGGCAGCAGTCGAGCTCGTGGGAGGTGAAGATCCGCTGTAAGTAGCGGTCGCCGTGCGCGCGCACGGCCGCCTCCACGTCGCTGATCGCGACGAGATCCACGCCGACGCGGCATGCATGAGGTGTCGGGACGTTCGTCATGCCAGTTGAGCAGCCCCTCGCAGAGAGCCGCGCAGCGAGTGCCACAGCACGGGGATCTGGGTGCGCAGCGGCTTGATCACCAGGAACAAGACCCACGGGAGCAGGAGGAGCAGGCCCATCGGCGGTGGCACCATCGGGAGGAACATGGAGGGGGCGAGGATCAGCGAGACCAGGATGGTCGGCGTCATGGAGTAATCCGCGAGCTTGCGCATCTTGCGGTCGCTGTAGAGGAAGGCCAGCAGGGCGAGCACCGACGCGATGCCGAAGCCGTTGACCCCCCACAGCTTGACCATCCCGATGGAGAAGACCGTGAGGAGGGCCAGCTGGAGGAAGGCCGTGACTGCAACCGTCATGTTCCGGCCCAGCGCATAGAACATGGACGCTTCGATCTGCCCGACGGTGCCGAGGACGAAGGCCAGGGAGAGGAGGCAGTAGATCGGGAGCGAGGCGGACCACTCGTGGCCGAAGAGGTCGGGGATGATCCAGTGCGCGCCGAAGCCGAAGATGGCGAACGGCACGCCCAGTGCGATCGTGAGCATGAAGGCGCCGCGCTCGAGCCCCTGGCGGAAGAGGCTCGGGTTGTCGCGGTTGATCTGGGCCATGGTGACGATGCCGAGGCGGTAGGCGCAGCGCTTGGCGAATCCGACCGTCTGGACGAGGTTGCGGGCGAACGAGACGTAGCCGACGCCCGCCGCTCCGACAAAGGTACCGACGACGAGCGGGTTGACCACCAGGGCCAGGTTCGTGAACAGCGACGCGGTCGAGTACGAGGTGCCGTGGCGGATGACGTCCTTGGCCGTGGCGTTCGACCAGGCCCAGCGGGGGCGGAGGCCCGACAGGACCAGGCTGCCGATCAGCAAGAAGCTCTGCCAGGCGAAGTAGCCGATGACGAGAGACCACGCCCCGAAGTGCAAGATGGCCAACGGCACGGCCGTGGCGTAGAGGACGAAGTCCCCACCGAGTTCGAGAATTCCCATTTTCTTGTAGTCAAAACGCCGCTCGATGTACGCCTGTGCCGGCGCCCAGAGCACGTTGATCGGCACGCACAGCAGCAGGACCCGGAGGGGGACCGCCACGCCGACCGGGCGCAGCAGCGGCAAGAGCGCAAAGGAGAGACCGATGGAGATCGCCGTCGCCGCCAGGGACGTGCACAGCAAGAGGCTGAACACCTCGTTGTTCAGGCGTTTGGTCGGCTCTTCCTTCACGCGGATGAGGTAGATCTCGGTCCCCATCTGGCAGATGGTCACGACGACCGCCACGAACGCCGCCGCGGCGGTGAAGATGCCGTAGTCGCTCGGGCCGATTTCGCGGACCGTGATGATGACGCCGATCAGGCGTACGAAGGCACCGATCGCCTCGCGGCCGAAGAGGAACGAGGCGCCGCGCATGGCCCTCGACTGGATGGCCTTGGCGGTGGGGCGGGAGGCGCTTGCCGAGGCTTCGTCGGTGGCGTCGGTCGCAGTTCCGGTCCCGGTCCCGCTCTCGGCGAACTCGTCGCCGAGCTCGCCGGCTGCGACGGCGGCGGCCTGGTTCGAGCTGGTCTCGGTCATGGCCGGCCTCGGTCGCAGCTGGGACTGCGGCTCCCACCTGGGCGCGAGCGTGTGGCCGTCTCGGCGGCGCGCGCGGGCCCGCAGCGCCGAGCGAGAGCCCGCGCCGTTCCCGCGATGAAGGGTTCCGCCTGGTCCATCACCATGACACGCTACGGATTTCCTGTCCCATACGTGTGTGCAGCCTGTCTCGCTCGGAGACCCACGGCTGGCGGTTCGCGTCAGACGCGTCGGAGACGGGCGAGACAGGGCGCACACACGGCCCGTGGGCAGGGAAAACGTTGGACGGGAGGGGCTGCGTCGGTGGGGTTGGCACGTCGTTTTCGGAACCGCTCGGGGCCGGCGTGCGCGGTCCTGTTGTGGCGGTGTTGTCGTCGGGCGGGACGGGCCGACGCGCGGCCGGGGACGCCGGCGCCTGGAGCGACCTCACACGGCTCGAGAGCGTGCTCGAGGCGCAACGGGAGGCAACCGGCTCCTGCCGGCGCTTCCGCGATCCGGCCCGACGAGCTGCGAGCCGGCCGGTCAATCGTCCGTTTGGCTATGCCGGGCCCGCACGGATTAGACCTGAGGCTGTTGCCCGCACGAGGGGGCTGAAGGCAGAGTTCCCCACTGCCGTGAGCAATTCCCCCGCCTCGCGTGAGGCCGCGACGTCCGGTCGCCGCAGGCGCACCCGGCGCCGCCGCACGCGCACCCTCGTCGCGGCGGGCCTTGCACTCGTGGTGGGTGCAGGCCTCATCCTTGCCTTCAGCGCCCGCTCCTCACCCGCCGGAGGACGCCGCGGTGCGCCCGGGGCGCGCGCCGCCACTGTGGGCTCGGACGCGCGGCACGGCTCGCACGTCCCGCGCAGCCCCCCTGCGATCGAGTCGGGTCTGCTCCCGTGGCAACTGGCGCAACCGACCAGCCGGGAGGTCGCCGCCTCCGGGCCGGGCCCGAACGGCGTCGTCACGGTCGGCGGATTGACGGCCGGACAGGTGTCGAGCGCCAGTGTCGTGCGTGTGTCCGTACCCGGAGGCGCCTCCTCGCCGGCGGGATCCCTGGCCTCGGTGACCCACGACGCCGCCGGGGCGGTGGTCGGCGGTCACGTCCTGGTTTTCGGGGGTGGTGCGGCCACGACGGTCGCCACCGTGGAATCGCTGCCCCTGGTCGCCACCGGTTCGTCGTCGCAGGCACGCATCGTGGGGCAGCTCCCGCAACCACGGTCAGACGCCGCTGCGGTCACGGTCGACGGCGTCGCCTACATCGTCGGCGGCTACGACGGCACACGGGCCGACTCCGAGGTCATTGCGACGACCAACGGAACGACCTACCGCGACGCCGGGACGCTCCCCGTCCCCGTGCGCTATCCCGCCGTCGCGGCGCTCGGCAGGGACGTCTACGTCTTCGGTGGCGAGCAGGTCGGTGGTGCCGCTTCAGGTGCTGGGGTCGACGCCATCCAGCGCGTCGACACGTCATCGGGGCACATCACGGAGGTCGGCCACCTGCCGGAACCCCTTCTCGGAGCGTCCGCCGTCACGCTCGGCGGTGTGATCTACGTGGCGGGTGGGACGAACGGGTCGGCCGACAGCGGCACGATCTACGCCTTCGATCCGCACGCGGGCCGGGTGCTGGTGGCGGGTCATCTCATTGCGCCGGTGTCCAACGCCGCCGTTGCGGCCGTCGGGGGCACGGCATGGCTGCTGGGCGGCGAGAGCGGGACGACCCCGGTCGCGACCGTGCAGATGCTTCGTCCGAACATTTCGTTCGGCGAGGCCGGCGCGCCCGGAGCCGGCTCGCCCTACTTCGGCGAGAAGCTGCTCATCGCCGACCGGGGAAACAATCGGCTCTTGGTGCTCGACGACACCGGTGGAGTCGTGTGGACCTATCCGAACCCGCCGTCCATGCCTCCACCACCTGGTCCGGGCGGGTTCTACTTCCCCGACGACGCGTTCTTCGTCGACCACGGCACTGCGATCATCTCCAACCAGGAGGACAACGAGACCATCGTCAAGATTGCCTACCCGAGCGGCAAGCTGTTGTGGAGCTATGGCCATCCGGCACAGCCGGGCGCGGCACCGGGGTATCTGCACGAGCCCGACGACGCCTACCTGCTGAAGAACGGCAATGTGACGGTGGCCGATGCCGACAACTGCCGGATCCTCATCATCAGTCCGAGCGGTTCGATCGTGAGCCAGATCGGGACGACGGGGTCGTGCGTCCACAACCCGCCGACGTGCGATCGGCGGGCCCAACGGTGACACACCGCTCGCAGACGGCAACTTCTTGGTGTCCGAGACGCGCGGCTCGTTTATCAGCGAGTACACGGCGAGCGGCTCGCTGGTGTGGACGACACACCTCACCATCGGGTACCCCTCCGATCCCCAACAGATCGGCCCCGACCTCTACCTGTGCGCCGACTACGAAAATCCCGGCGGGATCATCGAGTTCAACCGTGCGGGCCAGATCCTGTACCAGTACCGGGCCCCCTCCGGTCATGAACCGGCTGAACCAGCCTTCGCTCGTCGAGCTCCTCCCGAGCGGTGTCTTCATGGCGAACGACGACTATCGCAACAGGATGGCGGCCATCGATCCCACGACCCAGGCCTTGGTCTGGGACTACGGCATGGCGGACGCCCCGGGGACGGGTCCGGGGCAGCTGACGATTCCCGACGGCTTTGACATCGTGAACGCCGACGGGTCGACGCCGACACATCCACAAACCGGCTGAGCCCGGGCGCCCCGATGTCGTCGAGCGCGAGCTACGACACCTCGGCGTGGCGATCGGTCTCCACCGTCGCCTCCGACGAGAGCGCCTCGGTGTCGGACCCAGTCTGGGCGTGCCGGTCGGTGCTCGTGTGCGGCAGCGGGACGACCCAGATGCGCTGCCCCGGGGCGAGGCCGAGGTCGGCCGCCGTGCCGCGGCTCGATCTGGACCCAGCAGGCGCCGTCGTCGAGGGTGACGTCGACCTTGACCTCGAAGCCGAGGTGCGTCACCCGGCGTCACCGTGCCGAGCACGGCGCCGGGATCGTCGGGCCGGACCCCCTGGTCGAGGTGCACGGCGAGGTCATGGGGCCGTATCCACTGGCCGCCCAGGCGCGTGGCCGGTCCGAGGAAGGTCAGCACGAACTCGTTGGCCGGGTGGTCGTACATGTCCGCCGGCGTGCCAACCTGCTCCAGGCGGCCGTGGTTGATGATGGCCAGCCGATCGGCCACCTCCATGGCCTCCTCCTGGTCGTGGGTCACCAAGACCGTTGTCACATGCAGCGTGTCGTGCAGGTCGCGCAGCCACTGGCGCAGCTGGGTGCGCACCTGGGCGTCGAGGGCACCGAAGGGCTCGTCGAGCAGCAGCACCTTGGGCTCGATGGCCAGCGCCCGGGCCAGGGCCATGCGCTGGCGCTGGCCGCCCGAGAGCTGCGAGGGATAGCGGTCGCCCAGGTGGGCCAGGCCCACGAGCTCGAGGAGCTCGTCGACGCGCGCCTTGATCTCCGCCTTGGGACGACGCCTGACCTCGAGGCCGAAGGCAACGTTGCGCCGCACCGTGAGGTGGCGAAACGGTGCGTAGTGCTGGAAGCAGAAACCGACGCCGCGGCTGCGCGCCGGGACGCTCGTCAGATCCTCCCCCTCAATGCGCACGGTGCCCGTGTCGGGCGTGTCGAGCCCTGCGATGATGCGGAGCAGCGTCGACTTCCCGCCACCGCTCGGGCCGAGCAGTGCGGTCAGTGAGCCGGTCTCGACCTCGAGGGAGACGTCGTCGAGCGCGACGGCGTCGCCGAAGCGCTTGGAGATGCCCTCGACGCGGATGCTCACAGCGCGGCCCTCGTGTGCCACTCGGCGCGCCGGCGGTCTGTCATGGTGAGGACAGTCAGCACCAGGAGGGCGGCCAGGCACAGGGCCACCGCGCCGACGTAGGCGCTCGTGGTGTCGAGGTTGTCGATGCTGGTGGAGATGAACAAGGTGAGTGTCTGGGTCTTGCCCGTGACGTTCCCCGACACGATGGCGACGGCGCCGAACTCGCCGAGGACCCGAGCGGTGGTCAGCGTAACCCCGTAGGCAAGGCCGCGGCGGATGTTGGGCAGGGTGATACGCCAGAAAACCGACCAGGGTCGGGCACCGAGCGTGCGGGCCGCCTGCTCTTGCTCGGTTCCGATCTCCTGGAGGACCGGCAACACCTCGCGCACGACATAGGGGAGCGACACCGCGGCCGACGCCATGACGATGCCCGGTAGCGAGAAGATGACCGTGATCCCGTGGGCGGCGAGCCAGTTGCCGAACCAGCCCGTCTTGCCGTAGACGAGAATGAGGCCGAGGCCGATGATGACGGGGGAGATGGCGAGGGGGATGTCAACGAGGGCATCGAGCAACCACGCGCCGGGGAAGCGGTGGCGCGCCAAGATCAGCGAGACGCCTACCCCGAACACCGTGTTGAGCGGGACGGCGATCACGGCCACGATCAGTGTCAGCCACAGCGCGTGCAGTGCGTCCGGCGCGGAGATCGCATCCCACGCCGAGCCGAGCCCGTGTTGGAAGGCGCGGAAGAACACTGTCCCGACCGGCAAGAGGATCAGCACGGCCAGGTAGCCGAGCACGCCCACACGGAGCGGCAGGCGCCAGCGACGGCGCGTCACGCGGCCTCCGCGACGTGGAAGCGACGCCGCAGCCAGCCGATGGCGAGCAGCACGATCAGTGCGATGACCACGAGCAGCACGGACACCGCGCTCGGCCGCCGAGAGCTCACCGCTCTGGAACTGGTTGTAGATGAACGCCGAGGCGACTTCGGTCTTGAAGGGCAGGTTGCCCGAGATGAGCACGACCGAACCGAACTCGCCGACGGCGCGGGCGAAGGCCAGGCCCATTCCAGCGAGGACCGCCGGCAGGATGCTCGGCAGGATGACGCGCCGCAGCACCTGGCGCGGCGTGGCGCCGAGGGAGGAGGCGGCCTCTTCGATCTCTGCATCGAGCTCGGCGAGGACGGGCTGGACGCTGCGAACGCAGAAGGGAAGCGTCACAAAGAGCAGCGCCGCACCGATGCCGAGCCGGGTGCCGGCGAGGTTCACATGAAAGGGGCTGTCGGCACCGTAGAGCGCGAGCAGCGTGAGACCCGCCACGACCGTCGGGAGCGCGAACGGCAGGTCGATCACCGCGCTGAGCAGGCTCTTGCCCCGGAACTCGTCGCGGACGAGCACGAAGGCGATGGCGAGGCCGGCCACGGAGTTGACGATGGCCACGATGGCCGACGCCGCCAGGGTCAGCTCGAGCGCGGCCACCGCCTCGGGCTGGGTGATGGCCGCCCAAAAGGCGCTCCACCCGCCGCTGAAGGCGTTCGTGAGGAGCGCGGCGACCGGCAGCAGCACGAGCAGCGTCAGGTAGGTAACGGCCAGAGCCGGCCCGCCGGCGCCGCGCACCACACGGCTTGCCGCGGCCAGGGCTGGAGGTGGCGCCGTCGGGGGACGACGATGCCACGGGCTGCCCCCCGGCCTGCGGTGACCGAGCACGGACGGCTGGCCGCCTGGGAGACCCAGGTCGGTGACCGTTACGCCCACGACCCTGACCTACGACCCCTTCTTACCCTCTAGCCGCTCGCCGTGGACACGCCGAGCGATTGCTCGTCCTTGGCCACGATGCCCGTCGTGGGATCGAAGAACTTCGTGTTCACTTCCGTCCAGCCGCCGAGGCTGTCGATGGTGAACAGCGTCTTGGGCTGGGCGAAGCTGAACTTCGCCGCCACCGAGGGCAGCACCGGGCGGTAGCCCTGCTGTCCCCACACGGTCTGGCCCGCGGGGGAGAGCAGGTACGACAGGAACGTCTTGGCGGCCGGGCTGGCGCTCTTGGTCACCGCGATGGGGTTCTGGATGAGGATGGTTTGTGGTGGCGTGACCACTTGCACCGCCTCGCCCTGCTTCTTGGCGTAGAGCGCGTCGTCCTCGTAGTCGAGGAGGACGTCGCCCTGGCCAGACAGGAACGTCTGGAGCGCGGCACTGGCGCTCGAGGGCTGGGCCGCCGCGTGCTTCAGGAGCTGTTGCAGGTAGGCCTGGGCCTGGGCGGCCGACTTGCCCTGCTTCAGCTCGGCTCCGTACGCCGCCATGATGTTCCACTTCGCACTGCCCGAGCTGAACACGTTGGGCGTGATGACCGACACGCCTGACTTCACGAGGTCGGCCCACGTCGTAATGTGCTTGGGGTTTCCGGGCCGGACAACGAAGGACACGATGGAGTCCGTGACGATGCCCTTGGTCGCGTTCTTGTCCCAGCTGCTCGATACCAGGCCGGCCTTGACGACCTTCTCCATGTCGGGCTCGAGCGAGAAGGTGACGAGGTCTGCCGGCAGCCCGTCGACCACCGAGGTGGCCTGCGTGCCCGAAGGCCCGTAGGAGGGCGAGACGGTGATGCCGGCCCCCGCCTTTGTCTTAGCGAAGTCGGCGGCCAGCACCGTGAACGCGGGCTTGGGCGTCGAGTAGGCAACGAGGTTGACGGAGCCGCCTTGGGCGCCCGCGGGCAGAGCGCTGAGCGTGGTGAAGGCGAGGCTCGCCACGGTGAGGCTCCCGATGGCGGCGACACGGCGGGCGCCGCGCCGGGTGGTGGGCGACGGCGGGTTGACTTCGGGCGCGGACACATGGTGGCTCGTTCGATCCATTTGACCACTGTAATCACGCGAATTGCTAAATACAAGTGGAATAGTCGTCTATAGGCCCGGTTCAGACGCGATGAAGGGCCTCTGAGGTGGGGTGGGAGCCTCTTTCCGGTGGCCGGTGGCCGGTGGCCGGCGGCCGGTGGCCGGTGGCCGGTGGAGGGCGGAGGGTGGACGGCTAGGGGTGCCCAATCGGTTGACGAGCCGGGGCGGAGGCCGCCACACGGGCGTCACGGGCTTCGAGCATGGCCCGGTCGGAACGCGCCACCAGGTCCTCGAGGGTGAAGCGGGTGCCTGCGGGGCGCGTGGTCCACCCGAAGGACACCTCGACGGGGGCCCCGACGAACTCGCTCGTCTCGGGCGCCCAGAGGTGCTCCATGATGCGGCTGCTGATGGTGTCGCACTCGCCGGCGTCGAGGTTGAGTGCCACGGCCAAGAAGACGGTGCCCCCGATGCGGGCCAGCACGTCGACCTTGCGGAACGTCACACTCAGCGCCCGCGCCACCGCCTGAATGGCGGCGTCGCCGGCGTGGTGGCCGACTTGCTCATTGAGCTCCTTCACGTTCCCTACGTCGACGAACAGGACCCGGATCTCACTGCTCTGGGTGTCCGCGATCTGCAGCAGCGTCGCCCCGGCGGCGGCGAGGCCACGCCGGTTCTGGAACCCGGTCAGCTCGTCGGTGCGCGACAGCGCCAGCAGCTGCGCACTCAGTTCTTCCATCTCTCGCTCAATCTCCACGCGGCTGCTGATGTCGCGCAAGACGCTGAAGAGGCGGACCGAGCCCTCGACGTCGTGCAGGCGCCGGCTCGTCGTCTCGAGCTCGACGTAGCGCCCGTCGCCGCGTCGCAGGCGGGCGACGCCGACCGAGGAGCCCGTCCGGTCCCGCTCGGCCGCCACCAGTTGCCAGCGCGGGTCCTCGTGGTCCATGAGATCGTCGTAGGGCAGGCCGCAGAGTTGCTCGGCTGTCATGCCGAGCAGAGCGCACGCGGCGGGGTTCGCCGCCGTGATGCGTCCGTCTGCTGCCGCGAAGAGCATGCCGTCGGAGGCGTGCTCGAACACAGCCCGGTAGGCGGAGGTCCCTACCGTGTCGGTGTCCTGCATCGCCAATCTCAGTTCCTCCACCACGCGCCGGTCGCGCAACGCGGAGTTCGCTCCGTTGAGCGATGGTACCTAACCGGGTTGCGACAATGGCGGTTCTCGGAGCTTTGTGTGACTTTCGGCCCAGTCGGGTCGAGAAGGGTGGACCGCTCCGGGCGGAGGATGGTGCCTCACTCCTCGGCGTCGACCGGCCCCTCGAAGTCGTCGTCGTCCGGATCGACGTCCTCGGGGCCGCTGTTCTGGAAGCGCTCCAGCCAGCTGCCGAGACGGCGCCCCAGCTCCTGGACGCCGCCGGCGGCCCGGTCCAAGATCCGCGCGAAACGCTCGCGGTAGTGCGCCACGGCGTCGTCGAACTCCTCCGATGGTGGCGCTTCGTCGCCCCGCCGCGTGTAGTCGCCGCTGACGATGCGGTCGTAGGCGCCGGTGTGGACCCACTCCATGAGCTCTTTCACCCGGCGCACCGCGACGGGATGGGTGAGGTTGAGCTCGGACCAAAACCGGGTGTGGCGCGAGAAGAGGTCGTCCTCGCTCTCGTAGTCGTTCGCCTGCTCCAAGAAGGCGTCGAAGTTCATGCCCGGCACCGATCCACCCGCGAGCTCCATCAGGACACGGCACGGTTGCAACGGGTCGGCCATCACCAGCGCGGCCGCCCGGTCCGCCGTGAGCTCGGCGGCGCGCGCCCACTCCAAGAGCGCGAGGTACATGGCGCGCACCGGCAGGCCGAGGAGGAGCGAGCGCGGCAGCGCACCCTGCAGGAACTGGCTGAGGAGGACCAGCGCGGTGGTGTAGTAGTAGTGCTCGGAGAGGACGTGGGCCAACTCGTGGCCCAGGACCGTCTCCACCTCCTTCGTGTCGAACGAGCGGATCATGGAGGAGTTGACGATGACGATGGGCGTCTTCGCTCCGATCGTCATGGCGTTGATGTCGGGGTTGTTGATGACGTAGAGGTCAGGCACCTCGGCGATATCGAGGATGCCCGCACAGCGCACGTACGCGGCCCACGCATCGGGAACCTGGTTCGGGCCGAGCCGAATGGCGTTGCCCATCACGATCTGTCGCAGGCGCCGCTCGTGTCCGAGATCGGTCAGGCGTTTCACCACCATGTCGAGGAGCGGCACGCTGTGCAGCGCGGACGTGGCCGCCTTGTCCGCCGGATGTTCGTAGGACTTGGGGCTGATCTGCTCGTAGCGGCGAGCCACCTCGATCGTCACGGTCGGCCTTCCTTTCGCCCCCTGCGATGTCGCTGCGCCAGCGGGCTGCTAGCCCACCCCGAGTCGGCTGTTGTAGCTCGAGATGGTCTGGTTCACGTTCGACTCGGCCGAGGAGAGCGCCTTCGCCGGCGACACGCCCTGGGTGTACATGGAGATCTCGGCGTTGACGACGTCAGTGCGCACCTCGGCGTAGGGGCCGATCACCGAGCCCTGGGTCGCGGCGTCGTTGGCACCGTTGTTGATTTCGTTGTAGGCCACCTTGTACCCGGGATTGGTCACCCACAGGTGTTGGACGGTCGCGGTCTGGGCCGAGGACTTGCGCACCGGGATGTAGCCGGTGCCGGCCGCCCAGGTCGCCTGGCTCTGCGTGTTGCAGATGTAGGAGAGGTACATCCAGGCCGCGGCCTGGTCGATGGCAGGCACCTTGTTCGAGATGTACACCCCGGATCCACCCGGCTCGATCCCACCCTTCACCGAGGCGCTGTAGACGGGGAAGGGTCCGATGCCGAGCTTGACGTTGGAGTACTGGCCACCCGCCAGCAACTGGGTCACGGTGCCCAACGCCGCCGACGTCTCGAGGGTCATGCCGTACTTGCCGCTCCCGATACCGAGCAGGTTGTCGTACTCGTCGGGACCCGAGGAGGGGTTGGTCGTCGCGTCGCCCGAGGTCACCAACTGGTCGAGCTGGCTGAAGATCGACTCGGCGGTCTTGTTGTCGAAGACGCCCTTGGTGGCGCGGCTGCTGCGACCGTTCTGGTTGTTGACGAAGAGCGTGTTGGCCGACGCCAGCCATGTCTCGAGGTGCCAGGGGTCGAGGACGAGTCCCATGCCGCTGCCCGAGGTCTTGAGGGCCTTGGCGTCGGCGAGCATCTGCGGGAGGGTGGTCGGTGGGTCGGCCGGGTTGAGGCCGGCCTTGGTGAAGGCGCTCTCGTTGTAATAGAGGATGGGGGCCGAGACGGCGAAGGGGAGCGCCCACTGCACCCCGTTGACCTTCCAATAGTTGAGCGGCCGGGTCAGGTAGTCGCTCGTGGAGTACTTGGCGGCGTTCATGCACGACTGGACGGGCAGGAACGACTGGGTGTCGACGGCGGCCTGGGTGCGCTGGTCCTCCAGCTGCACGGCGTCAGGCAGCTGCCCGTTGGTGAGCCCCGCTTCGTACTTCTGCCACGTGTCGTCGTAGCTGGACTGGTCGACCAGGGTCACGTGCACCTTGGTCTGCGAGGAGTTGAAGGCGTTGGTGATGGCAGCGAGCGTCTGCCCGTTGGCCTGCACCATGGAGTTCCAGAAGGTGATGTCGACGACGCCCTTATGGCTCTGCAGCGCCTTGAGGTTGCAACTCGGGAGGGTGCTGGCACCCGCTGCGGGAGCACCGGCTACGGCGACCGCACTCGCGGCGGCGGCTGTCGCCGACGTGACGAACAGTGCAGCGGCGGCGAGGCGGAAGAGGCGGGAGGTCCGCATGCCTATTGCCTAGCACCCCGGCGGTCCTACTTGACCGCACCGGCCGTGAGGCTGCGGACGAGTTGCTTTTGGAACACGAGGAGAAGGATGACGAGCGGCACGAACGCGATGACAGCGCCGGCGAGCGAGACCGGGATTTGGGAGACCTGGGTGCCCAACAGTTGCTTCAGGCCGATCTGGACGGTGTTGAGCGGCGCCTGCCCACCCGTCGAGACGAGCGGCCACAGGTACTGGTTCCACGCGGCGAGGAAGGAGAACACACCGAGCGCGGCCAGCGACGGGCGGGCGAGCGGCACGGCGACACGGGTCATGAAGCGGAGGTGGCCGTAGCCGTCGAGCTGAGCGGCCTCCTGCAGGTCGCGCGGGATCTGCAAGAAGGCCTGGCGCAGCAAGAAGATGCCGAACCCGGTGGCGAGGAACGGGATGGCGAGGCCCTCGTAACTGTTGAACCAGTGCAGGGTCGTAATGGTGTCGAGATTGGTGATGAAGGTCACCTCGAGCGGGATCATCAGCGTGGCGAGGCAGATCACGAACAGCGTGCGCTTGAACGGGAAGCGTAGGAAGGCAAAGGCGTAGGCGGCCAGGATCGACGTGACGAGCTGGCCCACCACGATGGCGACCGTCATGATGGCCGAAGTGGCCATGTACTTGGACATGGAGCCCGCCGTCCACGCCGTGACGTAGTTGTGCCACTGCGGGTTGGTGGGGATGAGGGGTGGCGGCTGTTGGACCAGCTGGTCGGGGACCAGCAGCGAGTTCACGATGGTGACGTACACGGGGAACAGCACGACGATGGCGCCGGCGGTCAGCAGCGTGTAGCTGCCGATCGTCCGCAGCCGCCGGCGCGGCTTCCTGAGGGGAGCGGACGTTGCGACGGTGTTGGCCACGTTGACGCCGTTGACCCCGCTCGCCACGTCGGTCCCGTGCTCAGCGGGCATAGTTCACCCGCCGTTCCAAGAGCCGCATCTGAAGGACGGTCAGCCCGAGCATGATCAGGAAGAGGACCGTCGCCATGATGGCGGCCGCGCCGGGATTGTTCTCGACCTGCAACGTGTTGACGATGTTGTAGATGAGCACGTTGGTGTGGAGTCGGACTGCGTTGGTGTTGCCGATGAGGATGTCCACTGCGCCGAAGGCCTGGAACGCGTAGATCGTGCTGATCACGACGGCGAAGAAGATGGTGGGGGAGAGCAGCGGCACGGTCATGCGCCAGAAGCGCGTCCAAGCGTTCGCACCGTCAATGCGGGCCGCCTCCAGCAGCTCGTCGGGCACCGATTGGAGCCCGGCCGACATGATGATGAAGGCGAGCCCGAGGAACTGCCAGATGGTGATCAGGGCGACCGCCGGCAGGGCCCAGGTGCTGCTCTCGAGTGCGGGCGGGTTCGGGTTGATGCCGAGCCACGGCAAGAGGCCGACGACGGGGTTGAGCAGCGTGCCGAAGACCACCGAGGCGACGGCGACCGAGCTCACCACGGTCGACGAGAAGATCATGCGGTAGACCACCATGCCCTTGAGCTTGCGGTGGGCGGCGACGGCGAGCGCCAGACCGAGGATCAAGGAGATGGGGACGACGAGGACCACGAAGAAGATCGTGGTCACGAGACTCTGCGTGAACTGTGTCGAGCTGATCGTCGGCCAGATCTGGTGCAGGCCCACGTAGCGCGCCGGAAGACCCGGCACCGGGGGCGTCTCGTAGAGCATCAGCTTGAAGTTGCGGAAGAAGGGATAGAAGGAGAAGACGCCGAAGAGCACCATGGCGGGAACGAGCAACAGGTAGGCCAGCCCCGCCTCCTTGCGCAGGCGCTTCCGCAGGCTGTGGCTCGGCGCCGCCTTCGCCGGTTCGGCCACCGTCATGGGGCACCGCCGAGTCGGGCACCGGTGGCTGCGTCGAAGAGGTGGAACACCGTGGGGTCCGGATCGACGGCGATGCGCACGGCCTGGCCGATCGCTGGCCGTGGCTCGTTGGCACCCTGGCGCACAATGATGCGGGCATCCGTCTCGGTGTGGCAGATGACATGGGTCTCTGCACCGAGGAGCTCGACGATTATGACGCTGGCGGAGATGTGACCGTCCGCGCGCGAAATGCATCGACTCCGGCCGTACGCCGAGCACCACGTCGGGCCCGGCGCCACGCACCGCCGCGGCCACCGAGTCGGGCAGTGGTACCGAGGCGCCGGGGAAGGCGACGCACAGGGCGCCGGCGCCGGCGTCGTCGGGGGTCCCGCTCTCGACGAGCATCCCCTCAATGAGGTTCATGCCCGGGCTCCCGAGGAAGTGCGCGACGAAGGCGTTGGCCGGCGTGCCGTAGAGCTCCTCCGGCGGGGCCACCTGCTGCAACTTGCCATCGCTCATCACGGCGATGCGGTGTCCCATCGTCATGGCCTCGACCTGGTCGTGTGTGACGTAGAGCGTGGTCGTGGCGAGCCGGGCCTGGAGTTCGACGATGTCGGCGCGCGTCTGCACTCGCAGCGCGGCGTCGAGGTTCGAGAGCGGCTCGTCCATCAAGAAGACCAGCGGCTCTCGCACAATGGCCCGGGCCAGCGCGACGCGCTGGCGCTGGCCGCCCGAGAGCTGCGCGGGCTTGCGGTCGAGCAGCGAACCGAGCCCGAGGGTTTCGGCGGCGCGCTTGACCTTGGTGGCCCGCTCCTCCTTGTCGACCCCGCGCTGGCGCAGCGGGAACTCGATGTTCTTCGCCACCGTCAAGTGCGGGTACAGCGCGTAGCTCTGGAAGACCATGGCCACGTCGCGGTCCTTGGGGTCGACGTCGTTGACCACGCGGTCACCGATGGAGACCGAGCCGTCGCTCAGCTCCTCCAGCCCGGCCACGAGGCGCAACGCCGTGGTCTTGCCGCAGCCCGACGGGCCCAGCAGCACGAGCAGCTCGCCGTCAGTGACCTTCAGCGTGAGGTCGTCGACTGCGGTCGCGCCGCCGAACCGCTTGGTGACGCCGTCGAAGCTGACCTGTGCCAACGTGCTCCCTTCGGTCGGCCGTGCCCGGCCTCGGTCGATCGTTGTGCCGCGCCAGGCGGTCTGCCGCAAGCTAGCGGGGCAGCGCGCCGCCAGCACGGAACGCGCGCGGCGTCGTGGACGATGCGCGACCACCGCACCGGCGCGCCTCGGAGTCCTTCAGGTCTGGCTCAACTGTTCCGGCTCAACTGCTCGGGATGTTCCACCCCATCGCCTCGGCGATCTCCTTGCAGGTCGGGCAGAGGCCATAGCGGGACGGGTTGCGCCCGGGGACCCACTCCTTGCCGCAGAGCGCGCGCACCGCCGTCCCGGTGACGATGCCCTCGACGACGCTCGGGCCGGTCGAGACGAACTCGCCCTCCTTCTCGCCCTCCTTGGGGGTGTAGCCCTCCAGGACGATGTGGGCCATGCGGTCGTGATCGCCCTCGTCGAGTTCGGGCGACGGCCGTGCCGGCGCCAGCGTCGTCGACCCGGCGGCTCCCGGCTCCGGCGCTCCCTGCGTGCTCGCCACGACCCCCAGCGTAGGCACCGTGCCCGCCCCTTCGGCGGGCCTCCAGCGAGCCCCGACACCGCGCTGCGCCCGTGGGTCCCCACGCAATCATCGGCCGTCGACGAGGGCTGCACACCCCCACGCCGAGCCTTCCCGCTCCGTCGCTGCCCAGAGCCCGGCCGAATCCCCGTTCGTCCCCGCAGTCCGACAATGCGGCTGCCGCCAGGGTGTGAATTCCCTGGTCACAGCGGCCCCGCCACCCTGGCGGGCCTGTTCCGGGGGCCGGACCCCGACCCGGGAATCAGGTCGGCACCGATATGGTTGACCAGTCAGAGGATATTTCCTATTACGGCATTACACTTCGCCATTACGGCATTACAGAAGGAACGCCCGATGACCAACGAAAACGTGACACTCCCACTACTTCCACTCACCTCAGGAGTGGTCCTGCCCGGGATGGTCTTCACCATGGCCCTCGAGTCCGATGAGGCCCGGGCCGCAGTCGAGTCCGCGCGCTCCGCTGGTGGGCGCCTGCTGTTGGTGCCCCACATTGAGGGGCGCTTCGCCACGGTCGGTGTGATCGCCGAGGTGATGGAGGAGGGTGACCTGCCCGGCGGCCTGCCCGCCGTCGCAATCCGCGGCGACCGCCGCGCCACCATCGGCACCGGGGTTCCCGGAACCGGCGACGCCCTCTGGGTGGAAGCCGAGCCCATCGAAGAGCCCGAGCCGACGCCTACCGCGATCGAGCTGGCCCGCGAATACCGCGCCGTGCTCGAGAACATCTTGCACACGAGAGGAGCCGGTCGCATTGCCGCGCAGCTGCGCGACATCACCGAGCCGAGCCGCCTGGCCGACGTGGCCGGGTACTCACCCGACCTCTCGCTCACCCAGAAAGTCGAGGTCCTCGAGACGCTCGACGTCGAGACGAGGCTTCGTCTCGTCCTGGGCTGGGCGCGTGACACGCTCGCCGACGTTGCGTTGCGCGAGAAGATCAAGACCGACGTCGAAGAGGGCATGGAGAAGACGCAGCGCGAGTTCCTCTTGCGCCGCCAGCTCGACGCCATCCGCAAGGAGCTCAACGGCCTGAGCGGTGACGCCGACGCGGACGACCCCGACGACTACAGGGCGAAAATCGAATCGGCCGACCTGCCCGAGCACGTCCGCAAGGCAGTCGAACGCGAAGTGGACAAGCTCGAACGCACGAGCGACCAGAGCCCAGAGACGGGCTGGATCCGCACGTGGCTCGACACGGTGCTCGAGGTCCCCTGGGGGGTCGAGTCCGAGGACCGCTTGGACATCAACGAGGCTTCGAACATCTTGGAGGCCGATCACGACGGGCTGGAGGACGTGAAGGAACGCATCCTCGAGCACCTCGCCGTGCGCAAGCTGCAGGCCGAGCGCGGCCTGGTGCCGGTGGACGGCCGCGGGTCGGGAGCCATCCTGGCCCTCGTGGGCCCGCCGGGGGTCGGCAAGACGTCGCTCGGTGAGTCCGTGGCCAACGCGCTCGGTCGTAAGTTCGTCCGGGTGTCGCTCGGTGGCATCCGCGACGAGGCCGAGATCCGGGGGCACCGCCGCACCTACGTCGGCGCCCAGCCCGGACGGCTGGTGCGTGCGCTCCGTGAGGCCGGGACCATGAACCCGGTCATCGTCCTCGACGAGGTCGACAAGATCGGTGCGGACTACCGGGGCGACCCCTCCTCGGCGTTGCTCGAGGTGCTCGACCCGGCGCAGAACCACACGTTCCGTGACAATTACCTCGAGGTCGACCTCGACCTGTCGCGGGTGCTGTTCATCGCGACCGCCAACGTCACCGAGACCATCCCTGGCCCGCTGCTCGACCGCATGGAAGTCATCCGGATCGACGGCTACACCGAGTCCGAGAAGGTCTCCATCGCCCGGCACCACCTCCTGCGGCGCCAGCTCACCCGGGCTGCGTTGCGCGAGGACGAGGTCGAGGTCACTGACGACGCACTCGCGCGCCGTCGTGGGCGACTACACCCGTGAAGCCGGTGTGCGCAATCTGGAGCGCGAGCTCGGCAAGATGCTGCGCAAGGTGGCGACCAAGCTCGCCTCGGGCGAGCGTCAGGCCCCGATCGTGGTCGACAAGGACGACGTGCGCGGGTGGCTCGGCCGGCCACACTTCTTCTTCGAGGCGGCGGACCGCACCAGCGTGCCCGGCGTGGTCACCGGCCTGGCCGTGACCGGCGCCGGCGGCGACGTGCTCTTCGTCGAGGCCAGCGTCTCCGACGGTCCCGAGGGTTTGACGCTCACGGGCCAGCTCGGCGACGTCATGAAGGAGTCGGCGGAGATCGCACTCTCCTACGTGCGCTCGCACGCCGAGGAGCTCGGGATCGATCCGGCAGCCTTCGCAGGCAAGCGCTTCCACGTCCACGTCCCTGCTGGCGCCGTCCCCAAGGACGGTCCGTCGGCCGGGGTCACGATGACCACGGCACTCGTCAGCTTGCTGACGCGGCGTGCCCGTGCGCTCGGTAGTGGGGATGACCGGTGAGGTCACCCTGCAGGGCCGGGTGCTGCCCATCGGGGGCGTCAAGCAGAAGGTGCTGGCCGCCCACCGGGCCGGGCTCACCGAGGTCGTGTTGCCCGAGCGCAACGGTCCCGACCTCGAGGACGTGCCCGAAGAGGTCCGCACGGTCATGACGTTCCACCTGGCCGCCACCATCGCCGACGTGCTCACCCCGGCCCTGTCGGGGTCGGGCACGCCGGCCCAGGCGGCCGGCGAGGACGGCGAGCTGGGCGCGGCGGCCTGAGGCCAGGCAGACTGGCCAACGGGCTGTCGATCGGAGCGCACATGGACGACAAGGAGATCGTGGAGCGGATCAACCAGCTCGCCGCGGAGGAGCAGCGCCTCGAGGAGGCGCACGTCGGCGAGGGGTTGAGTGACGACGAGCTGGCGCGCAAGCGCGAGCTCGAGATCACGCTCGACGAGATGTGGGACTTGTTACGGCAGCGCCGCGCCAAGCGCAACGCAGGCCAGGATCCCGAGACGGCCGAGCAGCGCTCCGCCGGTACCGTCGAGGGCTACCTGCAGTAGCAGCAGGGCGCGGGGGTCGTCGGGTCAGTCCGGCGGCATCTGCCGGTTCAAAGACGGCGACACCAGCCCGGCCAGCCCGCGCAGGTTGCCGATGGTCACGTCGAGCCAGTCGAACGAGTCACGCCACACCGCGATCTTGCCGTCGTCCACGATGAATCGGCCGTAGACCCAGAAGCGCGAGGCGAAGCGTCGGAAGCTGAGCTCGTCGATGCGGTCTGTCAACACGACGTCACCTTCGGTCGCCACGTGGTTGAAGTGGACGTTGAAGCCCATGCGGTCAGGCCGCAACATCGGACGGGCCGATCCGCTCGAGGCGCTCCTTTCCATAGAGCGTCGGGAGTGTCACGTTCGCGTAGACCAGGTCGTCCGCCACGACGTCGAGCGCGGCGTCGATGTCGAAACGGGTGAGGGCGCGCAAGAAGCCGACGACGATGTCAGCCGGCTCAGGGCGGGGTGCCGAAGGTGGTGTCGAAGCTGGGGTCGAGGGCATCGTCTCCCATTGTGTTCGATCCCTCGGCGCCGGTCGACACCCTTGCCGGTGCGTCGCGTTCCCGCCCTCGCCGGCGCCGTCCGCGCCCGTGCTGACCCTGCCTCCCGCCGCGGCGGCGCGCCCCGCGTCCGAATCGCCGCCACGCGAATGGTGCAACGGCGAGGACAACGAAGACCGCCAGCGCCAGCAGGATCAGGCCTGTGTAGGAGCCGTACCCGTCGTAGCTGAAGACCACCGTGTGCGCGCCCCGGGCCGACGTCGACGCCGACCAGCGCCGGCGCCACCATGATCGTCGGTGCAGGGTGCCCGTCGACCGTGGCGTGCCATCCCGGGTCGTAGGACGCACTGAGGACGACGGTGGCTCGCCGGGTCGTGTGCACCAGTGCCTGCGCCGTGCCGCTCTCCAGGTCTGCTTTCTGTGTGACCACGTGCCCGGGCGATCCCCGTACCGCCTCACCCGATGCCGTGGGCTGCGACGCCTCGGCGCCGTTGAAGGCAACCGTCAGGTCGCGCTGGTGCTCGAGCAACGGCGAGTCGAGGAGGGTGGTGCTCTGCGTCCCGACGTTGGCGCGTGTGGCGTTGAGCACGCCGGTCGTGTCGTACACGTGGATGTAGCCCGGGTCGTGCAGTGACCACAAGCAGTAGGGGCCCGAGCACAGCACGTGGTGGGCAGGAACCGGCGGCGGCATGTTCGCCGGCGTGATGATGTAGCCGATGCCGAAGAGCGGGTAGTCGCCCGGGTTGGTGTCGTCGAAGAAGTACTCCGGGTCGGTCATCAGCGACGCGGTGCGCAGCGTGTAGCCGACCTCGTCGATGTCCTTGCTCTCGAGGTACTTGAAGACGGGCACGGCGCCGACGGTGAGGTCGTTCCCCCAGTTGGTCGGCGCACCGGCGTACACGCGTCCCGGCGGGTGGGCCTTGACGTAGTCGAGGAGCTCGTTGATATGGGGGTCCAACTGCGCATCGGCGTCGGCCTGCAGGCCGATGTTGGTCGCATTGTGCCCGTCGTACTGGTCCATGTTCGTCCAGGCGGGAAACAGGATCGCCGAGCAGGGCGACGATGCTCAGCCCGGCGACCAAGCCCTGGCCCATCGGCGTGAAGACGAAGCTCCTGTCCCGGGCGGGCAGGAGCCGTTCGCGCGACGGTCAGCACGAGACGGCCTGCGAACGCGACGGCGATGCCGGCGAGGAGGATGCCCGAGAGCTGCACGCCCATCTGGAACCGCCGGATGAAGACATCGCTGCTGCCGGGCACGATGTCGTAGAGCGCACCGAACGTCGTGCGGCCGAACGACAGCAAGAGTGTGACGACCCAGATCGTCACCAGGCACGGCCGGCGACGCTGGCGCGCCAGCGCCAGAGGCACACGACGATGCCGACGGCGACGAGGATCGTGACGATCGGGAACCGTCCCGCGTCGTAGAGCTGGCCGTGGATCAGCCAGGAGAGCATCTGCCGTGCGCCGTAGCCGTTCTCGAGCCCCGTGCCCTCGAGGACCTGGTTGCGCGCGGCCCAATGCGACTGGTCGATCACCGGCCAGATGACCCAGGCCGACGCCACGAGCGCGGCCGCGCCCAAGGCGACGGCGCGCCCGAGCCGGCGCCACAGGTCCGACGGCACCAGGAACGGCCACACGATGAGCGGCACCGAGCGCGAGGTAGCCCGTCTCGTAGTGCAACGCGACCGTCACCATGATGAAGAAGACGGCGGGAAGGGCGGCGCGTAGTGAGGAGAAAGCCCGGTAGGTGAAGCCCCAGGCCAAGGGCAACGTCCACGACGCCCACAGCTGGGTCCACACGCCGTAGCCGATCCAGACGTAGGCCTTGGTCTCGTAGCCGATGCCCGCCGCCGAGGCGAGGAAGGGAGCAACCGCAGCTGCGGACGCGGCGGTCCAGCGCGACAGTCGAAAGAGCCGGGCACTCCAGTACACGGTCAACGGCCACAGCGCGAGCAGCAGGTACGTCGACCACCGAAAGACGGTGTCAGGGTTGGCAAAGGTGCCGACGAGCCCCGCCGTCATGGAGGGCAGGCTCTGGTAATGGAGGATACTGCGGTGACCCGAGACCGAGATACGGGAACCAGCTCGTCAGCGGGAGGTGGCCTTCGCTGATCCGGCTCGACGCAAAGCGCACCATCTGCTCGTGGATGGAGCTGTCGTCGAGGTAGGGCACGGCGCGCAGCTCGGGACGGAGCTCCCACAACCCCCACGCGGCGGAGATGGCGACCAGCAGCCACGGTCCGAGGCGCGACGCCCAAGACGAAGCCCCGCGTCGCGCCCCTTGACCCGATCGGTCCGATCGGTGCGATCGACGCGGCGCCGCGGGGGATGGTGTGGCGGAGGCGGGCGCGACGACCGTCGGCTCGGGCGCCGTCGCCGCGTGCTCTGTCGACGATGGTGGGTGTATCGACGTCACCGGTGCGCCAGTCGGTGACCCGTCGCACGTCGTTCCGGCGCAGCCACGGCGCTATGTTGCCAAACCCTCTCCACCCGTCCGTGGCGCCACGGCTCGACGGACCCGCCCACGCCTGCTCTCCACGCCTGTGAGAACTCTGTCATTTGGCTGAGAAACGCGTGTGGCGAGAACCGTGTCGGTAACATCGCCGCGCAACGCCGGGGCTGTAGCTCAGTGGTCAGAGCAGAGGACTCATAATCCTTGGGTCGTGGGTTCGATCCCCACCAGCCCTACCGAGTGACTGTGTTGGTTCGGGTGATCCTGGACGAAAGAGTTCCGGGTGATGCTGGACCCAGTTCCGGGTGATGCTTTACGCAGTTCCGGCTCATGCTTGACACCTCGGCCCCACCGGCTCTTGCTCGTAGGAGCGAGGAGGTGGCCGATGCTTGTGGAGCTCAGCAAGATGGAGCAGCGTTATGACGCCGTCCTTGGGGTCATCCGGGACGGCTACACGGTCAGCGAAGTAGCCCGAGCGTTTGGGGTCAGCCGCCAGAGCGTCCATACCTGGCTGGCCCGCTATGAAGCGGGTGGCCTCGAAGGGCTCGTGGAGCGTTCGCACCGTCCCAAGATCTCACCGGGCCAGATGGCACCGGCGAGCGAAGTCCGCGTCGTCACGTTGCGCACGGCCCATCCTTCGTGGGGCCCGGTGCGCCTTCGGCACCAACTCGGGCGCGAGGGCATCGATCCGCTGCCCTCGCTTTCAGGCATCTATCGGGCCTTGGTGCGCCACCACCTCATCGAGCCCAAGGCCACCCGCAAGCGCCTGCCCACCTACAAGCGTTGGGGGCGAGGCCGGCCCAACGAGCTGTGGCAGTAACGCCAGTCCACGGCACGGCACGGCGCAGCGCTCCTTCACCGCTGTCGACTTCAGGTGTGCGCGATGCTCGCCCTGGAGCACCTGGTCAAGTTCTACCTGGCACCCAGCGTTGGTCTTACGTCAACACGCGAGAGTGCCGCCCCTGCGACGATGGTAAGAGCAGGCACATTAGCCGGCACCGACACACGGGTCGGTGGGCGATAAGGCACTTGGACCTAGACCTAATGAAATCCCCTTAGTTAACTTCCACTATTGTCATACCGGCAGTAGCTGATACGTTAAATGCGCCGCTAACAGTACTAGACTTTACGGGCGATTTAATATTGCTAGAAGGAAGGGACGGATCGCCTAACTCGTCGTTGTCGTTTTCACCCCATTCCCAGAGATGACCGCCACTATTAACGGCGAATGAATCATGACCATTCGCTGCAACGGATACTATGGCGGCGCCTGGGATGGTTACGCGAGATGGCGTAGGGTCGCTAGACTCGGTTTCTCCATTACCTAGCTGGCCATTACTGTCACAGCCAAAGGTCCATACAGTACCGTCCTGCAACAACGCAACGCTGTGGCCGCTGCCACCGCCAGCCCCCCCTGCATAGGCCTGAACCACTGGAGCTTCCAACGGAACCTCAATTGGTGACGTTACAGCACTTTGTATAACTCCACACTGACCGAGGGCGCTATTGCCCCAACACCATAAGTTACCATTTGAATCTACGGCAAGGGTAAACTCAGCACCGGCATTTATCGATGCAATATCTGTGTCTTTGGGGAAATTTACACTAACCGGGGACGCACTATCTGTCTCTTTACCATTACCCAGCTCGCCATCTACGCCATTTCCGCAGGACTCAACCTTTCCGTTATTGAACAAGAACTCAGAGTGTAGATAACCACCGGATATCTGTTTTACGCCACTCGTATCCGTGAAATTGGTAATTTGTCGGGGAGTATCCACATTCGTACCGGTGGGGTTACAAAGTACCCCATTTTGGTTATTCCCCCAAGCCCATGTTTGCCCAGTGGAGTTCGCTGCTGCAGCCCAATTCCAACCCTCACCAACGGTAGTTATAGGATCCGAGCTCTGGATATTGGGCTGAACGGCCGTCAGCGGTTCATTGGTAAAGTTTCCGTCGCCCAGTTGACCATTACCATTTAGTCCCCAGGCATATAAAGTCCCGCTGGCAATCGCATATTCGCCAGTGTTACCGGCCTGAATGATCGATTCCCCTGTTGGTAAGCCGGAGACACTGTCGGGATGAGCGAACTTGTGGAGGCCATCAGTGCCCCAAAACAAGACACTGGAGCTACTGCCTGCGAGCGCAAGCTTGGCATTGCTTGCCAGAGAACCCAGGGTGGCGAGGCTCATTACGAGCACCATCGATATCAGACGTGCGGACCGTCTCAGTCGTTGATGACGTATTTTCCTGCGTGTGAGTGTTCTCATGGCTTCTTAGGACACCTTTATCTCTTTCTTGGTGTGCTCGAAACGAGATTGTCGGATCTAGAGCGGGGTAAGCCTATGTTGTCCGTCAATATCTCGTCGCTCCGGAATGTACATGGCACTTGCAGGAACGGACTCAACGACGATCGCGCTAAGAAAATGCCGGGTCACCTGGACAAGGCTTTCTCCGGCTTCGAATCGGCCGTGACAGGGCCATCGAAATCCTCCGCGAGTCTGCGCACGTCCTCGCATAATGGTGCCCATTGTGTGTCTTCCTCCCAGACGTAAGGTCTTTGAAAGAGAGGAACGACGGGGCGGACCGACCTATCGAACAGGTTCAGCGGCGTAACCGTCTCTGCCTTCATTCACATCAACCGATTCGTTGTGGGACGGTTCTTCTACTCACAGCGTCGAGGGAGAAGTGTTCCGTCCTCTACCGCGTCTCGCCATGCCCGAGACGGTACCCAGATCTCCCCGAACACGGAGATCGCTGCCACCGAGTGGAACTCGAACGTGACGATGGCTGACCCGAACGCGTGCGACAGCAACCCGAGCCAGCTGAACAAGGCCGGCGGGCCGATGCTCGCCCTGACCGACGCGAACGGTAGGGCGGTCCTGCATTACAAGGTGTTGGTCAGCGCCACGAAGTCGGTCGGTGACGGACTCTGCGCCCCAGGAGGGGACACGTGCTTCCCCCGGCCGCAGGCGTGTCGTCGATGACGCCGTCGTAAATCCGGTTCGTTCACAACGGGCCAGTGCAAGCAGTGTGGTTGCGTCCTGGGCCTAGAAGGCCCGTTCGCGTGAACGGTGATTCTGCTCTTGCTTCTTGGCGACTCCGTGCTGCGAACCGCCGCGTGCTACCAACGGCGAGTGCGTCTGACCGATCTCTTCAAGACCGCTCTCGTCGCGCGGTGCGACATGACGGACCACGTGGAGCCGGACGACAGAAGGCTGCAGAAGGATCCCGCCAACCCCACGGAGAACGCGGACAAAAAGGATCCGACGGATCCCACCGAGAGGACCGAACCGACGCTGCCGATCGACAGCACGGACCCTTTCGAAGCGATCGAGAGCATTGAGTTCTCGGAAGCAACCGACCACCGAGAGGACACGGGCACTCTCACCCGCGCCACCCTAACCTCCGATCAACTCTCGTCCTCCGAGTCACCCGCCGCCCAGGCGAGTGCACCGCCGGTCAGGTTCTCGGCCGCCCAGCCGGCATCGCTCAGCGCCTGCGCCGCCGCGGCCGAGCGCTGACCCGATCGGCACGCCACCACGATCGTGACGTCGCGCGGGACCTCGTCGAGCCGGTCGCCGAGCTGGCCCAGAGGGATGTTGACGCCGATCGGGTAGGACCACGCCTCGACCTCGTCGAGCTCACGGACGTCCAAGAGGAACACGTCCTCCCCGCGGGCAAGACGCGCCTTGACCTCCGCGGGTTCCACCTCGCCGTACGCCATGTCCACACCCTATGGCGTGGCGGGTGCGCGCAATCGGAGCGCAATCGGAGCGCAACACGAGCCCAACGGGCGTCCTCGGGCCCGATGTACCCCTGGTGACAACGGCGCGCCGGTACGCTGGCATGGTGGCGTTGCCTCGGAAATTCCTCAACGAGGACGAGGAGTTGCTGGCCGAGATGCACCCGCACTGGATCTTCCTCTTCGGCCCGCTCTTCAGTTCCATCGGGGTCTGGGCGGCCATCATCGCACTGCTGATCCTGTGGCAGAACCCGCCGGGATGGACGAACTATCCGATCATCATCATCGCCCTGATCCCGGGGTTGTGGCTCCTCGGGCGCTTCATCCGCTGGAAGTCCTACGACGTCGCGCTGACCTCGACGCGCATTCTGGTGCGCCAGGGGATTTTCGGGCGCGACACCGTGCAGTTACGTCTGCAGCGGATCACCGAGGTCAACATCCGCCAGTCCCTCGTCGAACGGGTACTCGGCACGGGCAGCCTCGTCATAGACGTGCAGGGTGAGGACGACTCGCTCACGCTCGAGTACATGCGCAAGCCGGCGGTGGTCCAGCGGGTCATCAACTCGCAGATCAACGAGATCGTCGGCGGCGGCGTGCGCGAGCCCATCCCTGCCGAGCTGCAGCCGCACGAGCCACACCCGCGCGGACGGTGGCATCGAGGCGACCCGACCACGGAGGTCGAACAGGACACGCCCCCGTTCGGCACTGCCTCCATGGAGGCGTCCCCGGCACCGGGGACGGCACCCTCGGCCGAGCCGGCCCCGGCGAGCGGCCCGTCCCCGGGTCACGTTCCCTTCGAGATCCGGGACCGTCTCATTGAGCTCGACGACCTCCGCAAGCGCGGCATCGTCTCCGAAGAGGAGTTCGCGGCGAAGAAGAGCGAGCTGCTCAACCGCATCTAGGGCCGACCTGAACAGCGGGCGGCCGCCGTTGCAGCCCCAGTAGGAGGACAGGACGGCTGGGGGCCATACTGCAGGCCCGAGCAAAAGGAGATGGCCACATGCATGCACACGTCGTCAACGTCGACATCACTGATGCCGACGCCGCCAGGAAGGGCCTCGAAGAGCTCGTCCCCACGGTCAAAGCAGCACCAGGATTCGTCGCCGGCTACTGGATCCAGCTCGACGGTGCGCACGGGACGTCGGTGGCCGTCTTCGAGACCGAGGAGCAAGCCCGAGCGGTGGCACCTCCGGTCGGCGGCGGCATGGGCGGCGTCACGATCACCGGTGTGCAGATCGGCGAGGTCCTCGGCAGCGCTTGAGACTGATGGGTGCCACCGGGCCGCGGACTACCGTTGACTGCGTGGAGCTGCCTCGATACCGCTGCGACGGGTGCGGCAACCTCACCCGCTTCGACGTCACCGTCTCGTCGCGAACCAAGGCCTTCTACCACTACACGGTTGGTGGCGACCTCGACGTCGAGGACGAAGAGGTGCTCTCGCGCGAGGTCGACGAGGTCGTGTGCCGCTGGTGCGGCCACGGGCGCAGCATCGTCGAGATCGCCGACGAGGAGCACGCCCGTCCGTGACGGAACCGCCGGCCGACATCGTGCGCCGGCTCCGCCCCATCCCGACGTCGGAGGGCCCGCCCCGCACGAGACCACGCGACATCGTCGGCGTGACGCCCGACGGTCTTCCCTGTCGTGGTGGAGGTGATGGAGGCCGCCGCGCCGGTGTTGCTGCTGTTCCTCTCGGCGGCCTGCCTCGGCTGCCAGGACCTGTGGGAAGGCCTCGGCCAGCTGCAGGCGGGTCTCGGCGACGCGGCACGGCTGGCCGTGGTCACGAGAAGCCCCGGGAGGGGCCCCCGCGTGACGGGCCGGCGCGTGAGGCGTCCAAACGTGACGCGTCCAAGCGCGAGGACGCCGTTGCCGTCGCCGCGCTGGCCGCGGGCGTCGCGGCCGGGGTCCCCGTCGTGATGAGCAGCGAGGCCTTCGCGCACTACCGGGTCGCCGGGCCGCCCTTCTTGGTGGTGGCCGACGCGGCGTCGGTGCGTCTCGAGAGCGTGGCGTGGGGCGTGGAGCAGACCCTGGGCTTGGCCGTGCGCGCCCTGGGCGGTGACTAACGCCGTGGCACGCTCGGGCGCGGTCGGCTGCGCCCCGCACCGGTGCGCTGTCACACCCACTGGCCATGCTGGACCCCAACAGAGAGGGTCAACGTCATGCCGAATCCCAGGGAGACCGACCGCGAGCCCGAGGGCGGGCTCACTATCGACTGCGACAGCTGCGCACTGCAGGACACCGACGCCTGCGACGACTGCGTCGTCAGCTTCCTGCTCGGGCGCGAGCCCGACGACGCCGTCGTCATCGACGCCGACGAGGCACGCGCCATCCGCATGCTCGAGCGCGCCGGCCTCGTGCCGACGCTGCGCTTCAGCTCCCGGGCGGGCTGAGCACCGCCACGACGGTGGCGGGGGAGGCGCTCGGTGAAGCGCCACCTGCTCGTCACCAACGACTTCCCGCCCAAGGTGGGTGGCATCCAGAACTACCTCTGGGCGCTGTACGGCCGGCTCGATCCGTCCTCCTACGTCGTGCTCACCGCGTCGTCCGACGCCGGCGCCGCGGCATTCGACGCCGCGCAGTCAGAGCGCGGCGTCCACATCGAACGGGTGCCCGGCTCCATCTTGTACTTCCCGACGCCGGCGGCGCTGGCCGCCGTGCGCACCTGCGCGCGTGACCACGGGGTCGACCTCGTCCTGCTCGATCCCGCCCTCCCGCTCGGGTTGCTCGGGCCCCGGCTCGATCTGCCCTACGGCGTCGTCCTCCACGGGGCCGAGGTCACGGTGCCCGCCCGGTTGCCCGGCGCACGAACCGCGCTGGCGCCGCGTCTTGCGCGACGCGAGCATCGTCGTGTCTGCGGGCTCGTATCCCGCTACCGAGGCGCGGCGTGCCGCGCCCGGGCTCCGTGCGCCGGTCGTCGAGATTCCCCCCGGCGTCGACACGGCGACCATCGCGCCCCGCCCGGCGGCGGAGCGCCGCGCCGCCCGCGCCGCCCTCGGGCTGCCGACGAGCGGACCGCTCGTGTCGAGCGTGAGCCGGCTGGTCCCGCGCAAGGGCATGGACGTCCTCATTGAGGCGGCGGGACGGCTGGTGCCCTCCTATCCCGACCTCGTCGTGGCCATCGCGGGGAGCGGGCGCGAGCTGGCCCACCTCGAGCAGCAGGCGGCGCAGAGCCCGGCCAACGTCACGGTGCTCGGGCCGCGTCAGCGACGAGGACCGGGCCGGGCTTCTCGCCGCGATCCGACGCCTTCGTCATGGCGTGTCGGAACCGCTGGCTCGGCCTCGAGCAAGAGGGCTTCGGCATCGTCTTCCTGGAGGCGGCCGCAGCGGGCGTGCCCCAGATCGCCGGGGACAGCGGCGGGGCGGCCGAGGCGGTGCTCGACGGCGTGAGCGGCCTCGTGGTCGATCGGCCCGAGGATCCGGGCGCCGTGGCCGAGGCTCTGCGCAGCCTGTTGGCCGATCCTGCCCGCCGCCGGCGCATGGGCCGGGCCGCCCGGGCCAGGGTGCAGGAATCCTTCGACAACGACGTTCTCGCATCTAGGCTGGCTGAGGCGCTGGCGGGAGTGGCAATCTGACGCACCGCAGCACAGCGGTCCGACAGGAAGGAAGCCCCCAAGGTGGCCGACCAAGCCACAGAGCACATCTCGGTGTCGGCACCGCCCGAGCGGTGCTTTGCCGTCGCGGCCGACCTCGAGCGCTACCCCGAGTGGGCGGCCGACATCAAGGAGATCGAGGTCAAGGAGCGCGACGACCAGGGCCGGCCGGCCCTCGTCACCTTCCGGGCCGCCGCCTTCGGCCGCAGCACCAGCTACACCCTGGCCTACGACTACACCGACGCGCCCCACACCCTGGCCTGGAAGCTGACCCAGGGTGACATCACGACCAAGCTCGACGGGAGCTACGTCTTCGATCCCGGCGAGCACGGCGGCACCGACGTCACGTACCACCTCGAGGCGGAGCTGCGCGTGCCGATCCCGGGGTTCATCAAGATGCGCGCCACGAGCCGCATCATGGCGACCGCCATGCGAGAGCTGAAGGCGCGGGTCGAGTCCACCTCGTGACTCGTGACGGGGGCCCGTCGCGGCCACCGACGTGACGTACGGCATCGACATCGGCGGCACGAAGGTGCTCGGCGTCGCGCTCGGACCCGGGGCACGACATCGTCGCCGAGGCCCGCGTCCCGACGCCCACCGGCACGCGAGCCGTCGTGGGCAGCCACGTCGCCGAGCGCAGTGGCCGAGGTCGTGGCGCAACTCGACGCCACGCTCGGTGGCGACACGGCCGCCGGTCGGCGTCGGGGCCCCGGGCATGGTGGACCGGCAGGGCCGCCTGTGCTTCGCGCCCAACCTCCCCCAGGCGCACGGCGTCGACTGGACCGCGCTCATCGGCGACCGCCTGCCCGGACGGCCGGATCGTGATCGAGAACGACGCCAACCTCGCCGTGCTGGCCGAGCACCGCCTCGGCGCCGCCCGCGGCTTCGACCACGTCCTCATGGTGACGCTGGGCACGGGCATCGGCGGCGGCATCGTGCTCGACGGCCGCGTGCAGGTCGGTGCGGCCGGCTTCGCCGGCGAGATCGGCCACATGGTGGTGGACCCGGCCGGGCCGCCGTGCCCGTGCGGGCGCCGCGGCTGCTGGGAGCGCTACGCCTCGGGTGCGGGCCTGGGCCTGCTCGCCCGCGAGGCGGCCCTGGCCGGACGCCTCGGCGAGGTCGTGCGACTGGCCGGCGGCGATCCCGAGTCGGTGCGCGGCGAGGACGTGTCGGCCGCGGCCGCGGCGGGCGACCCGGCGGCGCGCCAGGTCATCGAACAGGTCGGATGGTGGGTCGGCTTCGGCCTGGCCAACCTGGCCTGCGTGCTCGACCCGCAGTGCTTCGTGCTGGGCGGCGGCGTGGTGCAGGCGGGCGACCTGCTGCTCGAGCCGGCCGCGCGCGACCTTCGCCGCGTTGGTCGAGGGCGGGGAGCGCCGCCCCTCGCCGCCATCGTCCCCGCCGCCTTCGGCGAGCGTGCCGGCGCCGTGGGCGCGGCGCTGGCGGCCCGCCAGGGAGGGCTCGGCTGATGACCGCGCCGGCGTCGGCTGCGCACCGGCGTGGTGCTGCCGACGTTCCGCGACACGCCCGACGACGCGTTCGAGGCCGCGGCCGAGGCGGTGGCGGCCGGGGTCGACGGGCTGTTCTGCTACGACCACATCTGGCCCCTGGGCCAGCCCGAGCGCCCGGCGCTCGCGCCCTTCCCGATCCTCGGCGCGCTGGCGACACGGTTTCCAGCGTCGCCGGCGGGGACTGCGGGGTCGGCCGGGGCGCGGGGCGCCCCTTCCTCGGCACGCTCGTGGCGCGGGTCGGCCTCGTGCCCAACGCGGTGCTGGCGGCGCAGTTCACCGCGCTCGAGCAGCTGGCGCCCGGGCGCGTCATCGCCGGGCTCGGGACGGGGGACCGGCTGAGCGAGGAGGAGAACCGCGCCTACGGCATCCCCTTCGCGCCGGCGGTGCAGCGCCGCGCCGAGCTGGTGGAGCTGGCCCGCGAGCTCGTCGGCGCCGGCATCGACCGTCTGGGTCGCCGGCGGGCCGGCCGGCCGCGACCGAAGAGGCGCGCGCGGCCGGTGCCGCGCTCAACATGTGGGACGCGGACCCCGCGGCTGGTGGCCGAGCGCGGCGCAGGCGGCGACGGCTCGAGGTCACCTGGGCGGGCCCGCCGCCGGCAGCCGGCGCCGCCCCTGGGCGAACGTGTGGCCGCGCTTGGCGCGGCGCCGGCGCAACCTGGGCCGTGTTCGGCTGGCCGGTCGACGTGAGCGAGCTGGTGGCCGCCGCGGCGCGCCACGCCCGGCGGAGCGTCGTCCGCTGCGGCGGGAGCCGGGCCGTAGACTTCCACGATGGAGTTCCGCCGCATCAACGGGTTGCCGCCCTACGTCTTCGCCACCATCAACGACCTGAAGGCGGCAGCGCGGCGAGCCGGCCGTGACGTGATCGACCTCGGCTTCGGGAACCCCGACCTCCCCTCACCCGACGTGGCCGTGAGCAAGCTGGCCGAGGCCGCCCGCAACCCGCGCAACCACCGTTACTCCGCCTCGCGCGGCATCCCCAAGCTGCGCAGCGCCATCACCGACCTCTACCTGCGCAAGTTCGGTGTCGAGCTCGACCCCGAGACCGAGGTGGTCACCACCATCGGCGCCAAGGAGGGCTTCTCGCACCTGATGTGGGTCCTGGTCGGACCGGGCGACACGGCGCTGGTGCCCTCGCCGTCGTACCCCATCCACATCTGGGGGCCGCTCTTCGCCGGCGCCGACGTGCGCCAGGTCCCCCTGCAAGGACCCCAGTGGGCCTCCGTCGACGCACCGGACCCGGGTGAGGCGTTCTTCGACGGGCTCATGCACGCCTGGGAGGAGTCGTGGCCCAAGCCGCGGGTGATCGTGCTGTCGTTCCCGCACAACCCGACGACGGCCTGTGTCGACCTCGGCTTCATGGAGCGCCTGGTCGCGTTCGCCCGCGAGCACGACACCGTGCTGGTGCACGACTTCGCGTACGCCGACCTCGGCTTCGACGGCTACGAACCGCCGTCCATCCTTCAGGTGCCCGGCGCCACCGACGTCGCGGTGGAGATCTACACCATGACCAAGTCGTTCTCCATGGCCGGGTGGCGCGTCGGCTTCGTCGTGGGCAATCGCGAGATCGTGCAGGCGCTGACCAAGCTCAAGACGTATCTCGACTACGGGACGTTCCAGCCCATTCAGATCGCCGCCATCGTGGCCATGAACGAGGCGCCGGACTACCCCAAGGAGATCAACCAGATCTACAAGTCTCGCCGCGACACGCTCTGCGACGGCCTCAATCGCATCGGCTGGCATCTGGTCCCGCCCAAGGGGACCATGTTCGTCTGGGCCCCCATTCCCGAGCCCTACCGCGAGATGGGCTCGCTCGAGTTCTCCAAGTACCTCATCAGCGAGGCCGACGTGGCCACGTCGCCCGGCATCGGTTTCGGCCCCGGCGGGGACTGCCACGTGCGCTTCGCCCTCATTGAGAACGAGCAGCGCATCGGCCAGGCCGTCCGCAACCTGCGCGGCGCGCTCGACCAAGCTCGGCTAGCGCCCGTTCAAGGAGAGCTGGCTCAGGAGAGCTGGCTCACGAGAGCCGGCTGAGGGCAGCCGCTTCAGGGCAGCCCGGCGCCCGGGACCGTCGTCCTGATCTGCTCGATGGCGCCGTTGCGTTCGGCCCGCGCCTTGGCGTCGTGGCTGTCGATCGCGGTGACCAGGTAGAGCGTGCACCGGTCGTCGTCGCCGAGCATGCAGGCGTAGCAGTTCATGGAGGTGGCGACCCGCTCGAGGACCTCGCCGCCCTCGGCTACCCGGACGCACTCGGGCGCGAGCGCGTTGGCCACCCAGACCGTGCCGTCGGCGCACAGGCAGATGCCGTCGGGGGCGATGCCCGTCAGCGCGGCCCACTCGCGCCGGTTGGTCAGTGCGCCGTCGGCCTCCCGGTCGAACGCAGTCAGGCGTCCGCCCATGCTCTCGGCAATGATGAGCGTGGCGCCGTCGGCGGTGATGACCGCGCCATTGGGAAAGGCGAGGTCGGCCGCCGCCTCGTGGCTCGAGCCGTCGGGGTCGACGCGGACGAGCGAGGCCGGCCCGATGTCACTCGACTTCGACCGTGCCGTCGTAGAGGCCGTCGAGGTCGAAGCCGAAGTTGCCGGCGTAGGCCTGACCATTGGCCGCCACCACCATGTCGTTGGCGTGCCAGGTCGCCCACGGCTCGAGGCTGCCGTGGCGCACGATGGTGCCGTCGGGCTCGCGCCGCATGATGGCGCGGTCGAGACGTGAGTTGATGAGGAGGCGGCCGTCGGGCAGCCAGCCGAGCCCCGCCGGTTCGCCCTCGAAGTCCACCTCGACGCGGCGGTCACCGTCGGGGGAGACCGAGCACACCGCGTGGTCGAAGAAGTCGGAGTACCACAGGCGACCCTCGTGCCAGCGCGGGCATTCGCCGAAGTACAGGCCCGAGAGGAAGGGCTCGGCGGTCTTGGTCTCGTTCGTCACGGTGCCTCCATGTGCTGGTGGTGCAAAGCGGGCTGCAATCGGGCTGTTCTCGGGCTATCGACGGTTGCAATCGGGCTGTCAACGGCACCGCAGTTCAGCACAGCGGGCCCGCCCGGTGCGCGGCGAGGCCGGCAGGGGTACGTTGGACGCGTGGCGTACTGGGTGCTCAAGGCGGTCTTGACCCCGATCTTCCTGGTGCTGTTCCGCGTGAAGGTGGAGGGCCGGGAGAACATCCCCAAGCACGGGCCCGCCGTACTGGCGGCGAACCACCAGTCCTTCTGCGACTCCTTCTTCATCCCGCTCGTCGTGACGCGCCAGCGTGACCTTCTTGGCCAAGGCGGAGTACTTCGACTCGTGGAAGACGGCCTGGTTCTTCCGGGCCGCCGGGCAGATCCCGATCCGGCGCACCGGGGGCAGCTCCTCGGAGCGGGCGCTCGAGACCGCCCGCGCCGACGTGCTCGGCAAAGGGCGGATCCTCGGGCTCTACCCCGAGGGCACCCGCTCACTCGATCGGCACGTGCACAAGGGCCGGACCGGGGTGACCCGCCTGTCGCGCGAGTGCGGCGTGCCGGTAATCCCCGTCGGCGTGATCGGCACGGTCGAGGTGCAGCCGGTCAACTCGAAATTCATGCGGCCCTTCAAGACGGTAACGATCCGCTTCGGGGCCCCCATGCAGATGGACGCGCCCGAGAACCCCGACGACCCGCTCTGGCATCACGACCACACCGAGTGCCGTGCCTTCACCGACCGCCTCATGCACGAGATCGCCCGGCTGTCCGAGCGCGACTACCTCGACGAGTACGTGCCCTCACGCACGAGCGTGGCGCCGGAACGGGCAGCGTGAACAGGCTGGCTGCACGTGCTCACGGAATGTCCCGGCTGAGCGTGCGGGCGCCGGCCCCGTGGATTCGTAAGCAATCTGAAACAGGCAGTTCACATTGAACGCCTAACGTTTGTTCCATGGCTGGCTACGTCGTCCGTATCTCGCTGCCCGACCGTCCGGGCGCCCTCGGCCTGGTGGCGAGCCGCATCGGGGCCGTCGGTGGCGACATCGTGGCCATCAACATTCTCGACCGCGACGACGGCCACGCCGTCGACGAGTTCGTGGTCGAGATCGGGGGCCAGCTGATCGAGTTGCTGCAGAACGAGATCCACGAGGTCGACGGAGTGTCGGTCCTCGAGATCCGTGCGGCCGACTCTACGACGACGGCGGGGTGAATACTGCCAAAGGGGCCGACGGAAACTCTATTGACCGATCATTGTCGGTTGTTCGTCTGAGCTCTCTCGAAGGTCCCAAGTGTTCTTCCCGGTCTGCTCGAGCTCCAGGGTTGGCATCGAGGTATGGAGACCCAACGTGTTATGACAGGACACTGCAGCGTTCACGAACGGCAGGAAGTCGGCAAGGACGTCAACGGTGGCGTGAGCTTCCCGCTTCCTCCTCCTCTTTTTGATGAGAGCGCTGGTGATAACGATGGGCGCAGCCGGATAGAGGACAGCGGAAAGAGTGGCGGAGAGAGCAACGGTCTTCTTGCTCTTGTAGACCTTGATGTTCCCCGCCGATTTTGCGAGTTCACGAACAGCATCGGTACCGGTTACCGCGCTCACCTGCAACCAGTGTGACGCATCATCTCGACTGTTCAAGAGACTGAGAGTGAGTCCCAGGTAGAGCTCGTTCACCGCCCTCTCTTCTGGAGAGGTGCACATGGGTTCAGCATCGAGGAACCGCGACGCGGCTTCATTCAGCATCGTCACGTATCGGTCACTCTGCGCGCCGGCGCGTGCGACCTCCTCCAGGCGAAGCTTCCCGCTCTTGAACGCCTGGAGCCGCAAAAGCTCGACGTCCTCATGGATCGCATTCAGCATCTCTGCCTGTGCGTCTTGGGCGCCTTCGACCGACCGAATGAGGTCGACGGCGGTGTTAAAGGCCTCGCTGCCACCGGGAACACCGCTCGTCGCAACCAAGAATCGACCGAAACTGAGCACGACGCTTGCCCACGGGGATTCCCTCGGTGTCGAACCCTTCGCCATATTCGTCAGCTCCTATAAGGCCCGAGAGATCCTGTCATCGTGGATACGGTATTGCAATAGCCATTGAATTCCTACTCACCAGCGGGACTTAGTCCCGTCCCTTCTCACCGGCGAAGCGGCCCCAGCAGGCCAGAGGCTTGTTCTTCAATCAAGAGAGGAAGGCGGGCTGACGACGTACGCGCACACGTGCGCGCCGTCCATCAGATGCGCCACCCGTCGCACCGTGGCACCGGGCAGCGCATCGCGAATGAACGCCAGCTCGCTCGTGCACGCCTGCGAGAAGCCGTGGGCGACGGTCAGGATGGCGCAGTTGTGCTCGGTGATGCGCCAGCTGCCGTCGGGCAGGCGTTCGGCCTCGGCCAGGTAGCCGTCCTCTTCGAGGATCTGGGTCAGTGCGGCGACCTGCTCGTCGAAGGGTCGGTCCACGGTGCGCGGCAGCGCGCCGGCGACCCGGCGCTGGCGCCGCTGCTCGAAGAGCTCGTCCACCTGTGACGCGCCGGGCCCGCCGAGATACCCGAGGAGCTCGGTCGTGAGGTCGCCGTAGCGCTTGGGGTAGAGCGCCTCGGCGGCAGAGGTGAGCTCGTAGACGTGGCGCCGCCGGCCTCGGCGGGGCCCGGGCGGGACCTCGTCGCGGTGGCTCAGCAGCCCGTCCTCTTCGAGCCGGGTCAGCTGGAGCCGGATGGCCGCCGGCGTCAGTGCGAGCGCGCCGGCCACCGCGGCCGCGTCGAGCGGTCCCTGGCGTTTCAAGAGGTTGAGGATGGCGCGCCGCGTCGTGGGGAGCTGCTCGAGCGGCGACTCGGGTCCGGCCGTCTCGGATGCCGCCGCGACGGCGACCGTCCGAGCATCTGGTGTCGTGTCCCGACCGCTCACGGCAGGATCAGGTGGACGTCGCCGAACTCGTGCCACAGGTAGCCCTCCGCCAGCGCGGCCGCGTAGGACGCCTCGAGCAGGTCGCGCCCGGCGATGGCCTCGAGCATGGCGAGATGCGACGCCTCGGGCTCGTGCCAGCCGGTGAGGAACCCGTCGATGGAGCGCACCGGCCGCTCCGGTGAGACGACCGTCTCGGTCCAGCCCTCGCTCGGGTGCACGTGCCCGTGGTCGTCGACGACCGACTCGAGCGCGCGGACCACGGTCGTGCCGATGCCGATGACACGGCCGCCGGAACGGCGGGTGTCGTTGATGCGGTGCGACGTGGCCGTCGACACCTTGAAGTACTCGGCGTAGGGCGGTTCGTTCGCCTCGAGCGAGGCGACGCCGGTGTGGAGCAAGAGGGGAGCGACGCCGACGCCCTTGGCGGCCAGGCGGGTCAGCACCTCGGGGGTGAAGGGCCGTCCGGCGCTCGGCATCTCGGCCGACCCCGGCTCGGTGACGTAGACGTTCTGGTACGCCGAGAGTGGATAGCTCCCGCGTACGTAGCCGTAGCGGATGGGACGGCCGTAGCGGGCGAGGTAGCTGTACAGGCGCTCGGGCGTCTCGACCCGCGACACCCACAGGCGCACACCGCTACCGCCCGGGCCGGGCGAGTAGGGCGTGAGCAGGGCGACGGAGCCGCCCGCCGGCAGCTGCATCACGTCGCCGGGCGAGGCTGCCAGGTGGGCCTCGCCGTCGCGGCGGATCTCGACCGTCCACAGACCGGCCGGCAGGCTGCGTCGAGAGGTGGACCTGCACCGCAGCGCCGTCAGGGGCGGTGCCGTCGATCTCGGCGGCCAGGGTGCCCGAGGTGTTGATGACGACGAGGTCGCCCTCGTCGAGAAAACGCGGCAGCTCGGAGAAGTGCGAGTGCACGAGCGAGCCGTCGGCCTTGGAGGCCACGAGCATCCGCACCGCGTCGCGGGTCATGCCGCGGTTCTCCGGCGGTGCGGGCGCCTCGAGCTCGGGCGGCAGCGAGAACGAGAGCGGGTGCAGCTCGGGGAGGCGAGCCCGTTCCTCGTCGAGGGCCGGGACGATCAGGGCGCTCATGCCACCGCTCCCGTTTTGCCAGCCGAGCCCGGCGCACGTACGTCGGCGGCGCGGTAGCGCCCGCTCGGGCGGTCGCTCCCGATCAGCTCCAGGAGCGCGGGCACGACGCTGGCCGGCTCGGGCCGGTCGGAGATGTCCTCGCCGGGGAACGCGGCCTGGTGCATCGCGGTGCGCAGGTCGCCCGGGTCGACGGACCACACGGTGAGGGCGGGGTATTCGGCGGCCAAGACGGCGCCGAGGTGCTCGAGCGCGGCCTTGCCGGCACCGTAGCCGCCCCAGCCTTCGTAGGCCTCGACCGCGGCGTCCGAGGTGATGTCGAGCACGCGCGGGTGCTCGGCGTCGAGCAGCAGCGGCAGCGCGTCCTGCACGAGGCCGAGCGGCGCGACGACGTTGACTTCGAATGCCACGCGCAGCTCGTCGAGCGGGTAGTCGCCGAGTGAAGGCAGTGGCGACGCGCCGAGCGTGCCCGCGTTGTTGACGACGAGATCGAGCCCGCCCACGTCGAACGCGGCACCCGTGAGGTCGTGGCGGTGCTCGCCGCTCGTGACGTCACCGGGTATAGCCACCACGTGCGCGCCGGGTGCCGCGTGTGCCCGCATCAGATCGGCCGCCGCGTCGAGCGTCCGTTGGTCCCTGCCGTCGATCACGAGCGACCACCCCGCTCGCGCCAGTCCCACGCCGAGCGCCTCGCCCAGTCCCCGAGATGCTCCTGTCACGATGGCCACGCTCATGGCTGCCCACCCTTCCGAGCGGCGGGTCCGCTCCTCTAGACAGAATATAACAAGGATTTCCTTGTTTTATTTCTCGGGGTCGATTGCCCAGCCCATCGCCTTGTCGACGGCGCGGCGCCAGACCGCGTGCACGGCGTCGGTCAGCTCCGGTGGCAGCTGGGGCTCGAAGAACCGCTCAGCCTCCCAGCGCGCCGCCAGGTCGTCGAGCGAGGACCAGACGCCCTCGGCCAGTCCTGCCACGGTCGCGGCGCCGAGCGCGGTCGACTCGAGCGAGCGCGGGCGCGCCACGGACATGCGGCTCTGTTCGGCCTGGAGCTCGAGGAGGAGGTCCATGGCGGCGGCGCCCCCGTCCGCCCGCAGCGCGGCCAGTGGGTGCGACGACGCGGCACCCATGGCATCGGTCATGTCGCGCACTTGGAAGGCCATCGCCTCGACGCACGCGCGCGCGAGCTGCGCGCGCCCCGCGCCGCGGGTGAGACCGGTGACGATGCCGCGGGCGCTGCGGATCCCACCACGGGCTGCCGAGGCCGGTGAGTGCCGGCACGAAGGTCACGCCGCCGCTGTCGGGGACCGACGCGGCGAGCGGGCCGATCTCGGGCGCGGACGCAATGATGCCGAGCCCGTCGCGCAGCCACTGGATGGCGGCGCCGGACACGAAGGCCGACCCCTCGAGCGCGTAGGCGACGGGCGGGCGCGTCCCGGCGTGCGCGCCGAGATCCCACGCGCAGCTGACCGTCAGGCCATCGGGCGCGGGCGGGCGCTCGGGGCCGGCGTTGGCGAGCACGAAGCTGCCGGTGCCGTAGGTGACCTTGACCATGCCGGGGTCGAAGCAGGCCTGGCCGAACAGCGCGGCCTGCTGGTCGCCCAGCACGCCCGAGACCGGCACGCCGTCGAGCGCGGCCGCCGCGGGGCCGAGGTCGCCCAGTGCAGCGGTGCCGAAGCGGCCGGCCGAGGGGCGCACCTCGGGGAGCGTGTGCGCGGGCACCCCGAAGAGGTCGCACAGCTCGGCGGACCAGGCGAGGGTGCGCGTATCGAAGAGCAACGTGCGGCTGGCGTTGGACGGGTCGGTGGCGTACACGCCGGTGGTCCCGCCGCGGCCCCCGCTGGTAGCCCCGCGGGTGAGGTTCCAGAGCACCCAGGTGTCGACGGTGCAGAAGGAGAGGTCCGGGTGGTCCGCACCGAGCGCGAGGTCCCCGTGGCGGAGCAGCCAGGCGGCCTTGGTGGCGCTGAAGTACGGATCGAGCACCAGGCCCGTCGTCGCGCGCACGAGGGGCTGGTGGCCCGTCTCAATGAGCTCGGTGCACAGCGGTGCGGTGCGGCGGTCCTGCCAGACGATGGCGTTGTGCAGCGGCCGGCCGCTCGAGCGGTCGAAGGCGACCAGCGTCTCGCGCTGATTGGTGATCCCGATGGCCGCCGCGGTCTCGCCGGACTCGGCGAGGCGTGCCCCCACCTCGGCCAGGGTGGCGAGCACCGCCCCCCAGATCTCGGCCGGGTCGTGCTCGACCCAGCCCGGCCGTGGGAAGTGCTGGGTCAGCTCCCGGTAGGCGACGTCGGCGACCCGGGCCTCCTCGTCGACGACCAGGGCCCGCACGCCGGTCGTGCCCGCATCGACGGCGACGACCTTGGCCATGGAGGGCTGACGCTACCCGTTCGCGGGAAATCGGCGTGGGGTGCGGGCGGCCTGGCCGGTCCCGCGCGCGAAACCATCGCGAACGGCCCGTGACCTGCATGGACGGTGCGGGCGATTGGTTGACAAGGGCGTAACTACAGTGCTGTAATGACCACAGCATCTCGTGTCTCGGGGGAGGGGCAGCCACTATATGTTGTGGTAAGGCGTTTTGTTCCCCTCCCGGGCGCTTGATCGGGACAAGGCGCCGTGAGACACCGTTCCGCTGAAGTGGGGGACGGTTCGGCGACGCCGCCGAGCAGTCAGGCACACAGCAGAGCAAGACCAGCAGCACGCAGCAGGCCCCAGCACCGAACCCCCAGACCGAGCCCCAACGAGGAGGACCCCAGCGCCATGGCCATCGCCCCCCAGCGATCCGAGATCGGCATCCGCCGCCACTTCACCACCGAAGGTGTGCACCCCTACGACGAGGTGACCTGGGAACGGCGCGACGCCCGCATCACGAACTTCCGTGACGGGACCGTGGCCTTCGAGCAGCTCGGCGTCGAGGTGCCCGAGTCCTGGAGCCTGAACGCCACCAACATCTTGGCGCAGAAGTACTTCCGGGGGACCCTCGGCACCCCCGAGCGCGAGTCGTCGCTGCGCCAGGTGGCCGACCGGGTGGCCGACACGCTGACCGCGTGGGGGATCAAGGACGGCTACTTCGTCGACGACGAGGAGGCCCTGGTCTTCAACCACGAGCTGAAGTACCTCATCATCCACCAGAAGGCGGCCTTCAACTCGCCGGTGTGGTTCAACATCGGCGTCCACGGCGTGCCGCAGCAGGGGTCAGCGTGTTTCATCCTCTCGGTCGAGGACACGATGGACTCGATCCTCAACTGGTACACGGAAGAGGGCATCATCTTCAAGGGCGGCTCGGGCGCCGGTGTCAACCTCTCGCGGATCCGCTCGTCGCACGAGCTGCTGAAGGGCGGCGGCACCGCGTCGGGCCCGGTGAGCTTCATGCGCGGCGCCGACGCCTCGGCCGGCACCATCAAGTCAGGTGGGAAGACGCGGCGCGCCGCCAAGATGGTCATCCTCGACGCCGACCACCCCGACGTGGAGGACTTCATCTGGTGCAAGGCGATCGAGGAGCGCAAGGCCCGCGTGCTGCGCGACGCCGGCTTCGACATGGACCTCGACGGGGCCGACAGCCACTCCACGCAGTACCAGAACGCCAACAACTCGGTCCGGGTGACCGACGAGTTCATGGAGGCGGTGCTCGACGGGCGTGACTGGAACCTGACGGCGCGCACCGACGGCTCCGTCGTGCGCACGGTGCCCGCCCGCGACCTCTTCCGCCAGATCGCCCACTCCGCCTGGGAGTGCGCCGACCCTGGCCTGCAGTACGACACCACGATCAACCGGTGGCACACTGCGCCCAACACGGGTCGGATCAACGGAAGCAACCCATGTAGCGAATATGTTCACCTCGACAACTCGGCCTGCAATCTGGCCTCCATGAATTTGCTTACATTCCTCGACGGGAACGACGAGTTCGACGTGGAGGGCTTCAAGGCGGCGGTGTCCGTCGTCTTCACCGGCATGGAGATCATCGTCGGCAACGCCGACTACCCGACCGAGCAGATCGCCGAGACGACGCGGGCCTTCCGCCAGCTCGGCATCGGCTACGCCAACCTGGGCGCGCTGCTTGATGGCCGAGGGTCTGCCGTACGACTCCGACGCCGGCCGGGCCTGGGCCGCTGCCATCACCGCGCTGCTGACGGGGCACGCCTACGCCACCTCGGCCCGCACCGCGGCGCGCATGGGGCCGTTCGCCGGCTTCCACGAGAACGGCGAGGCCATGCTCAACGTGCTGCGCATGCACCAGGCCGAGGCGGCCCGCATCGACGAGGACGTCGTGCCACCCGAGCTGCTCTCGGCCGCGCAGGAGTCGTGGGACGCAGCGGTCGAGCTGGCCGAGGTCTACGGCGTGCGCAACTCGCAGGCGTCTGTGCTGGCGCCGACGGGATGCCTTGTCGGCGGCACGCTCGTGTCGACCGGACGCGGACTTGTGCGCCTGCGTTCGCTCGGCGACCCGGACGGACCGAAGTGGCAGGACCTCGAGACGGAGGTCGCAACGGACGAGGGGCCGAAGCAGGCCACGAAGTTCTACGTCAACGGATCAGAGGCCGTTGTCACGGTGGACACAGCGCGAGGCCACCGGATTCAGGGGACGCCGACGCACCGGATCAAGGTGGTGGACCCGGCCTCCGGCGAGTGGGTGTGGCGCCGGTTCGGCGACCTGTCGGCTGGAGAGCTGGTCCCCTTGGCGATGGGGACCCTCGTCGGTGAGCCGCAAGAGGTGACGTTGCCGCCACTGGCTGAGGCGTACTGGACCGGCGAGCACCACGTCCGGGTGCCGCGGCAGATGACGGCAGAGCTGGCCGAACTCGTCGGCTACTTCATGGGCGACGGCTCGCTGCACAGCCGTGGGTTGCGGTTCTGCGTGGCCGAATCCGACTTCGACGTCGTGGAGCGGCTCCAGCTCCTGTCGAAGGAATGCTTCGGCGTCGGCGAGCCAAGATCACGCCGAAGCGCGGCTACATCGAGGTGCGGGTGGACTCGGTGCGCCTCGCCTCGTGGTGGGAGGCGTGCGGCTTTGCCAAGCACGCGCCGGCGGAAGGTCACCGCGGCAAGGGCTACACGGCCCACATTCCCGACGCCGTTCTGCACGCCAACGATCGAGAGGTCTACGCGGCCTTCCTGCGCGGTCTGTACGAGGCAGACGGCGACACGAGCGCGGGGTACCCGACGCTGAAGAACACGTCGTTGCAGATGGTGCGGGACGCGCAGACCCTGCTGCTGGCCCTCGGCATCCCCACCACGCTCTCCGTAAAGGACCGGACCGTGGGCACGAGTTGGGGCACCGCTCCGCTCGCCACGCTGCGCACGCTCAACGCCTCTTACTCCGCGCCCTGGCTCGAGACCGTCGGCTTCATGAGCGATCGGAAGAACGCAGGGGTGCGTGTAGCCGACGTGGCTCAGGCGCAGACGGGTCGGAAGGACTACGTGCCGCTGACCCGGGAGCTCATCGACCGGCTGGCTCCGGCCAACGACCGTCTGCGCAAGGTTCTGCTGATGGAGCAGGCACGGAGCCGGGTGAGCCGGCGTATCGCAACCGAACTGTTCGAGCGGACGGGAGATCGCCGAGCTCGGCCACCTGCTCGGCTTCTTCTACGACACGGTCGGCTCGGTGGAATTGGGCGAGGACGAGCTCACCTATGACGTGTCCGTGCCGAGCAACGTCACCTACGTCGCGAACGGTTTCGTCAGCCACAACACCATCGGCCTGCTGATGGACTGCGACACGACGGGCGTCGAGCCCGACCTCGGGCTCGTCAAGACGAAGAAGCTCGTCGGCGGCGGGACGATGTCGATCGTCAACCAGACGGTGCCGCGCGCGCTGGCCAAGCTGGGCTACGGGCCCGAACAGGCCGAGGACATCGTGGCGTACGTCAACGAGCACATGTCGATCGTCGGCGCGCCGCACCTGGCTCCCGAGCACCTGGCCGTCTTCGCCTGCTCCATGGGCGACAACACCATCCACTACTCGGGCCACATCCGCATGATGGGGGCGGTGCAGCCCTTCATCAGCGGCGCCATCTCCAAGACCGTCAACATGCCCGAGGACGTGACGGTCGAGGACGTCGAGCAGCTGCACATCGACGCCTGGCGCCTGGGGATCAAGGCGGTGGCCATCTACCGCGACAACTGCAAGGTGGCCCAGCCGCTGTCGACGACCAAGAAGGAGGCCGCCGCGATCGGTTCGGGTGAAGGTGGCGATCTGGCGCCGGCGGGTTCGGAGGCCGAGGCGCACGACCGCGAGATCGCCGCACGCATCGCCGAGCTCGAGGCGGCCCTGGCCAACGAGCAGCAGCGGGCGGCGTCGCCGCTCGTGGTTGGCGCGGTGCGCGAGCGCCTGCCCCGCAAGCGCAACTCGAAGACGTTCTCCTTCCGGGTGGCCGACTGCGAGGGCTACGTGACGGTCGGCGAGTACGAGGACGGCCGCCCGGGCGAGGTCTTCATCAAGGTCTCCAAGCAGGGGTCGACCCTGGCCGGGATCATGGACGCCTTCTCCATCTCGCTCAGCCTCGGGCTGCAGCACGGCGTGCCGCTGGCCACCTTCGTGACGCAAGTACGCCAACATGAAGTTCGAGCCGGCGGGCATCACCGACGACCCCGAGCTGCGCATCGCCACCAGCCTGATCGACTACATCTTCCGCCGGCTCGCGCTCGACTACCTGCCGGTGGAGGAGCGGACCGAGCTGGGCATCCTCTCCACGCAGGAGCGGACGCAGCCGACGCTGCCCGGTGTCGAGGAGATGGCGACGCCGTCGGTCGGCCTGGTCGACGACGGGCTCAGCGGTGGTGCCGCGGAGTGCGTCCCGGCTGCCGATGGCAGTCGACGCCGACGTCGGCTCAGCCGCTGGCCCGGCCGCGAGCAGCTCGACGCGCCGCTCTGTTACAACTGCGGCAACACCATGCAGCGGGCCGGCTCCTGCTACGTGTGCGGGAGCTGCGGGTCGACCAGCGGGTGCTCCTAGCGAGAACTCGAGCAGAACGGCACTCATCGCTGTTGGGCTCGTGCAGGGTCACAGTTGGGATCTCAGCACGGCGAACTCGCAGCCCGGCGACGGACGGGTCGAAGCCGTGCTCGATCAGCCATCGGGCCGCCACCAGGCTTCGCCACGACCACCACGCGCGGATCACGTCGAGGTCAACGTCGGTCCCGTAACCGGCGACGACGTCGCCAAGGTGCTCCTCGTGTCCGAGCGTGAGAATGGCGAGGTCGAACAGCGCGTCGCCCTGGCCCGCATCGGACCAGTCGATCACGCCGGTGATCTCGTCACCGTCGACGAAGACGTGGTCGACCTGCAGGTCGCCGTGGGTGAACACCGGTGTCCACGGCCGGAGTGCCGTCTCGGCCAGGCGGCGGTTGCGCGTGACCACGTCGGTGGGAAGGACGCCGTTCGTGACGAGCCATTCGCACTCGCAGTCGAGGCGCGAAGCCATCTCGTCCAGCCTCTTACCGGGCCATGGTGGCAGTGGCGCGTCGTGCAGCATCCGGACGGCGGCACCCGCTGCGGCCCACGCCGCCGCCGACGCCGTCGACGGCTCGCCGAGGCGGCCCAGTGCCGTCCCTGAGAGGGCGGCGAGCGCGAGCACAGGCGGATTCCGCCACAGCACCTCCGGAGTCGGGATCGGCACCAGAGCCATCGCCTCGACCTCGACGTCGGTGCGCGTCTGATCAGCGTCGACCTTCAGGAAAACGTCGCCGACACGCAGGGTCGCGCGCTCGTTATGGGCGACGACGACTTCAACCTCTACCTCTTCCCCGTCGGCCACAATCGTCCCTCCTCCCCACCACGAATCCTCACTCACTCCGAGACAGCCGCCGGACAGGCCCCAATGCGCAACGAGGGTCCTCAACAAGACCCTCCTTCCAGAGGCCTCCTCTTCGTCACGAGCCCGCAACGCCACCATCGCGTGGGTCGCGCGGTCAAAGGGACAGCTCTTCGAATTCCCGGGTCACATTCAACGCGAATTCTCACCTCGCGTCGAGCAGTGATCCCGTTCGAAACGTCCGCCGCGCGCGATTGGCAACCACAAAGCGAAGATTTCCGTTTCGGCGGGCTCGGGTCACAGACGGATGCCGCGACGACGTGCCCACTGACCGGTGATGGCCGGTTCTAGAGGGTTCACGCCGCCTCCCACGCGAATCCGTCTGGGTCGACAAAGGACCCGGCTTGGCTGCCGATGATGATCCCGTGCGGTCCGATGCCGTCCGCGGAGACGCCGGCGTCCTTGGCCAGCGCCCGGCGTCCGTAGAGCGCAAGCTTGACGTCGTCGGGCGCGCTGTCGAACTGGACGTACTTGCGGCCGAAGCTCTTCGCCACCCGAAAGCCGTGGTCCACGTAGAACCGCTTGCTCGCGGCACATCCGCGGCCCCCACCAGAAGGACCATCTCATCGATCTTCCGAGAGACAGGACCGGAGTTCTTCTTGGACGACGTGGCGACCTTCCAGACAGTGCGGTCCGGGCGCTTGAACGATGCCGCCGTAGCCCCAGAGCGACTTGGTCACGGCCTTGAGCGTTGTCGCTCCGGCGTCGAGCGCGGCGCCGACGAGCGGCGTCGACCGTCGCGGGCTGGGACACCACGAGCGACAGGGTGAACCCCCGAAAGCCGCTGGTGGGCGCGGTCCGAGCGCGTCGGACAGCTCGATTCAGCTGATCGTTCAAGCCGAAGGCGTCGGTGTAGAAGGCGTTGGCGGCGCGGGGTCGGGGACTTCGAGGGTGATGGAATTGATGGAGGTCATGGAGGTCATGGCAGGTCCTTTCGTAGAGTGGCGCTGTCGTTGTCTCGTGGGTCGCACCCGCAGCGGCGTACGAGTGCTTTACGTGTCCTGGATCAAGCCCAGGACGTTGCCGTCGGGGTCGGTGACGGTGGCCACCAGACGGCCGCCACCGACGTCGCTGGCGGGCTCCTTGACCGTGGCACCCGCCGCGGTCATCTCGGCCAACTTCGCCTCGATGTCGGACACGTGCCAGTAGGCCACGGGGGAGGTATAGCCCTGCGGCCCGCCGCCCGGCAGCAAGCCCGATGTGGTGGCCGGCGACGTCGAAGCCGACGTAATAGGGCCCGTCGGTCTGAGGCGGTTGGCCGAGCAGGGCGGTGTAGAGGGCCTTGGCCTTCTCCGTGTCGGTGACGGGATGCAGCACGGTCTTGATTCCCTGGTGGAAGAGGTGGTCAGGTGGCTCCTAAGGTCGTGGGTCACATCGACCCGGTGTGTGTCGTCAGGGGTATGACGACCACGAACCCGAGGACGTGACCATGAGCGATTCCGACCTGCTCGCCCGAAATTCGAGGCCCATCGGAACCACCTCCGCGCGGTGGCACTGCGGATGTTGGGATCGAGCGACGAGGCCGATGACGCCGTCCAGGAGGCCTGGCTGCGCCTCAGCCGATCGGATGCCGAGGCCGTGGACAATCTCGGAGGCTGGCTGACCACGGTGGTGTCCCGGGTGTGCCTGGACATGTTGCGGTCCCGGGCCAGGAAGCAGGAGGTCTCGTCCGACGCGGCCCCCGAACCGGTCGCGGTCACCTCCCCTGAGGACGAGGCGCTGCTCGCCGACTCGGTTGGCCTGGCGCTGCTGGTGGTACTGGACACCCTGGAGCCGGCCGAGCGGCTGGCGTTCGTGCTGCACGACATGTTCGGGGTCCCCTTCGAGGAGATCGCGCCGATCGTCGGGCGGACCCCGGTCGCCGCCAGGCAACTGGCCAGTCGGGCCCGGCGGCAGGTGCGGTCGGATCCGGCCGTCCCCGACGCGTCTGCCACCACTCAGCGCGAGGTGGTCGCCGCCTTCCTGGCCGCGGCGCGGCAGGGCGACTTCGCGGGCCTGCTGCGCCTGCTCGACCCGGACGTGGTGCTGCGGGCCGACGCCGTGGCGGTCGAGATGGCCGCCGGGAGGGAGAGCGCAGGGGCCCCGGTGCTGCGCGGGGAGATGCGGGGCGTCGACGCCGTCGCGCGAGTGTTTGCCGGCGGGGCACGAGCGGCCAGGCTGACGTTGGTCGACGGCCTGGCCGGGGCGGTGGTGTCGGTCGGCGGGCGGCCCATGGCGGTCTTCGGCTTTACGGTGCGCGAGGACCGGGTGGTCGGGATCGAGCTGGTTGCCGACCCCGAGACCCTCGCCGTGCTCGAACTGGAACCCGTACGGAGGCGAACCTCAGCTGACGAATCCGCCAAATCGAAGGGGTGACCTCCCAGTGCTCCGACTCTCCCGTCCCTTTCCGGCGTGCGGGGTGTGACTCAAGGGCGTGGCGCGACGAGGCCGTGGTCGTAGGCGTATCTGACGGCCTCTGCTCGACTACGCGAGCCAGTCTTGGCGAACAGGTGGTTGATGTGGCTCTTCACGGTGACCTCGGAGATATAGAGCTCTGCCGCGATCTCCGCGTTGGTCTGGCCGCGCGCGATCGCCCGCAGGACGTCGGCCTCTCGCGGCGTCAGGTCGTCGGGGAGGGGTACCGGGACCGACGGGACCGGCGGGACACCCGGTGCGGGCGGTGACGCGGCGCGGAGAAGACTTGCTTGCACTGCGGGGTCGAGTACGGACTGGCCCGCGGCGGCGGAGCGTACCGCCAACGCGATCTGCTCGACGGCCCGCATCCTTGGTGAGGAACCCCATGGCACCGGCTTCGAGTGCGGTGAGGATGCTCGCGTCGTCGGCGAAGGTTGTGAGGACGACGACTCTGACTGCAGGGAGCTCGACTGCCAAACGCTGAGTGGCGGTGACACCGTCGACGTTGGGCATGCGCAGATCCATCAGCACCACGTCGGGCGAGAACCGGTGCGCCAGTTCGATCGCTTCGTCACCATCAGCGGCCAGGCCGACCACCTCGAGGCCGGGTTCGGCGTCGAGCACGGTCGCAAGGGCCTCGCGTACGGCCCGTTGGTCATCAGCGACCACAATCCGGAGGAGGACCCCATCGCCGCTCACGTCGCGACCTGTCCACGGCGATGTTGGTCGTCGGGCACGCTGAGCTTGACCTGCCATCCCGGACCGAGCGGCCCGGCCTCCAATGTCCCGCCGATGAGTTCCGCCCGCTCGCGCAGCTCCCTCAATTCCGTAGCCGCCGCCGGTCTCGGCCAGTGGATTCGGCGCGATGCCTGCAGAACAGCCGGTGTCGGTCACCGTCAGCACGAGCTCGTCGGGCATGAATGCGAGCCGCACCCTCGGCGTCGCGCCCGGGGCGTGCTTGATCGCATTGGTCACCGCCTCCTGAGCGGTGCGGCGCAGCGCGACCCACAGCTCCGCCGATGTCGGCCTCGGCGTTCCGGTGACCTCCAGGTCGCCACCGCCGGCCGTCTCGAGTAGTTGGTTCAGCGAGTCAACGAGGGGAGGTGGATCCGTCCGGAGCGTGCCGACGGCTTGTCTGGCTTCGCTGAGCCCTTCGACCGCGAGGGCGCGGGCACGGGCCAGGAGCTCGACCACACGTTCGCGATCCGCTGTGCCGGTGGCGAGCACGGTATCGAGCGCATCGAGCTGAAGGACCAGTGCACCGAGACTGTGGGCGAGGATGTCGTGGATCTCTCGCGCCCGTTGGCCCGTTCGGCCAATCCTGCAGCGCGGGCGTGTTCCTCCCGCGCTCGTTCTGCGTCGGCGAGGCGCAATTCCGCCTGGTCGGCTCGCAGCATGTACTGCTTCCGGCCTGCAGCGGCGAGGAACCCGATCACGACGACGGAGCCCAGGCTGACGTTGTCGGTTGCCTGTCCCGAGCTCAAAGTCGCGATGGCGGTCGTCACCACAGCGAGCCCAGTGACGACACCACCCGGCCCAAGGTCGAGGCTGGCACCGGCATCGAGCCCGACGAAGATCAAAAGGATCGCCGTCCCCACCGCCGGGTCGTAGCCGACGAGCACACCGCAGCTGACCGCCTCGACGACGATCCTGGTCAAGACCCAGCGGCTGGAGTGGCCGGAAGGCGAGGTGGTCGCGATGACCTGGCACGCAACGGCGACCACGAGGCTGATGAGGATGACGAGCCCGTCGCCCGACCAGGAGGGACGGGGCTGGCCGATGAACGCAGTCCCGGTGATCACGGCCACGGCCAACAGCCGTGCAATCCGTGCGTAGCGGCCCTCGTAGAGGAATCCGGAGAGCTCGTCCGATCTCGGGCTCACCGGACTGGTGGCCATGTGGTGGCCCGACCCCACTGCCGCACGGCCTCACGGTACTGGCCCCTCCCGGGCGCGCTCTCCTGCCCTGACGGACTGTGCCCGGAACCAGATGACGACGGCCTCGGCCAACAAGGTCAGACCGAAGCTCAGCATGATCGAACTCGTCAAAGCGGCGGCGTGGCCGCCGGCCGCAACTCCGGCGGCATTGAGGGCGATTTTTGTCAACACATTGAGGGCGAACAGTGCCACCGACACGGCGCCCCAGCTCACCCGAGCGGACCCCTCCAGCACGGAGAGCTTGTCCGCGTGCTCCCGGAGGAGGCCGAGAGCGAGCGAGAGCGCAGCACCGGCGACCACCACCGTGATGTCGACCGAGTTCATCTTGGCCTGGGCAAGGTTCTGCAGACCGATGCAGCCGAGGAGGAGCGGCAGCAGGAAGAGCTTCTTCGGTGCCGGCACCGTTTGACCCTTCACCCGATTGACCACGACGAAGACGATCAGGGCGGCGCCGACGGCCACGGTGGTGAGGTTCATCTCAGACCGCCAGCGGGTTCATGGCGTGACGTCGGACCTGAGACCGGCCGACAGCAAGCCGCAGGGTGCGGGCGCAGGTCATGGCGAGGGCCATGAAGATCAGGGCATCGGTGAGTGCATCGGTCGTGATCCCATTGGTGAAGAGCCAGTGACCGAGCTGTGTCGTGTACCAGTGGTTGGCGCCGTACGTGAAGAGAAGCCTGGCCCCGATGACGAAGGTCCAGAATGCCGCGTAGGCCGTGCCGGCAGTGCTGACCGCTTGTTGCGACGGTCCATCGAAGCGGACTCTCATCAGTCCGGCTGCTGCGACGATACCGAGCAGCGCGCCCAGGACGCCCAACGTGATTTCGAGCGCTTCACCGTTCCCGCGGCGGCTGGGTGGACGATGAAGAGCGGAATGATCCCTGCCGCCAAGAACACTGGGCGGAGGATCCGGAAGGTGCTGATCTTCCTGCGCCCGAGATCTGCCTCGAGCACGGCAAAGAGCACGGCAATGTTGACAATCAGTACATCGGTTGGCATGGCGGCCACCTTTCGATTGGGGTACTCCTCAACCGTCACATGAGAGGGTCCAAAGCGAATCGGTCCGTGGGTGGCTCGGCAGGTGGAAGGAGCGAAATGAACGTCCACCCCTGGGTGGAGACCGACGTGCGTCTGGACGAGGGATCGGGGCGCGAGCACCGGGGACCGATGTGGCCGTAGAGTCCCTGCATGGTCGGTCCCGGCCAGCCCGGTACGCGACGCCCGGCCCATGCCCGCCGCCGCGGGTTCAGCAAGCAGACCGAGGAGCGTTTGGCCGACATCGGCCGGCAGCTCCCACCACCCAGTCCCGAGGATGAACAGATCATCAGGGCTGACCGCGCCGCCCGCATTCGGCGCCGGTTCGCTGTCGTGCTCCCAATCCTGCTCGTTGTGCTGCTCGGAGCGGGAGCCGTGGTCCAGTCGCTCAGGCCTCTCCCCGAGCCGACCGTCGACGGAGTGACGACCTCGGTGCGCGTTCCCGGCGTGATGCCCACCTTGCCGTGGCCCGCCTCCGGTGAGGCGGCATTGGCAGTCCACGGGGTCGGCGCGATCGGCCAGGTCCGCGACGAGGCGTCGCCAATGGCAGGACTCGCCGGCGTCCTGACCAGTTACGTCATCTTGAAAGACCACCCGCTCCGCACAGGCGGCTTCACCGGACCCTCCATCGGGGTCACACCCCAAGTGCTCGCGGCGTTCCAGACCGGCAGCGCGGCGGGCGATCCCGAAGTCACGGTGACGGCCGGCGAGAGTCTGACCGAGCTCGAGGCACTCGAAGGACTTCTGATCGATTCGGGCGACGACATGGCGACCTTGCTCGCCGACTGGGATGGCGGAAGCACGTCGGCCTTCGTGGCCAAGATGCAGCTGACCGCGCTCGCACTGGGCCTCAAGCACACCCGTATCACCGATCCCAGCGGGTCAGACCCCGAGACCGTGAGCACCCCGAGTGATCTCATCCGTCTCGGTGAGGCCGCGATGCAGATCCCCGTGTTCAGCCAGATCGTGTCGCTCGGCCAAACGACGCTTCCGGCGTCCGGTCTGCACTACAACCCGAACTTCGATCTCGGCCAGGACGGGATCATCGGGATCATGGCTGCATCGAACGCCGCCACGAACGGCTGCTACCTGTTCGCGGCACAGAAGACGGTGCACGGTCAGACCGTGACGCTCTACGGCGCAGTGCTCGGTCAATCAGGTCCGAACGGACCCAACACGGCCGCGGTGGAGGCCGGCGACGCACTCGTGAAGGCGGCGCTCGCGTCGATCACCGTCGTGCCAGCCGTGAGCGCCGGACACGTGGTCGGGCGGCTCGGGGCCGCGTGGGGTGCGTCCGCACCGGTGGTGGCGTCGAGCTCCGTGAACGTCGTCGGCTGGCCTGGCCTCAGCGTGTCCGTGATCGCCCGGACCGCGACACTCACGGTCCCGGTCGCGGCCGGGTCGGCGGTAGGGGTACTGCGGGTACGCCAGGGCTCCCACGTCAGTACGGCCGTCCTCAAGAGCGAAGGACCGCTGACCGCACCCTCACCATGGTGGCGGCTCACTCGCTGACCACACGTGTGGAGCCGATGGTGACCCGTCGGGCGGAGGGTCAGCTTTTCTTCAGCTGGAACTGGTATGTGAAGGGCGCCGACGGCGGGGTGAGTGTGGTGGACTGCCGTCCCGCGGTGACGGTGACCGTGGTGCCGCCTGCCCCCACGTCGACGACGGACGGTCCGAGCAGCACGACCTTGTGGGAGCTGTTCGGGCCTATGATGCCCGCAAACACGGGACGCTGACCGGATGCACCGATGCTGATCCACGATCGGGCCGTCGACGTCGAGACGGTCACCGCATACGCCGCGTCGTTCACCGCATAGGTGGCAGTGCCCGATCCCGCAGAGACCTGGGTCACGGCGGGTGACGTCGATGGAGGAGGGGCTGCGTGGTGAGTCGTGGGCGGTGTCGTCGTCGGACTGCCACCATTGTTCGAGTTGTCGATCACGCCCGCCTTGACGAGCCCGAGCGCCACAGCGCCAGCAACGACGGCGAGCGCGACGATGGCGACGACCAGCCTGAGAAGACGAGACGTCCGCGGGCGCCCGGAGTTCCGGCCGTCGTGTCGCACCGCCGGGATCTGGTCCGTGTCCGCGTAGGTCGGAGAGGCGTCCGAGAACAGTCGCCCCTGCCTGCCCGTGTCGTGCAGGGGAACCACCGCCGTCGCGAAGGGGTCAGGCTGGAGCCCCGCTTGGTCGGTTTGCACGTCCATGGCCGTTTATTTCGACCTCCCACGCCCCGTACTTGATTGCGCCAATTATGGGGCCCGCGAGAGCCATTCGGGTTTCAGGGTCGCCCAAACCACCGTACCGGGCGCCGTGCCCGAATTGAGCGCGAGGCGCTGCCGACGGGGGAGCACGACCCGGTCCGAGGCGGCCAGGACGCCGGCACCGGCGATCAGCCTGGTTTCCGGCGCTGAATTCGGCCCGGGTGTCACCGCGGCGGCCACTCTCCGCAGGCCGTCGACAGCGACACCGACCGAACCCGGGGGCTGTGGAGCCCATTGACCGGGGCGTGAGGACGCGGTCCCGGCGTGAGAGGTCCCTCGTGAGGGGGCTAGCGACCCACTCTCCCGTCGAGGAGCTCGCGGGTGATGTCCATGTGCCCGACGTGGCGTGCCGTCTCCTCAATGAGATGGAACACCGCCCACCGCAGCGTCGTGGGTCGGAAATCGGCCGACGAGGGCACGTCGAACGAGGCGGCGCCGTCGAGCACGGCGTCGACCAACGCAGTCTCCTCCCGGTAGAAACCGACCACGTCGTGGACGGTCCAGCCGGCGGGCAATTCGAACATCTGAGCTCGCCATCCCATGTCCATGGGCTCGCCGGCGTAGATGGCCCGGACCCAGAGGCGTTCGGCGTAGCCGAGGTGCACGACGATCACCCCAAGCGAGTTGGCGCCCGGGGTCGGGCGCCAGCGCAGCTGGTCGGGATTGAGCCCGTCGAGCTTGAAGAGTGCGCTGTCGCGCAGGTGCTGCAACCACGCGCGCGCCATCGCCATCTCACCCAGCGGTTCTGCTTCTGCAGGCCGGGCAACGCTGAGACCGGGTGGCTTCTCAGGCACCGTCAGCGGGTGGAGCCGAAGTTGGTGCTGCCATGCCGGGGCGCAGCCAACCGGAACGATGTTGCACCTCGTCGCCACCTCCTCGCGTCCGGACCGCAGGTCGACGCTACAACGCCAGACGCGGTGCGGGCCTGGCTCTCGTCGCTCGTAGACGCCGCGCTGCAGGGCGCCAGCGGCGGTGGAGCGGGCCGTCTCCGCATGCCGGCCCGACCGGGTCGAGCACTGCCCGATGGGGGCACGCGCCAAGCAGGCGGTCCGACGGCATGCCTCGGCCACGAGCGGTCTGACGGCCGTTCCGAGCACCGGACTGATCCCGCTGTGACAACGAGAGCTGGGAGGCGCAGCGTCTTCCTGGCGGGGGTTATGGTGGTCGTCTGACGGGGCGTCAGAAACACGGGGGCACGGGTGTGGACGATTTGAACGGCAACGTTGCCGTGGTCACCGGAGGAGCGGCCGGCATCGGGCGCGGCATCGTGGAGGCCCTCCTCGAGGACGGGGCACGCGTCGTCATTGCGGACGTGGAGGAGCCCGTGCTGGAGGTCACGCTCAAAGAGCTGGCTGACGCGGGCACGGTTCGGGGCGTCTTGACCGACGTGTCCTCGCCCGGTTCGGTGGAGGCGCTCGCGGAGGATGTCTTCACCAACGAGGGCGCCTGCCACCTGCTCTTCAACAACGCGGGCGTGACGTCGGGCGGGGGCGGTCGCCCCTGGGAGCAGGAAGCCAACGATTGGGCCTGGTGCTTCTCGGTCAATGTCTTCGGTGTGGCAAACGGCATGCTTTCCTTCGTCCCGCGGATGATCGCGTCCGGCGAACCAGGCGTGGTGGTCAACACCTCGTCGATGGACGGCGGCATCGCTCCCGTGCCCTATGCGTCGGTCTACGCCTCGAGCAAGGCGGCGATTTCCTGCCTGACCGAGGCCCTGGCGCACCAGCTGATCACTGCCGGCACAGACCTGCGAGCCGCCGTGTTCTACCCCTCCGGGGGCCTGCTCGACACGGGGCTATGGACAGCGCAGCGCAACCGGCCCACTGCGCTCGCCCGGACCAAAGCGCCGTCCGCCTGCGCCGGGCACGACGTTCGAGGAGTTCAGGGCTCAGCTCGAGACGGCTGGGCGCACGGTCGACGTCATGAACCTGCACGAGCTCGGCCGGTTCTGCGTCGACGGCGTCAAGCGCGGCGATTTCATCATCGGCCACGGTCTCGACGAGTGCGCCGACATGCTGCACCGCAGAGCCGATGCGATCGGGGCCGGGAACTCCGCCCGCCGCGCTGAGTTGATGGCTGCGCTCGCCGCGTCGGACCGCTACACCGTGGTCTCGGCAGACGGCCACGCTGGCGGCGACATTCAGGATTACAAGCCCTACTTGGCGAGCCGCTGGCACGACGAGTTCGACGCCTGGGCCGCAGAGTACGTGAACCCCTACGCGGATCTCATTGCGCCCATTGCCTACCGCAGCTGGAACAGTGACCGCCGGCTGCACGAGACAGAATCCGACGGCATCGCCGCAGAGGTCCTCTTTCCCAACACCGTCCCGCCCTTCTTCGCCGAGGGGAACCTCGTGGCGCTGCCCCCCACCCCCGAGGACTACGAACGCCGCTGGGCCGGCGTGCAGGCTCACAACCGTTGGTTGGCGGACTTCTGCGCGGCTGTGCCGGGCCGGCGTGCAGGGATCGTGCAGGTCTTCGCCAACGACATGGATGACGCGGTCGCAGAGGTTCAGTGGGCGACCGAGACGTTCGGCGGGCCTTTCGGGGGGATCCTGTTGCCGTCCATCCCCCCGAACTCGCACTTGCCGCCGCTGTGGGAGGACCACTACGAGCCGCTCTGGCAGGTGTGCGCCGACCTCGACGTGCCCATCAACATTCATGGGGGGAGCGCACTGCCCGACTACGGCGAGCACGAGGCGGCGCGGGCGATGATGCTGATCGAGATCCCGTGGTTCAGCCACCGCTCCGTGTGGCACCTCATCTTCTCGGGGGTGCTCGAACGCCATCCGACGCTTCGTTTCGCCGTCACCGAGCAGGGTGTGGCCTGGCTGCCTCGTGGCCTGCAGACCCTCGACTGGTTCTACGGGCGCATGACGACGGCCAACGCGGCGGAGTCCAATTTCTTCGGTGCTGCTGCGGCGAAGATGACCATGACGCCGACCGAGTACTTCGCCCGCAACTTCTGGATCGGCGCCAGCTTCTTGCGCCCGAGCGAGGCGCCCTTGTGCCGCGACCTCGGGATCGAGCACGTCATGTGGGGCGCCGACTACCCGCACTCAGAGGGGAGCTACCCGTACACGACGGAGGCCCTGCGTGTCGCTTTCGCCGACTACCACGAGCCCGAGGTGCGCGCGATGGTCGAGTCGACGGCGGCGTCGTTCTACGGCTTCGACCTCGAGGTGCTCCGTCCCATCGGCGACCATATCGGTCCGCTGGTATCCGAGATCGCCCGGCCACTCGCCGTCGAGGACTGGCCGACCCAGACGACGTGCAATGCATTCGACCCCACGCAGATCCTGCGTGCGTGGTGAACACACGGGAGGAATCATGACCAGTGTCCGTTACGGCGCCCGCGCCGTGCAGGTGAACCGGGAGATCGAGGCCAAGAAGGCCGACATCTGGTCCGAGGCGGTGACCGCGATCTACGAGACCGATCCCGAGATCGTCGCCGCGGTGCTGCCGCCGCCGCTCGAGCCCGGTCCCGAGCCGTTGGTCCGCATCACGATCACGAGGGTCGAGATGCCGGGACTGCCGGTGTTCGGTGCTGGTTGGATCGGCGTCCAGGCGCGCCACCAGGACCGCGTGGGTGAGTACCCGATCTTCATGCCCATGACGACCGAGCAGTCCCTCACGGGCGGCCGCGAGGTCAACGGTGAGCCGAAGAAGCTGGCCGAGGTCGACGTCACCCGCGACGGCGACAACGTCTTTGCCCGCATCGCCCGCATGGGCTCCGTGATCTGCGAGATCTCCGGGCGCATCAGCAGCGCTCGGGAGAACTACGAAAAGGACAAGACGGATTTCTGGTTCAAGATGTCGCCCTCGTGCGAGGAGGCGGGCCTGCTCGACCAGGACCCCCTGCTGGTCTACGGCGAGAAGACAGAGAGGACGCGTGTGCACGAGGCCATTGAGGGCGAGCTGATCCTCAAAGAGGCACCGCTCGATCCCGTGGCCGACCTTGTGGTCCGCCGCGTGGTCGACCTCAACTGGACCGAGCGGGCCTCAACCCAGGTCGGCCGGGTGATCGGCCCGGTGCCCCGGGCCAATCTCGAGCCGTTCATCCACCAGCGGTATGACGACCTCTCGGTGCTCGGGGCGAAGCGATGAGCGACCGCTACGTCATCATCTCCGCCGACGCGCACGCCGGCCTGCCCGCCGAGGGCTACCGGCCGTACCTGGACGCGACCTACCACGCCCAGTTCGACGAGTACCTGGCCGAGCGTCATGCGCACCGTGATGAGGCGTTACAGATGAATTACGACTACATCATGGGCTGGGAGACCGAGAACGAAGAAGGGCTGCGCGGGGCCTGGGACATCGAACAGCGCGACAAGGAGCTCGACGCGGACGGCGTGACGGCCGAGGTGATGTTCGCCGACGCGGACGCCATCACCGGGATGGCCTCGCCGCCCTTTGGTGCGGGTCTCTCGGCGGGGGAGATCACCGACCCCGAGCTCGCCTTCGCCGGCGCCCGGGCGCACAACCGTTTCCTGGCCGAGATGTGCGCCCGCAGCCCGGAGCGCCACGGCGGCATCGCGCTCGTGCCGATCACCCACGGGGTGGAACGCTCGGTGGCCGAGATCGAGTGGCTGGCCACCCAGCCCGGCATACGCGGGATCATGATCCCGACGATGTGGCACGACCACATGCCCTATAACCACCCCGACTACGATCCGGTGTGGGCGGCCTCCCAGGCGGCCGGATTCCCGGTGCACACGCACTCGGGCGAGGCGCCCCAGGACGAGTACAACGACAACATCGGCATCTATTTGGCCGAGGTGGTGTGGTGGGCGGCCCGCCCGGCCTGGCACCTGCTCTTCTCGGGCGCCTTCGAGCGTTTTCCGCGCCTCAAGTTCGTGGTGACAGAGGCTGCGGCCTACTGGGCCTCCGACATGATGTGGAAGTGGGACCAGTACATGGGTGGCGGACACACGACGAAGAAGATGGCAGCGCTGTTGAAGGGGAAGATCTCCAAGCTCCCGTCTGACTACTTCGGCGAGAACATCTACATAGGGGCGTCGACGATGTCCAAGGAGGAGATCCGCCGGCGCCATGTCCTCGGGTGCGACGTCGTGATGTGGGGCACCGACTACCCGCATCCCGAGGGCACGTGGCCGCACACCCAGGAGCGGCTGCGCGGCGACTTCGGTGACATCCCGGTCGAGGACGCGCGCAAGCTCTTGGGTGAGACCGCCGCCCGCTGCTACGGCTTCGATCTCGAGGCGCTGCGTCCGGTGGCAGAGCGCGTCGGGCCCACCCCGGCCGACCTGGGGCAGGATTCCTCGCTGCGGACCGATCCCGACGAGGTCCGCGCCGCCCGCTGGTGGAAGGACGAATACCAGGTCCAAGCACCGGGCTGACACCGCTGTGAACCAGGAGCACATGGAGTATTGCGCCAGCGAGGACTGGCGACGGCTCGTCCAGGACACGATCCTGCCCGTGGCGCTACGCGACGTGGCGCTGGGCGACGACGCCCTCGAGATCGGTCCCGGCCCGGGCTTCACCACCGACGTGCTGCGCACCATGACCGCGCACCTGACCGCGGTGGAAGTGGACGAAGGCCTGGCCGCGCTGCTGGCCCGCCGGCTCGGTGCCGAGAACGTCGACGTCGTCGTGGGCGACGCCACGGCGCTCGAGTTCCCCGACGCCCGCTTCACTGGGGCGGCGTCGTTCCACATGCTCCACCACATCGCGCCCTCAGCACAGCAAGACCGTGTCTTCGGCGAACTGGCCCGGGTGCTCGTCCCCGGGGCAGTGCTGGTGGCCGCAGACGGGGTGTACAGCGAGGGGTCAGCCGTATTCCACGAGAACGACACCTACAATCCGATCGACCCCGACGAGCTGGTGGACCGGCTCGGCCACGCCGGCTTCGAGGACATCGACGTCGACGTCTACGAGCTGGGATGGGTGTGCACGGCGCACACCGCGGTGGGGGTCTGAGGAGGGACCGGCTCCCCATGCCACGGGCGCGCGCGGTCGTGAAGCACAATTGCCCGCGTGCCTCTCGTGTTCGCGCTCCTGGCGGCCTTCGCCAATGCGCTCAACGTCGTCACGCAGCACGTCGCCAGCATCGGTGACCCCGACCACTCCAAAGGCTGGCGCTTCGTCCGCTACCTGGTGTCGAACCCGCTCTGGCTCTTCGGCTGGGTGGCGCTGGCCGCCGGCTTCGTGTTCCAGGCTCTGGCGCTGCACAACGGGCTGCTCTCGGTGGTCCAGCCGCTGCTCGTCACCGAACTGGTCTTCGCCCTCGTGCTGCGGCGGGTCTGGATCCGCCAGACGATCCACGCAGTCACGTGGTGGGCCGCCGCGCTCACTTGTGTCTCCCTCGCCCTGTTCGTCGCCGTGTCGGAGCCGAGCGGGGGCAACGCCACCCCGACGAGCAGTGCCTGGCTGGGTGCCACCGTGGCCACGGCGGGAGGAGCGGGGATCCTCTGCGCGCTCTCGCTGCGCGGCTCACCGGGCCGGCGCGCCGCGCTGCTCGGGGCCGCGACATCCGTTCTCTGGGCCTTGGTCGCCACCTTTATCAAGGCGATGACCGACTCGCTCGCGCAGTTCGGCGTGGGTGGCATGTTCTTGCACTGGCCCGTGTACGCGCTGGCGGTGGCGGGTCTCGCCGCGGAGCTCTTGAACCAGGCAGCGCTGCACGTCGGGCCGCTGAGCATGTCGCAGCCCTTCATTGTCATCGTGGACCCGATCGTCAGCATCGGCCTCAGCGTCTGGGTGTTCGCCGAGACGTTCACCCAGAGCGTGCCCCGACTCGCGCTGGGCTCTGCGTCATTCGCGGCCATGTGCATGTCCGTCACGGTGCTGGCCCGCACCGCACCGGCGACGATGGAGCCCGGCGTGGCGCCCGCGGCCACCGCGCCGCCGGCACCCGGCTGACCGAGCTTCCGGCTCGCTCAGAGCCGGCGTCGTGTCCGCACCCAGTTGAAGTTCAAGATGGTGGTGATGATGCCGAGCACGGTCCCGGCCGCGGCGACGAGGAATCCCTTGGTGACGCGCTCCGAGTCCTTGTTCTGTCCCGCAGCGACGAGGCCGAGCGCGGTGCCACCTGTCGACTCGAGCATGCTGGCCAGGAAGAGCCCGACGCCCGCTGCCGGGCTGCGGTCACGGCGGTCGGCCAGGCGGAGCAGCGTCAGAAACCCGATAGCGGACAATGCGACCGACGCGACGGCGAGCGCATCCATTGCCTGACGCTCGTCCGCGGACTCCCGATCGACGCCGTCTGGGCCCGGACGTGGGTCCTCGCTCGCTCCCGCATCGGCCATCGTGGTCACCTCGCCCTTCGTCCCGTTCGTTTCAGCTGGCGTCAGGCTAGGCGCCGATGTTCTCTGTCGTGTCCGGCGTTGGCGCTCTCCCAGCTTCGATCTCGAAGGTGTCGGCCCCCTCGCCCGAGCCCGGTGCCGCCCCGATGACGGCGCCGGCCGGGTGCAGCCTCACCCTGCGAAGTCCCAGCTCTCGCCCTTCTCATAGTGGTGGAGCACGTTCTTGGCGATGAGGATGCGGTGCACCTCGTCCGGCCCGTCGGCCAGCCGAAGCGTGCGGGCGCCCAGGTACATCTGAGCCAGTGGCAGCTCGGAGGTCACGCCCGCGGCGCCCCACACCTGAATCGCCCGGTCGACCACCCGGCTGTAGGCGGCAGGCACGAAGACCTTGATCGAGCTGATTTCCGTGCGCGCCTGGGGGTCGCCCGCGTCCACCTTCTCAGCGGCGTGGATGGTCATGAGGCGGGCCGACTGTAGATCCATGTAGCTGTCGGCCACGAAGCCCTGCATGAACTGCTTGTCCTTGAGGAGCCCGCCGTGCACCTCTCGCGTGAGCATGCGCTCGACCATCATGTCGAAGGCCCGCCACATCTGGCCCACCGAGTTCATACAGTGAAAGATCCGGCCTGCGCCGAGTCGATCCTGCGCGGCGCGGTACCCATCGCCCACCTGGCCCAGGGCGTTGTCCAGCGGCACGTGCACGTTGTCGTAGCGCACCTCACAGTGATCGGACACCGGTGCGCCCCAGATGCCGATACCGCGCTCAATGATCACGCCGGGGGTCGAGGTCGGCACGATGATCTGCACCATGCGACCGGGACTCTCGTCATCCTTGGAGTCCTTGGCCCGGCACATCACGATGAAGAAGTCCGCGGCGAAGCCATTCGAGGTGAACCACTTGTGACCGTTGATCACCCAGTCGTCGCCCTCGGGGATGGCGGTCGTCTGAATGGAACGCGGGTCCGATCCGGCGTGCTCGGGCTCGGTCATGGAGAAGCCCGATTGCATCGTTCCCTCGACGAGGGGGAGGAGCCACTTGCGCTTCTGCTCCTCGGTGCCGTATTTGACCAGGATGGTCTGGTTGCCCGAGTTCGGCGCCACCACGCCGAAGAGTGAGGCCGCACCGACCGCATAGGCCAGGATCTCGTTCATGTAGGCGTGGGCCATGAAGTCGATGCCCATGCCTCCGTACTCGGGCGGCAAGTGCGGCGCCCACAGTCCCTCCGCCTTGACTGCCTCTTGGACCTCGTGGCGCAGGGCCCTGGTCTCGGCCCGCTCTTCGTCGGTGACATCGCGTCGCCGTCCGCGCCACAGCCGCGACTCGTTGGGCAGGATCATCTCGTTGACGATGCGCGCCGTGCGGAGTCTGACGTCGTTGATGTGGTCGCTGAGACCCGCAATAGGTGTCACGGTGATGGGCATGGGCTCCCCCTTGGTCGCTGTCTGTGGCTGCTGGTGTCCTGACGCAGTCATGGCGCAGTCATCACGGCGTCATCACGGTGTCGTGCCGACGCCAGGCCTGCGTCTGGCCGACGTTCCGCTCGGAACATTAGGCAGATCCGGGGTGTGGACCGCCCCCGCCGCCCGGTCGGGGCGTACGGGCGACCCAGCGGCCGGTCAGCGCCCGTTCGTAGCGCCCCCGCCCCACGAAGCTGACGGTCCAGCGCGCCAGCGCGCCGAACCGGTTCTTGAACCCGGTGAGGAACGTGAGGTGCACCACGAGCCAGAGCACCCACCCGACAAACCCCCCCACCTCGACGGGACCGAGCTTGGCGACCGCTCGGAAGCGCGCGATCGCGGCCAAGGTCCCGAGGTCGCGGTAGCGGAACGCCCTGGGGTCGTTGCCCTGGAGCCGCCGGACGATGCTGCGGGCCGCATGGACCCCGGTCTGGATGGCGACCTCGGCCACGCCGGGCAAGTCGTCGAGGGCCATCAGGTCGCCGACGACGAAGACCTCGGGGTGATCCGGCAGCGAGCAGTCGGCTTCGACCACGACCCGGCCGGCCTTGTCGAGTTCGACGCCCGCCGTCTCGGCGAGGGTGGCGCCCAGGCCGGCGGCGCGGGTGCCCGCCGCCCAGACCTTGGTTGCGGCCGGGACGTACTCGGTCGAGCCATCGGCTCTCGTGATCTGCACACCCCACTCGTCCATGCCGGTCACCAAGGCGTTGAGGTGGATTTCGATGCCCAGTGAGGCGAGCTCGCGCCGCCGTCATCTCGGACAGCCGGCGTCCCATGGAGCCGACGAGTCGGTCGGTGCCCTCGACCAGGACGACGCGGGTGTCGTGTGGATCGATGCGCCGGTAATTGTGGCGGAGCGCCCGGCGCGCCAGCTCCTTGAGCTGCCCGGCCATCTCCACTCCCGTCGGACCACCCCCGGCGACCACGAACGTCATGAGACGCTGGCGTTCGAACTCGTCGTGCTCGGCCTCCGCGAGCTCGAACGAGCCGAAGATCCTTCCCCGCAGCGCCAGCGCGTCGTCGAGTGACTTCAGGCCGCAGGACCACTGCTGGAACTCGTCGTGGCCGAAGTAGGAGGTCGCGGCACCGCCGGCCACGATGAGGCTGTCGTAGGTGACGGTGAGGGGATGACCGAATTCGTCGGCATGGACGGTGCGCGCACCCACGTCGATGCGCGTCACGTCGGCCAGGACCACCCGCAGGCGCCGGTGGTTGCGCAGGACGTCGCGGGTCGGCGGCGCGATCTGCCCCTCCGAGAGGATGCCCGTCGCCACCTGGTAGAGCAATGGTTGGAAGAGGTGATGGTTCGTCCGGTCGATCAGGGTCACGCGGACCGGAGCCAGTTTCAGGGCTCGGGCGGCGAACAGGCCGCCGAAGCCCGACCCGATGATCACGACGTGGTGCCGCTCGCGGGTCGCGTCGTTCCCCCTCACAGCAAGTGGTTCACCACCGTGGTGACGTAGTTGGCCAAGGGGAGGGTGCCGAGCTCGCCGGGCGTGAACCAGCCGACGGCGTCGGTGGTGCCGTCGGACTCGGGACGGAGCCGACCCTCCCACGAGTCGACCTGATAGATCAGCCGCACCGTGTGGAGGTTCGTCCGGTCGGGAGGGACGGTTCGCACGTCGGAGAGCACCTCGAGGAGTTCTCCGACCACGACAATGAGGCCGGTTTCCTCGTCCATCTCCCGGCTGAGCGAGTCGGGCGGGCTCTCACCGTGTTGCACCCCGCCGCCGGGGAGGAACCAGCGACCCCGCACCGTGAGCGAGGACGAGGCCCGTGCCAGCAGGAGCCGGCCGTCGGCGTCGCGGCAGACGCCGTAGGCGGCGATGCGCTGGCGCTTCCGGTCCGAGGCCACGCCCGAAATGCTGCTCTGTGGCGGCCCGGCCGCCAAGTCGTCGGGAAACTACCCTGGCCACGGCCGCCGTCACGCAGGGGGGCGGTCTGCGTGAAAGGGGTGGGCAGATGGACAGCGCCGCTGCGCTCGAGTCGATCCGGAGGCTCAAGTACGCCTATTTCCGGAACCTCGACCTCAAGCAGTTCGAAGAGCTGGGAGCGCTGCTCACCGAGGACGCCACGGCCTCGTACGAGGACGGCCGGACCGTCCTCGAGGGACGTGGCGCCATCGCGGGGTGGCTGGGCGAGGTCCTGGGCGACCGCGGGATGGTCACCGAGCACCACGGGCATCACCCTGAGATCACCCTCACGTCCGACACGACGGCCGAGGGCATGTGGTACCTCCAGGACAGGGTCATCATCCCGGCCGCCGATCTCGAGATCGGCGGCACCGCGTTCTACGAGGACCGCTATCGCCTGACCGGCGACGGATGGCGTATCGCACACACCGGCTATACCAGGGTCTTCGAGGAACACCGGGCGCACTCGACGCTGGAGGTGCGCTCGTTCACATCTCGTTTCGGCTCGCCGGGCTGAAGGTGAACGCGGGATCGAACAGCGTGGTGGGTGCCAGGGCCGTCTCAATCGCCTCGACGAAGTCGGGCTCGAGCACGACATCGAGCGCCTTCACGTTCTCCTCAATCTGCTCGGGCCGGCTGGCCCCGACGATGGCGCTGCTGACGTTCTGGTTGAGCAGCACCCAGGCGAGGGCAACCTCCGCCGGCGTGTAACCGGCCTCCCGGCAGAGCGCCGCGTACGCTGCCACCGGCTCGAGGATCTCGTCACGAAGGAGCCAGCTCATCTCGCCGCCTTCGGGCCCCTTGGCCCGCGACCCAGCAGGCGCGTCGGACCCGCCCGGAAGGTACTTGCCCGTGAGCACGCCTTGGGCCAGGGGCGACCACACGATCTGGCCGACCCCTTCCTTCTCGCATAGGGGGACCACCTCGGCCTCAATGACCCGCCAGATCAGTGAGTACTGCGGCTGGTTCGACACGATGCGGTCGAAGCCCATCTCGTCGGCCAGCTCGAGGGCGTCGGCGATCTGCTCGGCGGACCATTCCGACACGCCGACATAGTGCACCTTGCCCTGCCGGACGAGATCGTCGAACGCTCGCATCGTCTCCTCCAAAGGTGCCTCGTAGTCGAACCGGTGTGCCTGGAGGAGGTCGACATGGTCGGTTTGCAGTCGCTCGAGCGACGCGTGGAGCGACTCGATGATGTGCTTACGCGACAGGCCCCGGTTGTTCGGGTTGGGGCCGGTCGGCCAGTAGACCTTGGTGAAGATCTCGATGGAGTCGCGAGAGACGCCCTTGAGCGCCCGGCCGAGGACGGTCTCGGCGGCACCGAGGGCGTACGCGTCCGCCGTGTCGAAGGTCGTGATGCCGGCGTCGAGCGCCGCCCGCACGCACGCCGTCGCGGCATCCTCCTCAATTTGGCTCCCGTGGGTGATCCAGTTCCCGTACGAGAGCGCCGAGACGAGCATGCCCGAGTGTCCGAGGTGTCGATAGTCCATGGGCCCGGAGCGTATCGGGTCTCCTACGCTCGTCCCGTGGCCACCGAGGACCGACTGCACGTCCGCCGCGGACTCGACCTGCCGCTCTCGGAGATCTCCTGGCGCGCCACTACGTCGGGTGGGCCGGGCGGGCAGCACGCCAACCGCACGCTCAGTCGGGTCGAGGTCGACTTCGACGTGGCCGCGTCGACGACGCTCGGCCCGCGCCAGCGTGCCCGCCTGCTCGAGCGGTACGGACCCGTCGTACGTGCTAGCTCCTCGGAGTCCCGCTCACAGGCGCGCAACCGCGAGCAGGCATTGGCGCGGCTTGCCGCCAAATTGGACGACGGCCTGCGCGTGCAGCCCAGCCGCACCCCCACGCGGCCCACCAAGGGCTCACAGGTGCGGCGCGTGGAGTCGAAGCGGCGCCACAGTGAAACCAAGCGCCGGCGCCGGGCGCCGCGCCCCGACGAGGACTGAACGGCGTCCGGCACCACCGAGCGCGCAGGACGGCCGCGCTAGCCCCGCTGCAGCGCCGCCACGTTGTCGGCCGTCGACGAGACCTGCGAGGCAACCAGCCCGACTGCGACCGGTGACGGCTGCGAACCGACGCCGGCGCCCGTCCCGAGCTGGCCGACGCTGTTGCTGCCCCAGGCCCACAGCTTCCCCGCGGCATCGATCGCGTAGGACGCGTAGCCGCCCGAGTTCACGACGACGAAGTGTGTCCCGGCCGGGAAGGGCACGTGCACCGGAACTGGTGTGCTGAGGAGGGAGCCCGTGCCGAGTTGCCCGTAGGCGCCGTTGCCCCAGACCCACAGCTGTCCGTCGGCCAAGAGGGCCACCGTCTGCCCGTTGTTGAGGGTGCTGCCTCCTTGGAAGACCTGGGTGACCACGGCCGGGAGCACGACGTGGACGGGGACCGCGCTGTTGGTCGTGGTGCCGTTGCCGAGCTGCCCCGACGCGTTGTACCCCCAGTCGTAGTAGGACCCGTTCTTCATCAGCGCGCCCGAGCCCTGCCACGACGACGTCAGCGCCTCGATCCCGCCGGGAGGCAGGCCCGTGACCGCCGTCGGCGTCGCCGCATGGCCGAAGGTCCCGTTCCCGAGCTGCCCGCTCTGTCCCTGACCGCAGGCGTAGAGCGTGCCCTCGGCGTAGAAGAGGTTGTGCCGGGCCGCCCCGGTGGCCAGGGTCACGCCGCGCAGCGGCACGCGCGGTCGGGCGCAGGACCGGCGCGGTGCCGGGCAGACAGAGCTCGTTGGCGCTGTTGACGCCCCAGCCCCAGACGTGACCGGTCGAATCGATGGCGAGGCCACCGTCGAAGGGCATCGGATTGGGAAGCGACGTGATCCGAACTCCCGGAGGGAAAGAGACCTTCACCGCGTCGCGTGACGATCGGACCGTCGTGCCGTTGCCCAGCTCGCCGTTGCGGCCGGCCCCCCAGGCGAAGACCTGACCCAAGGAGGTCAGGGCGTAGCCGTCGGAATTGGACGTGGCGATCTGGACGACAGGGCCGGCGATACCCGACACCGGCGTCGGCGTGTCGTGCTGCAGGTCGTCCAGCTTCCCCTTGCTCCCGACGTCGCCGAAGGTGAACACGCTCGTCGTTCCCCGTTGCCCGGAGCCGTGGGAAGAGGTTGCCGGCGCGGTGGTTGAGGTCGGCGTCGCCGAGTTGCCCGGGCCGCTGCCCCCACAGGCGGCGAGGAGTCCGGCCGCCGTGACGACGACGGCCGCGGCCAGGGCGGCCCGCCCCGAACACGCGCGGCGGAGTGTTGGTCCTCGAACAGATCGATGCACGGCACCAGCATCGAGCGGACTCATGAGGGAACTGTGACGTCCGACACCGAGAAGTGTGAGGAGGGCGTACCAGGGGCGCGCCAAGGGTTCAGCCGGTGAAGCCGAACCCCCCGAGGGCGCCACCGAGCCCGCTGTCGAGCTGGTCGAGCAGCTCGGGGTCCTCCTCTGCCCGCGGGCCGCGTAGCGCGGTGAGGGCGGCGTAGCCCTGGGCCACCAAGGTCGCGTCCTCCGAGCCGGCATCGGCCAGCCCAAGGTCGCCTGAGTGGGGGAACGGGGATCCCACGGAGAGGACGATCTCGCCCTTCTCCTCGGGCTCGCCCTCCATGACGGCGTGTGCGGCCTCGGCGGCGGCCGGCCCCTCGATCTCCTCCTCGTTCGGCTCCTCCCACGCGCCCGCCCCGCGTGCCGACTTGATCAAGCCCGCGCCGCTCACCCGGGCCCAGCGCACGCCACGGATCTCCGACAGGGCAAGGTGCGGCACATTGAGGTTGAGCACGGTACGCGGTGGCGCCACCATCAGGAGCGGGACGAGGGCCACGGCGAGGTCCGCAGCCGACTCCCACGGGTCGGGCTCGTCCCCGACGCGCAGCGAGACGGCGAGCGCGCGGATGCCGAGCTGACTCGCCGTCAGCGCCGCGCCCACCGTGCCCGAGTGCAGCACCGAGCGACCCACGTTCACGCCGTGGTTGATGCCCGAGAGGACGAGATCGGGTTTGGGCCCGACAGCGCCGAGCGCACCGGCGATCACCGAGAGCGCGGGCGAGGCGTCGAGCCCGTAGGCCTCCACGCCCTCGGCTCCCGTGACGAAGGCGCGTTGGTAGGGAATCGCCGTCCCGTCCGTGACCGACCCGACCGCCGCGCCGGCGCCGCTGTAGTTGGAGCTCGGCGCCATCACGATGACCTCGTGGGGTGAGCCCGGCCCGTCGGCACCGGCGCCGTCGGTCCAGGCGACGAGAGCCCTCGTCAGCGCGGCCAGGCCGGGCGCGCCGACACCGTCGTCATTGGTGACGAGGATCCTCACAGAGCGACCACGCTACTGTCCGCCGTGGGGCACGACTGGGCTCGTCACGAGACGTTCGTACCCCGGTCCGCTCGCCTTCACCGCTGGCCCGGGCACGTCCTCACCCACGAAGACTCCCTGGTCTGCTTCAATTCTCGCCATGGCCGCCCCGACGCCCCGGATCTCGGTCTCCTCGCCCACGGGGCAGCAGTGGCGAATCGGGCACGGTCGCCACGAGGTGGTCGTGTGCGAGGTGGGCGCCACCCTGCGCCACTACGCGGTGGGCGACACCCAGGTGCTCGACGGGTTCGGCCCCGGCGAGTGGTCGCACTCGGGCCGCGGCCAGGTGCTCGCCCCGTGGCCGAACCGGCTCGCCGACGGGCGCTACGAGTTCAACGGGATCAGGGCCCAGGCGGCGCTCGACGAGCCCGAACGCCGCAATGCGATCCACGGCCTGGTCCGCTGGCTGCCCTGGACGCTGCAGACGCGCCACCAGAACCAGCTGTCACTCCGCCTGCAGCTGCACCCCTCGCCCGGCTACCCGTTCTCGTTGCTGCTCGAGCTCGAGTACCACGTCGGCCGGGACGGCCTCACCGTGACGACGACGGCGCAGTCGCTCGAGGAGGGCTCGGTGCCCTTCGGGCTCGGGTTCCATCCGTATCTCAGGGCCGGGCCCGAGACGGTCGACGGCGCCATCCTCCACGTGCCGGCGCGCCACACCCTCGACGTCGACGACCGCGGGCTGCCGACCGGCGTGCTGAGCCCGGTGGAGGGAACCGACCGCGACTTCACGACCTCGCGCTTCGTGGGACCGGCGGTGCTCGACACCGCCTACACGACGTTGGTGCGCGATGCCGATGGCCGGGCCGGCGCCAGCCTCGATGCGCCCGGGGGTGCGACGGGCGCCACGCTCTGGGTGGACGGCGGCTTCCCCTACCTGATGGTGTACACGGGGGACACGCTCCCCGACGTGGCACGGCGTCGGCGCGCCGTCGCCATTGAGCCGATGACCTGTCCTCCCAACGCGCTGCGCACCGGCACCGACCTCATCGACCTGCAGCCCGGACACGAGTGGCGGGCGCAGTGGGGGATCGTTCCGCGGTGAGCGCCTCCGAGCCGGCGATTCGGTGAGCGTGCCGGGGTGAGCGACGCCGACTTCACCGGCCGCGTCGTCGCAGTGACCGGCTCGTCGAGCGGCATCGGCGCTGCCACCGCCCGTACCTTCGCCGCCGCGGGCGCGTCCGTGCTCGTCAACTCGGCGCGCTCGGTCAGTGAGGGTGAAGCTGTGGCCTCGTCGTTGCCCGACGCGCGCTACGTGCAGGGCGACATCACCGAGCCCGGTGTCCCCGAGCACATCGTGGAAGTGGCGCGCGAGCACTGGGGCCGCCTCGATGTGCTGGTGAACAATGCCGGGACCACCGCCCTGATCCCGCACCACGACGTACAGGCGGCGACCGTCGACGTCTGGCGGCGCATCTTCGAAGTCAACGTGTTCGGGACCTGGGCCATGTCAGTGGCCGCCCTGCCCGCGCTGCGCGAGGTCAAGGGGTGCATCGTCAACGTGGCGTCGGTGGCCGGCGTGCGCCCGACGGGATCCTCCATTCCCTACGCGGCCAGCAAGGCCGCGCTGAACCACATGACCGTGCTCCTCGCCAAAGTGGTTGGTCCCGAGGTACGGGTGAACGCGGTGGCACCGGGGCTGGTCGACACGCCGTGGACCGAGGACTGGGATGTCGTACGCGAGGTCGTCCGGCAGGTGGCGCCGCTGCAGCGCTCAGGCCAGCCTGACGACGTGGCCGAGGTCATCATTGCGCTGGCCCAGGCGTCCTACGTGACGGGCCAGGTGGTGGTCGTCGACGGCGGGCTCTCCCTCGCGATGTAGGCCTGGCTTCCGCTCAGGCCGGTGGCGCCACCAGCCAGCGCAAGGCTGCGGTCAGCCCGCGGGTGAGAGGGGTGACCGCCGCCGTGTCGACGAGCAGGTCGAAGGGCCCGGCGACGGAGAGGCCCAGCTTGCGACGGGCCCAGCCCGGCAGCACGCCGACCGCGGCGGCCACCACGAGGCCGTACACCGCGCGCTCGCTGGGCCGTCGGGCCACGCCGCGCAACAGCCAGTCCCGTGCCGCCCTGGCCTGCGGACCCAAGTAGAGCTCGGGCTGGATCCGCAACAGGTAGCTCTCGACCTCAGCGACGGAACGGGGCACCCACAGCGCGCCGAGGTCATACGCGACAGGCGCCACCTCCTCGTAGTACCGGTTGCAGTCCTCGGGCGTCAGAGGCCGTGGCCCATAGCGCCGAGACGAGGCCAGGAAGCTGGACACCTCGGCGACGTGGATGAACGTGACCAGCTCGGGGTCCTCCGCCGAGTAGTCCCTCCCGTCGGGGGCGATCCCCTTGACCCGCCGGTGGACGCGCTGGACCTGTGCCACCGCGGCCTCGGCCTCCGCGACGGTGCCGAAGGTCGTCGTCCCGACGAACGCCGCCGTCCGACGCAGCCGGCCCAGCGGGTCCTCTTGATAGCTCGAGTGCTCAGCCACCCCGGCCATGGCCAGGGGGTGCAGTGTCTGGAGGAGCAGCGCGCTCACTCCGCCGATGAGCATCGTCGCCAGGTCGGCGTGCACCTGTGCGCGCCATCCCGCCGGGGGGCAGGTACGCCTCGTCAGGGTCGGTGGCGATGGGTGCCGGCCGCTCCGAGATGCCGATGGCACGCCGCACGGTGCGTGCCATGTCCCCGCGGGCCGGCCCGGCCAGGCCGCCGACCAGGCGAAGCGGTGCCCCTGCCACGGCGCCGCCGAACGCCGTGGCGCGCTCCACGGGGTTGAGGTTCAGGCTCGCCACGAGCAGAGCTTGGCACGCCGTGCGCATGGCAGAGTGCAGTCCATGCGCTTCGTGGTCATGGGTGCCGGTGCCATCGGAGGGGCGGTCGGGGGCCGGCTCTTCCAGCAGGGCTTCGACGTCACCCTCGTTGCGCGCGGCGAGCACGGGCGCGCCCTCGAATCCGGGCTCGTGCTCGAGTCGCCCGGCGAGACGGTGACGCTGCCCGTGCGCGCCGCTGGCGACCCGGCTGAGGTCTCGTGGGAGCCCGACGGCGACGGCGATCCCGTCGTGCTGCTCGCGGTCAAGGGACAGCACACCGATCCGGCCCTCACGCAACTGCTCAGCGTGGCGCCGCCGACGACGCCGGTCGTCTGCATGCAGAACGGGGTGGAGAACGAGCGCCGCGTCCTTCGTCACTTCCCGCGCACATACGGCATGTGCGTGATGTGCCCGGCCTCGCAGCTGCGAGCCCGGCGTCGTGCAGATCCACTCGGCTCCCGTGTCCGGGCTGCTCGACCTCGGCTGCTTCCCCTCGGGGATCGACGACCAGGGTCAGGCGATCGCGGACGCCATCGCGACGACGACGTTCCAGTCCGTCGCCCGCGCCGACATCATGCGCTGGAAGTACCGCAAGCTCCTCATGAACCTGGCCAACGCCGTCGAGGCGCTGAGCGGGCCCGAGGGGCGCTTCGGGCCGCTCGCCCGCGAGGCGCAGCGTGAGGGCAAGGAGGTGCTCGCCGCCGCGGGGATCGACGTCGCGAGCTCGGAGGAGGACCGCGAGCGCCGTGGGGACTTCCTCCAGCTGTCGCCGACCTCGTCGGGGGACTGGCAGGGGGGATCGAGCTGGCAGAGCTTGGCCCGGCGCGCGGGCTCCATCGAGGCCGAGTTCCTCAACGGAGAGATCGTCCTGCTCGGCGCGCTCCACGGAATCCCCACCCCGGTCAACGCGCTGCTCCAGCGCATGGCCGTGCGGGCGGCTGCCGAGGGCAGCGGCCCCGGGTACATGGCGCATCGAGGACCTGAGCGAGCTGGCCGGGGTCCGACCCGGGGAGTGAGCGCCGAGGCGCTGACGACGACTCGCGCCATCGGCCCTCGAGGTGCGGCGCGGGGCTGAACGGCGGTCAGTCTGCGTGGAGGGCGGTGCGCACCTCGTCGGCCGGGTCGGGCCGGAGCGAGCCGGGCGCGTCGATCGCACGCAGTGCACCGTGCCGGTGAAGCGGCGCGGGCGGGCGTGTAGACGGTCGCGAGACGGGAAAGCCGCTGTCGTGGCCGAGCCGCAGGCCCGCTCCGCCGTGCTGGAGCGCCAGGGGCAGCATGCCCTCGACCGCGATCGCGTCCACCTCGGCCTGGTCGACGAACAGGGCCATGCGCCCGGGGTCCGTCACCCGCTGCCGACTGCGTAGAAGACGCTGAGCTGGTGTGGCGCCCTCTGCCGGCGGCGTCGTCGGCCACCAGCTCGAGCACGTCAGCCTGCCCGGGCGAAGGTGAAGTGGACGACGCCCGTCCACCAGGTATAGAGCGCATAGCCGCCGAACCAGTCGCCGAGGGCGCAGACGACGCCGGCGGCGCGGCAGCGAGCCCGGCTCGATGTCGGCCGTCAGGCGGAAGCCGCCCCAGAGCAGCGGGACTGACTCGTCGCTGACCGGCGCCGCCGCCGGGACGGAAGGTCCGCGAGGAGCCCGCCGGCCAGGTCGGAGGGATGAAGCTCGCGAATCGGTCCACCAGGCCGTCGGAGACCGGGAGCACCTTGTTGCGCGCCGCCTCGGCATCCCACAGCGCGGTGAGACTGGCGCGAGCCGCTCGGGTTCCTCTGCCGCCAGGTCGACGCGCCTCGGAGAAGTCGGTCGAGAGGTCGAACAACTCCCAGCGGTCCTCGTCGAAGTTCCGGCTGCCGATGGCCAGCTCCTCTTCGTCGAGGACACCCGTGCTGATGTGGTTGGTCGTCGCCTTCCACCCCTCGTGGTAGATCGAGCGCGAGCCGATCATCTCGAAGTACTGCGTCGTGTGCTGACTCGGCCGCGCCCGGGTCCTCGAGCACGTCGAGGAGGCTGGCCCCGTCGAGCGGTTGCTGGGCCACCCCGTCGACCGTGGCCGGCACGGTCGATGCCCGCGGCCGCCATGATCGTCGGCATGAGGTCGATGACGTGGGCGAACTGGCGACGGACCGTGCCCGGCTGGGCGACATGGCCGGGCCAGTGCACGATGAGCGGGGTGCGCGTGCCGCCCAGCCAGGTGTAGCGCTTCCAGAGCTTGTGCGGCGTGTTGCCGGCCCAGGCCCAGGCCCACGAGTAGTGGTTGTAGGTGGTGAAGCCGCCCCAGTCGTCGTAGTGCGGCCAGGTTGTCCTCGACGGACTCGCGCAGGTGGGCGGTGAAGCGGTGTTCGTTGACGCGAGCCGTGCTTGCCCGCCCTCGGCACTGGCGCCGTTGTCGGAGAAGACCATGACGAGGGTGTTGTCCATCACCCCGAGTCGGCCTCGAGGGACGCCAGCAGCCGGCCGATCTGGGCGTCGGTGTGCGTCAGGAACCCGGCGAAGACTTCCTGCTGGCGGGCGTGCATGCGGCGCTCGTCGCCGGAGAGGTCGGCCCAAGCCCGGATCCACTCGGGACGCGCGGTGAGCTCGGTGCCGTCGGGCACGACGCCCCGTGCCGACCTGGCGGGCGAAGAGCTCGTCGCGCCAGGCGTCCCAGCCCCTGTCGAAGGCGCCGCGATAGGGCTCGACCCACTCGGGCGCCACGTGATGGGGCGCGTGCATGGCGCCGAGCGCGAAGTAGAGGAAGAAGGGCTTGCCGGGCGCGCCCGTGCTGCTGGTCCAGCACCATGCGCATGGCCTGGTCCGCCAGGTCCTCGCTGAGGTGGTAGCCGTCCTCGGGCCGCCGCGGCGGCTCGATGTAGTGGTTGTCGCACACCAGGTTCGGCGCCCAGTGGTTGGTGTCGCCCTGCAGGAACCCGTAGTACCGCTCGAAGCCGAGACCGAGCGGCCACGTGTCGAAGGGCCCGGCGGCCGAGCGCTGCCAGCGCGGCGTGAGGTGCCACTTGCCCACGGCGAGGGTGGAGTAGCCGGCGTCGCGCAGGAGGCGGGGGAGCGTGGCGGCGCGACTTGGGCAGCCGGGCGTCGTAGCCGGGGAAGGCCAGCGGGATGTCGGCCAGGAATCCCATGCCGACGGCGTGGTGGTTCCGGCCGGTGAAGAAGCAGGCCCGGGTCGGCGAGCACAGGGCCGTGACGTGGAAGCGGTTGAACGGGCGCCCCGGCCGCGGCAAGCGCGTCGAGTGCGGCGTGGCGATGTCCGACCCGAAGGCGCCGAGGTGCCCGAACCCGGTGTCGTCGAGCACGATGGCGACGCACGTTGGGCGCCCCGGCCGGCGGCTTGGGGGCGTGGCGGAAACCGGGGGGTCGACTGGGCGACGGTGAAGCCGATCTGCTGGGGCTCGTCCATGGCCAGAGGGTAGACCGGTGGACCCGTCACAGCGCCGCTGCGCAGGGCTAACGTGGCACCCGATGCAGGGCCACGTGCCAGTGCCGCCGCAACCGCACTTCCCCGAAGGCCTAGGTCCCTTCATCGGCTACATCGCGACGCGTGAGCCGAGCCCCCTCACGGCCGACCGCCGGCCGAGCCCGCCTACGGAGAGGTCGACGAGAGCGCCCTCGACGTGTTCGACGACGTCGGCGAGTGGGAGCCGATGCACCGGCCGCTCATCCAGGTGACCGCGGTCATCGTCTCGGTTTCCCTCGTTGTCGCCGGCGTCGGGACGGTGCTCGAGTTGTTGTTCTCGTCGCACTGAGTCCCGCGCCCCTTTGGGGCGCGTGCACGCAACAGTCGCGTCGCTCCGGATAGCGCGACCCGCGGCCACCGCTCGGCTCCGGCCGGAGCGGTCAAGGGTGGATTCGTCCAGGCCGGCTCGCCCTATCACGGCGCAAGCAACCCACAGCGGCGACGCGTCTTCGCCTCGAGCACCTCCTCGGTGTCGGACATCACGGTGCCATCGGATCAGTGGATCCGGGCCTGAACGGTCAAGGCTGCGGCGCCCGCGGCGCCCGGCGTCGCCGCAGCAACGAGCCCGACGACGACGCCGAGGGCGACCAGCGCGGCTGCGACCGCGATCCAACCGTGGAGGAGCCGCCGCCCTGGTTCGGGCGGCGCCGGCGGACGCCGTGGTGTGGCACCCGCGTGGTAGTCGTCGTCGGCGCGTGCGTCGTCGTCGTCGTGGGTGCCGTGGGCGTCGCGGGCGCGGCAAAGGCCACGACGTGGTCTGCCGTCGGCACGAGGAAGAGGCCCGCGCCCACCGACGGCGTGGGGAAGTGGTTGGCGGGCATCCCGACCGTTGCCTGGGCCTGGACGGAGCCCGAGGCCGGGTCGAGGCCGTAGACCACGCCGTTCTGGCCGATCGTCCACACCAGGCCAGCGGCGAGGAGGGGCGGGCCGCCCCCGACCGAGGCCTGCCACTGCAGGTGGAGGGCGGGAGGCGAGGCGGTCGCGGTGCACCGCGACCGGGCCGCTGAAGCACGGCAGGAACACCGTCGTCCCGCTGACGGCGACCCCGCCGTCGATGTCGCTCGCTGCACGCGTGGCCGAGGCCGGCGTGTTCACCGCCGATCCCGCCCAGGTGCGCGCCGTCGAGCAGGTAGACGATGCGCGATTTTCCGGCCAGCGACGACCTGGCCGTCGGCGAGGACGGCAGGGGCGATCGACATGTCGAGGTCCTGGGCGTTGTTGCTGGGCCAGTTCGACGGAGCGAAGTACTGCTCCAGCGTCAAGGACGGCGAGAGCTCGAGCACGGCGTCGCTGTCGTCGTAGGGATGGCTCGACGAGGTACACCGAGCCGTTCCCTGTGGTGACCCAGATGTTGCCGGTGGCGTCCACCACCGGTGCGGCACCGCCCATCCACACGGCACCCTGGTCCTGGCCGGCGGCCGCGTCGACGGTGAAGATCTCGGGCGTCCCCCCGGCCTCGGGAACGGCGATCACGCGGCCCCGGTACGGAGGCGCAGTCGCCGTAGTTGCCCCCCATCCCGAAGACGACACGGCCGGCATCGAGCGTCAACCCGGTGCGCTGCAGCAGGGCCGTCGGGCGATGCGCCGGCAGGGTCGACGTCCTGGGTCAGCTCCATCTTGCCCGTGTCGGTGTCGAGACCGATCAGCACTGTGGGCCGACGCGCCGTTCACCAACTCGTCCGCCACCGCGAACAGCTCGGACCGGGCCGGATCGATCACCGGGGTCCCCGTGATGCCCGACCGTGGGCGAGATGTCCCCGCAGGGAAGGTCACTGCTTGGCACCGGGGTGCCGACGTGGGTCGACCAGAGGACGGCACCCGTGCTCGTCGACAGCGCGTACACGGTGTCGTTCTCGGTGGCGACGAAGACGCGATCGCCGAGCACCAGGGGTTCGGTGTACAGCGTTCCGTCGAGCGCTGGGGAGGTCCACGCCCTCGACGACAGGTCGACGCTCGTCACCGACGGCGCCACGCCGGCCCGGCCGCGGTGCCGTGGTAGACGGTCCACGACGACTGGCCCGCAGCGGCGGACGCGGTTGAGGTGGAGGTCGAGGACGTGCTCGTGACCGTGCTCGTCGCCGACGTCGTGGCCGCCGAGGCTGCAGCGGGCCACGCCAGCACGAGCAGGCCGAGCAGCACGAGCAGGAGCGTCGAAACCCGGTGCAGTGCCTGCCGAGCCGTTCCCGCAACGGCAGCCCCGCGGTCGCCAACGGCGTCAGACTGCGCCCGACCGGCCTCGCCGCCGCAAGGTGGCGTCAACCGCAACGGCAACGAGCAGGACGGCGGCCGTCGCAATGTCCGTCCCGGCCGTGCTGATGTTGAGGAGCGCCAAGCCGTTGGTCAGTGTCGCGATGACGAGACCACCGAGCACCGGGTGGATCGCCTTGCCGTGGCCGCCGAACAGGCTCGCGCCGCCGATGACCGCGGCAGCGACTGCGTAGAGGACGTAGGTCCCGCCGTCGAAGCCAACCGAGAGGGAGCCCAGGCGTGAGGCATAGACGATGGCGGCGAGTCCGGCGGTGAAACTGCACAGGGCGAACGCCACGGTGCGGATGAGGGAGACGTTGATGCCGGCCCGGCGTGCCGCCTCCGGGCTCGCCCCAATGGCATAGGTGTAGCGGCCGAGCCGGGTGCGGGCGAGAAGGAAGGACGCAGCCGCGATGATGATCACCACGAAGGGGATGACCCAGGGGACGCCCTGGACCGGCGTGAGCACGCCGCGGTTGAGGTTGCAGATCCAGACCAGCACGACGCCGGAGACGGCGACCGCGCCGACAGTCAGCAGCGTGACGCTGAGCGGCGGGGCGCTCAGGCCCTGGGCCCGCCGCCGAGAGGTGCGCAGGACGGACACCAGGGCGAACAGCCCGACCGCGACGATCAGCACGATCCACCCGGCCGCCGGCGTCATGCTGCCGCTGACGAGGTCGTTGATGGTGCCGTTGGAGACGCTGATGACGCCGCCGACCGCGCCCTTGTCGACGTCGAAGACGTAGATCAGCACGCCCTGCCAGCCGAGGAGCCCGGCCAGGGTCACGACGAACGAGGGGATCCGGAGCTTGGTGATGATTGCGCCCTGGAAGGCGCCGATGACCAGGCACGCGATCAGGCCGACGATGATGCCCGCCCACCACGGCCAGTTCTGTGGGGAGCCGATGAGCGCCAACGCGATGGCGGCGCCGACGGCGCCGACGTAACCGACGGAGAGGTCGATCTCGCTCAGTATCAAGGCGTAGAGCTCGGCCAGTCCGAGGAGGATGATGAAGGTGGCCTGGACGAAGAGGTTGACGATGTTGGTCGCCGTCAGGAAAGCGCTGGACTGCACCTCGAAGAAAATGCAGATGGCGATGAGCCCGACGATGATGGGCAGCGCGCCGCTCTCGCCACCGCGGATGCGCTTCCACCATGCAAGGAGATAGTCACCAAGGGAGTCGGCCAGGACGTCGGGCGCCAGGGCGACCAGGGCGTCCGGCGCGATCGCGCTCGTCGGCGCCGCGCCGGCGGGTTGCTCCGCGGAGTCGCTGGCCTGCTCGCCCGACGCAACAGGCTCGTCGATCGTGTCGGTCATCGCACGCTCACCCCGCAGTGGCCCGAGACGACTGCCCCGTGGTCATGTAGTCGACCACCACCTGGGCGTCGAAGTCCGACACGGGGCCGGACGCCACTTCCCGACCCAGGTAGAGGATGGTGATCTGGTCCGCCACGGCAAAGACGTCGTTCAGGTTGTGCGAGACGACCATGACGGCAGTGCCCTGGCTCGAGAGGCGAGTGATCAGGTCGAGCACCTCGCGCGTCTGTGCCACGCCCAGCGCCGCGGTGGGCTCGTCCATGATCACGAGCCTGGCCGACGACAGCACCGCCTTGGCGACCGCGACCGACTGGCGCTGGCCTCCCGAGAGCGAGGCGACGGGTTGGCGGATGGAGCGGACCGTCGTGACGTGCAGGTCGGCCAGGGTCTTGCGCGCCTCGATCTCCATCGCGCTCTCGTCGAGCAGGCCGAAGCGCAGCTTCTCATGACCGAGGAACATGTTCGCGACGATGTCGAGGTTGTCGCACAGAGCGAGGTCCTGGTAGATCGTTGTGATCCCCAATCTCTCGGCTTCGCTGGGGCTGTGGATCCGGACGGGGGAGCCCTCCCAGTAGATCTCGCCCTCGGAGGGCTCCCAGAGTCCCGAAATGGTCTTGATAGTGACCGACTTGCCTGCGCCGTTGTCACCGACGAGCGCTGTGACCTTCCCCGCCGGGATACTCAGGTTCACCTTTGAGAGCGCCTGAACGGCACCGAACGCCTTGCTGATGCCGCGCAGCTCTAGCAGAGGTGTTGCCGCATCTTCGCTCATGTGCATACCCCCTGAGGCGCAGGTGGCCCGGACCAGACGACAGCTTCCCTCAGCGGCCCCGCTCCGCAGGGGAGCGGGGCCGCACCGGGGAGTTACTCCACTTGGACCCGACACTAGCCAGGAGGTAGTGCCGATCGGGCGTTTGCTACCCGGAGATGCCCGCGGCCTTGCAGTCGCTGGCGTACGAGCCGGCGCACAGCTGCGAGGCCGGGACGAAGTTGTCCTTGATCACGGTCGCATTCATGTTCTTCGGAGTGACCCACTCGGGTGTCAGGAGCACGGACGAGACGCTGACTTTGGCCGTCGTGTCCTCCGTCTTGCCGTTCACCAGTGAGGCGGGCGGCTTGGCGCCGGCACGCAGGTAGAGCGCCAGCGAGACCGCAGCCTGCGCCTCGAGGAAAATGGGCTTGTAGACGGTGCCGCACTGGTAGCCCGAGAGCACGTTCTGCAGGCCGGTCAGCGTGGCGTCCTGGCCCGTGGTCGGGAACGTCTTGGGCTTCACATGGAGCGACTGCAGGTAGGTGATGATCGGTGCCCCGGTTTCGTCATTCGGGATCAATGCCGAGTTCACGTTGTGGTGGGCCGTGAAGACCGCCTGGAACTCGGTCTCGGCGGTCGGCGGGTCCCATGTTCCGGCCGTGTGCGCGACGGCGACCCACTTGCCGGACTTGAAGTACGAGTTGAGTACTCCGTCGTAGCCCTGGGCGAAGAGTGTGGCGTTGTTGTCGGTCACGGCGCCGTGCATGACGACGACCTGTGGCTTCGAAACGTGCCAGGCCGACACGCAGCTCACGAGGCCCTGTCCCATGACCTGTCCGACCTTCACGTTGTTGAAGCTCACGTAGTAGGCGCGGCTGCCGCCCAACGTCAGGCGGTCGTAGTCGATCACCTTGACGCCGCGCGTCTTCGCGTAACTCTCGATCTGCGCCCCCACGCCGGAGTCGAGCGGGTCGACCAGGAGCACGGTCGCGCCGTTCGAGATGTCGGTCTGGGCGTCGGTCAGTTGTGTGGCGTCACTGCCCAGTGCATTCTGGACCACGTACTGCGACGAGCTCAGGCCCGCCGTCTGCAGTGCCTTCGTGATGTCCGGCTGGTCGAACTCGACGTAACGGGTAGAGCTCACCGTGTCGGGCAGGATGGCGGCCACCTTGCCCTTGCCCGCGGCGGCGAGCGACTTGAACTGCTTCATAACGGTGAAGCTGTTGTTGAACGAGCTTGCCGAGATGTTGGACGGGCCGCTGGTGCGGACTGAGGCTTGCGCCCCTCCGGCCATCGAGCCCACCAGCGTCGCCGACAAGAGGAGGGAGAGTCCCCCAAGCATGCCTGCCCTGCTAAAACGCACCTTTTCTCCTTTTGTCAGGCCCACCCCGGGTGGGCGGGGCCCTGCACCCTGTCTTCTACCCGCGTGTGGCGGTTTGCGTTTCAATCTTGTTGCAAGTTCGCAACGCTGTGGGGAGATTTCTGCAAAAACTTCGAGGAACCCCAGGTCGGAGCCGTACCTGTCGTCATGCAGGGGGACTCAGCCTGCGCCCAGGGCCGGCAACCAGGCGGCGGCGCCCATCAGGGCGGCGTCGTCGCCGAGCGCCGAGGGGACGACGGCGAGGTCCACGGGATGGTGTGCGGGCCGGTCCATGACCTGTGTCCGCACGGCCGCAAAGAAGCGCGCCCGGCGTCCGAGCCCGCCCCCGATCACGACGGTATGCGGGTAGAAGGCCATGACCAGGTTCGACACGCCGGCCGCGCACGCGGTCACGGCGTCCTCCCAGATCGCGGTCGCGTCGGCGTCGCCGTGCTCCGCGGCTGTGTCGATGTCTTCGGCAGTGAGGAATCGGGTCGCCGACTCCCGGGCTCGGCGCGCCACACCGCTGCCGGAACCGAGCTCCTCGAGCGTGCTCGGCCGGCCGTCTCGCCACGCGTGCCAGTCGATGACGGTGTGCCCGACCTCGCCCAGTGAGCGCACGCCGCGGAGGAGTCTTCCGCTCTGGACGATCCCGACACCGATGCCGGTCGAGATCGTGAGGTATGCGACGTCGCGTACGCCTGCTCCCGCACCGAAAATTGCTTCGCCGACTGCGGCGAGATCAGCGTCGTTGGCCACGTGCACCCGCGTACCGACCCGAGCGGAGAGTTCGTCGCGGGAGAGGAGATCCGGCCAGCTCTCGGGAAGATGGGGTGCCCAGAGCAGGCGTTCCTGTTCGTAGTCGATCGCCCCGGGGAGACCGACGACGGCGTGCGAGGCCTGGCCGTGGGCTCGCTCGGCGGCGACCTCGGCGATGAGGTCGATGAGCGCGGACGGGACGTCGGTGTCGTTCGGGGTCGGGGCCGAGCGCCGGAGGAGCAGGCGCCCATCGGTGCCCACCAGGGCCGCTCGCATGCGCGTGCCGCCGACGTCAGCCGCAAGAACGGGATGCGTGCTCACCGATGGGACCTCATCGGTGTCAGTCTGACCGATGGCCCGGCACGCGCTGCCCGACGCAACACAGTGGACGGCGGCGCTTTCGCCCGGGCGCTCGTGTGCTCAGGCCGGGTCAGCGTCGGGGGCGTAACCGGCCCTGCGCAGAAGCCGGCGCAGGATGGCCAGCTGCTCGGGCTCGATGTCCTTGTGGTGCGGGGCCTCGACGGTCTCGGTGGTGCCACCGATCGTCACGAGGAGGTGCCCCTTGTGCGTTTCGTGCACCGTGCCCACCGACTCGAGGAACGAGACGACTGCGTGCCACTCGAGATTGTGGCTGAGCGGATGGCGGAAGATGTGCACCAGGGTGTCCCGCTGATGGCTGTTGAGATGTTCTGGCACGCCCACGTCCACGCCACTCCTCTCGCCTCGCACGAGAACGACTGTGATCATGCATCCTCGCACCTGGACGAGTCCCGTCGTCCGGAGGCGGGAAACCTGGGTAAGGCAGACTTGCGGGGCTACCGAGGAGGTGGTCATGAGGTTCCACGATCGGGAGGATGCTGGTCGTCACCTGGCGGCCATCGTGGTGCGGACTGGTGTCGACAGCGCTGACAGCGTCGTGGTCGGCCTCCCGCGGGGTGGCGTGCCCGTTGCCTATGAAGTGGCGCGAGCTCTGAGCGTGCCGCTCGACGTCATTGTGGTCATGAAGCTGGGAGTGCCCTTCCAACCCGAACTCGCCATGGGTGCGCTTGGCGAGGGAGGCGTCCGTGTTGAGAACGAAGACGTCGCGCGGTCGGCCGCGCTGCGTGCCCTCCACATGGATGACGTCGAGCGCCGCGCGCGCGACGAGCTCGACCGTCGCGCCGCGCACTACCGGGGAGACGCTGCCCGCCTCGACCTCTCGGACCGACAAACCGTGGTGGTCGACGACGGCGTCGCCACCGGGTCGTCGGCGCGTGCCGCCTGCCTGGTCGCCCACGCCCAAGGGGCGCGGCGTGTCGTGCTCGCTGCACCGGTCGTCTCGCGCCCTGCGCTCGGGATGGTTCGCGAGGTCTGTGACGAAGTGGTGTACGTGACCGCGCCCGATCCCTTCTACGCGGTCGGGGAGTGGTACGAGGACTTCTCGCAGACGACCGACGGCGAGGTCATCGGTCTGTTGCGGCGAGCCGCCGATCAGTCGCCCGACGCGAGGGCGCGCTGACCTTGCGCCGTTCTTGCCGTGAGGGGCGTGGCAACCCCAGGGTTGACGGGTGCCGCGGTGCCCGTCGCGCCGGCCGACGACGCGTCGACGCGTGATTCCTTCGCAACAGGCCGGAGAGCCGGCGGACAACGTCGGAGGTCTGCGTCTGCACCGCTGGTCGGACCGCGCCGTCGTCGCCGTGGCCATCACTGCGCTCGCATCGGGGTTCGGGCAATTCGGGGTGATCGCCGCGCTGGGCGACGTCTCCACGCAGCTGGGTCACCTGGCGTCCGGCGGGTCTATCGCCGACAAGGTGGGCCTGTCGGCCACGAGCCTCGGCGTTGGCCTCGCGGTGATCCGGCTCGCGTCGCTCGGAAGCCTGCCTGTGATCGGTATCGCGGACCGGTTGGGCCGGCGACCCGTGATCCTCGTCGTGACGGTCGTGGGTCTCGCGTTGACTGCGGTCGCTGCGGCAAGCCCGGCGTACTGGTGGTTCGTCGTGATCTTCGCTCTAGGCCGCCCCCTGCTCAGCGCGACCAATGCCCTGGCCGAGGTGATGGCGGCGGAGGAGACCGATTCCAGCGACCGGGCCGCGGCCATCGCTCTGATCGCTGCGGGGTACGGCGTCGGCGCCGGCCTGTCCGCGATCGTGCACAGCCTTGCGTCCGGCGCGCTCGGATTTCGCGGGGTCTTCGCGCTGGCGGTGGTCCCCCTGGCAGTGGTCGTGGCGTTGCGCAACTGGGTGGAGGAGCCCAGTCGGTTCATGGTGGCGCAGGCGGCCGGCGAACTTCGCACGCCGGTGCTGGGCGCGGTCGGGCCCCGCTATCGCGCCCGCCTCGCCATTGTCTGTCTCATCGGATTCGCCCTCTCCATCATCACCGGGCCAGCCAACAGCTTCGTGTTTCTGTACGCGCAGGACGTCGTCCATCAAAAGGGCTATGTCAGCGCCCTCATGGTGGTGGCTTCGGGCGCCTCCGGGTTGGCCGGTCTGTTGGCCGGGCGCTGGCTGGCCGACCATTTCGGCCGGCGACCCACCGGTTCGCTCGCCATGGTCGCAGTCGCATTGACGCCCACCTTGGCCTACTCGGGCTCGTCTGCCGCGCTTTTCGCGGGTTATGTGCTCGGGGTCTTGAGCGGGTCGATCCTCGCGCCCGCACTCGGCACCCTGCTCACCGAGTTGTTCCCGACATCGGTACGCGCGTCGGTGACCGGCTGGTCGGTGACTGCAGCCGTGATCGGGGCGGTCGTCGGGCTCGTCGTCTTCGGTGCAGTGGCCGACGTGGGAAACCGGTTCGGGGTGGCGGCCGAGCTGACCTTCCTTCCTGCTGGTGCCGTGGCGGCTCTGCTCTTCTGGCTGGTGCCCGAGACGAAAGGCCGCGAGCCCGAGTCCTTGTGGCCCGAATGAGGACCGACAGAACCGATTGCACCCACAGTGTCAGTTAGGCCGGCGGGACCTGCTGCCGTGTCGGACCCCGTCAGCTGTAGGTGAACGTCACCGGGTTGGACGTGCCGTTGGCAGTGGTGATGACGACCTGTGCGGACGTTGGACCGGCCATCTGCGGGACCGTCACCATGCACGTGTTCTGCGCGGGGCAGCTGGTCGGGGCGACCTGGCCGTTGAAGGTGGCCACGATTTGGCCGCTCGTGCTGAGGAAGTTCGTCCCCGCCACCTGGATCGCCTGACCCGGCCCTCCGCTGGCCGGGTTCAGCGCGGCGATCACCGGTGGCGCGCCGGGGACGGCCGGGGGCGTGCTGCTCGTGCTGGTGGTCGAGGAGGCCGCTGGTGGCGATGTGGCCGAGGTCGATGGAGGCGCAGAAGGCGTCGTTCTGCCGTGTCCCGACGAATCTCCACCGTGCCCGTGATCATGAGGGGCCGTGGGCGCGGCCACCGTCGCCGGGCTGGGCGGCGGAGAGCCGTTGCCCGAGACGGAGGCGGCGAGGGCGATTCCGGCCGCGACGACCAAGACCGCGACCGCGATGACGGCACCGACCAGCCACCGCTCACCCCGCTGGTCCCACCATCGGGATCCATCGTGGCTCGATCGCCGCGGTGGCTCCGCCGCGACGCGAACGTCCACGGGGCCAAATGACGCGTTTGGACGGTCGGGTCCGGGCCGGGGGGGACCCGGTTCCTCGGGCGGCTGGTGCTCAACCGTGGTGGGGTGCAGCGGGGGTTCGCCCGCGGACTCCCGGACGCGCCGCACGACGCTTTCCATCGCACCCAAAGCGCGCCGCCCGGGTGTGCCCTGGGGTGGCTCGGACGCCGGTCCCTCCGTCATCACTTCTCTGCGGACATGTTCCCGCATTTCCGCTCATCTATGCGCGCGCCCGGTCCGGCTCCCGGATCCGGGTCCGGGTCCGGCGGAAGGGCGGGGCGGCGACGCCACCGCGGCAGACGTGCCCGAGGACCACGGGAGTGCCCCCGTAGGATTGCGCCGTCGAACGGGAGGCTGCCATGCGATCGGACCAGGTTCTCGGCGCCGTCCCCGGTGCCCGCGGTGAGTGCGCGATGCCGACACGACTCGTCGGGGGTTGCGCGCGGTGACTGCGACGCGGTCCATCGTGGTGTGCGACGGCGACGAGACGGGACAGGAGCTTCTCGTCGAGGCGCTCCGCGTCCTCGATCCGAGCGTCCTCGGCTTCGCGATCGAGCTCGTGCACTTCGACCTCTCGCTCGAGAACCGGCGCGCCACGGCCAACGAGGTCGTGCGCGACGCGGCGGCGGCCATGAGGGAGACGGGCCTGGGCCTCAAGGCGGCGACGATCACGCCCGAGCAGACCGGCGACGTGGGAAGCCCGAACCGGATTTTGCGCGAGGGGGTGGGAGGGAGCGTCATCGTCCGCACCGGCCGGCGCATCCCGGGCGTCGCGCCGCCGGCATCGGTCGTCCACCCGATCGTCGTGGTGCGCATGGCGGTCGGCGACGCCTACGGCGCAGAGGAGCGGCGGACGGGCACCCCCGGCAGCACCGACGAGCAGGCGTGGCGGACCGAACGCATCGACCGCTCGCTGTGCCGCTCGGTGGCCGAGTACTCGTTCCGTACGGCGGCGCAACTCGACGCCTGCGTGTACGGCGGCCCGAAATGGACGGTGTCGAGCATCTACGAGGGGATGCTCAAGGAGGAGATGGACGCCGCCGCCGCCCGCTATCCCGCGGTGGTGTACCGGCCGACGCTCATCGACGCGGCATATGCCGGCCTGTTGACCGAGTCGAGCCGGAGTTCGCTCGTCGTGCCGGCGCTCAATCGGGACGGGGACTGCATGTCGGATCTCGTGCTCGCCCTGTTCGGCTCCATCGCTGGCGCCGAGTCAGTCCTGCTCGGTCTCGACGAGCATATGCAGCCCGTCGTCGCGATGGCCGAGGCGCCGCACGGCACGGCGCCGTCGCTCATAGGAAAGAACGTGGCCAACCCCATGGCCATGTTGCTCGCCTGCGCTGCCGTTCTCGACTACGCGGGGCGCGGCGATGCCGAAGTAGCGGATGCGGCCGCCGCCCTGCGCCGCGCCACCCTGGCCGTGGCGGCCGACGGGATTCGCACCTTCGACCTCGGAGGTGACGCGTCGACCTCCGAGGTGGTGGACGCGGTGCTGGCGCGGCTGCGCACCGCGACGCGCTGACGAACTGCGGCCGGGCTCAGGCCTTGGGGTTGGGAGGAAGGCGGGCGACGGTCAGGAAGAATTCGTCGACCTGGCGCACCGCACTGAGGAATGAGCTGAAGTCGACGGGCTTGGTGACGAAGGCGTTTGCCTGGAGGTCATAGCTCGTGGCGATGTCGTCGTCGGAGTCCGATGTGGTCAGGACCACGAGCGGGATGCTCCGGAGGGACGCGTCGCCTTTCACGAAGGCCAGCACCTCGCGCCCGTCGACACGCGGAAGGTTCAGGTCGAGGAAGATCAAGTCCGGGCGCGGCGCGTCGGCGTAGGGCGACTCCTGCCGGAGGAAGGAGATGGCGGCCTCGCCGTTGTCGACGACATGGAGGTCGTGGAGCACTCTGGCGTTGGACAACGCCTCTCGCGTCATCATTGCGTCGCCGGGATCGTCCTCCACGAGCAGCAGGTCGATGCGTGCGTCCGGCGTTACCTCAATCATACGCAGCCCTTCGTCCCGACCACGGGAAGAGTAAAGCAGATCCGCGCGCCGTCTTGATACGTCGTATCGAGCCAGATCCGCCCGCCATGAAAGTCGACGATCTTCTGGCACAGGGCGAGCCCGATGCCGGTTCCGGGGTAGCTGTCCCGCCCGTGCAGCCGCTGGAAGATGAGGAAGATCTTCTCCGCAAACCGAGGCTCGATCCCGATGCCGTTGTCGGCGATGCTGAATTGCCATTCCTGCTGGTCCGGGTCGAGCACGGCGTCAATGAGGATCTCGGCCGCGGCATCCCCTGCGTGGAACTTGACGGAATTGGCGATCAGGTTCTGCCAGAGCGAGATCAACAGCGCGCGATCACCCCAGACGTCAGGCAGGAGCGCTACGTCCACGCGGGCGGTGCACTCGGTCATCGCGGCCTCCATGTTGTCGAGGGCACCCCTGAGGCAGTCGGCCATCGGAACCACCTCGAAACGATCGGTGTCCCGTCCCACCCGGGAGAACGCCAGCAGGTCACTGATCAGTTGCTGCATCCGCGTCGCCCCATCGACGGCGAATGCGATGTACTGGTCGGCCCGCTCGTCCAGATGCCCCTCGTAGCGCTGTTGGAGCAACTGCACGAAGCTCGTCACCTTGCGGAGCGGCTCCTGCAGGTCGTGGGAAGCCACATAGGCGAACTGCTCGAGCTCCTGGTTGGAGCGGCGCAGGTCATCGTTTCGTTCATTCAGCTCTGCCCGAGCCGCTTCGGCCTCGCGCAGCTCTTCGACGATCTGTTGGCGCATGGCCTCGATGTCATGCGCCAGCTCCAGGATCTCGGTGGGCTCGGGGGAGGAGATCGTGTGCCCGAGGTCACCGCTGGTGACCATCCGTGCATCGGACGCCACCAGTGCCAGCGGCATGGTGACCCAGCGACGAAGGATGATGCGTAGGACGATCAGCCCACCGACGAGGAAGACGACACCGCCGCCCACCACGAGGGCAAGAAGCTCGGTCGCTGTGGTGAGGTTTTTCCCGTCCTGGGTCCGCTTGAGCGAGAGCTGGCGGCTAAGAGCAACCATGTCGCTGCGCGTGCGGTCCAGCAGCGCCTTCTCGTTGGCGAGCGCGGCCGGTGTGGCGTAGGCGCCGCTGCCCTTCACAGTCGCTTCGACGGCCGGCACGACCCATGTCGACACCCACACGCGTCCCGCGGCTTCAGCGGCGTGGGCCAGCCGGAGCAGCTCTGGCTGACCCTGTAGCTCCTTATTGAGGCTTTTGGCCGCGCTCAGTTGCTCCTTGAGGCCCGACAGGGCGGGGTGGAGGTACGCCGTGTTGCGCCCCAGGATGTAGCCGCGGACGCCGGTCTCTTCGTCGACATACGCCACGAGGAGCTGATCCGCGCTCAAGCCCGCCGGGTCGGTGTGGTCCAGGAGCGCCTGACGCGAGCCGACGAGGTGGACGAGGGCAACGGAGGACACCACCGCGACGACGACGAGCGCACACGCCACCACGATCGTGAGGACGTTCAGGCTCCGGTTCAGGCTCCGGTGCCGGGTCGTCGGCCGGTGCCGCGTGGCGGCCTCGTCCGTCGTGCTCACGGCCGGGGTGGGAGTCAGCGTGACCAGTGCGTCGACGTCGAGAGGAGGAGGAGCGCGACGTCGTCGCGGAGTGGTTCGCCGTTGGCCTCCTCGGTCGCAAGGATCAGCTCGTCGGCCAGCGCTTCGAGGTTGTCCACCTGCTCGATCGATTGCAGCGCCAGCCGCGCCAAGCCCATCGCCTCGAAGCGGTCGCCCTTGCCGTCCCGGCCCTCGACGATCCCGTCGGTGAAGATGATCAGGGTCCACTCCTGTCCCAGCTCGACTTGGTTGGTCGGCCATTTTGAGTCCTCGACGACGCCCAGGACCGGGCCACGGGCCTCGACAGGTAACTCGAACGCGTTCCCTCCGGAGATCAGGATCGGGCTGGGATGTCCAGCGAGATGCATCGCCGCGTGCTGCCGATCCGGGTGCAATTCCAGATCGCACACGGTGGCGAAGATCTCCTCGCTCTGACGTTCTGCCTCCAGGACGCGGTGGAGCGAGGGAATGGTCACGTCGGGCGGTTGGTCGGCCAGCACGAGCGCCCGCCAGGCCACCCGCAGCGCGACGCCGAGAGCAGCTTCGTCGGGCCCGTGCCCGCAGACGTCGCCCACGATGGCGCGCACCGTGCCGTCCTCGAGCTGGATGGCGTCGAAGAAGTCGCCGCCGAGGAGCGCACGCCGGCCGCCGGGCTGGTAGCGAGTCGCCCAACGAAGATCGCCATCGTTGAGGATGGGCCGGGCCAAGAGCCCCCGCTCGAGGCGCGCGTTCTCGGCGCCGAAGAGTTCCGCGTCGCGAAGCCGTCGCGCTGTTTCCTCGCCGCGCTGGCGAGCGATGGCGTAGCGGATCGAGCGGTTCAATGACTCCCGCGACACGGTCGCCTTGGTGAGGTAGTCCTGTGCCCCGACCTCGAGCGCTTGATCGCCCCGGATCTGATCGTCGAGCCCCGTGAGCACGACGGCAGCGGTGCGCGGGCTCACCTGATTCAACCGGTAGAGGGCTTCGAGACCCTGGGAGCCCGGGAGGCCGAGGTCCAGCAACGCACAATCGAACTCGGTGTCGCCCAGTGCGGTGGCCGCCTCGGCGATGTCCTGGACCCAGGTGACGTCGAAGTCTCGGCCGCCGCTCTCAAGCAGATCCCGTACCAGGTAGGCGTCGCCGGGGTCGTCCTCAATCAACAGGACGCGCAGCCGCGAGGACTCACCGATGGGCCTCGACTTCGTCGGTTCCTGCTCAGCCATGGCCATCCACCCGCCAGCCCGCCGGGCGCGGGCCAAGCCCGTACGCCGGCGAGGCCTGCAATCGCCACTGCCGACGCAGGAGCGGCAACGAGGATAGCGAAGATCCTCCGGCTCCTCCTGGAGCTGTGCTCCGGAGTCTTGGGAGGGGCGGGTGTCTGCCCGAGGTTCGCCTTGCTCAGGCGGGTCCGGTTTGCCGGTCGGGTTCCTCCTCGTCGAGCGGCGCAGAGTTCATGCGTCAGGCCCAGTTTGCACAACGCAATCCCAACAACCTCGGGTCGTCAGGCACGCTTGTGCCCACCGAGGCGCGAACCCATCGGCTCGCGATTGCCACCGGGATCGACCCGCGCGCAGCCACGTGGGTCTCCGCTGGAGAAGGTGATACCCGCCCTGGGAATAGTGAAACGAAGGAAGGTTTCCACCGGTCCTCCACAGCATTTCCTCCCATGTGGATTGTTGCGCACCGTTCGTTTGTCTTGGGTACGTGCTGAGCGCGTCCTAACGGCCAGCCGTGCGTCATGCGTGTCCGTCACGCGAACAAAGCGTGACGGACACCCGACCGTGCGGGGCCGCCCCGAGCGACCGCACGCGTGACCACTGAGCGACCGTTGTGCGAATGGTCGGTGCTCAGCCCGATAGTCAGACCGACACTCAGCTAGAGACCAAGGGAGCGAAAAAGTCTCCGCTCTTGTCCACCCGGCGCAGCACCTGGTCCGTGGTGAACCGGAGCAGGGTTGGATCTTTCTTCTTGGCGCACCGGCGAACCTCGTCGAACGTCACGGGTGTGGAGACGAATGGTTCTGGCATCGCCCGGACCGAGTAGACGCTGACCGTCGTCTTGGCGACGTGGTTCTGGCTCCAATCGATGAGAACGCGGTTTTCCCGCAGCGAGCGCCGCATGTTGGAGACGACGAGCTCACGGTGCTCTGCCTCGAGTTTGCGAGCTATATCGTGCGCGTCCTCGCGCAGCGTGTCCCACGTCGTCTTTGGCCGTGTCGCGGTGTACAGCTGGAGGCCCTTGGAGCCGCTGGTCTTGGCGAAGGACTCCATGCCGGCGTCGGCCAGCTCGTTGGCGACGTACTCAGCGACGACACAGCACTCGACGATGGAGGTGCCCGGGCCCGGATCGAGGTCGAAGACCATCAGGTCGGGATCGGCGGGCACCTTGCGCCGGCGGCCCGCGTGCCACAAGGGAACGTGGAACTCGATGGTCCCGAGATTGGCGGCCCATGCCAACGTGGGAAGGTCGTTCACCATCAGGTAGGGGATGTCCTCATGACCGTCGGTCGACGGCACCACGAGGGACTGGACCCAATCCGGCGCGTGTGACGGGATGTGCTTCTCGAAGAAGTACTTGGCATCCACCCCGTCGGGGAACCTCTTCATCGTCAGTGGTCGGTTCCGCAGGTGCGGGAGCATTACCTCGGCGATGCGGACGTAGTAGTCGATGAGTTGGCCCTTGGTGAATCCGACCTGCGGGAACAGCACCTTGTCGAGGTTCGATACGGTCAGTTCCCGTCCCCCGATGGTGGTCCGGGTGGAGGGACTCATTCCACGACCACCTCCTCGGCCAATTTGTCCGGGCGCAACCCTCTCCAGGTCGGTTGGCGCAGACGCCGAGCAGTCGTCCATTCGGAGAACTCGACCTCGCCCACCAGGTTCGGCCGCACGAAGTGTGCACCGGCCGTCTCCGCTGAGGGCAACGGAGTCGCAAAGGGACTCGTGCGCCGCGCAAGGGGTCGAAGATCCGAAAGGAGCGCCTCCCGGTCGCGCGTGGCGAACCCGGTTCCCACCTTGCCGACGTAGCGCAATCCTTCGGCGTCGGGCACGCCGAGGAGGAGCGCGCCGAGCTCGCCCCGGCGCTCACCCCGGCCGTCGGTCCAGCCTCCGATGACGACCTCTTGGGTACGGAAGGACTTGACTTTGACCCAGTCCGGTGTCCGCCGGCCCGGCTTGTACGTAGAACTCCGACGTTTGGCGACTACCCCTTCGAGGCCGTTCGCGACCGTCGCAGCCAGGATGTCGTGACCCCAGACGTCTCTGAACGACTCGGTGGTCGTGAAGCTCGTGCCGGAGAGGTGCAGCGATTCGAGCTGCGCACGGCGCTCGTCGTAGGCAGCCGACAGCAGCGAGTGGCCGTGCAGGTAGAGGACGTCGAACGCGACGAAGCTCACCGGATCGATCGTGGCGCGTCGGCGCGCCTCCCGCGGATTGGCGACGTGCATCCGACGCTGGAGCCGTGCGAAGTTGGGCCGGCCGTCCTCGCCGAGCGCTACGACCTCGCCGTCCAGCACGCACGTCGTCATCCCGAGAAATTCGCCGATGTCAGCCAGTTCGGGAAACGATGCCGTCACGTCGAGGTCGTTGCGGCTCTGCGCGCGGACCCGTCCGCCCTCGACGAAGAGGATGGCCCGCACGCCGTCCCACTTGATCTCGAAGGCCCATTCCTCGCCGTCGGCCGGCAGCGGGCCGGCGGTGGCGAGCATCGGCTTGAGCGAGGTCGGCAAAGGGTCTGCCCGGGTTGAGGGCCCGTGCCGGTGGATCATCCAGTTGCGGTCCTTCGTCTGGAACAGCACGAACTCGCCGTCGCCCCTCGTCCCGTGCAGGACGAACTTCACCTCGGTATCGGACCACTTCTCGACCTCGTAGGTTCCGTGGTCCCAGATGGTCATCAGACCTCCGCCGTACTCGCCCTGAGGGATCTCCCCTTGGAAGGTCGCGTACTCGAGGGGATGGTCCTCGGTGTGCACCGCGAGATGGTTCTTGTCGGGTGACTCGGGCAGTCCCTTGGGGAGTGCCCACGAGACGAGCACCCCGCCGCGCTCGAGGCGCAGATCCCAGTGCAGACTCCGCGCGTGGTGCTCTTGGATCACGAAGCGGTTTCCGTCATGGTGGGGACCGGGTTGCCGACCCATCGGCTCTGGTGTCCTCTGGGGATCCCGCTTCGTACGATAGGTACGGAGCACGTCGCGCTTTTGCGCCTTATGAGCGTTGATCGTCGTTTGGCGAGCCTTCGTGGTCGCGGCTTTCTTCGCGACACCAGCTTTCTTCGCGACACCAGCTTTCTTCGCGACACCAGCTTTCTTCGCGACACCAGGCTTCCCCTTCACTGCGGCCTTCTTGGTGGAGCGAGCAGTCGCGTTGGAGGGCGGCTCCCTGGTCGCGGCAGACGCCGGCTTCGCTCCCTTCGGGGTCCGAGATCGCTGCGGGGTGGCGGTCACCGACTCCCACGGTACCGAGCTACGCGGGTTGGCCTCGCGGCGAACGGGTAGAGCCGAGTCTGCAGGACTGAGGAGTGTGCACGTCCGGGAACGCCGATGCACCGAGTCGGTGATCCGGAGGCGTCGACGCAACGTTGACGCGGTAAAGCCAGACTTCAGTTTCTCGCCTCCCGGTATGGGTATCGCGTCGTGCAGGCGTCAACGACGGCGGGAGGGCATCGGCATGACGACAAGCACCGTTGCAGGAAGCGACCACTTCGAGCGTCCAGTCGAGCGTCGGGGCGCGGGCCGCCATCAAGCCCGTACGCGGGCGCACCTCGGAAGGATCGGTCTTGGCGCGGCGGGTGTCGTGGCCATCGTGGTCTCCGTATGGGGCGGGATGGTGCCCTATGTGGGACCTTTGTTCGGCTACAGCGGCGACGGCTCCGGGTCGTGGCATTGGAACCTGGCACACGCAACGCTGGCGTTGGTTCCGGGTGTCGCGGGCGTGCTCGTAGGCCTTTTCGTCCTGGCGGAATCGCGCGGCGTCACCGTTGGGCGAGGACGTCTAAGCCTGGCGACGGCCGGCGTGTTGCTGATGGTGTGCGGCGCGTGGTTTGCCATCGGGCCGTTGGCGTGGCCAGTGCTCTCAAATGGGGGCGGCGCATACTTCGTCGCCGGCAGCCACTTGCGGATCCTTGCCTACGAGCTCGGCTACAGCATCGGCACCGGTATCGTCCTGGTGATCTGCGGCGCCTTCGTGGACGGATGGGCCTCGCGGCACCAGACGAGGGCGACTGTTGTTGCGCAGAGAGCGGCGGTCGATGCGATTGCCGAGCAACAGGTCGAGTCTGGAATCTGAGTCAGATATGAGCGTGCCGGCCCGCCGCTGGCGCGGCACCTGCGACGCCGCTGCACCGCAAGACAGTGAAGAACGCATCCCGAACAGGAAATATCCGGCCTGAAGCGCGGCCCGAAGCGTCCCGGGGGATCTGAACCCTTGACCCGCGGATTCAGAGTCCTGCGGGGCAGTCCAGGGTGTACGTCCTCGTCTGTCGACCTGGGATGACGTGTTGCTCGTCCAGCGTGTCGGGTGTCCGCGGCACTGTCAGGCGACGACGCCGGCGGCGCGGAACTCTTCGATGCGGTCGCGGAGGCCGAGCTGGGTCAGCACTTCGTCGGTGTGCTCGCCAAGGTCCGGGGCGAGGCGGCCGAGTGCGGCTGGGGTGCTGTGGAAGTTGGTGGGGTGGCGGGGGAGACGGGCCCGGCCGGCCGTCGGATGCTCGAACTCGGTGAACATGCCGATCGCCAGGGCATGTGGGTCATTCACGATTTCGGCGGTAGAGAGCACCATCGCGAAAGCGACGCGTTCGCGTTCGAAACGTGCGGTGGCCTCCGCTTGGGTGAGGTTGGCGGCCATGGCGTAGCACATGTCGATGATGGGGTCGAGCACGTCGCGGTTCATGCGTCGCTGGGCCATCGTGGCGATGCGTGGGTCGTCGAATCCCTCAACGTCCAGTGCTTTGCACATTCCGGCGAAGTCGGCGTCGGTCGTCGGCACGACGATGCCCCAGCCATCGTGGAAGCGCATTGGTTGGAAGCCGGCGTTGAAGCTTGAGCGTTGCGAGCCGTCGGACTCGACCAACACTTCGTTGCCGGCGGACTCGGCCCACAGGAACGACACGCAGGCATCTGCCATACCCATCTCGAGATGTTGCCCGCCGTGGCCCGTGGCGCACGCGTAGAGGGCTGCGGTGATGGCTTGGCTGGCGAAGAGGGCACTGACCTTGTCGGCCGCGTTCTGATGGAGGAAGGTGGGCGGACCGTTGTCGGGATCGGCCTGGTTGGCTGCGAAGCCGGCGTAGGCCTGGATCGACGTGTCGTAGGCACTGCGATGGCTGTACGGGCCCTCCGGTCCGTAGCCGGAGATCGAGCAGTAGATGACCTCGGGGTTCAGGGCCCGCACCGCCTCGTAGCCCAAGCCCAGCCGGTCGATGACCCCGGGCCGGAAGTTCTGGACGATCACGTCCGCCCTGGCGGCGAGTGCCATCACGATCTGTCGCCCCGCGTCAGTAGCGAGATCGACGGCGATGCAACGTTTCCCCCGATTGCAGGCAAGGTAAAAGGCGCTCATACCGTTGACGGACACGCCGATCCAGCGGGCGATGTCGCCGAGCCCTGGTCGCTCGACCTTGACGACCTCGGCTCCCTGGTCAGCCAGCAGCGCAACGGCATAGGGGCCAGTGAGAGCGATCGAAAGGTCGAGCACAGTGACCCCCGCCAGCGGCCCGGTCGAAACGCCCTCGGAGGCGGCGGCCGTACTTCGAGACATGTTCTTCACCCCTTTGTGGTGAATTCCCCGTTGAGACTAAACCGGTAGCAGTGAAGCTTGTGACCCGAAGCGATCACGGAGGTAAGCCTCGGCAATGAGACGACGACGGCGCATCGATCGACGACGCCAAGGGAGGAGGTAGCTGTGGTCAGGTTCGAGGAGAGCAGCATCACGTTCCCGTACAAGCGGTCGCTTGGACCGGTGATCGGGGCGTTTATGACGGCGCTCACTGAGAAGAGGATCCTCGGGATCCGCAACGGCGACGGCGTGCTGGTGCCGCCGATGGAATGGGATCCGGAGACCGGGGCCGAACTGCCTGGCGACCTGGTCGAGGTCGGCCCCGCCGGTACGATTCAGACGTGGACGTGGGTGACTGATCCCACGGAGCAGCACCCCCTCGACAAGCCGTTTGCCTTCGCTTTTGTCCGGCTCGACGGGGCATCGACGCCATTGCTCCACGCCGTCGACGCTGGTTCGCCGGGCGCCATGACCGATGGCATGAGGGTGGCGCCGCGGTGGAAGGGCAGGCGGATTGGCCACATCACCGACATCGCCTGCTTCGTACCGGGTGAGGAGTCCGAAGTCGAGGGCGAGGACCTGGGTCCGGCCGCCGAGCCGGTGGAGATGATGGACTATCTCGCCTCCATCACCTACCGGAATCCGGTGCCCCCGACGAGCGATCTCGTGGTTGCCGCGTCCCGGCAGCACCGCCTGGTCGGCTTCCGCTGCCCCGCGTGCGGCAAGACATATGCCAGCGGCCGAGGCGTGTGTCCTATCGACTCGCTGGAGCTCCTCCAGGATCACTTGGTTGACCTGCCGCCGAACGGGACGATCACGAACTTCGTGATCGTCACGCCGGTCCAGTATCCGGGGCAGACCGAGACCGAGCCCTTCGCCCGGGTTTTCGTCCTGCTCGATGGCACAGACGTGGTGCTCAGCTACCAGCCGGTCGTGGAGCTGCCCGTCCATGACGTGGCGGTCGGTGTCCGGGTGAGCGCGGTCTGGGCGTCCGCGGCGGAGGAGACCGAGGGCAACCCGTACGGGAGCCTGATCGGCTGGATCCCGAACGGCGAGCCCAACGTGGACGAGCCCGATCTCGTGAACAGGATCTTCTGACGTGTCGACTTCGACCGACATCGCGGTGGTGGGCTGGGCGCAGACGCCGATGGTCCGCCACACCGAACTGAGTGAGACCCAGCTGTTGCTCCGCGTGATCACTGATGCGCTGGAGCCGCTCGGGTTGACCCGGTTTGACGTCGATTTCACCTGCCTCGGCTCGTGCGACTACATCACCGGCCAGGCCTTCTCATTCGTCGGCAATCTCGACGCCATCGGTGCCTGGCCGCCGAAGCGCGACTCCCACGTGGAGATGGACGGGGCCTGGGCGCTCTACGAGGCCTGGCTGCGTTTGCACGAGGGTGATATCGACATCGCCGTCGTGACCGGATCTGGCCGCTCCTCGACCGGAAACCCGGCGCTGATCTACCCGATGGAGATGGACCCCTTCTACCTGGCGCCCCTCGGTGCCGACCCAGTCACTTTCGCCGCGCTGCAGGCTCGCGCTGTGATCGCAGCCGGTATCGCCGACGAGCGCTCCATGGCCGAAGTAGCCGTCCGCTCACGCGGGAAAGGGACGGTTGACGAGCTGCTGGCAGGCGACTACGTGCGCGAGCCCTTGCGCCGACACGACCTGCCGCCGATCACCGATGGCGCCGCCGCCATGGTGCTGGCCCGAGGCGACCGTGCCCGCCAGCTCGTCGAGCGGCCGGCCTATATCACCGGGTTCGATCATCGCACCGAGTGTCACAACCCGTCCTTCCGGGCTCTCGATGACTCACCGTCGACCCGGATCGCAGCCGAGGCGGCGGGACTCGGAGGGAAGCCGGTGGAGATGGCCGAGTTGCAGGCCGCATTCACACACGAGGAACTGCTTCTGCGCTCGGTGCTCGGCCTCGGAGACGACGTCATCGTCAACGCCTCTGGCGGCGCGCTCAAGGCCAATCCGATCATGGCCACCGGTCTCAGCCGTATCGGTTATGCGGCCGAGCACATTTTCGATGGTGGCACCCGGGCGCTGGCGCACTCCACAAGCGGCCCGTGCCTACAACAGAACCTCATCTGCATCTTGGAGGGACAGTCATGATTCCCGTAGCTGTCGTCGGGGTCGGTCAGACCCATCACAAGACTCGCCGCCGCGACGTGTCCGTGGGCGGACTGGTGCGTGAGGCCGTCTTCCGGGCGCTCGAGGACGCGCAGATGACGATGGAGGACATAGACGCCGTCGTCCTCGGCAAGGCCCCGGACCTCTTCGAGGGCATCATGAAGCCGGAGCTCTACCTTTCCGACGCCCTTGGAGCTGTCGGCAAGCCGATGTTCCGAGTGCACACCGCCGGTTCGGTGGGTGGGACGACCGGCATCGTCGCCGCGTCGCACGTGCAGGCCGGCAAGCACAAGCGGGTGCTAGCCGTCGCCTTCGAGAAGCAGTCAGAGGGCAATGCCCAGTTCGCACTCGGGTCCGGCAAAGGCGCCTCGCTGGGTGCCGGCGGCGCGTTCGCCCCGTTCATTCGCGCCTACATTCACCGCTCTCGTGCTCCCGAACACATCGGCTGGAAGGTTGCCGTCAAGGACCGACAGAATGCACTCAAGAATCCCTATGCCCACTTGAAAATCGAGGACATCTCCATCGAGAAGGTGCGTAACAGCCCGATGATGTGGGAACCGATCCGCTTCCTCGAGTCCTGTCCCTCCTCCGACGGTGCATGCGCCGTGGTCATTACTGACGAAGTGGGCGCGCGAGGTCGCAATCCCGCATGGATACTGAGCGCCTCATCTCGCTCCGAGCCGCCGTCGTTTCCGGGTCGAGACCCGGTACGACCTGCGGCTTGCGTGGAGTGCGCGAAAGACGTCTACGCCCAGGCTGGCATCACCCGTCCGCGCCAGCAGCTCGACATGGCCGAGCTCTACGTGCCGTTCTCCTGGCACGAACCCCTGTGGCTCGAGGCGCAACTCATCGCCGATGAGGGCGAGGGCTGGAAGATGACCGACGCTGGCGACACCGAGATCGGTGGTTCGTTTCCTGTCAACTGCTCCGGCGGTGTGCTCTCGTCCAACCCGATCGGCGCTTCTGGTCTGCTCCGCTTCGCCGAAGCGGCCAATCAGGTGCGCGGCGTCGCAGGTGAGCACCAGGTCGATGGGGCCAAGACGGCCCTCGCCATGGCCTATGGCGCCAACTCGCAGTACTTCAGCATGTGGGTGGTGGCCAACAGCCTTCAACCCTTCGGCTGAGGAGGGACTCCCGATGCGTCGGATCACGGACGAGAGCCGTGTCCTCACCCTCCGTCGCTTCGGGGTCCTCGAAGGCGTTCAACGAGTCCATAGCCCCGCTGGCGGAGACCACACACGATCGTCGCGGCGTACGGCCGGGGCGTCGAATCAACCTGGGAGGCGCAGAGCGAAATCCTTGGGCTCAATCGACTGGGGTTCGTCTTCGTGCAGTGGGGCTGCCTCCGCAACGCGGTCACTGGTCCCGCTGCTTGCATCGCCGACAACGGCGTCGTGCAAGACGACTCGGTCCCGGCCTTCGCGCTTGGCTTGCAGGAGTGCCTCGTCGGCCCGGCGGAGAACTGCATCAAGGTCCTCGCCTGGCTGGGCCTCGGTGATGCCAAAGCTGACGGTGAACTTGGGCAGCCCGCCGACAGTGATGGCGGCGTCCAGCTGCGCCCGCATGGCGTCGAGTGCGCGGGTGGCGTCTATCGAAGAACAGTCCGGGAATGCGATGGCGAACTCCTCACCGCCGTATCGAGAAGACACGTCAGTGGACCTCAAGGAATCGCGTAGCACCCGGGCGAAGAGACGCAGGGCCCGGTCTCCCGTCTCGTGCCCGCACGTGTCGTTGAGCGCTTTGAAGTGGTCGAGATCGGCCATCGCCATCGCCACGGGATACTGGTGAGGCGGCACCGCAGCCACCCGCTCGGAGAACGACCGTCGATTCAGGAGTCCAGTGAGAGTGTCCGTCGAGGCCTGCAGTTGCGTTTCGGCCATGACCCGCAGCAATCCGATTCTTGCGCCTGCCAGTTTGGCCAACGTGGCCACGTCTTCGACGCGATCGCCAGCAAACTTCACATCGGGCTTGCCAGTGGCGTGGATGACGCCCATCGTGCGTCCCATGATCGACACCGGAACGCAAAGCGCCGAGAGCTGACCCTGGGTCCGGTTGCGCAACTTCGGGCAGGCATCGAGGTCGTTGCTGTCGGGAAACTCTTGGATCTGGGCCCGGCGCGCTGCCGGGCAACGGTCAGGCGAGTCCACCCCGCAGCTAGGCAGCTGTCCTTCCGGCCCGACCCCTGCCATCCGGTGCAGGTGAGCGTGGCTGTTGTCGGCCAGCAGGAGTTCGACCGGCGACGCCGGCAACACCGAGGCGAATGACCGCTCGATCACCTCGATTACCTCTGATTCGCCCTCTGCCATGTCGAGCGCATTCGCGAGGCGGGTTTCGAATCGTTGGCGCTGGGCCTGCGCGTCGCGCATCTCCGCTTGCCCCTCTGCGTCGGCTATCGCTGCGCTCAACTCACCGTTCAAGCGGTCCGCGTCAGCGACTGCGTCGCTCAGCTGGGCGTTCAGGCGATCGCCATCGGCGACCGCGGCGCTGAGCTCGGCATTGAGACTCCGCACCTTCTCGTCGGTCCGCTTCTGCTTGTGTTCTCCCATCACAACGAGGACGGCCGCCATAGGGAGGGTGAAGAACATGATGATTCCGACCGAAATCAAGTCCGCGTAGATACCCGACGCCAGGGCGTCGCCAAGCATCATGCAAGGGATGTAGACCAGTACGCCGGCACCAATGCCGATGATCGCGCTGAGCCACCGGAACCGAGCCGATCGTGCGGCCTCGCCCGACCATTCCTCTTCTGTGACCATCGCTCGTCCTCTCGCCAGCGCGATCGGTTTCCGTTCCTCGCTGCCGAGGACAGACCTCGGATAGGAAGGGACTCAGGTGACATCGTCTCCTTCAGAAACGAGCTTGAGCGCTCCAGCACCTGCCGTTGTAGCGCCCCAGATCAGATCGGAGGATTGTGCGAACGTTGACCAAGGAAAACCCTTGGTCAGCTCAGCTGCACCCGGTCCGGGTCTCAGGCGATCGGAGTGGCGGCGATCGCCCGACCGTTCCGGGCAACCCAGCTGTCAGTGCTCTCGACCGTTTCGTGATCAGACGGGTCACTGATGACGTCCCACCGCTCCGTCAGCAGTTCCGGGCTCACGTCCAGACCGTCGTGTACGTAACCGTCGGTCTCGGCGAAGAACAAGCGACTGTAACGTCGCATTCCCGCCATGAGGACCTCGCCTTGCACCGGACAGGATTCGTGTGCCAACACTGCCGCCATCGGGGCGACGAGAGCCGGGTGACGTTCGGGTTCGGGATCGGGGTCGGCACCGCCCAGCTCCCGAGCTGACATCATGCGCGTATTCGCCATGGGCGCCAGTGCGTTTACCTTGATGTCGGCACTCTGGCCCGCGGCGACCGCCGAGAGAGCCCGGGTGAGTCCGATGACGGCTGCCTTCGCGGTTCCGTAGGCCGTGAGACTGCGCATCCCGAGAGCCCCGGTCGAAGTCGTGAGCACGATTCGCCCGTAACCGCTCGCCACCATGTGGGGCCAGCAGGCCTGGACCATCAAGAAGCTGCCGACAACGTGCACATCGAGGTGCCGCCGCAGATCGGCAAGGTCAACATCAGGGAAGTCGTCCGTGTTGTAAATGCCTGCATTGTTGATCAGCACGTCCGGCCGTCCGAACGCCTCGAGCGCTAGCTCGACCAGTCGCGCAGTTCCCTCGGTGCTCGAGATGTCGGAGGTGTCAGCGACAACCGACCCACCCTCGGCGGTTATCGCCGCGGCGGCCCGTCGGGCTGGTTCAGCATCCCCACCCCTTCCGTCGATGCCGACACCCGGGTCATTGACAACGACGCGGGCGCCGCGTGACGCCAGCAACCGGGCATGCTCGAAGCCGATGCCCCGGCCGGCCCCGGTGACAATGGCCACTCGGCCGTCGAACCTCAGAGTGTCCATACGGACTCACCTCCCTGTTGACCCACCTAGACCATATATTTGGGCGTGCCCGGACCCCGTCGCGCCATGCCGGAACTGACCTGTTGCGACGTACGACCACGGGAAGACAGCTCCGTCGGTCTTCGCGCCCTCATGAGCAGCGCATGTCCGGGCACCGTGTCGGGGCCTGTGTGAGACGTGAGCTCCCTCTTGAGGGAGATCCGGCCGGCTTGAGTTACTCTGCCGCAACCTGCGAGCGAGGGAGCACTCAATGAACCGGGGCCTTGTGGTGTTTCGGGGCGTCATCTTGATTCTGTTCATCGGGGCAGCGCTGCAGGCTGGCGGTGGTGCCGTATCTGGCGCAGCGAACCCACCGGGCACAATGACGGTCTCACCCGCGGCCCTCGTTGAAGGCACGAGCGGCAACAGACTCACGTTCACGTACGCGACCGGTGGAGTTCGGCTGCTGGACGGGACTCTCTCCGTCAAGGTTCCTACGGGTTGGACGCAACCTCAGACGCACCATCCTGGAGAACCAGGCAGCGTTGGAACGAACGCCGGGACTCTTTCGGTTGTCAACCGACACATCCACGTGAAGGACGTGACGTTGTGCAAGCACTGCTCGCTCGCACTGACGTATTCGGACGCCACGGCTCCTGCGAGTTCGGGGACAGCGACGTTCGTGACAAAGGTCGCGACGGCGGGCCAGCCGTTGGAGCCACTCACGCCCGCGCCGACCGTCGAGATCGAGTCGACGTCCTGTGTCCCCACGTCAGCCACGACGGTTGGACCACCGAGCATGACAGCCAACCCGGGTACCTGTCTCAACGGTGGCAGCGTCGTCACGCTGACCGGTTCGGGCTATGACGTCAATTCATTGGGCAGTGTCCTCGAGTGCAACAGTGACCCGAACCAGCCGACTGTGCATCTCCCCTTGCCGATAAACCAGAATGTCCCTGTCTCGTGCAGCGGTATCGCCATCGCAAACGCGAAGTCCACGACTGCTTCGGGTGACCTGCCCGCAGGTCTCACCTTTACGATCATCTCGCCGACCCCTGGGCCGCCCTGTGGGGCCGGTTATGAGATCACGACCTGTCCGGCCGACAGCAGCGGCGGCAGTGCGGCGACCGACGCCGCGGCATATCCCTGCCCGCCCACGGCGGCGCAGCTGGCGGCCCACGACAGCTGCATCCTCGTCTTCAACGACGAAGGGGGCAAGGTTGGAACGGTGCCGATCTCGTTCGGGGCGAGCAGCAGCAACAGCGAGGGCGAAGTGGGGGTCCGCTAGGTGGAGGTCGTCTCCGAGCAAACTGGAACACTCGTCCCGCGTCACCAAGGACGTCTCTTGGCACCGGCTGGCTTGTTCAAAGATCAAAGCAGAAGGCGCGTTGAGTCGCACCTCGTGCTTCGACGAGTCCGCGTGTGCCGAGCGGTTGACAGAGAATCGGGCTCTTCGGAAATGAGCGGGGTGCGGCATGTCGGCAAATAGCATGCTCGCAAAAGTTGCATGCGCCCGGAACGGCGCACCATGGGGACACCACCATTTTCGGGCGCGTGCCAGAGGCCAAGGGCGGCGACATGCCAAAGCCGAGGCTGTGGCCTCAGATAACGGCCGACGAGTAACACCGCTGAGAGCACGTTCCAGCCTGAAAGAGAGGCCACCTGGGGCGAACTCGCACATCGGCGTGACACCGAACCTGCGACCGTCGGGCCGAGTTTGGCGGCTTCCGTCAGCCTCTTCTCGAGGATTTCACTTGAGGGGTCGGGCCGGGCCCGGAGTGGTGTAACCACGAAGGCTGGGATCAAGCGACAAAGTGCGAGGGTTGGATGGGGCGGAACCATCTCTTGGCCGCTGGGACTGGTTCATGTTTCCTCTCCACAACCAACGGGCCACCGCACGGCAGCGGGGACACCCTGACTGTGCTAGGCCTCCAGTGCGGTCCCATGAGTCTCCTGATTGGAGCGCCGATGCGCAACCTTTGGCGGCTGGTCGCTGTGGCATTGGTGAGCGTCCTGCTCACGATGACGAGCCAAGCACTGGCGCCCCGCCTGGCGACGGCGCTTGGGAATGGCGGCATGGTGTCGGTCGAAGCGTACGGCATCGACGGGCCAGGGGATGTGACCACCGGCCCAGACGGGGCGCTCTGGTTCACCAACGATAACAACAACACCATCGGACGGATCACCACAGCCGAGGTGATGACCACCTACCCCGGCACAGGCATCGACGATCCGCGGTCGATCACCACCGGGCCCGACGGGGCGCTCTGGTTCACCAATTACGACGGCAAGTCGATCGGGCGGATCACCACCGCCGGGGTGGTCACCAATTACACCGATCCGAGCATCGACGACCCAGTCGGCATCGCAGCCGGTCCGGACGGGGCGCTGTGGTTCACGAACCTCAACTCAATCGGCCGGATCACCACCGCCGGGGTGGTGACCAACTACACCGGCACGGGCATCGACGATCCGTGGTCGATCACCGCCGGGCCCGACGGGGCGCTGTGGTTCACGAACCTCGTGAACAACTCGATCGGCCGGATCACCACCGCCGGGGTGGTCACCAACTACACCGATCCGAGCATCGACGACCCAGTCGGGATCACCGCCGGTCCGGACGGGGCGCTGTGGTTCACGAACCTCTTGAACAACTCGATCGGGCGGATCACCATCGCCGGGGTGGTCACCAACTATACCGATCCGAGCATCGACCAACCGGCCACGATCACCGCCGGGCCCGACGGAGCCCTGTGGTTCGGCAATGAATCGGGGTTCCCTTCACCGAACGATTCGATCGGGCGGATCACCATCGCCGGGGTGGTCACCAACTACACCGATCCGAGCATCTACTCTCCGAACGGCATCACCACGGGACCCGACGGAGCCCTTTGGTTCGGCAACTTCTACAGCAACAGCATCGGACGGATCACCACCGCCGGGTTGGTGTCCAACCTCACTGGCAACGGCATCAACTATCCGTATGCGATCACCGCGGGGCCCGATGGTGCCCTGTGGTTCACGAACAGCGGTTCAATCGGCAGGATCACCACGACCGGGGCGGTGTCCAACTTCACCGGCAACGGCATCGACGCGCCGGAGTCGATCACCGCCGGGTCCGACGGGGCACTCTGGTTCACCAATGAGGGGAACAACTCGATCGGGCGGATCACCACTGCTGGGGTGGTCACCAACTACACCGATCCGAGCATCGTCATCCCTGACCGCGACCCAGACGGGATTACCGCCGGTCCGGACGGGGCGCTGTGGTTCACCACTGACGACTCGATTGGGCGAATCACCACGACGGGGACCATCTCCATCTTCACCAGTCAGGCCATCGGCCATCCTGGATCGATCGCCGCAGGGCCTGACGGCGCGCTGTGGTTCACCGAAAAGAACTCTGGAACCTCGGGGTCCGGTCACGGATCGATCGGGAGGATCACCACGTCGGGAACGGTGTCCATCTTTACGGGCCCGGGCGTCAAACACCCTGAAGGCATCACCGCTGGGCCCGACGGCGCGCTGTGGTTCACCAATGACGGCGGAACGAGCTCGATTGGGCGAATCACCACGACCGGGACCATCTCCATTTTCACCAGTAACGCCATCGACCATCCCGAATCGATCACCGCTGGGCCCGACGGCGCGCTCTGGTTCTTAAACTCCGGCGACTTCGGGAGGATCACCACCTCAGGCGCCGTCTCCGCCTACGCCGGGGCCGATGCCGCAAATGAAATCGCCACGGGTCCCGATGGTGCACTGTGGTTCACCAATTACGACAACACCATAGGAAAGGTGACCGTCCCGGCCCCCAAGCTGGCGCATTTCAGCCCGACCTCGGGTGCGGTGGGCGCAAGCGTCACCGTTACCGGAACTGCGCTGGAGGGCGCCAGCTCGGTGACGATCGACGGGGTCGGGGCAGCGATCACCAAGGACACCGCCACCAAGATCAAGTTCACCATCCCGCCTGGAGCCAACAGTGGCAAGATTAAGGTCACGACCCCAAGCGGCACCGGTGTCAGCGCAACGAAGTTCACGGTCCTGAGCTGAAGCGTGGGCGGCGCCCCCTACGCCCCTTGGGGGCCGCCTCGGCGAGGTGGGCCTCGGCCGAGAGCCGACATGAGCTGCGCGGATCTGTGCGAGCCGATGAACTTGAGCTTGCCCCGCCCCTCTTCATCGGGGCGCATCCGGTGCCGACGTTGAACAGGACCTCGACGCACCTTGCAGAGTCGAGGATGATGCTCCCCTGCAAGCGACCTCTCCTCGCATGAGGTATCCCACTTCGCCAATGATGTTGTGAAGCTCCCGTGAGGGTCCACCGCTGCAAGGTTGGTCGTCACTAGTTTCGGGAGTACCGGAGCCACCGGTCTGACTTGAGATCACGACGGACACCCGTTGGTGTCCGCACCCCGTCGACCGGAGCTCCGGGCAAACTCAGACGAGGCGCGGCGTGCCCCGTTCCAGAGGGGTGATGGGCCGTTCTGTTAGAGCAGATCGACCCGCACCGTCACTCCTTCTCGGGACGGCCGCGCCACCCCTCAACCGACTTAAGGAAAGGAAGGGATGGCATGACCATCGTAGAAGCCACGCGCGCCGTCACCGGTGGCATCGACACCCACGGAGAGGTCCACGTGGCCGCCGTCTTGGACGAGGTCGGTGGCCTGCTCGGCACCCGATCGTTCCGGGCCGATCCCGACGGTTATTTGGCCCTGCTGGCCTGGCTCGAAGCGTTCGGCGAAGTGAGCAAGGTCGGCGTCGAGGGGACCGGTTCCTATGGGGCCGGCATCGCCCGTTTCCTCGCCAAAGCAGGGGTCCACGTCGTCGAAGTGGACCGCCAGAACCGCCAGGCCCGACACCACAGCGGCAAGTCCGACCCGCTCGACGCGCTCGAAGCCGCCCGGGCCGTTCTCTCAGGCCGGGCTCATGGCGTGGCCAAGAGCAGAGACGGCTCGGTCGAGGCGATCCGTGTTCTCGTCGTCGCCAAACGCTCAGCCCGCGGGGCCCGCATCAAGGCGCTCACCCAGATGCGCCAACTCACATTCAGCGCCCCTGACCAGCTGCAGAGCCGGCTCAAGGGCCTTCCCATCGCCGCCTTCGTGGCCGCCGCACAAGGACTTCGTCCGACCCGTTCGCCCGACGTAGTCAGCGCGGCCACCAAGGCCGCGCTCTCCTCGCTGGCGCATCGCGTCGGCGATCTCGAAGAGGAGATCGGAGACCTCGACGCCATGATCACCCCGCTGCTCAGGGAGACCGCACCCGAGCTGCTCGGCGTCTATGGCGTCGGCATCGACACCGCGGCCGCGTTGTTCGTCGCCGCCGGCGACAATCCCGAGCGGCTGCACTCCGAAGCGGCCTGGGCCCATCTGTGCGGCGTCTCACCGCTCGAGGCCTCCTCGGGCAAGGTGACGCGGCACCGACTCAACCGCGGCGGGGACCGCCAGGCCAACCGGGCGCTCTGGCACATCGTCATCACCCGGCTGGCGTCTGATCCGAGGACCCAGGCCTACATGAGCGCCGGGTCAAAGACGGCCGTTCCAAGCGCGAGGCCATCCGCATGCTCAAGCGCTACGTCGCCCGCGAGGTCTACCGCTACTTGCCTCGCCCCTAGATCCCCGGACCACGGACCTGGCTCACACTTCGCCTGTCGCCCGTTGGGGCTGACCTGTACCCGATATGCCGGTCCATGGCCCGGTCACCAACTCTCCGAAGACGCGTGACCTGATAAGAGCTTGCCCTCTTCAACGAGTGGCCCATCATTGGTCTGTCCGCTGTCCTCACTCCCGAAAATTCCCTCGAATGGTCTTGACAGCATCCATAGGAGCATCGGTTATGCCGACCGCACAGAGCACGACCCCGATGCTCGCTCGTACCCACATCGTGGCTCCATTCTTGACACAAGGACGCGATGAAACGTCGTTCTCCGGTGGATGGTAGTGCCGGAGCCTCCACCGTCTCTTGGAATACGGCTGAGCCTTCGATACGGATTGTCGAGCGGTCATCTCACCGAGGCGCCAGAGCGGAGACATGACGTCGAGGGCGGGGCGACGAGGCCGCTTACCCCTTCGCCCATAGTCTGACCTTGATGCCTGACAAGCCCCCGGGAACGAATCGCGAAGGGGCCCCGCAACGAGTAGCCGTCGGACGTCGGGTTTTTCTCGGCCTCGTCGGTCTGGGCGCGGCGGGCATCGTGTTCGGCGCGAAGGTGCAGAACGTTCTCAGCGACGTGGTCGGTTCCGGACTCGGAGGTTTGCTGCCATTCGGGGATCACTTCCGCATTTACTCGATCTCCGGGTCGTTCCCTGTCATCCCACGTTCCGAATACCGACTTGAGGTCAGCGGACTCGTCGACTCGCCCCGGACGTACACGATCGATGATCTGGAGTCGATGCCCCGCACCGCCTTCGTCAAGGACTTCCACTGTGTGACCGGCTGGTCCGTGTCCAGCGTGCACTGGGAAGGCGTGCGGCTTTCGGAAATCCTCGACGACGTAGGTGTGCAGAAGGCAGCGGTCGCGCTTAGTTTCGAGTCCTACGATGGTTCGGACACCGAGAGCCTCACGCTCGATCAAGCTCGCTTGCCCGACGTCATCGTGGCGTACCGCATGCTCGGCGCCCCCGTCACCACGGAACACGGGGGCCCGGTTCGGCTCTACGTGGCTCCCATGTTCGGCTACAAGTCACTCAAATGGTTGTCCGCCATCAGGGTCGTGCACGAAGTCATTCCCGGGTTCTGGGAGCAGAATGGCTACCCCCTCAACGGATGGATCGACGGATCGACCGGCGCGACCGATCCGTCTTTGATCGGTAGTGGGTCGTGACGCACGCCGTCGAAACCCGTCCAGCCCTCACGGGGCGGATCGTGAGGTTTGACGCGGTACAACGTGCCGCGCACTGGGCCAACGCGTTGCTGTTCGGGATCCTCATGGCGACGGCGCTGCCCTTGTACTTCGGATCCATTGCCAGTGTGGTCGGGCGCCGCGCCCTGGTGGAGCAGATCCACTTGTGGGCGGGTCTAGCGCTACCGGTGCCGCTCTTGATCACCATCTTGGGACCTTGGGGAGTCCAGTTCCGTCGTGACCTCCGGCGAATCAACGTCTGGACGAGGGACGAGGTGACCTGGTTGAAGGCCCTGGGCCGGAAGGCCCCAAAGGTCGTCGACAAGTTCAATCCTGGCCAGAAGCTGAACGCCATCTTCATCGGCGCTTCCATAGTGGTGATGCTGGCCACCGGGGCCATGCTCAAATGGTTCCGCTTCTTCCCGGTCGGTTGGAGGAGCGGTGCCACCTTCGTGCACGACGTGTTCGCCTTCGCGATCGTCGTCGTCGTCGTTGGCCACGTGCTCTTCGCCCTTGCACACCCTGAATCGCTGCGCTCCATGATCAAGGGCTGGGTCACCAAGCCATGGGCCGCCCGCCACGCGCCTGGCTGGTTGGCCGAAGAGGAGTCAAAGGCGCAGCCCGACCGGGTGCCTTGACGCGCGCGGGTTCTGAAGACCTCCGCTTCCCGCAGATGACACTTGCTACCTTGTTGCGTGTCCCAGTACCGGGTCGGTAAGGCGGCGGAGTTGTTGGGGGTCAGCACGGACACCGTGCGGCGCTGGGCCGACGGCGGACGGGTGAAGTCGACCCAGGATTCAGGTGGCAGGCGCTTCGTCGACGGAGCGGACCTCGCTCGGCTGGCCGTCGAGCTCGCCGGTAAACAGGGGCGCGACAGGCCCCGCAGCCAGTCGGCCCGCAATCGTTTCCGAGGGATCGTGACCCGCGTGACCAAGGACGGCGTGGCGGCCCAGGTGGAGGTGCAGTCGGGTCCGCACCGCTTCGTGGCGTTGATCACCCGTGAGGCGGCCGACGAGCTGGAGCTGGAGCCGGGGGTGATCGCCGACGCCGTCATCAAGGCAACGAATGTAGGGATCGAGACAACCCTGGAGTCGTGATCGAACCCTCTCAGCTCGGCACCAGCTGATCGGACCGCGACGGCTCCTGCGGCCAGACGTTGATCGCCTCGCTCGGAAGCTCGAACCAGCAGGGTCCCCCGACCTCGAACTCGCCACGTTCGGTCGTGCGGGCATGGATCTCCAGCCCGTCAGCCGCCGAAATGAACAGGTCGATCGCGGTGCCCACATCGGCAGCGTCGGAAAGCGTGCCCGAGACACCCCCCGAGTCCAGCAGCGAGACGCGCTCGGGCCGAATGCTCCACAGGACCGGCGTGGCGGGAGCCAGCCCTCCTGTTGACGCGGCGATCCTGATGCCTCCGGCCGTGATCCATCCGTCGGACTCGACCACCGCGCGATGCAGGTTGGCCACGCCGAGCAGCCGTGCCACCTCCGGCGACGAGGGTCGGGTGAAGAGATCCCTCGTCGATCCCGACTGCAGCGCGCGGCCGTCCGAGATCACGATGACCTCGTCGGCCAGGAACGCCGCTTCCTCTGGGTCGTGGGTGACCAACACGGTGGCCAGGCCGGTGTCGCGTTGCAGCCGGCGGAGCTCGCGTCGAAGCTCCTGTCGAACGGGAGCGTCGAGCGCCGAGAACGGCTCGTCGACCAGCAGGAGCTCAGGCGAGCGGCACAGTGCCTGTGCGAGTGCGACGCGCTGGCGCTGTCCACCCGAGATCTGGTCCGGGTAGCGATCCTGCAGCCCGTCGAGGTGAAGACGGTCGAGCCAATAGGCGGCCCTGCCCGGACTGGCGCCCTCGGCAAAAAGGAGTTGCTGCCACACGGTGAGATGCGGATAGAGGGAGAATCCCTGGGCCACGTAGCCGACCTGACGGGATTCGACCGCTATGCGTTCCACCGGTCGACCGCCGTACCAGACAGGACCGGGGGCGCGGCCGTTGAGTCCGGCCAGGCTCCGGAGGAGCGTCGACTTGCCCGATCCCGAGGGGCCGAGAATCGCGAGGTTGCTCTGGCCGGACCAGTGCGACACTGCCAGCCGGAACGTCCCGATGCGGTAGTCGATGTCGAACGTGACCGGAGCCGGCGCGGCGGTGGCGGGAGGGTCGGGTGCCGGCACGAGGGCAGGCGCGGCCCGACGGCGCCCCGGCGTGATCTGGCCCAGCGTGATCACGACGGCTGCAACGGCGAAAGCGAGGGCAGTCGGAGCCAGAGTGGTGGGTAGACCGATCCCGCTGAACTGGTTGTAGGTGTACACCGGGAGGGAGAACGGGTGGTAGGCGAGGATGATGACCGCTCCGTACTCGCCGAAGGCGCGCAGCCACGCCAGGACCATGCCGGCGCGGATTCCGGGCGCGGCCAGCGGGAGCGCTACGCGACGGAAGCGGGAGAGTTCGGAGTGGCCGAGCGTGGCGGCCATGTCGAGCGTGGCCGGGTCGACAGCCCCGAACGCCGATCTGGCGGCCACGATGAGGAAGGGTGCAGCGCAGAACGTCTGTGCGAGGACGATGCCGGTCAGGGAATTGGTCAAGCGCCCGTCGAACAGCTGGCCGAGGTAGGTGTACGGCCCCACCAGGTAGATCAGCAGGATCCCGCCCATCAACGGAGGCAGCGCGAGCGGGAGGAGCACGACGAGCCCGACCAGTGAGGCCAGCCGGCCGGGATGACGGGCCAGGACGTACGCCAGCGGCACACCGAGCAGCGTGATGAGTGCCAGCGAGATCGTCGCACTCTCGAGCGAGACGAAGAGTGAGGGGAACAGCCCGGGCACGTGGAAGCCGCGACGCGGCGCTCCGAGAAAGCGGAAGGCGAAGGCGACGATGGGGACCGCCAGATAGACGACGATGAGGCCGCCCAGCCACGGCAGGGGGCTCCGTAGTGCCCCCCTCGTCATCGGGCGACCAGTTCTTTCAAGTCAATGGGCACCGAGGATTTCCCGCTCACCTTGGGAGGCGTGATCGCGACGATGCCGTTCTTCTCGAGGATCCGCTGGCCGGTCTTGCCCAGGAGAAAGGCCACGAAGGCGCGGGCGGCGGCCTCGTGCGGCGCACGGTTGAGCCCCGTCAAGGTGTAGACGCCGGCGAGGCTCGTTCCGGTGAGCGGAATCGTCGGGATGTGTGCCGCAGCCGCCTCGACGCCGTAAAAGAACCCGGCATCGAGCTGACCGGCTTGCAGCTGCCCGACGAGCGAGGTCTCGGGGAAGACGTTGGAGGTCGACGAAGCGATCCCCTTCAGAGCGGGGCTACGGTGCGCCTTGGCAGCGTCGTCGAGAGCCATGACGGCCAGCACACCCTTGGGGTCCGTCGTTGGGTCGGTCCGACCGATCAGAAAGCCGGGTTCGTCGATCACGTCGTACCACGGCTTCGATTTGAGGGCGCGGGCAAATTTGCTCGAGGGGTCGTAACCCAGCACCAGCGGCGAGGAACCGAAGGACGCGTACCAAGAAACCCAGTTGCCGTTGGCGGGTCCCTCGAGGGTCGTGTTGACCGCCGGAGAGGCACTGAGGAACACGTCACCTTGGAGCGTGCCTCCCTTGATGCCGCTCGCGATGGCATCCGACCCCATGGAGGTGTTGGTGAGCGTGTACCCCGTGGCCTGTTGGAAGGCTGGGCCTACCTGGAGCTGTAAGAGGTCCTGCAGCGAGCCCGCGGACAGCACGTCGACCGGGCCCGAGGCCTTTGGGGAGGCACCCACGGAGGCAGGGCCCACGGTGGTGAGCACACAGAAGGCCAGCGGTGCAGCGGCAGCGGCAGCGATCCACCGGAGTGCAAGGGCTCCAGGCTTCTTGCGTGAGCAGCGGGTCGACATCCGAACACGGTAACAAAGCCGACTTGCATTTGCGCCCGATCAGATCGATGTACGCAGTATCTGCGGTCTATTTGCTGCTAAGACCTTGCTCGGGCGGACTGTGACTCCGCTGGCCAGCCCAGCGCGGGAGAACTCGCTTCCTCGTCGCGCGGGGCGATCGGTGCACCGCGTTCCCAATGTCCGGATCTGCCGCCGGACTTGTGCCAGAGGGTGAGCTCTTCCATCGAGACCTCGGGGTCGAGCTCGAGCAACGAGCACATCAGCGAGAGGCTCGCAACTGCGCAGGCGGTGAGGGCCTCCATCTCGACGCCGGTGCGCTCGACGATCTCGGTCACCGCCATGATCTCGATCCGGTGCGAAGACAGCTCCACGTCCACCGATACGCGGTCGACTCGGATGGAGTGGCAGAGCGGCACGAGAGACGACGTCTCCTTGGCTCCCTGGATGCCCGCGACGCGGGCTGCCTCCACCGGGTCCACGCCGCCGCCGGGGCGCCGAAGCGCCGCGGCGGCGTCGACGGATGTCACCACCGCACAGCGCGCCACGGCCAGTCTGCGCGTCAGAGGCTTGGCGCTGACATCCACCATGCGAGCGCGGCCCATTTCGTCCAGATGGGTGAGTCTCCCTTCGGCCGCAGCCCGGTCGTCGGGTCGCGCGCTCACCCGCCTCCCCCCGACACCGGCGGTATCACCGCCACCTCGTCGTCGTCGTCGACCGGGGTGTCGGGGTTCGCCTCCTCGCCGTTGACCCAGAGTCGGGAACCGTCGAGGAGGGACGAGAACGGCTCACCGAACCGCGCCCTCGCGCCGGCCACGACGGCAGCGACGTCGTGGCCGGATACGAGGGCATCGGACGTCCCCGCCGCCTCTCTTGCAGGCCCGAACAGGCGGAGGCGGGCCATCGCTACCCGCCGATCATCGACATCGATCGCGACGGGCTGAGGAAGTCCGGCTCGTTGATCCCGTGGCCGGGATGTTTGGCCCAGACGGCTGCCCTCAGGAGCAGGGCGAGCTCGGCGTCCGTGCCGTCCCGGCGGAGGACGTCGCGCACGGTCTCTTCGTCGTTGGTGAAGAGGCAGTTCCGAAGCGCTCCGTCCGCGGTGAGCCGGAGGCGGTTGCACGTGCCGCAGAAGGGCACCGTGACGCTCGAGATGAGGCCGATCTCGCCGGCCCCGTCGCTGAACCGGAAGCGCTCTGCTGGAGCGCCGCTCGGATCCGGCAACGGCTCCAAGGGCCAGTGGGCGGAGATGCGGTCAAAGACCTCGCGGCCCGGTACGAACCGGGCGCGGTCCCACTCTCCCTGGGCATCGAGCGGCATGAACTCGATGAATCGCACGACGCGTCCCGTCGCGCGTGCGAAGGAGGCGAAATCGAGGATTTCGTCGTCGTTGCGGCCTCTCAGCAGCACGACGTTGACCTTCACGGGGGTGAGCCCCGCCGCCTCGGCGGCATCCATGGCGCGCAGGACGGCCCCGAGGTCCCCGCGCCGGCGGATCGCGGCAAAGCGCGTTGACCGGAGGGAGTCGCAACTGACGTTAACCCGTCGCAGACCGGCAGCAGCCAGCTTCTGCGCCATGCGGGCCAGCTCCGTCCCGTTCGTGGTCATCGCCAGGTCCTCGAACCCGAGCGCGGCCAACCGGGCGACGAGAAGCGGGAGCCCCCTGCGCACGAGCGGCTCCCCGCCGGTGATGCGCACTGCCGTCACACCGAGGCTCCGGGCCACCCGCGCCACTCTCGTGATTTCGTCGAACGTGAGCAGCTGGTCCGTGCGGAGAAAGGAAAGCCCCGTCTCGGGCATGCAGTAGACGCAGCGCAAGTTGCAGCGGTCGGTGACCGAGATGCGAAGGTCGTCGTGCACGCGCCCGTAACGGTCGACGAGAGGGCCCTCCAACGGCATGGCGGGAGCCGCCGCATCCTTTGCGTTCTGGTGCGGTCGCACCGAGACGGCGACACGCACCGAGGCGGTCACGGGCACACGCTCACCGGGCGGGTGCCTGGTCGCGACGGGCCGCGTCGAAGTCTTCTGAACAGAGGGTCCAGTCCGTGCCGCCGCTCCATGTCTCGCGCTTCCAGATGGGGACGGTGTGCTTGATGGTGTCGATACAGAACTGAGCGGCGGCGAACGCCTCGGCGCGGTGGGGTGTGGACGCCGCGACGACCACCGACACCTCTCCCACTTCGAGCCTGCCGACCCGGTGGAGCAGCACGAGGCGGCCAATCTCCGCCCACCGCTCTCGAGCGGCAGCAGCCACCCGTCCGAGCCGCGGGGCGACCTGCTCGACGTATGCCTCGTATTCCAGCCACGTCACGCCGGGACGGCCATCGGAGTGGTCACGGACCGTCCCGCAGAAGGTCACGAGCCCGCCGCAACCGGGGAGGATCGCCCACCGCCAGGCCGCCTCGACCGGCAGAGGGCTCGTGCCGACGCCGACCCAATCACGGTCCTTCGGTGGAGTCAGCTCGGACAGGGTCGCCGGACCGTTCTCGGAGTTCTCTTGAGGGTCCGTCACCGTCACCCCTTTCCCGGGCGCCTCACGGGAGAGAGCCGCCACCAGACTAATCAGGGTGTTGGGAGGGTCCTCCTCACGCAATCGCCGCGTTCGGAGACCGCGCTGCGACGTTCCGATGCCGCCTGATCAGTGTGGTCGGCCGCCAGCCAGCAACTCGAGCGCGTGGCTGAGGACGTCTGCCACCGCCTCTATCGACTCCACGGCACCCCGCGGGGACCCGGGGACGTTGAGGATGAGGCAGCTGCCGACGGTCCCGGCCATCCCGCGGGAGAGACGACCGAGCGGGCTCACCGATCGCATCGCCTCGGACAGGCCGGGGGCCTCGCGCTCGACCACGGCGCGGGTTGCCTCTGGGGTGACGTCGGTCGGCGAGAACCCCGTGCCCCCGGTGGTCACGACAAGTCCTGCGAAGCCGGTCGACAGCTCGACGAGAGCGGACGAGACCGGGGCCGCCCCGTCGGGCACGACGCGCCGATCGACGATGCGAAACCCGTGCTCGGCCAGGACGCGGGCCAGGTCGTCACCGGACCGGTCCTCCCGGGCACCCAGGCTGGCCGATTCGGAGACGGTGAGGATCTTTGCATCGAGCCCCATGACCGGGACGACGCTACCGGGCGGGCGCCGTCGGACCGAGGAGAGGGGCACCGCGGAAGCGAAATACGATGTTGCTTCGTGGCGAAGACCTACGACGGGATCGACCAGACGCTGTCCGACTGGATGTCGGACATCGTCGTGGACGTGCGGCGGGCGTCGGACTCGTGCGGTTACGGCGTGCCCCTCATGACCTTGGAGGGTCATCGACCCACCATGGACCAGTGGTCATCCCGGAAGGGCAGGGACGGCATCCGACGCTACTGGGCTGAGAAGAACGTCGTCAGCATCGACGGCCTCAGCGGGATCGATCCTCCGGCCCCGCAATAGCGAGATCACGGCCAATCGTTCGGTTCCACCTCGACATCGACGCTCACCACGACTCTGGCTGTGAGGCCGGCACACGGTCAGCGTCGAGGAGCAGGATCTCCACGTCCTCGCCAGCGCACACGCCCTCTCCGTCTGGCAAGAGCGCGAGAGCGTTCGACTGCGCCATGACGCGCAGCATGTGTGATTCCTGGCCGCCCGCCGATCGCACCCCCAGCACTCCGTCCGGCCCGGTGCGGGCCGTCACCCTCACCAAGTGCAACTTGCCGTCCCGAGGCCGGGGGAAGTCCACCTCGGCGACCGCGGTAAGGCGCGGCCGGTCGAGCACGGTGCACCCCGCCATCGAGCGAAGCGCAGGTCGCACGAACAGCTCGTAGGACACGAGGGCCGAGACCGGGTTCCCGGGAAGGCCGAAGACCGGTGTCCCGCGTTCCTTGAGCACGCCGAAGGCGAAAGGTTTGGCGGGTTTGATGGCGACCTGCATGGAGCGCATGCTGGGCCCGCTCAGATCTTTGAGCACGGCCTTCATCACGTCGCGGTCACCGACGCTCACCCCTCCACTCGAGACGATGGCGTCGCACCGGGATCCTGCCTCGTGGAGCAGGGCGGTGAGGGCCGCCTCGTCGTCCTCGGCCACACCGAGGTCGACCGTGGCGAATCCGTCTGCGTGCAGCTGGGCGAGGAGTGCCGGACGGTTGGCGTCGCGGATCTTCCCTGGGGCCAACGCGCCGGCGGACGTGATCAGCTCGTCGCCGGTGGAGAAAACCCCAACGGTGGGGCTGGGGTAGACGAGAAGCTCCTCGACCCCGATGCTCGACAGCACGCCCACGTGCGCGGCGTCGACCTGCGTGCCCGGAGAGAACACCTCGTCGCCCGCCCGAATGTCGCTCCCGGCAAACCGTACGAAGGTGCCGGGAGTCACGGCTTCCTCGATGACCACGATCGACTCGCCCGATTCCACGTGGGTGCGCTCGACCATGCACACCGCGTCAGCACCAGGGGGCAACGGCGCGCCCGTCATGATCCGGACCGATTCACCGGCCGACACGGACGTCCTCGCGTCGTCCCCGGCGAGCACGGTGCCGATCACTCGAAGGCGCGCCGGCGGACGCAGAGTGTCTTCGGCTCGGACCGCGTACCCGTCCATGGACGAATTCGCAAAGGGCGGCACCGCGTCGGTAGCCCGGACGGGTTCGGCCAGCACCTGGCCCCGGGCGTCGCTCAGGGCGACCCGTCCGGGGGTGAGGGCTCGGCAGGCGGAGAGGACGAACTCCCGAGCCTCCGAGACGGCGATCATCGGGGGGAGAGGCGGAGTCGGCGGCACCTGGGACCGTTCACCGGACGATGGTACCGAGGACCCAGGAGGTGGCCCGTTCGATGCCGCCAGCCAGCGTCTCGGGTGACGGGGCCGTAGTCTGCGCGGTAAGACACACACGGATATATCTCTAACCACCGATGGTCATTCCTTCTCAACGGGGGTCGACATGGCAAAGCCGACAAGGGGATTCCTTGGTCGTGGGAAGGCCGCCCGAGATACGCGTCTTCCTCCGGGTCAGTACGACACAGGCGACCAGTGGCCCGTGCTGAATGCGGAAGTCACCCCGAAGCCGGACCTGGCGTCGTGGTCGTTCTCGGTCGAGGGCTTGGTCGACCATCCGACGACCTGGACCTGGGACGAGATCCACGCGCTGCCGGCGTCTGCATTCTCGGGCGACATCCACTGCGTGACGACCTGGTCCAAACTCGGAGTGAACTTCAGCGGCGTCTCGGTCGACACGCTTCTCGGCATCGCAGGTTTGCAATCGGCAGCCAACCACGTTGTGGCCTTCTCGAGCACGGGGTACACGACTAATCTGCCGCTTGCCGATGTGACCGCTGATCAAGCTTGGGTGGTCTGGGACTACGAGGGCAACCCCCTGCCGACCGAACACGGGGGACCGGCGCGCTTGTTGGTCCCGCATCTCTATTTCTGGAAGAGCGCGAAGTGGGTGGCCGGATTGAGGGTGCTCGACCACGACGAACCGGGATTCTGGGAGCGCAACGGGTACCACAATCGGGGAGACCCGTGGCTCGAGCAGAGATACCAGGGGGACTAGAAGTGACCACCGATGCGACGGCCGGCGGTCCCTGGCACGAGGCCACGGTCACCGAGATCCGGCCAGAGACTCCAAGCGCCAAGACCTTCCGCCTGACCCTTACGACGCCCACGCCGCGGCTTGCCGGCCAGTACTACATAGTGCGGCTCACGGCACCCGACGGGTATACGGCATCGCGCTCGTATTCGGTGGCGTCGGCACCCGACGATCCGGGCGAGATCGAGCTCACCGTGGAGAGACTCAAAGGCGGCGAGGTGTCGGAGTTCCTCCACGACGAGGTCATGGTCGGTGACGAGCTCGAGATCCGGGGACCCATCGGTCTTTGGTTCGTCTGGGAAGCGGAGACTCCCGCCATCCTCGTCGGTGGTGGATCCGGCGTCGTACCGCTGATGGCAATGTTGCGACTGGGCCGCCAGTCCGGACACTCCGACCTGGTTCGAATGGCCGTCTCGGTCCGAACGCCCGAGGACCTCTACTACGCGCACGAGCTTCCGGGGCCGGAAACGACGGTCGCCTACACCCGCGCGGTCCCCCTGTCGTCCTCGTCCTCCCCCAGGCGGCTTTCGGAGGAGGATCTTGCTCCTCTATTGCTCCCTCACGCGACCGCCTTTGTGTGCGGCTCGCCGGGCTTCGCCGACTTCGCGAGTGGTCTGCTGATGGACTTGGGTCAACCCGTGGAAAGGATCCGGGTCGAACGGTTTGGCCCCACCAGCTAGCCCCATCTCCGTCCGAGGAACCAAAGGGCTATTTCGGGGCGTTGGACGTTCAATCTGTTGGAGCTATTCATGGCCGGCCCGGGGTTTGACCCGCTCGCCGTCCTTGGATAACCGCCCAATTGGCACCTCATCCCCCATACGCCCAGCGAACGTTCACGCGAACTTCCGACCGCAGCCACCTGAACCGCCCCCGGGATTGGTGACTGCTCCTTCCTTCGGTGGATGGAGCAATGCCAGAGAAGAGCAAGGCGGGACGCGGTCCCTATCCGCCCGAAGTCCGGGAACGGGCCGTGCGGATGTTCTTCGATCATCAAGGCGTGTACCCCTCGCAATGGAAAGCCATCGAGTCGATGGGGGCGAAGCTGACGATCAACCACAAGACACTGCGACAGTGGGTCAGGCGGGCCGACTCAGATGAAGGCGAGCGGCCCGGGTTGACCACCGACGAGCGTGCCCGGATCAAAGAGCTGGAAAAGGAGAACTTCGAGCTGCGTCGGGCCAATGAGATCTTCGAGGCGGCCTCGGCTTTCTCCGCGCCGCGCTGGCTGATCAACGATTATGAGATTATTGACCGGTGCGAGGCGTTGCAGCCCTTCACTTCCGATCTGACCGTGATCACATACGACACAGGTCAGGCCACCCGAGCAAGAGCAGCGGACGTTCAGGTCAAGAAGCTCTCCACCGAACTTGGATCGGAACCGATGGCAACCTCGCCGACTTGAGGTCGCAGAATCCGAGTTCCGCTGCGCGACGAACCTCGATATCCGATGTCATCGGCGTTATAACTCGCAAATTTCGCGTGCGCTTTCGACGGCTACACCCATGCACGACTTGCCCGAGGTGCTCGGCTGCCCGCCTGTCCGAGGACGCCCGTGACTTTGACTAGTGCCGGGTAAGCACTTGCGCGCCGTGTCCCTGGCGCTCTGCCACAACACTGATGTTGAAGCCCGCGTCGAACAATTCTGATGAAGTGAACTTCCGCAGACCCAAAATCGATCCGTCGAAACTGAGCTGCGTCCGACCAGCTGCGCTCGCCTCTTCGCGCCGCCCGGTGCCGCGTTCAGGATTGACGCCGCCGAGCCAAAGATGATGCTCGCCTGTGCGATCTACCTGCCGTTCGAAGCGAGCGCCCAGGTCCTCAACGGGCCGACCCATGAGTTAAGGGCATCGGTTTGGTGTATCGAAAGGTGTGCGAAAGGTGTATCTGGGGTACCGGAGCAATCGCTTCACCCCGATACACGTAACCACGAAACTTTTGCGCTTCTGAACTGGGACAGAGAGTGCGCCCCTCGGGATTTGAACCCGAAACCTGCGGATTAAGAGTCCGTTGCTCTGCCGTTGAGCTAGAGGCGCGTCACAGAGTGTAGGCGAGCGACCGCGCCGCTTACTGCCTCGAGGTCGTCGTCCCCCGTTGTCGCCAGCCCGGGCTTGCGCCACGGACCGACGACCCCCCCGGGGGCACCCCATACCGTTTCCCAGAGAACGGGGCGCTGCGAAGGTAGCACAGCCCACTGAGATTGCGATGGGGTCGGATACACTCGCCCCGACCTGCGGCGGGCGGGCTCACCATCGCTGCAGATCGATTGCACAGCCACCGGCGCCGCCGGGGAGGGAGGCCAGTGGAGCTCGAGTTCACAACTGAGCAGGAAGAGCTGCGCGCCTCGGTCCGATCCTTTCTCGAGAAGGAGTGCCCGCTCGACCTCGTCCGCGCTGTCGTGGAATCCGGCGAGGCGCCGGAGAAGCTCTGGGGATCGATGGTCGCCTTGGATTGGCCCGCCCTCGCCGTTCCCGAGGAATACGGCGGCGTCGGGCTTTCGATCGTGGAGACCGCTGTTGTGGTCGAAGAACTCGGTCGCGCCATCGCCCCTGGGCCCCTGTTGCCGACCATGACGCAGTTCACTCCGATGGTGCGTGAGGTGGGGACAGAGGAGCAGCGCCAGCACTTCTTGTCCCAGGTCGCCGCAGGTGACATCGCCGGGACGCTCGCGCTCAGCGATCATCCGCGTGGGTGGTCGGTGGACCAGGTCACCATGACCGCAGAACGCGTCGAGGGCGGATGGATCCTGAACGGCACCAAGCTCGCCGTCCTCGCTCCCGAAGGCGTCTCCGAGCTGGCCGTCGTGGCGAAGGCGGGCACAGGAATCGGTGCCTTCGTCGTACCTCTCGCCGAGGCCGACGTGGCCCCGGTGCACTCGCTCGATGACAGCCGGCCCCTGTCCACCGTCACCCTCGACCACGTGATGGTCCCCGACCAGCGGGCGTTGGGAGCGCCGGGAACCGATGCGTCGACCCGCGGGGTGACCCGGGCCATTGAGGAGGCGACACTGGCCATTGCGCTCGAGACCGTCGGCTCCTGCGACGCGCTCTTCCAGATGGTCCTGGCGTATGTGAAGGACCGCAAGCAGTTCGGTGTGCCCAGTCGGGTCCTTCCAGGCGATCAAGCACAAGATGGCCAACATGTTCCTCGCGGTCGAGCGCGCGCGGGCGCTCTGTTACTTCGCGGTGGCGGCGCTCGACGAGGACACGCCCGACCGCGCCGTGGCGGTCGCCATGGCGAAGGCTGCGTCCGACGATTGCCAGCACACGGTGTGCGGGGACAGCCTCCAGTCCTTCGGGGGGATCGGGTTCACCTGGGAGCACGACGGGCACCTCTTCATGAAGCGCGCCGAGACCAATGGCGCACTCTTCGGCGGATCCGCCCAGCACTCTCTCGCCGTCGCGGCGTCCAGCGGCGTCTTCGGCAGCTGAGCGGACGGCAAGGACCGGGGCTGTGCGCCGCACCATCGGACAGACTGGCGGTGTGCGCCCGGGCGAATGGCTGATCGCCGCCCTCGATCTCGTCCCGCATCCCGAAGGGGGCTGGTACCGGCGCACCTGGGAGGCGCCGGCGGCGACCGGGTGAACGTCCGGCGGCCAGCGCCATCTACTACCTGCTGCTCGAGGGCGAGAGTCCGCGTCGCATCGGATCGATGCCGACGAGCTGTGGCACTTCTATGCGGGCGACCCGCTCGAGCTGACTCGCGAGTGGCCGGACGGACGCAGTGACGTGGCGTCGCTCGGGCCGGACATCGCCGCCGGCCAAGCGCCCCAGATCGTCGTCGAAGCGGGCGTCTGGCAGGCGGCCGCGTCCGTGCGGGCGCTTTGCCCTCGTGGGTGCGACCGTGACACCGCGTTCACGTTTGACGGCTTCGAGCTCCGGGCGCCGGGCTGACCCGGCGGGCACGGAAGCCGTGGCTGAGTCGTCCACCGTTCTGCTAGGCAAGGTGCGCCGGTCGGACGCGCACGAGGAGGGCAGATGAGCGAAACTCACGAGGAGGGCCTCGAGGCCCTCCTGCACGAGACCCGGACGTTTCCTCCTCCCGGGGAGTCTGGCCAAGGCACGCGAACGCGCAGCCTGGCATTTACGCTGAGGCCCAGGCGGATCCGCTCGCCTTCTGGGAGGCGCTGGCCACCCGGCTGAGCTGGGCCGAGCCATGGTCCAGCGTTCTCGAGTGGAACACGCCGTTCGCGAAGTGGTTCGTCGGCGGCAAGCTGAACGTCGCCGTCAATTGCGTGGACCGCCACGTGGACGCGGGTCTCGGCGATCGGGTGGCGCTCCACTGGGAGGGCGAGCCGGGGGACACCCGGACCATCACGTACGCCGACCTGCTGACGTCGGTGTGCCAGGCCGCTAATGCGCTGGCCGAGCTCGGCGTGCGAGCGGGCGACAAGGTCGCGATCTACATGCCGATGATCCCCGAGGCGGTCGTGTCCATGCTCGCGTGCGCCCGCCTCGGCGCGCCGCACACGGTGGTCTTCGGCGGGTTCTCCTCCGATGCGCTGAAGAGTCGTATCCAGGACTGCGACGCGCCACGTTCGTCATCACCGCAGACGGCGGTTACCGGCGGGGCGCGCCGAGCGCGCTCAAGCCCGCGGTCGACGAGGCCGTGAAGGAGTGCCCCGGCGTCGAGCCACGTGCTCGGTGGTGCGGCGCACCGGGCAAGACGTCGCTTGGGACGACGGACGGGACGTGTGGTGGCACGACGTGGTGGACCGCCAGCCCGCGACGCACGAGGCAGAAGCGTTCGACGCCGAGCAACCGCTCTACATCATGTACACGAGCGGAACGACGGCCAAGCCCAAGGGGATCCTGCACACGAGTGGTGGCTATCTCACGCATGTGTCCGCGACCCACTGGTTGGTCTTCGACCTAAAACCCGAGACCGACGTCTTCTGGACGGCGGCGGACATCGGGTGGGTCACAGGCCACAGCTACATCGTCTACGGGCCGCTCGCCAACGCGGCCACCTCTGTGATGTACGAGGGCACGCCCGACACGCCTGCACGTGACCGGTGGTGGCAGATCGTCGAGCGCTACAAGGTCAACATCCTCTACACGGCCCCGACGACGATCCGGACGTTCATGAAGTGGGGAGAGGACTACCCGGCCAAGCACGACCTCTCCAGCCTCCGGCTGCTCGGGTCCGTCGGCGAGCCGATCAATCCCGAAGCCTGGATCTGGTACCGCACCCACATCGGCGGTGACCGCTGCCCGATCGTCGACACCTGGTGGCAAACCGAGACCGGCGGCATCCTCATCACTCCGTTGCCCGGGATCACCGCGACCAAGCCGGGCGCGGCGATGACGCCGTTCCCGGGCGTGGGCGCCGACGTGATCGACAATGAGGGTCGTTCGGTCGGCAACGGCGAAGGTGGATACCTCGTCCTCACCGAACCGTGGCCCGGCATGCTGCGGGGCATCTACGGGGACGACGATCGCTACCAGGAGACCTACTGGTCGCGCTTCCCGGGCCGCTACTTCGCTGGCGACGGTGCCAAGCGCGACGAGGACGGCGACCTCTGGCTGCTGGGCCGGGTCGACGACGTCATGAATATCTCAGGCCACCGGATCTCGACGACAGAAGTCGAGCACGCGCTCGTCGGTCATCCGGCGGTGGCCGAAGCCGCCGTGGTCGGTGCCAACGACGCCACGACGGGACAGGCCATCGTCGCCTTCGTCACGGTGAAGGGCGGCTGCGACACCGAGGGCGCGGCGGGGGAGAAGCTGGTGGCCGAGCTACGCGACCACGTAGCCCACGAGATCGGGCCGATCGCCAAGCCGCGCCAGATCATGCTGACGCCCGAGTTGCCCAAGACGCGCAGCGGCAAGATCATGCGCCGGCTGCTGCGCGACGTCGCCGACGACAGACCTTTGGGTGACGTGACCACGCTGCTCGATCCGACGGTCGTGAACTCGATCAAGGAGCACATGGGCGACGGCGCGGGCGACAGCGAGTAAACGAGGGAAGCGGCAAGGAGCCCGGCGGAGATCTACGCCGCCGCCACCGTGCGCGCCCGAGCACCGAGCACGAGGCGCGGGCTCTAGGCGGCGGGGTGCACCTCCAGCACAGTGGCGGATCCCATGCCGCCGCCCGCGCACAGCGTGGCGACCCCGATGCCGCCGCCGCGCCGGCGCAGCTCGTGGACCAAGGTGACCAGGATGCGGGCGCCGGAGGCCGCGATCGGGTGGCCGAGGCCGATGCCGCCGCCGTTGACGTTCACGATCTCGTGCGGGAAGCCGAGCTTGCGCGAGCAGGCCACCGCCATGGTGGCGAAGGCCTCGTTGATCTCGACCAGATCGACGTCGGACTCGCTCAGCCCGGCCCGGTTCAGAGCACGCGGGACGCAGATCGTCGGGGCCAACCCGGTGAGAGCGGGCTCAATCCCGCAGGAGTTCCAGGCGCGCACCGTCGCCAGCGGCGCCATGGCGTGGGCCTCCGCATAGGCCCGCGAGGTGAGGACGAGAGCGGCACCCCCGTCGGCGATGCCCGACGAGTTCCCCGCCGTCACCTGCCCGCCGGGACCGGTGAGCGAGGGGAGCGCGGCCAGCTTCTCGAGCGTGGTGTCGGCGCGCGCGGGTGCTCGTCGACCGCCACGGTGGCGCTCTGCCCACGCCCGGCCGGCACGCTCACCGCGACGATTTCCTCGGCGAAGCGACCGCCCCCGGTGGCGGCAACGGCGCGCATGTGTGAGTCGTACGACCACGTGTCCGCTTCCTCGCGGGTGATGCCGCACTCGCGAGCGGTGTTCTCACCCACCGTGATGAGCACGTTCATGTTCGGGGCCTCGGGTGAGTCGGGGTGGCTCGGCGGCGAGAAGCGCTCCATCCCGCCGAAAGGGAAGGGCGACTTCTCGAACAGCACGGGGTAGCGGGTCATGGTCTCCACCCCACCGGCCACCACCACGTCGGCCATACCGGCGCGGATGTTGGCCGCCGCCTCCTGTACTGCCATCATTCCTGTCGCGCACTGGCGCTGGGTGGCACCACCGGGCGTGTCGGGTGGCAGTCCCAGCGCATTGGCCACGTAGCGGGCCGTGCAGCCTCCGCCCTGAAGTGCCTCGCCCAGGACGATGTCGTCGATGTCGGTGGCGTCGAGGTCCGACGCGTCCAGCACGCCCGCCACGGTCTGCATGGCGATGTCGTGCAGGCTCAGTCCCGCCAATGCTCTCCCGGCCCGGCCGATCGGGGTCCTGACTGCGGCGACGATGACGGCATCGTGGGCGTCGTTCATTTGTGTGCCTCCTCAGGCCCGCACGAGGACGGACTCGTGAACTCGACGGAGATGTGCTGCGGCCTGACCGTGGTGCCCGGAGCGGCACACGGCCGGCGGACACGCGATCTCGTGCACCTCGGGATTGACCCCCGCGGGCGCATCGGCCATGCTGCAACGAACCTGACACCGGCGTCAACTTTGTGCGCCGAGAGCTCCCGGGGGGACCCGCATTCCGTGTTGATGGACGAGCATCTGGGCCTCATGGCCACCGAGTTCGGCGACAAGACGGCCTTCGAGGTCGTTGACGTCGGGTCGATGACCTTCGCCGAGTGGGACGGCGCGGCCAACGCCATGGCACGCCGCCTCCTCGATGCGGGACTCCAACCGGGTGCCCGGGTGGGCATCCACCTCCATCCCGAGCTGGCCTTGTGCTGGCTCGTGTCCTACTCGGCGGCACACCGCGCCGGCGGCGTCGCCGTCCCGATGAACCCGCGGCTCGCCCCCGCCGAGGTGGCGCACGTGCTCTCCCATTCAGGTGCCACGGCCGTGGTGGCCGACGGCGAGCTGGTCGCGAGTGACCTGGGGGCCGGGGGCGACGGCCTCCTCGTCCTGGTCGACGCCGGCACGGAGGGCACCGTCACCGCCGCCGGACAGCGGCTCCGCCGGGGTCCCGCTGCTCGGCTGGGCCGAAGCCACCGCGGGCGACCGCTCGCCCTTCCAGGCGCCGCGTGACAACGACGACCTGGCCGACATCCTCTACACCTCGGGCACCACCGGGCGGCCGAAGGGGGTGGCGGTGCGCCACTCCAACGGCGCCATGATCGGCGCGGTCGACCCGAACTGGTCGGGGAACGGCTGGCTGCATGCCAGCCCGCTGTTCACCTTCGCCGGTATCGCGCTCGGTCTACACACCGATGAAGATGGGCCTCCAGGTCATCTACCAGCCCCGGTTCGACGCCGACCGCTGGTTGCGGGTGGCGGAGGAGGAGCGACCGATCTTCATCTTTCTCGTGCCCGCGATGGCTCACCTGCTGATCGACAACCCGCGCTTCGAGTCGACCGACCTCTCCTCTGTGCAGATGTGCTCGGTCGGCAGCGCGCCGCTCGCCCCCTACGTCGTGGAGCGCCTGCAGGAGAAGATGCCCGACGCCCTGGTCTCGAACAACTACGGCATGACCGAGGCTGGTTCGGCCTACTGCATCATGCCCCAGGGTGAGGCGATCAAGCGCCCGGGCTCGGTCGGCCAGATCGCGCCGCCCGCGATCGTGCAGATCGTCGACGACCACGACCAGGCGCTGCCGCCTGACGTGGTGGGCGAGGTGCGCCTGCAGATGCCGGGCCGCCAGCGCGAGTACTACAACGACCCTGACGCCACGGCGGACACGTGGAAGGACGGGTGGCTGATCACCGGCGACCTCGGCAAGCTCGATACCGACGGCTACCTCTACATCGTCGGCCGCTCCAAGGACGTGATCATCCGGGGTGGCAACAACGTGCACGCCACCGATGTGGAGCACGTGCTCGTCCAGCACGACTCGGTCAAGGAAGTCGCCGTCGTCGGCGCCCCACACCCGGTGCTCGGCGAGGACGTGGTCGCGTTCGTCGTGTTGCATCCCGACGCCAAGGCGGACGCGGACGAGCTGCGTACGTTCGGGCTCGAGCACCTGGCCGACTACAAGGTGCCACGGCAGTTCATCTTCGTCGATGCCCTGCCGCGCAATCCCACCGGCAAGGTCGTCAAGCCCGAGCTCAAGGCGCGCCTGGCCGGCGCTGAGACCACGCCGGCCTAAGACGCCGACACGCGGGGCCGCGGGCCTCGAGGGACGCGGCCCTACGACGCCAGCGTCAGATGGAGATCGTGGGCGACTGGGACAGCACGGTGCCGGTCGCGTCGAGCGCGACGACGGCTGCCTTGGCGGCGCCCATCGGCACCGCGATCTCGGTCTCGAAGCCATCACGGGGGGTCTCCGTGACCGGCGTGAGGTTCTTCGCGGCGGGGCCGGCCAGCAGGCGCCAGCGCGCCGTCTCGGTGGACCCGTTCCACGACGCGAACACCGAAAGGCCCGCCGTGCCCCGTCCTGCCGCGACGGCGGGCTGGTCAGTCGGGCCCCCGGTCCAGTCGAAGCGGAAAGCTCGATAGGAGGTGCCTTGCTCCAGCCGGCCGTCGAGCACGAGCGTGCCGTCGGCATGCAGCTCGGTGTAGTACGGCTCGGCACCCCAGCCGATCATGACATCGCCGTTGGGAAGCTTCTGGAAGCTGCCCTGGCTTCCGGCGAGCAACCTCTTGGCCGGATGGAAGTACTGCGCTTGGACCGATGTCGTCTTCGCCGACTCGTCCACCTCGAGCGCGAGCCCGCGTGACTGGGCCGCCTCGGCGGGATCACCTTCGTCGTCGAAGAGCGAGATCGTGCCGTCAGCATGCGTCCGGGCGTCGTGTTGCCACGCGAAGCGGACCCCGGGGCCGAGAGTGAAGTCGCTCTGCTTCCCACCGAGACGCCAGACGATGTCGCCCGTCGCCGGGTCGACCTTGTAGATCGCCCACGTGTTGCGACCCGAGACGAGAAGGTGGCCATCGGGCGTGAAGTCGATGGAGTTGACGTGGACCGGGTCGTACGGCGCATCCTTCGAATACGTTTGGTGCGACTCGGCGAAGGAAATGTGGTCCGAGCTGCTCCAGTCGAACACCAGGTTCCCTGTGGCCAGGTCCACACCCTGGATCGTGGCGTCCAGCGCCTGCCCGCGTAACGGACCGCCGACGCTGCGCAGGTCTGTGCGGTACGTCCGGTAGGCGGTGAAGTAGGCGACGCCCTCGTCGGAGATGATGAACTCGTGCAAGTCGGCCGGAAGGCCGTTCTTGGCCTGCACAGTCAAGAGCTGGCGATACGAGCCGTCCATGATCACGTACTCGCCGCTCACTCCGACGCCGTACGGTGCGACCTCGCCCTGCCACCAGGTGAGCACCTGCTGCCCCTGGAACTGCTGGACCCGCAGATTCGACGCAGCGTGCGGTACGGGATGGATCCACACGGGGTGACCCGCGTCGTCGACCAGCAAGGGTCCCGACGGTGTGACGCAGATGAGGCCTGGGGCCGGCGCCCCCGGCCCCGTGGTGACGTCGATGCGCGGGGCGCGCAGGTCGGGCCGCGATCGGAACGTGGCGGTCGTGTTCGGGTTCGACGTGCTCGTGGTGCTCGAGGGCGAGGAGGACCCGCAGGCCGCCAATGCGGCTCCGGCCAGGACTCCTCCACCCAGGAGCAGGAAGTCGCGCCGGGAATGCCGGGTCTCGAGGACGTTGCCGTTCGTCCCTTCACTGTGCACCTCTTCGGCCATGACCTGGACCGTAGGGGCTAATCTCGGCATGCCCTGGGCGAGGACTGGGCCGGGGCTAGGACGTTTCGTAGCGGTCGCTGTGGACGGGACACACCTGCGCCCGCACCTTCCACGCGCGGACTGCCCGGCACACAGCGCCGGCACACAGCGCCGGCACACAGCGCCGGCACACAGCGCCGGCACACAGCGCCGGCACACACCGCCAATGGATGTGCGACCTGGCGTGTGTTGGCTGCGAGCCACACGGTCGCCCGCCGTCATGTGACGCGGGGATGAACTCTCCGCGCGATGCGCCGGATCGGCGCGAGGGACCCTGGACCGTCTCGTATACTGACCAACGTGATGAGGCAGCGCCACACGATGTGCGACGGGGTGGCCCGGTCGGAGCAGGCGACCAGCCTGCTCGGGCAGTCGCGCGTCGCTCTGGCCGAAGTACAGGTCTGTGGCATCCCGAAGCTGTCCGCGCCGGAGGTGGTCTCGACGTAGGAAGGACTGACACAGTCCCGACGTCGAGGAGCCGCTTCCCATCGGGGAGCGGCTCTTTTGTATTTCGGGGATGCCGAGGCAGAGCAGATCGGGAAAGCGAACGACGAACGAGCGACTTCAGGAACGGAACGACAGTGCACGACATCACGACACAGACGACAAGGAACATGCCACCGACGCCAAGGGCGCAGCGCTGCGCGCGTTGTGGCTTCCACCCCGCGTCGCCGCGGATCGGCGGGTACTGCTCGTGGGACTGCTACGAGGCGGACGACGACGACGAGGAGGGTGACGCAGAGGAGGAGCAGGCGGCCTGAGGGAACGGTCTCAGGCCGGGATCGGCTGTGGGGCGGGTCCAGCCGGCACACCCGCCAGCGCCGGCACGGGTTCGCAGGCCTGTTCGCCCACTGCGAGCAGCGCGTGTGACGGGTCAGGCGCCGAGGGCCGAACCGGTGTGAAGCGAGCCTTGCGCGCCAAGGCCGGGCGCTCGACGATCCGCCACGAGGCCTCGGCGGTGGCGAACGACGCGGCGAGGGCGATGGGGACACCCGCCAGGCCCATGCCGGCGAGCCAGGTGAGCCACGCGTAGTGCCAGAGGTAGAGGCCATAGGAGCGACGGCCCACGTACGTGGCCACCGGCGAGGTGACGATGGCGCCGCCACGGGCCGTGTCGCCGAGGAAGGCCACGACGAGCAGCCCCGCCGCGAAGGAGACGGCGACCCAGGTCGAGGCGAACACGAGTGGCGCGACGTGATGGTCGAACACCCACGAGCTCCAGGCCATCACCGCCAGGGATCCGGCCACGACGAGCCGTGAGCCGGCGCCCTCGACCGCCCGCAGCCACGAGGCGTGGCGTGCCCACGCCACGGCCAGTGCCGCGCCGACGAGGAAAGCGCCCGCGCGCATGTCCGTACTCATGTCGACGACGAGCGTGATGCCGCCCCCACCACGCAGCGCGACGTCGGCAAAGGAGGCCACGGCCGCCAGCGCCGCCGCCCAGCCGACCGCGGCGCGACTGCGGCACGCCAGGAGCAGGACCACCACGGGCGACCACAGCAAGTAGAACTGTTCTTCCACCGCGAGGGACCACAGATGCCCGAGCGGGACGTAGCCGCTGAACCAGTGCCCGATGCTGGCCCAGTTCGAGACGTAGAAGACAGCAGCAACGACACCCTGCAGCGCCACCCATGGCGACGTCCCATGGCCGATGCGGCCGCCGGGCACGGTGGTCGTCCATGACGCGTGTCCGCCAGTGGCCAGCACGACGATCAGCCAACCGGCGAGGAAGAAGCCGAGCGCGGGCAAGAGGCGCAGCGCTCGGCGCGGCGAAGAACTTCGACAGCGAGACGCGACCCGTCGAGGACCGTTCCTCCACGAGGAGACCGGTGATGAGGAACCCGCTCAACGCAAAGAAGACGAACATGGACACTTGCCCGATGGCCAACGGCAGGGTCAGGGCATGCGAGAAAAACACGGCGCTCCACGCCAGACCCCGGATGCCGTCCAGCGCCGGACGCCGCCCGAGGCGGCGTGACACGGGCGCGGACGGACTTGGCACCATCTTGGGTTATCAGGGCAGTCTGGGAGCAGACTCCAGCGCACATGGGATTGGCATGAGCCCGAGATAGGAATCGCGTAAGAGCCGCAGCAGGCGTGCGCGGCCATCCGTGCGATCGGGCGACACGGTCCAGCGGTGGACCCCTGTCAGGCGTCGCGGACCGAGAGACCACCCCACGTCGGGTCCGGGCGACCGGACGAGTAGGCGGCGCGCACGTTGCGCAGCCAGGCGAGGCTGTCGTCGAGGCCGCCCGGCCGGTTTCGGCGTAGCCACAGCTCACGCGCGCGCTCCATGAGTTCGTCCAGCGATGCGCCGAGCGCGGCGCGTTCGTCGCCGCTCACACCCGCGAGTGTCCCGTCGCCGCGCAGCCGGGCCTGCGCGTCGCGCGTGAGCAGGGACACGAGGTCGATGCTGTAGATGACTTCGTCGACGAGCCACGCGCCGTCCGGACGCGCCGGGCGAGCGCCGGTCACCGCGGCGCGCGCATCTTCGAGACAGTCATCCACCGTGTCGAGCTCGCCGGCTGTGAGGCCAGCCGTGAGGCCGCGGCCCACGGGGAACTGTGGGTAGTACAGGTTCATCACGAGGGTGGACATGTTGGGGAACTGCGGGGTCACCAGCCGATGGGCGTCCCCGAGTTCGAGCACGGCGCCAGCCAGCTTGCCGGTGGGGTCCTCGAAGACGTGCGCACTGAGCGCCGCGTCCATGTCGATGTCCTCGTTGGTGGCGTGGCACCACGAGACGGCGGCGCCGTAGGCCAGCCCGGGCTCGCTCACCACCCACTGCTGGAGGTGGCCGTTGTCGCCCCAGTCCGTGTTGAGGAAGCCGGTGCCGCCGTGCGCCAGGGCCGCGGCGGCCGCACGGGCACAGGTCACCCGCGCATTGGTGAAGCGCCCGAGGATGCTGAGCCAGCTCGACGTGCCCGGGGCGACCCAGAACGGCACGCCGGCCTCGGCCAGCACCGCGCAACGCTCGTCGAAGGGATACCAGTCGTCGTAGCCCCATTCGCACACGGTCACGCCGGCGGGCAGCCGGGCGACCTGGTCGGCGCGACCCGAGATCATGTCGCCCCACATCAACATCTCGCGGCCTTCGAGCTCGGGCAGGGCGCGCAGGGTGGCCACCCAGGCGACGAAGTCGTCCATGCGGGTCGCGGGCAGCTCCCACGCCTCGTCGAGCCCGACGTGCACCCGGTGGCTGCTGAACAGCGGCAGCAGCTCGCTCAGCAGCTCGCGCACCAAGGCCAGCGAGGCCGGGTTCCCCGGCTCGATCGTCATGGGCTGGCGCGCGATGCCGTACGGATCGACGAAGCCGTCCGGTGCGATGGCCAGCGAACGGTAGCGATCGTGCGCCAGCCACCGGTTCATGTGGCCGAGGCAGTTCTGGTTGGGCACCAGCTCCACGTGCCGGGCGCGGCAGAAGGCGTCGAGCTGCCTGATTTCCGCCGCGTCGAGCGGGCTGGCGGCGGCGTGCACCTCGGGATGGCCCTCGTAGGCGAACGTGTGCTCCGAGTAGAGCTGCACCTGGTTGACCTTCAGCGACGCCAGGCGGTCGATCACCGCCTGGAGGGAGTCCATCGTGGGGACCTTGTCGCGGGAGATGTCGAGCATCACGCCGCGCACGGCCAGGTCCGGATGGTCGCGTACCGAGCCCGCCGGCAGCCGCCCCTCGTGCAGGCGTGCCAGCTGGGTAAGGGTGGCCTCGCCGTAGAAGAGGCCTGCCTCGTCGGCACCGTCGAGCTCGACCCCGTCGGCGCCGATGCGCAACTCGTAGCCCTGCGGGTGGAGTGAGGGGTCGAGCCGGCGAGTCGCGGGCCGGGCGTAGACGAGGTCGTCGGTCAGCTCGACGGTCCGGGGGACCGGCAGCAGGTTCACGGCAATTCCTTGCGGTAGACGAAGTAGACGTCGCCCACCCGTCCGCCGACGGCGGCGTACGGGACGACGGGACCGACCCAGACGACCGAGACACGATCGGCGCCCCGCTGCCGCAACTCGTGCAAGGCGCCCACGAGGACGCCCTTGCCGCGGCCCTTCCCCATCAGTTCGAGTCGTACCGCCACCGGGCCGAGCACGCCGCGGCGGTTGACTTCGAACGCGGAGAAGGCGCTCACGTCTCCGGTGCGACCGTGCTCGCGCGCCAGCACGAGATTGCCGTTCGCGAGCGCGCGCAGGACCTCCGGCCGCCAGTTCGGCCAGTTGGACGCCATGAACTCGTCGACCTCGGCGTGGTCGGCCGACCCGGCGAGGTAGTGACCTCCGGGATCCTCGGGGATGTCGAGCAGGTCGACGTCCATGTTGTAGTTGGTGTCGGCCCGCCCGTAGTGCCGGCGCTCGAAGAGGCACATGAGGCCTGTCTCGCTGCTGGGCACCCCGGGCCAGAGGAAATACGGGGGGTCCGCGCCAGTGGTCAGGCTCGTGTGCCCCGCCGAGAGCGCCCACTCCTCTGCGGCCTGGACCAAGGTGTCGCCGAGCCCCCGCCCTCGTGCCGGCGGGTCGACCGCAAGCAGCCGGATGTGGGCACCGTCGTCACACTCGACGGCGGCGACGACCCCGATCTCGGGTGATCCGAGGACCATCGCGGGCTGATCGCTCGCAAACAGCGCGCCGTCGAGCTCTTCTTCGGACGGCGGATCGGCGACCGCACGCTGACAGAGCTGGGCGATGGCGCCGAGGTCGGCGCGGCCGAGGAGCTGAAGGCTGGTCACTGCACGCGCACGAGGATCGATGTCGGACGCGACGCGGGTCGGGGTTCTCCGGGGGGCACGGCGCCAGGCTAGGGCGGGCGAGGGAGGCGGTGGCGTGCCGGCGCGGCCGGCAGCGCGGTGGCTCAGCCGGTCTCGTCGGCGAAGCGCAACCGGGCCAGTTGGTTGGACTGGGCGACCACGCGACCCCCGCTGTCCCACAGGACACAGGTCTCGTCGACCATGCCACCTGCCACGAGGTTGGCCGTGAAGCGGATGCCGAGCCACCCCGGGTCCGGCAGCCCGCGCACGTAGGCGGCCATCTGCAGGGTCGGGACCCAGCCGCTCGATCCGATCATCATGGTGGCGGGCGGCACCGCATCGACGAAGAGCAGCAGGGACAGCGGGTCCGGCTGGCGCCCGTCGAGAAAACGCGTCCAGCCCCGCAGCTCTGCCCGGGCTCCTTCGTGCGCGGCGCCGGTGAAGGGATTGGCGGCCGGATCGAGCCGGAGGTCGAGCGCCTCCATCAGTCCGACTCGCATGCCGCCGGGTATCTCCGTACCCAACCGCTCGCATGCATCGGGCGGCGGCGCCGCGAGCCGCTCGATCCCGTCATAACGCGCGCCCGGCGGCGGCACCGTCGAGAGCACGAACACAGCATCCACCATGTCGCGCCCGTCCTGGACGAGGACCGCGCGCACCTGGGCCGCCGTGCGCCCCCGGCGCATGAGGGTGGTGCGCACGGTCGCCGCCGCGAGGTCCGGGGGCGCCGTGTAGGTGATGGACGCCGACACCGTCTCCCATGCGGGCCCGTCGTCGGCACAGGCGACCCGGCGTGCGGCCCGGCCCAAGATCGCGAGGAGGTACCCGCCATTGGGCTTGTCGCCCACCGCCCAGAGGGGATGGACGTCGGTCTCGAAGACCTGGGGATCGCTCGTCGGGCGCACGGCCGTGACGGCGTCGAACGCGATGTCGCCCGGGGCAGGCACGTGGCCGACCCTAGCGGCGAGAATGGCGCATGCGATTCGACCTGGAGGGGACATTCGGCGACGACTACCTCTATTTCTACGAGGAGTCCATCGACGACGCCCACTCCGACGCCGACGCCGCCGAGATCCTCGGGCTCCTCGACCTGCCGACCGGTTCGAGCATCCTCGACGCCCCGTGCGGCCACGGCCGCATCGCGCGGCGCTTGGCGGCGGCGGGCATGGAGGTGACCGGTGTCGACATCACGCCCTCGTACCTCGAGCAGGCCCGGTCCGACCCGCTCATGGCATCGCACCCGGTCCGCTACGTCGAGGGAGACCTGCGCCGCCTGCCCGTCCGCGGCCCCTACGACGCCGTGGTGTGCTGGCTCAACTCGTTCGGTTACTTCGACGACGCCGACTGCCACGTGGTCCTGGGGGAGTTCCATCGCGTGCTCCGGCCGGGCGGGACGGTGGCGATCGACACGATGCACCACGACGGCGGTGTGCGGCACTTCACCCCGGCACCCGACGCGGTGGTGGTCCACCGTGGCGACGACACGATGGTTGAGCTCTCCACGTTCGACCCGGTGTCGGGGCGTATGTGCATTGAGCGGACGGTTCACCGCGACGGCACCATGCGGCGGGCGTCGTATTTCGTGCGACTCCCGACCCCGCCCGAATGGGTCGTCTGGTTGGAGGCGGCAGGGTTCCGCAACGTGCGGTTCCAGACGGGCGGCGGGGGCCCGCTCGAGCTCGACAGCTGGGAGATGGTCGTGGTCGCGACGGCCTGATGCGCGGCGGCCGCGAGGCGAGGCGCGGCGCCGCCGTGACGGGTCCGGCGCGATCGGGGCGGCCGGCCCCCGGAGGGGTCGGACCGAGCGCCGACTAATGTGAGGCACGCGGCTGCCAGCTCGCGGTCGGTGGGGAACGCCCAGGCCAGAGTAGGGAGCGGGCACCGTGTGCGACACGTCGAGCGGCGTCGGACCTGCTGTGCCGGAGAGCCCGAGGAGGGTCATGAACGTCGATGTCCAGGTGCCGGCGGGATCGGCTGAGTACCTCCCGTCGTCGTCCCACCTGAGGAGCCGCCGATGAGCGCCGGCATCGCGGCCTGGGGCACGTACGTGCCGTACTGGCGCCTCCAACGTGCGGCCATCGGTTCGGTGCTCGGCGGCGGGGGCGGGCGGGGGACGCGCGCCGTCGCCTCCTACGACGAGGACACGACGACGCTGGGCGTCGAGGCCGCCCGCCGCGCGCTCGCGGTGGGGCCGGGGGCCGGCGCCGTGCAGGACCTGTTCCTCTCCACGCCGGACCCACCGTATCTCGACAAGACGAGCGCGACGACGGTGCACGCGGCCCTCGGGCTCGGGCGAGAGAGCGGGGCGTACGACTTCGCCGGATCCGCTCGTTCGGCCGTCGGGACGCTGCTGCAGGCGCTGGTTGCGGCGGGCGACGGGATGGGCGCCGGCCGTACGACGCTGGCGGTGGTCTCGGACCTGCGCACCGGGCTGGCCGGTTCCGTCGAGGAGCGCGACAGCGGCGACGGGGCAGCCGCCTTCATCTGCGCGCCGGAGGACGCGGTGGCCCAGCTGATCGGGCGGGGCGCGGCCAGCGACGAGTTCCTCGACCGTTGGCGCGTGCCGGGCCAGGCCGACTCGCACGTCTGGGAGGAGCGCTTCGGTGAGGAGCTCTATGTCCCGCTGGCCCGCGAGGCCTTCGCTGCCGCGCTGAAGGACGCGGGGCTGGCCGAGGGCGACGTCGACCACGCGATCGTCACGGGGCTCCACGCGCGGGCGGTCAAGGCGGCGACCAAGGGACTCGGAGTCGGCGAGGGCGTGCTGGCTCCTGATCTCATGGGATCCGTCGGGAATCTCGGCGCCGCCCACGCGGGTGTGGCGTTGTGCGATGTGCTCGAGCGGGCCGAGCCGGGGCAGGTGATCGCGGTGCTGTCGCTCGCCGACGGCGCCGACGCGGTCGTGCTGCGCACGACCGACCTGCTGGCGGACGCGCAGCGGGCCCGGGCCGAGGCCGGCGTGCCGACTGTGGCCGAGCAGATCGAGGCGGGGCGGGACGACCTGACCTACGCCAGTTTCTTGACATGGCGGGGCCAGATGCACCGCGAGCCTCCGCGGCGCCCCGATCCCGAGCGCCCCGGCGCGCCGACCGTCCACCGCTCCGAGGAGTGGAAGTACGCCTTCGCGGCCAGCCGCTGCAGCGTCTGCGGCTTCCGCCACATGCCGCCGACGCGGGCCTGCCTGCAGTGCCACGCCATCGACCAGATGCAGGCCGAGCGCCTGGCCGACGTGCCGGCCACGGTGGCGACGTTCACCATCGACCACCTGGCCTACTCGCTGTCGCCGCCGGTCATCGGCGTGATCATCGACTTCGACGGCGGCGGCCGGTTCCGCTGTGAGCTGACCGACGCCGCGCCCGACGAGTTGTCCATCGGCGACCGGGTCGCCATGACGTTCCGGCGCGTCTGGACGGCGCAGGGCGTGCACAATTACTTCTGGAAGGCCCGTCCGCTGACAGGCGGCGCGGCCGCAGAGCGAGACGCAGCGGTGCGGGATGTAGCGGAGCAAGGAGCGTAAGGATCATGGCGAGCAAGGGCATTCGCGACCAGGTGGCCATCATCGGCATGGGCTGCACCCGCTTCGGTGAGCTCTGGGACAAGGGCGTGGACGACCTCCTGACCGAGGCGGCCACCGAGGCGGCAGCGTCCGCCGGCATGTCCATCCACGACATCGACGCTTTCTGGCTCGGCACCATGACCTCGGGGGTGTGCGGCGTGACGCTGTCGAAGCCCTTGAAGCTCGACTACAAGCCGGTGACCCGCGTCGAGAACTACTGCGCCACAGGGTCCGAGGCCTTTCGCAACGCCTGCTACGCGGTGGCCTCGGGCGCCTACGACGTGGCCATGGCCATCGGCGTCGAGAAGCTCAAGGACACGGGCTACTCGGGCCTGACGGGGATCCGCGCCGTCGGCGACGGCACCGACCCCGGACTCTCGTCGCCCGCCGCCTTCTCGTTTCTCGCCCCCTCCTACTCGCACAAGTACGGCGTGGACAAGGATCAGATGAAAGAGGTCATGAGCCGAATCGCCTTCAAGAACCATCAGAACGGCGCGCGCAACCCGCGGGCGCAGTTCCAGAAGGAAGTCTCCATGGAGACGATCGCCAAGGCGCCGCTCGTGGCGGGCGACCTCGGCGTGTTCGACTGCAGCGGTGTGAGCGACGGTTCGGCGGCGGCGGTGATCTGCCGGGCCGAAGACGCCCATCGCTATTGCGACAACCCGCTCTACGTGAAGGCGCTCTCCTTCGTCGCCGGCCCGGCCGCCGGTCCGATCGACCCCGCCTACGACTACACGACCTTCGAGGAAGTGGTGCGCACCGCCGAGGACGCCTACGCCCAGGCGGGCGTCACCGAGCCCCGCACCCAGCTCGCCATGGCCGAAGTGCACGACTGCTTCACGCCGACCGAGCTCGTGCTCATGGAGGACCTCGGGTTCGCCGAGCGCGGCACGGCGTGGAAGGAGGTGCTCGAGGGCACCTTCGACCGCGACGGCGACCTGCCGGTGAACCCCGACGGCGGGCTCAAGTCCTTCGGCCACCCCATCGGCGCCTCGGGCCTGCGCATGCTCTTCGAGTGCTGGCTCCAACTGCGCGGCGAGGCTCCGCCGGAGCGCCAGATCGCCACGGTCGGGCCCGGCCGCACCCTCGGGCTGACGCACAACCTGGGCGGTGCCCCCGGCGAAGGCGTCAGCTTCGTCGGCATCGTCGGAACCGAGCTGGGCTGATGAGCGCATCGGACGGAGCAGATGGTCCAGGCGTCGACCTGCTGGCGGAGACCGACGACCAGGCCGCACTGCGCCAGCTCGCCCGCGACGTTGCTGACCGCGAGGTTGCGCCGCGGGCGCACCAGGCTGACGAGGACGGCATGGTGCCCGCCGAGCTCCGCAAGGCCCTGGCGGCGTCGGACCTGCTCCGCATCACCGTGGGGGAGCAGTGGGGCGGCATGGGCCTCGGCGACGTCGAGGCCTCCATCGTGCTCGAGGAGATCGCCCGGGCCGACGTGTCCTCGGCCATCTGCTGCCAGCTGACGTTCAACGGGCCGCCGCGGGGGATCGAGCATCTCGGGCCCGAGGCCATGAAAGAGCGCTGGCTGCCGGCCGTCGCCGACGGGGACGCCATCATCAGCATCGGTATCACCGAGCCCGACGCCGGCTCGGCCGTGCAGAACATGCGCGCCTCGTTGGTGGAGGACGGGCCGGGGCGCTGGCGCCTCAACGCCTACAAGAACTACTCGACGCTCGGCGACGTCGCCGAGGGCGTGCTGGTCTGGTGCCGCTGGCCCAGCGGTGAGGGGGCCAAGGGCATCGGGGCGGTGATCGTGCCGACCGACCGCGAGGGCGTGTCCGTGACGGGCCGGCACAAGGGGATGGGCATCCACGCCGCCACCGAGGCCGAGCTGGCGTTCGACGGGGTGGAGATCACCGAGGACGACGTGCTGATCGCCGGCGATCCGTCCAGCACGGAGGCCTTCAAGGTGCTGCTGTCGCACCTCAACCACGAGCGCTGCGGGAACGCCGCCATGTGCGTGGGTGCGGCGCAGGGCGCGCTCGAGCACGCCGTGCGCTACATGAACGAGCGGGTGATCGGCGGTCGCCCGCTGGCCGATCTTCAAGGCCTGCAGTGGAAGCTGGCCGACATGGCCGTGCAGCTGGAGGGGGCACGCCTGCTCCTGGCCCGCGCCGTGCGGCTGGCCGGACCGAGTGGCACCCCGCCGGCCCTCGAGACGGCCATCGCCAAGACGGCGGCCAACCTGGCGGCCAAGTTCGTCTGCGACGAGGCCATGCAGATCCACGGTGGCTACGGCTACTCGCGCGAGTACCCCTTGGAGCGTGCCTATCGCGACATCCGCGGCCTGTGCTTCGGCGCGGGGACGGTGGAGGCGCAGCGCAACTACATCGGTCAGCGGGTGGCCGGTGGCGCGCAGACCGGCTCGCCGGGCTGGCGCAACCCGCTCGGCGCGTAGCCCTCCCGGCGGCATCACCTCGTCGCCGCGCGTCCCGCCGCCCGAGCGATCGTTGGCCTACCATGACGCCCGCGTCAGCGGACGCAATGGGGGTGGAGAATGGGGAACGGGGAAGTCGCGATCTCGCACCTGGGTGCCGCGCTGTGCCTGGGCGCCGTGTTGGTCGCGCTGGCATCCTTCGGCGGCGCGGCGTCCGGTGCGCCTACCGCTTCCACGCCGGGGAACAGCGTGCCGACACCGCAGGCCGGGGTGAAAGGGCAGCCGGGCTACCTCGTCTACTGGGACCAGAACGAAGAGGTCGACTTCCTCTCCATGCCCAAGGGCACACTTAGCCAGCTGCTCCCGGCCTGGGACCTCAACGGACAGGTCTGTGTCCTGCCGGGTGGCCGCTTCGTCGGCGGCTACGACCCGACGCTGCCGAGCCAGCACGATCTGGGTGGCCTGAAGCCCTATAAGCAGCCCGCGGACGGCGAGGAGCTCGACGAGCCGAACGGCTCCTTCAGTGGCCAGACCCTCTACGTGCCGGGCCCCTACAAGATGAAGGGCCAACCCATCGGGAGTGACTCGCCGCCGAGCGCGAACGGGGTGTTCAATAACAACCAGACCTACACGGGCTGCGCAGTCGACAACCACCACAACGTGTTCGCCAACGACATCGCGACGGCTCAGGGCAACTATCCGCCCCCGAGCAGTGGCCGGCTCGTGGAATGGTTCGCGCCGAACTACACCACGTACTGCATCGTCTACGGCCCCACCACGGGCGGCTCCGGCCCGCATCACACTGATGGGAGCGGTGGGTTGGCCCAGCCGGGGACGATGGCGCTCGCCCCCAACGGCGACCTGCTCGTACCCAACGTCGGCACCTCGAGCGTGCTGCGCTTCGCCCACTCGTCGCTCCCGATGAGTGCGACCGAGTGTCCCGGCGGGATCTACCCGCGCGACAAGGTGCAGCTCTCGACCTTCTACAACGTCTCGTTCCCCGCAGGCATCGCCGAGGACCCGACCTGCGGCTGCTACGCCATCAGCAGCTACATCGGCAATCCCTCCATCGTCTGGGTCACCGCCAGCGGCCAGGCCGAGCCCGGCCGCGGCACGGTGCCGGGGACCGCGATCGCCAACTTGGGCAAGAGCCCCGCGCAGTACAACCCCTTCGGGATGGCGTTCGCCCCGGACGGGACCTTGTACTTCGTCGACATCCATATCACCTGTAGTTCCGGTCTCAACGGGTGTGGACCGGCCAACTACGGGGGGCGAGTGATGCGGGTGACTTTCACCGGTGGGCAACCTTCGACGCCGGTCACGGTGGCGGGCGGCTTCGACTTCCCGACCAGTGTCACGGTGTGCGTCCCGGCGAGGATGCGATGTCCGTATCCGAGCGGGAGGATCAAGGCACCGCTGTCGGGACCCTCTGAGAACCCGGCACCCGCCAAGGGTCCCCCCTCCGACAAGCCGGCCACGGCGGGTTTCGGCTGAACCATGGGGGTCACACGGACGGCGTGGGGCGCGCCGTCGGGACGGGACGGCGAGCGGTGTCCCGGCTCGAACCGGCGCGTCGGCCGGCGCCACGGGGTGTGGTGCGCGCGAGCTGTCGCGAGCACGGTGCTCGCGGCTCTCGGTGCGGTCGGCGCGCTTGGCGGTTGGGGCGGCACCCCTGGTCCGAGCGCGACGCGGCCCCGAGTGCGGCAACGAGCATCGTGCCCGCCACGATCAGCCCGTGGGACTGGCCGAGCTACGGGTACGACGCGCAACACACGTTCCACGGCCGCACGACGTTGACCGAGTCCTCGGTCACGAACCTGCGTCCTGCGTGGTTCTTCCCGACAGGCGACGCCGTCACGGCGACGCCTACCGTCGTGGGCGACACCGTCTACGTCGGCTCGTGGGACGACTTCTTCTACGCGGTCAACTTGCGGACCGGGAACCTGCGCTGGAAGGTCCACCTGTCCGCACAGGACGCCATCACGCCGTACCCGGGTCAACATCCGCGTGACGTGACCTCCGACGGCGGCCTGGTCACGTCGTCGGCCTGGTTCCAGCCGGCAGCGGGCGCACGCCCGGCCCTCGTCATCTTCGCTGGCGGCTACACGCTCTACGCCCTGAACGCTGCGACAGGCGCCATCTACTGGCGTCACGTCTACTCAGGTGTCCCCGGTCCGCCCCGGCCGGATAAGAACAGCACGCGCATCTTCTCCTCGCCCGTCGTCGTCGCGAACAAGGTGATCGTCGGCGTGGACGAGGACGGGCAGCCCGGCTCGGGCGGCTACATCGTGGCGGCCAGCCTGGCCACGGGCGATCCAGTGTGGAAATTCCAGACTGACGTGGCCACTCAGGGCAGCACGAGAGAGCTCGACGACAGCTGTGGCAGCGTGTGGTCGTCGGGCACCGTCCTGCCGGGCCTCGGCCTGGTGGTGTTCGGCACAGCCGACTGCAACTTCCTCGGTAACGCACCCTTCGCCGACTCGGTCATCGCGCTGCGCATCAGTGACGGCACGTTGGCCTGGAAGTTCCACCCCCTGGGCCACGGCCTCGCGTGCGACGACGACTTCGGTGCGTCCGCTAACGCCGGCGTCTCCGCGGCCGGAGTAACCGGCTTCCTGGGCGAGGGCAGCAAGGATGGCACCTACTATTCTCTCGACCCAAGCACGGGACGCCTGCTCTGGGCCACCAACCTTGTCTTCGGCGGATCTTCGGGTGGCTTCATCGGGAGCTCGGCCTTCGACGGCGGGCGCATCTTCGCCGCCACGGCCCTCGGGGACTTCCTGCCCAACAAGTCGGGAGTTCGCCCGGTGTGCGATCCCTCAGACCCGCGGGACACCGAACAGCAGAACCCGACCGACCATGCCCTGGATGCCGCCACGGGCGCCCCGGTGTGGCAAGACAGCGGGAACTTCTACTCTTTCTCGCCTGTGACCGCCGCCGGGAACATGTTCTTCAACGGCCTGGCACTCGGCAAGGCGATCGTGGTGCGCGAGACGGCCACCGGGAAGCTGATCACGCAGGTCTCGCTCCCCGCCTTCAATTGGTCGGGCATCGCCACGGTCGGCAATGCACTCGTCTTTGGACTGGGCAGTACGTCGGACGCCGCGAGCTCCGGGATCGAAGTGCTGACGCCCGGCGGGACAGCCCCGGTGCTGCCACGCGGTCGCTGAGCCGTTTTGGCGTGGTTCAGCCAGCGTCGTCTTTGGTGTGACGCGTCCGCTTCTTCCTGTGATATCGAACTACGCAATTCCAGGTCGCAATTCAACGTGGTAGTTCCACGTACTCCCCGTGGTGATGCCAGCACCCTTGTCGCACGGATCCTTCGCTCCTAAGTTATGGACCAGTCGGCGGACAGGGCCCTTGGCGAGAGACCACATGGTGACAGAGCACGTTGTGACCTGCCCTGTTTCGCGGCTTCGGTGTGTCCGATAGAGGGAGTCGTGATGCGAGCAGTGACGAGACTGATGTGCAGTGTTCTTCTGGCCAGTTCGGCGCTGGTCGCGATCGGTGTGGTCGGAGTCGGCGTTGCCAGCGAAGCGGGTGCGCAGGGACTGAACTGCTCGACGACGTACAACAGCCCAGGTGGCGGATCCTTCCTCTCGAACAGTGGATGGAGCAACGGCGCACCAGGACCGTCGAGTGATGCGTGCATCGCGTCGGGAACTGTCGTCCTCGACCAAGATCCGGGATCGTCGAACTACACGGCGTTCGCAATCAACAGCCTCTCAATCTCCCAAGGCGCTTCGCTCGTCCTCGGGAACTACGGCGGCGGACTCGAGGACCTGAACCTCGACGTGGCCACTGACCTCGACAACTCGGGCACGATCGAGCTCTACGGGGGCTACAACGGCTACACCAGCCTCATCGTCGGCGGGAGCATGACGAACGAGTCGACCGCGACGGTGGACTCGGCGAACGGCGCCCCGAACTGGGCGACCCTGGGCGAGCGCAGCTTCTTGCAGGCGTCAACGTTCACCAATCTCGGGACGCTCAGCGTGGAATCGCCATCCGGCTTCACGCTGGGCAGGCGTCGGCACCGGGCACCGAGAGCACCTTGACGGCCGGGGGTGGGACGTACACCAACGAGGCCACGATCCTGGTCCAACCCAGCTCGGCGGTCATCAGCGGCACGACCGACAACTACAACGGCATCCTGACCCTCGATACGGGCGATCTGGTCAACGAGGGCCAGTTCTCCAACGTCGAGAACGAGAGCGCGTCGAACCTCCAAGACGCGGGGTACGTGGCGCTCGACGGAGAGCTCGACGTGGAGGGCGGTGAGCTGTGTGGGACCCCGGCGTATGCGGGGCCGGGGACGCTCAACTTCGGCTCGACCGCAGCGGTGCCTGCGTCGTGCGGCGGGGTGACGCCGGTCGACACCGTGCTGGTCGAGCAGTACAACGCCGACAGCGTGAGCGAGACGCTGGCGGGCGCGATTCCGTCCGAGTACACCGTCGACGACGACACGGCGAACTCGGGCAACGGATCCACCCTGACCGCAGTCGCCGGTTCGACCAACGACGGGACGCTGGTCCTGCACGGCGGGTACAACGGCATCAACCAGTTCGACTCGAGCGGCACCTTCACGAACAACGGAACGCTGGACGTGCCAAACGACGGAGGCGACCCGGTGACCGCCAACGTCAGCGACTTCGAGAACGCCGGCACGCTGAGCGTCGAGCGGGCGTTAGGCAGCAACGGACTCAGCCTCCTCGGAAGCCTCACCAACCAATCCACCGGTACCGTCTCGGTGAGCGGGGTCCTCACGCTCGGCAATTCGTCCACCACGACCACCGTCAACCAAAAAGGGCAGATCAGCGTCACGGGCAGCGGGGTGATCAACGGCGACGGCGTCCTCGACGTCGATGGCGGCACGCTGTGCGGGCCCTCGGCCACCTCCATCAACCAGACGGGCACCATCGAGTTCGCCTCGAGCGTGACAGCCGGTTCCCCCTCCGCGTCGGGCGACACCGACACCATCAGTACGACGCTGAACTCGTCCGATACGCTCGAAGGGACCGTGCCGACCGGCTACACGATCTCGGTCGGTGTCGCCGACAGCGGGCAGAACACCGTGCTCACCGCTGACCCGGGAGCAGTCAACGACGGCACCATTGAGCTGCACGGGTCCTACAACGGCACCAACCAGTTCGACTCCTCTGGCACGTACACGAACGCCGGCACGTTCGACGCGCCGGCCGACGGCGGCAATCCCGTCAGCATCGCGGTGGCGTCCTTCGTCAACACTGGAACCGTCAGCGTGGAGAAGGTGATCGGCAACCACGGCGCCAACTTCACCGGTCCGGCCTCGTCCACGGCCGCACTCAAGAACACGGGCACCATCTCTTCGAGCGGCGTGCTCGAGGTCACGGCACCCACCGCGGGCGAGATGACCCTCACCCAGAAGGGGACCATCGCCACCGGTGGGAGCGGGACCATCGCCGTCACAGGCAAGCTCAAGATCAAGGGCGGCTCCCTGTGCAGCCCATCGGCGACTTCCATCACGGTGAACGGCACCGTCGCCTTCGCCTCCACGCTCTCGTCGGGCAAAGCCTGCGCCGGCGGCTTGCTCAGTGACCAGATCACCGAGCCGGTCAACGACTCCGACACGGTCTCGGGGACCGTGGCCAAGGGCTACACGCTCTCGGTCGGCCTTCCCGGCCAAGGATCGAACGCCACGCTCACGCTGCCCGCCGGCGGGACGAACGACGGGACGATCGTGCTCAACGGGTCCTATAACGGGACCAACAAGATCGTCGACACTGGGACCCTCACCAACGCCGGCACCATCGTCCTGCCCGACAACGACGAGGCCGTCGAGCTCGAGGTTCTCAACCTGGTCAACTCGGGCGCGCTGACCGTCGACTACCACGCCACGGACACAGGCAGCATCAGCGGATCGAATGACGTCACGCTGGGCGCGTCCGGCCAGTTCACCGTCGAGGGCAGCTTCGGCGCGATCAAGTCGGGCACGCTCACCTTCGACGGAACGGGCGCGACCAGCTTCCCGGGCATATCGGTCGGCGCGGGGAGCTCGGTGGCGGGCACGCTCGCCCTGATCCTGCCGTCGTTCAGCGCCAGCGCCGGTCAGACCGCTGATCTGCTCAACGCGTCGGGTCTCACGGGCTCGTTCAAGAAACTGGTGGAGACGGTCATGGGTACGTCCAGCCCCGCCTCGGCGACCTCGTACAGCCAAACCACTGCGTCGAGTGGGGTCAGCGTGACGACGGGCGGGACGGCCACCCTCACCGCCGGCTCGTCCGTGGTGCCAGGGTCGTCTCTGTCCTTCTCGGGCATCGCCTTCCCGCTCGATGCGTCGGTCACGGGGACCTTGACGGAGGACGGCGCCACGGTCGGCAGCACCAGCACCACCGCGGGCGGGACTGGGGGCGTCAGCGGCTCCATCAAGGTGCCGGGCAAGACGGCGGCGGGATCGGCCACCCTGACCGTGACCGCCACGGTCAGCGGTCAGACGCTCACCGTGACCGTTCCGGTCACCATCTCCTAGATCTCCTCGCGGCGGGACAACCGGCACACGAACGGACCCCTCGCGAGAAAGGTCTCCTCGGTCCCGGAGCACCGGCGCCGTGAGCACACCTGGCACCTGGACCGGGAGGCCCTCCGCGTGGTGGGCGAACGGCGCCGCCCTGCTCGTTCAGCCGGCGATCCCGCTCAACGCTGCATCGCCTTGGTCTCGACGAACTCCTCGAGCCCGTACTTGCCGCGCTCGCGGCCGATGCCGGACTGCTTGTAGCCACCGAAGGGTGCGCTCGGGTTGAAGTTGCCCCCGTTGATGTCGACCTGGCCCGTTCGCAGCTGGCGGGCTACCCGCTCGGCCCGAGCCGGGTCCCCGCTCCACACCGCGCCGGCCAACCCGTAGGGCGTGCCGTTGGCGATCTCGATCGCCTCCTCCTCGGTGTCGTAGGGGATGATCGAGAGCACGGGGCCGAAGATCTCCTCCTTGGCGATGGTCATGTCCGGGGTGACCTCGGAGAAGACCGTGGGCTGGACGAAGAAGCCCTTGTCCAGGCCGTCGGGAGCCTCGGCGCCGCCGACCACCAGCTTGGCGCCCTCCTCGACCCCCTTCTTGATGTAGCCGCGCACCCGGTCACGTTGCACGGCGGAGACGAGCGGGCCCAGCAGCTTGCCCTGCTCGAAGGGATCGCCCGGGGCGAAGCCGGCGGCCGCACCGGCGGCCAGCTCCTCCACCTCGGCCATCTTGTTGCGGGGGACCAGCATGCGGGTGAGGGCCGAGCACGTCTGACCCGAGTTCATGTAGCAGCCGAACACGCCGGCCGGCACAGCCGTGGCGAAGTCGGCGTCGTCGAGCAGGATGTTGGCGGATTTGCCGCCGAGCTCGAGGGCCACCCGCTTGATGTCCTCGGCCGCCAGCTCCATGACCCGGCGCCCCGCCCGCGTGGAGCCGGTGAAGGAGACCATGTCGACCTTGGGGTGGGCCGCGATGGCCTCGCCCACGACCGGGCCGACGCCGGACACCAAGTTGAAGACGCCCGGCGGGAGGCCGACCTCGTCGATGATGTCGGCCAGGATGAAGGCGTTGATCGGCGCCACCTCGCTCGGCTTGAGGACCACCGTGCAGCCCGTGGCCAGCGCCGGGGCGACCTTCAGCACGACCTGGTAGAGCGGGAAGTTCCACGGCGTGATGGCGCCGACGACCCCGATGGGCTCATGGACGACGAGGGAGTTGCCGATCTCCTCTTCCCACTCGAACGTCTCGGCGGCCTTGGCGGCGTCGGCGAAGGCGCCGGCCGGCAGGCCCACCTGGATGGAGCCCGACAGCGTCATGGGCATGCCGACTTCGTGGCTGATCACCTGTGCGATCTCGTCGGTGCGCGCGGCCAGGGCCTCGCCGATCCGGGTCAGCAGCTTGCTGCGCTCCTCGTGCGAGGTGGCGGCCCAGGCCGGGAAGGCGGCGGCCGCAGCCTCGACGGCCTTGTCAACGTCGTCGGCGGTGCCCTCGGGGATGGTCGCGAAGACTTCTTCGGTCGCGGAGTCGATGACCTCGAGCGTGCCGCGGCCCGTCGAGGGGACCCAGGCCCCGTTGATGTAGATCTTGTCGCGCACGAGCATGGGTGCCCTCCCTAGTTGGTCGGTGTTCAGCGGTCCCACCCTACCGAGGGCCGGGAGGGGGCGCGTTGGCGTCCCGCTCGCGTTGTCGGCTGGTTGCGCAACGTCGGCGTTGCGCAGGTTCGGGGTTGCTCAGACCTTCTTGCCGAGGAGCGGGTGGTCGCCCATGCCGACGGGCTGGAGGTGCTGGCCCAACACCTCGTGGAAGTGGTCGGCCACCTCCTGGGGCGTCCAGCCGCCCTCGCGCCACATGGCGGCGATCTGCCGGGGTGTCTGGAACAGGGTGTAGGCGAACCCCGTGCGCCCGAGGACCTGGCCGTTCACGTACGAGGCGCCCTCTGAGGCCAAGAACGCGATGAGAGGGGCGTTGAGCGCCGGGTCCTGGTCGGCCGGCGCTTCGCCCCCGGCGTAGAGGTTCTCGGTCATGCGGGTGAAGCCGGCGGGGGCCACCGCGTTGACCGTGATGCCGTACTTGCCCAGCTCGAGCGCCCACACGAAGGTCATGCCCATGATGGCCGCCTTGGCGGCCCCGTAGTTGGTCTGGCCGAAGTTGCCCCGCAGCCCCGCCGACGACGTGATGTTGACGATGCGCCCGTAACCGGCGTCCTTCATCAGCGGCGCGGCATGGCGGACCGTGTTGAACGTGCCCTTCTGGTGCACCGCGACGACGGCGTCGTAGTCGGACTCGTCCATCTTGACGAGGGTGCGGTCGCGCACGATGCCGGCGTTGTTCACGACGATGTCGATGGAGCCGAAGGCGTCGACGGCGGTGGTGATGATCCGACCCGCCGTCTCGAAGTCGCTCACCGAGTCGTGATTGGGGACGGCGCTGCCGCCCGCCGCCTCGATCTCCTTGCAGACCTGCGCGGCGGGATCCTCCTCCGTGCCCTCACCACCGAGGGTGACGCCAACATCGTTGACCACGACCTTGGCGCCCTCCGAGGCGAGGCACAGGGCAATGTCCCGCCCGATGCCCCGGCCCGCGCCTGTCACCACCGCCGCACGACCGTCGAGAAGTCCCATGGGCCGAGACAGTACCGCGGGTCCGTTCACTGACAGCCGTGTCAGGCATTGCGGCGCGCGTTGTACGATCGGGGCCACGACGGGTGACGACGGTCGCCCACGAGCGCGAGGAGCAGCCAGGGCCATGGCCACCTTCATTGAGAACGCACCCGAGCAGATCTGCGCAGCGGCGAAGCGACTGCTTGCGAAGGGGTTGGTCGAGGGCACCTCGGGCAACATCTCGGCCCGCATGGAGGACGGAAACATCGCCGTGACACCCTCCTCGCTCGACTACGAGGTCATGACGGTCGCGGACATCGTCATCGTCAACCCCGAGGGCGAAGTGGTCCGAGGCGAACGGGGCCCGACTTCGGAGAAGTACCTCCACCTCGCCGTCCAGGCGGCCTACGAGGACATCGCAGTGTGCATCCACTCACACGCCGTCTACGCCACGATGTTCGCCGTCGCCCATCAGAACATCCCGAGCTGCATCGACGAGTTCACCGTGTACCTCGGCGGGGACATCCGCTGCACCGAGTACGCCCAGAGCGGGTCGCCCGAGCTGGCGGAGCAGGTGGTCAAGGCACTCGAGAGCCGGGGGGCGGCGCTCATCGCGAACCACGGCATGGTCGCAGTCGCCACCACGATGGAGAGGGCGATGCACAACACGGCGCTCGTCGAGCGTTCCGCCAAGATCATCTGGGGCGGCAAGCAGCTCGGCGGGATCTTCCCGTTGCCCGAGAAGGTCAACGAGACCTTTGCCTCCTACACCCAATACATGCGGTAGGCCGCTTTGAGCGAGGGCACCATCCGCGCCCGGCTCACCGAGCTGGGCCTGACACTGCACGGGCCGCATCCACCGCACGATCCGCTCGATGCCGTCGTCGTGCACGACGGCGTGGCGCGCACCTCGGGTCAGCTGCCGCGCATCGCCGGCGAACTGACCTGCCTCGGCCGCCTCGGTGACACGGTCACCGTGGAGGAGGGCCGCGAGGCAGCTGCAGTGTGCGCGCTCAACGCCCTCGCCGTCCTGGAGGTTGCGCTCGGCTCGCTCGACCGCGTGGCGCGAGTGCTGACCGTGACCGGCTTCGTTTCCTCCGCGCCGGACTTCCACGAGCAGCCCACCGTCGTCGACGGCGCCAGCAAGGTGCTGGCCGATGTCTTCGGCGAGGCCGGCCGCCACACGCGCTCGGCCATCGGGGTGGCCGCGCTGCCACGCAACGGAGCGGTCGAGATCGAGGTGACGGTCGCCCTGCGGGACTGACGGCCGGCGGCTCGTGCGCCGCCCCGCGCGGGGCCGCGCACTAGGAAGGCTCCTCGAACGAGTCCACCATGGCCGAGCGCGCCGCGCCGGCCAGCTCCCAGTAGTTCGCCGTTCCCTCGTCGCGTAGCTGGGTGACGGCGCGAACGGCGAAGCCGTAGGAGGCGGCCGCGATCGCGCCGCCCACCGAGATGCGGCTCACCCCGAGCGCAGCCAGCTCACTCACGGATGGCGCGCTGGGCGTCACGAGGACGCTGACCGGGCGGTCGACCGAGGCCAGGAGCTGGCGCAGGTCCGACGGGTCGACGACACGGGGCGCGAACAGGACGTCGGCCCCGGCCTCTTGGTACGCCTGCAGGCGTGCGATGGTGTCGGCCAAGTCGACTCGGCCGTGCAGGTAGTTCTCGGCCCGGGCGGTGAGCACGAAGGGTACGGGTCCTCGGTGTGCCGCGTCGGCGGCGGCCCGGACCCGCTCGGTGGCGTGCGCCAGCTCGTAGATCGGCTGGCTGTCGTCACGCGTGAAGTCCTCGACCGAGCCGCCGGCGAGGCCTCGGGCGACGGCGGCCCCGATCGTGTCCGCGACGCCCTCGGGGTCGTCGGCGAAGCCGTTCTCGAGATCCGCCGACACCGGGACGTCCACGGCGGCGACGAGCTCACCACAATGGCCGAGCACCTCGTCCTTGCGCATCGCGCCGTCGAGTCGCCCCCGCGTGATGGCGAAGCCGCCGCTCGTCGTCGCCAGTGCCTCGAACCCGAGGGCAGCGAACAACCGGGCGGACCCGACGTCCCAGGGATTGGGCATGAGCAACGGCGTGCCCGCGACGTGCGCGTCGACGAAGCGCCGGGCGAGCTCACTCTGGCTCGGGCGGACGCCCGAATCGGATGGGGGTGGCGGAGGTGCAGGGGACATGTCTGCAACGTAGCGGTGCGGTGATCGGTGCCCGATTCGGGTGCTGCGCTCGTAATGTTCGTGCGCTGCGCTCGTAATGTTCGTGCGCATTCGTCCCCTTCGAGCAACAAAACACTTGCGATGCCCCGCTTTTTTGGTGTAAACCGAAGTTGCAGTATCAAGCGGGGGGGTCATGGGACCAGGCTCCCGCCGTTCGTTGCCTGGCCTCTACAGCGCGCCGCCCGGTTGGCGCGTGGGAAAGGGAGAGAGGCCTGGGTCCCGCCGGGGGTTCCAACCCTCTTATGACCCAGCGGACGGTCCCCACCGGGACTTCCCCTTTCCCCTCCGATGGTGGGGGCCGTTCCGCTGACCTGCGAAGCGTCGGGGAATGGTGCGCCTCGTCGGCGCGCACCAGTGGTTCAGCTGGCTGCGGTGGCCGCCTCGGGGAACTCCCAGTACTGGAACTCGATCGTCATCGGCAACAGGTAGCGGACGTAGACCGAATGGATCTTGACGACCTTCTGGTCGTCCGCATGCAGATCGATCAGCTCCATGCGGTCGTCGGTCTTGCGAAACGCCTCCGCGCGCTCCTGGATCCCCTTGAGCTCCTCGAGCGAGCCCACCGAGAAGCCGTAGTGATCCATGCGCGGACAGCGCATCGGATCGTCCTCGGAGATGAGGAAGATGAACTGGTCCCAGTGGACGCAACTGAGGATCAGCCGGCGACGGTCCTCGGTCATGACCTCCATCTCCTCGAAACCGAGGACTTCGTGGAAGAAGCGGCACACGTCGGTGCGGTTCTCCGTGCCGAGCATGTCTGCGGGCAGCGACATGGCGACGTGGTTGAAGCGCGGATTGCCCGTCGGGTAGAAGGGATGTGCCATCAGGACCGCACTTCCGGGACCACCATCACCTTGCCGGCAATGCGCCCGACGGCGAGGTCCTCGAGCGCCTGGACGATCCCGCCGAGCGGGACCGTCTCAGCCTCGATCACCAGGTCGGCCGGGAACCCGTCTGTGGCCAGCAGCGCCAGCGCTCTTTCGAAGCCGCCGAGGTCGTAGACGAACGAGCCGGTGACGGTCAGCTCGTTGAGGATCATGCGGTTGATGTCGAAGGTGGGGTGGTCGATGCCGGCGCCCACCATGACGAGAATGCCGCCGCGCCGCACCTGGCTGAAGGCAGCCTCGATGGCGGCTCGGTGACCAGAGCACTCCAGCACCACGTGCGCCGCACGCGAGGACTGGCGTTCGGGCTCCCAGGACGGGAACACGTCGAGATCAGCGGGATCGACCACCTCGCTCGCACCGAGTGCGCCGGCCAGCTTGCGCCTGCCCTCGTTCGGTTCCACGGCGGTGATGTCGGTGATGCCCATGGCGCGCAATGCGGCAATGCTCAGGGCGCCGATCGGACCTGCGCCGAACACCATCACGGTGTCTCCCGGCGCGACATTCGAGCGGGTGATGCCGTGCATGGCTACCGAGAGCGGCTCCGCCAGGGCGGCGTGGCGGGGGGACAGCCCTTCGGGGAGACGCAGCACACCAGCCGCGCGCGCCACGATGTACTCGGCGAACGCACCGTCGGTGTGCTCAGTGGTCATGGAGTGCCGGTTCTCGCACTGCGACGGCTTCCCCTCGCGGCAGCGGCGGCACGTGCCGCAGCGGGGCGACGCACCACCGACGACCAGTTCGCCGACCGACCATTGGGTGACGTTGCCGCCGACGGCGGCGATGGTGCCGCTCCATTCGTGACCGGCCACCACGCCCTTGGGCAGACCCCAGCCGTCGCGGAGCTGGTGGATGTCGGACCCGCAGATCCCGCAGGAGTGGACGCGGACGACGACCTGGTCGGGGCCGGGGCGCGGGACTGGTCGTTCTTCGACGGTCACGACGCCCGGTGCCTGGTACACGGCCGCCGACATGACGTCGGGCAGCGTGGTTGAGGTTGAACCTGACATAGGCGTCAGGCTACGCCTTCGCCTGCAACCAGGCGAGCCCCCCGGCCAGATGCCGGAGGTAGACCGGCAGTTCCCACGCAAGGGGGAAGTGGCCGAGTGCGGTGTAGAAGCTGCGCGCCGGACCGTCCTCGATGCACCAGGCGAGCGGGAAGCCGCAGTCGGGCACGCGGCCGCCCGGGACGGAGAGATCGACCTGATCGGCGGCCAAGCGGAGCAGCACCCGCGCGTCGGGCCGCAGGTCGCGGAAGAGATAGACCTCGTCTCGCCAGGGCCACTGCGCGCCGAGGTGTGCTGTCGCAGGGTGGTCGGGGTCGACCACGTCGATGGCGAACTCCTGGGTCCAGGGGTGCCCGTCGAACCGAGCCCCGAGGAGGTTTCCGTACTCGGGCCAGGTGTGGCTGGCATCGGTCGCGGAGTGGACTCCGAGCACACGCAGACTGCCTTGGCGCCACGCCGCGAACGCCGCCTCCTTTTGCTCCGGCGACCACGGGGTCTCCCCGATGGTGAAGAGCGCCATGACGCCGGCCGCCGCGATGCGGTCCGGCGAGACGTCGCGGACATCGGAGACAGGGACGGGAGCCAAGCCGGCCAGGTCGGCCAGCTCCGAGAGGGCGGTGACCGCCTGGGGCAGGGTCGCGTGTACGCCCGCCGGGCCATCGACGTAGGGCGAGACCTGCGTGACGATCAACATGGAGTCGGACACGGCGGCGAGTGTAGGGCTGGTGCGACGCCCCCGCCCGGTGCTCGAATGCAGCGGACGCCGACTCGAGGAGGTACGTGTGACGACGGAGACTGGGAGCGACGAAGTGGTCGCGGCCGCCTTGCGGGCGCTGGGCTCGGCCACCCTGGGCGAGTCGGGTGGGCGCGCCGCCCACCGGCGTCTGCGACCGGCCTGGACCGGCGCCGCGCTGGCCGCGCCGGCCTACCCGGTGGGCTGTACGCCGGGTGACAACCTGGCCGTGCACGTGGCGGTAACCACGGCGCCGCCGGGGAGCGCGCTCGTCGTCGACGTGGGGCAGGTGGCCGATCGTGGCTACTGGGGCGAAGTGTTGACGACAGCGGCAGAGGCCGCGGGCCTGGCCGGTCTGGTCCTCGACGGCGGTGTGCGCGACGTCGGCGCGCTGGAGGCGCACGGCTTCCCGGTCTTCTCGGCGACCATCGCCTTGACCGGTGCCACCAAGGACAAGCCCGGCACGGTCGGCGCGCCGGTGCGGGTGGGCGGCGTTCTGGTCGCGGCCGGGGACTGGGTCGTGGCCGACGTCGACGGCGTCACCTTCGTGCCCGGCGACGAGCTCGAGTCGGTGCTGGCCGCCGGCCGTGCGCCGCGAAGCAAAGGAGGCTGGGTTCTTCGAGTCCCTGCGGGCAGGCCAGACGACGGTGGATCTGCTCGGGCTGGACGCGTCGCTGATCCGCGAGGCGACGGCGTAGGCGACACGACGACTACCGCGGCAGCCGTCACGGTGGACGACCGCAGCCGTCATGACTCACGACCGCAGCCGTCATGACGTGAGCCACCCGATGGCACAATGCAGGGATGGCCGAGGACCCCACCACCACTCCCGCTGGAACACCGGATGCCGAGCGCATGGAAGTCCAGCGCACGATCCCCGTCGATGCGTCGCGCATCTTCGCCCTGCTGCGCGACCCGAAGGGCCATGTCGCCATCGACAGCTCCGGCATGCTGCAGGACTCCTCGGGCGGACCGGCGAGCAAGGTTGGCGACGAGTTCGTGATCCACATGGACCGGGAGTCACTCAACGACTACCCCATGGGGAAGTACGACGTCACGGTGACCATCACGGCGTTCGAACTCGACCGTGAGATCGCCTGGACCATTCTCGGGCAGATCCGGCCACAGATCGGCCACGTCTACGGGTACATCCTCGAGCCCGTCGACGGTGGGACGATCGTGACGTCGTACTACGACTGGTCGGATATCGACCCCCAGTGGAAAGACGCCAACATCTTCCCGGTGATCTCCGAGACCGCCCTGCGGGCCACGCTCGGGATCCTCGACCGCACGCTGGCCCATTCGACCCGGTGGTGAACGGACTCGACCGTCCCGAGCCGCCTCGGCGTTAACTGCAGTCGGCGCAGCGACCGAGCATCGCGAAGTGGTGCGGATCGATGGTAAAGCCGAAGCGCGTGCGCGCCTGCTTGGCCAGCCCGTCGAACATGGCCTCGGGGACCTCGATCAAGCGCCCACACTCCTCACACACGAAGTGCCCGTGCACAGACCGCGCGAGGTGGTAGGTCGCGGGCCCGTGACCGAAGTGCGAATGGACGACGACACCGAGGCGCTCCAGCTCTTCGAGGTTGCGATAGATCGTTGAGATGTGGATGTCGGGCGCTTCGGCCTGGACCTCGCTCGCCAGCTCCTCTGCGGTCCGGTGACCGCTCGACGCGAACAGCGCATGGAGGAGGATCCGTCGTGACGACGTGACGCGCCCTCCCTGGCGCCGCACCAGGTTGAGGGCATCTTCGAGCGTCGTGGCTTCGCCCGCTGCCGGCTTGCTCGGAGAGTGCCTTCCCACGTCGCGATCGTATCTGCTGCTATTGCGAAGGGGTCGCAATAAGCCTACAGTGCGTCGGTCGGGACCCGACGGCTGGGAGGAGAGAGGACGTGGCAAGAGCGCCGGGCCGCACGACCGCGCTGCGGGCGACGGTGACCAGGCGGGAGTGGGCGTCGCTGGCCGCCATGGCCGCTTCTGTGGTGCTCCTCAACGTCGTCGGATGGAGTCTGTTGACCGCGGCGGTCGGCCAGCACTTCCACGTCTCACAGACCAAGTTGTTCGGCTTCGGCACCGGCGTGCTGGCGTACACGCTCGGAGTGCGCCACGCCTTCGACGCCGACCACATCGCCGCCATCGACAACACGACGCGCAAGCTCGTCGGCGAGGGCAAGCGGCCGCTCGGCGTCGGTTTCTTCTTCTCTCTCGGACATTCGAGCATCGTCGTGGCCCTCGCCGTCGCACTGAACTTCGGGATCCGGGCGCTCGACCTCCAGGTCAGCCAACAAGGCTCTGGCCTCCACTCGGCCACGACCATCGTCGGTACGTCGGTATCGGGGACCTTCCTCTTACTCATCGGCCTGCTCAACCTGTGTGTACTCGTCTCCATCACCCGGCTGTACCGGCAGATGCGCTCGGGCCGGTTCGACGCGGCGGAGCTCGACCGCCAGCTGGACAAGCGGGGAATGATGAACCGCCTCCTCGGCAGCTCGGCGGCGCGCATCGACTCCTCCTGGAAGATGTACCCGGTCGGCCTGCTCTTCGGCCTCGGCTTCGATACGGCGACGGAGGTGGCACTCCTCGTGCTGGCGGGCTCGGCGGTCGTGGGCGGCCTGCCCTTCTACGCCATCCTCTCGCTCCCCGTTCTGTTCGCTGCGGGCATGTGCCTGTTCGACACTCTCGACGGGTGCTTCATGAACTTCGCCTACGACTGGGCCTTCTCCAACCCCGTCCGTAAGGTCTTCTACAACCTCACGGTCACCGGGCTCTCCGTCGTGGTTGCCTTCGCCATTGGCGCGATCGAGATCCTCGGCCTCATCGGCGAGGAGGCGCACTTCAGCTCACCGTTCTGGGGCTTCGTGCGCCGGTTCAACATCAACGCCGCCGGCTTCGTGATCGTCGGCCTGTTCGTCGCCACGTGGGCCGTGGCATTGCTCTATTGGCGGTTGGCCCGCGTTGAGGAGAAGTGGGCCACTGCGTTGGCAGAGCAGCGGCAGGAGGAACCGGCGCTGACGACGTGAGGCTGCTCGTCGGTCAGGGAACCACGACGAGGCGCGCCGACGCCGACGTGTCCGTTCCTGCAGCATTCGTGATGACAGCGCGGTAGCGATCACCCTGCTGGGTCGCGTCCAGCGGGCCAACCGTCAGTTCCGGTGACGTCGCGCCCGCAACGTCGTTGTAGCTCAGGCCGTTGTCGGTTGACTCCTGCCATTGCACGGTGGGCTCGGGTGTGCCTTCCGGTATTACGGCAAACGTGGCCGTGCTCCCTGGCGACGCCGACTGGTCGGTGGGATACTGTGCGAACTGAGGCAGGTTCGTCGTCATGCTCCATTCCGTGTCCTGCGGCGTCCTCGTCGCGCTGGCCGAGAGCGATTGGACGGCGGCCATGCCCACCACGGGACGATTCAGCCGCAGCCCGCCGGCCGATCCGAAGAACGCAGCGTTGCCGAAGGCGAAGATGCCACCGTCACGCGCCACCAGCCAGTAGCCCTGTCCATTGGCGGTGCGCACCATGCCGACGATGGGCGCGCTGAGCGGCAAGCCACCGGTCGACCCGAAGTAGTTCACGTCGCCGAAGTTGAAGATTCCTCCGTCGGAGGCGACCAGCCAGTAGCCGCCCCCGTCGGGCGATGTCGTCATGCCGACGATCGGGCTCTCGAGCGGGAGCCCCCCGGTCGATCCAAAGAAGCCGGCATCGCCGAATGAGAAGATGCCCCCGTCCGACGCCACGAGCCAATAGCCCATCCCGTCGATCATTGAGGCCATTCCCACGATCGGCTTGTCGAGCGGCACGCCGCCGGTCGAGCCATAGAAGCCGGCATCGCCGAAGGCGAAGATGCCACCGTCCGAGGCGACCAGCCAGTAGCCACCACCGTCCGGCGTGGGCGTCATGGAGACGATCGGCGCGTTGAGGTGCACGCCTCCGGTCGAGCCGTAGAAGACCGCATCGCCGAAGGCGAAGATGCCGCCGTCGGAGGCGAGCAGCCAATAGCCGCCGTCGTCCGGGGTCGCGGCCATCCCCACGATCGGGGCATTGAGGTGGATGCTGCCGGTAGAGCCATAGAACTGAGCGCCGCCGTAGCTGAAGATCCCACCGTCACTCGCAACCTCCCAATAGCCGGGCGCGGCAAGGGGTCCGATGGAGAGCGTGAGCACTGCGGTGCTCGACAAGAGGTTCGAGTCCGTCACTGTGAACGTCACGGAGTACTCGCCCGAGATCGTGGGGATTCCACTGAGCGTCCCGTTCGAACCCAATCGCAAGCCAGGCGGCAAGGTGCCCCCGGTGACTGCCCACGAGTAGGGGGCCAATCCGCCTGTTGCGTCCAACGTCCCCGCATAGCGCACACCGATAGTGCCCATGGGCAACGCCGAGGTGGTCACCGTGGGTGGAGCCGACAGCGTCTCGATCGTGCCGCCAAACGCGGAGCCCGCGCCCACGGCTTCACAGTTCGCCGGACTGGCACAGGACACGCCTTCAAGGGCGGCAACACCCGTCGGCGCGGCTTGGCTCGTCCAGCTCGCGCCCGAATCGGCACTGACGACGATGGTGCCCGCGCCGACAGCCGTGCACGTGGTCGGGTTGATGCAACTGAGCCCGGAGAGGCTGGTCCCTCCGACCGGTGAACCCAGGTTGGCCCAGTGGGAGCCACCGTCACTGGTCCCGACGACGTTGGATCCGACGGCCAAGCATGTCGAATCGGTCGTGCATGACACAGCGTTCAGCCTGGTCACACCCGCCGGGACGTTCTGAGCAGTCCACGTGGCCCCGCCGCTCGTCGTGGCCACGATTGCCACCCCCGGACCGATTGAGGACACACCGACCGCGGTGCAGTCCTGTGCGTTCACGCACGAGACGCCGTTGAATTGGGTGATCGTGCCCGGGAAACCTTGTGGGGTCCACGACGCGCCCCCGTCGGTTGTGGCAATGATGCTCGGCGCACTCGTGTCGTAGTCGCTGACTGCGATGCACGTCGACGTTGTCGGGCACGAGATCCCGGTGAGGACTCCCGTGCCGGGCGGAGCGCTCTCGGTCGTCCACGTCCCCCCGCCGTTGGACGTGCTGATTATGACGGGATTGCCGAAGCTGCCGAAGATGCCGAACCCGACGGCGGTGCAGTGGGTCGTGCTCGGGCACGAAATGGAGTTGAGGCCGCTGACAGCGGCGGGGACGCTCTCGGGCTGCCATGCGTAACCGGCATTGACCGACGCGAGCACGGCGTCGACGCCGACCGCGTAGCAATCCGCGGTGCTCGGGCACGAGACGGAATTCAGGCTGCTGGTGCCGGCGGGTGGACTCTGCGCCGACCACGAGAGGCCGCCAGTCGTCGTGCCCATGATGGTCGAGCCCGCTGTGTTGTTTCCGGTGCTCCCGACCGCGACGCAGTCCTCTGGGGCCGAGCATGAAACTCCGGTCAGGTCGACGGCGTTGGCGGGGGGTGTCTGGAGTGACCAGGTTGATCCGTTGTTTGAGGTGCCGATCACGTAGGGAGTCGAGCTGAGGTTGGTGCCCACTCCAATGCAGGTAGTCACGTTTGGACAGTCGACAGAGTTGAGCTTCCGTTCCCTGCGGAATCGATGAAGGCGGCGTCCAGATCGACAGATCAACGGTGCTCACCGATGTTGCATCCTCCGCCACTCGCGTTGCCGTCAGCCACGCAGTTCGTAGCCGTTGCGCAAGAGACGGCGTTAGCGAAATTGACTGGGGGCTCATTGAGCGTCGACCAATGAGTTCCATCCTGTGTTCCGAATATGGCGGCTGAGGAGCCCAGTAGGCCGACTGCGACGCAGTTGATCGAGCCGATGCATGAGACACTGGAAAGAGTATTTAGGCCCGTTGGTGTCGCCTGCGACACCCAGGTAATTCCGTCCGTCGTCTTGACGATGGTTGTGTTCCTTAACGGCGGTGCATTCATGAATCCGACCCGCATGAGATCGACTGGGCACGTGAATGTCCTGATCTTGCACGTTCCAAGTGGACCCACCGTCCGTCGACTTCAAGATCCCGGAGCCCCCTCCTGCGTAACAGATTGCAGCCGATGGGCAGGAAACAGTCGACAGGAGCGTGACTCCCGAGGGGACGGTCGAATCCGACCAGGTCGACCCGCCGTTGCTCGTCACGATTATGGAGGCAAAGTTCGCGCCGTCGTCGCCGACTGCTACGCACGTGGCGGACGCCGCAGAAGAACTGGGTGCACAGGAAACGGCTTGAACGTTCGCCAGCGGCGTGTAGCTGGCTGCCGTGTGCCACTGCGGTGTGGACGCCGATGCGGGTGTGTTCGGCCCTGCGCCTCCCAGGAACCCGACAAGAGCGACGGTTGTCACGCCCGAAAGCGCGGCAACGGCGATTCTTCTGACCGTTCGCACGGTCACCTCCCGCCAAGCCAAAGCTGTGAAAATGCGGTCCGATGGTACCTCTGGTGCCTCCGAGTTTTGTAATCGGCGACAGGAGAACGGTCGTTGCTAGGTGGGTTGCGGCGCGGGAGGCACCGTGTTGGGCGGCACTCGACCAGCCAGGACGTCGCAAACGCCCTGACAGGCGAGGCGCGCCATGCGCGTGCGGGTCGCGATCGTCGCACTGCCGATGTGAGGAAGCAGTGTCGTGCGCGGCGCGGTCAGCAACCGGGGGTTGACCGCGGGCTCCCCGTCGAACACGTCGAGCCCGGCGGCATAGATGGCCCCGGCCTCTAGTGCGTCGACCAGCGCGTTCTCATCCACGACAGGACCGCGAGCCGTGTTGATCAGGACTGCGGTTGGCTTCATGCGAGCCAGTTCCGCCGCGCCGATGAGATGCCGAGTCTCTTCGGACAGCGGTACGTGGAGGCTGACGATGTCAGACCGCTCCAAGAGTTCGTCCAGCGTGGGGACGAACCCGGTCATCCCCGTGTCGCTGCGTGTGGTGTGGATCACCTCCATGTCGAATCCAACCGCTCGCTGCGCGACCGCTCGAGCGATCCGACCGAAGCCCACGAGGCCCAGGGTCACGCCGTGAACGTCCCGGGCCAGGTGGTCCCCGAAACCCCATCCCTTCCAGCGCCCCTCCCTGCAGGTCGCGCTCGGCGTCAGTCGCCAATCGTGTGGCGGCGAGGATCAGGAGGAAGGCGAGATCCGCCGTGGTGTCGTCGAGGACCCCGGGTGTGTTGCACACCGCGATGCCGAGGGAGTGCGCAGTGGCGACGTCGATGTTGTCGTAGCCGACCGCGGCGTTCGCCACGACCTGGAGGCGCCCCGAGTGTCCCGATTGGAGCACGGCCGCGTCGATGCGATCGGTCAGGTGGCTGACGATCCCGTCGCACTCCGCGGCCAAAGCGACGAGCGACTCGGCTGCTAGCGGGTTCTCCTCCGGCTCGATTATCTCGTGGCCTGCTTCGAGGAGCGGGTCTGTGCCGCCCTCCGTCAGCGGGCGAGTGACGAGGACTCGGGCCACCTAATGAGTTGTGTAGTTGATGGCGCCGGCACCCTTCACGCCGATGGCGAAGCAGAAGCAATGGATCGGGGCGTGGTCGCTGACCGGACGCAGCGAATGCACCTTGTCCGGCGGGATGTAGACGAGGTCGCCCTGGGAGATGGGTCGGTCTTCACCGTCAATCGTCATGATCCCCTTGCCGGACATGACGTAATAGAACTCGTGGGTCGGGTGGGAGTGGGGGTCGACAAGGCCGCCACCGGGCACCTCGAACTCGTTGACCAATTCCAAGAACCCGCCGTCGGTGATGTCCTTGAACTCTCGGGACTCGATCATCCACCAGACCGGAACGGTGCCGTTGTGTTCGACGACCGGGGCCTTGGCCTCAATGCTGCGCACATCCATCCTGCGGGCCTCCCAAGGTTTCCTAGACTGACTCCGGCGTCAGGTTAGGCCGCGGCAGGCCCAGGCTGCACTGCGCTGAATCGCCGTCCAAAGAAGAAGGTACGAGCCATGTCCACAAACGGGTCAGGGAGGCAACGGACCGTAGTGCCCGAGCCGCTTTCCGAGGAAGCCTGGAGGCCGTTCGGCTGGCTCCCCGTCGCCGACATCGATCCCCGGGACGGAGTTCAGCGGATGACCTTCGAATGGTCGGATGCCCACGTCAACCTCATCGGTCACGCCGCGGAACGAGGTGCCTGAGACACCCTCGGGCTATAGATGCGAGATGCTCTTCCGCCACGACACGCATACACAATCACTCATGCCCCTGAACGTGCCTGCCGTCATCGCAGTGGCTCCGGCAGAGGTCGAGCTCGTCGACGAGGCCGAGGCCGAGGCAATCCGAGCCTTCCGGATCGAGCCATTGGAGTCGCTCGTCCTCCATCGTGGTACCTGGCACTGGGGCCCGTTTCCGATCGACGGTCCCGAAGTGCGCCTGTTCAATGTGCAAGGACTCCGCTACGCCGAGGACAATCGATGCGTCGACCTCGCCGGGAAGGGTCTCTCAGTTGACGTCGATCTGACGTGACGGTGCCGCAACCGGAAGTGCGGGGAGCGAGAGATGGAGCTTGACGAAGCGGAGGAAGCCGAGGTGTTCGAGGCGACGGTCTCGGACCTCGTGGATGCGATCACCGCGACGGACGAAGGCAGGGGCACCGACGGCAGGGAACGTTTCACGACGACCAGCCCGAATTGGTGGGTTGGTGGACGCACCTTCGGAGGGATGGTCGTTGCGCAGGCGCTGAGCGCGACATGCCAAACCGTGCCGCCAGGACTCGACGTGCACTCGCTCCATGGCTACTTCTTGCGTCCGACGAGCCCCGGTTCGCAGTCGATCCACACCGTGGAGCGACTGCGCGACGGGCGATCGTTCAGCCTTCGAGAGGTGATCAGCGCGGTCGAAGGCAAAGAAGTCTTCCGAATGGCCTGCTCCTTTCATGCGCCCGAAGACGGCGATGAATATCAGCTCCCGGTCGGTGCGGAGATTCCAGCACCCGGAGAGATCGAAGGGATAGAGGCACCGTTTCCTTTCGACGTCCGCGAGGTCGGGGCGACGGAGCAGCGGGGTGACGGTACGTATCTCTCGACGAGGCGCTGTTGGTTTCGTACTCGTGAGCCCTTGCCAGACGACCCCACGTTGCACGCCTGTGCGCTGGCGTACTTCTCTGACATGACGGGCGCTGCGTTCCGTCCTCTGACCATGGGATCCTGGGGTACCCACACCGACGCAAGCCTCGATCACGCCGTCTGGTTCCACCGACCCTGGCGCGCCGATAACTGGAGCCTGTTCGACGTGCACGCCTTGGTCAATGCAGGCGGAAGGGCAACGATCCGCGCCACCATGCACGGCGAAGACGGCACGCTGCATCTCAGCATGGCGCAAGAGCTCCTGATCCGGGAGCTCGACGAGCCCATGGTGTTCGAGACACCCCCATGGTTGCAGAGGACGGCGAGAACAGGAGACGGCGATGGGCCTGCTTGAAGGACACCGGGCACTCGTGACCGGGGGCGGTTCGGGCATCGGACGGGCCACGTGCCGCCGCATGGCCGAGGAAGGTGCCCGCGTTGCCGTCGTCGACGTGGACGAGGAGTCGGCCAAGGTCGTGGCGGCGGAAATCGGCGGAGTGGCCTACGGCGTCGACGTCGGGGACATCGACGCGTTCCGCGACACCGTCGACGCAGCGGCGAACGAGCTCGGCGGCTTGTCTGTCATCTACAACAATGCAGGGACGTCGGCGTTCAACAGACTCCACGAGATCGATCCGTCCGAGTGGGACCGGGTGTTGCGGGTCAATCTGACCGGCGTCTGGGCCGGCATTCGAGCGGCGGTGCCGCACCTGTTGGAGAACGGCGGCGGCTCCATCGTGAGCACCGCGTCGATCAGCGGGACGCGACCGGCTGCGGGGGAGGGGCCCTACTCGGCGAGCAAGGCCGCCGTCGCTGCGCTCACTGCCTCGGCCGCGCTCGAGTACGGGCCCACCATCAGGGTGAACGCGGTCTCACCAGGCATGATCCGCACGACCATGACGGCGCCCTGGTTTCAGTACATGCCCGACCAGGAAGAGCGGTTCGTGAGGGGAACACCCGTGGGACAGAGTCGGCGAGCCCGAGGACATCGCGGACGTCGTCGTCTTCTTGTGCTCGGACCTCGCTCGCTTCATCACCGGCCAGAACATCGTCGTCGACGGCGGGTTGACACTGCACGGCTCCGGCGTCGACACCATCTTCGACCGCGTCTTCCCCCAACGGCTGACCGAACGGTTGGCGCCGGCGAGGCCCGACGCGTTCAGGCGTTCGGGTCGAACAGCGCCCGGTAGAGCATGGTGGTGAGGGTGTCGAGCGCGACGCTGTCGACGGGCTGTCCCGCGAACTCCCGCAGGTAGTGGAAGCGGTCGAGCATGGCCAGCGCGGCAAGTCCCGCTGCGCCGGGGTCGAGGTCATGGCCCGAGGAGTCCGGCCCGATGTGGACGCTGAGCGCGTAGGAGACTCTGGAGAAGGTATGACGGATCGTGCGGCCCAGATCTCGGTCCACCGTGGCCAGTTCGGCCCATACGCGGAAGAGAGGTGCGTAGCGCTTCCAGAGGTCCGAGTAGGACTGCACCCATCCACGGACGTCAGTCCACTGCGGCGTGCCTCCCGGCCCAGGCAGCATGCTGAACGAGTCGTAGACCTTCTTCGAATCGGCGGCCGCCTCGGTCACCAGGGCGCGCAGCAGGTCCTCCTTGTTGGAGAAGTACAGGTAGAAAGTGCCGTGCGACGTCTTGGCGATCTCGACGACGTCGTTCACCCGGGTGGCGTGGTAGCCGCGCTTGTCGAAGGCGATCATCGCCGCGTCGAGCAGCTTGCGCATGGTGCGCCTGCCCTGGCTACGCAGGACGCGCTTGCTGGCCGGCTCGCCGATGGGGTCTGCGTCGGCGGTTGCCCCCGCGCTGCCGTCCCCGCCTGACGGTTTGCGCGGCCCGTTGGCCGACCCGGTCGTGACCCGTCCAGAGGCCTTTGTGGCTGTCGAGCGCTTCGCCGACACTGTCGACGCGGGCTTCTTTGTGGCGGACGCCGGGTCACGCTGGACTCTCGGCGGTCCCATGGCTGGTCGATGGTAGTGCCGGGGGTGGTTGAAATGGCTAACCTGACACGATGGTCAGGTTCGGGGTGGGGCCAGAAATGACACATGAGCAGGTAGTACGCGCCATATCGGCTCGGGTGAAGCCCGTCCGGTGACGTCGCCGTCCCCTGTGCCGGCAGGTCCCGTGGTGACGTCCCTCGACGATGCCGTGAGGCGGTCCGTCGTCCCCGGCGACACCGTCCTGGTCATGATGGGTCACAGCCGTTGGACGGCGGCGGCACGGGAGTTGGCCCGCCAATTCTGGGGGAGTGATCCGGGCTTCACCCTCGTCATGACCAGCCTGGGCGCGCTCAGCGCCCCCTTCTTCGAGGGTGGTCTGGTCCGCAAGGTGGTGACCGCGTACTCGGGCAACAGCTTTCCGACGTACACGCCGAACCCGATCTTCCGCCAGGCCTACGAGTCCGGTGCGGTCGAGGTGGAGCACTGGTCGATCCTCACGCTCTCGCAGCGACTCGAGGCCGCGGCCCGCGGACTGCCGGCGGCGGTGACCGGGTCGCTCGTCGGGTCGTCAATGGCCGAGAACGACGCGTTCGCTGTGATCGACTCACCTTTCGGCCCACTGGGTCTGTTGCAACCGCTCGTTCCCGACGTCGCCCTGGTCCATGCCGCCGCCGCCGACCCCGCCGGCAACCTGGCCTTCTCCGAACCGTTGCTCGACGGCGTGTGGGGGCGCGTGGGCGGCCCGCCGCGGGGTCGTTGCCACCGTCGAGCGCATCGTGGACGACCTCGAGGGCCTCGGGCACCGGGTACGGGTTCCAGGCCACCGCGTGTTGGCGGTGGTGGAGGCGCCGTACGGGGCCCACCCCGGCGGGTGTTATGCGCCCGGCTTGCCGGTGCGGAGCTACGGGGAGGACATCGCGCACTGGAGCGCAGCGGCCGACGCCGCAGCCAAAGGCGAGTTCGATGTCTATGTGCGGGACTGGGTGCTTGGTCCAAAGACGCACGAGGACTACCTGGCCCGCGTCGGCACCGAGCGACTGCACTGGCTCGAGGGTCGATCCGACCCCATGTCGTGGAAGGCGGACGCCGACGCCCATCCCGTCGTCGAGGATCCCAGCGTGTCCAAATGGGAGCAGGCTGCCTCGCTCGGCGCCCGGGAGGTGGAGCGCGTCGTGGCCGAAATCGGTGCCGACGCGGTGCTGGCCGGAGCGGGCGTGGCCAATCTGGCGGCGTGGGTGGCCGTCGGGCGGGCGCGGGCGGCGGGACAGCGGGTCATGCTCACCGCCGAGCTCGGACTCTGGGGCTACCAACCCACGCCGGCCGATCCCTACATCTTCAACCAGCGGGTTTTCCCGGCGACCCCCTACCTCTCGGACGCGTCAGCGGTACTGGGGATGATCATCGGCGGCCCGGGGACGACGACGGTGGGTTGCCTGGGTGCGGCCGAAGTCGGCCAGGACGGCAGTTTGAATTCGACCGAGCTCGCAGGCGGGCGGTTCTTGGTCGGCTCGGGCGGCGCCAACGACGTCGCCAGCAGGGCGACAGCCTGTGTCGTCGTCACCCTGGCGCGGCCAGAGCGGTTGCCTCAGACTGTGGCGTACGTGACCTCGCCCGGCGAGCGGGTGACGAGCGTCGTGACCGACAAGGGCATCCTGCGGCGCTCCGACGGGGTCCTGCGGCTGGCGGCGGTGCCCGCCGGGGAGGGGTCGCTGGAGGAACGAGTGCGCGCGTTCACGGCGTCGTGCGGCTACGAGCTCGAAGATCGTTCGCGATGTCGAGGAGCTGGTGGCCGTGCGCCCCGACGAGGTGCGGGCATTGCGGGAGTTCGACCGCCAGAGGCTGTTCTTGGCCTGACCGGTACGAACTTTTTTGGCGAACACGACGACCAACGATGACGAGCATGCAAGGAATAACGAACAAGGTGAAACCAAAGAACATCGCAGACGTGCTAAGCGCAGGGGTGCAGCAATGGGCGTGAAGCTCTTTCGATACAGTGACCGGCATCCCGGGGGGGATGCATCAGAAAGGATGGTTGGGGCGGTATGCGAGTAAGACAGGGGTTCAGAGCGCTTTTGGCGACGGCGGCGCTCACGGGGATTGGACTGGCAGGTGCCACTGCGCTGGTCCCGGCAGGAGGAGCTGGGGCAGCATCGACGAGCAGCGCACCGGGGGTGACCTCGAACTCCATCACGGTCGGGACCATCTCGACTCAGACGGGAGAACTTAGCGTCGAACTTCTCCTCGCTGGTCTATGGCGAGAAGGCTTACTTCAGCTATATCAACGCGCAGGGCGGCGTGAACGGCCGCAAGATCGACTACAAGTACACACTCGACGACGGGGGCAACCCGACGACGTTCAACCAGCTGGCCAACACCCTCATCAACCAGGACCACGTGTTCGCCGTGACCGGCGTGGCGACCGCCTTCTTCTCGCCCAACCTCTTCGTGGAGTCGGGCATCCCGACCTACGGCTACAACGTCACTGGCAACTGGGCGAACGCGCCGAACCTCTTCGCCGCCGGCGGATCTGTGGAGTACTACCCGGCCGGCGCGCCGGAGGACACCTACGTGGCGCGGCAGACGCAGAAGAAGCCCTCTATCGCGTTCGTCGCCTACGGGATCGCAGCGTCGGCGGCCGCTTGCCAGTCGGAGGAGGCCGCGATCCAAGGCCGCCGGCTACACCGTGAGCTACTCCGACCTGAAGGTGTCCTACCCCGGTTCGACCGTGGCCACCGACGTCCAGCGCATGAAGCAGGCCGGCTCCAACATGGTCATCAGTTGCATGGACGTCCAGGGCAACGTCAACATGGCCAGGGCGATCCAGCAATACGGGCTGAAGATGACCCAGCTGTGGTTCGAGCGGCAACGATCAGGCGACGCTCAACACGAACGAGAGCCTGATGCAGAACGTCTATTTCGGCATCGCCCACGTTCCGTTCTCGGCGCCGCAGTCGCTCTACCCCGGTCTGAAGCTCTACATCACGGAGATGAAGAAGTACGAGCCCGCCTACGTCGACGACGAGATCGCCATCCAGGGGTGGGAGTCAGCGGCGCTGTTCGTCCAGGGGGTCAAGATGGCCGGGAACAACCTCACGCAGGCCAACGTGATCAAGCAGGACAACTCCTTGACCGCGTTCACTGCGGGCGGGCTGACGTCCCCGGTCAACTGGAAGAATGCGGGTCACACCGGCCATGCACCGCCCTACTGCACTGCCTACATCAAGGTGGTCCAGGACAAGTACGTGGCTGCCCTGAACAAGGGGGAGAACGTCTTCAACTGCTTCGAGTCGATCAGCCCGAAGAAGGACCCGGTCTTCCCGCTCCCGCCCGGCACGCCGGCTCCCGCCTGATCGCAGGCGAGCGGCGAGGCGAGGGCGAGGGTCGGCACAGGTAGTCGGGCACTGGGATGGAGCAATTCCTCGGTTTCGCGCTTCCCGGCGATCCCGTACGGGTGCACCTACGCGCTGGTCGCCGTCTGCCTGGTCCTGACCTACCAGGCGACCGGCGTCTTCAACTTCGCCTTCGGCGCGCAGGCGTTTGCGTCGGCTTTCGTCTTCACGTACCTGACCCAGTACCACGCCTGGTCGGGTTTCGAGGCGTTCCTGCTCTCGGTGGTCGTGATGGGCCCGCTGATGGGATGGGGTTTCGATCGCCTCATCTTCCGCCATATCGCGAATTCGAACTCGACCGCGAAAATGGTGTGCAGTCTGGCGCTCCTGGTCGGGATCCCGAACCTCCTCCCTGTCATCTTCGGGCCCCAGAACCTCGACGCCACCGTCACGATCCTGCCGTTCTTCAACCCGAACGTCGTGTATTTCACGATCGCCGGGACGCCGATCAACGGGATCTATCTCTCCACCATCTCTGTCACGGTGGTCGTCCTGATCCTGCTGACGATCCTGTTGCGCTTCACCAACCTCGGCCTGCAGATGCGGGCGGCTGTCGAGAGCCGGCGGCTCGTGCAGCTCGACGGAGTCAATGGGAACGGAGTGGTGGCGCTGGCCTGGATCGTGTCCAGCTTCATGGCGAGCCTCGCCGGCGTGCTGTTCGCCCCGGTCTTCGGGGCGTTCACCGCTGAGGACTATGTGACGTTGACCGTCACCGCGATCGCGGCCGCGGCGTGCGCGTTGTTGCGGTCGCTGCCCATCGCCGCTGCCGTGGCCATCTTCATCGGGGTGCTCACCACGGTGCTCCAGGGCTACATCCCGACGGCGAGCTTCTTCTACGCCGCCATCATCCCGTCCTTGCCCTTCCTCTTCTTGGTGGCGGCCTTGCTGTTCTTGCCCGGCATGCGCGCGCTCGATGCCAGCCGCGACCCGTTGGCTACGATCGACCCGCCTCCACCGCCCATCGCGGCGCAGGCACGAGCTCCGAGCATGAACCGCATTATCCGCGTCCTGTGGTGGATCCTGTTCGCCGGCTTCTGCGTGTCCATGCTCACGTGGATACCTGACGCGTGGACGACCGTCTTCAACAACGGCCTGACCCTGTCGATCGTCCTCCTCTCCATCACGCTGATCACGGGTATGGCGGGCAGCTCTCGCTGTGTCAGGCCACGCTGGCCGGAGTGGGTGCCTTCACGGCGGCCCAGCTAGCCAACCATCTCGGGCTGAACCTGCTCGTCGGCGGCCTCCTCGGTGCGCTCCTGGCTGCGCTGGTCGCCGTGCTTCTGGCCCTCCTCTCGCTGCGACTGCGCGGACTTGGCCTGGCGCTGATGACCCTGGCGTTTGCGCTGTTCATGGACGCCACCTTCTTCAACGCGGTCTCCATCACTGGCGGGGCTGAAGGGCATCAGCATCCCGGCCAAGTGGCTGGGCACAAGCGAGTTCTTCAACTTCGACGGACACGCCATGTTCCTGTTGTCCCTCGGCGTCCTCGTCATCGCGGTGATTCTCGTGCTGCTCGTTCGCAAGGGGACGGTCGGGCGCAACCTGGCCGCCATGCGCGGCAGCGAAACGGCGACGGCCGGGCTCGGCGTCAACCCGTCGTGGCAGCGCATCATGGTCTTTGCGCTGTCGGGGGCCGTGGCCGGGGTCGGCGGCCTCCTCCACAGCCTCGAACAGCAGGTGGTCAGTCCGACCGACTGGAACGCGGACTTCTCGCTCGTGCTGGTCGTGCTCGTCGTCACCACTAGCGTGACAACCGTGGAGGGCGCCATTCAGGCGGGTATCGGGTTCTTCGTGACCGAGCAGATCCTGACGACGGTCCTGCCGGCGCGGATCGGCGCGTCAAGCCTGACGGTCGTGCTGTTTGCCTTCGGCGCCCTCACCTATGCGCAGCACCCCGAGGGTGTCCTCGAATTCCAGAAACGCAAGGGTACCCAGCGTTTCGAGCGATTGTTCTTCGCCCGGGAAGCCGAGGCCGAAGAGATGAAGCGCGCGCGCCATCTCGACATCGGGTGCCAGTGGCTGACGGGACACCGCTCCTCAGGCTGCACAACGTGTGCAAGTCATTCGGTGGGATTCAGGCCGTCCACAGCCATCACCTTCGACGTGTTCGCCGGCGAGAGCGTCGGCCTGGTCGGTCCGAACGGCGCTGGCAAGACGACGCTGTTCAATTGCGTGTGCGGGCAGCTGCGGCCTGAGCAAGGTGACATCGTCTTCGACGGGCAGGCACTCACCGGGCTTCCAACGTTCAAGCGTGCCCGTCTCGGCATCGGCCGCACGTACCAGCGGGTCGAGGTCTTCACCGACATGTCGGTGCGTGACCATCTCATGGTGGCCGAGCGGTCGCGGCGCGGCGAGGGTCGCCTGTGGCGTGACCTCTGCAACATGAGCACTCCCAGCAGGGACGAGGTCGAGCGCGTCGACGCCATCTTGGACCTGGTGGGGATCACCCAGCTGGCTGACACGTCCGTCAACGCCCTGGGCCTCGGCAATTGCCGCCTCGTCGAACTCGCCCGGGCGCTGGCCACAGAGCCGAAGATCCTTCTGGCGGACGAGCCGTCATCGGGCCTCGACCTGCACGAAACCGCCGAGCTGGCTGCCGTCCTGCGCACCGTGCAGCGTGAGCGGGGCACGGCAGTCCTCCTCGTCGAGCACGACCTGGCCATGGTGGCCGAGGTCGTCGATCGCACCGTCGTCATGGACCTCGGCTCCATGCTGGCGCAGGGTACCTTCGACGAGGTGATGGCGAACGCGGAGGTGCGCGAGGCCTACCTCGGCCAGATGGGGATGCCGGCGTGACGGCACTGGCCACAACGACACCCGACACGTCGACGGGCAACGACGCCCTCTCGGTCCGCGGCGTCTGCGCGTCCTATGGGCCGTATCGCGCCCTCTTCGACGTGTCCTTCCGGGTACCCCAGGGAGCCGTGGTCGCCCTGGTGGGTTCCAACGGCGCCGGGAAGTCCACCATCGCCCGCACGGTCACCGGACTGGTGACGGCGACGGAGGGCCAGGTGCTCTTCTCCGGGCAGGACGTCACCGCGCTGCCCGGCTTTCAGGATCGCGCGGCTCGGCATGGCCCACGTGGTCGAGGGACGCGGCATCTTCTCGAGCCTGACGGTCGAGGAGAACCTGACACTGGCTTTCCGGCAGCGGGCCGGACGAGGCAAGCTGAAGGAGAACCTCGAGCGTGCCTATGTCGCCTTCCCGATCCTCGGGGACCGGCGAAAGCAGATGGGCGGCACCCTGTCGGGTGGGCAGCAGCGCTTGCTCTCGTTGGCCAAGGTACTGGTGGTGCCCTCCAAGGTGCTCGTGGCCGACGAGCTGTCACTCGGCCTCGCGCCAGTGGTGGTCGATCAGGTCTACGAGGGGCTGCGCGAGATCAACCGAAACGGCACCGCGCTCGTCGTGGTGGAGCAGCAGGTTCACCGCGTTCTCGAGCTCGCGACGTGGGCCGTGGTGTTGAACCACGGCAGCGTCGTGTACGAGGGCGATCCAGCCGGTGCCAGCAAGGCCATGGAGTCGTTAATGGCCCGGCGTGAGGAGGCCGCCGCCACGGGAGCGGCCGAGGCGGCAGAAGCTGCGCAAGCGGAGGAACAGGCCGGACTCGCCAGCACCGGCGACCTGTAGGGTTTGGACCCCGGAACCCAAGCCACCGGCACCCAACGCAGCGCATCAACCCAGCGCTTCAGCCCAGGACCCGGCCGAGGAGGCCCAGATGAGAGAACCGGTCATCGTCGATGTCGTGCGCACCACCTTCGGCAAGAGCGGTGGGGCACTGGCGAACTGGCACCCCGCTGACCTCTTGGGCTTCACCCTCACCTCGGTCCTCGAGCGGACCGGCGTGGATCCTGAGCGCATCGACGACGTCATCGGCGGGTGCGTGAGCCAGGTCGGCGAGCAGAGCACCAACGTGGCCCGCAACGCGTGGGTCTCGTGCCGGCCTGCCCCAGAGCGTGCCGGCCACCACGGTGGACCGCCAATGCGGGTCGTCGCAGCAGGCAGTGCACTTCGCCGCGGCCGGCGTCGCTGCCGGCCACTACGACCTCGTGATGGCCTGTGGCGTCGAGGTGATGAGCCGCGTCCCGCTGGCTTCCAATGCGCGGGGCGGCACCGGGCCGTTCCCACCTTCCTTCATGAAGGCTGTCGACAACCGCCTCTGGACTCAATTCCGGGTCAGCGAGGTCCTGGCCGAGCGCTACGGCATCACCCGCGAGGAGATGGACGCGTACGCCCTCGAGTCGCACCGCCGCGCCGCTGAGAGTTGGGACTCGAAGCACTTTGAACGCGAGGCGATCCCCGTGCCGATCAAAGCCGAGGACGGGAGCCTCACCGGCGAATTCCTGCGCAGCGACGAGGGGATCCGGCGCAGTTCGACGATCGAGAAACTCGCTGCGCTGCCTCCTGCGCAGAGCTGGGAGCCCGAGACGGCGCCGTCTATCACCGCGGGCAACTCGTCGCAGACGACGGACGGCGCGGCCGCCATGCTGATCGCCGACCGGGCTGTCGCCGAACAGCTCGGCCTGCCGGTGCGGGCCCGCTTTGCCCACTTCGCCGTCACGGCCGACGACGCCGCCATCGTGTTGTCGGCGCCCGTGCCGGTGACGCACAAGCTGCTCAAGAAGTCGGGCATGAAGGTCGACGAGTTCGATGCCGTGGAATGCAACGAAGCCTTCGCTGCCATCGCGCTCATGTGGCAGAAGGAGTTCGCCTACGACATGGCCCGCTTCAATCCCCGCGGCGGCGCCATTGCCATCGGGCACCCGTTGGGCGCCAGCGGCGTGCGCCTGATGGGAACGCTGCTCAACCAGCTGGAGGCGACTGGCGGCCGTTACGGCTACCAGACGATGTGCGAGGGCGGGGGCCAGGCCAACGGCACCGTCATCGAGCGGCTGGGTTGACTCCGCGTCTCGCGCGTCGGCCTCGACCATCTGGGCCGCCAGCAAGGGTTGCACCTTGCGGGTCACGATGATCCACTCCACGACGAAGGTCAGGCCCGGCACGAGTCCCGCGGCGAACATCAAGAGGATCCATGGGATGTGCAGTCGCGCCTTGAGCGCGAGGTAGCCGGCCATGATCAGATAGACGATGTAGAGGTAGCCGTGAGCGACGCCGAAGATGGCGAGCTCGGCCTTGAAGCCGCCGATTGCCAAGTGCAGCCCCGTGAAGAAGAACAACGGGATGATGAGGACGCCGACGATGTTGGCCATCAGCTGGTAGCGGAAGAGTGCTCCCGTGAGGCCGCGTTCGGTGAGCCGTTTCACGGGGCGACGCCGCACGACGACCGACTCGCGACGACGCCAGGTCTTCGGGCCCTCGTCGGCCAGGGCGGCCAGGCGCGCGTTGTAGGCGGCAAGCGCGGGGTCCTCGTCGGCGGACGGGGCCGGTGCCTCCGTGTCGGGTCCGGCGGTCGCCGGCGAGGTGGCCACTGCATCGTGCACACCGTTGACGGCCGCTCCGTGCGTGGGGGCGTGGTCGGCCGGCGCTGCGTCGGCCATGGCCTGTTGTCGCTGCATGCCTTTGAGGCCGACCGTGTCATAGTCGGTGTGGATGAGTATCCACCAGAAAGCGAGGCCGAGCAGGCCGAACGCCGGCCACATCACGGAGTACAGGTAGCTCAGCTCGTTCCCATCGGCGGCACGGTTGATCTGCCACCACGACGCCACGGCGCAGCCGGGGACGAAGACCAACACGGCCACGTGCAGCGACACGGCTCGCTTCGAGAGCCAGCGTTGACGCACGGCGGCAATGATACCGGCCCCCGTTCGCCAGGCGATTTCGCCGCTAGGGTGGGTCGGTGCTCCCTCCGGTGACCCGGCCGGAACCACCCTGGCAGGGCGACGAGCGCTCGATGCTCACGGCCTGGCTCGACTACGAGCGCGCAACGCTGCTGTGGAAATGCGAGCAACTCGACGGCGACGCGCTGGTACGCCGGGATGTTCCGCCCTCGACTCTCAGCCTGCTCGGCATCGTGCGGCACATGACGCTGGTCGAGTGGAGCTGGTTCGTGCGCGTGTTCAACGGGGACAAAGAGCCCGACGCCGATCGACACGGCCGAGGACCGCGACGCGGACTTCAACGACCTCGATCCGGCACGTGCCATGGACGACGTCGAGGCCCTCCAACGTCAGTGCGACGTCTCCCGTTCCATCGTCGAGGGTGCCAGCAGCTTCGACGACATGGCGGCCAGCGCGAGGCGGCACGTCTCCTTGCGCTGGATCATGATCCACATGATTGAGGAGTACGCCCGGCACAACGGGCACGCCGATCTGCTGCGTGAGCGCATCGACGGAGCCGTCGGGGAGTGAACGAGGGTCGAGACGGGGGCGGAGCGGAGGACGGTGCCGTCCCGCTGCCCGGAGCTATCACAACGGTGCACCGCTACCCATTGCCGCTGGGGCGCGAGGAGGTGTGGGCGCGCATCTCCCAGGTATCGAGCTACCGCTCCTGGTGGCCGTGGCTCCGCTCGTTCGAAGCCTCGGCGCTGGCTGAAGGGGAGGAGTGGTACTGCGAGGTGCAGCCGCCGGTGCCCTACCCGGTGCGCTTTCGGGTGATCATCTTGCACATCGACGTGGCTGTGCTGGTGCGGGCCCGGGTCCTCGGCGACGTGGTCGGCGACGCCGTGCTGACCCTGGAGGACGCCGAGGCCGGGAACGCAGACGGCGGCGAAGCCGGAGCTGGATGCGTCGCCACGCTGCGCAGCTCCCTTGCCCCTGGGAACACGGCCCTCCAGCTGGTGTCCCGCTTCGCGGGGCCGGTCGCCCGCTACGGGCATGACTGGGTCCTCGATTCGGGCGCCCGCCAGTTCATCGCCCGCGGCTTGGCGCCGGTGGCGGGCGACTAAACAGCCCGGGCGTGAAATTCTCGGTCCGCCAGATCCTGGCTTCCGCTGCGGGTGCAGTGATCGCCGCTCTGATTGCTTCGGCCTTCGGGGTCAAGGGCACGATCATCGGCGTGGCGATCGGCTCGGCCGCCGCCACCATGGGCAGCGCCCTCATCGCGCAGTCGATCGACCGGGGTCACGAGGCCGTGAAACAGGTCGCGGAACGGGTCCCCGATTCCTCGGCGTCGACGTTGCTGCGGCGGTTGGGCGGCACCGGACGAGGGGCGACACTGCGTCCTCGGTGGACCCAAGCTCGGCTCCCACCGAGGTGGTCGGCCCGGGCGGGGCGAGTGGCGGCATACACGGCGGCGCACGCGGCGCGGGCTCGGGGACGAGCACCGTGTCCGCAGCCGCCGACGAGACAGCGCAACTGGAGCGGACCGCGGAGGAGACTCCGCGCCTCGAGGTCTCAGCGTCCCCCGACACGCCGGCGACCGAGCGGGTCTCGGCCGCGACGATGCCGATGCAGCGGGTGACGGGAGGCAGCGGACGCGTGCCGGGCGCCACAACGGCCGCGACGTCGGTGACCGCGTCGGCCTCGCGAGCGCCCCTGGTCCCGAGGCGCTACTCCTGGAAGGCCATCGCCGCGGCCGCCGGCATCGTGTTCGTGCTGGCGCTGCTCTTCATCACCGCGATCGAGCTCATCTCGGGCAAGCCGCTCTCGGACATCTTCGGGGGGGCGGGGACGGGGACCACGTTCGGCAACATCGTCAACCCGGGCTCTCCTGCAACAACGACGACGACGACCCCTTCGTCCACCACGTCGACCTCCACCACCACGCCACCGTCAACGTCGACCTCGACCAGCACCGCCACTGCCACCGGTCAGTCGACCACGACGACATCCGCTCCGCCGTCGACACGACGACCACCGTCAGTGTCGGGGGCTCGGGGACGACGACGACCGCGACGGGGTCGTCTACCAGCCCTTGAACTCGGCCGGCCTGCGTTCCACGAAGCTGGCGATGCCCTCTTGGGAGTCGAGCGTGCGGGTGACGATCTCCTGTCCGATCGCCTCGTCGTAGAGAGAGGTGGCGCGATCGACGTCGAGCGCCCGATTGGTGAGCCACTTGGTGACCCAGATCGCCTTCGTCGGCGCCTGGGCCAGACGGCCCGCCATCTCTTCGAGCGTGGCCTGAAGCTCGGAGCGTGGGACCATGCGGTTGACGAGGCCGATGCGATAGGCCTCGGCGGCCGGTACGTCGTCGCCGAAGAAGAACAGCTCCTTGGCCTTCTGGATGCCGACCAGCCGGGTGAGGATCCAGGCGCCGCCGGCATCGGGCGCGATGCCCCGGCGGATGAAGACCTCGACGAACTTGGCCTCGTCGGCCATGACGACCAGGTCGCAGGCCAGTGCGAGGTGCATCCCGCCTCCTGCCGCGGTGCCGTTGACGCCGGCGATGACCGGCTTCTCGCAATCCAAGACAGACGTCACGAGTGCCTGCCAGCCGTCGCGGATGGTGCGCGAACCCTCGCCCACGACGCTCTCGGGCGCGCCCTCGGGCCGCGGTCGCGGCGGGCGTTGCCCACCGCGCAAATCGGCGCCGGTGCAGAACGCCTTGTCACCGGCCCCGGTGATCACGACGACACGCACGAACAGGTCGCTCGAGGCGTCGCGTACCCACTCGGCGATCTTGTCGCGCATGTACTGGGTGAGTGCGTTGCCCGCGTCGGGGCGGTTGATGGGGATCCAGCAGACGCCGTTCTCGATACGCCTCGTCAGGTCGTCGCCGATCGGGTCCTCGGGGGTGTCGCTCATCGGTCTCCTCGGGTGCAGGTGGGTGCGGATTGTCTCGGCGGCTGGCGGTTGGCGGTTGGTGGCCGGCGGCCGGTAGCCGTGTGGCGTTCAGGCCAGCACGACCTGGGCATCGGCCGCAACTGCGCAGACCGCGCCGCCCCCTAGCCTGGGTCGGTGCCGCACCCGTCGCCCTACGACCTGTCCGAGGACGAGCTGGCTCGGCTCCTCGAGGGCGAGCCGCCCTACCGGGTCCGCCAGGTGTGGGACGGCCTGCATGCCCAGGTGCGCCGGCCCGAGGAGATGACCGAGCTGCCCACCGCGCTCCGGGGTGCCTTGGCGCACGCCATGCCACCTGCGCTCACCGAGCAGGCGCGCCAGAGCGCCGACTCGGGCGAGACCACCAAGTGGCTGTGGACGCTGCACGACGGCGCACGGATCGAGACGGTGCTGATGCGCTACCCCGACCGGGTGACGGTGTGCGTCTCGACCCAGGCCGGCTGCGCCATGGCCTGTCAGTTCTGCGCCACCGGGCAGGCCGGATTCCAGCGGCACCTGAGCCAAGGCGAGATCGTCGAGCAGGTGGCCGTCGCCATGCGGGACGCCGCGCCGCGCCGTCTCTCCAACGTCGTCTTCATGGGGATGGGGGAGCCGCTGGCCAATTACGACCGGGTCTGGGGCGCCGTCGTGCGCCTCCATGGGGAGATGGGCCTCTCGGCCCGTCACCTGACGCTGTCCACGGTCGGGATCGTTCCTGGGATCCGCCGCCTGGCCGCCGAGACGCTGCCGGTCAACCTCGCCGTCTCGCTGCACGCGGCCAACGACGCACTGCGCGACGAGCTGGTGCCGATCAACCGCCGGTACCCGCTGGCCGAGCTCGCCGCTGCGTGCGCCGAGTACGTGGACGCGAGCGGCCGCCGCCTCTCCATCGAGTGGGCACTGATCGACGGCGTCAACGACCGGGACAGCGACGCCGCCGAGCTCGCAGCCTTCGCCCGGCCGCTGGGCGCCCACGTCAACCTCATCCCGCTCAACCCGACGCCGGGCTACCCGGTGGTGGGCTCATCACCGGCGCGGGTGCGGCTCTTCCGCGACCTGCTGGCGGCGAGGCGAGTCAACGCCACCATCCGGGTGACGCGGGGCGCCGAGATCGATGCCGCCTGCGGGCAGCTCGCCGCCGCCGCTGTCTCCGCCCCGCTGCCGAGCCCCGTCCGATTGCCGAGCACACCGCCTTCTCGCTAGAAACGTGCGCATGGTACGAGAGAGACGCCCCGGGGTCATTCGGCCCTCATTGTTCTGGTTCCTGCTCCTCGACGGCGGGATCGTGATCCTGACCAAGCTCGCGTTGTCGAAACCCTCTTACGTCAAGGCCAACGAGATGTCCGGTGACGCCTTGCCGCCGCGTGAGGTGCTCCAGGCGCTCCTGGGGGCGACGGCGGTCATCCACGCTGCCGAGGCCGTTGCGGCAGGCCGCATGGCCCGGCGACGCGGGCTGCCGGCGCGGGGCTGGCGGCTGCAGACACTCGTCGTGGGTTTCCCTTCGCTCCGGGCGCTGCGTCGGGCTCCGAAGCCCTAGTGCGTCACCCGAACTGAGAAGGCGTGAATCGGCCCGCTCGGCACCCTGAGCACGTTCACCACCGACTGCCCGACGGCAATACACGTGTGGGGACCCGGACAACTCACGGAGGTCAGCGCGTCGTCGACGGCGAATGGCGTCTTTGGAAGCGTCGCCAGCGACCATGTGACCTTTGCCTGCACTTCGACGAGGGCGTCTCCTTCTCGGTTTCCCGTCGGATCAGCCTGTGGAGATCCGGTAACGGAACCAACTGCCACGCAGGAACGTCCCGCCCAGCACGCCACTGCGCCGAGGACGTTCAGCGACGATGTGGTGTTCGGCGACGCGACCCGTTGCCACTGTGTGCTCGAGAGCTGGGCGATGGAGGTCGAGGTCGTCACGACGATGGCACCAGAGAGACCTTGGCCGTCGCTGCCGACTCCGAGACAGGGGTGACCGGACCAGCAGCTGACGCCGTTGAAGACCAGCGGTGATGTCGCGAGGGGGGTCCAGGTCCCTCGCTGTTCCGCGAAGCCCCGGCCCTCGCCCGCGGCGAGACACAGTCTTCGCGTGCACGACACGGACATGAGATACGTGGGATCGAACGCATTGGAGGGGATCGTCACGTCGCCGGCGAGAGACCGCTCTTGGGTCGGGACAAGTGGCGCAATGGGCTCGACGGTCCACCCCGCCGGCTCTTCCTGGGCGACGAGTCCTGTCACCGGAGTGAGACCTCGCCCGTAGCCGATCCCCATGTCCCAGCCGACCGCGGTGCAGTTCGCGGCGGAGACGCAGGACACGGACTCGAGGCGATTGGCGTTCACCGAGTAGATGGTGGGGCTCGGTGATGGCACGACAGACCAGGCTGTCCCGTGCATCGTTTCGATGAGGGGGGACGAATCCCCTTCAACACCCACTGTCTCGCCTACGGCGATGCATATCGATCACGCGACGCAGTCGACTCCGTTGAGCTCCGTGTTCAGGGCCGCGGGTGCCGCCATGGCCCACCACCTCGTGCCGTCGAAGCGCAGGACGACAGGATGCTCCCCGCTGTCGTTCATAAACCTGCCCCGAGGCCGGAACTCACCGACCGCGACGCAGAACCGGGGGTCCGGGCAACTCACCGAGTTCAGCTCGACGTTCTGTGCGCCGCCGGCGGGCATCGAGAGCTCTCGCACGACCGGGTCGGAGAATCGTGGTCGTGCCGCTCCCGAATCTCGCCTGGCCCCGAGCGGCGCGACAACGCACGAGACGGCCGCCATCGCGGCGGCCGCCAGCCAGACAGAACGGAGCAGTGAACGGCGCCGGGCCCGAGGCGTCAGCCGTACGGAGCCCGGCACAGTTGGTCTCATTCGGTCTCATTCTTGGCTCGGGGGCCGCCCGATGCCACCTGCGCTCGTGCGCCTGGCTCCTTCGGTGGCGACGCGCCGGGGGAGCGGCGCCAGGTCCGCACCATACGTTCGGAAGCGCCGTCGCGAACCAATCGCTGCGCCGCTGCGTCTCTTCTGTGTCCGCGAACGGGGAGGCGCACACATGGAACAGGGTCCGGACCACCACGACGATTCCGACCACCACGACGTTTCCGACCACCACGACGTTTCCGACCACCCGGACGTTTCCGGCCACAGGGACGCTGCCGACCAGCACGACCCAGTGGGACTTGGCGATTCGTCCCGCAGGCGCCGGCTGCGCCCAGAGGCACGGGTCCTCCTGGTGGTGGCCCTCGGCGCGCTTCTGGTCGCCGGCACCGGGCTCGGCCTCGCGCTCAGCGACGCCGGTGCGAGCACGCCGGTGGCCTCGCCGGCCGGCTGCGGGAGCTCGTCGCCGCATCTCACCGTGCAGGGGACGGGACAGGCCAGCGCACCGCCCGACGTCCTCACGGCGGTGTTCGGATTCAGCTCCACCGCGAGCTCGTCGGCGACGGCGCTCAACGACGACAACGCCAAGGTGAACCAGGCGTTGGCGGCGCTCGAGGGCAACGGTGTCCAGCCCGCCGACGTCCAGACGACCGGGCTCACGCTCCAGGCGCAGTACGCCTACCCGAAGGGCGTGCCCACCCTCACCGGCTATCAGGCCACCAACACGGTCACGGTCACGTTGCGCAACACGAAGACCGCCGGCGGCGCCATCGACGCGGTGGTCGGCGCGAGCGGCGACGCGGCCCAGATCAACTCGCTCAGCTTCTCCTTCAGCGACCCGGCCAAGGTCGAGGACCAGGCCCGGACCCTGGCGGTCCACCAGGCCGTCGCCCACGCCGGCGCCATGGCGGCTGCGGCCGGACGGAGACTCGGGCGGGTCTGCTCGCTCACCGACAACACCCAACCCTCGCAGGACGAGCCCACGGGCGGGTTCGCTGCCAACACGTCGGGAGCCCAAGAGGCCTTACCGGTGCCCGTCGAAGCGGGCAGCCAGAAGGAGACCGATCAGGTGACGATGGTCTACGCGCTCGAGCAACGCTGAGCGCCGACGCCCGCCTGTGGGCTAGCGGTTCTTCCAGTTGGGCGCGCGCTTCTCGGCGAAGGCGAGCGGCCCCTCCTTGGCGTCCTCGCTGCTGAAGACCTCGCCGGAGATCTCCGACTCGATCCGGTAGGCCTCCTTCATGTCGGTGGCCAGCCCGCGCAGCGCCGACTCCTTGGTCTTGCGGACGGCGAAGGGCCCGTTGGCCGTGATGCGGCGCGCGTAGTGGTAGGCCCGGTCCATCAGGTCGGCGGGTCGGCAGACCTCGTTGACCAGTCCCATCTCGTAGGCGCGCTGGGCCGGCACCTGGTCGGCGCACAGCAGCAGCTCCATGGCGGCGGGCCAGGGGATCTGGCGGGGGAGGCGCACCGTGGTCCCGCCGCCGGCGAAGAGGCCGCGCTTGGGCTCCATCACCGCGAAGGTGGCGGTGTCGCTGGCCACCCGCAGGTCGGTGCCGCCGAGCATCTCCATGCCGCCGGCGACACAGGTGCCGTTGACCGCCGCGATGATCGGCTTGTAGAGCTTGGTGCCGCGCAGCACGGCCTTGACCCCGTCGTCGAGCCGGTACCCGCCCAGCTCGTCGGGATGCTGGCCGTCCTTCATCTTGCTCTGCAGCTCGGTGATCTGGGGGATGTAGGTCTTGAGGTCGGCTCCGACGCAGAAGTCCTTGCCCACGCCCGTCACGATGGCGACGTAGGCGTCGTCGTCCTCGCCGAAACGGTCCCAGGCCTGGCGCAGCCCGAAGAAGTGCTCCATGTCCATGGAGTTGCGCGCCTCGGGGCGGTTGATGGTGATGGTGACGACGTGGTCGTCACCGATGGCGTAGTCGATCGACATGGTCTCCGGTATCTCCGGTGTTCAGGTTCGGGGCCGACCGGACGCGCCGAGATGGCGCGGCTCGCTGCGGCCCCAGCCGGTGGTGCGGTCGTGCGGTGGTGCTGTGGGCGGCGGTCAGTCCTCGTCGCGCAGGCGCGTGGTGAAGCTGCTGACGCTCACGATGCCCTTCTCGTTGACGTGCGTCTGGCCGCGGGCCCGCGAGACGAGCGAGGTGTCGACGTCCGCGGCCTCGGCCCGCAGCGCTGCCACCGTGCACTTCTCACGCGGCCGTACGCTGAACGGGTCGAACTGGAAGTGCTTCATGGCATTGAGGTGGGTGATCTTGTCGATGTCGTCGTCGGACACGCCGTCGAGATACTTCATGAGCGCCTCGGGCGACTGCGGCCACGTCGAGTCCGAGTGGGGGTAGTCGCACTCCCACGTGATGTTGTCGATGTTGAGGTACTGGCGGCTCTGCACACCGAAGGCGTCGTCGATGAAGCAGGTGATGACGCGGTCCTTGAAGACCTGGCTCGGGAGCTGGTCGCCGAAGTCCTGCCCCGTCCACTTGCGGTGGTGCTCGTAGACATAGTCGATGCGCTCGAGGGCGTAGGGGATCCAGCCGATGCCGCCCTCGGAGAGGGCGAAGTGCAGGTCCTTGTACTTGCGCAGGATGGGTGACCAGATCAGGTCGGCAGCCGCTTGGACCATGTTGATCGGCTGCAGGCTGATCATGACGTCGATCGGCGCCTCCACAGAGGTCATCAGGATCTGCGAGGACGAGCCCAGGTGCATGCAGACGACGGTGCCCTCGTCGGCGCACGCCTTCCAGAACGGGTCCCAGTGGTCGTTGTGCAGCGAGGGCCAGCCGAGCTTCTCGGGGTTCTCCGAGAAGGTGACGGCGTGGCAGCCCTTCTTCGCCACCCGGTGCACCTCCTCGGCGCCGAGCTCGGGGTCCCAGATGACAGGGATGGACAGCGGGATGAAGCGTCCGGGCTCCGCCCCGCACCAGCGGTCGATGTGCCAGTCGTTGTAGGCCTGCACCATGGCGCGCGCCTCGTCCTTGTCCTCGCGCCGGGCGAAGAGCTGGCCGCAGAACTGCGGGAAGGAAGGGAAACACATGGAGCCGAGCACGCCGTTGACCGACATGTCGCGCACCCGCTCGTGCACGTCGTAGCAACCGACCCGCATGTCCTCGAGTGAGGTGGGCTCGATGCCGTACTCCTCGGGCGGCCGGCCGACCACGGCGTTGAGCCCCACGTTGGGGATCTGGTTGCCGTCGTAGACCCACACGTCCGTGCCGTCGTCCCGGCGGACGAGCTTGGGCGCTGCGTCCTGGTACTTGGCGGGCAGGAGCCCGTCGAACATCCCCCTGGGCTCGATGACATGGTCGTCGACGCTGACCAGGATCATGTCCTCAGTGCGCATTGCGTCCTCCCCTTCTGCACGATCCGCCCGGGGTGAGCCCCGGCTTTCCCTGACACTGCTGTCACCTACTGTAGGCGCCCGCCCCACCGGGGATGCGAAGCGACGGTGCGAACGCGGGTGCCACGACGCCCGCCAGCCCGGCGCCGGCGGCCCCCGGCCAACAGACGCTCAACGCCGGGGTGCGGTGGCGGCGGGGGCCGGGGGTATCGGTTGGCCCTGGTAGCCCTCGATCAGGCCGGGCAGCGGGTTGGCCGGGGCGGCGAGTTCGGGTGGCTCGGCGAACGTCATGACCGAGGCGTCGAGGAAGTCCGCCAGGGTGGCCGCGTTGGCGTCGCGGTAGGTCAGCGCCGGGAGGTTCCACTGCCGCTCGATCGTGGCCAGCACCGAAGTGTGGTCGTGCACCTTGTTGGTCACGGCGTGGGGCCGGGCGTAGGCGCTGACCACGACGACGGGGACACGGGGTCCATAGATGTTGTAGCCACCCGGCTGGTCCGCCGGACCGATGTCCGGGGGCGTGGCGTCGGGTGGGATCGCCGCCGGCGGCGCCACGTGGTCGTAGTAGCCACCGTGCTCGTCGTAGAGCCAGACCAACAAGGTGCGCCGCCAGGCCGGTCCCCCCATCACGGCGTTGACCACGCCGGCGACGAACTGCTCGCCCAGCTGGATGTCCTCGGGGTTCTCCTCGGACTGGCACGTCGTCTCGATGGCGAGGTCGGGCGTGGACGCGAAGGTCGGCACCGGCTGGGGCAGCTCGCCAACGACACTCGGCACCTCGCCCTGCACGGCGCCCATGTTGCAGTCGACCAGGCTCACGGCCGGCAGCGTCCCCGCCGCGGCGTCGACGAAGAACTCCGCGATGGACGTGAGGTTCTCGGGATAGCGGAAGATCGTGTCGAGGATGATCGCCGTCGTCGGCGCGTCGCTGAAGTAGTTCTTCCAGCTGATGCCGTTCCCGCTGAGCTGGTCCCAGATGGTGCCGTTGGGCGGGTACACGTCGACGTTGTCGATGTCGGTCGAGACGATGCCCGACGCCGTGCCCGCCATGTAGAAGCGCCGGTTGGGATAGGTCTGCGCGGGCGCCGAGCAGAACCACCGGTTGGCCAGCGTGAAGGTGTTCGCGAGCGAGTAGTAGAAGGGAAGGTCGTCCTCGGTGTAGTAGCCCATCGACCCGGGACCGGTGCCGGCGAAGCCGTCCATGGCGCCGCCGTCGATCTGGAGGTGCGAGTCGTCCCAGGACTGGGAGCCGCTGTCCTGCGCGCCGATGTCGCCGTGCTGGTGGTACACGTACATGCGCTCGGTGCCGATCGGATTCCAGTTGACCGGCTCGCCTCGCGTGGTGAACGTGAAGCCGTCGGCCAACGGCTGCCCGCTCAGCGGCAGCATCCCGAGGTAGTTGTCGAACGAGTGGTTCTCCTGCATCACCAGCACGAGATGGTCGAAGGGGAGCGCGCCGGTGTACCGGCCGACGGGCAACGAGGGATAGGGCAACGCGCCCGGACCGCGGGCGGTGCGCGCCGCTGCTCCGAGAGGGCGAAGGCCCCCGGCCGAGCCGAGCACGGCGGCGGAGGCGGTACCGAGGCCGGCCCGCAGTACCGACCGGCGGCTGTAGGTGCGGTGGCCCCTCAACGGGGTGGCTTCGGGCGCGGAGGTGTGGTCTCCTGCTTGGGCATCGAGTTCGCTGTGGGCGGGGTGTAGCTGAAGCCCACGTCGAAGGTGCCCGTCAATGCGTTGATGATGATCTGCTCGTCCACTGTCGGCTCGATCAGCGGCGCGTTGGGCAGCGTCGGGATGGTGGTGTTGGCGGGCTGCCCGAGAGCCAGTGCCTGGGTCATGTCCCCGGTCACGCTCCGCCGCCAGTCGGAGAGGTTGGGCACCGGGGCGCCGAAGCGCGTCTCGAGGAGCCGCAACGTCGAGGTGTGGTCGAACACGTGATGGGACACGTAGCCGCCACGGGTGAGGGGCGAGAGGAGCAGGCACGGCACGCGGAAGCCGAGGCCCACCGGTCCGACGATGCCGCCGGCGGTCGTCGGCAACGGGTTGACCGTCAGGTACTCGCCGTCGGTGCCCGCCGGTGGGACGGGCGGTGGCACGTGGTCGAAGAAGCCACCGTTCTCGTCGTAGTGGAGGATGAAGAGCGTCTGCGCCCACACGTCGGGGTTCGACGTCAGGGTGTCGAGCACCGTCTGCACGAGGTTCTCCCCCCACTGCGGTGCGGTGGCCGGGTGTTCGCACTGGACGACGGGGCCGTGGATCCAGCTCACCTGGGGCAAGGTGCCGGCCGCGACGTCGGCAACGAAGTCGGCCGGGAAGGCGGGCGTGAGGGCTTGTGCTTGGAGTTGGAGTCCGCGGGTGGTGGTGGAGTCGTTGTAGGCCTTGAAGTAGGGGAGCGGGTTGAAGAGCGCCAGACCGGTCGGATCGTTGTAGACCTTCCAGCTCACACCCGCATCGAGCAGTTGCTCGGGCATCGTCGTCCACGTGAGCGTGTCGTATTGCTGGGGCCGGCCGGTGGTCTGGGTGACGAGGATCGGGGCCGCCACCGGTGCCGGCGGGGTCGATCGTGCCCGAGAGCGCCATGACCCGGTTGGGGTCGGTCGGGCCGAGCACCGAGCAGTGGTAGGCGTCGCAGATCGTGAACGCGTCCGCCAGCGCGTAGTAGAACGCCAGGTCGTTGCGCGAGAAGTAGCCCATCGTCGTGGCGAAGTTGTCGACACCGTCGGCGGTCAGGTGCGCGCCGACGAAGTTGTCCATCGCGCCGCCGTTCCACGCGTCGTGCTGTGTCGTCCACTCGTGACTGATGTCGTTCGTGGTGGCGCCGTCCTCGGTGGGCGGGTCCTGGACGAGATGGAACGGCTCGAGGAACACGTTGGCATCGACGCCGACGCCGGGTCCGTAGCCGTACTGCTTCCAGACCGGAGGGTTCTTGCTCCCGATGGGGTTGCGCATGACGTTGGGGTCGGAGAACCCCCGCACCCCCGACATCCGGCCGAAGTAGTGGTCGAAGGACCGGTTCTCCTGCATGAGGATGACGACGTGGCCGATGTCAGTCAGGCTGGGCAGCGTGCCGGACGACATCGCGAGGGCGCGCTCGATGCTCGCCCCGGCCTCGCGGCTCAGACCCGCACCGGCCACGCCGGCCACACCGGCCGCGCCGATGGCGGCCAGTCCACCCTTGAGCAAGTTTCGCCGGCTGACGCGCCGCGGCCCGTCGTCGGGGCGTTGCCTGTCGCTCATGAGGTGTGCGCTCTCCGTTCTCCCCGTCCGTTGCCCTGCCGATCGTTTGTTTGCCCCGCCGGTACAGCGGTGAAACGGCGGATGCCGCTACAACAGGTGATGCGGAGAAAGAATTCAGTCGGTGTTCACACGGTCGCTACCTGCAGTTCGGGTTCGTCGCCTTTCGCTCCCACGGGAGTGCCGGCCCGGCGTGCGCCAGGGGCGCAGATCCCACGCCGCGGCGTGATGATGTCGTCGATGATCCCGTAGTCCTGTGCCTCGCCAGCCGACATGAAGCGGTCCCGGTCGATGTCGTGCGCCACCTGCTCGACCGGCTTGCCGGTGTGGAAGGCGATGATCTCGGCCATGCGGTGTGTCAGCGAGAGCACCTCGCGCAGCTGGATCTCCATGTCCGACGGCGCCCCCCGCGTGCCGGCCGAGCCCTGGTGGATCATGATCCGCGCGTTGGGGAGCGCAAAGCGCTTCCCCGGCGCACCGCCCGAGAGGATCATGGCGGCAGCGGACATTCCCATGCCGACGCAGATGGTGGAGACGTCGGGCTCCACGTGCTGCATCACGTCGTAGATCGCCATGCCGGCGTAGGCGACGCCGCCAGGGGAGTTGATGTAGAGGTAGATGTCGCGCTCCGAATGCTGCGCCTCGAGGAAGAGCATCTGGGAGATGATCAGGTTCGCCACCTGGTCGTCGACCTCCTGGCCGAGGAACACGATGCGCTCGCGCAGCAGCTGGGAGTAGATGTCGAAGGCCCGGTCGCCCCGGTTGCCCTCCTCGATCACGGTGGGGACGAGGACCTGGCGCAGCCGCTCGTCCGGCAGGGCGGGTGGAGTCGTCGGCGTGGGTGTGTGTGTTGGTGTTGGTGTTGGTGTTGGTGTCCTCGAGCTGTCCAGCGGGCTCATGGTGGGGCGCTCCTCTCTTCCACGAGGTCCTCGCCGGTCCGCTCCGGTCCGCTCCCGGTCCTCGGCAGGTCCTCTTCTTCTCTTGTTCAGGTGCTTTTCACGTTATATCAAATGTGAGATAATCGGTCACCGTGACCGCACGCCGCCATACCACCGTCTTCCCCGGCTTCAAGGAGATGGCCGAGCGGCGCCAGTCGGTGTCCGGCCAGCTGTTGTCGCTGCGCCGCGAACTGGGCCTGTCCCAGGCTGAGGTGGCGGCGCTGATGGGGACGTCACAGTCGGCGGTAGCCCGATTCGAGGCCGGCGACCTCGACGTCCGCCTGTCGACGGTGCAGCGTTACTCCACGGCACTGGGGGCGCGCCTGGAATGGAGGATCGAGCATGGCTGAGCGTGCAGGACGGTCGGGCAGGGGCTCAGGCTCAGGTTCGGGCTCAGGTTCGGGCTCGGGCGCGGGCGACTGGCCCTGGTTGCCGTCGCCGGGCGAGCCGCCGAACGTCGGCTTTGGGAGCCCCGAACCGCTCTCCGATCTCTTGGCACGCCGGCTGCTGTCGCAACGGATCGTGCTCCTTGCCGGCGGCCTCGACGAGCTGACCGCGACCCGAGTGTCGGCCGAGCTGATGACGCTCGATGCCGAGGGCGACGATCCCGTCACGCTGCGCGTCGACTGCCGCGAGGCAGACCTGGCTCCCGCGTTGACGCTGATGGACGTCGTGGAGCTGATGGGCGTGCCGGTGCGGGCCCTGTGTCTCGGCCAGGTCGGCGGCGGTGCCGTCGGGGTGGTCGCCGTGTGCAGTCACCGGGCCGCGCTGCCAAGCACGCGCTTCTCGTTGTGCGAACCGACGACGCAGCACGAGGCGCATGTGCGCAACGTGGCCCAGTGGGCAGAACTGCGCGCCGATGAGCGCCGCCGCTTCTGCGAGCGGGTCGGTGCCGCCGCGGGCAAGACGAGCGAGACCGTCGAGGCGGACCTCGAGCGCGGGCGTTTCCTCAGTGCAGACGAGGCCGTGGCGTACGGCATCCTCGACGAGGTGTCCCGGCCCGACGCGGACATCCGGCATCTCCCAGGTGCTGGGGCGGGGCAACCGCCGATGGGGTTCCGTCCGCTTCGCTGAGCCTCGGTGCGCTCCGTGCGTTCCGTGCGCCGCGGGAGCTCCCGCGGACGTTCCGGGGGACTCGAGAGACCCGTCGTGCCTACGATGCGGCCATGGCTGGACGCGTCACCGCTGAACGATCTGATTCCGAGGGAGCCGACGGCCCCCGGGTGACACCGCTCGCTGCCGGCGAGTGGGACCAGGTGCTCACCCGGGTGCTCGAGGGCGCACCAGGCGGGACCACCGAGCCGATGAACATCTTCACCACCTTGGGCCGGGCCGACCCCGAGCTCTTCCGGCGCTGGCTCGGCTTCGGTGGTGCCCTGCTCTCGGGCACCCTGCCGGGCCGCCTTCGTGAACTGGTGATCCTGCGCACGGCGTTCCGTTTCGCCGGCGGCTACGAGTGGGCGCATCACCTCGAGCTGGCGGAGGCGCAAGGCGTCACACGGGAGGAGATCGCCGCGCTCGGACACCGCGATGGTCTCGGCCGGGTTGCGTGGGCCCCGGTGGAGTTGGCCGCGCTCAACGCGGTGGACGAGACGGCCGCCGCCGGTGAGGTCTCCGACGCGACGTGGGAAGACCTGGAGGCGTCGCTCAACGAGAGCGAGATCATTGAGTTGCTCATGTTGATCGCCCACTACCAGATGCTTACGGGTGTGCTGCGCTCGCTCCGCGTCCAGCTCGAGCCGTCGGTGCTCGCGACTGCCCGCCGCCTGCCGGGCGGGCCGGAACTCCCGGACGGACTCGGCGCGCCGGACGGGCCGGCGGTCTAGGGACGGCGGTCGCAGTGAAGGAACGCCCATGACGCCGCTGCTCCAGGATCGCTGCATCACGGTCGTCGGTGCCGGCACGCAGCCGTCGCGCGACCCGGACGCGCCGGCCGGCAACGGCCGCGCCATCGCGGTGCGGGCCGCCCGCGAGGGGGCCTCAGTCGTGTGCGTGGACCGCGACGAGGCGGCGGTCGAAGAGACGTGGCGCATGATCACCGAGGAGGGTGGCAAAGCGGCCATCGTGGTCGCGGACGTCACCACCGAGGACGGCTGCCGTCTTGCCGTGTCAGAGGAGCCGGGCCTGGCCCCCGACGGGCTGGTGCTCAACGTGGGCACGGGGTTCGGCATGGGTGTGGCGGGGACATCGCCCGACGAGTGGGACCGGACTTTTGCGCTGAACCTCCGCTCGCACTTCATGGTGGTGCGCCGCGCACTCGTCGCGCTGCCGGACAACTCGTCCATCGTCTTCATGGGGTCGGTCGCCGGCATCAGGCCGGGGAGCCGCATCCCGGCCTACGACGCATCGAAGGCCGGCCTCATCGGGCTGAACCGCCACGTCGCCGTCGAGGGCGCCCGCCGGGGCATCAGGGCCAACGTGCTCGCACCCGGCCTCATCGACACGCCACTCGGCCGCGCCGCGTCGGCCGGCCGGCCCTCACGAACCCGCACACCGGTCCCGCTCGGGCGCCAGGGGACGGCCTGGGAGGTGGCCGCGGCCGCGGTGTTCCTGCTCTCCGACGAGGCGAGCTACATCACCGGGCAGGTCCTCGCGGTGGACGGAGGGCTCACGCTGGTATGAGCGCGCACTCCGCGCAGCCCCGTTCGGGTCCGGAGGCGAGCCAGCAACGGCCGCGCCTCGGACGGCGCATGGCGCGCTTCAACCGCGCCGTCACGAACAAGGTCACCATCCACGTGGCCGGTTGGGCACCCGGCATGGGCGTCGTGACCCACGTGGGCCGGCGCACCCACACGGTGTACCGCACGCCCGTCAACGTCTTTCGGACCAAGGACGGCTTCCGCTTCGCTCTCACCTACGGGCGCGACGCCGAATGGGTGCGCAACGCGCTGGCGCACGGCGCGGTCCGTCTGCTCACCCATCGGCGCGCGTACGAGCTCACCGAACCCGTGGTGGTGCACGACCCCCACCGCCAGCACGTCGGGCTGGTCGGGCGCGGCCTCCTGCGCTTCATGCGGGTGTCGGACTTCTTGGACTGGAAGCGGGCGGGCAGCGGCAAGTAGCCGAACTTCGCCGGGTTGCCCGAGGAGTGACGACGCGGCGACACCGGCACGGACGACCCTCAGCTGAGGGGGTACGACCGTCAAGCCGATGAGATACGACCATCAGCAGGCGCGAGTGACCCACGTTCAGGCCCTGTTCAGTCAGCTGTCCTATGCGCTGCTGACTGCCCTTGTCTCTATGCGCCTTGTGCTGATGCGCTCGTGATCTGGGGCCGCCGGCCTCACGCCTGCGGCGGGATGTTCTTCGCACTGCCCGGGTGCAGTTCCTGGCACGGGGCTCTCCCCGTAGCCGTCGACCCAGCCGAGCTGGCGCGCCGGATTGCCGAACACAATGGCGCCCCGCGACACGTCCTTGGTCACCACTGCGCCGGCCGTGATCTTTGCCCCGTCTCCGACGGTGATCGGGCCGATGAGGATCGACCCGGGGTAGATGTAGACATCACGACCAATCGTCGGATACCCGTCCTGTTCCACCGGTAGTCCGGCCGCTCGGCCGATGGTGACCTGATGGAAGATCATCGTCCCTTCTCCCACACGGGCGCCTTGTCCGATGCGCGTTCCGAAGCCATGCATGAGCCGGACGCCGGGGGCCAACTCGGCACCTGGCTCCACCTCGACACCGGTCAACAGCCGCGAGAGAGCGGACACGCCGTAGGCCAGGTCGGTATGGCCACGCCGGTAGAACCGGTCCTCAAGCCGATAGAGGCGCATCGCGTGGCGGTCCAAGGCCAAGAGCCTCTGAAAGATGGGCATTGCCCCCTCCTGCCCGACACATCAGCTGCTGGCCGAGGCGCCAACCGGTGTGAGGGTAACAGGGAGCGGGCGGCCTCGCCGAGTCATTTGCTGTCGATCAACGAGTTGATCGTCGCATTGAGCTCGGTTTGGTTCGCGACGTGCACATACACCTCCGAAGGATGGCCCGCACCTGCACCCCAGGACAGTCCCCCCTGGGGGTTGATGACCGCAGCGCCGCCCTGGCCGAGCTCCGAGAAGATGCCCGACGGGCCCCTGACCGCGTAGAGCAGGGTCGGCCCGTCCCAATCGCCGTCTCCAGGGGGCCCGCAGTGGAAGAGTGTCGTGTAGACGATCCGCATCGGGTTCTTCGGAGGCACCGAGGTGCAGAGCGAGGCGCCGACCTTCGTGTAGACGCCGGTGAAGCCGTCGACCCAGGCCATCGGGGTCGGCCAGCCGTGACTCCCGACGATGTCCTTCGTGGCGGCGATGTCGATGCGTTCGTTGGTGAACGGGGGTCCCCCCGTCGGGAACAGCCCGTCTTCGATCACCAGCTTCTTGACCTTTGCCGCCACGAGTTCCCGTCCGGGCAGCGAACTTCCTTGACCTGGACCCGACTGCAACAGCCCGGCCAGGTTGGTGTCGCCGCCGATGGCGACAACGGTCACGCTGTGGTCGGGCTGGGCGGCCAACAGCCGCCGGTAGAGGCGGACGGCTGGCTGCGCCTGTGCGCTGTTCCGAATCGTGTGCGGCAGCGCGTCGGCGAGAACGTTGCTGTATCCGTGCTTCGCCGAGTTGGCGGAGCTGTCGGCGACGGCTCCGACCGGAATGGTGCCGTGGCCGTACGCCGTGTCGATGGCATCGAGCGCTGCGGCAGCCTCCGGGTTCTTCACATCAGACATGACGCCGAGGATCCGCACCTGGCCGCGTTGCTCGAGGACGTTGGCCATGCCGAGCGCCGTCGCGTCGTCCCACCAGAGCGACAGGTCGGTGTCGATGATGATGCGTTCCGGGGTGCTTTTGGCCGTCGTCGTCGGGATCGTGGTCGTGGTCGTGGCACCGGCACCTGACGCTGCAGTCGTTGATGCCAACCCGGCCAGGCCGGCGGCGCTCAGCACCATGACGAGCGCGAAGACGAGAGCCCACGGAGCGGCGAGGCCTCGCCGCCGGCCGTCAGCGCGGGTCGATTGGTCCGGCGTCGTGTGTCTCATGATGTGGGGAAACCTCTGACGTGTCTGGTTTGGGGTGGTTGCAGTAGAAGACGGTCCGGGTGGCTCGCTCGATGTCGTCGTAGGCGATCTCGGGAGTGCGCGTACAGTGCGACACCACCCAGCGCAGGTCCGGAGCTCGGGTCAACGGGTTGGTGGTGACGGTCACCCGCTGGACGCGACCTTCGGCGACCAGCTGCGTGAACTCCGCCAGCGACGGCGCAGGCACCCGCCCGGTGAACCCGCCGACGGGCAGGAACTCGTGGCCTGTGGCCATGATGTAGTAGCCCGTCGCCGCAGAGGTCTCGAGGACGTCCGCCGCCTGGTTGGTCGGGACCTGTGCCACGAACTTGTGCAGTGCCGCCAGATCGGCCGGGAACCTCGCTGCGGCCTCCTGGCTGTAGTGGTTGACCGACACCGGCGCGTACGGCGAGTCGAAGGGGCCGAGGCTCGCGTGCACCACGAGCGACGAGGCCCAGGCCGAACCGAGGAGCATCGCCGCGGCCGCGCACACCGGGCCGACGGAGGTGGCCCAGACGCTGTCATGGCCGGCGCGCAGGGACGCCACCAGGATCCCGACCGCGAGGAGACCGGCGAACACGGTGGAGGCGACGATCCAACTTCTGACGCCGACGTATCCCGGCACCAGGGCCACCGTGACGGCGACGGTTGCTGCCGCCAGCACGGCCAGCGCGCCCCGCACGGCGCGCGCCCGGCGGCGGCGCCAGGCCGCGGCAAAGCCCATGCCGCAGAGTGCCGCCACCGGGGGGATGAGCGCGGCGGTGTAGTACGAGTTCAAGAACCGGCTCGCGCTGAAGAAGCCGAAGGTCAACACGAGCCAGGCGAGCCACAGGATCACTGCAGCCCGCAAGGAATCTGTGCGCGGCCACCCGCGCTGGAGGGCGAAGAGCCACACCGTCGCCGCCAATGCGGGAAGAAGCAGCCACGCGTCGTCGTGGCCGAAAGGCCCGTGCAACAGACGGTCCCACGACGCGGCGATGCCGTACGTACCGAAGCCGTGCCGCACCGCGTAGTGGGACGTGGTGATCAGGTAGGTGGAGGCATGGTTGCATCCCGTCGTACTGGCCAAGGAGCCGCCGAGGCGGTTGAGCCCGTTGTAACTGAACACCTGGGCGAAGAGGGAGTCGTTGCAGCTGCCGTCGACATAGGGGCGGCTCGACTGGGGGACGAGGGAGACAGCCGACATCCAGCTCAGGGAGACGACGACGGCGGCGAGGCCGGCCACCGCGACGTGGCCGGCCCGGCGCAGGAACGACGCCACCGGTGCGGCCACGAGGTAGGCGAGGAACAGCGCGGGCAGGACGAGCCACGCCTGGAGCATCTTGGCCTGGAAGGCAAGGCCGACCAGCACGCCTGCCCACACGAGCGAGCGCACGCGGCCGGTCTGCACGGCGCGGACGGTGGCGTCGGCGGCCAGCACGAGGAGCAGGATGAGCAGCGAGTCGGAGATGTTGCCGCGGTCGAGCAGGATGATGATCGGGCTGCACGCCATGACGAGCGCAGCGGTGATCCCCGCACCCGCCCCGGCGACACGCCGCACGGCGCGGTAGAGCACGAGGACGGTGAGCATCCCCTCTGCGACTTGGGGCAGCACGAGTGCCCACACGTGGAATCCGAAGATGCGCAGGGAGAGGGCCTGCAGCCAGAGCGCGCCCGGCAGCTTGTCGACCGAGACGGTGCCCCACGGGTCGGCGGCGCCGAAGATGAAGTCGTGCCAGCTCATCGACATGCTGCCGCGCCGCGCCGCCGTAGAACGGTTCGAGGTAGGCGCCGTTCATGCCCCACGCGTAGGCGACGCCGGCCAGTGCGGTGACGGCCAGCAGGGCGGGTCGGGCCCAGGCGGGTTGGCCGGCGGGGGAGCGCCAGAAGCGGAGCGCGCCCGTCCGCCACGACGGCGTGGGACCCAGTTCTTCTACCCGCGCGGAGTCGTCCGCCGACTTGGGCTCGGACGCGGGCTCGGGCGGCCGGGTTGGTGCCGTTGTCGCGGTCGAGTGCGGCTCCTCGATGACCGTCAGCGTGGCCTCCCTCCCCGGTTGCACTGTAGGCGGGCCCGCGTCGGCCGGCCTGTGACGCCGTCGGTTCAGACGACCATCTCCATGCGGAGCCCGGTCTCGTCGAGGTCGCCTCCGAGCTGCACGTGGCTGCCGCGGGCATAGCGCCGCGCCGTCCAGGCTCCGACGAGCGCATCGAGCACGTCGTCGGGCTGCGACCCACGCAGGCGCGCCTCGGTCACGGCATCGGCATCCGTGTCCTCGAACGCATGTCGCAACGCGCGCACGCGCTCGAGTCGGCCCTCGGGCGTGCGCTTGGCATGGTGCATCGGTGCACCCGCGAGCTCGGTGAAGCTGACCTCGGGGTGCATTTCGACGAGACGGGCCTGGAGCCCGGGTGACTGCAGCCGGTCGACCTCGTGGATCTTGGGCAGGATCCCGAAGACCTGCCGAGAGACCCCGCGGCCGGAGACGGCCCGCGAGATGGAACAGGCCTGCGCGTACGTGGTGGCCGCCAGCACCGGTCGCACCGGAGCGGGGAAGACGGAGCTCCGGCGTGCGCCGATCCGCCGGCGGGCCTCGCGGTCGACCCGGCGCGGGCCGACGGGCGCCAACCCGATAGGGACGTCGATGGCCGCCGCCGCCAGCCTGCCTGCGACAAGCCCGGCGACGACGTCGTGCAGGTCGGTCACGACTTCGACTCGCAGCGGCCCCGGCGCCCGCAGCGGCACGGTCGCCAGGACCCAGCCGGCGCGACAGCCGTCGAGGCCGGCCACGAGCACGTCGCCGGCCGCCCGCGCGTTGGGTACGCCTCTCATGTCATCGCGTCCCTCCGAGCCGCCAGGCCAACACAGAAGCCCCCCAACAAACCGACGAAGGAGAGATGCCAGTCGAAGTCGAACGCCGCCACCGACTGCCCAGCAGACCGACGCTGCCATGGCGCAGGAAGAGAGCACGTCGAAGCGTCGCACCACACGGGCAGCAGCAAAGGCTGTCAGGAGCAGCAGTGCCAGGCCGATGGCGCCGGCGTCGGCCGCGATCTGGAGGTACTCGTTATGGGCGAAGTGGGCATAGGACCCGTCCGCTGCGTGGAAGGTCAAGAGGCGGTCGGGCCCGACCCCGAAAACGGGGTCTGACCCCCACTGGTGGAACGCGGCAGACCATTCGGCGGAGCGGTCCTGATCGCTCGGCGACAAGGCACGCACGCCGATCTCGTGGTGCAGTCCGGCCACGGCGGCCACGACCAGGGCCACCGCGATCACGATCAGGGCCACCCGCGCGGCCGGCGGGGCCCGCCATGCGCTGAGGTCCCGCGAGGACAGGGCCGAGACCGCGGATGTTGCGACCACCACGGCGGCCAACCAGGGCACGGCCGCGGTGTCGGGCGAGGACGCGATGGCCGCCACACCGAGCGCGACCCCCGCAGCCAACGGCACGGCGAGGCGCACGTAGCGACGCCAGGGCACGAGCAGGGAGGCGCACGCGAATGCCACATACGCACCGCGGCTCTGCGTGGCGAGCAGGCCACCCGCGCACAGACAGACCGTGACGCGGGCCAGCGGCGGGCACAGCTCCACGCCCATCGCCACCAGGAGGCACACGCCGAGGACGAGCCCGGCCGCGTCGGAATACGTGAGCGTCGTCGAGAGACGCCACAGCGCCTGCGACGGTATTGCCAGCGGGTACCAACGCCAGACCAGGCCGGCAAAACCGGTCAGCGCGCCGGCGGCGCCGAGGCAGGCCACCGCCAGGGCCGCCGTCTCACGAGCTCGCCCGACGAGCGGACGCACGGCGACGAACGCGGCGGCGAACGCCAGCATGCTCGCGCCGAGAGGCAGGAAGCTGCGCAACGTCTCGGCCGTGAGCGCCGCGGACGAGCCACCAGAGCGCCAAGACGAGGATGCCGCCGACGAGCAGCGCCGAGCGGCGGTCCGGCGGTACGACGATCAGCCCGACGACGAGAACGACGATCGAGACCACGGCCACGACGAATGCGTCGGCGGACCAGAATCCCCCTTCGCGGATTCCCTCGAGGACGAGGAGACCGAAGAGAACGGCCGCCAGGATCCACTCGCGCTGAGGCTGCGTCGTCGGCACCTCGGCGGCGCGCTCGCGTCGCCGTGCCGGTGGTCGGTGGTCATGGGGCTCCTCGGCATCCTCCCGGCCAGGCGGGACACGCTATCCGTCGCGGCGAAGACCCGAGCTGCTCCGGGCGCTTCGGGCGCTCCGGGCGCTCCGTCAGCCCGTCCCGGTCAGTCCAGCGTCGCGAGGTTGAGCTGGTCCTTGGGTGTCAGCGTCACGGTGCGACCGATCAGCTCGTCGGCTTCGGCGCCAGCGAGTGCTGCCACACCGCCCTCCAAGAACGCGTAGCAGCGGCCACCACCTGAGCCCTCCGCCACGTCACACACGAGCAGTGCCCGCTCGGGCTCCCCGTCGCGCCCGTGCAGCACCGAGTACGTCGCCACGGTCGCCGAGCCCGACGGCGAGCCGACGATCCCGACTGGCGCCGTCGTCGCCTCGTACGGTGCCGGGTCGGCCACCACGCCCGCACCCGGCGAGGTCGACCACACCCCGTAGGCGTGCTTCTGCATGTGCATGCCCACGCCGCTGACAGCACCGTACGAGCCGGGGTCGGCCCGCAGGGTCTCGGCCATGGCGGCCAGCGAGTGCGTCATGTAGTTGGACCCGGGCCCACCGTGGTACGGCAGCCCGCCCGTGACGGTGACCGACGCGGCGCGGGGGTCGTCCTCGGCGATGCCGAGCGCATCGAGCGCGAAACACACAGACGAGGCGAAGCACGAGTAGAGGTCGAGGTGGGCCACGTCGTCGGCTCCAATGCCGGCGCCCGACAGTGCGGCACCCGCGGCGGCCGCCATGGCGGGGGAGCGCCACAGCTCGGGGTGCCCGGCCACGTGCACCGGGTCCTCGCCGTAGCCCCAGCCGCGCAGGTACACCCGCCGCTCCTCGGGCACCCCCAAAGCGTCGGCCTTCTCCGCGCTGGCCAGCACGACTGCGGCCGCCATGTCGACGTCCATGATGGCGGTCATCAGCTTCGTGTACGGGTACGCGATCATCCGGTTGTCCGGCGTCGGTGCCGCGATCTCCTCGGCCGAGCGTGCCAAGGGGAACCAGGCGTGGGCCCGGTTGGCCTCGTCCGCCGCCACCGACGTCATGGCGGCCATGACGCGACCGAGCGCGGCCCGGTGCTCGCCGAGCGCCCGGCCCAGGTGGGCGCCGCCGCGCGTTGTCGAACAGCGCGAACGTGAGATACGCCTCGAAGACCTGGTGGCTGATCTCGGAGGGGTCGAACTCCATGTCCATCGGGAAGGGGCGCTTCTCCGCCGGCTTGAACGACCACTGCGGCTTCTCGCCGGCCTTTTTCAGGCGGCGGAGTGTCGCCAGTGCCTCCGCGCCGGTGAGGAGCGCGAGGTCGAGGCGGCCCGCCCGGATCTCCTTGGCCACCTCGGCGGAGAGCACGAGAGGCACCGAACCGCCGATTCCCGAGTAGCGGCGCCGTGCCGGCGTGGCGCCCAGGCCCTCGGCCAGCCGGGCCGGCGCGTCGTCGTACTGCCACGACTGCGAGTACACGACGTCGATACTTTCGAGCCCGCCCAGCACGGCGTCTGCGCCGCCGCTGCGCGCCGGCGTCGGCCGCCGCCGCACGGGCGACGCGCTCCCACATGTCGAGCGGCTCGGGGGCGACGCCGCCCGCGTCACGTACGTCGGCGTCGTCGGGGTGCCAGGTGTGGCGCGCCACGCCGATGATGCAGGTGGCGCGGGGGTCGGCGGCGCTCATGCGTGCACCCTCCAGTTCAACGAGAAGGACGGCGAGCCGGACAACAAGGACGACAAGGCGGCGGCGCTCAGGCGCGTGACTTGCCGGGCATGGCAATCGCCCTGTCGGCGATGATGTTCTTCTGGATCTCGGTCGAGCCCCCGCCGATGGTCGAGTAGCGCTGGAAGGCGTAGTGGCGGGTCCACTTGCCGCGGTCGACCGCGTCGGGACCGCCCTTGGCCAGCACGCCGGCCGGCCCGAGCAGGTCGACGGCGAGCTCGGAGAGTGTTTGCGCCATCGACGACCACGACAGCTTGGCGAAGGGGACTTCGGGCCAGTTCTTCTCCCCCTTCATGATCTTGGAGAGTGCCCGGAGCGAGAGCAACCGGGCCAGCTCGATCTCCGTCCAGATCTTGGCGATGCGGTCCCGCAACGACGGATCCTCCAGCGCGGCGGGGTTGACCGACTTGGCCGCCTCGACGACGGCGCGCAGGTCGGCGGCCAGGATGGTGATCTGCGAGGCGATGCCGACGCGCTCAAAGCCGAGCGTGCCCATGGCCACCATCCAGCCGGCGCCCTCTTCGCCGAGGCGCCATGTGGCCGGGATGCGCACGTCGGTGAAGAAGATCTCGTTGAACAACTCCTCGCCCGCCATGTCTCGGATGGGCCGCACGTCGATCCCCGGCGTCTTCATGTTGAGGATGAAGGCCGTGATGCCCTCGTGCTTCTTGCCCCGCTCAATGGCGGTCGGGTCGGTCCTCAGTAAGAACAGCCCCCACGTGGCCAGGTGGGCCGAGGAGATCCAGATCTTCGACCCGTTGACGACGTACTCGTCCGTGTCGGCGTCGTAGATGGCGGTCGTCCGCAGGTTGGCGAGGTCGTTGCCGGCCATGGGCTCGCTGAAGCCCTGGCACCAGTGCTCCTCCGCCTCGAGGATGGACGGCAGCCACTGCGCCTTCTGCTCCTCGGTTCCCCACTGAATGATCATCGGGCCGATCTGCCAGATCCCGTTCGTGTTGAACGTGCCCGGCGTGCGGTACTCGGCCATCACCTCGGAGTAGAGGAGCCGCTGCATGGCGTTGATGGTGCGGCCCTTGGCGTACTCGGGACCCCAGTGGATGGCGGCCCACCCGCCGTCGTGCAGCTTGCGTTGCCACTTCTGACGTCGTTGTTGGCTGGCCTCGCCGCTCAGCTGCGCATCGTCACCGAGGGCCTCAGCCTCCAGGAACGGCGGCAGGTTCTCGTCCAGCCAGGCCCGAAGCTCGTCGCGGAACTTCTCGTCCTCGGGTGCCAGGGCAAAATCCACGCCGGGAAGGGTAGCCGACCGTCGTGTACTGTGACGCCGGTGTCAGGTTTGTCGCCTGGCGCTACTTTTCCGGTTCCGGCTTGGCCCCGCTCGATTGCCGGGCAGGGTTCACGCGCGACACGTTCCAGGGGAGAGCAGTGGACTTCACGTACGACGACGAGCAGCTCGCGCTGCAAGAGGTGGCGCGCACCGCGCTCGAGCGTGAGTGCGGACCCGACCTGTTGCGCCAGCTGGCCGAGGACGACGCCGGGATCACGCCCGGCCTGTGGTCGACGCTGGTCGACCTCGGCTGGACCGGTCTGCTCGTCCCCGAGGACCAGGGCGGTGTCGGTGCCGGGCTGCTCGAGACGACCATCGTCCTCGAGCAGATGGGCCGCATCCCGGTGCCCGGTCCGTTCTTCTCCTCTGCCGTGGCCGCCACGTTGGCCGCCCGGGCCCTCGGCGCCACCGAGCTCCTGGACGGCCTCGCCGCAGGGACCATCCGCGGCACCGTCGCCGTGGGCGAGCAGGGGCACGGCGAGCCGCTCGGGACCGTGCGTACCCGTGCCCGGCGCAAGGCCGCACAGTGGGTGCTGTCCGGCGAGAAATCCACCGTCATGGACGGCCACACGGCCGACTGGGCCATCGTCGTGGCACGTAGCGAAGAAGGCGTGCGCTCGTACCTGCTCGAGTCGCCCGCCACCACGGCCTCCGCCACGCTGGTCCCGTCGCTCGACCCGACCCGCAAGCTGGCCCGCCTCGTCCTCGACGAGACGCCGGTCGTCCCGCTTGGCCCGACGGGCAACCAAGCCGCCCTGTGGCACCGCGTCCTCGACGACATCGCGGTCGGCGCTGGCCGCCGAGACGGTCGGCGCCGCCGACCGGGCTCTGGCCGAGGCCATCGCCTACACCTCCGAGCGCATCGTCTTCGACAAGCCGGTGGCCACCTACCAGTCGATCCGCCACCGCCTGGTCGAGATGTTCCAGCAAGTCGAGATGGCCCGGGCCGGCTTCCAGTTCGCCGCCTGGGCGTCTGACACCGAGGCGCCCGAGCGCGAGCAGGCGACGGCCATGGCCGCGGGCTACGCGGCGGAGGCGGGCACCCGGGTGACCGGCGAGGACATTCAGATGCACGGCGGCGTCGGCTTCACCTGGGCCAACGACGCCCACTTCCTCTTCAAGCGGGTGAAGCAGAACGAGGTTCTCTTCGGCGGCGCCGGCGCGCAACGCCACCGGCTGGCGACGATGTTCGTCGAGTCTGCGTGACCTGCGTCAGCCCGACTCTGCGTGTCGCACCGCTCGAGTTCCTAGAGTCTGCAGCGTGACTGATTCTTCGGCTCCCGCCGCCGCCGCTCCCTCCGCTCGCTCCGCCTCGGCCCGCTTCGCCCAGAGCCCGATGCCGGCCGAGCTGGCCGAGCGCTACCTGCGCGAGGGCCTCTGGGACGATCGCACGCTCGGGAAGCTCCTGAGCGACGCGCTGCTCGAGGACCCGGGGCGCCGGATCCGCATCTGGTCGCCCACCAACCCGTACCTCGGGACGGTGGGGGACGTGTACGAAGAGGCCCTTCGTGTGGCCAACGGCCTGCGCGCCCACGGCCTGGGCCCGGGTGACGTGGTCGCCTTCCAGCTGCCCAACTGGGTGGAGGCGGCGATCACGTTCTACGCCTGCTCCATCCTCGGCGTGACGATCGTGCCGATCGTGCATTTCTACGGGCCCAAAGAGGTCGGGTTCATCCTGCGCCAGAGCGGCGCGCGCGCCCTGGTCATCGTCTCGGCCTACGGCAAGCGCGACTACCTGGCCGAGCTCGCCACCGTGCGCGACGGCTTGGACGACCTCGAGATGGTCTTCGTCGTCGGCGACACCGGAGGCGCGCCGGACCTGCTGCCCTTCGAGCCACTGCGCACGGCGGAACCGATGGAGGGGCCGGTCGCCGTCGACCCCGAGAGCCCGGCTGTCATCGGCTACACCTCGGGCACCACCGCCGACCCCAAGGGCGTCGTGCACACGCACCGGACGCTCGGCTGCGAGGTCCGCCAGCTGAGCGGCCACCAGGCCAACCGTGACCGGCCTTCCCTCGTCGGTGCGCCCGTTGGCCACGCCATCGGCATGCTCGGCGGCCTGCTCTGTCCGCTGGTGGGCGGGAAGCCGATCTACATGATCGACGGCTGGGACCCACCGACCGTGCTCAAGGCGATGGTGGAGGAGGACATCGCCGCCGGGAGCGGGTCGACGTACTTCTTCACCAGCCTCCTCGACAGCCCCGGCTTCGGTCCCGAGCACGTCGAGCTCATGCACTTCATCGGTCTCGGCGGCTCGCCCGATCCCCGATGCCGTCGCCGAGCGAGCGGACGATCTCGGGCATCTCGCTCGTGCGCTCCTATGGCAGCACCGAGCACCCGTCCATCACGGGCTCCGAGCACGAGGCGCCACGCGAGAAGCGCATCCATACCGACGGCAAGCCGCTCGACGGGGTCGAGATCCGCACCGTCGACGAGGAAGGTCACGACGTCGGGGTCGGGCAACCCGGGCGAGATCCTCTCCCGGGGCCCCGACCGCTTCGCCGGCTACACCGACCCCGCCCTCACTGCCGAAGCGATCGAAGAGGGTGGCTGGCTCCACACGGGCGACGTCGGCATCATCGACGCCGACGGCTACCTCACCATCACCGACCGGGTGAAGGACATCATCATCCGGGGCGGCGAGAACGTCAGCGCAGCCGAGGTGGAGCAGCTGTTGGCCCACATGAAGGGCGTCGCCGAGGTGGCCGTCGTCGCCGCCCCTGACGAGCGGCTCGGGGAGCACGGCTGCGCCTTCTTCCGCATGCAGCCCGGTAGCGAAGGTGCCGCCCCCGACCTCGAAGCGCTGCGGGCACACCTGGAGGCGGCCGGCCTGGCCCGGCAGAAGTGGCCCGAGGAGCTGCGCATCGTCGACGACCTGCCACGTACGCCGTCGGGGAAGATCCAGAAGTTCGTCCTCCGCGATCGCCTCCGCGCGGCGAGTAGCCAACTACCCGCCGAGGTCGCCACTGGTCCCAGTACGCGGGAACATGCGGGAGCACGGGCGCGCCGAAGCGCCGCCCGTGTCCAGGAAATTCCAAATCAAGCCCCCCCCTTTGTTACTCGCGCTTTGGCGGAGGTCGCTCGTTTCGTTGCCGGTTGTGGAATCCGCATAACAGCCGGCCGTTCTCCTGCGTCGTCAAGCCGCTGTTGCACCATGGATCGATATGGTCCGCCTGACAACGGGCCGCGGGTTCGTCGCAAAAGTGGTGGCTGCACTCGCGATCCCGCAACTCGACCGCACGGCGTGTGGCGCCGGTGAACAGCCGCTGCTTCGGGGACACCTCGATCCGGCCCGAGGGCTGCATGACGGCCCGTTCAAGGTCGGCAACGCTCAGCCAGTCGACCAACTCGCCGGGCGACACGACGATGCCCTCGGCGAGCTCGCAGACGCGACCAGACAACGTTGGCCAGTCGACCAGCACGCTGAAGAGCGGAGCCGGGTGCCGAGGGCTGTCCGCCCCGACGACCGATGACCGGGCGGCCATCTCGACCAATGCGTCGGCTCTCCGCTGTGACGGCGTGCGCCACAGGTCGTCGACGGAGGGCTCCTTACCCGCTTCCTCGCCGCGCCCGAGCCCAGTCAGCCTTGAAGAGCTCCTGCTCGATTCGGTTCAGCTCGTTGGCGACGATGGAGCCCGATATGGGGTCCAGTGTCATCTGGCCCAGATACATCCCCGAGATGGACGGCTCGAGGTAGACGTCGCGCCGAGCTCGCCGTTCCATAGCGGCCTCTTCGGTGCCATCGGGGTCGGCGAGCTGATCCCAGTAGGCGACCGCCCGTGTGAAGTGTTCGAATCGGAGACGTCGGGCTTGCTTGACGAGCATCGCCTCGTCTCGAGCGAGGAGATCTTCGTTGCCCTCTCTTCGTACGGAGGCGACGGTGTCGAGGTGTGCCGATGTCAGCTCGCCCTCCTCGAATGCCTGCGCCACGACCGGGAGGTGCCGCAAATGGCGGCCTCGGCGTACGAGCCTTCGGCCCATCGCCCGTGGCAGGCGGCACACGGTCGAAACCCACGCCGCGGCAGTTTTGGCGCCGTCGACGCTCCAGTCTCCACTCGTATCGAACGCGGCAACTGCCTTCGTGGTCACGGACTCAAGCCGAGTGAGTTGGCGCACCAGACACTTCACCGAAGCAGCATCACAATGCGCAGCCGCATCTTCGGTAATCAGTTCGTCGATGGCCTCGACCAAGGCCTCGATGCTCATGGGTCAAATCACAGCACGAGGTTGTGACACCACACGGGTGATGGAGATATTCATTCGGCACTCATTCGGCGCTCCATCGTTCGCGCATTGCAACGAGAACGACGACCGTTCTCCTGCGACAGGGTCAGCACGCAGTGAGGAGGTGCGTCGTGGCGAAGTGCACGTTCTGTGACCGGGAGATGCTGCACGGTACGAGTTGCAGCGATGAGCTGCTGCAGATCGGTGACACCGAGTTCCAGCCGATTCGATGGGGCGACGAACGCGGATACCGGTGCCGCTACGTCACCGATCGTTGTGGCGACTGTGGGACGCCAAGGGGAGGTGTCCACCATCACGGCTGCGACCTTGAGCAGTGCCCCGCTTGTCTCAGCCAGGCGCTGAGCTGCGGGTGCATGCACCATTGTGAGCCAAGAGAATCGAGAGAGCCAAGAGAGCCAAGAGAAAGGAAGGCGAGTTAAGGGCAGTTCATGCGGATCATCTCTTGTGTCGAGCTGGCGGTGCTCAGGCGTAGGAATTCTGAATGTCGCGCCCGAGTGTGAACTGCTTGAGTCCCGGAGGTTCCACAAACTGAACAGTGAACGTCGCGTCCGGGCCGAACTCAAGCGACAGGACACCGCTTCGTTTGAGTCCGACGGTCTTCTGGATCTCGTCGGGGAGCACCGCCCACATCGTGGGAGCCCACAGGTGGCGACGCCCACCTTGGTCCAGAGTCCGGTATTGGTGCACGTGGCCGCTGAGCACCAACGGGCAGTGCACGGTTCCGAGGAGCGCTGCCAGCCGAAGTGCGATCAGCTCGAGACGATGTTGACTGGTGTCCCCGGCGGGATGTCGGACAACTGGGCCAGATCGCCGTCGTGCAATCGCACGCAGCCATTCGACACGACGGCTCCCGTGGTACCGATGAGGGTGTCGGCGGCGGGATCGATGGGACCGTGGATGGCGATGATGGCGTCACCGGAGTTGTCCCAGTCGGTGATGGCGTTCGAGTGAGCCGAGGTGACCAGGACGAGGGGTCCGTAGCCCGGGCTGGGCGGGGGCACCGTCATAGCCACGAAGAAGTTGCCAGGAGGAGTCGGACTGGTCGGCTTTCCAATGCCGGCGGGGAAGTAGTCGATCAGGCGACCGTGGAGGAACACACTGAGGTGCAGTGTGGCCAGGTCCACCACGATCGCGAAATGATCCGCTGACACGGTGGCGTCCGAGGCGGGAATCCAGGCGGTCGATTCGTTCGGCCGTTGCGCGAGCCGTACCTCGAGCCAGTTCGGTTCCTTCGCTATGACGGGAAGAATGCTCGGGTAGCCGTACCACGAACCGGGAACGACCTGGGTCGAGGCGGCGCCCGGACTCGGGGATCCGGGCACGTCGCCGTTCAGCCGGGCCACCAACGTTTTCTTGCGCACCGAGAATGCAGTACCGGGCTGGCCGGAGGGCTCAGCCTCGGCGGCCCCGACGGCGTCCGTGGTGGCAGTCGTCCCGGCGGAGGTGGGCTGGACGGGCGCCACTGCGGCATCCGTACGCGGGCCGTTCGGACTTGTAGCCGAGAGAGCGGAGCTCTGCGGACCGGAGGCGGGCGGCGACGCCGAAGACGGGCCGAAGCCGTTGTTGGTGAGGAGGAAGGAGGTGGCCGCCACCAGACAGGCAATGGTGAGCCAGTAGGCAATCTTGCTCCTGCGTGGCCATCGTCTGTAGTTCATGTCGAGGTCGTGACTCCTACGACGACTGGGGAGGTGGCGTCTGGGGACGTGGCGTCTGGGGAAGGGACGTCTGGGGAGGTGGCGTCAGGACGCAGGCGACTCGGCGCGGCGCTCGAGGTTCTCCTTCATCAGGCGCATCTCCTTGTCGATCTGCGTTTGGCTTCCCTCGGCCGCCAGAGCCGCCACGTCGTCGGGCAATCCGTCGGGCAAGGTGACCCAGAGTGTCAGGGTGGCCGCGCACGCGCCCTCGCCGCGCGGCTCCACGACGAACTCCTCGTAGGCCGCGCTGCCGCCCTCCATCCCCGCCGCAACGAGCGCCGGCTTCACCGCCTTCACCGTCCACAGCTCCACCGATTGGCCGCCGCCCGGCAACCGGGGATCGGCGAGCGTGAAGGTGTAACGGGAGCCCGCGCCGCACACCCCGCCATCGCCTCACGCTCGCCGCGTCGCCGTCGTGAACCCGGATGACGCCGCTCACGTCCGGGTTGTAGGCGGGCAGGTTCGCGAAATCGAGGCGGTAGGCCCACACCACCTCGGCCGCGACGTCGAAGTCGGCCTTGGCGACCGCGGTCGGCGGCCGGTCGGGTGTCGCGTCGGTGGCGCCGGCGCTGGCGGGGACGGCGTCGTTGTCGGGCACTGCGTCAGTGTGCGCTGCCCGCTGTCGCGCTCGCAAGCGCAGCGGGCACCCCGCGGACCCGAAGGGTCAGTCCTGGGGTCGCAGGATGTGTGCCGCCATGTCGGCCCACTGCTTGGCCAGGGCGGTCGTGTCATCCCCTTCGGCCGGCGTCACACCGGCGGCATATCCGATGAAGACCCCGACGATCATGGCGCTGAGGAGCCGGGCCACCTGGGGGGCGCCGTCCCGCTCGACCAGGTCCGGGCGGTTGTCCGTGATCCACTGCTCGATGGAGGTCTGGAACGAGGAGAAGAGGTCGAGCCCGACGGTGCGGGCCGTGACCTCGCCGCGCATGGCCTCGCCCACCATCAGGCGGACGAAGTCCTCGACCTCGAACATGGAGCGCATGTAGTCGGCCAGCATCTCGGCCAGCGTGAGGTCGGGCGCCGCAGCGCCGTCCTCGCCCGGCGGGGCCGTGATCGGCAGGTAGCCCTGTTCGACCAGGACGGCTTCGAGGAGTTCCCGCTTGCTGGGGAAGTAGTGGTAGAGCGACGCCACGTTGAGCCCCGCCGCCGAGGCGAGGTCCCGCATGCTGGTGCCGTCGACGCCGCGCTGGGACATGAGGGACAGCGCGATCTCGAGGATGCGGCGCCTGGTGGTGGGCCCGTCTCCCTGTCCCGGCCCACCGGGTTCGGCGGGGGAGCGACCCTTGGAGCCGCGGGCGTCGATTGTCATCTCAATCCCTTTTCTCCGCCCTCGACCAAGGAAGCCCGGAATTCTGCCCGGCGTCCCCCTCGATGTGCTCCAGCCGTTCGCTCCTTGATCCGGACGGGAGAGCCGAGATCCGGCGACGATGTCGCCAGCGCGAGAGCCTACCGTTTCGACGACCCAACACCCGTTTGCTATATATGACACCGGAGTCAGTTACCAAGCCGGTACGCACCCTAAATGTAGGGGGTGTGTGGTTCAGATGCCAGAGGCCAATGCGGCGGTCGACCCTGCGGTCGTGCCCTTCGACCCCTTCGAATTGAAGGACGTGGTCGGGGGGAACATCCGTGACCCGTATCCCAGGCTGCACGAGCTGTGCCGGGAGTCCCCGGTGCACGCCGGACCGATCGACATGGGGGAGGGGGCCGATCTGGCCGACCCCTCGAGGCCGCCGCCGGTGACTGTCTTCGGGTTCGAAGAAGTGGTCCAGGTGCTCCGGGACAACGAGACCTATTCCTCCAACGTCTACACCGACGTGATGGGCCTGGTCATGGGACGCACCATCCTCGAGATGGACGAGCCCGAACACCGGATGCACCGGGCGCTGGTCGCGCCGAGCTTCCGCTCCAAGGTGCTCGAGCGCTGGGAGGAAGGCCTGGTCGCGCTGGTCGTGAACGAGCTGATCGACGGCTTCATCGCCCGGGGGCGCTCGGACCTCGTCCGGGACATCACCTTCAACTTCCCCGTCCAGGTGATCGCCCGCATCCTCGGGCTGCCCCTGTCCGACTACCCGAAGTTCCAGCGTTGGGCCCTCGAGCTGACCAGCGTGGCGGCCAACTTCGAACGGGGCATGGCCGCCTCCGCTGCTCTGCGCGACTACTTCGTCGGGGTGATGGCAGAGCGCCGGTCGACCCCCGGCGACGATCTCATCAGCGACCTGGTGCGCGCCGATGTCGAGGGTGAGCGGCTGAGCGACGAGGAGATCTACTCCTTCCTGCGGCTCCTGCTGCCGGCCGGCGTGGAGACGACGTACCGCGCCTCGGGCAGCCTCCTCTTCGCGCTGCTGCACGACCAGTCGCAGTTCGACGCGTTGTACAAGGACCGCTCGCTCTACCCGCAAGCCTTCGAAGAGGTCGTGCGCTGGGAGCCCCCGGTGACGGTGATCCTGCGGCGCGCGGCGTGCGACGTCGAGCTGGCGGGCGTGAAGATCGAGCAGGGCGCCGACATTGCACTGATGATCGGCGCGGCCAACCGGGATGAGCGCAAGTACATCGACCCCGATCGCTACGACATGTTCCGCGAGCAGCGCCAGCACGTCGGCTTCGGGTTCGGCGTCCACGTGTGCCTGGGCATGCACCTGGCCCGCATGGAGTCGCGGGTCGCCATCAACACGCTCTTCGACCGCCTCGGCCCCTTCACGCTGGACCCCGAGGCCGAGCCTCCGCACATAGAAGGGATGGCGTTCCGCTCGCCGCTCTCCCTGCCGGTGGTGTTCGCCGCGGGCGGGTAGGTTCGAGCACATGGGCGGCAAGGCCAGCAAGGCCGACAACGCGGACAACGAGATCAACGCGATCAACGCCGGCGCCGGCGGCGGCGAACACGTCGACATCAAGATCGACACGGACCGCTGCATGGGTTCGGGCAACTGCATGTTCTGGGCGCCCGACTCCTTCGACTTGTGTGACGAGGGCTACGCCGTCGTCCTCGATCCGGCAGCCACCGACGAAGAGCGGCTGCGCATCGCCGCGCAGGGGTGCCCGGTCGGCGCGATCTCCCTGTGGCGCGACGGTGTCGAGCTGTCGCCGGAGGAGGGCATCACCTAGTGCCGATTGCCGTCATTGAAGATCACGAGGCCCTGCGCCTCACCGCGCAACGCTGGGCTCAGACCCATTGCCCCCCGAGCGTGCCCCGTGCAGTGGCGGAGTTTGCTGCGTCGGACCTTGGCTCCGGCCCCCGCTCGGGTCGCGGCGAGGAAAAAGGGGACGTCGACGGCTCGTCGGCAGTCTGGGAGAAGATGGCCGCGCAGGGGTGGCTCGGGCTGCACCTGCCCGAGGCCGACGGCGGGCAGGGGTTCACCCTGGCCGAGCTCGCCGTCGTGCTCGAGGAGCTGGGCGCCGCGCTCGATGCCCGGCCCGGTGCTCCCGACGCTGCTCGCATCCGCCGCGCTGGCGCGCCACCCTGATGCCGACGTCCGCACACGGCTGCTGCCCGGGCTGGCCGACGGCACGGTGAGCGCGGCGGTGGCGCTCGGCGGTGCCCCGCTCGCGTGCGTTGCAGCGGCCGACGGAACGGTGACGCTCAGCGGCACTGTGCGGCCGGTGCTGGGCGAGCGCGGGGCCGGTGTCGTGCTCGTGCCGGTCGACGGCGGCGAGCGCTTCTTGGTCCTCGACCGCCAGGGTGGTGGTGCCGGCTCGCAGCTCGCGCTGTCGTCGCTGGCGGCGCTCGACGGCACCCGCAGCGTGATGAGCATCGAGCTGCCCGCCAGCGGTCTCGCTGTCCCTGGCGCGGAGCAGGTCTGGGTGCCCGGCGACCAGGTGCGCGCGCTCGCACTCGCCTTGGCCGCTGCGGAGAGCGCCGGACTGGCTCGATGGTGTCTCGAGACGGCGTCCGACTACGCCAAGGTGCGCGTGCAGTTCGGCCGGCCCATCGGCCAGTTCCAGGCCGTCAAGCACGCGCTCGCCGACATGCTGGTGGCCGTCGAGCAGTGTGCGGCGGTGGCGTGGGACGCCGCAGCCGCCTGGAGCGAAATGGGCGAAACGGGCGACGCGAGCGAGGCGAGCGGGCCGACCGACGCTGTCCCGGCCGGCACGGATGACACGCCGAACGACACCAGCCGGCTGCTCAGCGCGCGCATCGCGGGCGCGGTGGCGCTCGAGGCGGCGGCTCACTGCGCCAAGCAGTGCATCCAGATCCTCGGGGGCATCGGGTTCACCTGGGAACACGACGCGCACTTCTACCTGAAGCGGGCCATGGCGAACCTGCAGCTCCTTGCCGGCGGTGATGTCGGTGCGCTCGAAGACGACGTGTCGGCACTGGCGGTGTCCGGCGACGCGCCGCAACCTGACCTCGGACCTGCCCGAGGTTGCGGACTCACTGCGGGAGGAGATCCGCGCCGTGGTGGCTGCTGTCGCCGCCACGCCGGCCGGCGAGCAGCGCGCCGCCATCGCGGAGGCGGGCTTGATCATGCCGCACTGGCCGGCGCCGTGGGGCAGGGGAGCCTCGCCACTCGAACAGCTCGTGATCGACGAGGAGCTGGCGGCCGCCGGTGTGGCGCGGCCGCACCTCGCGGTGGGCGCCTGGGCGCTCCCGACCCTGATCGCGCACGGCACGGCCGAGCAGCAGGAGCGCTGGGTGCGGCCGACGCTGCTGGGGAAGCTGAACTGGTGCCAGCTCTTCAGCGAGCCGGGTGCAGGGTCCGACCTGGCCGCGCTGAGCACCAGAGCCGAGCCGGTGGAGGGTGGCTACATCCTCAACGGCCAGAAGGTGTGGACGTCGCTGGCGCAGATCGCAGACTTCGGCATCTGCCTCGCACGGACCGACCCCGACGCGCCCAAGCACGCCGGCATCACCTACTTCATCGTCGACATGCACGCCGAGGGGCTCGACATCCGGCCGCTGCGCGAGCTCACCGGCGCGGCGATGTTCAACGAGGTGTTCTTCAACGACGTCTTCGTCCCCGACGACGCCGTCGTCGGCGTGCCGGGCGACGGATGGCGCATCGGGCGGACCACGCTGGCAAACGAGCGCGTGTCCATGTCCTCTGGCGCGTCCTTCGGCAACGGCGTGGAGTCGCTGATCAGGACGGTGGCGTCGCGCCACGAGCGTGGCGAGCCGTTCCCGCCGAGCCTCGAGACGCGGCTCGGGCACCTGATCGCCGAGGCACAGTCGGTGGCGTTGCTGGGTCACCGCGCCACCCTGCGCACATTGTCGGGTGTCGACCCCGGCAGCGGTTCGAGCGTGCGCAAGCTGCTCGGCGTGGAGCACGAGCAGCGGGTGCAGGAGATGGGGATGGCGCTCTACGGGGCTGACGGCGCCGTGCTCGACGGCAAGAGCACAGCGATGGGAGGAGGGGTTCCTCTCGACGCGCTGTCTGACCATCGCCGGCGGCACCAGCGAGGTTCAGCGCAACGTGATCGCGGAGCGCATCCTCGGCCAGCCGCGCGACCCAGAACCCGGGTCCTGAGGCCATGCGCCTCGCTTCTGACGAGCACCTGACGGAATTCCGCCGCGAATTCGAGGCGTGGCTGGACGAGCACCTCCCCTCGGCCGAGGTGGCGCGCGGTGAGGTACGCCGGAGCTCGTCGCATCTGCCCGAGTGGGCGAAGACGTTCCAGCGCGAGCTGTTCGAGCGGGGTACCTCGTGCCGGGTTGGCCACCCGAGCTGGGAGGTCGCAATGCGACGCCCGAGGAGCAGATGGAGTACTTCGAGGTGATCGCGACGCGGCAGGTGCCGCGCTCGCTCAACCCGCAGGGCCTCTCCATCTGTGCCGCTTCGATCGTCGAGTTCGGGACCGACGAGCAGAAGGAGCGCTACGTCATCCCGACGCTCAAGGGCGAGATCACGTGGTGCCTCGGCATGAGCGAGCCCAACGCCGGCAGCGACCTGGCGTCGCTGGCCACCAAGGCCGAGCGGCACGACGGCGCGTTCGTGGTGAACGGGCAGAAGGTATGGACGTCGGGCGCCCACGACGCCGACTTGTGCCTGTGCTTCGTGCGCACCGACCCCGACGCGCCGAAGCACCGCGGCATCAGCGTGCTGATCATCGACATGCGCACGCCGGGCATCACCTGCCGGCCCCTTCCCGAACTGACCAATCCCGACCACGCCGACTTCAACGAGGTGTTCTTCACCGACGTCGAGGTGCCCGAGGAGAACCTGCTGGGAGAGCTCAACCACGGATGGCGGGTCAGCCAAGGGTCGCTGAGCCACGAGCGGGGGATGCTGTGGATCATGAACGTGGCGAAGATGGAGCGCACCCTGCGCGGCCTTGTTCGCTTGGCCCAGCGGCCCGACGGGAACGGCGGGACGCTCGGCGACGACCCGCGGCTCGCCGAAGCGATCGGGAGGCTCGTCACGGACACGGTCGCCATGCGCTGTCTCGGGTACCGGGGGTTCGCCAAGACGTCCCGCGGTGAGATGTCGCCCGAGCACATGGTGCTGAAGCTCTTCTCGAGCGAGGCGGAGCAGCGCGCCTGCCTGCTCGGCGCGCGAGGCACTGGGGCTCGAGGGACTCGATCTCGACGGCCCTGGTCCCAACCGCTTCACCGAGTGGGATCTCGCGCACTTCGATCCCGGCACCGAGTTCCAGATGGCGATGGGCGCCTTCTACGACGGCGCCTGGGCGGTGCAGTACCTCCGCTCGTTCTCGGGCACCATCGCGGGCGGGACGTCCGAGATCCAGCGCAACATCGTCGCCGAGCGCGTCCTGGGCTTGCCGCGGGGCTGAGGCAGCGGCCGCTGCCGGTCGGCGCCGCCAGATGTGCTCACCCGTTGAGGCCAGAGTTGTGTGTGCTGACGACCGCTGACCAACCGTTGACGAACCGCTGACGACGCTCTGACGACCGGCGCAGGGCGCTGCGACGACGCAGTGGTTGCGATGCCGTCACGATGGGGTTGCGGCGCGGCGGCGGGCGCGGGGCATGCGGAGCGCTGGTGCACCCCCGGTGCGACCAGCAGAGCATTCGACGACATCGCCGCGCGTCGCCGCTGGCGTTGTGTCGCTGACGGTGTATTGACGCTCGACGCGAAACGGTTGGCACAATGTCCACACAACAAACGGGCGCGGTGCGCACACCCCCGCCAACCAGCACCCGCGCCCGCCAATTAGTCCAAAGTCCCATTCAATTCGTGCCGTTCCTTCCCCATACTGACCGATCTACAAGAGGAGTCAAGAGGGGGAAGACAACGTGCATGTCCATGCCCGTCGTCGGATCGCGACACTTCTGTTGCCAGTCGGCGCACTTGGTCATGAGCTTCATAGGGGCGGGACTCTCGAGCGGGCCGGCGGCGGCCACCGGGATCCTGCCTCCGGCGAACCCGTCGGCCAACATCCCGCCCGACAGCGGTGACTGGCTGTCGGCCATCAACAACGGCGCGCGCAGACGAGGGCGTGGGGCCGATGAACGTCTCGGAGGCGACGCTCGGGACGCTGCCGGTGGACCAGCAGGTCTTCACCGTCATCAACAATGAGCGCATCGACCGTGGCCTCCCGCCCATCGACTACGTCACGTCACAGCTCGACTCCTATGCGCTGAGGCGGTGCGAACGGTGGCGTCGATCCTTCGTTTCCCTCCGGTTTGACCGGCGGCGCCTCGCTCACCTATGGCGGCTCCATCTGGGCGGGCGGGCTGACCTCGGTGCTCGAAGCCGACTACTACTGGATGTACGACGACGGTTGGAGCGGCTCGTCGACCACCAACTCCGCCTGCAGTCCTTCCAACCCGTCGGAGTGCTGGGGACACCGCGACATCATCTTGCACTCGTTCCCGAACTGCCCCTCGGGCACGCCGTACCTCTCCATGGGGGCCGCCTTCTCACGGACCGGGTACGCGGGCGGGTCGATCGCCGCCATTCTCGTGAGCTCGTGCTCGCCCCCGACCGACATCACGGCGTCGTGGGGTCAGGTGGTGGCCGAGGTCGACTCGGGATCGAGGACTGTCGGAATCGCGCCAGTGAGCAACGGCACCGGTTACTGGGAGGTCGAGGCGAACGGGACCGTCGCCGCTTTCGGTGCCGGCGCAGAACTTCGGCTCGCTGTCCGGGCACGCTCAACTCGCCCATCGTCGGCATGGCCGCCACGCCGGACGGTGGTGGCTACTGGCTCGTGGCCGTCCGACGGCGGCATCTTCAGCTTCGGTGACGCCGGCTTCTACGGCTCGACGGGCTCGCTGAAACTGAACAGGCCCATCGTCGGCATGGCGTCGACCCGCGACGGCAAGGGCTACTGGATGGTTGCCTCCGACGGCGGGATCTTCAGCTTCGGTGACGCGTCGTTCGACGGCTCAATGGGCGGTCACGTGCTGAACCAGCCCATCGTCGGCATCGCCGCCGACCCGGCGACCGGCGGGTACTGGGAGGTCGCGGCCGACGGCGGGATCTTCAGCTACCACGCACCGTTCTTGGGCAGCACGGGCGGTCTCAAGCTGAACAAGCCCATCGTGGGCATGGAGTCCTCGCCCAACGGGCAGGGGTATCGGTTCGTGGCCTCCGACGGTGGCATCTTCACGTTCGGCCAGGCGCCCTTCGACGGATCGACGGGTGGCCTGACGCTGGCGGCGCCTGTCGTGGGCATGGCGGCGGACAACGCAACCAACGGCTACTGGATGGCCGCGGCCGACGGCGGCATCTTCACCTTCGGCGGCGCCTCGTACATGGGCCGCGTGGTCAGCTCCGCCGGCTAAGAGCGGCTCTTACCCGAACGCCCTCGACGGCGGCAGCGGCCGCGGGTTCAGACGACGCCGCGCGTAGTCAGATCGGCCAGCTCGGCCTCGCTGAGCCCCACCAGCCCGCACCACACCTCGTGGTTGTGCTCGCCCAGACGCGGCGCGCCGGAGGGGACGGGGCTCGGGTGCTTCGCCAGGCGCGGGAACGGGTGCCTGCTGGCGCACGGGCCCGATGACCGGGTCCTCGACCGAGACCAGGTCACCTCGCTCGGCCATGTGCGGGTCGGCGAAGATGTCGGCCGCGCTGTAGGCGGTGCCGACCGGCACGTCGTGCTCGACGCAGCGCGCGGTGATCTCCGTCGGCGCTCAGGCTGGAGGTCCACTCGGTCACCAGGCCGTTGATCTCGTCACCGTGCGCGCCCCGCTGGGCCAAGTTGGCGAAGCGGGGGTCCTCGGTCAGCTCGGGCCGCCCCATCGCGGCGCACAGCCGGCGCGAAGTTGGCGTCCGATCCCGCCACGATGCAGACGAAGAAGCCGTCCGCGGTGCGGGTAGTTGTCGAGCGGGGCCGAGTGGGCGAGACGGTTGCCCTCGCGCCCGCGGACGATGCCGAGCTTGTCGTAACCGGCCAGCGTCCATTCCAAGATGCGCAGGATGGATCCGTAGAGCGGCGCGTCGATGACGTCGCCGCCGGGTTCGCCGGACTCGTTCCCGGCGCCGGACCCGGCCGCGCCGGCACCACGCCGGGCGTCGCGCCCGTAGAGCGCGGACACGGCGGCGAACGCCGCGAAGACGCCGGTGAGATAATCCGAGACCGTCACCCCGGGCCGCACGGGCGGGCGATCGGGCTCGCCGGTCAGGTGCAGCAACCCACCGAAGGCGATGCCGAGGCGGTCGAGCCCCGGCCTCGGCGCATAGGGGCCCGACTGCCCGAAGACGCTGATGCGGACGTAGACGAGATCGTCGGACAGGTCGTCGGGCCCGAGGCCCCAGCGCTCCATGGTGCCGGGCCGGAAGTTCTCGCACAGGACGTCTGCCTTCGCGACCAGCTTCTTGAAGAGCTCCTTGCCCTCGGGCTGGCGCAGATCACAGGTGACGCCGCGCCGACCCCGGCCCTCCACGGCCCACGAGAGCGAGTAGCCCGGCCCGTCGTCGACGGGGACGAAGGGGCCCATGGTGCGCATGAAGTCGCCCGCGCCCGGCAGCTCGACCTTGATCACGTCGGCGCCCAGCTCTCCGAGGAGCCCGGCGCAGAAGGGCGCCGAGATGCGCGTGCCGACGTCGATGACGCGGATGCCCTCGAGCGGGCCCCGTTGCTGCTCGCTCATGCCTTCGGCTTGGCCTGGCCCGCGTCCATCTCGGCCTTGACCTCCTTCATGGAGCCCTTGGCCTTGCGTGCCGCCAGCGCGTCGAGCGCGGTGGCGGTGTTGTGGACCCAGTGGTGGGCCATGAAGTGGTACTTGAGCGCGTCGCGCTTGCCCATCAGCGTGCCGGTCTGGTTGAGCGTGTCCTTGACCGTCTGCGCCGTGACGGCGGGGACCAGCGCGATCCGGTCGGCAAGCTCGCGGGTCCGCTCGGCCAGCTCGGCTCGGCGGCACGACGCGGTTGACGAGGCCCGAGGCGCCACGCCTCCTGCGCGTCGATGGTCTCGCCGGTGAGGAGGAACTCCTTGGCCTTGCGGATCCCGAGCTCCCACGGCTCGACGAGCAGCTCGACGCCGGCGCCGGTGAGCCGGAGCACCGGGTTCGAGAAGACGGCGTCGTCGGCGGCCACGATCAGGTCGCACATGGCGGCGAGCATCAACCCGGCGGCGATGCAGCTGCCCTGGACGGCGGCGATGGTCGGCTTGCGGAAGTCGTGGATCCGCATGCAGCGGTCGAAGTACATCGTCTTCTCGTGCTGGAACTTGCCCTCCGGGGTCTCGCGCATGGCCACCCAGGGGTCGGCCCCGTCGCCGCTGACGATCGCCTTGAGGTCGTGGCCGGAGGAGAAGTGCTTGCCGGCACCGGCGAGGATCACCACACGCACGTCGTCGTCCGCGTCGGCCAGGTCGAGCGCGGCGTCGATCTCGTCGATGAGGCGGGAGTCCTGCGCGTTGGCCATCTCGGGCCGGTTCATCGTGATGGTCGCCACCGCGCCGTCCTGCTCGTACGATGATCGCCTCGAAGTGTTCTGCCATGTCACCCACCCTCTCTGCGCCACCCATCTTGCCGTGCCGCCGGGCGCACGATGCGGAGCGCTCATCCCGCGGGAGGCCGAGCACCCGCTCGCCGACGAGCGTGCGCTGGATCTCGTTGGTCCCGGCGAAGATGGACGACGCCTGGTAATAGAGCCACGATCGCTGCCACGCGCCGTCGGCGGGGTTCCCCGGCGCACCCTCCCACAGGGGCGAGGCCGGGCCGAGGACGTCGAGGGCCGTCGCGTGGAGGCGCTTGGACATCTCGCTCCAGTAGAGCTTGAGCGCGCTGCCCTCGGGTCCCGGCGCCTCGCCCTTGGAGAGGCGGGTCAGCGAGCGCCAGTTGTGCAGCTGGAAGAGCCGGACCTCGGTGGCGGCCTGGGCCAGCTGCTGGCGGAGGCGCCAGTCGTCGAAGCTCCCGTTGTCGTTGGCCAGGCGCAGGAGCTCCTCAATGAGCTGGGAGTGGATCACCAGCTGGCGCGGGTTGATGCCGCGCTCGTGGGCGAGCGTGGAGCCCGGCCACCGACCATCCCTCGCCCTCGGTGCCCACCCGCCGCTCGTCGGGCACGAAGACGTCGTCGAGCTCCACCTCGTTGAACTCGGCCTCGCCGGTCGACTGCACGAGCGGGTGGACACGCACGCCGTCGGCGTGCATGTCGATGATCAGTGCCGTGATGCCCTGCTGGCGCTTGGGCGCGTCCGGGTCGCTGCGGGTGAGGCAGAGGCCCCAGTCGGCGAACTGGGCGTAGGAGGTCCAGACCTTGCGGCCGGTCACGCGGTACCCGCCGTCGACGGGCACGGCGCGAGTGGTGAGCGACGCCAGGTCGCTGCCGGCGTCGGGCTCGCTGAAGAGCTGGCACCACAGCTCGTCCGCGGCGAGGATCCGGGGCAAGAAGCGGTCCTTCTGCTCGGCGGTCCCGTGGGCCAGCAGCGTCGGACCGACCAGGTTGATGCCGATCCGGCCGACGAGCTCGGGCGCGCGCGCCCGGGCCAGCTCCTCGATCACGACGTAGTTCTCGAGCGCGCCGAGGCCCCGGCCGCCGTACTCGGCGGGCCAGGTGACCCCCACCCAGCGGTCGGCGGCCAGGTCGGCCTGCCAGCGCCGGCCGAACGCGACCGTCTCGGCGAGGTCGTCGAAGCGCGGTGGGAGGCCGACGCCGTACGGCCAGGGGAGGTGTTCCATCAGCCAGGCGCGGAACGCCTCCCGCAGCGCCTCCTGCTCGGGGGTCGTGCGCAGATCCATCCGCCGCAGCATGGCACAGGCGCCCGCGATGGATGACTCCCGTGTCAGGGATGACCGTAGACTGCGCCGCCGTGGACTTCGACCTCTCGACCGATCAACAGGCCCTGCGCGAGGCCGCCGCCACACTCCTCGACGGATGGCGGGGCACGATGCACTGCGGGCGCGTGTGGGGACCGGGTGCGGTCGTCGGCACGTTGCCCGGTGCCGGTGGCGCGGACGGCGACGGCGCGGGCGGCGACGCGGCCTCTACCGCCGCAGACGCGCCGAGCGGGTACGACACCGCCGCGTGGTCGGCGATGGCCGACCAAGGATGGCTCGCCATCGAGGTGCCCGAGGACGAGGGCGGCCTGGGACTCGGCGCTGTCGAGGTCGCCGTCCTGTGCGAGGAGATCGGCCGGCGTCTGGTGGCGGCACCCTTCCTCCCGTCCGTGGTGGCGCTCGGGGCGCGCTCGAGCACGCCCGAGGCGCAGCCGGGAGGCCGGCACCAAGGACTGGCGCGAGGCGCTCGCCGAGGGCAGCGCCGTCGGCTGTGTCGCGTGGTCCCGGGCTGACGCCGTGACCGTGTCGGAGGGCCCTGGGGGAGCGGTGCGCCTCGACGGCACGACCGCGCCCACGGTGTTCGCACCCTCAGCAGACGTCGCCGTCGTGGTGACCGGCGACGCCACCTACGGAGTGGATCTGCGCAGTGAGGGGCGCCCCGACCCCGTGCCCGCCATGGACCGCACGAGGGAGCTCGGCCTTCTGACCTTCGAGGCGACCCCGGCACTCCGCCTCGGCGGCGAGGAGGACGCTCGGCTCGTGCTGGACCGGGCGGCCACGCTGTCATCGGCCGAGATGCTCGGCGCGGCGGACCGCGTGCTGGCCATGACGGTCGAGTACGCCAAGGACCGCGTCCAGTTCGGCAAGCCCATCGGCTCGTTCCAGGCGGTCAAGCACATGCTGGCCGACGCCCTGGTCGACGTCGAAGGCATGCGGTCGACCGCGTACTACGCCGCCTGGTGTGCCGCGGCCGACGACGGCGAGCGTTCTCTGGCGGCCAGCATGGCCAAGGCGTGGTGCTCGGACGCGTCGAGACGGGTCATGGGCGTCGGTCTGCAGGTCCATGGAGGCATCGGGTTCACCTGGGAGCACGATATGCACCTCTTCGTGAAGCGGGCACAGCTCGACCAGGTGAGCTACGGGGACGCCTCGTTCCACCGGGACCGGATCGCCACCATGCTGCCGCGCCCGTCTCGATGCTGGACAGCCGCTGTCCTGACGCAACGACCGCACGTCCGCACGTCCAGACGCGACGCGACCGAGACGCTCAGGGCTCGAGGTGCCGGGTCGGCGTGCCGTTGATCTGAATCATGACCAGTGCCTCGCCTTCGGTGCCGTACGCGGCCGAGGCCCCGTTGACGAGCTTCTGGGGCGGTACGTCAATGGAGAGCCGGACTCCCACGAGGTAGCCGGCCCGCACGCTGGCTACCTCGTGCACAGAACCGTGCACCGTGCTCGGATTCGGTTGGCAGGTCGTCGAACTGACGTTGGGCACGCGGGCCGAGTAGTCGGCGAGGCTCTCGGTGCGCGCGTAGGCGTTTCGCTCGGGCGTCCACGGCGTGCTCCCGCCGACGACAGCCGTATACGAACTGAGCGCGCACGTGATTGCCGCCGGGGTGAGGATGCCCGCCAGCCTCGTCGTCGTGGTCGTGATCTGGTAGACCGCCATGCGTCGCGGCGGGGTGTAGCGGATCTGGCGCACCTGGCTGACCGTGCCGGTGCCCGAACCGGCGGAGACCGACGCGACCAGATCCATGGTGAACGACGTCGATCCCGTCGGCGAGCCGAACGTCTTGGTCGACCCGTTTTGCACGGTCAACGTGGCGCCGCTCGGTGCCGACGAGGCGCCGAACACGGCGAAGACGAGCGCCAGGACGACGAGAACGCCAAGCAGCGCGAGCGGAACAAGGTTGCGTCGAGGCATCGGCCAACGCTACTGCGAGGCCCCATGCGCCCGGCGTCTCACCCATCCCCGGTGAGCGCGCGCCGGGCCGCGGCGTCAGCCGGCTGCGGCGCGCCGCTGCAACTCGGCCCGGTCGGCCTTGCCCGAACCGAGGAGCGGCAGCCGTTCGAGGCAGATGACTTTCTCGGGTGTCTTGAACTTTGCGATACCACGGCTGGCGAACCAGCGGCGGCACTCCTCGAGGTCGAACACTGTTGCGGTCTCCACGAAGGCGGCGACGCGCTCACCCATGAGCGGGTCGGGATAGCCGACTGCCACTGCGTGGTGGACGTCGGGGTGCGCTTCGAGCGCCGCTTCCACCTCGGAGGCTGAGATGTTCTCGCCGCCGCGGATGATCACGTCCTTTAATCGCCCGACGATGCGGACCCATCCGTCGGCGTCCATGGTCGCCAGGTCGCCCGTGCGGAACCAGCCGCCGTGTGCGATCACGGCGGCTGTCTGGTCGCGGTCGGCATATCCCGCGAACATCTCGGGTCCGCGGACCCAGAGCTCGCCCGGAGTTCCCGTTGGCAGCGGCGTCCCCTCGGCCGGGTCCGAGATACGGAGCTCGACGTCGCCGACCGCGCGCCCGTCGGTGTCGCGGGCCATGTCGAAGGGGTCGTCGTTGGTGCTGGTCGTGACCGTGGGTGCCTCCGTCGACCCATAGGTGCGCTTGACCCGGCAGTCGAAGGCCCGGGCCGTGTCTTCAATGAAGGCGGGCGTGACCGAGGCGCCGCCACTCGACACCAGCCGTATCGACGAGACGTCGGCGCTCGCGCCCTCCGCCATGGCGCGCGCCATCGCAATGAAGAAGGTCGGTGGGCCGGCCATGAACGAGATCCGTTCGCGGGCGACGAGGGCCAGCGCCTCCTCGGGATCGAAGCGGCGGACGAGCACCGAGCGCAGGCCGGCCGCGCCAGGCACCAGCACGCCGTTGAGCAGGCCCGAGATGTGCGCCATCGGTGCCGGCATGAGCACGGCGTCAGAGGAGCCCAGTCCGTGCACGCCCGCCATGAGGGTCGCCTTCCAGCTGAGCCCGCGGTGCGTGTGCAGCACGGCTTTGGGGATCCCGGTCGATCCGGACGTGAACAAGACGACCGCGACGTCCGCTGGTCGTGTCGCGGTGCTGCCCGGGCCGACGGGCGGGCCGCCCAACGCCTCGACCAGCGCGGCAGGGCCCGAGACCGCGTCGGATGGCACCTCGACGACGAGTGCGGGATCGACCTGCGCCAGCGCGCCCTCGACTTCGGCTGCGCCGAAGGAATGGAGGAGCGGGGCGGCCACGGCGCCGATGCGCCAGCAGGCTCGGGTGAGGACGGCGGCGGCCAGGCTGTTGGGGATCTGCCAGGCGACGGCCGCGCCGCGGCGCGCGCCCTTCGAACGCAGGCCGCCGGCGACGGCGGCCACCAAGGACTCCACTTCGATGGGGGAGAGGCGTGTGTCGCCGTCGACCACCTCGCCACCCTTGGCGGTGATCAGCGCGTCGAGTACGGGCACGTCCCACGGGCCGCCCGGCCGCCGGTACGTGCGGGCCTGACTGGGCACCCAGGTGGGCCGCAGGCGCATCGTCACGGCTGGGCACCCTATCGGGCGCCCACTAACGTGACGCCGATGTCAGGTTCGCCGACGGGTCTCGCGTGGACCTCGCGCTGAAGCAAGAGGACGAGGAGTTCGCCTCGTCGTTCCGCGCCTGGCTGGCCGACCATCCCCACGAGCCGCCCGCGTTCGTCGACCTGGCCGACGAAGTGGCGTGGGGCCGCGAGTGGCAGGCCACCCTGGCTGCCGACAGATGGGTCGGCGTCCACTGGCCGAGCGCGTACGGCGGGCGTAGCGCGACGCCCGTCCAGGTCGCCCTCTACCAGAGCGAGTACGCCCGCTCGCAGGCGCCCCAGCCGGTCAACCGCGTCGGGATCAACCTGGTCGGGCCGACGCTGCTCGCACATGGCAGCGAGGACCAGCGTCTCCGCTCCATGCCGCCCATCCTCTCGGCCGAGGAGATCTGGTGCCAGCTCTTCAGCGAGCCCGACGCGGGAAGCGACCTGGCCTCGTTGACGACGCGCGGGACGCCCGTCGACGGCGGGTTCCTCGTCACCGGCCGCAAGGTGTGGACGTCCTACGCCCAGTTCGCCACCTGGGGTCTCTGCCTGGCCCGCACCGACCCCGAGGCGGCGCGTCCCCAGCAGGGGATCACCGCGATGATCGTCGACATGGCCGACCCCGGGGTGGAGGTGCGGCCGCTGGTGCAGATGACCGGCGACGCTGAGTTCAACGAGGTCTTCCTGACCGACGTCTTCGTTCCGGCGGAGCACGTCATCGGTGTCGAGGGACAGGGGTGGACCGTCGCCGGCTCCACATTGGCCCACGAGCGGGGCACGAACTTCCCGTTCAAGGAGCAGGTGGTGCACGAGATGTATCTCGCCCGCCTCTACGACGAGGCGCGGGCCAACGGCGCGCTCGACGACCCGCTGGTCGCCGATGCCCTCGCGCACGCCTACGTCGACCTCAACGTGCTGCGCTTGCACAATCTGCGCACGCTGACGCGCCTCGGACGTGGCGAGGAGCCCGGTCCCGAGTCCAGCTGGATCAAGCTCACCTGGACCGCCATGACGCAGGGCATGTCGGACGCCGCCCTCTTGGTCACCGGACGTGATCTCCGCTCCGCCGAGGCCGGGCCGTGGGCCCGGCAGTGGTTGTGGAGCAAGGCCGCCGGCATTGCGGGCGGAACGTCGCAGGTTCAGCGGGACATCATTGCGGGGAGGATCCTCGGGCTGCCGCGTTGAAAGAGCGACTCAGCCCTGTTCCCCTCGTTCGGCGCGCCGGGCGGCACTGTGGCGACGGTGACGGACGAAGAGCACCATCACGAGCGCACCGACGACGAGGCCCACGAGGAGCGTGCCGATGTCGTGGGCGGTGTGGCTGCCGCTGACGATCTTGCCGAGACCGAACCAGCTGGCCGCGACCGAGATGGTGAAGGCGAGGGAGGCGACAAGGTTCCACAAGACGAACTCGCCGTGCTCCATCTTGGCGGTGCCCGACACGATGGCAGGGGTGAAGAACACCGCGAGCCTGCCCCAGCGTTCGTACGCGCGCTCGCCGCGGTCGACCATCTTCTGGCGCCCCTCTTGGTGCTTACCCGGTCGCTCCAGCATCTGGCGGCCCCACCGGTTCCCGATGGCGTAGCCGATGAGGCCGCCCACCTCGCCGGCCGCCGTCGACACCGCGACGACCAGCGCAAGGTCGAGCTTCCCCTGGCTGGCGGCGACACCGGCCGCGCCGAGCGCAGCGGCGCCGACGAACGGGACGCCCGCCCACGACGCCGCGACGGCGATGAACAGCGCGATGTACTCCCACCACGTGCTCGCGAAGCTGGCGGTCGCCGCCAGACTGTGCACGCTGCGCCGGCCTAGCGCCGCGACGGGCGCCACCCGGCGGGACGACGTCCGGATGATCGCCTCACGTGACGGGTGACGGATCGGCCGTCCCCGTCGCGACCTCCTGCGGTGCACCCGAGCCGGCCAAGAGCGCGATGCCGATGATTGCCACGATGAGGCCGACGATGGTGGACCCCGTGTGCGAGGTCCCGGCCTTGGACAGTGTCTCTCCGTAGACGCCGATGCCGAGGAGAACGCTCGAGAACAGAGTGACCGAGTTGCTCGACGCCATCGCCGGGGCGAGCACGCCTGTCTTGAGGGCCGATTGCTGCAACGCGAAGCCGCTCACCGCCGAGATGATCAACACATAGACCGACCAGCTGCTCAACAACGCAAGGACGCCCCCGCCGATCTCGGTGACGAAGGTCTTGGTGACTGCGGCCTGGAGCCCGTACCCGAGGCCGGCGGCCGCACCGAACGTCAGCGCCTTCGACGCGCCGGTGAAACGCCGTCCGACTCCGAAGAGAAGCAAGATGAGGGAGCCCGTGATCAGACACGCGGCCCACCAGGCCCCCGAGCTCGGATGCGGCGTGCCTCCCTGCGGTTGTCCGGCCGACACGAAGAAGACGATCCCGACCAGCGTGAGGCACGCGCCGGCCACCTCGCGGCGGCCAACGTGTTGATTGGTGAGAAGCATCCCGAGGGGGAGCGCGATCACGAGGCTGAGCGCGGTGAGTGACTGCACGACCACCAGCGAGGCCCGGTCGAGTGCCATCGCCTGGAGCACCCATCCCGAGGACTGGCACACAGCCCCGGCCACCCAGACGGGGCGGTGCAGGATCTGGAGCAAGAACCGCGGATCGTCTTCTGCCGCCGCAGTCGTGAGGGTTCCCTTTTGCTGCAGCACAGTTCCGAACGCGAACAAGAACGCCGCAAGGACAGCCAGGGCTTCACCCATAGCGGTCAGAATACTGAAGCATCACCGTTTCGCGGTGCGTGCAGCGTAAATTGGTGCATGCGCGGAAGGGAGCTGTTCGACCGCAGGGCCGCCAGCAACCTTGCCGCGGTGAAAATGGATCTTGCCGCGGCACGCGCGGAAGGCGACGCGGCGCGAGTGAGGCTGTTGGAGACGCTGATCTCGAGCGGTGGGGACATCCTCGTCTACCGGCCGCAGCTCCAGCACTATGCGGTGCTGTTCGGTGACATCGAGACTGCACAGCACGTGGCCGTCATCGTCCCCGGGGTCGGGGACGGTACCAACCTCTGCGAGGACTGGATTCCCGACGCGCTGAACCTCTTCGACGCGTCGCCCTCGACCGCCGTCGTCTTGTGGAAGGGTTACGACAATCCGGTCGATGTCCTGGCGGCTGCCGCCGGGACCATCGAGTGCAACGAGGACCTGGTCACTGCGGCGGGAGATCTGACCGCGTTCGTGGACTCATTGGATCTCGATCCCGAGCAGTCGCTGACGATCGTGGCCCACAGCTTCGGGTCGATCGTGACAGGGGCGGCCCTGGCGGACTGCGGCCTCGAGGTGACCGACGTCGTCGTGGCGGGGAGCCCGGGAATGACGGTGGACGAGCTGCGCCAGCTCCACGTGCGAGCAGTCGCATTTCTTTTCCGAGCAGGCCGCGGGGGACCCCGTCGCGGAGCTCGGGATTTTCGGCGCCACTCCGAGCTCGCCGACGTTCGGTGGGACACGCATGGATACCGACGCCGAGAGTGAGCGGCACACCTCCGCACACTCGAGCTACTTCGAGCCGGACTCGGAGGCACTCGAGAACATTGCCCACGTCGTCACGGGCGAGTACGACGAGATCACCCGCCATCGGCCGTCCTTGCCGGAGATCGCCGGCGGCCTCGTGGCCTGGTTCCTGCGCATGCCAGCCATGCCCGCGAGGGTGGCCGGGCGGCACTACCGCGGGCCCGGGTTCCGGATCCTGACCAACTGGCTGCAGCTCGTCGACGTCGGTGCCAGCGAGGCGGGCAACGCGGTCTGTGAACTGCTCGACGAGGGCGAGCGGGCCCTGCTGTGGTTCGCGCACCACGTCGGTGCTCTGCCCGACGGCGGGGCCGGCACGCCGCAGGAGCCGCCGGTCGGCGCGGCGTCCGACTCCGTGGCGGCCGACGCACCTGAGGCGCCGCGCGCGCCTTCGGATCCGCCGGGCGACCAGGCCTGACGCGCACCACGCCGGCCCCGGTTCGTCGCCGGAGCCGTACGATGGCGCCGATGGAGGTCGTCGTTTCCGACGAGGCCAGGGCCTATGCGGTCGCCCGGGGTGGGGTCGTCCACGTCCTCTCCCACGAGCATCGGTGCTGCAGTGGGACGATCACGCTGCTCGACACGACGACCGAGGCGTCCACCGATGGGGCCAATACGTCGGCGTGCCGGCCGGTGGCGTCGCCGTGCGCTATCGGGGTAATCCCGAGACGGGCCCGCATGTCCTGACGATCGAGCTCCGGGGCAGGTTGCGCCACCGGCTCGTCTCCTACTGGGACGGCTGCGCGTGCAAGACCTGATCCACCGGCCGATCCACCGGCCGATCTAGCGCTCGAACCGCCGCCACGTCCAGGCCGTCTGAACCTGACAGCAACGTCAGCAATCGGTGTGCGGGCGAGGCTACGTTGTCCCGATGCCCATCTGGTTGACCGAGCAGGAGTACGCGACGCTCCGGGCCGCGTGCGCACAGATGCTCCCCTCCGGCGAGGACCATCCCGGGGCCGAGGAAGCCGGCGTCGCCGAGTACATCGACGGATTCCTCGGTGCGTTCACCTTCGACCCGCCCCGGATCTGGGCCGGCGGCCCGACCTCGGGGCGCAAGGGCGGCCCGGAGGGGTTCAAGCACTTCCACCAGCTGTCCCGGCTGGACGAGCTGGCCTGGCGGATGCGGATCGAAGGGTCACAGGGGATCCCCGAGCGCGAGTTCAACGGGCCGGTGATCGGGCTTCAGCAGCGCTACCGGGAAGGCTTGGCCGCCCTGGGTGAGGATTTCGTCCAGGTGGAGGGCAAGGAGCAGCGGCGCCGGCTCCGGGCCGACGAGTCCTTCTGCGACCTGCTGTGGGAGCACAGTTGCGAGGGTATGTACGGCGCGCCGGAGTACGGCGGCAACCGCGACTGTGTCGGCTGGGACTACATCGACTACGAGGGTGACGTGCAGCCCCGGGGCTACAGCGACCAGGAGGTCTCGCAGCCGTGAGCGACATGACTGCCGACGCCATCATCATCGGGTCGGGTCCGGGGGGTGCCACTGCGGCCGAGGTACTGACCCGAGCCGGCTGGTCGGTGGTGATCATGGAGAAGGGACGGAACCACCTCCTCGATCCGGCCGACCTGACCAAGCCCGCGGCTGACTACTCGAACGACGAGATCAAGTTCATCCACCGCTATTTCCTGGGGCCCGACCCGCTCATTGAGCCGAGGGCGTTCCGCGTCTCGGCGGACGACGGCGAACACACCCACGTCGGCGAGGTCAACTCGATTCCGACGACGGTGGGTGGCGGCGGCACCCATGCGGACGGCAAGGTGCCGCGCTTTCGGGAGGAGGACTTCCGCCTCCTGTCGACCTACGGGCCCCAAGAGAGCGCGGCCATCGGCGACTGGCCCCTCGACTACGACGAGATGGAGCCTTACTACGCCGAGGTCGAGCGGGCCATCGGCGTCTCGGGCCGAGAGGGCGCGAACCCCTTCGCCGCGTGGCGTTCGGGCCCCTACCCGATGCCGTCCGGCGCGCCGATGTACGGCGCGCTCTTGTCCTCGGAGGCGGCGAGCAAGGTCGGCCTGCATCCCTACGAGGCGCCGACAGCGGCCAACAGCATCGCCTACGACGGCCGGCCCGCTTGCAACAACTGCGGGTATTGCGCGTTCTTCGGCTGCCCGATTCACGCCAAGGGCGACCCCGTGGCGCTGCTGACCAAGACCATGGCGACCGGCAAGGCGGAGCTGATGGCGGAGACCTACGTGAGCCGGATCATCACGGACGGCCGGACGCGCCACGGGCGTCGAGTACATCGACGCCAACGGCGCGATGCACACCATGGACGCCAACCTGGTGATCGTGGCCGGTGGCGCGATCGAGACGCCGCGCATCTTGCTGCTCTCGGGTATTGAGCACCCCTTCATCGGCCGGCACCTCATGGTGCACTTCCAGACGATCGTGGTCGGGCACTTCCCGCACCTGCACCTCCACCCGCACAAGGGGCGCTCCGTGACCCACGTGCACGACGACGCGATGGTGCAAGACGAGAGGTCGCGCAAGGCTGCGGCGGAGGCGGGCTTGCCATGGTTCCGCGGTGGGTTGGTCGAGCACAGCGGCGGCGGTTTTCCGATCATGGAAGCGCGGCACTCGCCCTGGGGCCGCGTCCACGCCCAGGTCATGCGCGACTCGAACCTGCGCGAGCGGATGTGGGCGTTCATCATGCAGGGCGAGGACCTGCCCTATGGCACCAACACGGTCGATCTCAGCCCGTCCATCCGCGACGCCCGCGGCTACCCGGTGGCGCGGGTGACCTACAGCCCGGGCCGTCACGAGCTGGCGGCGTCGAAGTACCACGGCAAGATCCTGCAGTCGGTGCTCGAGGAGATGGGGGCCGAGTGGGTCCTGCACACCTCCTCGCCGGGCGTCTCCTATCACGGCATCGGCGCCACGCCGGTCCCCGAGAGCCGCCACGTCATCGGCACGGCGCGGCATGGGGGACGACCCCGAGTCGTCGGTCGTCGACCGCTGGGGACGGGTGCACTCGCTCGACAACGTCGTGATCGCAGACTCGTCGGTGTTCGTCACCTCGAGCGGCTACGGCCCCACGCTGACCCTGGTGGCGCTGGCGTCGCGGGCGGCGCATCACCTCGCGGGGACGCAGCCGGCGTAGACGCGGGCAGCCGGCCGCCCGTCGCCACACCGGTTGGACCGAGGCGGCCGGACCGAGGCGGCCGGACCGAACCGTGCCTGAGACCCCGTGGTTCACGTTCGGCGAGTGACGTCGCGCTCGACCTTAAGGAGCGGCCTCGAGCGGTCGACAATTGAGCGTGGCCAGCCGATCCGAAGACAACCCCGTGGCTGGTTGGATCGTCACCAGCTCGGCCGACCAGATTCGAACGGATCAGGAGCGGTCGAAGACGCTCGAGAAGTGGCTGTCGCTCAGAAGCCTCCTGACCCTCGTTCTCGGAGTGTGGAATGGCTACTTCCTTGCTGCGTTCGTGTACGAGCAACTGGTGCAGAGCCCATCCAGAGATTCGGTGCTTCGCGTCAGCGTGTGGCTCTGGGTCCTGGGCGATGTTGCGATCCTGCTGTGCTCGGCGGCTCTCAGGGTCTTGAGAGCAAAACGCCGGCCCGTGTCGCGGGCGAGCAGTGACGCTTCGCACGCTGCTTGACTGCCGCCTGAGACAGCGCCGTCCTCGTAGCTGCTCGCAACGAGGACGAGCCCTCCGATCACAGCACTGCTCTGTGACTCCGGAGCGAGCCGCTCGTGACACGGCGGACCTTCCGGTGACGCAGCGTGAGCCCTACGAGCTGACGCCCCGCGTCAACAGCATGGTGCCGGCGATCGGGCCACCACCGTTGGCCACTGCCGCCACTTCGGGAGCGCGTCCGCCGGGCCGCACGATCTGGCGCCGACCACCGTCGCCGCGCAGCTGCACGCAGGCCTCGTGGATGAGGCTGAAGCCGTGCAGCCGGCCGCCCGAGAGCTGGCCGCCGTTCGTGTTGAGTGGCAGGAGGCCGTCGCGGGCAATGTTCGCCCCGCCCTCGACGAAGGACCCGCTCTCGCCCCGTCCGCAGAACCCCAGCGCCTCGAGCCAGACCGCGGTCAAGATGGAGAAGCCGTCGTAGAGCTGCGCCGTGTCGACGTCGGCAGGGGTCAGCTCGGTGCGTTCCCACATGGACGCCGCCGCGTCGCGCGCGGCCATGGTCGTCATGTCGTCGAACTGATCCCAGCTCGGTCTACCGCGCAGCGCGGTGCCGAGGGCGTTGATCTGGACGGCGGGGTGGTCGAGGTCGCCCGCCGTGTCGCGGTGCGACACGATCACTACGGTCGACCCGTCGCAGGGCGCGTCGCAGTCGAAGAGGCACAGCGGTGTCGTGATCATGCGCGCAGCGAGATAGTCCTCCATCGACATCGGGTCGGTGTAGATCGCCTTGGGGTTCAGCGCCGCATTGGCCCGGTTGTTGATGGGAATGGCGCCCAGCTGCTCGCGGGTCAGGCCGAACTCGTACATGCGGCGCTGGGCCACCATGGCGAGCCAGTTGGCGGCCGAGACCGCACCGTAGGGGATGGACCACTGCATGAAGCCGCCGAAGCGAGGCACGCCGCCGCCCCCGCCGCTCCCGCCGCCGATGCCCTGGCGCCCGCCGGTACCCTGCGCGGAGCCCTCCGTCACCGTCCGGTAGACCAGGACGTGGCGGGCCAGGCCGGCCGCTACGGCGAGCGCGGCGGTGTGCACGGCTCGCATTTGCGCGGCCCCCTCGCCCCCGCCGTCGTGCCAGTTGAGCGAGAGGCCCATGGCGTCTTGCACTTCGGGCGACGACGGCCCCGCGAAGCCTGCGGTGCCCGCCCCCATGCCCGGATAGGTCGAGAGGCCGTCGATGTCGTCACGGGTGAGGCCGGCGTCCGCGATGGCCACCTCCGCCGCCTCAATGGTCAGGTCGAGCTCGCTGCGCCCGAGCCGGCGACCGATGTCGGACTGGCCGATGCCCGAGATGATCGCCCGGCGTTCCAGCGGCTCCTCGCCGCGCCGCAGCGGGCTCACGATTCCTCCGCCGGGATGAAGAGGGGGACCCAGACATCCTCGACGTGCTCGAACACGACCCGCACCGGCATGCCGATGTGCACGTCGTCGGGCTCGACGTCGATGAGGTTGGTCGTCAACCGCACGTCGGGCTGTTCGTCGATGGAGACCCAGGCGATGATGTAAGGGTCACTGCCGGGGATCCACTGCTGGTAGTTGACCGTGAACGTCGCCACGTGGCCACGCCCGCTGACCTCTTGTGGTCCGAGGTCACGAGAGAGACAGCGCGGGCACACGGGGCCCGGCGGGTGGATGAAGAAGCCGCAATTGTTGCAGCGCAAGAAGCGCAACACCCCGTCTTGGCCCGAGGTCCAGAAGAAGGCCACGTCGTCGCTCAGGCGCGGCAGAACACGCAGCATCGGCCCGTTGGCAACCATGCCGGGCATGTTGGCACACCGGGGTGGTCTCGCACCCATCCGCACCGGCCGCCTGCACGACTGGCCGCCGGCCCGGGCTCAGACGGGCAGGACGCCCGAACGGACCAGCGCGCCACGAGCGCCGTCGACGGCCTTGACGTGCTCGGCCGTGAACCCGGCCGCGCGAGCCGCCTCGATGTTGACGGCGTTGTCGTCGAGGAACAACACGCTGCGACGCGAGACCGGCAACGCGACCGCGACCACCTCGAAGATCTCGCGGTCGGGCTTCACCAGCCCGAGCTCGAAGGACAAGAAGCAGTAGGCGAAAGCGTCGGTGAGCGGTGTCGAGCGGTAGTTGGCGTCCCACTGCAGGGCGTTGGTGTTCGAGAGGCAGCCCACCGGGACCCGTGCGTGCACCTCCGACACCAGGTCCAGCGCCCCGGGGTAGGGGAGCCCGGACCATCGGGCGAATTCGTCGAGGAACGCGGCCGGCTCGAGCCCGAGCTCCCAGTCGCCGACGACGCCCGCCGCGAACTCCTCCGGCGAGCACCGGCCCGCCTCGAAGCTGCGCACCCAGCGGCAACCCAGCCAGCGGGCCCAGACCTCCTCCTCGGAGCCCAGCCCGCTCAGCTCGCGCATGGGCTCCACGCCGCCGGGTTCGATGAGCACGCCGGCGAGGTCGAACAGGACCAAGTCGATGGGGCCGTCACTCGTCATTCCTGCGATGCTACGGAGGCCCGCTGCAGGGGCAGTTGAGAATACTCTTTGTGGGCGCTCCGCCAGCGCCAGCTCCGCCACCGCCACCGCCACCGCCACCGCCAGCCCGCACGCCAACCGCACGCCAACCACACGCCAACCACGGACCACGCCGACGAAAGGTTCGACCGAGTGAAGCTCTCCATGACGCTCAACTACGCCGGGGGCCACGAGGAGTCCGCGCGGCAGGCCGCCGCGCTGGAGAAGGTCGGGCCTCGATGTGGTCTGGGTCGCCGAGGCCTACAGCTTCGACGCGCCGAGCTTCATGGGCTACCTGGCCGCCAAGACGGAGCGGCTCGAGATCGGCTCGGCCATCCTGCCCATCTACAGCCGCACACCCACCCTGTTGGCCATGACCGCGGCCGGCGTCGACTCGCTCTCGGGCGGGCGCGCCATCCTGGGGCTGGGCGCGTCGGGTCCGCAGGTGATCGAGGGCTTCCACGGCGTGCCCTACGACCGTCCGCTCGGGCGCACCCGCGAGATCATCGAGATCTGTCGCGACGTGTGGGCCCGCGAGGCGCCGCTCACCCACGACGGCGCCTCGTACCACATCCCGCTGCCCGAGGGGCAAGGGACGGGGCTGGGCAAGCCGCTCAAGATCATCAATCACCCCGTGCGCCCGCGCATCCCGATCTGGGTCGCCGCGCTCGGCGAGAAGAACGTGGCGATGACGGCCGAGGTGGCCGAGGGCTGGCTGCCCATCTTCTTCGTGCCCGAGAAGGTGAAGGAGGTCTTCGGGCCTTCACTGGCCGAGGGAACGGCCAAGCGTGACCCCGCGCTCGGGACGCTGCAGATCGCAGCCGGCGGCTTGTTCGCGATCGGCGAGGAGGCCGACGTCGCGCCGCTGCGCGAGCTCAACCGCCCGATGCTCGCCCTCTACATCGGGGGCATGGGCGCCAAGGGCAAGAACTTCTACAACGCGCTCGCCTGCCGCTACGGCTACGAGCAGGAGGCCGCCGAGATCCAGGACCTCTACCTCTCGGGCAAGAAGAAGGAGGCGGCGGCGCTGGTGCCGGCCGAGTTGCTCGAGGCGACGTCGCTCTGCGGTCCCGAGTCCTACATCAAGGAGCGGGCTGGCGGCCCTCGCCGAGGCGGGGGTGACCCATCTGAGCGTGACGCCCCTCGGGCCCGATCCGGTCGCCATGATCGAAAAACTGCGAAGCTGGGTCTAGCCGCCGCCCGGGGTCGCGCCAGGCCCGTCTGAAGGCGGGCGGACCGGGTCCGCCGGAGAGAGGAGCCACACCATGCACGACCTCGTGATCAGGGGCGGCACCATCGCCGACGGGTCGGGACGCCCGACCGTAACCGGCGACCTCGCGATCGACGGCAGCATCATCACCGCCGTCGGCGAGGTGGACGGAGGCGGACGCCGCGAGATCGACGCCGACGGCCTCTTGGTGACGCCGGGCTGGGTCGACATCCACACGCATTACGACGGGCAGGCCACGTGGGACCCCGAGGTGTCGCCCTCGGGCTGGCACGGTGTGACCACCGTCGTCATGGGGAATTGCGGCGTCGGCTTCGCGCCGCCCGCGCCGAAGACCGGGCCTGGCTCATTCAGCTCATGGAAGGCGTCGAGGACATCCCGGGTACCGCGCTCGCCGAGGGCATGAACTGGAACTGGGAGACCTTCGGCGAATACCTCGACGAAGTGGAGCGCACGGCGCGGGTGCTCGACGTGGCCAGCCTCGTGCCGCACGGCGCGCTGCGCGCCTACGTGCTCGGCGAGGGCCGGGCCAACGACACGGCGAACGCCGAGGAGATCGCGGAGATGGCGGCCATCGTGCGTGACGCCGTGGCGGCCGGGGCGATCGGCGCGTCGACGACGCGGACCGTGTTGCACCGGGCCAAGGACGGCGAGCTGGCGGCCGGCACCACGGCGGCGGCCGACGAGCTGATCGCCATCGGCGAGGCGCTCGGCAAAGCGGGGCACCGGGTCTTCTCTGTGGCCAGCGACATGTGGGACCTCGACCACGAGTTCGCCTGGATGTCGGAGATCTCAGCTGCGTGCGGGCGTGCCCGTCACGTACCAGGTGCTCCAGGCGGACTTCAATCCCGAGCTGTGGCGCGAGTGGATCGACCGCGGCGTGGCGGCCAACCGGCGCGGCGCCTGGCTGGTGCCCCAGGTGGCCGGCAAGCCGACGTCGCTCATGGTGGGCTTCCAGTCGGTCACGCACCCGTTCGCGCACCACCGGGCCTACCAGGCCATCGCCGACCTGCCGCTCGACGAACGGGTGGCAAGGCTCCGTACGCCCGAGGTACGCGCCGCCATCCTCGGCGAGGACCCCGAACCCACCGGCTTCGTGCAACTGTTGCGGGCCAACCTGCACAAGCTGTTCCCGTTGGGCGACCCACCCGACTACGAACCGCCCGCCGAGCGCTGCATCACTGCGCTGGCCGCGTCACAGGGGCGGAGCACCGACGAGGTGCTCTACGACCTCATGCTCCAACGCGACGGGCGCGAGCTCCTCTACCTCCCGCTGCTCGACTACTCGCACTGCAACCTCGACGCCGTCCGCGAAATGCTGGTCCACCCCGCCACGGTGCTCGGCCTCGGCGACGGCGGCGCCCACTGCGGCGTGCTGTGCGACGCCAGCCTGCCCACATTCATGCTGACCCACTGGGCGCGCGACCGCAGCCGGGGAGAGCGGCTCCCGGTCGAGACCGTGGTCCACCTCCAGACCCGGCGCACGGCCGAGCTCTACGGCTTCCGCGATCGCGGCCTGCTGGCGCCGGGCTACCTGGCCGACGTCAACGTGATCGACCACGGCGCACTGGAGCTCGAGGCGCCCGAGATGCTCTACGACCTGCCGGCCGCGGGCAAGCGGCTGGTGCAGCGGGCGCGTGGCTACGTGGCCACCGTCAAGAGCGGCACCATCGTGCGTGAGCAGGGCGAGGCGACGGGGGAGCGGCCGGGCCGTCTTCTCCGCGGGCCCCAGCCCCAACCCCAGCCCCAGCCGGCCCCCGACCTGCGCCGCCCGTCTGAGCCGCGGTGTGGCGTCGTTCAGCTCGACCGTCCGCGCAACGCGTCGGCGAAGCCGCGGACGACCAGGGACGTGATGTGCTCGCCGTCGGTCTCGAAGACGTCGCGCACGTGCGACTCGGTCCCGGCGATGTGCACGTCGAGGTCGACGGTGACGGTGGTGCCGTCGATCTAGACCGCTCCCGGCGTCGGGCGGAAGTCGTCGAAGGTGAAGGTCTTCTCGGTGTAGTAGGCGAGGATGGCGTCGTGCCCGCGGCGACGGTCGCCGTCGACGTCGAAGGCGGCGTCGGACGCGAAGATCCCGCGCAGCATGTCGACGTCGCGGGCGGTGACGGCCGCGAAGTAGTCGTCGATGATTCCCGCCGGTGCGGGGCGGCGCGACGGGAGGCGGTAGACATGCCGCGCGTTCAGACCGAGCACCTTGGCCTGGACCGCGGTGGGGCAGGGGGCGATGGTGGCCCGCAGCGCCTCGACGGCACCGGGGAAGGTCGCATCGTGGTGCGGGTAGTCGCTGCCCCACACGATGCGGTCCGCGCCGACGAAGGGCACCAGCGCGGGCAGGGTGTGCTCGTCGACCTCGAAGCTGATGGCGCACTGGCGGGCGAAGTACTCCGAGGGGCGCAGCGAGAGGTCGGGGCAGAAGCCGCCGAAGGACTCCGCCTGCTCGTCGAGGCGCTCGAGCCAGAAGGGCGCCCACCCGCCCGAGGACTCCAAGAAGACGACGCGCAGGCTCGGGTGCCGCTCGAGCACCCCGAACGCGATGAGCTGCGCGCAGGCGAGCATCTCCTCGAAGGAGTGGGACACGGCGTGCAGGATCAGCGGGTTGAACGGGCGGTCGGAGCCGAGCGTGGGCACGATGACCGAGCTGCCCTCGTGGATGCCGATCGGCACATCGAGCTGCCTCGGCCGTGTCCCACAGCGGGTCGTAGGCACGGTCCGACAGGGAGCGCCCGAGGCAGGGGTTGGGGCGGACGAAGCCGGCGACGAAGCCGAGCTCGGTGACGGCCCGCCGCAGCTCGTGCACGGCGGCGACCGGGTCCTGCAGCGGCAGCATGGCGGCGCCGAAGAGCCGGGCGGCATCGGCCGCGCAGTAGCCGGCCAGCCAGTCGTTGTAGGCGACCGCGAGCCCCACGGCCGCCCCGGGGTCCTCGACGACGGAGAAGTACAGCCCGATGGTCGGGTAGAGCACCGCCTGGTCGATGCCCTCGGCGTCCATGTCGACGAGGCGTGCCCGGGGGTCCGAGCCACCGGGCTGCGCGTCGGCGAGCGGGCCGGAAGGCGGACGGATCGTCGAAGCGTCGATCCCGGCCGGGCCAGCGTGCCCAGCGGGACGGCCAGGATCTCGGTGCCGCCGACGGTGACGTGCTCGTAGCCGTGGGCGTCCGCCGTGATGACGGGCCGGTGGGCCTCGGGCAGCTCCTCCCAGGCGCTGAGGGGCTCGACGACGTGGCCGTCGGCGTCGACGACCGGCCCGGCCCGAGGTGGCAGTGGCCTGCTCACCGCCGCTGGGTCCGCTCGCCGCGCCTCAGCCGGCCGGGGCTGCGACGCGCCAGTCGTCGGTCTCGGGCAGCGGGTGGCGGAACAGGCGGGCCGCGTTGCCCGCCGCCACGGCGCGCAGCTCGTCGTCGGGGAGCGCGCCCCAGTTCTCGGCGAGGACGCGCTTGGGTGTCGGGCCACGACGAGTCCGCGTGCGGGTAGTCGCTCTCCACCATGATGTGGTCGACGCCGATCACATGGCGCTGCGCCACCGCCGAGGGGTCGTCGATGGAGCAGAACCAGAAGTTCCGCCGCAACACCTCGCTCGGGAGCAGGTCGGAGGGCCACGAATGGCTCTCGGTCCCCGACGCCGAGTGCTCGAGCACGTAGTCGGAGCGGTCCATCAGCATCGTCACCCAGCCGATGCCGCCCTCGGACATGCGCGACGTTCAGCTTCGGGAAGCGCAGCGGCACGCCCGACCACAGCCACTCGCCGGCGGCGAGCAGCGCGTTGACGGGGAAGAAGGTGGGGAGGATCTCGAAGGGCGGGTCGAAGGACGCGAGCGGCGCCCAGCCCGACGCGCCGGTGTGCAGGCAGACGACGGTGTCGGTCTCCTCGCAGGCGGCGAAGAAGGGGTCCCACTCCCCGCTGAAGATGGACGGCAGACCCAGCCGCGCGGGGAACTCGGGGAAGCTCACCGCCTTGAAGCCCCGCGCCGCGTTGGCCCGGACCTCGGCAGCCGCGACGGTCGACGTCGGCCAGCCAGGGCAGCTGCAGCGGGATGATGCGCTCGGGCGCGTAGTGCCGGCCCACGTGTCGAGGTGCCAGTCGTTGAAGGCGCGCAGGCAGGCCAGGCCGAGGTCCTTGTCCTGCGCCCGCGAGTAGACGGCGCCGCAGAAGCCCGAGACGAGCGAGGGGAAGCACAGCGAGGCCCACAGGCCGGCCCGGTCCATGTCCGCGATGCGGGCCGCGATGTCGAAGCAGCCCGGGCGCATCTCGTCGAAGCGGGCCGGGTCCATGCTCCACTCGTCGCGCGGCCGCCCGACGACGGCGTTGAGGCCGACGTTGGGGTAGCGGTTGCCCTCGAAGATCCAGGCCTGCGACCCGTCGGCCTCCTCGACCACGCTGGGCGCGCCGCTCCTGGAGCGCTGCCGGCAGCCGGCCCTCGAACAGGTCGGGCGGCTCAATGAGGTGGTCGTCGACGGAGATCACCGGGACCCGCACGGCCCGCGGCTCGGGGTCGGGCAGCAGCGTGGCCCTGTGTGCAGGCCCTCGTTCTGCCCTGGTGCTGTCTCGACGGCTCCCATGCGAAGGTGACACTATCGTCAGCAAAGTCGGCCGGCCCAGGGGGTGCGCATGACCACACACGTCGAGGACGTCACGACCCGCGTCGGCCTCCTGATCGACGGCGACGTCGTGGCCGGCGGCGAGGGCACCTACCCGGTGACCAACCCGGCCCGCCCCGCCGAGGTCGTGCTCGAGGCCCCGTCGACCTCGCCGGCCCAGCTCGACCAGGCCGTGGCGGCGGCCCGCCGGGCGCAGCCCGCCTGGGCCGCGCTGGCCATGGACGAGCGGGCGGCGACGGTCGTGGCAGCCGCCGAGGCGGGCGTGGCGCTCGTGGAGGCCAACGACCTGGCCCGCCTGCTCACCCGTGAGCACGGCAAGACCCACCTCGAGGCCATCTTCGACACCGCCACCATGGGCGGCATGGCCGCCGCCTTCGCGCCGCGTCGTGGCCGAGGCGCTGGCCGCCCGGGAGCTGAGCGGCGGCGCCACCCGGGTCGAGTGGGTGCCCCACGGCGTCGTCGCCGCGATCCTGCCCTTCAACTGGCCGGTCTCGGTCATGGCCAACAAGATCCTCCCGGCCCTCCTCGCCGGCGACACCGTGGTGGTCAAGGCGCCGCCGACGTGCCCGGCCACCGTCTTGCTGGTGGCCGCGGCGATGGCCGAGATCCTGCCGCCCGGCGTCCTCAACGTCGTCAACGGCCCCGACGCCGCGCTGGGCGCCGCGCTGGTGGGCCACCCCGGCGTCGACATGGTCTCCTTCACCGGCGGCGTGCGCACCGGCCAGGCGGTCATGGCCGCCGCCGTCCGCGACCACCCGGCCCGTCGTGCTCGAGCTCGGCGGGAACGACGCCGCCATCCTGGCCCCCGACGTCGGCGGGCGACCGCGCCCTCGCCGACCGCATCGTCGACGCGGCCTTCGTCACCTCCGGGCAGGTGTGCATGGCGATCAAGCGGCTCTACGTGCACCGCGACCGGGTCGACGAGACGGTGGACGCGCTGGCCGAGCGCCTCTCGGGCGAGGTGGTGGGCGACGGTCTGGCCGACGGGGTGACGATGGGTCCGGTCCACACCGCAGGCGCCCGCGACCGGGTGGAGGCGATGGTCGCCGAGGCGGCCGCGGCCGGCGCAGCGGTGCTGCGGCCGGGCACGGCTGCGGGCCGAGGACGAGGGCTCGGGCGGCTACTTCGTCTCGCCGGCCACTCGTGGTCGCGCCCGGGCCGGAGCTCGGCATCGTCCGCGAGGAGCAGTTCGCGCCGGCGCTGCCGGTGATCCCCTACGACGACATCGACGAGGCCGTCGGCGGCGGCGAACGACACCGACTTCGGGCTGTGCGCCTCGGTGTGGAGCAACGACGACGACGCTCGCCGCCGAGCGTGGCCTCACGCCTGGTGGCCGGCACCGTCTTCGTGAACACCCACGGCATCTCGGTCACTCGACATGTACGCCCCGATGGGCGGGTGGAAGCAGTCGGGCTTCGGGGTGGAGCTCGGCGCCGAGGGCATGCAGGCCTTCGCCCGCCAGCGGGTCCGGGTGCGGCGACCGGGACCGGCCGAGCAGGCCGCAGGGCAAGGAGACGGATCATGACGACAGCGATTCGTGGCGGGACGGTGGTCGACGGCACGGGTGCGCCGCCCGTGCGGGCCGACGTCCTCATCGACGGCGACCGGGTGCGTCGCCATCGCAGCCGGCAACGGCACGGCGCGCGCCCGGCGCCGACACGGTCATCGACGCCAGCGGCCTCCTCGTCGCGCCCGGCTTCGTCGACCTGCACACCCACTACGACGCCCAGCTGTTCTGGGACCCCAACGCCAGCCCGTCTCCGCTGCACGGCGTGACCACCGTCCTCGGCGGGAACTGCGGCTTCTCGCTGGCGCCCGCTGGCGCCGGACGGCGCCGACTACATCAGCCGGATGATGGCGCGGGTCGAGGGCATGCCGCTCGCCGCGTTGCAGGACGGCCTGCCGTGGGACTGGGGCTCGTTCGGCGACTGGCTCGGCCGCCTCGACGGCCGCATCGCCGTCAACGCCGGCTTCCTCGTCGGGCACTCGACGCTGCGGCGGCTCGTCATGGGCGAACGCGCCGTCGGGGGCACCGCGACCGACGCGGACATCGATGCCATGGAGGCGGCGCTGCACGCCGCGCTCGAGGACGGCGCCCTCGGCTTCTCGACCTCGCAGGTGCACACGCACAACGACGGGGACGGCCAGCCCGTCCCGTCGCGGGCCGCCAGCCGCGCCGAGATGGAGCGCCTCGCCGCCGCGGTGCGCTCCCACGACGGGACGACGGTCGAGCTCATCGTCGCGGGCTGCCTCAACGGGTTCACCGAGGAGGAGATCGACTTCATGGCCACGATGTCCCTGCTGGCCGACCGGCCCGTCAACTGGAACGTGCTCGGGGTGTCGTCGATGAACCCCGACGGCGCGTGGAGCCAGCTGGCCGCCGGGCACGGCGGCCGCGGACCGGGGCGCCACGGTGGTCGCGCTGACCCTGCCCCACACCATGCAGATCCGGCTGAGCTTCGCGCACGGCGCGATCCTCGACGGCTTGCCGGGTTGGCGCGAGGTGTTCGCTCTCCCGTACGAGCAGCGGATGGCGGCGCTCTCGGATCCCGAGACGCGCGACGCCGTCTCGACGCCGGTGCGCAGTCCGACGAGGCCGGCATCCTGCGGCACCTCGCGCAGTGGGACCGCCTGATCTTCGACGAGACCTTCGCCCCGGAGAACAAAGGCCTCGAGGGGCGCACGCGTCGGCGACGTGGCTCGCGAACGAGGTGTCGCATCCTTCGACGCGTTGCTCGACATCGTCGTGGCGGACGACCTGCGCACCGGGTCTGCGCCCACCCATCGGCGAGAACGACGCGGACTGGGTCGCTGCGGGCCGAGGCGTGGCAGGACCCGCGCGCCATCGTGGGCGGCTCCGACGCCGGCGCACACCTCGACACGATGTGCGGCGCCATCTACTCCACCTCGATGCTGGGCGACGGCGTGCGGGCGCGCGGCCTGCTCAGCTGGGAGCAGGCGGTGCGCCAGCTGACCGACATCCCGGCCCGGCTCTACGGCCTGCGCGACCGGGGCCGGCTGGTGCCCGGTTCCTACGCCGACGTCGTGGTGTTCGACCCCAATGCCATCGGCCACGAGTCCGGTGCGCACGCGCGACGACCTGCCCGGTGGGGCGAGCCGCCTCTACGCCGAGGCGACGCGGCATCTGCCACGTGCTCGTCAACGGGACGGAGATCGCCCGCGACGGTGCCTTCACCGGTGCCGTGCCCGGCGCGGTGCTGCGCTCGGGCCGCGACACCGACACGGTGCACGCCGGATCGAACTGGGCGGGGGCAGCGGCCTGACGCGTCCCGGGTCCGCCGCTCAGAGCAGGCGCGTCGCGCAGCGGGGTCTCGCGTGTCGTGTCGCCCTGCTTGGTGAGCGAGTACGCCACCTTCCCCTCCACCTCGGTGAAGGCGTCCTGCAACTCGGTGTCGACGAAGACCAGGCCCGTGCCGTTCTCGGTGGCGTAGCCGTCGGGGAGCATCCCCTCCGCGATCAGGCGGTGGATCAGCGGCCGGCGCTGCTCCTCGGCGTCGTGGTGCGGGCTGTTGGAGTAGGGGAGGAAGGCCAGGCCGTTGGTCACCGGCTGCAGGGTCGGCCCGAACGAGTCGGTCGTGCCGCCGACGTGCCAGCACAGCGATCCGGCCGAGACGCCCTGCAGCACGACGCCCGCCTCCCAGCACTCGCGCAGGATCGTGTCGAGCCCGTGCAGCCGCCACAAGCGCAAGCAGGTTGGCCGTGCTGCCCCCGCCGACCCAGATCACGTCCTGGGACAGCAGGTGGGCGCGCACGTCGGGGTACGTTCGGCATCGGGAACAGCCGCAGGTGCGAGCTGATGAATCCGACCTTGGCAGAACGCGTTGTGTGCCGCGGCCAGGCGCGCCGAGTCGTCGCCCACGGCCGTGGCGATGATGCACAGCGTCGGGTGATCGCCCGCCCGGGCGAGGTCCGCCGCCAACCGGTAGGACGGCCCCGGGCGCACGTTCATCGGGATCGGGGCCCTCGGGCTGGAACCCGATGGAGGTGGCGACGATGGTCGGTCGGCGAGCCGCCACGTCAGTCCGGCAGGACCTCGGGGTTCACGATGTGGAGCGGGCGCGCGCCGGCCATCAGTCGGCAGAGGTCCTCGGCGATGGTGCGCGTGTGGTTGGACTCGGTGTCGTAGGTCGCTCCGCCGATGTGCGGGGTGAGCACCACGTTGGGGAACGTTGTCAGCGGGTGGTCGGTCGCCAGGTGCTCGCCCTCGAAGTGGTCGAGGCCGGCGGCGCCGACCTTGCCCGAGGCGAGCGCAGCGACCAGCGCGTCGGTGTCGTGGATCTTCGCCCGCGCCGTGTTGAGGTAGACCACGCCGTCGCGCATCTTGGCGAAGGCGTCGGCACCGATCATCCCCGTCGTCTCCTCGGTCACCGGCGCGTGAATGGAGATCACGTCGGACCGGGCCAGCACCTCGTCCAGCGAGTAGGTGGGTTCGGCGGCGTAGGGGTCGTACGCGATGACCTCCATGCCCAGGCCGCGCAGGCGCCAGCGCAAGGCGCGCCCGACGGCACCGAGGCCGACCAGGCCGGCCGTCCTGCCCGCCAGCTCCCAGGCCCGGTAGCGCTGGTAGGGGATCTTGCCGTCCCGGTAGATCTCGCCCTCCCGCACGTCACGGTCGGCCGGCACGATGCCGCGGGTGGCGGCGAAGAGGAGGCCGACGGCCAGCTCGGCGACCGCGTCGGCGTTGCGTCCGGGCGCACGCAGCACGGGCACCCCGGCCGCGGTGGCGGCCGGCACGTCGACGTTGGTCGGGTCGCCGCGGCAGCTGCACACCGCGATGATCGGCTGCTCGTAGAGCTCGGCGCCGCAGCTGTCGCTCTCGACGACGACGATCGAGGCGCCCTCGGCGGCGACCCGCTCGGCCAACTGTGTCGCGTTGTAGATGCGGAGGGTGGGCTGTTCGAGCCAGGAGTCGAGCACCAGGTCGGCCAGCTGGCCCAACAAGTCGAGCCCGGGGCCGCTCACGGCCGCCGTCACCAGGGCCTTGGGCCGGGAGCGTGTCATGGGGGCGGTCCTCTCCTCGTGCCGTGGGCGGCGGACGCCGCGCACGTCGTCCATAATGACGTGATCATGACAGCCGTGTCAGATTCATGAGCACTCCAGCGTCCGCAGTTACCGTCGGCGTCGACGTCGGAACGACGTCGGTCAAGGCGCTCGCCGTCGACGAGCACGGGACCGTGGTGGCCCGCAGCCGGGTGCCCCACGGCATCGACGCCCCCGAGCCCGACATCCTCCGCCACGACGCGAAGCGTGCGTGGCGGGCCGGGCCGCGCAAGGCGTTCGACCAGGTGACCGACCAGCTCGACCGCGAGGGTCGGACGCTGGCGGGCGTGGCGGTGGCGTCCATGGTGCCGTCGCTCACCGCGGTCAATCCGAGAGGGATCCCGGTGTTGCCGGGCCTCCTCTACGGCGACCGGGAGGGACGCAGCGCCGAGCCGGCATCCGACAGCCTCCTGCTGCCCGGGACCATGCCCGACGCCGAGGGCTTCTTGCGCTGGGCTTCGACGTCGGTCCCCGAGGCCAGGGGCTACTGGCCCTGCCAGGCCGTCGCGACCTACGCCATCGGGAACATCCCCGCGATCGACACCGGCGTCACGGCGGCTCTGGGTGCGCTGCACACCCACGGGCACTGGAACGCAGACCTGCTGTCCTCGCTCGGTGTCGCCGAGACGCAGATGCCGGCCGTCGTGCCGATGGGGCAGCCGGCTGGGACGATGCCCGAGAGTGACGCCGTGATCACCGGCGGCACGATCGACGCGCTGTGCGACCAGATCGTGGCCGGCGCGACGGAGCCGGGCGACGTGCTGGTGATCTTCGGGGCGACGCTGATCGTATGGGCGGTCTGCGACGAGTGGTTGGTCGCGCCCGGCCTCATCAGCTACCCGCACACCACGGCGGAACGCTTCCTCATCGGCGGTCCGAGCAACGCCGGCGCACTCTTCGTCGACTGGGCCCGCAGCCTGCTCCGGGGCACACCCCGACCGGGCCCCGATCGCGAGCGCCTCGAACCGCGGCTCGGTGACCCGGGCCGCGTGCCGGTCTGGCTGCCCTACGTCCGGGGCGAGCGGACGCCGTTCGAGGACCACACACTGCGGTCCAACCTCTACGGTCTCGACATCGGATCGGGCGCCGAGGCGCTGGAGCGTGCCGCCTACGAGGCGAGCGGGTTCGTGATTCGTCGCATGCTCGACCGCTCAGGCGTGAAGGCGACCCGCATCGTCGCCAGTGGGGGAGGCTCTCGCGTGACGGCCTGGATGGCCGCGGTCGCCGATGCCACCAACGTCCCGGTGGATGCGGTCGCCGTCCCCGAGGGCGCCGCCTACGGTGCCGCCTACTTCGCGCGTATGGCCGCCGGGCTCGAGACGTCGCTCGACGACTCCGTGCGCTGGTCCGCTGTCGGCCGGCGGATCGAGCCCGACGCGGCATGGGTGCGCGCGGCGGAGTCCCGCTACGCGCGCTTCTGCGAGATCGGCACCGGCACGTAGCTCGGCCGGGGCGCCCCGGCAACTTCAGGACGGGACCCGGCGCGCCCGCAGGCGGGCGCCTACCCGTTGGGCGTGAACGCGACCTTCAACGCGCCGCTGTGGTCCTGTCGCGCCAGCGCCTTGAGGGCCGGCCACCATTCCTCCAGCGCGAACCGGTGCGTGAGCATCGGCGTGAGATCGAGCCTGCCCTCGTCGACCAGCTGGAGGTAGTGCGCAATGGCGTGTTGCCGCGTGCCTTCGAAATCCTCCATCCCGAACGCGTTGGAGCCGGCAATGGTGATCTCCTTGAAATAGATGGGTGTCGACTCCCAGCGTTGGGGCGTGGCCACACCCGTGTAGACGAGCCGCCCGCGTTCGGCCAGGACCCGTACCCCCACCTCGAGCGTCTCCGCCTTGGCGATGGAGTCGTAGACGACGTCAATGTGGCCAGGGTGGGTCACCGGCAGACCGTCAAGGGGGGCATGGAGGACGGCGCCGGACCAGTCGGCCAGCTCTTCGACGAGGGCGAGGCGCGGCTCGTGCGCGAAGACCCGTGCCGCCCCGAACCGGAGGGCCATCTCGCCCTGGGCCTCGAAGCGCGCTACCACGCCGACTTCGACCCCTGGGTACAAGGAAGTGAGGATGGCCACACTCGTCAAGCCGAGGGCGCCTGCGCCGTAGACCAGGACGCGTCCCGAGGACGGAGGCGGGTGCCGCACGATGGCGTGGAAGGACACCGAGAACGGGTCGGCGAGGACGGCGGCCTCGTTGGAGATGCCGTCGGGGACGGGGATCAGCATGGAGTCGTGCGCGGCGAGCTGCTCGGCCCAGGCGCCGGGCGCGGTGGTGATGACGCCCACGTGGACGCCGGGACCGAGGTCGCCCTTGGTGAAGCTCCAGCAGAGGCTCAAGTCGCCGGCCTGACACGCCGGGCACTTCGGATCGATGCCGCGTGGACCGCACGTGAGCCACGGGTTGAGCACGACGCGCTGGCCGACGTCGAGGCCGCGGGCCTCCGGCCCGAGCGCCACCACCTCGGCGACGACCTCGTGTCCCGGCACGTGGGGCAGGGAGGAGAAGGCCGCCATCGGATTGTCGATGTCGCCCGTGTTGAAGTCGCCGAGCACGAGCTTGGCGTCTGAGCCGCAGATACCCGAGAGGATCGGCTTCGTCACGACCCAGTCGGGCCGCACGACACGTGCGTCGTCGATCTCGTGGAGGCCGAAAGGGATGCCGGCGAGCATCGTCTCGAGCTCGTCCTTTGGCGTGGGACGAACCTCGTCCTCGGCCGGCGGAGCGCCGAACAGCAGCGCCTTCACGAGCCGCCCTGCTTTGCGATGGCCCGCATCCCGATCATGAAACTGTCGATGTCGGCCGTCTTGGCCTCTATGACGGCCTTCATGTCGGGCAAGTAGTGCTCGAAGCGGTCGCTCTCGATGGCATCGGCCAGAGCGCCGGCTATCTCCTCCGGCGGCTCTTTCGGGCCGTCGTAGAGAGGGTCGTCGTTGTCGGGCTGGTCCCAGATCTCGGTGTCGATGGCACCGGGCAGGATCAGCTTGATCGTCACGCCGGTCCCATCGAGGTCGATGGCCATGGACTCGCTCCAGCCAGCCAGCGCGAACTTGGAGCCCGAGTACGCGGCTTCTGCTGTGATGCCCAGGCGTCCGCCGAGGCTCGAGACGTTGACGATGACCCCTGTTGCGCGCGCCAGCATTAGGGGCAGCAGCGCCAGCGAGATGGCGACGGGTGAGAAGTAGTTGATGCGCATGGTCCGCTCGACCTCGTCCAGGGTGAGGCGGGTCACGTGCCGGCGCATCGGCACGGCGGCGTTGTTGACCACGATGTCGAGGCCGCCGAAGTGGTCCCAGATCTCGAGCGCGAGGTCGGCTGCCACCATCGGGTCGGCCAGGTCGGCGGCCCACCGCGCCGAGTCCGGTGCCGTGGTCCGGCAGTCGGCGAGGACCTCGTCCAGCCGGTCGGCGCGCCGCGCGACAAGGGCGACCGTGTCACCACGTCCCGCGAGCTCGCGCGCCAGCGCGGCACCGATACCGGACGACGCGCCAGTCACCAGGACCGTGCGGCCCTCCGTCCCAGCATCCACTCTCGAACCTCCCCAGCGGAACCGCCGGTCGTGCGCCGGCAGCCCGTGTGGGGTCACCGCCATGATTTCGGGGTGAGCGAGGGGTCTCGAACCCCCGACCTCCAGGACCACAACCTGGCGCTCTAACCAACTGAGCTACGCCCACCGAGGGGCACAAGTGTGGCACACGGGCCCGCGCCGGATCGCACGCCGGAGTTCGGTCGTGTACCGGTCGTACCGCGCATGCACCCTGCCCAAAAGCACCTATGTCAGGCTGTCATGGTCGGCAGAAGCCGCCATGCCCCGGTGGCCGAGCGGACTTAGGCAACGGACTTCTAATCCGTTTCACGCAGGTTCGAATCCTGCCCGGGGCGCTTTTGTGATCTGGCAAGACATCGGAGAGCGATGTGTCAAGACATCGAGCACCGACGTTTGAGACAGCGTAGAGCGATGTGTCAAGACATCGGAGACTTGGTTGGGCCAACGCCCGACCAGGAACGTGCACATCCGGGCCTCCTTCGCAGCTGGCGATCCGGGCCGGCGCTGGTGTCCGTGCGGTCGGCGTCGTCCAGCCTGCTCGAGGCGGAATGACTCCGGACTCGTCGGTGGCCGGCCATCCCGGCGCGGTCCTGAGAGAGGGGTGTGCCGACCAGTACCGTGAAGCTTCATGGGCGACGCTGGCAAGGACGAGTCGGGTCAGGGCCGAGAGCACGCGGTGAAGGACTCGCTCAAGCCGCTGCGCGACCGAGTCGTGCGCGGCCTCGGCGGGACCATGCCTGCGCGTGGCCTGACCTATGACCAGCTCGTGCATCTCGTGTACCCCACGCTGCCCGACGAGCTCAGGACCGAGGTCGACGCCGCTGGTGCCGGGGACCTGACCCACGTCTCGACGATCCGGCGCATGCTGGGTTCGATCGAGCACCAGGTCGCACCCACGGCGTTCTTGGTGCAGCTCACCGAGGTGGACGCGGTGCGCTGCCGAGTCGGTCCCGTCGAGCTCTACGCCGACACCGCCGACGCAGCCGTGACGCCGGGACTGCGTTCGGGTGAGTACGAGCCCCACCTCACCGCGGTCTTCGAGCGGTACTGCCGGACCGGTATGACCGTGGTCGATGTTGGCGCCAACCTCGGGTATTACTCGCTCCTGGCCGCGCACCTCGTAGGCCCGACCGGGAGAGTGGTGGCGCTCGAGCCGAACTCCGAGAACTGCCGGCTGTTGCTTTCGTCGTTGCGCCTCACCGATGTGACGAACGTCGAGTTGCTCCCAGTCGCGGCCGATGTCTCCGCCGGCTGGGCCTATTACGCGACCCATGTCGGTTCCAACGGCGGGTTGGTGGACGGCCGCGACCTGCTTGCGCACCCGGGGACCGTCGTCCCGACGTTTCCGCTCGACGACCTCGTCCCTGGGCCGGTGGGCTTCTTGAAGATGGACGTGGAGGGCGCCGAAGGGCGAGTCGTCAAAGGGGCGAGACGGATCATCGAGCACGACAGGCCGATCATCACCACGGAGCTGAAGGAGGAGATGCTCCAGCGTGTCTCGGGCACGAACGTCGCGGAGTACCTCGGGTACTTCGAGAGCCTCGGTTACACCCCCGCCCTCCTCGAGAAGGACAACGGGGCCGAGAAGCCGTACCCGTCCGTGGCGGCGTTGCTGGCCGACTGGGGTGACAGCGACGAACTGCGCGACGTGCTGCTGCTGCCCTCAACGAACTGAAGGGACCGCGGGCATACTGGGCGCGTGCGCATCCGGATAGAGGGACGCAACCTCCCCGGAGCCTCCTGTGGTCCGAGTCCCGATCGACCCCAGGGGCACGCCAACATCCACGTCTCCGTCTCAGGCGCCGTCGCCGCCCTTGCAGTCCTCGCCGTCTCCGCCGTCCTGGCGCTGGCGGTGTCGATCGCCTCTGCCTCCATGCCGCCAAAGACGCAAGGCGTACGGCTGACCGCGCTGCATTTGCCCGGTTCGTTCGTCGCCCAGGAAGTCGCGGCCGCAGCCGGCAAGGTCTGGGTTCTCGGCTACACCGAGCCGGACGCCAACACCGACTGCGCGCTGGAGGAGGTCACACCAACAACCATGGCTTCCTCGCGGTTCGCGCTGCCCGCGTGTGCGACGTACATGGCTGCCGGCGAGGGTCGGCTCTTCCTGGTGGCAGAGACGTTCGCACCGGCGGGCAACGTTCGGGCCTACCACATCGAAGTGTTCGATCCGGTCACCCGTCAGGCCCAGGTCCTGGCGCCGACGGTCCTCAGCAACGTGGGAAGTGCCATCGCGCACATGGGCTTCACCTATGGCGACGGTGCGCTGTGGCTCTACGGGTACTCGTACCCAAGCGCCGCGCCGACGGTCGTGCGCATCTCCCCGACGAGCGGATCGGTCGAAGCAACAATCACCTCCGTTCCGCAGATCGGCGGGACCTTTCCCACGGTGGCCGCCGACAGCGCCGGTACCTGGCTCGGCGGCGGTCCCGGCGGGGCACCCGGTGTGGAGTGGGTGCGACCTGGTGCTGTGGAGGGCTCGACCGTGTACGCCGATCCGGTTTCGCAGAACAGTGCCGTGCTCTGGCTCTCCACGCTTGACGATCAGGTCTGGGCCGGCATCGCCGACTATCGGCCCAGCAGCGGCCCAGGCAAGATCGCGGTGACGACGCACCTCGTCGCCCTGCGCCCGAACGGCACGGTGGTGTTCACCTCCCCGGCCGAGGCAACCAGCGACAGCCCATTGGTCGCCACCGCCGGGAGGGCACAGCTGTGGGGTCTGGCGTGGGGAAACCCCTGCAGCCGACCGGAGCAGCTGGTGCAGATCGACCCGGCATCGGGCCGGGTGCCTACCGCCATCTCGTTGCCGGCCGGGCCGAACAGCTGCGACGCGGGCGGCGGCAGCGATGAGCTCGCTACGGTCGGTCGCGACGTGTTCGCCTTGGTGTTGGCGGGTGCACCGGGAACGTCAGTCCTCTACCGCGCTGCCATCTGAGGTCTGGACGGGCGACGGACCGAGGAGCCCGTCGAGTAGCGACTCGACGGTGCCGGCAAGCACGAGGCCGTCGACCTGCCGCGCCTTGATGAAGCCTTGTTCGACCGCATGACTGACGAAGGTCAGGAGGTGGTCGAAGAAGCCGTGCACGTTGAGGATGGCGCAGACCTTGTCGTGGATGCCCAGCTGCACCCAGGTCACCGATTCCATGAACTCCTCGCACGTGCCGAACCCGCCGGGCAACATGATGAATGCGTCGGCCATATCGGACATCAGCGCCTTGCGCTCGTGCATGGTGCGCACGACATGGAGGTCGTTGAGTGCGCCGTGGGCGATCTCGTGCCCGGCCAGCGACTCGGTGATCACTCCTGCGGCATGGCCCCCGGCCGCGAGCGTGGCGTCGGCCACGACCCCCATGAGGCCCACCGACGCGCCGCCGTAGACCAGGCCGATACCCCGGTGTGCGAGGGCGGTCCCGAGGTCACGGGCCGCCTCGGTGAACGCAGGATCCTCGCCCCGGCTCGACCCGCAGAAGACGCAGACAGTGCCAATGTCGTTCACGCGGGACTGCCTTGGGGCACTCGGATCTCCTCGGGGACGGCGGGGGCGCGTGCCGGCGGCGAGGGCGCCGCACGATGGTCTCGGCGGCGTCGCTGTCATGGATCGTGAGGGAGAAGAAAGCAGCGACCAACGCGAAGCAGGCCGCCGTGACGAAGGCCAGATGATAGGCAGTGATGTCGGGCGAAGCGCTCCCTCCACTGGCGCGTGCCGAGCCGACACCGATCAGCACGGTCGACAGCACCGCGACCCCGGTCGCACTCCCAACCTGGCGCATGGTGTTGAAGAAGGTCGAGGCCCGACCCATCGACTCGCTCGAGATCATGGCAAAGGACGCAGCCTGGTTCGGCACCATGACCTGCGCCATCATCCAACCGAGCACGAACATGACGCCGCGGATGAGCCAGAGGTTCGTCGTCACGGTGACCTGCGTCAGGAGGAACAAGCACAGGGCCAGGCCGATCAGGCCACCGGTGATGTGGCGCCGGGGCCCAATCCGCGGGTAGATCAACCGGCTGGCGAACTGCGCGCCGATCATGACCCCGAACGCCTCGGGGAAGGTCGAGAGCCCCGACTGCAGCGCAGAGAGCCCGCGGGCATCTTGGAAGTAGAGCGGGATGAGGTACAGCGTGCCGAGGAACGCCGCTGCGGCGAGGAACATCACGACATTGGTCGAGCGGAACAGGCGACCCGTGAGCAGATGCAGATCGACGAGCGGCCGGGTCGTCCGCAATTCGACCACCACGAAGACGGCCAGGAGAGCGAGGCCGACCACGCAGGAGATCACGACCTCGGGTGAGGACCATGCCTTGAGCGGGCCCTCGGACACCCCGTACATGAGGAGCCCGAGACCGGCACCGCCGAGGACGAACCCCGGTACGTCGAGCCGCCCGGCGTCGATCCTGACGGAACGCTCGAGGAACAGCGCTCCAAAGACGACGGCGGCGATACCGATGGGGAGGTTCACGAAGAAGACCCACCGCCAGGTCAGGCTCGTCACGAGGAAGCCCCCCAGCACCGGGCCGAGAGCGGGCGCGACGGTTGTGGGAACAGTCAAGATGCTGGCGGCGCGCACGCGCTCCGACGGTGGGAAGACCCGGTACAGCATTGCCATGCCGACCGGCGCCATCATCCCGCCGCCGGCACCTTGCAGAATGCGGCACACGACGAGCTGGGTGATGTTCTGCGCCAGCCCGCAGAGCACGGACCCCAAGGTGAAGACCACGATGGCGATGAGCAGTACCCGCTTGCCGCCGAAGCGGTCGCCCAGCCAGCCCGAGGCTGGAATGAACACGGCCAGGCTCACCAGATAGGCGATCACGATGCCGTCGACCGCAGTGGGCGCGATGTGAAAGTCGCGGCCGATCGTCGGCAGCGCCACGTTCACGATGGTGATGTCCATGATGTTCATGAACATCGCGGACACGAACACGGTGCCGACGACGATCTTCTGGTTGAGGCGGGGTATGACCACGAACGGCTTTCTCTCGAGTGCGTCCTGGGACCAGCCGGACCGGCGCCGCAATGTGTTGGCGCCGTGGCCGGGTTCCCCCCGTGACCCTATGCGGTCGGCCGTCGATCCAACGTCGCAGTGCCCCGATGTGCAGTGACGCATCGCCTACCGTTTCGGCAACACTGACCGATCAGCCACCTCGAGACCGGAGAAGGACAATGCTCAGCGCAAGCCGAACGACACCTCGGCGCCCAGCGGCGCCGGTCGCAAGTGCCGTGCTCGCCGCCGGTGCCGTGACGTTGCTCGTCTTGGCGGGCTCCTCGGCGGTGTCGGCATCGGCAGGCGCCGCGGCGCGGCCAGTCCGTGCCACCTCGCGGACCGTGTGGCTGTGCCGTCCGGGCCAAACGGGCGACCCCTGCGCCTTTGTCCGTACCGCGACGAGCGTGACCGGGAACGGAGGGACGAGCGCCGTCCTTGCGCCGACGACTCGCTCCGCATCTCGCTTCGACTGCTTCTATGTGTACCCGACCGTCTCGACCGAGTCGGGGACGAACGCAGATCTCACAGTGCAGCCGGCTGAGACGGGTGCCGCCTTTTTCCAGGCATCGCGCTTCTCCCAGGTGTGCAACGTGTGGGCCCCGATGTACCGGCAGGCGACGTCGGGGGCGTTGACCAAGGGCGAGGCGACCAACCCCACCGTGATCGCCACTGCGTATGGCAGCTTGCTGGCGGCTTGGAAGGACTACCTCGCCCACGACAACCACGGCCGGCCGATTGTCTTCATCGGGCACTCGCAGGGCGGGGCGATGCTCATCAAGCTGCTCCGGGCCCAGGTCGACCCTTCGGCGCGCCTGCGCAAGTTGATGGTCTCGGCCATCATCTTGGGTGGCAACGTCCAGGTGCCGACGGGAAAGACCGTCGGCGGCAGCTTCCGGAACATCCCGACGTGCGGTTCGGCGTCGCAGACGGGTTGCGTCATCGCCTATTCGAGCTTCGGGACGACACCCCCGGCCAACTCCTTCTTCGCCCGCCCGGGCCAGGGTGTGAGCCTGCAATCCGGGCAGACGGCGGCGACCGGTCAACAAGTGGCGTGCGTCAACCCGGTCACCTTCTCGTCGAGTGTGGGAGGCCTGCAGCCCTACTTCCCCACGGCGACGGCCAAGACGAGGGGCGTGCGGGTGCAGACGCCGTGGGTGACCTTCCCTGGTCTCTACGCCGCCCAGTGCCAGCAGAGCGGTGGGGCCTCTTGGTTGCAGGTCAACACGATCACGGCCCCGGGCGACCCGCGGCCGACGGTCTCGGCGACCCTCGGACCAACCTGGGGCTACCACCTCGACGACGTCAACCTTGCTCTGGGCAACCTGGTCGTTGCCGTCTCCCAGGAGGAGGCCGCATACCACGGGTGAGATAAGCCGGGGCCGGTTCGACCCCGAGAACGCGAGCGGCGGCAGTCCTAGACTCGCCCGATGGTCAAAGTCGTCGCGGTCGCCAACCAGAAGGGCGGCGTCGCCAAGACGACCACCGTGCAGTCGCTCGGTGTCGCGCTCGCCGAGCAAGGGCGACGGATCCTCGTGGTGGATCTCGATCCCCAAGCGTGCCTGACCTACTCACTCGGATTCGATCCGGACAACCTCTCGTGCTCGCTTCACGACGTACTGGTCCGCCGGGCCCGCGTCGCCGAGGTCGTCCAGGAGGTTCCCGGGGTGGCCGGGCTCTCAGTTGTGCCGGCGACGATCGACCTTGCTGGCGCTGAGGTGCACCTGTTGAGCCGAACCGGTCGTGAGCACGTCCTCGCCAACGCGTTGCTCCCAGTGCTCGACGAGTACGACGCCGTGCTCATCGACTGCCCCCCGTCGCTCGGCGTCCTTACGATCAACGGGCTCACCGCCGCCGAGGCGGTCATCGTCCCGATGCAGTGTGAGGCATTGAGCAATCGTGGCGTCGGCCAGCTGCTCGAGACGATCGAAGACGTCCGACAGTTCGCCAACGAGAAGTTGCGCGTGCTCGGCGTGATCGCCACCATGTTCGACAGCCGGACCACCCTCGCGCGACAGGTGCTGTGCGAGGTGGGGGAGCGCTACGGACTCCAGGTCTTCGAGCCTGCTGTCCCGAAGTCGGTGCGCTTTGCCGAGGCGCCCGGCTTCGGCCGCTCGGTGCTCCAGCATGCACCCACCTCTGCGGGTGCCGTGGCGTACCGCTCGCTGTCGACGCGCGTCTACGACGCCATGGTGGGCGCCTGACGTGGCTGACTCGCGGGGGGAGAAGGCACCCGACCCCCTCGGCAAGCGGGCCCTCTTCGGGGTTCCCGAGTCGAGCGGCCATGGACCGTTGAGCGGCGCCGGCGGGACGATCTCGCTTCCCGCCGGGAAGCGTGCACTGTTTTCGAGTGCTCCGATCGATCCGGACGACGCCCTGTCGGTCTCGGGCAACCCTCTGGCCGAGCGGGGCGCCTTCACCGTCGAGTGCCAGCGGTGCAGCCAGACCTCGCATGTCGGAGTCGTGGACCTGCTGATCTTTCAGATTCCCGTCGGACTCTGGCGACCGCGTCGGCGGTTCGACCATCGCATGACCTGCCCGTCGTGCCGCAAGCGGGCCTGGTGCAGCATCACCCTTCGGCGGAGCTGAGAAGCTCGCCCGCGGGCGGGCCGTCCCGTTGTGCAGCAGTCGTGGCGGGCTGAGCCGTCGGAAGGCGCCGCGTCAATAGGAGGGCGACCAGGGCGAGGAGCGCCAGGATGCCGAGAGCAGCTCGGAGTCCGTTGATCCTGCTCGCGGCGTTTTCGTCGACGAGGGCCTGCGCCGTTGCAGGCGGGACGTTTGCCTTGTCGAGCGCAGTCGTCAGGTCGGCATCGCTCACGAAGGGGATCCCCGACGACAGCTCGACGTTGGCTCGCGCGGAGAGCTCGGCGGGGACGGCGGGGTTGGCCGCGACGGAGCCGAGGAACGTCGTCGTGAGCACGCCGATCAGGACGGCACCCGTCAGCGCGGTGCCGATCGATGCGCCGAGGTTCGTCACCGTGTTCTGGATCCCTCCCACGTCTCCGCTCTGAGCGTCGGGCACGGACGACACCGTGACTGCGCCGAGCTGCGAGGCCAGGCTGCCGATCCCCAGCCCGATGAGGAGGAGTGGCCAGGTGACGACCTCGGGGCCCGCGCCCTCGTCGAGGGCCGCCAACAAGACGACGATGCCGAGCAACACGAAGCCGAACCCGACGCGGACGACGCGTCGCGGTGATGCACCTGGGAACAGCTTGGGAACCCCGACGGCCGCGGCGAGGAGCGTGACCGAGAGCGGGAGGAGTCGGACACCGGTCGCGACCGCGGAGAGGCCCAGCGCCACCGACAAGAACAGAGGGATCACGAAGAAGAGCCCCGCCTGTAGGAGGAACTGGAAGAAGAAGGACGTGAGGCCCGCCTGCAACCCCGGCCTTCGCAGCAGGCGTACGTCGACGAGGGTGGCCTGATCTCGGCGGAGCCGCCGGCCCTCCCACGCCAGGAACAGCGCGAGAAGACCGGCACCACCAAGCAGCAACCAGATGACGGGCGACATGCCCAGCCACGTCGGTGCACCGGACTTGGGCTGGACGATGCCCCACGAGCCCGATCGGATGACGCCGTACACGAAGAGGCCGAGACCCGTTGCGGACAAGGCGGTGCCCACCAGGTCGAGATGGACGCCGGGCTCAGGAGGTGAGTCGGCCATGCGCCTCGACAACCCGAGAATGCAGAGCACGACGACGACCTCGCCGAAGAAGACGACGCGCCACGTGAGATACGTCGTACACAGACCGCCGACCAGCGGCCCGACCGCGACCGCGATGGCGCCCGCGGACGCCACCAGGCCGTAGGCGCGCGGTCGCTCGGCAGCGCCGAAGTTCGTGGCGACAAGGGCGACGACAGCCGGCATGATGAGTGCCGCGCCCAGACCCTCCAGGATCGACCAGCCGATGATGAGGACCGGGAGCGAGCCGGCGATGGCGGTGATGAACGAGCCGCAGCCGTAGATCACGCAACCGAAGGCGAAGGCGCGCTTGCGCCCGAGCAGCTGGCCGACCTTGCCCCCGGTGATCATGAAGGCCGCCATCACCAGCGTGTAGAGCGTGATCGCGAGCTGGATCCCAGTCACCGTGGTGCCGACGTCCTTCGCCACGGTAGCGATGGACACGTTCATGACAGAGCTGTCCAGCGTCATGAGGAACTGTGCGGAGGCCAGGGTGAGAAGGACAGTCCCTCCGCCCGAGCGCGAGGCACTGTTGGCAGTCGCGTCGGGCATCGGCGCTATTTTGGCCCTCTTTGCCGTCGCGTCGGGGGTTCTCAGCGTCGTACGTGAGCCGCACGTGGTCCGGCGCATGGGTCTCGGCCACGTTGAACCGCACTGAGTCGGGATGCGGGGATTTGAACCCCGGACCTCCTGCTCCCAAAGCTGGGGCCCTAGTACATCAACCACATCGCCGTTCGAGCATCGGCCCAAGTGAGAGGGCTTCCACCTTTCCTTGAATATGCCGCTCGGATAGTTTTTGTAGCTATGGGTGTAGCTACAAAGGGAACGGAGGGCATGTGGCGAGGCGAATGAAGCAGGAGGGGGCGTCTACAGACGAGCCTCAGACGGCCGCTGGATAGGTGCTGTGACGCTCGGATACAACGCTGCGGGCCGACAGGTCCGGAAGACCGTCTCGGCCACCACCGCCGATGAGGCGAGGAAAAAACTCGACGCTGTTCGCCGCAAGATCGAAGGCAAACGAGCCTTTGCCCGACGAGATGCTCACGGTGAAGTCGCTCATGGAGCAGTGGCACCTGTGATGGCGCTAAAGGTGAAGCACAGGCATATGCGGAATTACTGCTACATCGCTAGGCTCCACATCGTGCCCGTTCTCGGGCACAAGCGGGTCGCCAAGCTTTCGCCCCTCGACGTGGATCGACTATCTGGTTGAAGATGGAGTCCGGCCTCTCATCGAGCACCGTGAAACGGATTCGTGGCGTGCTGTCGATGGCGATTGACCATGCGATGAAGTGGGGCGTGGTCAACCGCAACGTCGTGACACTCTCGACCAGTCCGAAGCTCACGTACAGGGTCGGCAGGTCGCTCACGCCGGAACAGGTAAAAGTCCTGTTGAAGGCGCTGAAAAAGGCAATCGGTTCGAGACTGCGTACCTCACAATTTGGCCCTGGGCTTGCGTCGTGGCGAGCTACTCGGGCTCCGTTGGGAGGACATCGACTTCGAAAGGCGAACCCTTACCGTCAACCAGACAATCCAACGTGTTCAGGGGGAACTGACAGCGGGACCTGCGAAGACCGTGAAGAGCCGTCGCACCCTCAATCTGCCCCCGCAGCTCGCGAACCTCCTGAGCGAGCACAAGATCGCGAAGACCCGGGACCGGCTGAAGGCCGACGAAACATGGCATGACGGCGGCCTTGTGTTCACTACGGGCAATGGAAGGCCGATTGACCCGCGCAACCTCTACCGGCCTTGGGTGAAATGCGTTGAGGCCTCCGGTCTCGGTCGGCTGACGCTCCACGAACTGCGGCATACGGCGGCGTCGTTGATGATGGAGAGCGGCGTACCGATCGAATCCGTCTCCTCCGTGCTTGGTCACTCCACCATTCGGCTCACTGCGGATGTGTACGGGCACATCGGGCAACGCCAGCGCCAGAACGCAACAGAGGCCATGGCGGCCGTCATGTGGAGCTAGCTCTGACAACTCAGGTGTATAAACCACTACCTTGGTAGTAGAATGTAGGTGTGCCTGAGGGTGGATGGCGATCTGAGAAGGTACGGCAACCCCGGGCGATCGCTGACGTATTCGCAAACCACATCGCTGACCGGATGCCCAAGGACGTCGAGTGGCACTTCGGCGGCAGCTACCGCCGACGAGCCCCAGTTATCGGAGACATCGATTTCATCGTTGTAAATGAACAGGGTCGTCTCGATGGCGACCTGTTCCATCCTGCGGTGGACCTTCCAGAGGGAGTCGTCTGGCAGCGATCGGGCAAGGGTGCTGCGTTCGGCGACCTAACGGTCCCGATCGGTGGTGAGCTGGTCACGATGCACATCGACTTGTGGGCATGCACGCCGCGACAGCGGGGCGCGTTCCTCTGGTTCGTGACTGGACCCGTCCAGTTGAACATGGCGATGCGGCGAAAGGCTCTGAGCTACGGCATGCGACTCAGCCAGATCGGTCTCCTCTCTTCTGACAAGTCAGTCCAATTGGATGATGGAACCGAAGAGGACGTTGCCCGGCTGCTCGACTGGCCAATGATGACTCCTGAAGAGCGCCAGAAGTGGGCAGGGCGCTAGATGGGTATGGCTCCGCCGATGGCTTGGTTAGGCCGTGCGAGGGTCACCAAGTGTCTGGGCAAGGCCCGCTACCAAATCTCCGGCATCGAGGTCCAGGGCAGCGGCGAGCTTCAAGAGGTTGAGCAAGGAGACGTTCACCTCGCCTCTCTCGACATGCCCGATGTAGGTGCGGTGCAACCCGGACGCCTCGCCGAGGTCCTCCTGGCTCATTTCAAGCTCCAGACGTCTCCCACGAACTCGATCCCCGAATTCGGCTGTTTGCCTCTCACCCCGGCGCTTCACCGTGACAAGTGCAGGACAACTGCACTAGACGCGTCGACAGCAAATCCATAGCATTGAGAGGTTCAATCAGGGTCTACTACTCCCGCACCGATGACAGGCGATCTCACTGGTGCACCCGACCCCCAGCGCAGGCGGTGACTTAGGATGAATGAGATCCACGGAGGTTTGCGCCACCAAGTTTTGGGCCGTGTCGTGTCTGGACCTAAGACTCGAAGGCTGGCGATCTCGGTCCTACTGTCGGTCTTTTCGGTTGGCGTTGCGCTCGCCCTGACGAGCTGCGGTGGGGGAGGTACGGGCGAGTCGCTCACCGATAGTTCTGCTGCGCAATTTGTGGGTCAGAACATGGGCAATCCGCCCTCCTCATTCCCGACCGCTGATCAGGAGGTCTGGAGCGTGTTCAAGTCTGTGGTGCCTCAAAATGAGAAGATCGCAGGGGATTGCGCCGCAGTGCTATTCCATGACGACACTGGTAGTACCGCCACAGCGTTCATCCGTTTCACCTCTGGCTCTTGGCAGCCGGAAGACGTCGTGACCGGTTCCGAAATAAACGAAATCGACCCGATCAGATCGCACTGCGACAGCGTGTACGGCGATGAGTGACGTCAGCGCTGGACCGGGATGGTGGCGGGCGTCCGACGACAAGTGGTATCCGCCTGAGGCACATCCGAACTACCGACCTCCTCCGCCAGTTTCCACCAGCCCTCAAAGTACGCCGAACAAGGCACATGGCCAGGGATGGACCGTCAGAGCCTGCAAAATCGCGGCACTCCCACTACTGATCCTGGCGTTCATCCTGTTCGTGGTCTATGGCCAGGACGCCTCGCAGGACAATCAGTACAACGCAACCAATGCAGCCAGTCAGTTCTTGACTGGTGGGCCACCCAACCCGTCGCCACCGACAGCATTGCTGGTGCTTGCGTGGCTTTGCCTGTTGGCCGGCATCGCAGCGGTCCTAGTTGTAGTCGTACGCTGGGTACGAAACCGCGGGCATGCGTCGGTGTAGTTCCACGGGCTCTATCGTCGGATACAACCGGAGACCCACGAATCGCAAGGGTCTTGACGACAGGTACGGCAGAGCTACTTCTCGGAAACCACCAGATCCGAAATGTAGGGGCTTTGTTGCCCTCGAAGGCTTGCCGGTTGGGGGCGCTGCGGCTATCACATTTGAACTTGCTCAGGGTCCACCTGCGGCGAGACGTCCAGAGCGTGAGTCGTGCAGACGCCGTGCCGAAGGTATTGGCAGCGACAGACAGCAGTGTGAGCCCCACACTCCAGCCAGCTACGGACACGCGACGACAGACTGAGCGGATATTTGAGATACCTATTCAAACGAAGATGACTGGAGCTCCGAGTCGCCTCGGCGACCGGAGTCCACCATTCATCACCCAGCCGTGTTGACGAGCGTGAAAATGGACCGGGGCACCGGTTCTGGCCTTGCCTGGGACGCTCCTCTTGCTAACTGAGTTAGGTCGACAGGCACCAGGCTCAATACGGGGTGGCTGAGGTTCGGTCAGGCAACTGATCGGAGGCCTGCAAGGAGAGGATGTCCGTTGGAACGGCATCCCGGTGGCAGAAGGCATGACGCCTACTGGCCAAGATCCGAGCGGTAAGTGGTGTCTCCAGAGTTCCCCTACCAATTCGTTCGGTGGGTAGGGGGGCTTTGTAGGTGTCCACAGGGTTACCTCAGGTGTTTAGGCTCGCGCTGTGGGTGGCACACCGGAACAGCGTTCGCATAGGCGACTAACGCAAACCTTGGAATTAAATTTTCCACGCTGGGAACCGACAGTTCCCGTTACCCTACCGTCCGCCACGAACAGCGAACGGGCTCGAACTGACCTGAAGAAGCTGCGTCGAGCCGTCAGAGCAATTGACGACATTCACGTAACCGGTTGGGACCCGAAGGCTCCGGCCTTCTGGCTCATAACCCGTGGTCTCACGTTGATCCTGATGAGAAACGGTTATTGGCGACAGTGGACATCGTCGGATGGCAGGCCACGGATGGCAAACGAGGAGGATGGCTCAGAGTTCCTAGAGGACTGGCTCAACGAGACGTGGCCAAGAATCTCCGGCCTCGTTGCAAAGGTCCGAGTTGAGAAGACTCGGTCGGGCGATTGGAACGATCAGCTCGTCACGAAGGTCCTTGCCGTCCCGTTGCTAAAGGACTCTCCCGGTGCTCCGAGCTGCGGCTTCTGGAATCGGGCTGAAGGCTCAAAGCTTCGAGCTTCAGAGATCGAGTTCGACTCATCTCCTTGGGACCACAGCGTGACGGGAGAGTCAGCGGAACTGGGAGAGAAATCCCTGCTCAGTGGCAGTGACCTGGACCACTTTTTCTTCGGAGAAGGTCCATAGTGGCAGGGACCACAGCAGGACATCGATAACCGTGAGTCGCTGTGGTCCGGTCGGGCCCCGCCGAGCTTTCGCCGTTCGACGTAGTAACAGCGTGAACCTTGACGAACCGCTGCTGCTCTCTATGGATGAGGCGCAAAAGAAGCTCGGCATAAGCCTCTACCTACTCAAGTGCGAGGCTTACTCGGGCCGGCTGCGCTCTGTTCGCATCGGCTCCGCAGGATGATCCCGGTATCCGCTCTCTCGGAGTACATCGAGATGGTTTTAGCGGAGGAAGACCATCGTCGCTTGGATGCAATGGTTCACCCGCGAAGTCTCGATAGCGGAGACGTCTACCACGGTATATGATCTACTACCATGGTAGTAGAATTCTCAAATGGAGTCCTCTGAGACACAACCCATGCGGGCTCGTGACCTCCGATCTCGTATCAACTGGAACGCCGATGGAGACGCACGATTCTGCGACATTCTGGAATACTTCACATCTGAGTGGATCATGGAAGCCAAGTTGGATGGATGCCGAGTCAGGCTTCGCCTGGGAGAGTTGTCCAACCGAGTAACGAGTGCCCGCCGAAGCAAACGTACGTCGAACTACACAGATCGTTCAGATAACTTCCCTCACTTGAGAGACGCCGTTGTCCCTGCCCTCTCGGACACGGTCATCGAAGGAGAGCTTCTGGCTCCGGGGCCGATGCTGCAAACGCATACTGGCACCTGGACGGACAGTCTCCTCAACGCCTCAGTCGCACTCACGAATTCAAACCCTTTGGGGGCGGCACTGACGCAGGAACGCTTTGGCAAAGCCCAGTTCCATGCGTTCGATGTTCTGGCTTTCAAGAACATCCCCGTACTAGACCTTCCACTTCGTCAGCGGCGAGACTTACTCGTGTACATCACGGCAACCATTTCTTCTCACCATCCGGAAAGCCAAGTGTCTCCCGTCCCTCGGTTGCCTTCATGCGCCGCTTCCATCGATCACTTTGTCGCCAGGGGCTACGAAGGGGTGGTCATCAAGCATGAGGAATCCACCTATGAGATCGGAAAGCGTTCGAAAAGGTGGCTCAAAGCGAAGCCGTTCTCTTCGGCAGACGCTTTCATTTGTGGCTACAGCCCGGGTCTCCACGGCAATGCAGGCAAGGTCGGATCGTTGGACGTTGCCGTCCGACGCAAAGATGGCAGCGATCGACCGGTGGCTCAGTTGGGGAATCTCAGCGCCTCGTTTCGCCAGGAAATTTCGGCCGGCGACGGCAGCCTGCGTCAAGAGTTCTACGGGCTGGTTGTGGAGTTCAGCGCTCAAGGACTTACGAAGTCTGGACGAGCACGCCACGGATCTATGATTCGTGTGCGTCCTGACAAATCCCCAGACGAGTGCACCGAGGATCAATTGCATGGCTTCCCCAAGGTCTAGCTCTGTCAAAGTATCTGTCCTCAAGGAGTCCACGCTGGCTGAACTGCGCCAAGCACAGGCAGACATCCAAAAGGCCGAGGCTGATCGGGCAGCTGCCTCAGTGCGTCGAACTGCGGCAGTCCGCACTCTTCTAAATGACTTCCGCATGACCCATGCCGAGTTGGCTGCCGAGCTTGACCTCTCCGTGGCCGCGGTCGGCAAGATCCGCGATTCTTAGCGTCGGAAGCCTCCGTGCCCGACTTCCAGGGCGATAGCTCCTCACCTAGTTGTACGTAGGCGGCCAAAGTCGGACTCGGTTGGGGGCGCTGCGCCAGCGCTTCTCCGGGGCCAGCGTGGATCCACCTACGGTTGTCGGACACGCCTATCCATCAGCCGAACCCGTCTCGGACTGCGAGGCGGAGCCGCATCACCTCGTTCTCAGCGAGTGGAGAGCGGTATGCAATGGGACCTCGCAACATTTGATTTTGGCCGGGTTTCAACCGTCCCCGAACCGGTAGGGGTCAATGGTTGTCGTAACTAATGGCCGCTGCGGTTGCAGCGATGCCGACCGAGGCGGCAAGACATAGTCAAAAAGACCTACAGACCGACGTAGGGCCCCCTGGTAGCGTTCCAAGCAAGAAGGCGGGCCGCCGCTTCGCTGGTGGGATTTGGGGGTACTGCGATGGCAACGATGCCTCGCCGTGTCGTGTGTGCCGGCGGACTCGTCTGCAGCATTCTCGTTGTTGGCTTCGCGCTCAACGCCGAGGCAGCCGACGCGCAGAACACTCTGAGCTCTTCTAAGCGCGTCCTCGTGGAGTGTCCAGGCGAACTACGCACTTCCTCTCGCTGATCCCTAGGTATCTGTGCTCAACGCCGCGGATTGTTGGGCTGTGGGCGCGACGCCATCTAACGGTGGCGCATTGCAGCCACGACTGACGCCGGCGCAACGTGGACGTCGCAGGCCGTGCCGCCCGGTGGCGGAATCGTCTCGCTTGCCGACGTGTCATGTCCGACCAGCGAGGACTGCTGGGCCGTTGGACAGTCGGTCAGCGACGTGGGCATCGTGATCGCCACGATCGATGCAGGCGAGACATGGACGACGCAAAGTGTTCCGAGCGGCGTACCTCTTCTCAATGGAGTGTCCTGCCCGACGACCACTGATTGCTGGGCGGTCGGGCAGAGTTCGACCGGTGGAGGGTCCGTGATAAATACCACCGATGGAGGAGCCGTGTGGTCGCTTCAGACGCTGCCGGAGGACTTCTCACCCGCCACCGGTGTCTCGTGCCCAACGACGACAAATTGCTCTGTGGTGGGTGACAACTCGAACAGCGGCGGGGTGCTGGCGTTCACCACCGATGGCGGAGCCGTGTGGTCCTCATCCAGTGGCAGCGTAGGACCATACCTCTATGGCGTCTCCTGCCCGACGAGTTCCGATTGTGTCGCAGTGGGCGAGGGCAGCACCAACGCAGCGGTAGCGAGAAGCAGTGACGGCGGCCAAAGCTGGACAACTGGATCTATCCCGATCAGCGTCAAGGATGGCGAACTCTTCGAGCGTCTCGTGCCCGACTAGCTCTGACTGCTGGGCGGTTGGATTGGCATTGGACTCGAGCGACGACGACGCCGGGGTGGTCTTGGCGACAACCAACATGGGATTCAGTTGGACGGTTCAGATTGCGCCCATTGGGAACCAAGCGGCCAACGAGAACTTCACCGGCGTCTGATGCCCCACGGCAACCGACTGTTCGACGACCGAGTACAGCAGAAATTTCGATTTCGCCTTTGACTCTGGGGGCGTGCTGGCGACGACGAATGCAGGGTCAACCTGGGTCCTGCAAAGCCTCCCAGCTGATAGCGCGACGGACAACCTCTCGAGCGTGTCCTGTGCGACGACGTCGGACTGTTGGGCAGTCGGAGACACGTCGTCTGACTCCGGCACAGTGTTTGCCACGGTGAATGGGGGGGCTACGTGGAATCCCCAAACGCTCCCTGCAGCGCTCCCTATTCCCGCGAGCGTGTCGTGTCCGACCAGTTCGGAATGCTGGGTAGTCGGAGACACCTTGTCCGGTTCCGCCGCCATGGCAGGGACCACCGATGGAGGGGCAACGTGGGAATCGGTGTCTATCCCAAGTGGGATTACAAACCTCAACGACGTCTCTTGCCTCAACGGCTCAAACTGCTGGGCGGTCGGCTTTACGCTCGACACGACCGCAGACGAGGACTTCGGAACCGTCCTGGCCACCACTGACGGCGGTACCACGTGGGTGCCTGAAACGGTCCCGAGTGAGATAGAAGGACTCTTCGGTATCTCCTGTCCAACAAGCTCAGATTGTTGGGCTGTGGGACCCATGTCCGGAACTGGTCAACCGACCGTGATCGACAGCACCGACGGCGGTGCAACTTGGGCCACTGAGGAGTTGCCGAGCGACATGGGCTTCGCTTTCGGCGTGTCATGCCCGACGACCTCGAGCTGTTGGGTCGTAGGGGAGAACTCTTTTGCTACTGGCCCGGGCGTCGCAGTGACGACCGACAGTGGAACAACCTGGACGGATCAGACTCTCCCGAACGAGCTCGGATATACGAAGCTCGAAAATGTGACCTGCACGACGAGCTCCAACTGCTTGGCTGTGGGTGATAGCACCGCGAATGGCGGCGTCAGCTTCATGGTGAAAACGACCAACGCGGGAACCACTTGGAAGAACGTGGTCTTACCAGAGGGGATGGCTGCACTATCCGACGTTTCGTGCCTGTCGCCGTCGGATTGCTGGGCCGTTGGTGCTAGCGGTGCTAACGCCGTGATCATGACCACCGCCCCGACGGGGTCGATGATGAAGGTGAAATGCACCGCCTTCGACTCAGGATCCAACTCAACTCATTTTGAGCTCGAGGGCTGTTCTGGAGATACCGGTGCGGCGTCATTGAGTGAAGCGGCAAACTTCTCGACCTCGAATCCGCTCTACCTGAGCTGGTCGAACGGCACGTCGACCACGGTGGACTGGAACTCCATTACGACGGGCGGCGCCGACTGCGCGTCCGGCTCGACGGAGTACACATTCGAGGGCGAGGTCACCGCCGACACGACAGGCTGGGCGTCAGCCGGGGGAGCAGCAAAGGGAACGGCCTGCGAGAAATCGATCTCTGGCAAGCTGAAAGTCGCACCCGCATCGGACTTCGTTTTCAAGTAAATCTGACTGCCGCAGTACTCGCAGATTGGTCCGCTGCAAAGGCTGCGAGGGCAACAGCACTTGAACCGCAATATCCGAAGATGATGGAAATCATCTTCCCGGTCGTGGTCATCGATGGGCATCTATTCGAGTGCTTTCTGGATAACGAGAATCAGATCCGCGTCGAAGAATGCGATGCAGCGGTTGTGGCCTGGAGGCACGGCGTCGTCGATGTGCATTCGATCGTGCACATCGTCACCAGGACTGCCCTGGATCGATTTAGCGAGATGGCAGCAGTAACCGCTGACGGCCTCCTGGACGGTGCCATTGCTCATGAGTTTTGGAAGCTGCAATCGCCGTATGACGAGTGAAGCCAAGGGCTCTTTGCGCAGTTGACTCTGCCTAGAGGTTCAGGGACGAGATCAAGGACCTGAACGGCCGCCAGGGACGGTGCTCACCGGATTCGGCCGTTAGACGACAGATTTCGTGATGTCTATGTGATTCCAAGTAATGCTTGTGTGAAATCCGTTGCGTCAAAATCGGCCTGGCACTAGCGTGCCTCCATCCAATAGGCGTGGGTAAAACAGTTTGGACGGGAGGCTCTAGATGACTGTTTTCCGGTTCGCTTCAACACGGGTCATCGCAGTGTTGCTATTCGTCAGTGTGGCTCTCGGGGTGGGTTACTTTGCGACCTCGACTCCTGCCGGAGCCAGTGGAACCGATTGGACCGTAAGCACCAGTTACCCTGCGCCATTTCACCCCTCATCGGTCGTTTGCCCGTCTGCCTCCGTTTGCGAGGCAGTTGGTGGACCCGGCATCATGGGTACGACGGATGGCGGGTCGACGTGGAACCCGCAGTTGCCACCCCAAGGAATCACCCAGCTCTCAGGTCTTGTCTGCAGCGTTGACAACGATGTGTGAGGTATCAGGCCAGAACGGATCAGACCATGGCGTAATTCTCGGCACGAACAATGGCGGAGCGTCGTGGACGGAGCAGACAACTCCGGCCCTTAGTGGTTTCGGGCTCGACATTGTTTGCCCGTCGACGACAACTTGTGAGGCGGCGGGCTCAGGCGTCCTCTTGGGCACCACCGACGGTGGAGCGGTGTGGACCAGCCAGAGCGCGCCAGCTGGTGTGTACCTCTTGGATGTTGAATGCTCATCAACCACCACCTGCGAGGCAGGCGGCAACACTGGAGGCCAATTTGGATCTGCGGCGGTCATAGGCACCACCAACGGCGGGACGACCTGGTCGCACAGACGCTGCCTACGGGGATCGGCAACTACGTGAGCAATATCGTTTGTCCTTCGAGCTCGGTGTGTTACGCCGGTGCGTTTGAAAACGATGGTGTAACAAACGGGTTTCCTCCCACCAGCTCGGTTCTCAAAACGACTAATGGGGCTTGAATTTGGAGTACCGAAGATCTTCCATCGGGAACGCAAGGGTTCGTAGGAAACATTGCCTGCCCCTCCAAGAAAATTTGCGAGGTAATTGAACAAACGAGTGGGGACGCAGCGGAGCTCTATGGGACGACCGACGGCGGGACAACATGGACGATCAGGGCCCGTTTGCTTCGTACACATACGACCTGTTTCCGAAGATCGTATGTACCTCCACAACGACCTGTATAGCTGCGGCGACGACCTATCAGGCAATCAATGCCCCCGGCAGCGCGATGATTAAGGGCACTACGAATGGCGGAGCAGCTTGGACTGCGCAAAGCATGCCTGCCGATATCACCGAGCTTGGTGACCTCGTCTGTGTTTCCACTGCAAACTGTGAAGTCCTGGCTACGAACAGTTCATCTGACAGCGCAATCGTTGGCACTACAAGTGGCGGATCCACTTGGAGTACCCAGGTCACCTTCTCGGGACTCGACAACTTGTCAGAAATCGACTGCACGTCCGTCAGTGTCTGCGAGGTGGTCGGCTCCGATGGCAATAGCGCCGTGATGATCGGGACGTCCAATGGGGGCACTTCGTGGACAACCCAGACTCTCCCGCCTGGTTCGGACGAGCTGTACTCGCTGCCCTACGACCTCTCCTGTGCGTCGACAACAACGTGCGAGGCACTAGGCGAAACGAGCTCTGGCGGCACGGTCGCCATCGGCACGACAAATGGGGGGTAACCTGGACTGACCAGAGCCTGCCGTCTGGAGCGGGTGAGGTGCTCAATATCACCTGCAAGTCCACAACCATGTGTGAAGCGGTTGCATCCGAAGACACGGTTCAGACGAACGGATGGCAGTTCTCAACACGACAAATGGGGGCTCGACCTGGACCTGGCAAAGCCCGCCGTCTGGTTTGTTTCCATCGAGCGTCGTGTGTGCGTCCGCGACTGTTTGCGAAGCAGAAGGAACCGTGGGCGAGAGCTTCAACTCTCCTCTGGCTCTCATGGGGACCACAAACGGCGGAATGACTTGGGTCCAACAATCATTGCCCACAGGTATTGAAGATATGGCAAACATCGCCTGTCCTTCCGTCTCGGTATGTGAAATTCCAGCCGATACGTCTTCCGGTTCCGTTGTTCTCGGCACCACCAACGGCGGTTCGACATGGAACACTCAGACGCTGCCTTCGGGAACGACGGAGGCCCAGGACGGCAGAATCGTTTGTCCAACCGCCCTCATGTGTGAATTGACTGCCTATGCGCAAGGTTCCGGTGAGACCGCTTTCGGCACGACGGATGGTGGAACTATTTGGAACGCACAGACCCCTCCGTCAGGAGACTCCGTCGCAACCGTTGTCTGCCCATCTGCCAGTGTGTGCGAGGCCACGGGCAACAACGGCACGCAAGGTGTTCTCGTCGGTACTACCAATAGTGGATCAACTTGGACGTCCCAAGCGCTACCCGAAGGAACCACGACCGCTGAACAGAATTATGTGCTCGCCTGCCCATCAACGGCGGAGTGCTTCTCTGCGGGCCTTGGCACGTGGCCAACCGGAGAAGAGATTCTGAGCGTTTCCGGCATATCGAGCGGGGCTCCGACGATCTCTAGCTTCGCACCAGCCTCCGGAGCTCCGGGGACAACGGTGGTGATTACGGGCACCAATCTGCAGGAGGCAACGGCAGTCACGATCGGTGGTGTCGCAGCCAAAATCAAGGTAGACGAAACCACCAAGTTGAAGGTTGTGGTGCCAAGCGGCGCGGTGACCGGCAAGATAAAGGTGAAGACATCAAATGGAAAAGCGACGAGCAGTTCCAGTTTCACGGTGACCTAACCACACCAGGCTCGAACGCATCACCCTTATCGGCGCAGGTTCTGACGGCGCGTCTCCGACTTGAAGCTCTTCTCCTGAGCTTTTCACCAGACTCGACGGTTCGTGCACGGACGCCGGAGACCGTCTTTGGACGAGAGCCAGGTAGCTGAAGCGGTAGCTACATCGCCCGACGCCGCCGACCAGAGCCAACCGCAGAAAGCCACTAGCAAACTCGATCCGCAGATGAGAACCCTCTGGTGTCGGGATGCGGGGATTTGAACCCCGGACCTCCTGCTCCCAAAGCAGGCGCGCTAACCAAGCTGCGCTACATCCCGTGACTGCGTGTCGCGGAGCACACCTTCGCTGAGCTGGGAAAGTGCACCCCAGTGCGCCTCGACACAACACCTCGCCCCGGCCTACCCCGGCAGATCCGAGCAGATCCGAGCAGATCCGAGCAGATCCGAGCAGATCCGAGCAGATCCGAGCAGATCCGAGACCGAGTTTCGGGGAGTTCTAGGGAGGCACCCAAAGCGTAGTTGGTGTCCACCATCGAAACTCACCTCCAGCTGGTGCGACCGAATCGTGGTGACGGCGGCGCGGGGCAGTCGCCCTCCGGGCACGCGGGCCTCCATCCTTGGTCGGGAGTCGGCCAACAACGACTCATTGGGAGATACCTACAGCCCATGTGGTGGGTCTATTTCCCACCCACCCGTATGTTCGATGATCGAGATCGCTGACTACAAGACCGTGACGATCTCTGGCAACTTTTTCACCGCGAACGACGGGGAACCCCAGTTCAACTACCACGACACCACGATCTTTGTGCCCTGCATCACCTTCAACGGGGTCTCTACCGCGCTCGTGGAGAACAACATCTGTAACAACGCTTGGGACATCTGGGACAGCACGAACGCGCAGTTCCCCTCCGCCGACTACGGCAATTCGGCCATCAGCGATTGTGGCAACACCTATTGGTTGACCACGCCCGTGAACGGAGTCGCGAGCCATCCGAAGAGCGACGCGACGTGTACATGAGATCCCCGCGAGGGACCTCATTCGGCGCCCTTACGTCAGGTCGGGCGCACACGGAACCGAGCATGCCCGTCAGGTGTGCTGGACCGCCAGCACCTGCCACTGGTCGGGTACGCCCTTGAGGTTGTGTCGTCCCCGGTCGTCGAAGGCGATGCCCGAGCCGACGACGAGGTCGCGGACAGTCCCGGTGACGAGCACCTCGCGCGGCCCGGCCATGTCGCAGACCCTCGATGCGATGTGCACCGCCAGTCCACCGATGTCGTCACCGCGCACCTCGACCTCGCCGGCGTGCAGGCCCGCTCGTAACTCCAAGCCGAAATCCTTCGCCGTCGCCACCATGGCGTCGGCACAGCGCACCGCCTGGGCCGGCGAGGCGAAGCGCGCCAGAATGCCGTCACCGGTCGTCTTGACCAGCACGCCGTCGTGTCGGGCGAGCAGCCGGCCCACGTTGACGTCGAACTCGTCGAGCACGCTGCGCCACTGACGGTCGCCGGCCGCGGCCGCCCGCACGGTGGAGTCCACGATGTCGGTGAACAAGACAGTGGATAGCAGCCGCGTCGCGGCATGGGCGCCGCGCCCACCGGTCACGAACTCCTCAATCTCGTCGACGATGGTGTCGAATTCGCCTGACCACGGGACCAGGTCACGTCCGGGGACCGTCACCAACCGCGCCCCGCGATGTGCTCGGCGAGGTAGCGGCCGTGCTCGCTCATGTTGGCGTAGCTGTCGGTGCGGGTGATCACCAGGGTCGGGCACGCGATGGCGGGCAGGAACGAGCGCAGGTCAGACGAGAAGATGACGAGGTTGAACGCGGTGGCCGTGGTGGGGCTCGCTCCCCGACGCGCCGCCCGTCCCCACCACTCCTGGAAGCCGACCCGGTGGGCCAGGCTGGGGGCGAAGACCGCGACGTCCCGGGGGACGCCGCCTTCCACCAGTGGCACGTCGATGTTGCCTCCCTGGGCGACTTCCTCGTCGGAGACGCCGAAGCCGTAGTCCTCCGCCTGCCCGATCCGTGCCGTGCCATTGACGATGACCAGGGAGGCGACGCGCTCGGGGTGCGTCGCCGCCAGCCACAGTGCCGGCATGGTGCCGCCCATCGAGGCCAGGACGACCGCCCGCGCGGAACCGGCCGCATCCATGACGGCCAGGCCGTCGCGGCCCCAGCCCTCGATGGAGGGATCGATCTTTGTCGGCAGCGGATCGGAGAGGCCCAGTCCCGCCGCGTCGAACCGGATGAGCCGCGAGAATTCGGCAACGCGTTCGATGTAGCGCAGCCAGCTCGGCTCGTCGACGGTTTCGTCGATCGAGATCATGAGCCCGTTGTTGAACTCAAGGATGTCTATGGAATCGGCAGAGCCCCCGCCCCACGTCTGGTAGCCGACGTGCATGCCGTCACGGACCGCGTACTGGGTGACCGGCTCCATACGGGATGCAGTTTGCCGTGCCGTCCTCGGGCCCGTGCAGCAGAGCCTGGCCGGAGGCTCAGCGTGCGCCGCGGACCAGCCGGCCGGGGAGCTCCCCGGTGGGCTCGCCCTGGTCGAAGGTGACCGTCCCCTTCTTGATGGTGGCCACGTACCCCGACGCCTTCTGGAGCAGCCGGCGCCCGCCCGCCGGTAGGTCGGCGCGTACGAAGGGGACACCGAGCGAGAGGTCGTCGTAGTCGATGAGGTTGAAGTCGGCGAGCGCTCCCGGCTCCACCGTCCCCCGGTCCGACATCCCGTACAGCCGTGCGGTGTCGTGCGTCTGCTTCTTCACGACGAACTCGAGCGGCAAGGTGGCGCCGCGCCGACGGTCCCGCGTCCAGTGCGACAGCATGAAGGTCGGCATCCCGCCGTCGCAGATCGTGCCCGTGTGGGCGCCCCCGTCCGAGAGCCCGAGCAGACCCTGGGGGTGCAGCAGCATGTCGTACACGTGGTCGAGGTCGCCCGTCGCGTAGTTCAAGATGGGCAGGTACAGCAGGCCGGTGCCGCCGTCCTTGGCCATCTCGTCGTAGGCCACCTCCAGTGGCGACACACCCCGCGCCGCGGCCAGGCCGGCGAGCGAGCGCTCGGGTCCCGGCTCGTAGTCGGGCGGGTCGCCCAGGACGAAGGTCCGCCCGTACGCCCGCGTCCATCGACTCGGCTGCGGCCGGCGACGACGGCACCCACGACACGATGGCGCGGCGGAGCTCGGGGTCGGCCAGCGCCGCGCCGAGCTCGGCGGGGGTGAGGCCGCGCGCCCGCAGTTCGCGGTAGGCGGGGATGTCGGCGAAGAGGCAGAACGTGGCGTGGTAGCCGGTCAGGAGCCCGGTGGCACGTCCCGCCACCTGGGGGTAGAGCCGCGCGCCCTCGGCGCACGCCTCGAGCGACTCGGCCAGCTGCTGGCGCCAGAGGTCGGGCGCCGCGTCCACCTGCAAGAGGGCGAAGGAGACGGGGCGGTCGATGGCGGCAGAGAGCCGGCGCATCCAGTCGACCTCACCCATGACGTCTTCGGGTTGCTCGCCGGCAGAGCCGAGCGGCGCCAACTCGAAGACACCCGTCGCGCCTCACCCAGCGCGCTGCCGATGCCGAACAGCTCGTCCTCCGCCGCGTAGGTCCCCGGGACGACCTCGCCGTCGATGGCGCGGTGCCCGATCGTGCGCGAGGTCGAGAAGCCGAGAGCGCCGGCGCGGAGCGCGTCGAGGACGATGGTCCGCATGGCCTCGATGTCCTCGGCCCGCGCCGCTTCGTTCTTGGCACCTCGCTCGCCCATGACGTAGGCGCGCACGGCGCCGTGGGGGATCTGGGTCCCGACGTCGACCGTCCAGCGTCGCCGCTCCAACGCGTCGAGGTACTCGGGGAAGGTCTCCCACTCCCACTCGATCCCCTCGGCCAACGCGGTGCCGGGGATGTCCTCGACGCCTTCCATGAGACCGATGAGCCAGTCGTGGCGGTCGGGCTCGACCGGGGCGAATCCGACGCCGCAGTTGCCCATCACGAGGGACGTCACGCCGTGCCACGACGACGGCGCGAGCTCAGTGTCCCAGGTAACCTGGCCGTCGTAGTGGGTATGGACGTCGACCCAGCCCGGGGTCACCAAGAGGCCATCGGCCTCGATGATCCGGGTGGCGCCGCCCTCTACCCGCCCCACGTCGGTGATGCGGCCGGCGTCGACCGCGACGTCCGCCGTGCGCGCCGCCGCGCCGGTCCCGTCGACGAGGGTCCCGCCCTTGATGATCAGGTCGTGCATGTGCAAGATCGTCTCACGCCGGTGAGCCGCACGCGTGCCGCACCGTCGACCGGCCCGGGTCTCGCCCCGGTGCCGGCTGATCAGGCGTGGTGGCTCAGACCTTTGCCTTGCCCAAAATGCGGTTCATCTTCGTGCCGCACACCGGGCAGGTGCCCTGGGCCGCCCTGCGGCCGTTGGCCAGTTCGACTTCTTGGCCGTCGAACTCACGCTTTTCCCGGCACTTCACGCAGTATCCCTCGTAGTTAGCCATGGCAACTCCTCTGGTCTGTGGTGGCCCTGGATGGGCGTCGAAGGTAGCGGGAGGGTTCCAGAGAATGGGGGATGGTCGCCGAGGTCAGCGGCGGGTCGGTGGCGATAGGGTCGGGCTCGTGACACACAATGCTGCTGGTCAGGGCGGTGAGTGGCAGGAACTGGGCTGAGGGCCATGGCGGGCCTCACGGAGACGTGGGAGAGCCTGGCCGAAGCCTGCGGACCAGCTTTCGGCCACCGAGTGGGCCCTGCCCACCGAGTGCCCGGGCTGGGACGTCAAGGACCAGCTCTCCCACCTGATCGGGATCGAGCTCGCCATCATGGGCGAGGCGGCGCCCGGCCTGGGACGGCAGACCTGGGCGACCATGTGAAGAACGATTTCGCGGCGAGCAACGAGCCCTTGATTGCCGTGCGCCGTGCCCGCGCCCGGACCCGAGGTCTACGCGGAGTTCGTCGACGTGACGAGGACAGCGGCTTGCCCAAGAGGGAGGGCGGTCCGAAGAGGAATGGGCTGCCGTTGGTTGGAGCCCGGTCGGGGAGAGTCCCCACGCCGTCTTCATGGAGGTGCGCGTCTTCGACAGTTGGGTGCACGAGCAGGACGTGCGGCGTGCGCTCGATCGCCCCGGTGGCAGCGGGAACCTCGCATCGGCGATGGCGCTGACGCGGGTGCAGGACGCCATGCCCTTCGTCGTGGGAAAGAAGGCCGCGTGCGCCGACGGCACCACCGTCCGTTTCGACGTCGCAGGTTCCGGAGACGATGCACGCACGTTCACGATCGCGGTCGGAGGCAAGGCCGAGAGCCAGGCCGATCGTCGAAGAAGGTCGGTCCCGACGGTGGCGCTGTCATTCTCGAGCCTCGACTTCATGCGTCTCGGCTGCGGACGGACCACAGCGGCACAATTGACCGGAGCACGGCGACCGGAGGATCCCGCATCGAAGCGGTGACGAGTCGCGTCAGGTGGGCCATGGGCACGGTGCTCGGTGCCATGAACTTCATGTTCTGACCCCAGGTCTGGGTGCAACTCTCGGAGCCTGCGCTGGGACGTGACGGCCCGGGTATGTGGACCGACGGGACCGTCGGCTCCCGGACCGTGCGTCCGGCTGCGAGAAGTGCCCGGTAGAGTGGTCGGCTCGTGATGCGTGCCACTACCGAGCCCATGGACGGGAACCTCGTCCGCCTGAGCGTCGGAGATCGACGAGCCCGAGGTCGACCGCGCCGTCGGTGACGTCGTGCGGACGCTTGCCCGTCAGGTGCGGGTACCGGGCTTTCGTCCCGGCAAGGTGCCGCGCAAGGTGCTCGAGGCGCGCATGGGTGGCGCGGGTGCGCTGCGGGCCGAGGCGCTGCGCGAGTCGTTGCCGGACTTCTACGCGCGTGCGGTGGTCGACACCGAGCTCGATCCCATCGCGCGGCCCGAGATCGACATCACCGCCGGCGAGGACCAGGGTGCGGTCTCTTTCGACGCGGTGGTCCAGGTGCGCCCTCTCGTGTCCATTCCCGGCTACGACGGGTTGCAGGTGACGCTTCCCGGGCTCGCCGTGAAGGACGAGGAGGTGCAGCAGCAGATCGACCGGCTGCGCGAGAACGACGCCGAGCTCGAGGTGGTCGAGCGGCCAGCCATCGACGGCGATCTCGTGACGATCGACCTGCACGGCACCGATCGTCACCGGCGCGGAAGTCGTCGGCGTCGACGACTACCTCTACGAGGTGGGCAGCGGGACGGTCGTGCCCGAGCTCGACGCCGAGCTGCACGGGATCAAGGCCGGCGCCATCATTGCGTTCGACGCGGCGAACCCGAACGAGCCCGACGCCAGCAGTGGCGTTCCGCGTGCTCGTCAAAGAGGTCAAGGTCAAGAAGCTGCCCGAGATGACAGACGAATGGGCGGCCGAGAGCTCCGAGTTCGACACCGTCGACGAGCTGCGCGGCGACATTCGAGGACCGGATCGGCCGGGTGAAGCTGATGCAGAGCCAGATGGCGCTGCGCCAGAAGGCGATCGAGGCGCTCTCCGACGCTCGTTTCCGACGACGACGTCCCCGAGGTGTTGGTCGACGACGAGGTCAACGAGCGGTTGCACGACCTCCAGCATCGGCTCGAGTCGCAGAAACTCGGCCTGGCCGAGTACTTCCAGGCCACGGGTACTTCGCCCGACGAGTTGCTCTCGACGGTTCGGGTGGACGCACAGGGCTGCGGTGAAGGCGGACCTGGCGCTGCGCGCCCTGGTGGAGGCCGAGGAGTTGACGCTCAGTGAGGACGAGCTCGACTGCCGAGATAGGAACCATGGCGGAGCGCATGGGCACCACCGCAACCGAACTGCGCCGCCAACTCGACACGGCGGGCCGGACGGGCGCGGTACGCTCGGAGTTGCGCAAGGGTAAAGCGCTGGAGTGGCTGCTGGACCACGTGGAGCTGGTCGACGAGGACGGAAACCCGATGTCACGCGATGACCTGAGAGTGGATGCCTCAGAGGACGGCAAGGTGGAAACGCGAGGTCGACACCGACGAGGTCGAGCAAGGCGAGGAGAACGAGTGAAGATGCACAGTGCGGGGGACCCGATGAAGGCCTACAACTATTTGGTTCCCACCGTGATCGAGTCGTCCAACCGCGGTGAGCGCGCCTACGACCTCTATTCACGACTGCTGCGCGAGCGCATCATCTTCCTCGGCACGCCGGTCGACGACGCCGTGGCGAACCTCATCTGCGCGCAGATGCTCTTCTTGGAGTCCGAGGAGCCGGACAAGGACATCCACCTCTACATCAACTCGCCCGGTGGGGAGATCACGGCACTCTTCGCCATCTACGACACGCTCAAGTTCATCAAGGCGGACGTCTCGACCTTCTGCTTCGGGCAGGCCGCCTCGGCGGCGGCGGTCCTGCTGGCGGCCGGCGCCAAGGGCAAGCGATTCGCGCTGCCGCATGCCGCGCATCCTGCTGCACCAGCCCTGGGGCGGCGTCGAGGGGCAGGCCAGCGACATCGAGCTGCAGGCCAAGGAGATCCTCCGCATGCGCGACCTGCTGTCGCACATGCTGGCCGAGGACACCGGACAGACCCAGGAGAAGGTGGCCCAGGACACCGACCGCGACTTCATCATGACGGCGGAGGAGGCGGTGACCTACGGCGTGATCGACGAGGTCATCACGGCCAGGAACGTCGCACCGCTCGAGGCCATCGGCGCCGCATAGGCACCATCGGATACGGGGACGGGAGAGCGATCTGGTGGCGAAGTTCGGAGAGGGCGGGGATCTCGTCAAGTGCAGCTTCTGCGGCAAGACGCAGAAGCAGGTCAAGAAGCTCATCGCGGGCCCGGGTGTCTACATCTGCGACGAGTGCATCGACCTGTGCAACGACATCATCGCCGAGGAGCGTGACGAGTCCACCGAGCTGAGCTTCGAGGACCTGCCGAAGCCCCGCGAGATCTTCGACTTCCTCAACGACTACGTCGTCGGGCAGGAGTACGCCAAGAAGATCCTCTCGGTCGCCGTCTACAACCACTACAAGCGCGTGCAGGCCGGACCCCCGCCGGCGGAGGACGCTGTCGAGCTCGCCAAGTCGAACATCCTCCTGCTCGGGCCGACCGGCTGCGGCAAGACACTGCTGGCCCAGACGCTGGCCCGCATGCTCAACGTGCCCTTCGCCATCGCCGACGCCACGGCGCTCACCGAGGCCGGTTACGTGGGCGAGGACGTCGAGAACATCCTCCTCAAGCTGATCCAGGCCGCCGACTACGACGTGAAGCGTGCCGAGACCGGCATCATCTACATCGACGAGATCGACAAGATCGCCCGCAAGAGCGAGAACCCCTCCATCACCCGCGACGTGTCGGGCGAAGGAGTGCAGCAGGCCCTGCTCAAGATCCTCGAGGGCACGACGGCGTCGGTTCCGCCCCAGGGCGGCCGGAAGCACCCCCATCAGGAATTCATCCAGATCGACACCACGAACATCCTGTTCATCTGCGGTGGTGCCTTCGCCGGCTTGGACAAGCTCATCGAGAGCCGCATCGGCAAGCGCGGCATCGGTTTCCGCGCCGAGGTGCACCGCAAGGACCGCGACGACGGCGAGATCCTGCGTCACGTGTTGCCCGAGGACCTCATCAAGTTCGGTCTGATCCCCGAGTTCATCGGCCGGCTGCCCGTGGTGAGTGCGGTGTCGCCGTTGTTCAAGGATGCGCTGGTCCAGATCCTCGTCGAGCCGAAGAACGCACTGACCCGCCAGTACGAGCGGACCTTCGCCCTCGACAACGTGGAGCTCGAGTTCACGCCCGACGCGCTCGAGGCGGTGGCCGAGCAGGCACTGTTGCGCGGCACCGGTGCCCGTGGCCTGCGCGCCATCCTCGAAGAAGTGCTGCTCGACGTGATGTACGACCTGCCCAGTCGCACCGACGTCGGGAAGTGCGTGGTGGACCGCTCCGTCGTGCTCGACCGGGTCGCGCCGACGCTCGTGCCGCTCGGGGGCTCGGTCAAGTCGAGCCGCTCCCGCCGCGCCGCGTCCTGACCGCGTCCGGATCGGAGCCCGCTGCGGTGGCCGACCCCACGGCGTCCGCCGTTCGAGTCGCTCGACGACGCGCTGGCTTGGCTCGACAGCCACATCGATTTCGAGCAGAACATGCCGCGCCGGCGCGCCCTGCCGACCCTCGACCGCATTCGACGCGCTCACGTCGCTGCTCGGCGATCCGCAGGACTCCATCCCTTCCATCCACGTCACTGGCACCAACGGCAAGGGTTCGACGTCGGCCATGGCGACGATGCTGCTCATGGCCAAGGGGCTGAGCGTCGGCACGTACACGAGTCCCAACCTGCACACCGTCGCCGAGCGCATCGCCCGCAACGGCGAGCCGATCGACGACGCAATCGCTGACCTCGGTGCTCACCGAGCTCGCGCTCCTCGAGCCGCTGCTGCCCGACCGCCCCACCCGCTTCGACCTCCTCACCGCTGCCGCATTCGCGTGGTTCGCCGACCGAGGCGGTCGACGCCATGGTGGTCGAGGTGGGCCTCGGCGGGACGTGGGACACCACCAACGTGATCCACGGTGACGTGGCGGTGCTGACCAACGTGAGCTTCGACCACACCGACGTGCTGGGCCCCACCCTCGAAGGGATCGCCGCGGACAAGGCCGGGATCATCGAGCCGGGGAGCCGGGTCGTCGTGGGGGAGATGGCGCCCGACCTGCTGGACATCGTCGTGACCAGGGCCGAAGAGCTCGGGGCGGCGTCGGTCTGGGTCGCCGGGCGGGACTTCGGCATCGCCACCAACCGGGTGGCCGTCGGTGGCCGCCTCGTGACGCTGTGGACGCCCGGGGGCCGATACGAGGACGTGCTCATCCCGTTGCACGGGGCGCACCAGGGCGTCAACGCCAGTGTGGCCCTGGCCGCCGCGGAGGCCTTCTTCGGTGATCCGCTGGCCCCGGACATCGTCGAGGAGGCGATGGCGGCGGTGCGCGTGCCCGGGCGCCTCGAAGTCCTGGGTCGGCGTCCGCTGCTGCTGGTCGACGGTGCGCACAACGCGGCGGGGATGGCCGCTCTGGGTGACGCGCTCGAGGAGGAGTTCGCCGTCGACGGCACGACCGTGGCGGTCGTCGGCATGCTCTCGGGCCGCGACCCCTCAGCCATGCTGGCACCGCTCGCGTCGGCTGGCGTCGCGCGCGCTGGTCGCATGCGAGCCCGATTCGCCGCGTGCGATGCCTGTCGCCACCGTCGCCGAGGCTGGCCGCGCGCTCGGGCTCTCCGTCTACGAAGAGCGCGATGTCCGCCAGGCTTTGCGCGTGGCGCGCGGGATGGTTGACGCCGATGGGCTCGTCGTCGTGGCGGGATCGCTCTACGTCGTCGGCACCGCGCGCGCCGACGCGCTCGCCTCCGCGGTCCCGTGGGAAGAGGCGGGCCGCTGACAGCCTGTCGGGCGTCGCGCGGAAGGACGATGCCCGGAGTTGTGTAGTGTCCACCCTTCGTGGACCGCACCCTTGTCATCGTGAAACCCGACGGCGTCGAGCGCGGGCTCGCCGGCGAAGTCGTCAGCCGCCTGGAGCGCAAGAATCTGCGCATCGTCGCGGCCGAGCTCCGCACCATCACGACCGAAGTGGCTCACACACACTACGCCGAGCATGCTGAGAAGCCCTTCTTCGGCGACCTGGTCACATTCATCACCCGCTCGCCGGCCCTGGTGATGGTCGTCGAGGGCCCGAAGGACACCTATGCCGCGGTGCGGCTCATGATGGGCGCGACCAATCCGGCCGAGGCGGCGCCGGGCACGATCCGCGGCGACTTCGCCATCGAGACCACCGAGAACCTCGTGCACGGATCCGACTCGCACGAGTCGGCGGCGCGCGAGATCGCACTGTTCTTCCCCGGCCTGGCGTCGTCGTAGCTGGCGTCGTCGAAGAGCAAGGCACGGCCCGGGGGCGGTCCCCCAGACGACGCCTCGCGCCTCACCCGTTCGCCTCGCTCGCCGGCTGCACGTGTCGTGCACGCACCGCCTGCACGTCGCCGTCCCGTGGAACCCCTGCTCAGACAGGCGTGGCACGCCATCCGCCTTGTGGGACATGTCGCAGTCCCGTAGCCTGTGGGCGCACCGTCAGGGGCGCCGGTCCCCCCGGCGCCCGCCCGCAGTCCTTCGGGAGAATTCATTTATGGCCGAAAACCGCCTTTCCTTGCTTGGCCGTGACATGGCCGTCGACCTCGGTACCGCCAACACGTTGGTGTACGTCCGAGGTCGCGGCATCGTGTTGAACGAGCCATCCGTCGTCGCCGTCGACATCAAGGACGGTCGTCCTTTGGCGGTGGGCGCCGAGGCTAAGCGGATGATCGGCCGGACTCCCTCGAACATCCAGGCCATCCGCCCTCTCAAGGACGGCGTGATCGCGGACTTCGAGATCTGCGAGAAGATGCTCCGCTACTTCATCCACCGGGTGCACCAGCGCCGCTTCGCCAAGCCACGCATGGTGATCTGCGTGCCCTCGGGCATCACGGGAGTGGAGCGGCGTGCCGTCATGGAGGCGGCTGAGTACGCAGGCGCGCGTCGCGCCTACATCATTGAGGAGCCGATGGCGGCCGCCATCGGTGCGGGCCTCCCGGTGCACGAGCCGACCGGCAACATGGTCGTCGACATCGGTGGTGGGACGACCGAGGTCGCCGTCATCTCGCTCGGTGGCATCGTCACGAGCCAGTCCGTGCGCATCGGCGGCGACGAGCTCGACGAAGCGATCGTGTCGTTCGTCAAGAAGGAGTTCAGCCTCGCGCTCGGTGAGCGCACCGCAGAGGAGATCAAGATCACGCTCGGGTCGGCGTACCCATTGGAGCAGGAGCTGCACGCGGAGATCCGCGGTCGCGACCTCGTCGAGCGGCCTCCCGAAGACCATCGTCGTCTCGACCGAGGAGATCCGCCGCTCGATTGAGGAGCCGGTGTCGGCCATCATCGACGCGGTCAAGGTCACCCTGGACCGCACACCGCCGGAATTGGCGGCGGACATCATGGAGCAGGGCATCGTGCTCACCGGCGGCGGTGCGCTGCTGCACGGCCTGGAAGCGAGGCTCCAGCACGAGACGGGCATGCCGATCGTGGTGGCCCGTGACCCGCTGAACTGCGTCGCCGTGGGCAGCGGCCAGTGCCTGGAAGAGTTCGACGCGCTGAAGCGGGTGCTGATCACCACCTCTGCCGCGCTGACGTATCGACCGGTTTCTCCTGGGTGGCCCGGTCACGGCGGTCGCGCCGCACGCTGACGGTCGTCATCCTGGTCATCCTCTCGCTCTCCCTCATCTCCCTCGACCTCAACGGGCGGACCCACAGCCTCACCTCGGGCGTGAAGTCGGTGGCCAACGACGTGTACGCGCCGTTGCGCCAGGGTGTGCTCGACATCATCAGCCCCATCGGCGACTTCTTCGCCGGCGCGTTCAACTACGGCTCGGTGCAGGCGCAGAACGAGCAACTCGAGAAGACCATCGGAGAGCTGCGGGCGAGCCAGGACGAGCGGGACTTCCAACTGAATCAGCTGCGGGAGCTCACGAAGCTGCAGAATCTGCCGTTCTTGAACTCGCTCCCCGTCGTGTCCGCGCAGACGATCGAGACGTACTCGTCCAACTTCACCGCGACGATCACCCTCGACAAAGGTCGCGGCGACGGGGTCGACGTCGGCTACCCGGTGGTCGGTGCCGGCGGTTTGGTCGGGCAGGTCATCCAGTCGTTCCACCACACCTGCGTCGTGCAGCTGGTGACCGACGGCCAGTCCAAGGTCGGCGTGACCTTTGGACCACAGAGCCAGTACACCGGCATCGTCGACGGCCAAGGACCTGGCAGCTCCATGACTGCTGACCTCATGTCTCCGCACACGCCCCTGCACCACGGCGAGGTCATGTTGACCAGCGGGCTGCAGGCAGCGTCGTTTCCGCCGGGCATCCCGGTGGCGACCGTGCGTTCGTTCCACACGCCGTCGGGCGCGAGCCAGGAGACCGTCAAGGTCGACCCGGCGGCCAACCTGAGCAATCTCGCCTACGTCGACGTCGTGCAGTGGGCACCGCCGACGACATGACCGCCCGCTCCGTCCTCCGTGTCGCGCTGGTCATCTTCGTCGTCTTGATGGTCCAGCAGACGGTCATGGTCGCGCTGCGCGTCGGCGGGGCCCACCCCGATCTCCTGTGGCTCCTCCCCATCACCGCCGCGCTCCTCGACGGGCCCGAGACCGGGGCGATCGTGGGATTCTGGGCCGGGCTCGTCCTTCGACCTGGTCCTGCCCACGCCCTTCGGCCTCTCGGCCCTGGTCGGATGCGTCCTCGGGTACACCGTGGGCTCGCTCACGACCGCCGTCGACCCCCGGGCCGCCTGGCTGAAGCCGGTGGCCGCGCTCGCGGGAAGCGTGGCAGCGGACATGCTGTTCGCCGTGCTCGGTGCGATCCTCGGTCAACAGCAAATGGTGCAGATCGACTTCGTGAGCCTCTTCCTGGTCGTCGGCATCTCGAGCGTCGTGTTGGTGCTCCCGGTCAACCGGATGATGCGCTGGGCCCTGGTCGAGGAGAGCCACCGCCACTCTCTCGTCTCGGCCCAAGCGGACAGCAGGCTCTGGTGAAGCGGACCCTCCGCCACCCCATACCGCGGCGACCGGCTCCATCCCAAGCCCTCGACCCGACCGTCGCGCCAGCGTTCGTGGCGCGCCGGCGCCCATCAGCCGCGCATGCGGCCGCGCAAGAGCGTCAACGTCGCCTCCATCGTCGGCTCGCCCGAGGAAGAGGTGTCGCGGCCTAACCTGCGACTGCGCATCGTGGGCGTCGTGGTGCTCCTGCTCTTCGGCGTCCTCGTCCTGCGGCTCTGGACGCTCCAGGTGGTGGAGGGCAAGACCTATGCCGCTGCGGTGACGCGCAACCAGGTCCGCGTCGTCAGCGTGCCCGCGCCCCGCGGCGACATCGTCGACCGCAACGGCACCGTGCTCGTGTCCAACACCCCGCAGGAGGAGATCCTGCTCTCGCGCGCCGAAGCGATGCAGAACCCGGCCATCGTCGGCATGGTCGCGGCGCTGGTGGGCGAGACGCCGAAGCAGGTGCAGGACTCCATCAACAACAACCAATACAGCCCCTACGAGCCGGTCCCGGTCGCGACCGGCGTCTCGGTGTCGACCGTGCAGTTCCTCCAGACCCACCAGGCCGAGTACCCCGGCGTGAGCGTCGAGTCCGTGGCGCAGCGCACCTATCCCCAAGGTGGGACGACGGGGACCCAGATCCTCGGCTACGTGGGCGACATCTCGTCGAGCTACCTGGCGGCCCACCCCAACGACGGCTACACGCCAGGGCAGCCAGATCGGGGTCTCGGGCATTGAGGCGCAGTACGAGCCCTACCTGCGTGGCGTGGCCGGACGCCAGGCGCTCTCGGTCGACGCCGGTGGGAACGTCGTCGGCACGCTCAGCACCACCGCACCCAAGATCGGCGACACGGTGGTGCTCAACGTCGACAACGGCCTCCAGCAGGAGGTCCAGAACGACCTCCAGCAGCCAGATCCTGGCCGACCGCAACACCGTCGACGCCGTCGACGGACGGATCCCGCCCGCGCCCAACGGCGCCGTCATCGTGATGAACCCTCAGAACGGCCAGGTGCTCGCCCTGGCCTCCTACCCCAGCTACGACCTCAACGAATGGGTGGGCGGGATCTCGCAGGCCAACTTCACCGCGCTGCAGCAGAGCGGCGCCGAGAACGACGACGCCATCGAGGGGCTCTACACGCCCGGCTCGACCTTCAAGCTGGTGACGGCGACGGCCGCGCTCCAGTACGGGCTCGTGGCCCGTCGACAAGTACTACGACGATACCGGGTACCTTCAAGATCGCCGGCTGCCCCGCCCCGGGCGTGACCAACGACACCATCGTGTGTCCTGAGCGACGACCCGGGCGACAGCGGCGGCGGCTACAACATCTCGGGCGCGCTCACCGTGTCGAGCGACTCGTTCTTCTACAACCTCGGGCGAGCTCTTCTGGGACAACCGGTCGCAGTTCGGTCAGACGCCGATCCAGAACCAGGCGACGGCGTACGGCGAGGGGACGATCACCGGCATCGATCTCCCCGGCGAGGCGCAGGGGTGGGTCGACAGCTACCTCACCCGGGCCAGGCTGCACGCCGAGGCGCCGAAGGGCTTTCCCAACACCGCCCTCGTGGTCGACTGGCGACAACATCGAGATGGCGTTCGGTCAGGGCGAGACGGTCCTGACGCCCGATTGAGCAGGCAGTCGCCTACTCGACCTTCGCCAACTACAACGCGGCCACCGGGAGCGGGACCCGCTACGCGCCCGAGGTGGCTTCCGAGATCGTGAATCCCGTAACAGGCAAGGTGGTCAAGAAGGTCGACTCCGCAGGTGACCGGGCACGTGAGCGATCTCGCCGGCCAACTACCAGGCGATGCTGCAGGGGTTCGAGGGTGTCGTCTCCAACCCGCACGGCACCGCCTATCAAGACTTCCAGGGCTTCCCGGCCAACTGGAACCTCGCCGGCAAGACCGGCACCGCGTCGAATCAGAAGGGCCAGGAGCCCGAACTCGCTGGTTCGTCGCCTTCGGGCCCAACCCCAACCCGCAGTATCTCGTGCTGGCGGTGATCGACCAGGGCGGCTACGGCGCCCAGGCGGCGGCACCGCTCGTGCGCAACATCTTCAACTACATCTACACCAACCAGGACCAGATCGCCGGAGCGATCAAGACGCCCACGCCGGCCAGCCCGCCCAGCCAGACGCGCACCGCCGCAGACAGCGCCGCTCGGGGCGCCGACGACCACGACGACCAGCGCGCCAGGCGGCCGCAGCGGCGGTTCCGCGAGCACGACCACCAGCACGACGACGGGAGGCGGCTGAGCGTCCCGTAGATTTGGGGCGATGGAGTCCCTCTGGCCGCGCATCGAGCGCCTGCTGCCCGGCGTGTCCAAGCCGGCGCGCTACATCGGCGGGGAACAGGGGGCCGTCTATCCCGAGCATGGCCCCGGACGCGTCGCCTGGCTGCTGCTGTACCCCGACGCCTACGAGATCGGGTTGCCCAACCAGGGCCTGCAGATCCTCTACGAGATCCTCAACGAGCGTCCCGACGCGCTGGCCGAGCGCTCATATGCACCCTGGGTCGACATGGAGGCCGCCATGCGCGCCGCCGGCGTGCCGCTCTTCAGTGTCGAGCAACACCTCCCGGCCGCCGCCTTCGACGTGCTGGCCTTCAACCTCTCCGCCGAGCTCGTCTACACCAACGTCATCAACCTGATCGACCTCGCCGGCCTCCCGTTGCGCGCCGCGGACCGGGACGGGTGCCGACGCGCTGGTGATCGCCGGCGGCCACTGCGCCTTCAACCCCGAGCCGCTGGCCGACTTCGTCGACGCCTTCGTGCTCGGCGACGGCGAGGAGGTCGTCGGCGAGCTGAACGAGGTCATGGGGGAGTGGCTCGCTTCGGCCGAGCCCGGCGGGCGCCGAGCGCGACGTGCTCTGGCGGTCGTTGGCACAGCTCGAGGGCGTGTATGTCCCCGCGCTCTACACGCCGCGGTACGAGGGCGGGCGGCTGGTGGCGCACGACGCCCGCGTCCGGGTGCGCCGGCCGAGGTCGTCAAGCGAACGGTGGGCGACCTGGCCGACTGGCCCTACCCGGCCCGCCCGCTGGTGCCGCTGACCGAGGTCGTCCACGACCGCCTCAACGTCGAGGTGTTCCGCGGCTGCACGCGCGGCTGCCGCTTCTGCCAGGCCGGCATGATCACCCGCCCGGTGCGCGAGCGCCCGGCGGCCCAGGTGCGCGAGATGGTGCGCCGCGGCCTGGAGTGGAGCGGGCACGACGAGGTCGCGCTGACGTCGCTGTCGACGGCGGACTTCTCGGGGATCGAGGACACGGTGCGTGACATCGTCGACGACCCGGCGCACGACGGGCGGGTGTCGGTCAGCCTGCCGTCCCTGCGGGTCGACGCCTTCACGGTGGGCACGGCGGCGGAAATCCAGAAGGTGCGCCGCACCGGTCTGACCTTCGCCCCCGAGGGCGGCACGTGGCGCATGCGGACGGTGATCAACAAACTGATCACCGAGGAGGACCTCTACGGCGCGGTGGACGCCGCCTTCAGTCAGGGGTGGCGCCGCGTCAAGCTCTACTTCCTCATCGGCCTGCCGACCGAGCGCGACGAGGACGTGCTCGGCATCGCACAGCTCGGCGCGCGCTGCGCCGAGATCGGGCGCCGCTACAACAAGTCGGCCACCGTGGTGGCCTCCGTCGGCGGATTCGTGCCGAAGGCCCACACACCCTTCCAGTGGTTCGGCATGGACACGGTCGCCGAGTTGGCGCGCAAGGTCGCCCTCCTGCGGACCGAGGCGAAGGGGACGCGGGGCCTCACCATCCGCTGGCACGAGCCGAGCGCCTCAGTCGCCGAGGGGCTGGCCAGCCGCGGCGACCGCCGCATGGGCGCGGTGATCGAACGGGTCTGGCGAGCCGGTGGCACCTTCCAGGAGTGGTCCGAGCGCTTCGACCTCTCGTTGTGGGAGGCGGCCCTCGCCGCCGAGGGGTTGAGCCTCGAGGAGGTGTGCCACCGCGAACGCGCCGAGGACGAGGCGCTGCCGTGGGACCACATCTCGGCGGGGCTGCACCGCGACTTCCTGTGGGGCGACTGGCAGGACGCACTGGCGCGGGTCAGCGTCGAGGACTGCCGCTGGACGCCGTGCTACGACTGCGGTGCCTGCACCAGCGGAAGCCTCGAGCACGTGGTGGCCTCCGCGGTCCCGCCAGCCGGCGGCAGCCAGGGCACGGGCCAGGACCTCGCGGCCGGAGACCGCATCCCGGTGCGCCTGGTCGGCCGTGCTTCCTGAGGGCCAGCGGCGCCTCCGCCTGCGCTTCACCAAGGCGGGGAAGATCCGCTTCACGAGCCACCGTGACGTCGCCCGCATCTGGGAGCGGGCGCTCCGGCGCAGCAGACTGCCCATTGCCTATTCCCAGGGCTTCGTGCCGCACCCCCTGGTGAGCTTCGGCCTGGCCCTGCCGACAGGGTGCGAGTCGCGTGGCGAGTATCTCGACGTGCGCCTAGGGCCACCCTCTGCGGGCGAGACCCCTCTCGCCGACCTGCCCTCCGTGCTCAGCGCGTTGCTGCCCGAGGGGATCGGGGTGGAAGCCGCGGCGCTGGTGAATGAGTCGGAGGGCTCGCTCCAGCAGGAGGTAGCATCGTGTGATTGGGAGTTGGAGGTCTTGGGCGTGCCAGACGAGGAATTGGCGGAGCGGGTCGGCAAGCTGCTGGCCGCTCCGGTCCTCACTGTCAGCCGTGAGCGGAAAGGTCGTCAGACTGAGGACGACATCCGCCCGGCCATCCTGGCACTGTCCGTGACCAGCCCCCAGGGTCATCTCCGGGCGGAACTCGCTGCGCACCCGCGTGGCGTCCGGCCGGGCGACCTCGTTACGGCCCTGGGCACCGATGCGGTGCCCGGTCGGGCCTGTCGAACGCATCAATGGATCGAACGCGACGGCGCACGGTTCGAGCCGCTCCCTGTGGGCGAGCACGGAACCGGCGTGAGCGCGACACAGCACGCGAGGAGGGCTTTCCCTCATGTCCGAGACGGAAATCAGCCAGACCCCGGAGGGTCGCCCCCCGGAGGGCCACCCACCGGAGAGCGGTCCCCCGGAGGCGGCGAGCACTAGCGAGCCGAACCCGGCCGACGCGCCCGGCGTGACGCGCCTGGCGCAGGGGCCTCCACCGGGGCCGCGCAAGCCCAAGATCGGCGACACCCGTCCCGCCGCGCCGCCGCCCCCCCTGGCGAAGCAAGCACCGGCGCCCGTGGTCCCGCCGGACCGGCCGGAGGCCACCGAGCCGGTGGAGGCCGACACCGACGTGGCAGGGCCCGCAGGGCCAGACCGCGACGGCGCGGACGCACCGGGTCGCCGCGCCCGCAGCCGGCGCCGTACGGGCCGCGAACGCCGCACCAAGCAGGTGGGCCGCTACCTGGTCTGCGTGCACGTGCAGCCGCACATGACCCAGGTCGCCATGCTCGAGGGGCGCACGCTGGTCGAGCACTACGTGTCCCGGGCGGCTGACGACACGAACCAGATCGACGGCAACGTCTACCGGGGCCGGGTCCAGAACGTCCTGCCGGGCATGGAGGCCGCCTTCGTCGACATCGGGATCCCCAAGAACGCCGTTCTCTACCGGGGCGACGTGCGCTACGACAAGGAGGACATTGAGGGCGGAGCGTCCCAGCAGCCCCGGATCGAGGACGTGCTCAAAGCGGGGCAGGTCATCTTGTGCCAGGTCACCAAGAACCCCATCGGGGCCAAAGGCGCCCGGCTGACCCAGGAGGTGTCGCTGCCCGGCCGCTTCGCCGTGCTCGTCCCGAACTCGGGCGCCTTCGGGATCTCCAAGCGCCTGGGCGACACCGAGCGGCGCCGGCTCCGGCGCATCATCGACGAGGTCAAGCCGGCCGGGCACGGCATGATCGTGCGCACGGCCGCCGAGGGTGTCTCGGCCGACGAGCTCCAGCGCGACGTCACGACGCTGCTCGAGCAGTGGAACGCCATTGAGGCGGAGGCCAAGAAGGCCGACAAGCCGGGCCTGCTCTACCGCGAGCCCGAGCTGTCGGTGCGGATCCTGCGCGAGGAGCTCAACAGCGAGTACCGCGGGGTGGTGATCGACGACCGGGCTCTCTTCGAGCAGGTGCGCGACTACGTGATCGCCGTCAGCCCCGAGCTGGCCGACCGCGTCGAGTTCTACGACGCCGAGGCGGAAGGACTCTCGATCTTCGAGCGCTACCACGTGCACGAGCAGCTGCACAAGGCGCTCGACCGCAAGGTGTGGCTGCCCTCGGGGGGCTCGCTGATCATTGAGCGCACCGAGGCGCTGACGGTCATCGACGTCAACACCGGCAAGAACGTCGGTAAGACGAACCTGGAGGAGACGGTCTTCCGCAACAACCTCGAGGCGGCCGAGGAGGTGGCTCGCCAGCTCCGGCTGCGCGACATCGGCGGGATCATCGTCATCGACTTCATCGACATGGAGGTGCGGGAGAACCGCGACAAGGTGGCGGCCGCCTTGCGCAACGCCCTGGCCCGGGACAAGACCCGGACGCAGGTCTTCGACATCTCAGAATTGGGACTGGTCGAGATGACCCGCAAGCGGGTCTCCGAGGGCCTGCTCGAGACGCTCTCGACCGAGTGCACCGTGTGCGGGGGACGGGGCGTCACCCTCGACGATTCCGTCCTGCGCTAGTGCGCTAGAGTTTCCGCCTTATGTATGCCGTGATCAGGTCCGGAGGGAAGCAGGAGCGGGTGGCCGAGGGCCAGCGCGTCCGAGTCGAGCTGTTGGGCCAGCCCGTGGGGGCCGAGGTCTCGTTGGAGCCCGTCTTGGTGGTCGACGGTGCCACCGTGCTCGCCACCCCCGAGCAGCTGGCGGGTGCGTCGGTGACCGCCAAGGTCCTGGGCGAGGAGAAGGGCCCCAAGATCAACGCCATGACCTACAAGTCCAAGTCGAACCAGCGGCGCCGGTGGGGTCACCGCCAGCATTACCAAACGCTGGAGATCACCGCCATCACGGCGAAGTAACCGCCCAGTCCGCCAGAAGCCGAGGAGTACGACATGTCCAAGACCAAGGGTGGCGGGTCCACTCGCAACGGCCGCGACTCGAACGCGCAGCGTCTCGGGGTCAAGAGGTTCGACGGTGCGGCAGTGAGCGCCGGCTCCATCTTGGTGCGCCAGCGCGGCACCAAGGTCTACCCCGGTGCCAACGTGGGCCGTGGCAGCGACGACACGCTCTTCGCCACCGCCGACGGCACCGTCAAGTTTGGCGAGCGGCGCGGCCGCAAGCACGTCAGCATCGTCACCAGCTCGTAGCGGCTACACCTCGAGCTGCGCGGCGGCGGCGCGCCACGGCGCCGTGCACAGATCCGGATAGCGGACCTCGAGTGCCGCCAGCGTGCGCGGCGTCCAGAACGGATGCCCCGGCGGCGGGAACCCGAAGAGCGCGAGCTGCTCGACCGAGGCCCGGTTGACGAACGGCTCCCACGAGGAGTCGAACGAGCGGTCGCCCCAGCCTTGGCGTCCCACCCATTCGTCGGCCGCCGGGCGGAAGCTGCAGTGCAGGGTGTAGCGGGCGCCGCCCGGCCGGGTCAGCTCGGTCGCCCGGTGCACGGTCTCGCCTCGGTAGGCCAGGACCGTTCCCGCCGGCCCGGCAGCGGAGACCTCGGCGTCGTAGAGCTCGGGGCGTTCGGCCCTCGTCGCGACATGCGGCAGCAGGGCGAGACCCTCGGTGTGCGTCGTCGACACCACATGGGTCGGCCCGAGATCCTCGCCCACCTCGTGGAGGAACACGAACAGCTCGAGGTTGCGGTGCGCGGGGTCGTCGCTCGGGATGACGACGGTGTGGTTCAAGAAGTCGCGGTGGTGCGCCTGCTCGTAGCGGGCGGCACCGGAGTACTTCGCCCAGGCCTCCGCCGAATAGATGCGCACGTCGTCGGTGCGGAGCAGCGTGCGGGCCAACGCGACCAGTGACGGGTGGACGGCGAGGAGACACAGTTCCACGCTGACGAAGGGGAAGGTGTGCAGCCCGCCGTACTCGTCGTCCCGGTACGGCGCGTTCCGGACAGGATCGGCGTCCGTGGCGAACTCGGTCGCGGTCGGGAAGAGGAGGCCCAGCTCTCTCACGCCGGCGCGTAGGTCCGCGGCCTCGAGAAAGGCAGGGAGGACGACGAAGCCGTGGCGATCCCAGTGCGCCACCGCGTTCTGTGGTGCGAGCCGCGGCGGTCGCACGGCGGGACTCAGCCCGACGGGCGAGAGTGCAGCTCGATCCCGTTGCCCCAGGGGTCGCTCATGAAGGCCTGCCGGCGGCCCGTCGTGCCCACGTCGAGGGGGTCGCTCACCTGCATGCCGCGCCCCCGCAGCGCAGCCACGGTCGCAGCCAGGTCGTCGAAGACGAGCGCGAAGTGCTGGCCCACGTTCTGGGGTACCTGCGCCTCGATGAGGTGCACCTGTTGCCCGCTCGCGGTGTCGAGCCAGGCACCTGGGAAGCCGAAGTCGGGCCTGGTGTGGTTCTGCACCAGGCCGAGCGTCTCGGTGTAGAAGACGATCCCGCCCGGGACGTCGGGGACGTTGATGGCGACGTGGTCGACGCCGGCGGGTGTCACGGAGCTGCTCACGGCAGCGAGCCTACGACGTGACGGACGATGGCGGCCACGGCTGGTGCGGTGGAGGCGCCGACGGACCACACGGCGTCCACGTCGATCGGGGTCTCCTCGCTCGCCGCCGGGTTGGCCACCAGCGCGAGACCGAGCACGTCAGCCCCGTCGTGACGAGCGGCGATCGTCTCGATCGCCATGGACATGCCGACGACGTCGGCACCGAGGGTCCGCAGCATGCGCACCTCGGCCGGCGTCTCGAGCTGCGGTCCGGCGAGCTGCGCGTACACGCCCGGCTGGGCGTCGACCCCCGCCCCGGTGTCGGGTGCGGGCGCCGCCAGCGCGGCGGCGCGCAGGTGGGCGCGTAGGCGCCGGTCATCTCGACGAAGGACGGACCGTGCAGCGGGCTGCAGCCGGTCAGGTTCAGGTGGTCTTCGACCACCATGACCGACCCCGTGCGCAGGCCGGGCCGGATCGCGCCGGCGGCCGAGGTCAAGATGACGGTGCTGCACCCGGCGGCGATGCCGGTGCGCACCGGGTGCACCAGCTCTTCGGGTGCGTAGCCCTCGTAGAGATGGCAACGCCCGCCGTAAATGAGGACCCGCCGTCCCTCGAGCGCCACCGACCAGCCTTGGGCCCGGTGCCCCCCGACGGCGAACGCGGGGAAAAACGGCAAGGTGTCGAGCGGCAGCGAGTCCTCGCCCGCTCCGAGCTGCTCGGCGGTGCCCGAAAGCCCCGTGCCCAGGACGAGCAGGACATCGTGGTGCTCGATCCCGATGCGCCGGGTCAGCTCCCGGGCGCTGCGTGCCGCCCGATCGACGGCATCGTCCATGCGGTGACCCTACTGGGCTGTCTCGGGGGTGGACGGGCCCCGGCCGCGTAACATCGGCCGGGCATGCCGACTTCCTCCGCTCCTCCCACCGTGCACCCCCTGGACCCGTTGACAGGCGACGAGATCATCGCGGCCCGCGAGATCGTCTTCGCCAGCGGCCGGGCCGAGGTGCCGGCCGACCTCATCCGTTTTGCCTACCTCGGGCTGTGCGACCCGCCCAAGGAGCTCGTGCGCGCCTTCGACCGCGGGGAGGAGGTCACCCTCGACCGCCGTGTCCGCTTGGTGCTGCTGCAGAGGCCCGAGGCCGACGTGGTGGAGGCGATCGTCTCGGTGACGCGTGGCGAGGTCGACCGCTGGGAGATCGTGCGAGACGTGCGGCCGGCGCTGCAGATTGAGGAGTCGATCATGGTGCTGGCGGCCCTGCACGAGCACCCCGAGTGGAACGCCGCCCTCGACCGCCGCGGCATCGTCGACCGCTCCCTCGTCCAGATCGACCCCTGGCCCGCCGGCACGTTCGGGCTCGGCCACGAGGAGGGGCGGCGCATCACGCGTTGCCTCGCCTACGTGCGCGAGTCGAAGGAGGACAACGGCTACGCACGGCCGCTCGAGGGGCTGCTCGCCTTCGTGGACATGGGCCGCGGCGAGGTGCTCGAGGTGCTCGACCTGGGCGTCGTGCCGATCCCGCCCAAGTCCGGCAGCTACTACCCCGAGGACAACGGCCCGTTGCGCACCGATCTGAAGCCGCTCGAGATCACGCAGCCCGAGGGCCCGAGCTTCGAGGTCGAGGGCAACCTGGTCCGCTGGCAGAAGTGGTCGCTGCGCGTCGCCATGGACCCCCTGGAGGGGCTCGTGCTCTACACGGTGGGCTATGAGGACGGGGGGCGGGTCCGGCCGATCTTCCACCGGGCCTCCGTCAGCGAGATGGTCGTGCCCTACGGGCACCCGGGGCCGATGCACGCGTGGAAGAGCGCGTTCGACGCGGGCGAGTGGGGTCTCGGCCGGATGGCCAACTCACTGACGCTGGGTTGCGACTGCCTGGGCGAGATCTTCTACTTCGACGACGTGCACGCCGACGAGCGGGGCAAGCCCCACACGCGTGCCAATGCCATCTGCATGCACGAGGAGGACTACGGGATCCTCTGGAAGCACGTGGACATGGTGTCGGGCCGCACCGAGGTGCGCCGCTCGCGGCGTCTCGTGGTGAGCTCCATCGCGACCGTCGGGAACTACGAGTACGGCTTCTACTGGTACTTCTACCTGGACGGCACCATCCAGCTCGAGGTGAAGCTGAGCGGGATCATGTCGACCATGGCCGTGGCCAACGGCGATGCCGGCGCGCACGCCTCGATGGTGGCGCCGGGCCTCGCTGCGCCGTACCACCAGCACCTGTTCAACGTCCGTCTCGACATGGAGGTCGACGGCACCGACAACGCCGTGTTCGAGGTCGACGCGACGCCGACGGGTCACGTGGGCAGCGCGGAGAACCCGTGGGGTAACGCCTTCGGCACCGAGGCGACGCTGCTGTCCAGCGAGCTGGCGGCCCGCCGCAACGTCGACCCGTCGCGCAGCCGTACCTGGCGCATCGCCAACCGCTCGTGTCGCAACGGGTTGGATGAGCCGACGGCCTACAAGCTGCTCCCGGCGTCCACGCCGACGCTGCTGGCCGACCCTTCCTCGAGCGTCGGCCGGCGCGCCGCGTTCGCCTCGCACAACCTGTGGGTCACCGCGTACGACCCCGAGGAACGTCGCGCGGCCGGGGACTACCCCAACCAGCACCGGGGCGGCGCGGGGCTGCCGGAGTGGACCGCGCAGGATCGCGATCTCGTCGACACCGACATCGTGCTGTGGCACTCCTTCGGGGTCACCCACATCCCCCGGCCCGAGGACTGGCCGGTCATGCCGGTGGAGTACACCGGCTTCACGCTGATCCCGTTCGGGTTCTTCGACCGCAACCCCGCGCTCGACGTACCGCCGTCGGCCGACCATTGCCATGGCTGAACACGGCGGCCACGCCCACTCTCCCCAGGAGTACCACCCGCCCGTCGAGGAGTACCTCGAGACCATGCTCGGTCTGGCCGAGGAGGGAGTACCCGTCATTCAGGCGCGCATCGCCGAGCGGCTGGGCCGGTCCGCGCCCTCCGTCTCGGAGATGCTCGACCGCCTGATCGACGAGGGCTACGTGACGCGGGAGGGCCGGCGGCTGTCCCTGACCGACAGTGGTCGTGCGCTGGCGGAGAAGGTCGTGCGCAAACATCGCCTGGCCGAGCGGCTGCTCGTCGACGTCATCGGGCTGGAGTGGCACAAGGTGCACCGCGAGGCGGGGCGCTGGGAACACGTCATCTCCGATGACGTGGAGGCGCGGTTGGTCGAGTTGCTGGGGGACCCGGCCACCTGCCCCCACGGGAACCCCATCCCGGGGTCGCATTCGCCGGTGCCGGCTTCCGAGACCAGGCCGCTGGCCGAAGTGACGGCAGGGGAGCAGGTCCGCCTGCTCCGTATCAGCGAGGAGGTCGAGCTCAACTACGGCTCGCTCACCTTGCTCGACGAGGGCGGGTTCATCCCCGGCGCCGTAGCCGAAGTCGGTGGCCGCGACGCCGAAGGGACGATCGAAGTCACCGTGGACGGCGCGCCGCCCATCCGCGTCACGCGCGAGCTCTCCGACCGCCTGTTCGTCGGCACGCCGTGACGCTGTGACGCTCCGGTTGGAGGCCGACGCGGTCTTCACCGTCGACCATGCGAACACCGTGCTGACCCCGGGAGCCGTCGAGATCACCGACGGCGTCATCTCGTGGGTCGGCGATCCCTGGCAGGTCCCGGCGCCCTCCGGCGCCACCGTGCGGCGGCTCGGCGGGGTGCTCATGCCAGGTCTGGTGAACTGCCACGGACACTCGCCCATGACCCTCGTGCGCAGCGCGGGCGACGGTCTGCCGCTCGACCGCTGGCTCAGCGAAGCCGTCTGGCCCCGCGAAGCTCGCATGAGCGACGACGACGTCTACTGGGGGATGACGCTCGGCGCAGCCGAGCTGCTCGGCTACGGCGTCACGACGACCTGTGAGCAGTACCGCCACCCGGCCGCCGTGGCCGAGGCCGCGCTGGACGCAGGCATCCGGACGCTCTACACGGTGGCGATCCTCGACGTGGCCCACGCCGGACCGGCCAACTCCTGGGAGGTGCTGCTGGAGGGCGCGTGCGAGCTGTTCGACCGCGCGAACGGGAAGGAAGGCCGCTTCGGCGTCGGGTTCGGGCCGCACGCCGCGTACACCGTGCCGCCCGACGCGCTGCGCACCATCGCGGCGGAGGCACAGCGCCGCGATGCGCTCTTCCAGATCCACCTCTCGGAGACGGCGGCCGAAGGCGACGTCGTGCGCGACCGCTATGGCATCGAGCGCGCCCGCGCTGCTGGCGTCGCTCGGCGCCTTCGACGGGCGCGCCCTGGCCGCCCACGCGGTGTGGCTCGACGACGACGACCTGGAGCTGTTGGCGGCGCACGACGTCGCGGTGGCCCACTGTCCCGGTTCCAACGGGAAGCTCGGCTCGGGGGTGGCGCCGCTGGCCGCGCTCATGGCGCACGGCGTGCGCGTCGGGCTCGGCACCGACGGGCCCGCCTCCAACGACGACCTGCACCTGTGGGACGAGATGCGCCTGGCGGCGCTGTTTGCCCGCGCCACGGCGGCGAGCCCCGACGCGGTGAGCTCGGCGACGGCGCTTCGCCTTGCGACCCGTGGCGGTGCCGAAGCACTCGGGCTCCCGGTGGGCTCGCTCGAGGTGGGCCGGCCGGCCGACGTGATCCGGCTGCGCACCGATGATCCGCGGTTCACCCCGTCACTGAACGACACGGAGTTGCTGGGCCATCTCGTGTGGGCCGGGGCGGGGGATCTCGTCACCGACGTCTGGGTGGGCGGCGCATGCGTGGTGGAGGCAGGGCGCTGCACCACCGTCGACGTCGAGCGCGCCCGTGCCGAGGTCGCCCAGCGCGCCCGGCGCCTCGCGGCCTCTTAAGCTTTTCGCCCATGTCCGGCTTCGTCGACCAGGCCCAATTGCACGCGCGCGCCGGCGACGGCGGTGCCGGCGCGGTGTCATGGCGGCGCGAGGCGCACGTGGACCGCGGTGGGCCCGACGGGGGTGACGGCGGCCATGGGGGCGACGTGTGGCTGGTGGCATCGCGCAACGAGTCGTCGCTGCTCGGTTTCCGCGACCACCCGTTCCGGCGCGCCACCGACGGCGGCCACGGCTCGGGGTCCAAGCGGCACGGCGCCCGCGGCAAGGACATTGAGGTGCCGGTGCCGGTGGGGACGGTGACGCGAGACCGTGTCGGCCGGGTCGTGTGCGACCTCGACCACGACGGCGCGCGCGCCCTGGTGGCCGAGGGCGGGCAAGGGGGCCGCGGGAACTCCCGCTTCTTGTCCAACCGCCGGCGAGCGCCCGCGTTCGCGGAGCAGGGTGAGAAGGGCCAGGAGCTCTGGTTGGACATGGAGCTCAAGTTGATGGCCGACGTGGCTCTCGTCGGCTTTCCCAACGCAGGGAAGTCGACACTGATCTCAACGGTGTCGGCGGCCAAGCCCAAGATCGCCGATTACCCCTTCACGACGCTCGAGCCGCATCTCGGCGTGGTGCGCGTCGGCGGGGTGCACGACGGGACCGAACTCGTGATGGCCGACATCCCCGGCCTGGTCGAAGGCGCCGCGGGCGGCAAGGGGCTGGGGCACCAGTTCCTGCGCCACATCGAGCGGGCGCGGGTGCTGGTCGTCCTGCTCGACCTCGGTGCGCCCGACGCGGGCGGGGAGGCGCCGTCGGACCAGTTGCGTGTCCTGCTCTCCGAGCTCGGCTCCTACCGGCCCGAGCTGCTCGAGCGGCCGCGCCTCGTCACGGGCAGCAAGTCGGACGTCGCGTCGGACGAGGAGGGCGTCTGCGACCTGGTGCTCTCGGCAGCGACGGGTGCCGGGGTGGACGACCTCGTCGGGCGGCTGGCCGCGCTGGTCCACGAAGCGCGGACGGGAGCGGCGGCGGCGCTGGCCAGCGAGGTGGTCGTGCACCGGCCCGTTCCCGAGGGTGTCGACGTCCGTCGCGCCGGTGCCGGTGCATGGGTCGTGCTCGGCCGCGCCGCCGAGCGGGCGGTCGCTTTCTCGGACCTCACTGACGCGGGCGCGCAGGCCGAGGCGGTGCGCCGGCTGCGCCGGCTCGGCGTCGACCGTGCCCTGGCACGCGCCGGGGCGCACGAGGGCGACGAGGTGACGATCGGCACCATGACCTTCACGTGGGGGGACGACACGTGATCGCTGTGGTCAAGGTCGGGTCGTCCTCGGTGACGGCCGACACCGTGGCCCGGCTCTCCGACGAGCTGGCGGCGGCGCGGGTCGCCGGCCACACCGTGGTCGTCGTGACGTCGGGCGCCATCTCGGCCGGCTGGGCCGCGCTGGACCGGGGCGAGCAGCGCCCCTCCGACCCCGCGGTCCTGCAGGCCGTCTCGGCGGTGGGCCAGCACCGCCTGATGCGCCTCTGGCAGGACGGCCTCGAGCCCCACGGTCTGCTGGCCGGACAGGTCCTCTTGGCTCCCCTCGACTTCGTCCACCGCACGCAGTACCTGCACGCGCGCGGCACGCTGCGCCACCTTGTCGATCTCGGCGTGGTGCCCGTCGTCAACGAGAACGACGCGGTGGCCGACGAGGAGATCCGCTTCGGGGACAACGACCGGCTCGCCGCCCTGGTGGCCCACCTGGTGGGTGCGCAGCTTCTCGTGTTGCTCACCGACGCGCCAGGTCTGTTCACCGCCGACCCGCGGCGCGACGCGGGTGCATCGCTCATTGAAGAGGTGGTCGAGATCGACCAGCAGCTCGAACGCCGCGCCGGCGGACCCAGCAGCGCGGTCGGGAGCGGGGGGATGGCGTCGAAGCTCGCCGCCGCCAAGATCGCCACCTGGTCTGGCGTCGAGACGGTCATCGCGGACGCGGCACGGCCCGGCGTGCTCGCAGCGGCGCTCGCCGGCGAGGGCGGCGTCGGCACGGTCTTCCGCGCCCGCGAGCGGCGGCTGTCGGCGCGCAAGCTGTGGATTGCCTTCGCACTGGGCGCTGCGGGGGTCCTCACGGTCGACGAGGGCGCGCGGGCTGCGCTGAGCGGGAAGGGGCGCTCGCTGCTCGCAGCGGGCGTCACCGCGGTGAGCGGCGGCTTCCGCCCGCACGACGCGGTCGAGATCGCCGGGCCCGACGGGACCGTCTTCGCCAAGGGCCTGGTCCGCGTGCCTGCGCTCCGCGGGAGGAGTGGATGGGCCGGCGCAGCCAGGTCGTCGTCCATCGAGACGACCTGGTGCTTGTATCCTGACCTGATGACCTCGCCGCCTTTGGAGCAGCTCGCGGGCCGCGTGCGGGCGGCCTCCCGGGTGGTGGCCAAGGCGCCCGGTTCCGTGCGCGACGACGCCCTGCGGCTGGCCGCGGACCTCCTCGAGGAGGAGCGGTCGTCGCTGATGGCGGCCAACCGGGCCGACCTGGAACGGGCCCAGGCGGCCGGCCTGACCGACGCCGCCCGGGACCGCCTGCGCCTGGACGAGGACCGGGTGCGCGCCATGGCGGGTGGCCTGCGCAAGGTGGCGGCGCTCGGCGACCCGGTGGGTGAGGTGACCGAGGGCTGGGTGCGCCCGAACGGCCTGCGCGTCACGCGCGTGCGGGTCCCGCTCGGCGTCGTCGGCGTGATCTACGAGAACCGGCCCAACGTGACCAGCGACGCCGCCGGGCTGTGCCTGAAGGCGGGCAATGCCGCCTTCCTGCGCGGCTCGTCCTCGGCCCTCGCGTCCAACCAGGCGGTCGTCGCGCTGCTGCGCCGCGCCGCGGTCAAGGCCGGCCTGCCCGAGGACGCCGTCGCCCTGGTGGAGGACACCTCGCACCAGACCGCCGTCGCGTTCATGCAATTGCGCGGGCTGGTGGACTGCCTGATCCCGCGCGGCGGCCCCGCCCTGATCGCCTCGCTGGTCGAGCACGCGACCGTCCCGTACGTCCTCGACGGCGACGGCAACTGTCACATGTACATCGATGCTGCGGCCGATGTGGCGATGGCACACGAGCTGGCGGTCAACGCCAAGACCCACCGCTTCGGGGTCTGCAACGCCGTCGAGACGATCCTGGTGCACCAGGGCATCGCCGCCGCGTTCTTGCCGAGGCTGGCCGCCTCGCTCGCGGACTCCGGCGTCGAGATCCGTGCCGACGAGCGCGTCCGCGCCATCGTCGGTGACGCGGTGCCGGCGCTCGAGGAGGACTTCGCCACCGAGTTCCTCGGCCCGGTCGTTGCGGTCGGCATGGTCGACGACGTGGGCGACGCCATTGAGCACATCGCGCGGTACAGCTCGGGGCACTCCGAGGCCATCGTCACCTCTGACGTCGCGGTCGCGGACCGCTTCGTGGCCGAGGTGGACGGGGCGGCGGTACTCGTGAACGCGTCGACGCGCTTCGTCGACGGCGAGGAGCTCGGGCTGGGGGCAGAGGTGGGGATCTCGACCCAGAAGCTGCACGCCCGCGGGCCGATGGGAGTAAAGGAGCTGACGACGTTGAAGTGGGTCGTGCGCGGGGACGGGCAGGTGCGACAGTGAGCGGTGGGGGCAGCGGGCTGGGGCTGCCCGAGGCGGGGCCGCCGCGCTTCGAGAACCTCGACGCGGTGCGCAGCGGCCTGGCCCGGGTGGGGTATCTGGCCGACGACTCCATCAGCGGCGTGGTTTTCCTGGCCGACCGCCTGGCCAAGCCGGTGCTCGTCGAGGGGCCGGCCGGGACGGGCAAGACGCAGCTGGCCAAGTCGGTGGCGGATCTGACCGACGCCCGGCTGATTCGGTTGCAGTGCTACGAGGGTCTCGACGAGTCCAAGGCGCTCTACGAGTGGAACTACCGCAAGCAGCTGTTGCGCATTCAGGCCGGCGAGCACGGCCAGGGCGAGACCGAAGGCCCGTCCTGGCAGGAGCTCGAGGGCGACATCTTCTCCGAGGAGTTCCTCCTCACACGACCCCTCCTCGAGGCGATCCGCGCCACCGAGCCCGTCGTGCTCCTCATCGACGAGGTCGACCGCGTGGAGCTCGAGACCGAGGCGTTGCTGCTCGAGATCCTCTCCGAATACCAGGTCTCCATCCCCGAGCTGGGCACCGTGCGCGCCACGCAGTTGCCGATGGTCTTCCTCACGTCCAACAACACGCGCGAGTTGTCCGAGGCGCTCAAGCGCCGGTGCCTGTACCTCCACCTGGACTACCCCGACCTCGACCGCGAACGCGAGATAGTGCGGTCCAAGGTGCCCGGCATCAGCGAGGAGCTGGCCGACCAGGTGGCGCGCATCGTGCGTTCCTTGCGCACCCTCGAGCTGCGCAAGGCGCCCTCGGTCTCCGAGACGCTGGACTGGGCCCGGACGCTCGTCCTGCTCGGCGTCGAGACGATCGACGCCGCCGGGGCAAGGGACACGCTGCACGTCTTGTTGAAGTACCAAGCCGATATTGAGCGGGCCAGCAAGGAGCTGCTCTCGGCCTCGTCGGACTAGGCCGGTGCTCGACCTTCTGTCCGGGTTCGTCACCGAGCTGCGCCGCGCCGGCCTCCCGGTCTCCTTGACCGAGCACCTCGATGCGGCCGAGGCGGTCAAGCACATCCCGCTCGAGGACCGTGAGGGCCTCAAGTACGCGTTGGCCGCGACGCTCGTGAAGTCGTCCTCGCACTGGCGCGCCTTCGAGACGGCCTTCGAGGTCTTCTTCGCCGTGCGGACGGGACGCGCCGCCGCGGGTGAGGGGGAGGGGGGAGACGGGGAATTCGAAGAGGACGCCGAGGGCGAGGACAGCGGCCAGAGCGGGCTCCGCGGCCAGGGGCGAGCCTGGAAGGGCGGGGGTGCCGGCGAGGGCATGACGCCCGAGGAGCTGGCCGAGTTGCTCTTCAAGTCCCTGCTCTCGGCCGACGCCGCGATGATGAACGTGATCGCCCGCAACGCGGTGGACCGTTACGCGGGCATGGAGCCCGGCCGCCCGGTGGGAGGAACGTATTACCTCTACCGCACGCTGCGGAACCTCGACCTCGACGCTGTCCTCGAACGGCTGATGGCCCAGGCGCAGGCGGGCGCGGCCGGCGGTGCGCTGACCGAGCTCGAGGAGCGGCTGGCCGCGGACGAGTTCAAGTCGCGGATCGAGAAGTTCCGCCGCGCCGTCGAAACGGAGATCCGACGCCGCCTCGTCGAGGACCGTGGTGCCGAGGCGCTCGCCCGCTCGGTCCGCAAGCCGCTCCCAGAGGACATCGACGTCATGCACGCGACGCGTGAGGAGCTGGCCATGCTGCACCGCGTCCTCCAGCCGCTCTCGCGCAAGCTGGCGGTCCGGCTGGCGCGCAAGCGCCGCCACGGCCGCAAGGGCCCGCTCGATTTCCGCGCCACCATGCGCCGGTCGCTCTCCACCGGAGGCGTGCCGGTCGAACCGCGCTTCCGTCATCCCCGCCCGGCCAAACCCGAGATCTTCGTGATCGCCGACATCTCGGGCTCGGTGGCCAGTTTCGCCCGGTTCACGCTGCACCTGGTCTACGCCATCTCGTCGCAATTCTCCAAGGTGCGCAGCTTCGTCTTCGTCGACGGGATCGACGAGGTGACCCGCTTCTTCGAGGGCGTGGTCGACCCCGCCGAGGCGGTGGCGCGCATCAACACCGAGGCGGACGTGATCTGGGTCGACGGGCACTCCGACTACGGGCACGCCTTGACCGAGTTCCATCGCCGCTGGGGCGACCAGGTCACGTCGCGCTCGAGCGTGATGATCCTCGGCGACGCCCGCAACAACTACCACGCATCCCAGTCGTGGGTGCTCCAGGACCTGCAGGAACGGGCCCGTCATCTCTTCTGGCTGAACCCCGAGCCGCGTGACTACTGGGGCTCGGGTGACTCCATCGTCGGGGAGTACGGCGCGCACTGCGACGACGTGGTCGAGTGCCGCACGCTGCGTCAGCTGGAGCACTTCGTCGGCGACCTGGCGTGAGCCCCCTGCGCACGCGAGAGGAGGGCGATCGGGGCGAGGACCGTGCCCACGAGGGCGTGCTGCGCATCGTCCCGCCCGAGACGGGCGCGACGCGCATCGTGCTGATCCGCCACGGCGAGGCAGCCTGCAACCTCAATCGGGTCGTCGGCGGGCAGAAGGGGTGCACCGGGCTGACCGATCTGGGGAGGCGTCAGGTGGCGGCCCTGGCCGACCGTCTCTACGAGAGCGGTGAGCTGCGCGAGGCGTCCGCCCTGTACTCCTCTGTCCTCCCGCGTGCGGTCGAGACGGCGGAGCGTGTGCGTTCGGTCGTGGGCCCCGGCCCGCAGGCGCTCGGCCCGGTGCGCCGGCGCTGCGACCTCTGCGAGCTGCACCCCGGGGAGAGCGACGGCATGACATGGGACGACGTCGTCGCCACCTTCGGGGTCCCCGACTGGGACGTCGACCCCACCGTCCGCATCGCGCCAGGCGGTGAGAGTTGGACCGAGTTCGTCGAGCGCGCCGCCGGTGCCGTGCGCGCCGTCGTGGCGGACCACCCGGGCCAGCTGGTGGTGGCCGCGGTCCACGCGGGCGTGATCGAGGCCACCATGATCGCCTTCTTGGGCGTGGCCCCCGAGGTCTACCGCCGGGGCTGGGTCCGCATCGTCCACGCGTCCATGACCGAATGGGAGTGGGTGCCCGCCGACGACCGCTGGATCCTGCTGCGCTTCAACGATTCCTGCGGCGTGCCACGGGTGTGATCGCGCGCGCCGGCGTGGCGGATCCCTCGACGAACGCCCGCGCCAGTGACTCGGGCGCGCACGCCAGCCACGCATCCTCGAGCGCCGCCCGCAGCGGGCGCAGCGTGGCGGCACGGAGCTCGACGAGGACGGCGGCGTACCCGTCGAAGTGCGGGATGGTGAAGAAGCCTCGGGCCCCGCTGCCCAACAGAGCGTCCTTGTCGGCGAGGTCCGCCGTCCGCAGGGCGAGGACCGGTTGGCGAGGCGGGACGTCCTCGCCGAAGCGCCTCAGGTCCGCCTTGGAGAACGGGCGTTCCCAGGCAAAGCCTTTGTCCGCCACAAACCACGTCCGGTTGCCGTGACGCTCGCCGTCGCGCACTTCGGGCAACGCGGACGCGATGCGCTCGACGTCGCGCGAGGGTCGCCATTCCCGCACCCTACCGGTAGCGTCGCGCGGGTGACCCTTGGCCGGGGCGAAGTCGCCGCGTGACGTCAGCACCCGGGCTCGACCGCAGCGGGCTGGCCCGTTTGCACGACCGGCTCGCCGCCCTCGTCGAAGACGGCAGCGTGCCGGCACTGACCGCACTGGTGGCCTGCGGCGACGACGTCCACGTCGAGGCGCTGGGCGCGCGGACGTTGCATGACGGCGCTCCGTTGCCGCGTGAGGCCATCTTCCGCATTGCGTCGCTGACCAAGCCGATCGCCGCCGCAGCCGCCATGACGATGGTGGAGGAGGGCACACTCGCGCTCGACGACCCGGTGGACGTATTGGTGCCCGAGCTGGCCGACCGGCGCGTCCTGCGCAGCCTCGAGGGCACCCTCGACGACACGGTGCCGGCGGAACGTCCCATCACCGTGGAGGACCTTCTCACCTTCCGCATGGGCTTCGGCAACATCATGGCCGCGCCTGGTACGTATCCCATTCAGAGGGCCGAAGAAGCGTTGGGACTGCGCACGCTCGGTCCACCGTGGCCACCGCCGCCCTTCGGGTCCGACGAGTGGATCGCGCGCTTCGCCACGCTTCCGTTGCTGCACCAGCCTGGTGCGGCCTGGCGCTACAACACCGGCGCCCAGGTGCTCGGGATCATGCTCGAGCGGGCGAGCGGGCAGCCGCTCGAAGCGTGTCTGCGCGACCGCCTGTTCGACCCCCTCGGCATGGTGGACACGTCGTTCAGTGTGCCGGAAGACAAAGCGGCGCGCTTCACCACCGCCTACATACAGGTGGACCCCGGCAGGCTGGCCGTGCTCGATCCCGCCGAGAACGGGTGGTGGAGCGAGCCGCCCGCGATGGCGAACGCGGCGGGCATGCTCGTCTCGACGGTGGACGATCTCTGGGCGTTCGCGGCCATGCTGCGCGCCGGCGGTCGCCACCAGGGCCGCCAGCTCCTGTCGCCTGCCTCGGTGGCCGCCATGACGCGCGACCACCTGACGGCGAGCGAGCGTGCGGAGTGCGCGCCCTTCGTCGCGCCGGGCTTCGGGTGGGGCTACGGCATGGCGGCACCCGGTCCGCTCTCGGGCGAGTCGCCGCAGCCGTGGGGGTACGGCTGGAACGGGGGCAGCGGCACCGTCTGGTACACCGACCCCACCGCGCGACCTGACGGGAATCCTCCTCACCACGCGGGCCATGACCTCGCCGGAGATGCCGGCGCACTTCACCGCGTTCTGGGACGGCGCCTACGGAGCCCTGCGGGACTGAGCGGGGTACGCTGCAAGCTCCGCTGCAGAAGGGACGAGGCTATGTACAAGATTGTCGTCGTTGGTACGGACGGCTCTGGCACCGCGGACAAGGCCGTCCAGGCGGCAGCGGACATCGCACGCTCATGGGGCTCCGTGCTCCATGTCGTCACGGCCACGCGTCTGCCGTCGACGGCGATGGGATTCGCCACCGGTGCCCCTCTCGTCGACACCGGGGCGGGTGCCGCCATGGCGGGCGAGGCGGCCCAGCAAGTGGCCGAGCGCGCCGTCTCGGACTTCGGGTCCGGCTTGGAGGTCCAGGTGCATTCGGCGCAGGGCAACCCAGACGACGTGATCCTCCACACCGCCGCCGAGATCGGGGCCGACCTGATCGTCGTCGGCAGCAAGGGCATGCGCGGTGCCCGGCGCTACCTCGGCAGCGTGCCGAACTCGGTCGCCCACGGTGCCCACTGTGCCGTGTTGATCGTCAAAACCGACTAGGCGGTTCGCGCGATGCCCGAGCGGGTGGACCAGGTCGCGCCGCCGCCGTGGCCGAATCTCTTCGATGAGCGCATCGCACGCACCTACGACGCCGACTCGGGCGACATGTTCGACCCGGCCGTGCTCGGCACCACGGTTGACTTCCTGGCGGGCCTGGCCGGCGACGGCGCCGCCCTCGAGTTCGCCATCGGTACGGGGCGCGTCGCGCTGCCTTTGAGCGGGCGGGGCGTCCCGGTCCAGGGGATCGACTTGTCCCCCGACATGGTGGCGCAGTTGCGGGCGAAGCCTGGCGCCGAGGCGATCGGGGTGACGGTCGGTGACATGACGTCGATCCGGGTGGACGGTGTATTCCGACTCGTCTATCTCGTCTACAACACCATCGGGAACGTCACCACCCAGGACGCGCAGGTGGCCTGCTTCTCCAATGCGGCCGCCCACCTCGAACCTGGCGGTTGCTTCGTGATTGAGGTCGGGATACCGCAACTCCGGCGACTCCCGCCCGGCGACACCGCGCAGGCCTTCACCGTCACGCCGACGCGCCTCGGGTTCGACACGCTCGACGTCGCCAACCAGCTGGGAGTGTCGCACCACTACTGGTTCTCGGACGGTCAGTCCCAGACCTTCTCGACGCCGTGGCGCTTCGTGTGGCCGGCCGAGCTCGACCTCATGGCGCGCATCGCCGGCATGCGCCTGCGCGAGCGCTGGGCCGACTGGGGGCGCCAGCCCTTCACGAGCGAGAGCTATAAGCACGTCTCGGTGTGGGAGAAGGCCACGGAGGGAAGCACGGAGAGAGCACGGCCTGACGTGCTCCTCGTCCTCGTGACCGGACTGCAGGCGACCGGCAAGTCGACGATGGCCGAGGTCGCCGGCGACGCGCTCGGTGCGCCGGTGCTCGGCGCACGACTGGGCCATGAGCGGGCTGCGGCCCTATCCGGAGGTGCAACACGCGCTCGACGCCATGGACCCGCCCGGTCACCGCGTCGTGGGGTGGTCCCTCCTGTGGGCGCTGGCCCGCGCGCAGCTCCGGCGGGGTTCGTCGGTGGTGCTCGACGGCGTGGCCCGCGACCCCGAGGTCGTGGGCACGCTCCTCGTGGCTGCCGAAGAGGGTGCGGCCACCCTCGTCGTCATGACGAGCTGCGCCGATGCCGAGCTGCATCGCTCACGCGTCGAGGGGCGCCGCCGCGGCATTCCCAACTGGTACGAGCTTGACTGGGAGCACGTCGCGCGGGCGCGTGCATCGTGGGTGACACCGGACGACGTCGACATCGCGCTCGACGCCGCCGACCCCGTGGTCGACAACGCCGGGCGCTTACGGGAGGCCATCGCAGCGATCGGCTGAGCCAGGAGCGTCGCCACCGCAGCGTGCCGTGATGCGTGGCACCCTGGTGTCGTGTTCGAGCGGTTCACCAGTGGGGCCCGCCGGGTTCTTGTGCTCGCCCAGGAGGAGGCGCGTGTCCTCGGACACGCCTACATCGGCCCTGAGCACATCCTGCTCGGCCTGGTCGGAGAGGGACGGGGCGGGGCGGCCCGGGCGCTCGGGTCGGCCGGGATCACGCTCGAGCGTGCCCGCACTGTGGTCGGTCAGCTCACCGGAACCGGTGGCGCAGGCCCGGGCTCTCCGCCATTCACCCCCAGCGCGAAGAAGGCGCTCGAGCGCTCGCTGCGTGAGGCGCTCACCCGGGGCGATCGTGACATCGGCACCGAACATCTGCTCTTTGGCGTCGTCACACCCACTGAGGGGATCGTGGCGTCCGTGTTGGCCGAGTTCGGCACGAGCGGCGACGACATCCGTCACCGTGCCGAGAACATCCTGGACGGGCGCGAGCCCGGGAAGGACGGCCCGGTCGAACGGTACTTCGAGTACCTGAGCGCGCGGGATTGGCCCGCGCTGGGCGAGCTGTTGGCGGCCGACGTCGTGCGGGTCGGGCCGCTCGGCGACGAGGTGGCCGGGCGAGCTGAGTATCTCGACCTGCTGGCCGGCAGTGTGCCCGAGCGCTACGGCAACGACGTGCACCGGATCGTCTACACCCCGGACCAGCGATCCGCCTTCGCGCGGGTGACCGAGCACCTGGTGTACCCGGATCAGGAGTTCGACCTCGAGGAGGCCTACGTGTTCGTCTTCGACGAGGCTCGTGTCATCACGCGGCTCGAGGTGTTCTGGCAGTCGCCCACTTAGCAGGCGTAGTCCTCGTCGTAGGTCTCGGCATGTTGTACTGCACGATCTCGGGCGGTCCGGGCAGCTGGGCGCCGTGGTTCGTCACCCAGTTCTGGTAGTCGGCGCAGGAGCCCGGTCCGCTGGGCGAAGGCAGGTAGTCGGCCATCCAGTACGGGACCGACGGCGTGTAGTCGCCGACAATGTCGTTCCAGACGCCGGGGCTGGCATAGATGCCGACGTCGGCCACGCCCTCGGTCTCGTGCAGCGCGTTGAGTGCTCCCTGGACGAAGTGGGCGTTCTCCTGCGTGCTGGTCGACCAGGCTGGCGATCGGTTGGTCTCCACGTCGAGCCACCAGGGCACGCCGGCGTTGACGCCCGCTCCGACGGCGTCGGTGTAGGCGTGTATGCCGGCTTGATAGCCGGCATTGCATGCCGCGTCTCCGTTGCACCCAGGCTCGCTCGTCGCCGACGTCTCGTAGTTCAAGAACGTGTAGAGGTTGAGCCCGCCGCCGGCCCACGCTGCTTCCTGAGCGAGGCACGGGTTCGCGTTGGACGAGGACTGCCGTCGACTTGCACGATCCCGATCTGGTGGTCGGCGGTCGGGAAGTTGCCGTTGCACTGGAAATTGCTGATGTCGTAGCCATAGGACCCCGACGGGTACGATGCGCCCAAAGAAGGCCCCAGTCCCGGGAGCCTCGGCCATGCCGACGATGGGTCTGAACAGCGGGGAGGGCGCGGAGCCGTAATAACTGGCCTGCCCGAAGTTCGAGACGAGTCCCGTGGAGTCGGTGAACCAATACCCGCTGAAGGTCGGCGTAGCCGCCGCGGCCACGATCGGGTGCTTGATCGGCAACGCCACCGAGCGAGCCGTAGAACGGCGCCGAGCCAAAGGAGAAGATGCCGCCGTCGGAAGCGACGAGGAAGTAGCCGGCACCACCCGGCCCGGTGATCATGCCGACGACCGGCTTGTTCAGCACGAGACTGCCGGTGCTGCCGTGGAAGGCCGCATCGCCGTAGGCGAAGATGCCGCCGTCGGACGCCACCAGCCAGTAGCCGCCCCCGTCGGCCGTCGACGCCATCCCCACCACCGGTTTGTTGAGCCGGATGCTGCCCGTGGACCCGAAGAACCTGGCGCTGCCGAACGAGAAGACGCCGCCGTCTGCAGCGACCAGCCAGTACCCGCCGCCACCGGGAAGGGCCGCCATGCCGACGATGGGCTGGTTGAGCACCATGCTGCCGGTGCTGCCGTAGAACGAGGCGTCGCCGTAGGAGAACACGCCGCCGTCGGACGCCACGAGCCAATACCCGCCGCCGTCGGTCGTCGACGCCATCCCGACCACCGGCTTGTTGAGCACCATCCCGCCGGTCGACCCGTAGTAGGGCGCGCCGCCGAAGGAGAAGATCCCGCCGTCGGACGCGACCAGCCAGTAGGCCGGCGTCGACTGGCTGGGTTGGGCCGACGCCGGCGGCGAAGCAGCCGGGAGCGCGGCCGTCACGACGACCGCCAACAACGGCAAGGCCGTGACGAGCACGGCGAGGAACAGGCGGCGGATCAACTTCTGAGGAACTCCGCCACGCGGAAGGCGAGGTCGAGCGACTGCCGGGCGTTCAGCCGCGGGTCGCACGTCGTCGTGTAGCGGTCGTCGAGGTCGTCTTCGAGGATTTCCTCGGCCCCGCCGAGGCACTCGGTGACGTCGTCGCCCGTCAGCTCGATGTGGACGCCACCCGGCCAGGTGCCCTCGTCGCGGTGCACGTCGAAGAACGTGCGCAGCTCGTCAATGATGTCGTCGAAGCGCCTGGTCTTGCGGCCGCCCTCGCTCGTGAACGTGTTGCCGTGCATGGGGTCGCAGACCCAGATGACCGGCTGTCCCGCCGCCTCGACGGCCCGCACGATGGCGGGGAGCAGTTCGCCGATCCTGGTCGCCCCGAGCCTCGTGATGAGCGTCATCCGGCCGGCCAGGCGGTCGGGGTTGAGGCGCTCGCAGATCGCGACGACCTCCTGGGGTGAGCAGGCCGGACCGATCTTGGCGGCGACGGGGTTGTTGATGCCCGAGAGGAACTCGAGGTGGGCACCGTCGAGCTGGCGGGTGCGGTCGCCCACCCAGACCATGTGGGCGGAGCAGTCGTACCAGTCGCCGGTCAGCGAGTCCATGCGGGTCAGGCACTCCTCGTAGGGGAGGATGAGCGCCTCGTGGCTCGTGAAGAAGTCGACCTGGTGCAGGCCTTCCTCGGCGCCGAGGTCGATGCCGCACGCGGCCATGAAGCGCAGGGCGCGGTCGATCTCCGACGCGATGCGTTCGTAGCGCTGACCTTCGGTCGACGAGGCCACGAACTGCTGGTTCCACAGGTGCACCTGCGAGAGGTCGGCGAACCCCCCCTTCGTGAAGGCACGCAGCAAGTTGAGGGTCGACGCCGACTGCTGGTAGGCGGCCACGAGCCGTTCGGGGTCCGGCTTCGCGCGCGTCGGCCTCGAATGTCTCGTCGTTGACCATGTGGCCGCGGAACGACTGGAGTTCTACGTCGCCCACGCGCTCGGTGCCTGCCGAGCGGGGCTTGGCGAACTGCCCGGCGATCCGGCCCACCTTGACCACCGGGACACCGGCCGCGTAGGTCAGCGCCACGGCCATCTGCAGGATGATCTTCAACTTGTCCCGGATCGAATCCGCCGTGAACTCGGCGAAGGACTCCGCGCAGTCGCCTGCCTGCAACAAGAAGGCCTTGCCGTCGGCCACCTCTGCCAGCTGCGACGTCAAGAGCCGCGCCTCACCGGCGAAGACGAGCGGTGGCAACGTGGACAGCCGCGCTTCGGCGCGCTTGAGCGCGTCAGCGTCGGGCCACTCGGGCTGTTGGGCCGCGGGAAACGTCCGCCAGGACGCGGCGCTCCAGGAAGGAGTCTCGGGGCGGCTCGTCACCGGACCAGGTTAACGCCGTAGGATCCCGCTCCATGGCCACCTTCCGCTTCGCCCTCCAGGTGTCGCGCACCGCGACGGCGGCCGAGTGGCGTGACCTGGCGCGCAAGGCCGAGGACCTCGGGTACGCAACCCTCTACGCGCCTGATCACCTCGACGACCAGTGGGCGCCGATGATCGCACTCGCTGTGGCGGCGGAGGCCACGACGACGATGCGAGTTGGGACGCTCGTCCTCGACAACGACTTTCGGCACCCTGTCTTGATGGCGAAGGAGGCCGCCACCCTCGACGCGATGACCGGCGGCCGCTTCGAGCTCGGCGTGGGCGCCGGCTGGCTCCGGACCGACTACGACCAGTCGGGCATCCCGATGGACCCGCCTGCCACGCGCGTGGCGCGGCTGGCCGAAGGACTCGAGATCATGCGTGCCATGTGGCAGACCGGCACGGCCACCTTCGAGGGTGCGCACTACCGGGTGCGCGACGTCGTCGGCGCACCGGCCCCGCTCACCCCGGGCGGTCCGCCGCTCGTCATCGGCGGTGGCAGCCGACGCATCCTCGAGCTGGCCGGTCGTCACGCCGACATCGTCAGCGTCGTCCCGAGCCTCGCCGCCGGCTATATCGGTTCCGAGGTGGCGGCCGAGTCCGTGGCGGAGAAGTACGCCGACCGTGTGCGCTGGGCACTCGACGCGGCAGGCGAGCGGGCCGGCGAGCTCGAGCTGCAGTGCTGGACTGTCGCAGTGCAGGTCGTCCCGAACGCCGACGAGGTCGTTGCCTCCCTCGCGCCACTCTTCAATATGACTCCCGAACAGCTGCGCGCCGCTCCAGCGGCGCTCGTCGGTTCGGTCCCCGAGATCATCGACACGTTCGCGCGCGGCGTGAGGAATTCGGCTTCAGCTACATCGTCGTGCACGAGGCGGAGATGGACGCGCTGGCGCCGGTGCTGGCCGAACTTGCCGGGACCTGAGCGACCGTCCCGCGTCGGGATCATGGGAGGCACGTTCGACCCCCCGCACCTCGGGCACGTTGCCGCCGCGCGCGCCGTGATCGAGCGCCTTGCGCTCGATCGCCTGCTCCTCGTCGTCGCCAACGACCCGTGGCAGAAATCGGGGCAACGAGTTGTGTCGCCCGCCGAGGACCGCTACACGCTGACCGAGGCCCTGGCCGCCGAGATCCCCGGCGCCGAGGCGAGCCGGATTGAGATCGACCGGGGTGGCCCCAGCTACTCGGTGGACACCGCCGAGGAGGTCCAGGCGGCCACTCGGGACGGGGGCCGGCCGCCTGAGCTCTTCCTCGTCGTGGGCGCTGACCTGGTCCCCGAGCTCCCGACCTGGCACCGCCACGACGATCTGCGGCGTCTCGTCACCCTGGCCGTCGTGTCCCGTCCGACCGGGGCGGCGCCCGAGGTCCCGGTCGGGTGGCGGACCGTGTGGGTGGACGGGCCGCAGGTGGCGGTCTCGAGCTCAGAGGTCCGTGACCTGCTGTCGGGCGGTCAGAGTGTGGAGGGGCTGGTGCCCGAGGGCGTGATCCGTTGCATTCGCCGCCGAGGTATGTACGCTGTGGCTTGAATGAGCGCCATGGCGGCGAGGACGGAGTTGTCGGACAGTCCCCACGCGGCTGCCAGCGTCTCTCCTGTCCAGGCCCAGCGTCGGGCCGATCGCCGCGCCGAACTTCGACTGGCGCGCCGCTCCCGACAGCGTTGGGCGGTCGTCGGGTGCTCCATCTTGGTGGGCGCCTTTGGATTCACGGTAGGGATCTTGGACGTGCTCCATTGAGTCGGGGGTTGGGCGTGCAGGTCCAGGTGCCGCCGGCTGCGGCGACTGCAGCAGAGTCGGCCGATGCCAAGCTTGGGCACGACACGGTTGTGCTGGGGATGACCGAGCTCTTTGGGGTCGTCGATGCGTTCGTGATCACCGAGCACGCAGAACACGCGCCACGTGCGCACGCTGGTCGAAGAGATCGACCGCGGGGTAAAAGAGGAACACGGCGTCGCTCCCACCGCGTCGAAGGCCTCCAGGACGCGACGTGGGTTCTCATGGACTACGGCGACTTCATCGCGCACGTGTTCTTGCAGGAGACGCGGGACTACTACGACCTCGAGCACCTCTGGTCGGGAGCGCCGCGGGTGCCCTGGCGTCGCGACGTCGAGAACGCCGGCTGAGCGGTTCCCGCGTCGCTGGGCGGTGCCAAAGGCCGCCGGGTCGTGACAAGGCTCAGGCCGGCTCGACGCTGAAGAACTGCAGGAGGTAGACGGGTCCCGCAACGAGCGAGCCGTTGGCGATCGGCACTTGGGCGCGCTGCCCGTGAATCTCGAAGACGACTCCGGTCGTCGGCCCAACCTCGTTCGCCACTGTCCAGACGATCTGTCCCACCGCCAGCTCGCTGTCGGGACCGGTGATTTCGCTGAAGGCATTGTTGAGGTTCACCGTGACGACGTTGGTGCCGGGCTGCGTCGACACGCCGAGGACGGTCACATCGCTCGGGATGGCGGTGGAGATGTTCTCCGCCGTCTCTCCTTTGGTCACACCGCCGAGGAGGGCTCTGACGACGGCGATCAGCGGGGCGGGCGGAGCCACCACACGCGTCGCCGGCACGAACTGGTCGCTCGTGTTGACGAAGTACACCTTGACCGGCACGAACGTGGCTGGGTTCGGCTGAGTCGTCGTGGTCGTCGGGGGGTGGGGGTCCAACAGGTGGGACGGCACCTTGGAGCTGGCGATGACACTGGGCGAGCCCTGCGTCGGAATGGCGCACCCCGCAGCCACGACGCCCAGCGCCACCAACGACGGCGGCGATCAGGGGCCGCCTCACTCGAGGCCCTCGGCTTTCACTGCGCCGCCGAGCCCGTCGCCCGTGTCATCACCGAACCCGTCGCCCAGGTCGTCCTCTGCGAGCACGGGCAGTGTGAGCACGAACCGCGCACCGCCGGCGGGAGAGGACTCCACGCGCACGTCGCCCTGCATGACCCGCATGTGCTCGGCGACGAGCGCGAGGCCCAGCCCGGTGCCGGTCCCGGTGCCGCGGCGTCCTGAGGCCGAGCCGCGGTAGAAGCGCTCGAAGATCTTCAGGCGTTCCCTAGGGTCGATGCCGGGGCCGGCGTCGTCGACGGTGACCTCGACCTGCTCCGCCCCGCCAGGGACGACCGCGATCTCGGTGACCCCCCCGCCATAGTGGGCTGCGTTCTCCATCAGGTTCACCATGACGCGTTCGAAGCGTCGTTTGTCGACGCCCACCCGCCACCCGTGCACGGCAGGATCGATGCGGACGCCGGGTGGGCCGGCGACGGCCCCGTTCCCGACGACCGCGCCGCCGCTGTCCGGTCCGGGACGATCCATGTGGCCGAACCCGATCTCGACCGAGCGCTGCACCAGCTCGGAGACGTCGACCTCCTCGAGGAACACGTCGACCGAGCCGGCATCGGCCCGCGACATCTCGAGCAGGTCACCGACCATGCGCTGGAAGCGGTGGAGGTCGTCGCTCAGGAGCTGCAGCGCCCGCTGGGAGCGCGGAGGCAGCCGGTCGACGTCGGCCTCGAGGACCTCTAACGAGGCCGCCAGCGTGGTCAACGGCGAGCGCAGCTCGTGGCTCACGTCCGAGTTGAACCGGGCCTCCCGCTCAATGCGCTCCTGCAGCTGGTCCACCATGGCATTGAACGAGTTCGTCAGCCCGATGAGATCCGGATCGGCGGCGTCGGCATCGAGGCGGGTGTCCAGCTCGCCGCTCGCGATGGCGCCCGCCGCTCGGGAGACGTCGGCCAGCGGCCGCAGGGATCGCACGCTGGCAAAGCGGCCGAGCGCGATGCCGAGGACTGTGGTGACCACGCCGGCCACCAGCAGCGTCAGCCCGAGCACCCGGAGCGTGTGGTCGAGATCGGAGAGGTCGAACACCTCGAAGTAGGCAGCGTGGACCGAGGGGATGGGCACGCCCACGACGATCTCGGCGGTGCCCTGGATCGTGCGGTAGGTCTCGGTGGCGGCGGATCCGCCGATGACGTCCTGGCGCAGCTGCTGTGGGATCGCCGCAGCAGTGACCGAGAGGGACGAGTCGTAGAACTTCGTCCGGTCGTAGAGGACCGAGTGGGCGCCGGACCCGAAGTCGATGTTGGTCAGCAGGTTGACGTAGCCCGTGTTGCCCAGCTCCAGTGTGCTGCGCACGAGGACCGCGTTGGTGAACGCCTGGTGCTGGGCGGCCGACTCGCGCCCGGCGAGCAGGTAGTGGCGGACGGTGAAATACGACAGCCCGCCCATCAAGATGGACAGCACCAGTGCACCGAGACCGAAGACGGCCGTGATCCGGGCAGTGATGCCCAGTTTCACGTCAAGGCACCAGCTTGTAGCCCATGCCCCTGACGGTGAGTATGTGCTGGGGCACCGCGGGGTCCGCTTCGACCTTGGTGCGCAAGCGCCGTATGTGGACGTCGACGAGCCGGCCGTCGCCGAAGTAGTCGTAGCCCCAGACCCGGTCGAGAAGCTGCTCGCGGCTGAGCACCTTGTTGGGGCTCGCCGCCAGTTCGCACAGGAGACGGAACTCGGTCCGGGTGCAGTGCACCTCGTCGCCGTTGAGGCGGCGCAGGACACCCTGCTCGGGAAGCAGCTGCATGTCGCCGAAGGTCAACACGCCGGGATCTTCCTCCGCCGGGCGGGCGCGGCGCAGCAGGGCGCGGATACGCGCCGCCAACTCCTTGGCCACGAAGGGCTTGGTGACGTAGTCGTCAGCTCCCGCCTCGAGCCCCGCCACGACGTCGTGGGTGTCGCGCGCGCCGTCACGATGATGATGGGGACGGCGCTGGTGCGGCGGAGGGCACGGCAGCACTCGAAGCCGTCCATGCCCGGCAGCATGAGGTCGATCAGCGCGACGTCGGGAGGTGCCTCGGCGAACATGTCGAGGCCCTCCTCGCCGCTGGCGGCGTCCCTTACCTCGTATCCCTCGCCCTCCAGGGCGAGTCGCATGGAGGACCTGATGCGTTCATCGTCCTCGACGACCAGGATGCGTCCGCTCATCAGCCTCCATTTCAGCTGATCCAGATCTGTGTAGGCCAAATGGAGCCACCGATCATGCCGTACGCAGGCGAACCCTGCGGCGTCGTGGGGTTGTTGAAGTTCTGCACGTTGGGGTCGCCGATCACGGCCCAGACGGCCCGGTCCGTCCATAAATAGGGGAGGTCCAGGGCCAGGCGCTTGTTCACCGTCTTGTAGGCCGCCTCCCGGACGGCCTTGTCGGTGCTCTGGCGCGCCGGAGAGCAGCGCCTCTCGATGGTGGCATCGGAGTTGCGGGCCATGTTGATCGACAGCGAGCCCGAGCTCACCGTGGTCGTGCTCCAGAAGATGTAGTTGAGGTCGGGATCCACCGCCCCGAACTGGCGCCAGCCCAGCGCCTGGTACTTGCCGGCCAGGGCGTTGTTGATCGTCTGGTTCTGCTGGACGATCGTGGTGCTCACCTTGAACCCCACGGCCTGCCAGGCCTGCCCGAGGTACTCCGCGGCGCGGATGGCCGCCGGCGAGTTCGTCGAGCCGTACGAGAAGGAGATCGGACCACCGTTCTCCTTCGCGGCCGCCTTGACCAGGTTGGTGGCCTGCGACGGGTTGTACGCGCGGGTACTGGGTCGTCGAGTAGTAGGGCGAGCCCGGGATGAACAGTCCGTTGCTCACGGGCAGGACATTGTCGTCGATCACCTTGGCGTACTGGCTGCGGTTGATTGCCATGGCGGCGGCGAGGCGCACGTTCGGGTCGTTGAAGGGTTTGGCCAGGCAGTTGAGCTGAATGCAGTTCATGTCGGGCTCTCCGGCGACGTGCGTGCTGTCGTCGATGTAGGCGTAGGCGTGGTTGTTGCCGGAACTCTGTGATGATCTGCGGCGTGTCCGTGATCATCAGGTCGATGGTGCCGGACTTGAGCGCTTCGGCCCGGGACTCCTCGTCGGGGATCGGCTTGTAGGTGATCTGCGAGAGGTACGGCATGCCCTTGCGCCAGTAGGTCGGATTGGCCGTGGCGGTGAAGTGGTCGTTGGGGATCCACTCCTTGAAGACGAAGGGCCCGGTGCCCACCGGGTGCGTGGTGCCGTTCGGGTTCGAGAGCATGGAGGGCGCCACCACGTAGGCGATCTGCCCGCCGATCCCGCCGGCCAGGTAGAAGGGGAACGGCACCCAGGGCAGCTTGAAGGTGATGGTGGCGGCCAGCGGTCCGGTCTGGGTGATCGAGACCAGCGTCGGGCTGACGATGATGCCGGTCAGCAGGGACTTGGACTGTGCCACCAGGTTCGTCACCAGCGCGGCGCCGTTGCACGGAGTGCCGTCGTGGAACGTGACGTTGGGCCGCAAGGTGATGGTCCACGCGGTGTAGTCGGCGTTGGGGACCACGGACTCGGCCAGATACGGCGCCCAGCCACCGCTGGCGGTGATGATGGTCAGCGGGTCGAAGACCGTCCGTGCGTACATGACGCCGACCTCGTCGAAACGAGCCTGCGTCGGGTCGAAGCCCGACTCCTCGGCGTCCACACCGAAAACGAGCGAGCCACCTTTCTTCGGGGTCTTCGTGCTCACCCCGTTGCGCCCGGGCCCGTTGGTAATTGCGTCTGCGATCCCGTCCCAACCCATTCCGAGCGCCGAGGCACCCGCAAAGCCCGCTGCAGCCGCTGCGCTTCCGGCAAGCAGGGTGCGACGATCGAATTTCGAGACCATCAGCCCTCCATTTCCCCGAACCCAGCGGACCCCCCGGAAGGTTCCCGAGGGACGTTAGTTCCCAGGACCTGGTGTGTGGGGGCGGTACCGTGGGCTCCAGTGCCTGACGACTGGGATCTCGCAGGCTTTTCTGCCTGGCTCGGGGGCCGCGCCACGGCGACCCGCACGGCGTACGTGGCCGACGTGACGGCCTTTGCGGAGTGGATGGCCCGCAGCGACGTCGACGCGCCCGAGAGCGTCGACCGCATGCACCTCCGCCGGTACCTGGCCTCGCTGGGCACGCGGCGCCTCGCCCGTGCCACGATCGCTCGCAAGGCGGCCGCACTGCGCTGCTACTTCGCCTGGCTGTCCCGGCACGGACGCATCGGCTCCGATCCGGCCCGGTCCTTGCGGGCCCCGTCGGGCGGTGGCCGCCTGCCCCGCGTGCTCTCCTCGGGCGAGGTCGGCGCGCTGCTCGACGTCGGCGCCGGTGACGCGCTGGACCGGCGCGACCTCGCCGTACTCGAGCTCCTCTATGCCGCCGGGCTGCGCGTGTCGGAGCTCTGTGGGCTCAATCGTGGCGACATCGACGTGCGTGGCCGCACGGTGACGGTGCTCGGCAAGGGCGGGAAGCAGCGGCGCGTGCCCATCCACGACGCTGCGGTCGCCGCCCTGAATGCGTGGCTGCGCGACGGCCGCGACGAGATGAACGGGCCACCAGAGGCGGTATTCGTCAACCAGCGCGGGGCGCGGCTCGGGCCCCGCGACGTCCGCCGCATCCTCGACAGGCGTGCCGCGTCCCCGACCCACCCCCACGCCCTCCGCCATACCTACGCCACCCACCTGCTCGACGGGGGCGCCGACCTCCGCGTGGTCCAGGAGCTGCTGGGCCACGCCAGCCTGGCCACCACGCAGATCTACACGCACGTGAGCAAGGAGCGGTTGCGCTCGGTGTACGGGGAGACCCACCCCAGGGCCTGAGGCCCGCTGAGCGGCTAACATGGTCAGGCCCACCACGGCGGTGGGCAGCAACATCCGACGAGAGCACCTGTCCGCGTTCCACGGTCGCTGCCAGCGGGCGGCGCTGCGCCAGGGAAGCACAACCGACTGGAGGAATATCTGTATGGCCGTCGTTTCCATGCGACAGCTCCTGGAGGCCGGGGTCCATTTCGGCCACCAGACGCGCCGGTGGAACCCGAAGATGAAGCGCTTCATCCTTGGAGAGCGCAACGGGATCTACCTCATCGACCTGCGCAAGACGCTGAGCGGCGTCGAGTCCGCCTACGGCTTCGTGCGGGACCTGGTCGCCGACGGGGGGACCATCCTCTTCGTGGGGACCAAGAAGCAGACCCAGGGCCCGGTCGCCGAGTACGCCGAGGCGTGTGGCATGCCCTTTGTGAACCAGCGCTGGCTCGGCGGGATGCTGACCAACTTCGCGACGGTGTCGGGACGAGTGAAGCGTATGCAGGAGCTGCGCACCATGCAGGCCGCCGGCGACTTCGACGGCATGCCCAAGCGTGAGGCGCTCCAGCACACCCGCGAGCTCGAAAAGCTGAGCCGCAACCTGGGCGGTATCGCGGACCTCGAGCCGGCTGCCCAACGCGGTGTTCGTGATCGACACCAAGAAGGAGCACATCGCGGTGACCGAGGCGCGCAAGCTCGGTCTGCCCGTCGTCGCGGTCGTCGACACCAACTGCGACCCCGACGTCATCGACTACGTGATCCCGGGCAACGACGACGCCATCCGTTCGGGTTCCCTCATGTGCCGGGTCATCGCCGACGCCGTCGCCGAGGGCCGCTTCATCGCGGCGCATCGACGCCAGATGGCGCCCCCGGCCCAGGCCGACGACGGTGCGTCCAGCCCGTCGCCGCGACCTCGCCGCCCCCGCCCGGCACCAGAGCCGGTGGAGGTGGCCTGACCGTGGCCAACTACACCGCCAAGGATGTCGCCGCCCTGCGCCAGATGACCGGCGCAGGGATGCTCGACTGCAAGAACGCGCTCGAGCAGGCCGGCGGCGACGTGGACAAGGCAGCACAGATTCTCCGTGAGAAGGGCCTCGCCGGTGCCGCCAAGCGCGGCGACCGCGAGGCGGCCGAGGGTGCGGTGGCCGTGGCGCGCAGCGGCGACGCCGCCGCGGTGGTCGAGCTGCGTTGTGAGACCGACTTCGTGGCCAAGGCCGACGAATTCGTCGCCCTGGCCGACGAGCTGGCCGCGCTCGTCGCGGCCAAGGGTGAGGAGGCGACCAGCGAGCTGAACGACGAGATCGAGCGGCTGCGAGCCACCCTCAAGGAGAACATCTCGGTGGGCCGGGTGCGGCGTCTCGTCGCCGAGCCGGGCCAGATCCTCGACACCTACCTCCACCTGCAGGCCGGCCGCGGCGTCAACGCAGTCGCCCTGGTGCTCGAGGGAGGTTCCGAGGAGTTGGCGCATGACATCGCGGTGCACATCGCGTTCGCCAAGCCCGTCTACCTGAGCCGTGACGAGGTGCCCGAGGCCGAAGTGGCCGCCGAGCGCGCCACGCTCGAGACCATCTCCCGCAACGAGGGCAAGCCCGAGGCGGCGCTCGGCAAGATCGTCGAGGGCAGGATGACGGGCTGGTTCAAAGATCGTGTGCTGCTCGACCAGTCCTACGTGCGCGACGAGAAGCAGACGATCGCCGGGTTGCTCGGGTCGGCGCGCATCGTCTCGTTCGCGCAGGTCGTCATCGGCGCCTGACGCGTCGGAATCGTGGGAGAGCCGCGCCGGATTGTCCTCAAGATGTCGGGGGAGGCCTTGGCCTCCGCGGCCTCGGACCAGACCCTCGATGCCGCGACCGTCGAGCGCATGGCCAAGGAGATGGCGCGCGCGCGATGGACGGCGGCGGCCTGGAGCTCGCGGTCGTCGTGGGTGGCGGCAACATCTGGCGCGGCACCACCGGTGAGAGCGGGGGCATGGACCGCGCCACCTCGGACACGATGGGCATGCTGGGGACGGTGATCAACGCGTTGGCGCTCCAGGACGCACTCGAGCAACAGGATCAGCCGACACGGGTACTCAGTGCGCTCTCCATGGCCGAGGTGGCCGAGCCCTACATCCGGCGGCGGGCCATCCGGCACCTCGAGAAGGGCCGCATCGTGATCTTCGCAGCGGGCATGGGCAATCCCTTCTTCACCACCGATACCCCAGCCGCCCTGCGGGCAGCCGAGATCGGCGCGGAGCTCTTGTGCAAAGGCACGCATTCGGGGGTCGACGGCGTCTACAGCGCCGACCCCAAGCTCGACCCGACCGCCACCCGTTACGACGAGATCTCCTTCATGGAGGTGATCAGCCGGGACTTGCGGGTGATGGACCTGACCGCCATCACCTTCTGCAAGGACAACAACCTGCCCATCCGGGTCTTCGACCTTATGATCCCCGGCAACATCCCTCGTGCGCTCAGCGGTGAGCAGATCGGTACGCTGGTTCGCTGATGGACGACGATCTCGCCAACCTGGTCAAGGAGGACACCAGGGACAAGATGGGCAAAGCCATCGATCATGTCCGCCACGAGATGGGCAACGTGCGGACCGGTCGGGCGTCCTCGGCGCTCGTCGAGACCCTCATGGTGGACTACTACGGCACGCCGACCCCGCTGCGTCAGCTGGCCGGGTTCAGCGTCCCTGATGCAATGCTCTTGGTGATCTCGCCCTACGACAAGGGGTCGCTCGGAGCGATCGAGAAGGCGATCATGGCTTCTGATTTGGGTATCAACCCCACGAACGACGGAACCGTGATCCGGCTGGCTTTTCCGCCGTTGACAGAAGAGCGTCGCAAGGAGCTGGTCAAGGTCGTGCGGCACAAGGCAGAGGAGGGGAGGGTCGCAGTGCGGAACCTGCGCCGGGGAGGGCGTCACGAGCTCGAGGCCCTGCAGAAGGACGGTGATCTGAGCACCGACGAGCTCGAGCGTGTCGAGAAGGATCTCGAGAAGATCACCCACGAGCAGGTCGCGCTGATCGATCAACTGCTCTCGCACAAAGAGCAAGAGCTGTTGCAGGTCTGAGGGGCGACGATGAGCGACGACGGCACGAACGACTTCGACGAAGACGAACTCGACACCGGCTTCGGTGGGTTCGGCGATCCGGGTGCCGAGGCGACTGAGGAGGAGCCCCCCACCTACCACTCGGGCCGGGTGCGCATCATCGGTGCAGAACCGGCGGGGGACACCATCCGGGAGGTCACCGGTCCCGTCGACGAGGACCATGCCGAGCTCCCGCACTGGAACGACGCGCCGACCGGCCAGGTGCCCGCCGTGCTCGATCGCAGCAATGGCGAGGAACCGCTCGTCGCTCCACCCACGTGGCGCGAGGAGGAGACCGACTGGGCCGCTCAAGAAGAGGTCTTCGAGCCCTCCATGCTCTCGGGCGACCTCCCGGCCGTCGGCGCGCTGTTAGGCGAGCGCGACGACGTCGAGCGCCAGCCTTGGCACTTCGAGTCTGACGACACCTTGGTGATCCCGCCGGAGCCGGGACTCGAGCACGAGCCCGCGCACGCGGCGAGGGAGCCCGAGGAGGTCTCGCTGCACGAGCCATACGCGACGCACGAGCCGTTCGTGCCCCCCGAGCCGCTCGACGCAGCGTTCGAGCCCGAGCCCGAGCCCGAGTTCGAGCCCGCTGAAGTGGCGTCCCGTGTCGCCGCACCGCTCACCGCCGCGTCGTCGGTCGCGGCCGCCTCGAGGTTGAGCCCGCCGCAGCCGCCGGAGCAGAAGGTGCGCGTCCCACGGACGACGCGTTCGAGCACGACCGCACGCACGGGCAATGTGAACACCGCGGGTACCGGCGGGCGAGACATGCGGGTGGCGATCGGCTCGGGGCTCCTACTCGGCATTGCCGCGCTGATCTGCTTCGCCGCCGGCACCGTGGCCACCATGGTGATCGTCTGTATCGTGGTGTTGCTCGCCGCGGCGGAGGCGTATGCCGCCTTCCGGCGCGCGCAGTACCACCCGGCCACGCTGCTGGGGCTGGTGGCGGTCTTGTCGCTGCTCATCGAGACGTACAACAAGGGCGTCGCTGCGCTGCCGCTGGTGCTCGTCCTGCTTGTCGCCGGGTCGTTCATCTGGTACCTGGCCCGCGTCGAGCCGGCGGCAGAGCCGGTGTCGGGCATCACGTCGACTGTCTTCGTCTTCGTCTGGGTCGGGGCGTTCGGCTCGTTCGCCGCGTTGCTGCTCGACCCGAACCTCTTCCCCGATCGGCACGGGATCGCGTTCATCTTGGCGGCGGTCATCGTGACCGTGGCCGACGACATCGCATCGCTTCTGATCGGCTCCGCGATGGGCCGCCACCAGCTGGCGCCGTCCATCAGTCCCAACAAGAGCTGGGAGGGACTGATCGGTGGCGCTGTGGTGGCCATCTTGGTGTCGGTGATCGTGGTCCACTTCATCCATCCGTGGACCATCGGCAAAGCCGCGATCTTCGGCGTGGTCGTCGCGGTGGTGGCGCCCCTCGGTGACCTGAGCCAATCGATGATCAAGCGGCACCTCGGCCTCAAGGACATGGGCCGGATCCTCCCCGGCCACGGGGGCGTCCTCGACCGCGTCGACGGGCTCCTGTTCGTGATCCCCGCCACGTACTTCGTGGTCAAGGCGATGCATCTCGGGTGATCTGATGCGCACGGTCAGCCTGATGGGTTCCACAGGCTCAGTCGGGACCCAGGCACTCGACGTCGTGCGCCGAGAGCCCGAGCGGTTCCGCGTCCACGCGCTGGCGGCCCACTCCTCGTCCGAGGTCCTGGTGGCCCAGGCCGCAGAGTTCCGCCCCGACCTGGTCGTGATCGGCGACCCCGCCCGCGGTGGCGAGGTGCGTGCGGGCGTCTCCGCGGGCACCGAGGTCATGGTCGGCGAGGAGGGCATGGTCGCCGCCGCCCGAGGCGCCGACGTCGTGCTCAATGCCGTCGTCGGCTTCGCGGGACTGCCGGTGACGATGGCCGCGCTCGAGGCAGGCAAGCGCCTGGCGCTGGCCAACAAGGAATCGCTGATCGCCGGCGCCCCGGTCGTCCAGAAGGCGCGTCGCACCCCGGGGGCCGAGATCGTGCCGGTGGACTCCGAGCACTGTGCGCTGCACCAATGCCTCGCGTCGGTCCAGGGCGCGACCGATGTGGCGCGCCTGTTGCTCACGGCGTCGGGCGGCCCCTTCCGGGGCTGGCCTTCCGAGAGGCTGGCCGGCATCACCGTCGCCGACACGTTGGCTCATCCGACGTGGTCGATGGGACCGAAGATCACGGTCGACTCGTCGACGCTCATGAACAAGGGCCTCGAGGTGATTGAGGCGCACGAGCTCTTCGGCGTCGACTACGACCGCATCGACATCGTGGTGCATCCGCAGTCGATCGTGCACTCCATGGTGGAGTTGCGCGACGGCTCGACACTGGCCCAGCTGGCCGACACCGACATGCGCCTGCCCATCGGCTACGCGCTCGGGCTGGCCCGACCGAGCCGCGACACCCTTCGGCGTCGCTCGACTGGTCGACGCCGCGCACGTTGACCTTCGAACCGCCCGACCGGGGTGTGTTCCGCTGCATCGACCTCGCCTACGAAGCCGGACGCGCCGGGGGCTCGGCACCGGCCTGGCTCAGCGCGGCCAACGAGGTGGCGGTCGAGCCGTTCCTCGCCGGCGGCCTGCCCTGGACCGGCATCGCCGATGTCGTTGCCGAGACGCTCGAAGGCTGGGCGGACGATCAGGTCGACCAGGTCGAAGGGGTATTGGCGGCCGATGCAGCGGCCCGGTCCCGAGCGGGCGAGATCGTCGGGCGACGCATGGGGGCGGGGGGCGGCCGATAGCGTTGAGCTGGTCATGACGATCACCGAGCAGGAGGAACGGGCGGACGTCCTGCCCCTCGGGCCAGATCCGGCCGAACCGGATCTCGCGCCATCGGGCAACCTGACGCGGATTGTCCGGCTTCTTGTCGGCCTTGCGCTGATCACCGTCCTCTTCGTTCTCTTGGGCTGGGGCTATCTGCTCTTGTTCATCGCCATCCTGGTGGTGATCGTCATGCTGCACGAGTTGGGACACTTCGCGACCGCCAAGTGGGCCGGCATGAAGGTCACCGAATACTTCGTGGGATTCGGGCCCCGGCTGTGGTCGGTGCGCCGAGGCGAGACCGAGTACGGGGTCAAGGCCATCCCTGCCGGGTGGCTACGTGCGCATTGTCGGCTTCACCTCGACCGAAGAGGTGGACGAGGAGGACGAGCCGCGGGCCTACCGCCAGCAGCCTTTCCACCAGCGCATCATCGTCGCCTCCGCCGGCTCCGCCATGCACTTCCTGATCGCGCTCGTCCTCGCTCTCATCGTCGTGCTCGGCTTCGGCCAGCCGACCAACAACTACACGGTCGCAGGGTTGGAGCACTGGGGCGGTAGGACCACACCCGCCGCCCTGGCCGGCCTGAAGGCGGGCGACACCATCGTCTCCATCAACGGCAAGACGTTCAGCAATCCCAACGCCATGACCAGACGCCGTCAAGGACTCGACCGGCAAGCAGATCGTGCTCGGTGTCCAGCGGGACGGTCGGTTGATCCACGTGACCGCGACGCCCGAGAGCGGGAAGGGCGTCACGGTTGACGGGCAGAAGCTCGCGGACCGCGGGTATCTCGGCATCAACATCGCACGACGCCGTCCATGCGGTGTCGGTGGCGTCGGCACCAGGGGCCGCGATTTCGACGATAGGGACCGTCACCGACCAGGAGGTCGGTCGGAATCGGCAACGTGTTCTCGCCTCACGGGATCGCTGCGCTGTGGCACCAGCTCACCAACTCCAAGGACGCGCAAGCGGTGGCAAACAACCCAGGCCTTGCGCTCCGCGCCCGAGTCGATTGCCGGGCATCGTCAACATCGGTGCGCAGGCGGAGCAAGAAGGCCTGTATCCCGTTCTGATGTTGCTGATCGCAATCAACATCGTCTTCGGGATCCTCAACATGCTGCCGATGATCCCGTTCGACGGCGGTCACGTCGCCATCGCCGGCTACGAGTGGATCCGCACCAAGAAGGGCCAGCCCTATTACCGCGCCGACATCACCAAGCTGTTGCCGGTGGCCGCGCTCTTCATCGCCTTCCTTGGCCTCTTCGTGCTCGCGGCGGTCTTCTTGGACATCACACACCCGCTGCAGTTACCACACTGACGCCGTGGAGCTCTCCTCCAACCTCCTCTTTCCCCGCCGCCCGACACGGCGCATCACGCTGGGCGGCGTGCCTATCGGCGACGGCGCCCCGGTGACCGTGCAGTCGATGACCACCACCAAGACCGCCGACGTCGACGGCACGCTGGCGCAGGTCTACGCGCTGGCCGCCGCGGGAGCGGACATCGTGCGCTGTACCTGCAACGAGGAGGCCGCGGCCGAGGGCCTCGCCCACATCGTCCCGCGTTCGCCGGTTCCCATCGTCGCCGACATCCACTTCCACCACGAGATGGCGCTCGCCGCGCTCGAAGCCGGCGTCCAGGGACTGCGCCTCAACCCGGGCAACCTGCGCAAGGAGACCGAGATCAAGCAGGTCGCCGCCGAGGCCCGCGACCGCGGCGTGCCGATCCGCATCGGAGTCAACGCAGGCTCGCTGCACCCCGACCTCTACAAGAAGTACGGGGGAGCCACGCCCGAGGCACTGGTCGAGTCGGCGCAGAACGAGCTGGCCTACTTCGAGGACGTCGGCTTCAACGACGTCAAGATCTCGGTGAAGGCCTCCTCGGTGGCGCTCATGATCGCGGCCTACCGACTGGCGTCCGAGACCTTCGACCACCCGCTGCACCTCGGGGTCACCGAGGCGGGACCACCACCAGGCGGGCTGGTGAAGGGCACCGCCGGCATCGCCACGCTGCTGGCCGAGGGGATCGGCGACACCATCCGCTTCTCGCTGACGGCAGATCCGGTGGAAGAGGCACGGGCCGGTCGGCAGCTGCTCGAGTCGCTGGGTCTGCGCGAACGCAAGGGCCTCGACCTGATCGCCTGCCCGTCGTGCGGCCGGGCGCAGGTCGACGTCATCGCGGTGGCCAAGGAGGCCCAGGAAGCGCTCGAGAAATTGCAGCTGCCCATTCAGGTCGCCGTGATGGGCTGCGTCGTCAACGGCCCGGGCGAAGCCCGTGAAGCGGACATCGGCATCGCGGCGGGCAAGCAGAAGGGCCACCTGTTCATCCGGGGCAAGATCATCCGCGTGGTGCCCGAAGCGGAAATGGTGGGCGCGCTCGTCGAGGAGGCGGAGCGCCTGGTGGCCGAAGGTGTCGAGGCGCGCATTGCCGCGGCCGACACAGGGGCCGAGGCGGAGGCCGAAGCCGACCGGCGCGCGCTGCTCGACTCGACCGGCGCCGACCCCAACCACACCGCCGAGAAGATCGAGATCATCCGGCGTCACAACGAGGGCGACGCCGGCGCCTGAGCTGTGCGGCCGGTCATTCGGCCGCTGCCGCGCGCAAAGTACCCTGCACGGATGCCGAAGGGCGCCATCGTCACCCGGGAAGAGGACTTCCCGCGCTGGTACCAAGAGGTCATCGCGGGCGCGGAGATGGCCGAGAACGGCCCGTCCAGCGGCACCATGGTCATCCGGCCGTGGGGGTACGGGATCTGGGAGCTGCTCCAGGCCGAGCTCGACCGCCGTATCAAGGAGGCGGGCGCGGAGAACGCCTACTTCCCTCTCTTCATCCCCGAGTCCTTCCTGAAGCTCGAGGCCGAGCACGTGGAGGGGTTTGCGCCCGAGCTTGCCATCGTGACCCACGGCGGAGGCAAGGAACTCGAGGAGCCGATCGTTCTCCGGCCGACCAGTGAAACGGTGATCAACCACTTCTTCTCCAAGTGGATCCAGAGCCACCGCGACCTCCCGCTCCTCATCAACCAGTGGGCCAACGTGGTCCGCTGGGAGCTGCGCCCGCGTCTCTTCTTGCGCACCAGAGAATTCCTGTGGCAGGAGGGACACACCGCACACGCGACCGAGGACGACGCCCGCACGTACGCCCTGCGCATCCTCCATGACGTCTACCGCTCCACGATGCTCGACGTGCTCAGCATGCCGGTGCTCACGGGCCACAAGACCGCTCGGGAGCGTTTCGCCGGGGCCACCCGGACATGGACCTGTGAGGGGATGATGGGCGACGGGAAGGCGTTGCAGATGGGGACAAGCCACGAGCTGGGGCAGAACTTCTCTCGTCCCTTCGACATCACCTACGCCAACGACTCTGGCGCGCTCGACTACGTCTGGCAGACCTCGTGGGGGGTGTCCACCCGGCTCATCGGCGGCCTGATCATGGGCCACGGCGACGACTTCGGGCTCCGTCTGCCGCCCGCCGTAGCCCCGACGCAGGTTGTCGTGCTCGTCGTGAAGGACGCCCCCGAGGTCGCAGTGGCGGCGGACGCGCTGAGCGCGGAGCTGCGGGCGCTCGGACACCGGGTCCGACTCGACGACCGCACCGACACGAGCTTCGGCCGGCGCAGCGTGGACTGGGAGCTCAAAGGCGTGCCGGTCCGGGTCGAGGTCGGACCGCGCGACCTCGCCGAGGGCAACGTGACTGTGGTCACCCGACACCGGCGGGAGAAGCACAGCGTGGCCCTGGCCGGGACCGCCCGCGCGGTCGCCGCGGTGCTCGAGGAGGCGGGGGCCGACCTGTTGGCCGAGGCGACCGCAACCCTCGAGGCCCGGACGACGAACGTGGCCACCCTCGGGGAGGCCGTCGAGGCCGGCGCGGCCGGGTTTGCCCGGATCCGGCTGGGGGCGCTCGGGCCCGACGGCGAGGACCGCTTGGCCGAGCACGCCATCAGCGTGCGCTGTCTCCAGCGCCCCGACGGGTCGCTTGCCGAGCCCGGGGACGACGAACGCGATCTCGTGGCGGTGGTGGGCCGGTCGTATTGACGCTGGAATTGCTATAATTCCGGGGCTGTCCATTTTTAGATCAGTACCTCGTTGAAGCGTGGGCTGCGGCCCACGCTTTCGCTTTGCTGGCGCACGAACGAACAGGCACGAAAGGAGAGGAGGTGATGGCGATGAGCAAGGAGATGAGCAGGGACACGACCGACCTGGCGGATGCGCTGTCACCCCTCCTCGAGCTGCGGGGCCTGGACCTGGTCGATGTCGAGCTGCACGGGGCCCAACTCACGGTCTTCGTCGACCGGGAGGGAGGCGTCGGCCTCGACGAGCTGGGTGAGGCCAGCCGCGAGGTGTCAGCGGCGCTCGACGACCTGGACCCGATCCCGGGCCGCTACACGCTGTCGGTGTCGAGCCCCGGGCTCGAGCGGCGCCTGCGCACGCCGGCCCACTTCGGCCGCGCCGTGGGCGAGACCGTGACGATGCGAATCGACGCCGGCACGGCGGAGGTCCAGCGGATCACGGGGACCCTCCAGGCGGCCGACGACGACGGGGTGCGTGCTGGCCGGCCCCGAGGTCCCCGGCGGCGAGCTGCGCATCGCCTACGACCAGATCGAGCGGGCGCGGACGGTGTTCGAGTGGGGCCCGGCGGCCCGGAGTGCGAAGAGTGAGAGGGTGACGCGGCCATGAGCAAGACCAACTTCGAGTTCCTCGACGCGCTGGGACAGATCGCACGCGACAAGGGAATCTCGGTCGACACGCTGCTCGACGCCCTGGCCAACGCACTGGTGGCCGCTTACAAGCGCCGTCCCGACGCGGCCGAAGAGGCCGTCGTCACCATCGATCCGGACTCGGGAGAGATCCGCGTCTACGGCCAGGAGCTCAATGAGGAGGGCGAGGTCGTCCGCGAGTGGGACGACACGCCGGACGACTTCGGGCGCATCGCGGCCCAGACGGCCAAGCAGGTGATCCTCCAGCGGATCCGCGAGGTCGAGCGGGACATGAAGTACGAGGAGTACGCGGGACGCGAGGGCGACATCGTGACCGGGATCGTGCAGCAGACGGACAACCGGTACACCTTGCTCGACCTGGGCAAGGTCGAGGCGTTGCTGCCCCAGGCCGAGCAGGTCTCCTACGAGCGCTACGAGCACGGCGCGCGCCTCAAGGCCTACATCGTCGAGGTCCGCAAGACGACCAAAGGCCCCCAGATCGTCGTCAGCCGCACGCATCCGGGCCTGATCAAGCGCCTCTTCGAGCTCGAGGTGCCGGAGATCGGCTCAGGCGTGGTGGAGATCAAGGCGGCCGCGCGCGAGCCGGGCCACCGCACCAAGATCGCGGTGTGGTCGAACGACCCGAATGTCGACCCCGTCGGCGCGTGCGTCGGGGCCCGCGGCTCGCGTGTGCGCATGGTGACCAACGAGTTGCGCGGCGAGCGTGTCGACGTGGTGCCGTTCTCCGACGACCCGGTCGAGCTCATTCAGAACGCGCTGGCCCCGGCGCGTGTGCGCGAGGTACGTCTCGACGAGGAGACGGGCACCGCAACGGTGATCGTGAGCGACTTCCAACTCTCGCTCGCCATCGGCAAAGAGGGTCAGAACGCACGTCTCGCGGCGCGCCTTACCGGCTGGCGCATCGACATCAAGAGCGAGACGCAGCTGGCCGAGGAGGAGGCCGGCGGCTACGGGGACCAGGACTGGGCCGAGGGCGAGTGGGTCGAGGACGAGAGCGGCGAGCTGGTGTGGAAGCCGGCCGAGGGCGGCGAGGCCATGTCCGCTGAGGAATGGACACACCAGGCGGAGGACACCAGTGACACGCCCGCCGCTGCAGCGAAGCAGACCGACGGGGTCGCCGAGGCGGAGGCCGCGCCCGTGGCGGAACCCGCTGCTGAGGCGGCACCACCTGCCGTGGCGCAGGACCCGTCTGCCGATGGTGCGGTGGACGTTGCGCCAGCAGAAGCCGGAGTGTCAGAGGAGGCCGAGGCATAGCGCCGACACGGACCTGCGTCGGCTGCCGGCGAGCCCTGCCGGCCGACCAGCTGATCCGGATCGTCCGGCTGCCGGGCGGGGCGCTCGCAGAGGACCGGCACGCGCCGGGACGCGGTGCGTGGTTGTGCCGAGGATCGGTGCGCTGTCTCGACGACGCGCTGCGGCGGCACGCCTTCGACCGGGCCTTCACGGCGACCATCGACGGCGCCGCGCTGGCGGAGTTACGTGCGCATCTAAATGAGCGGTGGGGGGGCGAACCACCCGATGTGCGAGGATAGGGGGCTGGGTTGACTCCACGCCCCGCGAGAGACCAAGGACACAGAGAGCCACTTGCCGAAGAAGATCCGCGTCTATGAGCTGGCCAAAGAGCTAGGCCTCACCAACAAAGAGGGGCTTGAGCTGGCCTTGTCCCTGGGCATTGGGGTGAAGAGCCACTCGTCGTCCATTGAGGACGCCCAAGCCGACCGCGTCCGGCGCAAGGCCGACGCCGATGGTCTTCGTCGCCCGGTGCAGCCCGAAGAGCCCGCTGCGGCCAAGAAGGCGGCCAAGGCGACCAAGAAGGCCGAGACCGCGACCCACGACGGCGCCCACCGCCGAGACCGGCACGCCGGTCAGCAGCGCGCCGCCCGCCAAGAGGGCGGTGGCCAGCTCGTCGGGCGCGACCGCCCCGAGCACCGCTCCCCCGGAGAAGGCGCCGGCCCGCGCCGCGTCGGCCCCGCCGTTAGCGGCACCGGCGAGTCCGCCGTCGACGGGCGGCCACGATGCCCCACCGCGCCCGTCGCGCCTCATCAGCAGCCGTCCCACGTCGCCACCGCCCGCGCCATCACCGGCGCCCCCGGCCCAGGTGCCGCCCGCCCACGCCCCGGCCGCCCACGCTCCTGTGACCCACGCCCCGGCCGCCCGCGCTCCCGTGGCCCACGCCCCCGACACCGCGGCCCCGTCCGCGCCCGAGCGCCCGCGCACTCGCCCGCCGCTCAGCCCCTCGGGCAAGCCCGTGCCCCCGCCGCCAGGCGGGCGCCCGCCGGTCGGCCCGAGCGGGCGTCCCATCCCGCCCCCGCCCGGTATGGGCGGAAGGCGCCCCAGCACGGCGCCCCCTTCCTCGCCTCGACCCGGCGGCGGGTCCTACCCGCCGCGGACGGGCGGCCGTCCTTCGGGTGGCCGCCCCGGTGGTGCCGGTAGCGGTGGGGGAGGCGGCTTCGCCGGCCGTCCTTCGGGCGGCGGTTTTGGTGGCCGCTCTGGCGCCGGCGCGCCGACGGGCGCCCCACCCCCGGGCGGCCGAGGTGGCCTGGGTGGCCGGCGGCCACCCCCGCGAAGGTCGCGCCGCCGCCGGCGCAACCTCGAAGAGCTCGAGCCGACCCAGCTGACGACCTACCAGCCGTCGACAGCCCCGGTGCCTGAGGGCGAGATCATCATCGAGCGCGGCTCGACGGCGCGCGACCTCGGGCCCAAGCTGAACCGGAGCGCGGGCGACATCGTGCGCTTCTTGCTCCTCCAGGGCGAGATGGTGATGGCGACCCAGTCGTTGAGCGACGACATGATCGAGCTCTTCGCGGCCGAGATCGGCGCCGACGTGCGCCTGGTCGACCCCGGCGAGGAGCAAGAGGCCGAGCTGCTTGCCCGCTACTTCGAGGACGAGGACGAGGAGGACGGCGCCGACCAGCGGCCGCGTCCCCCGGTTGTCACCGTCATGGGGCACGTCGACCACGGCAAGACGCTGCTGCTCGACCGCATCCGCTCGACCGACGTCGTGGCGGGGGAGGCGGGCGGCATCACCCAGCACATCGGCGCCTACCAGGTGGTCTGGCAGGACCACCGGATCACCTTCATCGACACGCCGGGCCACGCCGCCTTCACGGCGATGCGCGCCCGCGGCGCGCAGGCAACGGACATCGTGATCCTGGTGGTGGCGGCGGACGACGGCGTGATGCCCCAGACGATCGAGGCCATCGACCACGCCAAGGCGGCCGAGGTCCCGATCATCGTGGCTGTCAACAAGATGGACCGGCCCGACGCCGACTCGTCCCGTGTGCTCCAACAGCTGTCCGAGCGTGAGCTCGTGCCGGAGGCCTGGGGCGGCGACACCATCGTCGTGGAGGTCTCCGCGCTGCAGGGCACCAATATCGAGGGACTGCTCGAACAGATCGTCCTGGTGGCCGAGGTGGAAGAGCTGACCGCGCGCGTCGAAGGCGAGGCCCGCGGCGTGGTGCTCGAGGCCAACCTGGAAGCAGGTCGAGGTCCCGTGGCCACCGTGATCGTGCAACAGGGGACGCTACGGGTGGGCGACCCGGTGGTGGCCGGGGCAGCCTGGGGCAAGGTCAAGGCTCTGGTCGACGACCGGGGCGACCACATCAAAGAAGCGCTTCCCTCGACGCCGGTGCAAGTCCTTGGCTTCTCGGAGCCGCCGCACGCCGGGGACGAGATGCGGGGCGCCAAGGATCTGGCCCGCGCCAGGACGCTCGGCGAGGCGCGGGCGCAACGCTTCCGGCTTTCGGGCCACCGGCCGGTGGCGGCGGCCGCTGGCGCCAAGCTCGAGGACCTGTTCGAGCAGATCTCCCGTGGTGAAACGGCGACGCTCAACATCGTGCTGAAGGCCGACGTGCAAGGCTCGCTCGAGGCGGTGACTGAATCACTGAAGCGCCTGGAGCGCGACGACGTGAAGTTGAGCTTCGTCCTGCGGGGCATCGGCGGCATCACGGAGAACGACGTGCAGTTGGCGGCGGCGTCCAACGCGACGATCATCGGCTTCAACGTCCGGCCCGACAAGCGATCGCGCGACCTGGCCGAATCGTCAGATGTGGAGATCCGAACCTACGAGATCATCTACAAGCTGCTCGAGGACCTCGAGGCGGCCATGCTCGGCCTGCTCTCACCGCTCTACGAGGAGATCGTGACGGGCGAGGCCGAGGTGCGCGAGGTGTTCCGGGTGCCCCGGATCGGCGCTGTGGCCGGTTGCTACGTGCGCGACGGCAAGATCACGCGTGGCTCCAAGGTGCGCTTCTTGCGCGACGGCACTGTCATCTGGAAGGGCGCGATCAACTCCCTTCGCCGCTTCAAGGACGACGTGCGTGAGGTGGCCGCGGGCTTCGAGTGCGGCATCGGGCTCTCGGACTTCCAGGATCTCAAGGAAGGCGACGTGATCGAGACCTACGACGAGCGCGAGGTCGCCCGGACCTGAGGGCGCAGCGACGTCACGAGCTGAGGAGCTGACGCGGTGACCGTGAGACGGCGCACGGCGACATACCCGCGGGCGCTGCGGGTGAACCAGGTGTTGCGCCAGGTGGTGGCCGAGGAGCTGGAGCGGCTGGCCGACGCCGACGAGCTCCCCATGGTGACCGTGACCTCGGTGGAGGTGGCGGCCGACATGCGCGCCGCCGTCGTCTTCGTTGCCACCCTCGACGAGGCAACGGCCGACGCGCTCGAGGTGCGGCGCACCCACCTGCAACGCCTGATCGGCAGGCAGATGACCATGAAGCGCACGCCCCGGCTCAGCTTCCGGGCCGATCCCGCCATCGCCGCCGGCTCGCGGGTCGAGGAGTTGTTACGCGGGTTGCACGGCGACGACGACGCCGATGCGGGTCCCGGCGGTCCGGGTGGGGGTAGCGGTGCCGGCGGCGCTGGCAGCGGTGCCGTTGCGGACGAGCAGGGCGGGGGGCCCAGGGCCGACACCCCGTGAGCGCCCCGGGCGCGACCGGCTTGGTCGTCATCGACAAGGACGCCGGCTGGACCTCCCACGACGTGGTGGCGCGCTGCCGGGGCATCTTCGGCCAACGCAGGGTCGGCCACGCCGGCACGCTCGACCCTGACGCCACCGGAGTCCTGCTCGTCGGGTTGGGGCGGGCGACGCGGCTCTTGCGCTTCCTCACTGCGCTGCCCAAGACCTATTCGACCGACATCGTGCTCGGGACCTCGACGTCCACCCTCGACGCCTCGGGCGAGGTGCTCGCGACCTTCGACATGTCCGGCGTGACGCCCGAAGGCGTCCAGGCTGCGGCCGATGCGCTCACCGGGGAGATCGAGCAGGTTCCGCCGATGGTCTCGGCGGTCAAGGTCGGCGGCCGGCGGTTGCACGAGCTCGCTCGCCAAGGTGTCGAGGTCGAACGGGCGGCGCGTCCGATCACCGTCTACCGCTTTGCCACCGAGCCGGACCCGGCGCGGCCTGGCGTCTACCGCGCCGAGATCCAATGCTCGTCGGGCACGTACATCCGCGTGCTGGCCCAGGACCTGGGCGGCGTCCTCGGCGGCGGCGCCCACGTCGCCAACCTGCGCCGCACGTGCATCGGTTCGTTCGGCGGCAGCGAGATGCGGTCCCTTGACGGCCTTGGTCCCGACGACCTGCTCACCCCGGCCGAGGCCATGCGCGACCTGGAGCGGGTACAGGTCGACGTGGCCGCGGCGGCGTCCATCCGCACCGGGCTCCCGTTGGACAAAGTGCCCCTCGGGGCGACCGGCGACGGCCCGTGGGCCATGCTCGCCGAGGACGGCGAGCTGCTGGCCGTCTACGAAGGGACCGGGACGGACCGCATCCGGCCGGCCGTCGTGCTGGCGAGCGGATGACGGGCTCCCGACTACCCTCGGTCGCGATGTCAGGAGCAGGAACCGCCGTCACGATCGGTGCGTACGACGGGGTGCACCTCGGCCACCGTGCACTGCTCGAGGACCTCTCGACGCGGGCGGCCGCAGCGCGGCTGTCCACCGTCGTGGTCACGTTCGACCGGCACCCCGCTGCGGTGGTGCGCCCCGAGTCGGCCCCGAAACAGCTCACCGGGCTGGAGCAGAAGCTCGAGCTCTTGGCAGAGTGCGGCATCGATCGGACTCTCGTCATACCCTTCGACGAGCGCCGCGCCGAGGAGTCCGCCGAGGACTTCGTGAAAGAAGTGCTCGTCGACGAGCTGTCGGCGCGGCTGGTGGTGGTCGGTGAGGATTTCCACTTCGGTCATGGCCGGCGGGGCAACGTCGAGCTCCTGCGCCAGTTGGGCGCGGCGTACGGGTTCGACGTCGTGGGCGTGGGCCTGACCGGCGACGGCCGCGAGGCCGTGTCCTCGACGCGCATCCGCGCGCTGCTCGCCGAGGGTGACGTGGAGAGCGCAGCGCGCGCTTCTCGGGCGGCCGCACGAAGTGCGGGGACCGGTGCGTGCGCGGTGACGGACGAGGAGGGCCCGAGCTGGGGTTCCCGACCGCCAACCTGGCGGTGGCCGACGACATCGCCCTCCCTGCGGACGCGGTGTACGCCGGGCACTTCCGCCGGGCCGACGGCTCGGTGCACCGGGCGGCCATCTCGGTCGGGCGCCGGCCCACCTTCTACGAGCCGGGCACGGCGCCGGTGCTGGTGGAGGCCTATCTGCTGCACTTCGACGGCGACCTCTACGGCGAGGCGGTCCGCGTGCTCCTTCGAGCACCGCCTCCGTGACGAACAGCGCTTCGACTCCATTGAGGACCTGGTGGCGCAGATGCGGGCGGATGTGGCGGCTACCGAGCAGGTGCTCGCCTCGGCCGATCACCCCTGATCAGGCAGGGGCTGCTAGCATATTCTCCGGCCGGGGACTGGTCCCCGGGCACTCCGACATTTTCTCCGAGGTTCTTTCTGTATGCCCGACACGCAGGCCACCATCTCCGAGTACCGGTTGCACGACCATGACACCGGCTCTCCCGAGGTGCAGATTGCCCTGCTGTCGGGCCGGATCAACCACCTGACGGAGCATCTGAAGGAGCACAAAGGGGACCACCACACTCGGCGCGGCCTGATGAAGCTCATCGGCCAGCGTCGCCGGCTGCTCGACTACGTACGTAAGAACGACGTTGAGCGCTACCGCTCCATCATCAGCCGTCTCGGCATTCGACGGTAGCGGGGCACCACAGAACCGGGCGTCTCCAGCCACTGGCTGCCAGTCGCCGGTCACTTCGGGTGCGAGGTGGTCGACCACTGGGAACCAGCGGAGATGCCCCTGACAAACGAGGAGCATCATGGCTGATGCCATTCACGTCTCGTCCCCCATTGGTGGGACTGACCGAACCATGTCATTTGAGGCGGGGAAACTCGCCCAACTGGCCGACGGCGCCGTACTCGCCCGGATCGGGGACACCGACGTCCTCGCCACCGCGGTGGCGGCGCGCTCGGTCCGGGAAGGGACTGACTTCTTCCCCCTGACCGTCGACATCGAGGAGCGTACCTACGCCGCGGGCAAGATCCCCGGCTCGTTCTTCCGTCGCGAGGGCAAGGCCTCGGACCAGGCGATCCTGACCGACCGGCTCATCGACCGCCCGCTGCGGCCGTCGTTCCCCGAGGGGTTCCGCAACGAAGTGCACATCGTGGGGACCATTGTCGGGGCCGACCAGGTCAATCCACACGACGTGCTGGCCATCAACGCCGCCTCCGCGGCGCTGATGATCTCCGGCATCCCATTCGACGGCCCGATCGGCGCGGTGCGCGTTGCGTACACCACGGAGGGCAGTTGGATCGGGCACCCCACCTTCGAGGAGGGTGAGGAGTCCACCTTCGAACTGGTCGTGGCCGGCCGTGCCCTCACCGAGGAGGCGGACAGCGAGATCGCCATCATGATGGTCGAGGCTGGCGGCACCGAGAAGTCGTGGGACTACTACGAGGCAGGCGCGCCCAAGGTGACCGAGGAGGTGCTGGCGGCCGGCCTCGAGGCGTCCAAGCAATGGATCCGCGAGTCGATCATCCTGCAGCGCCAGCTGGTCGAGGCCTTCACCGCGGTGCGTGGGCCCATCGAGACGATCCCCTACTCCATCCACACCGACTACGAGGACGACGTGTTTGCCCGCGTCCAGACGGTGGGCAGCGACGCGATCGCCAAGGCCAACCTGGTGACGTCGAAGGCCGAGCGCAACGCCGCCCTCGACGCCGCCGGTGACGACATCAAAGCGGCCCTGGCCGAGGAGTTCCCCGAGCGGGCGGGCGAGGTCAAGGCGGCCATTCGCGCCCTGACCAAGAAGCTCGTGCGCAAGCGCATCGTCGAGGAGGGCGTCCGTATCGACGGCCGCGGCACGGCGGACATCCGCCCGTTGTCGGCCGAGGTCGACCTCTTCCCGACGGCGCACGGCTCGGCACTCTTCCAGCGCGGCGAGACGCAGGTGCTCAACGTGACGACGCTGGGCATGCCTCGCATGAACCAGCTGCTCGACACCATCACACCGGTCGAGTCGAAGCGCTACATGCACCACTACAACTTCCCGCCGTACTCGACCGGCGAGACCGGCTTCATGCGGGGACCCAAGCGCCGCGAGATCGGCCACGGCCTGCTGGCCGAGCGGGCCCTCCTTCCCGTGGTGCCGAGTGCCGAGGAGTTCCCCTACACCTTGCGTGTCGTCTCCGACGTCCTCGCCTCGAACGGCTCGACTTCGATGGCCTCGGTGTGCGGGTCGAGCCTCTCGCTCATGGCGGCTGGTGTCCCGATCAAGGCACCGGTGGCGGGCATCGCCATGGGCCTCGTCTACGACGGCAACGCTTACGTGACCCTCACCGACATCCTCGGTGCAGAGGATGCCTTCGGCGACATGGACTTCAAGGTGGCGGGCACGGCCGAAGCCGTCACGGCGCTGCAACTCGATACGAAGATCGACGGCCTGCCGGCCGATGTGCTGGCCAAGGCGCTGCTGCAGGCCAAGGAGGCCCGCCTCACCATCTTGGGAGTCATGGCCGGCGCCATCCCCGAGCCGAGGGAGCACGTGGCGAACAGCGCGCCGAAGATCGTCTCCATGGAGATCCCGATCGACAAGATCGGTGAGGTCATCGGCCCGAAGGGCAAGGTCATCAACACGTTGCAGCAGGAGACGGGCGCCGACATCGCGGTGGACGACGACGGGGTCGTCGGCACGGTGACGATCGGAGCCAAGGACGGCAACGCGGTCGAGGAGGCCCGCCGTCGTATCTCGCTCATCCTCGACCCGCCTACGGCCGACGTCGGTGTGGTGTACTCCGGCAAGGTGGTCAACATCACCAAGTTCGGCGCTTTCGTGAACGTGTTGCCGGGCCGGGACGGCCTGCTGCACATCTCCAAGTTGTCCTCCCTCGCCGGCGGCAAGCGCATCAACAACGTCGAGGACGTGCTCTCCCTAGGCCAGTCGGTCGAGGTTCGGGTCGACGACATCGACCCCCAGGGCAAGGTCTCCCTGTCGCTGGCATCGGTACCTGAAGGCGGCGCACCGACCTCGGGCGGCGGCTCGGCCAACGGTGACGGCGCGGCCTCCAGCGGTGCGAGCTCCTCCACGAGCTCGGGCGGTGCGAGGTCGCGGGGCGAGGCCCGGAGTACCCCGTCCTTCGAGGACGCGTTCGAAGCCGAGCTGGTGGCCGACCTGGGCGATCTCGGCCCGGGCTCGGCGGACTCCGACGGTGGCCGCCCCGACCACGGGGACCGGGGCGACCGTGGCAACGACCGCCGGCCATCGCGCGGGCGCTCGCGCCGCCGTTGATCGAGACGGCTGTCCTGCCGTGCGGCATCCGCCTGGTCACCGAGACCATGGCGGACGTCCGCTCGGTGGCGGTCGCCTTCTGGGTCGGCACGGGGTCTCGTGACGAGCCCGCCGAGCTCGCCGGCGCGTCGCACTTCTTGGAGCACCTCCTCTTCAAGGGGACGCCGCGGCGGTCGGCATCGGCTATCGCCGAGCAGCTCGACGAGGTGGGCGGTGACTGCAACGCCTTCACCACCAAGGAGTACACGACCTTCTACGTGCGCCTTCTCTCCGACCACCTGCGAGCTCGGCCTCGACATCCTGAGCGACATCATGTGGGCGCCCGCGCTGCGTCCCGACGACATTGAGGCAGAACGCACCGTCATCCTCGACGAGATCCTGATGCACGCCGACGAGCCCGCCGATCTGGCCGCGGAGCGCTGGCAGGGCGCGCTGTTCCCGGACCATCCGCTCGGGCGCGACACGCTCGGGACGGCGTCGTCGGTCCGTCGCATCACCCGTGACGACGTGGCCGCCTTCCTGGCCCACCACTACCGCCCGGGCAACATGGTCGTGTCGGTGGCGGGCGACTGCACGCACGAGCAGGTCGCCGGGGCGCTCGAGGAGCGTTTCGCCGGGTCGCCTGGCGGCGTGGCCCCGGCGCGCGCAGCCCCCGGGGCCGACACGGTCCCCCTCGAAGTGGTCCGGCGCACCACTGAGCAGGCCCACCTGGTCTACGGGGCGCGCTCGGTGTCACGCTTCGACGAGCGCCGCTGGGCTCTCGCCGTGCTCAACCACGTGCTGGGCGGCGGACTTTCGAGCCGGCTGTTCCAGAAGGTGCGCGAGCAGCGCGGCCTCGCCTACTCGGTCTGGTCCGAGCGCGCCGCCTATGCAGACGCCGGCTCGTTGGCGGTGGTGGTCGGGACGGCACCCGAGCACGTCGACGAGGTCCTGCGCATCGTGCACGGCGAACTCGAGCTCCTGGCGGGTGACGGCATCACCGAACGGGAGCTGGCGGTGGCGAAGGGGTATCTGCGCGCTGAAATGCTGCTCTCGGGCGAGGACTCGGGAGCGCGGATGAGTCGCATCGGCGCCTCACTCTTGCTGCACGACGAGGTGCTGTCGATGGACGAGATCCTGGGGAAGATCGAGGCAGTCGACCGCGCGCAGGTACAGGCGGCGGCGGTGCTGCTTGCGGCATCGCCGCGCACCATGAGCGCGGTGGGCCCCTTCGACGAGCGCGACTTCGAGTCCCACCTACCCGCCATGGCTGCCCGGTAGCCTGCTGGCCATGCAGAGGGTCGGTGTGGTCGGCGCCGGCGGCCGCATGGGCCACGAGGTGTGCCGCGCCGTGACCGAGGCGCCCGACCTGGAGTTGGCCGCTGCGGTCGACCCCGGGCACGTCGGGTCCGACGTGTGCGGCCACACGATCGTCGGCGAGGTGAACGCGCTGCGCGACCTCGGCGCCGATGTGGTGGTGGACTTCACCATCGCCGAGGCGGTGCGCCACAACGCGCCCCACTATGCGCAGCAGGGGATCCACGCGGTGATCGGGACGAGCGGCCTGTCCGACGCCGACCTCGCCTCCATTGCCGGACACTTCGAGGGGAGCGGCGCCAACGCCATCGTGGCCGCCAACTTCGCCATCGGCGCCGTGCTGCTGATGCACCTGTCTCGCGTCGCGGCGCCCTACATGGACGGCGTCGAGGTGATCGAGCTCCACCATGACGGCAAGCGTGACGCCCCCTCGGGGACGGCCATGCACACGGTGGCGGCCATCGCGGCAGCACGGCGGTCGGCCGGCAGCGCCCCCCTCCCGCCCGATCCCACGACCGACGTCGTGCTCGAGGGGGCACGTGGTGCGGTCGGTGCCGACGGCGTGCACGTGCATTCGGTGCGCCTGCCGGGCCTCGTGGCCCACGAGGAGGTCATCTTCGGCGCGTCGGGCCAGAGCCTCAGCATCCGCCACGACTCCTACGACCGGCGTTCCTTCATGCCCGGCGTCCTCCGGGCGGTGCGGGAGGTGCCACGGCGGCCCGGGCTCACCGTGGGTCTTGAGGCCGTCCTCGGCCTGTGAGCCCCGACGTCCGGGAGCGGTTGCTGCAGGCCACCTACGACTGCGTCGCCCGCTGGGGACTGGCCAAGACGACGGTTGAGGACGCGGCACGTGAGGCGGGTGTGTCGCGGGCGACGGTCTATCGCTACTTTCCCCGGAGGTCGCGACGAGCTGATCTCGGCAGTGGTCGGATGGGAGTTCGCGCGGTTCTTCCTCCGGCTCTACCAAGAGGTGTCAGACGCCGAGAGCCTCGAGGAGGTGATGGAGCGCGGACTGATGTTCGCCCACCGGGCGCTCGTCGAACACGAGGTGCTGCAGCGCATCCTCGTGACCGAGCCCGAGATCCTGCTCCCGCGCCTGACCACCGAGGCCGATCAGACACACACGCTGGTGGCCGCCTTTCTGGTTCCCTACCTCGTGCGCCACGGCATGACCGAGGGTGCCGAGCTGGATACGTCGGCTGACTTCCTGGCCCGCATGGTGCTCTCCTACATCGCGTCGCCGGGCCGCTGGGACCTCAACGACCCCGAGCAGGTGGCGCTCCTGGTCCGGTCCGAACTGCTGGCCGGCATCCGGTGAGTAGCGGCCCGCCACCCGAGCCGGCACGGTCACCCCAGCCGGCCGGTCCGCCCCTGTGCTATCGCCATCCCGAGCGGGCGGCATCCGTGCTCTGCGCGCACTGCGACCAACCCATCTGCACCGATTGCATGGTGGCGGCCTCGGTCGGCTGGCAGTGCCCGGCGTGCACCAGCGAGGGTGCCAAGCGCTCGCGACACGTCCCTGCCTTCACGCACACCAGACCCGGCCACACCGGTGTGGTTGGCTCCACCAACCCGACGCCGGTGGTCCTGGTGATCATCGCCGTCAACGTGGTGGTGTTCTTCCTCGAGGACTTCGGGAACAACCTGCGAGTCGTCGAGCGCTACTCCATGAATCCGGACCTCGTGCACCAGCAGAGCCAGTACTACCGGGCCTTCACGGCCATGTGGCTGCACGCCGACTTCGTGCACATCTTCTTCAACATGATCGCCCTCCTGATCGTCGGGCCCGCCGTCGAGGTGTTGCTGGGCAAGTTCCGCTTCCTCGCGCTGTACCTCATCGCCGGGCTCGGCGGCAGCGTCGGCTCGTACATCCTCGGGCCGCACAACGAATACGGGCTCGGTGCATCGGGCGCCATCATGGGCGTCTTGGCGGCCTATGTCGTCATCGGGCTGCGGCGCCATCTGCCGATCGCGCCGGTGGTCGGGCTGATCGTCCTGAATTTGCTCATCGGCTTCAGCGGCAACATCGACTGGCGGGCCCACCTGGGTGGCCTCGTGACCGGCGCCGTCTTGGCCTGGCTCTACGACTACGCCGGAGGGCTGCGCGACCGCGGGCGCGAGCTGGCACTGACCCTCGGGGGGAGCGCCGCCGTCCTGGCCGTCCTCGGCTTCTTGATCAGCGGGGTTGCGCCCGGCCACGTCAACCTCAGCTAGGGCTCGGCCGTGTCGGCCTCTTGGTTGACAGTGAGACAAAAATCGCCATACTGTTTCAACAGTGGGTGCGGCTGCGACACGATCTGAGCGGGGGATCGCCGGTGCGTTGACGACCGTGCACGGGGGCGTGGTCCGCCACCTGGGGGCGGACGACCGTTCGTCGACCCGGGTTCGCATCGTCGACGGTGCCCTCGGGTGCCTCGCCCGCCAAGGGATCGCCAAGACGACCGTGGACGACATCGCCCGGGCGGCCCGCCTGTCCCGGGCCACCGTTTACCGGACCTTCCCGGGCGGCAAGGAGGGGATCCTGGCCGCCGTGGTCGAGACCGAGGTGGCGCGGCTGTTCTCATCCCTGGCCGTCGCCATGGGAGAGGCCACCGACCTCGAGGACGTGCTCGTTGCCGGCATGGTCGAGTCTGCCCGCAGCCTCCGCGGCCACGCGGCCCTGAGCTACCTGCTGGCGCACGAGCCCGGCACGGTGTTGCCCTACCTCACCTTCAGCCGACTCGACCGGGTCCTCTTGGTCGCCGGCGATCTGGCCGCGCCGTTCTTCGCCCGCTGGCTCGAGCCCGACCAGGCTTCGCGGGCGGCCGAATGGGCTGTACGCATCGTGATGGCCTACTGCGCCAACCCGTCTCCCGACACGGACCTGACCGACCCCGAGGAGACCCGCACGCTCGTGCGTCGGTTCGTCCTGCCCGGCATCTTGGCGCTCCGCCTCGACGCGGCCGGCTCCGCGCCCATAACCCGTTCTGCTTCTCCTCCTTCTCGTTCCACATCCACATCCACGCCTGCCACACCTTCGACGCACTCACCACAAAGGGGACAGTTCCATGACCACACTCGATGAAAACCAAGACCAGCTGAGGTCCAACCTCGAGCTGATCGGGAGGGACAGCATCGACGACCTCGAAGCGGTGCTCGGCTTCGTGGGTCACTACGAGGTCGAGGGGTACCACCGCGTGCCCGACAACTGCCCGGCCGAGTTCACCTGGGACTACCAGAAGGGGGCCAAGCCGCAGCTCGACAAGCTCTACGAGAAGGCCAAGAAGGCGCAGTGGAATGCGCAGACCGACCTGGACTGGTCGATCGAAGTCGACCAGGAGCAGCGTGGTCATTGCCAACGCCGAGGCCAACCCGGCCCAGATGCAGTGGGACGAGGCCGCCATTGCCGGCACCGTCCTGGAGACGTGGGACGAGAAGCGGTTCTTGCAGTTCGGGATCGAGAACCAGAACTGGATGCTGTCGCAGTTCATGCACGGTGAGCAGGGGGCGTTGCTGTGCACGGCCAAGATCGTCGAGACGGTCCCGTGGATCGATGCCAAGTACTACGCCGCCACGCAGGTGATGGACGAGGCCCGCCACGTCGAGGTCTTCTCCAGGTACCTCGACGAGAAGCTCTCGGGCCACTACCCGATGAACGCCCACCTCGGGCTGCTGCTCGACGACATCGTTTCGGACTCGCGTTGGGACATGACCTACCTCGGCATGCAGATCATGGTGGAGGGGCTGGCCCTCGCCGCCTTCGGGTTCATCCACACGATGACCACCGAGCCGCTGTTGAAGAGGCTGTTGCGCTACGTCATGGCCGACGAGGCACGTCACGTGGCCTTCGGGGTGCTCAGCCTGCAGGAGTACTACCAAGAGCTCAGTGCGGCCGAGTTGCGTGAGCGCCAGGAGTTCGCCTTCGAGGCGGCCATCCGCATGAAGGACCGCTTGGTCATGCAGGAGGTCTGGGAGCGCATGGAGGTGCCCGTCCCCGACGTGATCAAGGTCATGCAGGCCGCGCCGGAGCGAGACGAATTCCAGATCCTCTTGTTCTCCAAGATCGTCCCGAATCTCAAGAAGCTCGGCCTGCTCGACGCAGCCGACGGGTGGCTCCGCACCAAGTTCACCGAAATGGGAGCCATCGCCTTCGAAAACCTGACCGACTCCACCGAGGAGGAGGACGCTTTCGCCGACGGGTCACCCGCCGAGCGCCAGGTCGCCTGAGCGTCACTGGGCGCTGGTAGCGTGAGGGGGCAATGAGCCCCCGGCCGGACTCGCCCCGCTTTGGGCGGGTGATCACCGCCATGGTGACGCCGTTCGACGAGGACGGTGCACTCGACCTGTCCGCGGCCCAGGAATTGGCACGCTGGCTGGCCGCGCACGGCAGCGACGCGCTCGTGCTCTCCGGCTCGACCGGGGAGAGCTCGGTCCTCACCGACGACGAGAAGGTCGCGCTGTGGCGCGCCGTGGCCGAGACGGTGACGATCCCGGTGATCGCCGGCTCTGGCTCCAACGACACAGCGCACTCCATCGCGATGACGCGTGCCGCAGCCCAGTCCGGCGTGGACGCGGTGCTCGTCGTGACGCCCTATTACAACCGCCCCTCCCAGGCGGGCATCTACGAACACTTCCGTGTGGTGGCCGAAGCGGCAGGCGATTTGCCCGTCCTGCTCTACGACATCCCGGTGCGATCAGGGCGCCGGATCGAGACCGGCACCATGCTGCGCCTGGCCCGTGAGGTCCCGGCCATCGTGGGCCTGAAGGACGCGGCGGGTGACCCGCCGAGCACGGCGCACCTCGCGGCGCAGGCGCCTGCGGGTTTCGAGATCTACAGCGGCGACGACGTCATGACGCTGCCGCTGCTCGCCGTCGGCGCGATCGGCCTCATCAGCGTGGCCTCGCACTGGGTCGGCCCCCGATTGCGCGCGGTCATCGACGCCTTCTTGGCCGGCGACCTGGCGGCCGCGATCGCCGGCAACGCCGAGCTCCTCGACTCCTTCGAATTCGAGTCCACCGCGGAGTTCCCCAACCCGCTCCCCGCCAAGGCGGCGCTGCGGGCGCTGGGCCTGCGGGTCGGGCAGTGCCGCCTGCCCATGGGGGCCTCGACCCCCGAGCTCGACGCACAGGCGGCGAAGGTCGTGGCCGCAGTCGGGCCTCCGGCAATGACGGCTCCGCTTGGCTGAATCCAGGAAGTCCAAGCCGAAGCCCGTCCGAATCGTCTTCCTGGGCGGACTGGGTGAGATCGGCCGCAATTGCGCCTGCATCGAGGTGGAGGGACGCATCGTGGTCCTCGACTGCGGGATCATGTTCCCCGATCCCGACATGCCGGGTATCGACCTCGTGCTCCCGGAGTTCACGTACCTCTTCGAGCGCAAGGACCGGGTCGACGGGATCGTGCTCACCCACGGGCACGAGGACCACACCGGTGGGTTGGCTTACCTCTTGCGCGAGCTGCGCGCGCCCATTTACGGGTCGGAGCTGACCGTGGGCCTGGCCCGGCACCGCATCGAAGAGGCGGGGATGTTGGAGCGCACCCGCCTGATCAAGGTGGCCGACGGCGAGCGCGTGCGCATCGGGGCCTGCGACGTCGAATTCATCCCGGTGACGCACTCGGTTCCCGAGTCCATGGCCATCGCCTTCCACACGCCGCAGGGCGTGATCTTGCACTCGGGCGACTTCAAGCTCGACCTGCAGCCGGTCGACGGCCGGCGCACGGACATGCCGCGCATGGGCGAGCTCGCTCGCGTCGAGGGCATCCGCCTGCTGCTCTCGGACTCGACCAACGCGGAGGAGCCGGGTTTCACCGAGTCGGAGTCCTCGGTCGGCGTGACCCTGCGGCGTGTCTTCGCCGCCCAGTCGGGCAAGCGTCTCGTGGTGGCCTGCTTTGCCAGCCACATGCACCGGATCCAGCAGATCATCGACGCCGCGGTGGCGAACGGGCGCAAGGTGGCCACGCTGGGCCGCTCCATGGGCAAGAACGTCGAGCTCGGGACGCGCCTCGGCATCATCAGCATGCCAGACGGCGTCCAGGTCGACATTGAGGAGGTGGACGACCTCCCGGCCGGCGAGGTGTGCGTCATCTCCACCGGATCTCAAGGCGAGCCGATGTCGGCCCTGTCATTGATGGCCACCGGCGAGAACAAGTGGCTGCGCATCGGCGAGGACGACGTCGTCGTGATCAGTGCGCACCCCATTCCGGGCAACGAGTGGTCGGTGGGACAAGTGATCGACGACCTGTACCGGCGCGGCGCGGAGGTTGTGCACTCGAGCGCCGAAGCGGTGCACGTGAGCGGACACGCCCGCCAGGGCGAGCTGCGCACGCTCATGGCGGTGACCCAGCCCGAATGCTTCGTGCCCGTGCACGGCGAGTTCCGCCACATGGTGCACCATGCCCGCCTCGCGCTGTCGATGGGCATCGATCCGGCCAAGGTGTTGCTGTGCGAGGACGGCGACGTCATTCAGCTCGACGCCAAGGGGATCGCGCGCGACGGCCATGTTCCTGCGGGCTACGTCTACGTGGACGGCACCGTCGGCGACATCGAGCACGGGGTGTTGCGCGATCGGCAGAAGCTGGCCGAGGAGGGCGTCGTGATGGTGGTGGTCACGGTCGATCGCCAGCAGGGAAAGCTGAGCTGCCCGCCGGTGATCGAGACGCGCGGCTGGGTCCATGCCCCTGAGGCCGAAGAGCTCCTCGAGGAGGCGAGCGAGGTGGTGGCCGCCGCGGTGACGCAGGCCCTCCGCGACGGCGCGCACGACATTGAGGTGCTGAGCCGTCACACCCGCAAGGCGCTGGGCAAGTTCGTGGGGGAGCGCACCCGGCGGCGCCCCATGATCGTGCCCGTTGTCCTCATGGTGTAGGCGTCGTCTGCGCGTGGCCTGAGCCGCCCTGGCGCCTGGTTCGAAATAGTCCTTTTGGCGCATCCGCCTGGGGATGCAAGGGCGCATACTGCGATGCACTCGGCGGTCCGTCGCGTCCCGCTCTCGGCCCGGCGGTCGTTCGGGCACCCGGCGAGGCGGGCAACCGCACGGTCAGAGGAGGACATCGCAGATGCCTGTGCTCGAGTTCCAGTTCGACGTCGGCGAAGCCGAGCACCATGAGGTCGAGTTCCGGTTCAACCGAACCTGGGGCCCGCTCAGGATCTCGGTCGACGACCAGCCCGTGGTCAAGAAGTTCGAGATGTTCCGCTGGTCGACGACCGAGCGCTTCGAGCTGACCGTGGGCGAGACGGAGCGTCACGCCGTCGTGATCGAAAAGAGGCGCAAGCGTTGGGTGGGCGGGTTCTTCCCCCATCAATGCGTCGCGTACGTCGACGACAACGAGGTCGGCCGCTACCAGGGGTAGCGCGCACGAGCGCAGGAGGGCCTCGTGTCTGCCGCGCATGCGGTCCCGCCAGGCGCCGGCCACACCGTGGCGCCGGGCTCAGCGCGCGAAGGAACTCGACCAATGGCGCCACCTGGTTGCTGACGATGGCGTCGACACCGCCGGCCAGCACGCGGGCCATGTCCGGCTCGGTGTCCACCGTCCAGGTCGACACCTTGCGTCCGGCCTCGTGCACGCGGCCGACGCCCTCGGCGGTGACGAAGGCGAACATCGGGTTCCAGTACTCGGCGCCGAATTCGCGGCAGGAGCGCCAGCGGCGGCTCCGTCCCTTCGGTCCAGGTGAGCCCGAGGCGCGCCTCGGCCGAGAGCTCCCGGAGCGCGCGCAGCGCCGCCACGTTGCCCGTGACGAAGAGCGAACGGCCGAGCGCTCCCGCGTCTCGGACCGCGGCGAGGGCGCCCGTGACCACCTCGCGGCGGGTGAAGTCGACCATGAGCGGCAGCGTCACGCATGCGAGGACGTCGCGCAGCAGTGGAGATGCGGACGTCGCCCGCACCGAGAGCCGCCACCTCGGGCCACTCGAGATCCCCGACCGACGCGTCGAGGCCCCACAAGCGCTCGAGCGTCTGGTCGTGCAGGACGACGATCTCGCCGTCACGCGTTCGACGAAGGTCGAGCTCGACCATGTCGGCCCCCAGTGCCGCGGCCGCGGCGAACGCCGGCAGTGTGTTCTCCCGCTCGCGCACCGGATCGCCCCGGTGCGCGATGGCGAGGGCGGTCACGGCACGGGCTGCTCAGGGGAGGAGCGCACGCGCTGGGCGACCCGACGGGTACGTCGCGTGTCCTCGATGCTCTTGAGGAGTGGGCGAGCGAGAAGGAGAGCGATGGCACACTCCGCGATGCCCGCCAACACGAGCGGCACCCTGACGCCCCACGCTCCGGCGATGGCGCCGGCCGTGAGCGCGCCGATCGGCGCTGCTCCCCAGACGAGGCCACGCCAGGCGCCACCCACCCGGCCCATCAGGTCGTCGGGGGTCATGCGCTGGCGAAGGGACATGGCCACGACGGATCCGGTGCCGACGGCGAGGCCCACGACGGCGAATGCCGGCCCGGCCAGCTCCCAGCTCTTCGCCGACGCCATCACCAGGTAGCCGACGCCCGACGCCATGGCGGCAGCGATGAGCGAGCGCGCCCCGCCGAAGCGCCGCGCGATGCCGTCCGCCAGGAAGCTGCCGAGGAGGGCACCCGCGGCTCCCGCCGCCAGGAAGACGCCATAGGCGCCCTGAGAGACACCCCATTTGGTGGTCGCGAGGAGGACCAGCACCCCGCTCTCCATTCCCTGCAGTCCCGCCAGGGAGGCCACGAGGAACAGCAGGACGCGTAACCGCCGGTCCACGAACAAGAGCCGGACGCCCTCGACCATGGAGGGCGACGACGCCGGGGCAGTGTCCTCGGGTGTCGGTTCCTTGGAGCGAAATCCGACGAAAGGGATGCACGAGGCCACGAGCATGAAGCCGTCAACTACGAAGGGCAGCGACTTGGCGGCCGAGAAGAGCACAGTCCCGACGACCGGACCCGCCAGGTTCTCGGTGCCCGCTTCAGTGCCGCTGAGAATCCCGTTCGCCTGCTCGAGGTCACGGGTGTCGACGAAGCCGGGCGCCATCGCCTGCACCGAGGAGTAGTAGATGGCCCGTCCGCTGGCATTGAGCAGCACAATGACGATGAGGAGCGCCAGTGAGATCCGGTAGTGAACGATCAACGCAGCGGCGGCGAGCATCGCGACCGCTCGCAGAGCGTTGGTGAGGGCGATGACGCGGCTCCGATCGGCGCGGTCGGCCAAGTGGCCCGCCGGCAACGCCAGGAGGAGCCACGGCAGCGTGTCGGCCGCCGCGATCGTCGACACGGCGAAGGGGTGCGGATCGACAAAGACGGCGAGGAGGGGGACCGCGCCGTACGCGAGTCCATCGCCCGAGCTGGCCAGCGCGAAACCGGACCACATGCGGGCGAACGAGCGGCCCAGCCGTCGCCGGTGTACAGCGACGCGTCGCTGTCTCATCGCGAGTTCCCGCCATTCACGGCGGACAGACTCGCACGCAGCATTACCGGCGGCGAGGGATGCACCGGCCGGCCACGGTCGAAAGAGCTACAACTCCAGTGCACTGCAAACGCCTGACTCGACAGCGGAGGGGGCCGCCCTCGCGATGCCACGCACCGCTAAAGGCGGCGCCCCGCCGTGCCGATACTGACAGCGCAGACCCCCGAGGGTATTCGGGGACGCAGCGATGCCGTTGTACAAGTAGCAGCGGCCCTAGTGGCCGCGAAGCAATGACGGGTTATGGCCGTTTGACCGTCTCACCCGTCATTCGATTTACCTCCACTTCATCGCGCCACCTCCCTCGCTCTCGGCACCGAAGGGATCTGGGGGAGGCTCTGCTCGGTTGCGCGCTGCGGTACCTCTCCATTCCCTATCCACAAGTTTTGCCCAACTGCAACCGGTTAGCAACCGAGCCTTGGGCGAGCGTTGATCCCCGGCGGGCGACGGTGTCCTGGCGAACGACCCTGCAATCCAAGTTGCAGGGTCGTTTTTTCGATGCGTGTCCGTTGACCGCTCAGGCACGACCGACGCTCAGCGTCGGTCGGGTCAGGTGCGTCCGATCCGCTCGTGGGTCTGCGGGCTCAGCGGCGTGCGCGGAGTGCTCAGCGAAGACGACCCGAGAAGGGCACGAGCGGTCTGCCGGTGTGGCGAGGCGGCGCTTTGCCGGTGTGGCGAGGCGTCAGGCGCGCCGGCCGGACCGGCTCAGCAGGCGCTGCAGCGGGCCCGGGGCACTAGACCATGCTCCGGAATTGCTCGGAATGGCGCAGGGAGTCCTTCGTGCCCGCGTCATCCTTTCCGAGTGGCGTGAACTCGAGCATGGCGCCGCCGAGGAGCCATGCCTTGATGGTGTCAGGTGGCAGCGGCCTCGAGAGGTAGTACCCCTGGATCTGGTCGCAGCCGGCCTCGGCCAGCATGGCGCAGGTGACCTCGTCTTCGGCTGCCCTCCGCCACGACGGTCAGGCCGAGTCGAATGCGCCATGTCGATCGACGCGCGGACGATGACCCGGTTGCTGTGCTCGTTCGGGAGATTGGTCACGAAGGAGCGGTCGATCTTGAGCTTCTTGAACGGGAAGGCGATGCAGATACGTCAGCGAGGAGTGGCCGGTGCCGTAGTCGTCGATGGCGATGCGAGACGCCGAGCCACGCCAGCTCTGTCGAGGATGCGAGTCGCCTGGATAAGGTCGGCCATGATCTCGGTCTCGGTGACTTCGAGCGTGAGGGCACTGGGCGGGAGGCCGTGCAGCCGCAGCGGTTCCTTCGACCCGGTCGACGAGCTTGCCGTCGGCAATTCGCCGACCTGACACGTTGATGGCCAGCATTGAGATCGAGACCCGCCCGCCGCCAGCTCGGCAGCGGCCGCGCACGCCTCGCCGAGCACGAAGTCGCTGATCTGGCTGATCATGCCCATCTGCTCCGCGATGGCGATGAACTCGTCGGGTGGGATCGGGCCGTGTTCGGGGTGATGTCCACCGCGACAGTGCCTCGACTTGGACGATCTTGCGGCTCCGGACATCGGCGATCGGCTGGTACACGACGCTCAGTTGGGACTTCGACTCGAGGGCCTGGGTCAGCAGCCCGGTCAGAGCATCAGCTTGCGTCGCATGCTCTGGTCGTGCTCGACGGAGTAGAGCTCGACCACGCTGCGGCGCTCCTTGGCCAGGTACATGGCGATGTCCGCGCTCTGCAGGAGCAGTGCGACGTCGTCCCCGTGCATCGGCGCCAGAGCGATGCCGGCACTGGCATGTCACGGCGTGTGTCAGGCCGTCGATCTCGATGGGGTGCGCCAGCATGGCGTGCAACTCGTTGACCCGCTCGAGGGCTGACGGCGCATCGATGACGTCTCGGTATCACGAAGGCAAACTCGTCGCCGCCCGAGCCGTGCCACTGTGACGTTGCCCGGCAGACCGCGCGCAGCAGGCGCTCGGCACCTCGCACAGGAGCCGGTCACCGATGGCATGGCCCAGGGTGTCGTTGACGTCCTTGAACCGGTCGAGGTCCATCAGGACGATGGCGACGCTGCCGCTCTCGTTGAGGCGCACTCGTGGCCCGGCGTGACGAAGAGCGATTCGGTTGGGGAGCCCGGTGAGCATGTCGTGCGTCGCCTGGTGCGACTTGCTTTCGACCTCGTAGCGCAGTTCTTCGACGAGGCGTGCCCGCTCCAGGTTGGCGCTGGCATGCGCGACGAGCGTCTCGAAGAGGCGGAGATCGTCCTCGTCGAAGCCGTCGAGCTCCTCGTCGCGATCGATGGCGACGATCGCGCCGATCGCCGTGTTCTGATTGACGAGCGGGGCCACGATCGCAGCCGCGTATCGCCCGACCATCGGGTCGTTCGCTGCTCCCGTGATGTCGGGCGGTCGGACTGATGTGCAGGGACGCAGACGCTCGGTCGATGGCCTGGGTGATGAACGATGATGCGTCAAGGTTGATGGGCTCCACCTCGGAGGCGCCGTCGGTCATTGATGCAGATCCGGCGTGGGAGTCCTGACTGGCTCGGCGAGGACGAGCTGGGCGCGACGGGCGCGCATGACGGTGCAGACCTGGCGCAACACCTCCACGCTCATGGAGGTCGGCTCGAGGTTCGCGGTGCCGAGCGGCGCGGCTGAAGTCGTAGAGGCGCTGGAGCGAGGCAAAGCGCAGGGACAGGCGGGTGTAGCCCCGGTAGGCCGCGATGATCAACGCCGCGACGAGGAGGAGCGGCACCATCGCCCACAAGTGCACCAAGGCGTGCGTCGAGCACGACGATGGCCAGGCAGACGCTCGCCGGCCAGGAACATCGAATGGGTCATGATTTGCGAACCGGTGCGGCGCTCGGGGTCTGGCCGTTCAGCCTGGTCACGACCCGGAAGTTGAGCGTCGCCAGCAGCTCCTACGTGCAGGGCGGCGACGGCGACGGCAGCCCAGCCGCCAAACTCACCGGCGCTGTGGCTCCGGCAGGAGCTCCCGGAAGACGACGCGTGGCAACCGCCACCGCAGGGCGGTCGACGCCGGGTTGAAGAAGACTCTGATCAACGGCGACCGGTAGGATCACGACAAAGACGACGGTCTCGCTGATGGCGCATCCCAACACGAGCAACGAGGGCCGGAGGAAGACGAGTCCCATGACCAACGGGACCCCTCGAGGGCGATCATGCCCGTGTTGCCCCGATGGTGCACCGAGACCGTTGCCCAGTTCGCGGCCGCCCACAGCACGCAGAACGCGGCGAACATCTCCGCTTGCGGGACAAGGGTCTTTATGGCCGACCGCGCCGTGAGAGGGCCCCAGAGGACCAGTGCGACGGCGCCGAGGGCAAGCGCCGACGAGTAGGCGAAGATGGCACGTGGTGACCCAGCGGGACCGGCTCCGGGCCCCCCGCGGTGTCCGTCGCCTCCCCCGTGGTCGGCTACCGAGGTGGCTGGGGACGGCTGGGGGTGGACGGTCCCGTCGTCAAGAACCTTCGTCGAGTCCATGGAGCCCACCGGTCGTCCACCGCGCTCACGAGTGGCCCCTGCGCCCTCTGATTGCACTGCGAAAATGTCGGCAGGAATTGAGCTTGACTTGAGATGGGGCGCCCGCCTGACGGGGTGGGGGCCCTGCCTGCGGGGTCACGAGGTCCCAGCAGGCGTTTCGACGGCCTCAGCTGGCTTTCAATGGGGGTGTAGGCGCCGGCCCGGGCTTCCTCGGGGTGTCACGGCTGGCACCCGCACGGGCATTGCACGGGACCGGCAGCCCCCGATCCCGGGGTCTTGACTGCTTCTTGCTCTTAGGCGTTGCCGGCGTAGACGGCTCCGGCCACGTTGGCGATGATCTGGTTCAGGGCCGGCTCAATGAGGTTGTCCACCGCCGCCTGGGTGATGTGCACCCCGTCGGCGGCCCGGGCCGGGATCCCGTCGACCACGCGAGGCGTACGTCCCGCCCGGGTCGAGCACGGTGTAGAGGTCGTCGATCGAGACGTAGGGGAACTGCGGCGGCGACCGCCTCGACGATCTGGTTGTAGGCGTCGACCAGGTTGGAGGGCGTCCCGTCGTCGAAGTACGGCGAGGTCGAGAGGATCACGGCGCCGCCGTCGGAGTGGGCGATCTGCACCGCCTGGGCCAGGTTCGACTCGATGTACGCCGAATAGCCGGCGTCGGCCAGCGACTGGTAGCTCCCGTTGAAGAGGCGGTCCTGTGTCTCCCAGTACCCGGTCTGAATCACCGTCACGTCGGGGTGGAAGCGCGAGACGACCCACTGGAGCTGCGACGCCCACAGCGTGCAGGCCAGCGGGCTGATGTAGGCTCGCCGTGGGATCGGCCCAGGGCAAGGTCGGCGCGCCGTCGGTGAAGCCGCAGCCCGCCGCCGCGCCGTCGTCGACGAAGTAGGGCGGGGACGTCCCCTGCATGTAATGACCCTCGTAGAGCGACAAGGAGTCGCCGGCGAAGGCGACGCGCAGGCCGCCCTGGTGGGTGGCCTGCGGGCCCGGGCGCGTCGTTGATGATGCTCACGACGGGCGGGATCGGTGAGGAGAGGGGCTGGGGGAACAGCGGTGGGTGCAGCGGCGACTGCGCGCTCCCCGAGAACCCGGCGTCGCCGAAGGTGAAGACGCCGGCGTCCTGTCCGACCAGCCAGTATCCACCGCCGTCGGGCGTGGCGGCCATGCCGACGATCGGCTTGTTGAGCACGAGGCTCGCCCGTCGAGCCCAAGAACGGCGCGTCGCCGAACGTGAAGATGCCGCCGTCGGAGGCGACCAGCCAGTAGCCGCCGCCGTCGAGCGGTGGCGGCCATGCCGACGACCGGCTTGTTGAGCGCGATGCTCCCCGTCGAGCCGAAGAACCGCGCGTCGCCGAAGGCGAAGATGCCGCCGTCGGAGGCGACCAGCCAGTACCCGCCGCCGTCGGGCGTGGCGGCCATGCCGACGATCGGCTTGTTGAGCGCCATGCTCCCCGTCGAGCCGAAGAACTGCGCGTCGCCGTAGGTGAAGATGCCGCCGTCGGAGGCGACGAGCCAGTACCCGCCGCCGTCGGGCGTCGGCGCCATGCCGACCACCGGCTTGTTGAGCGGGAGGCCGCCCGCCGATCCCCAGAACGGCGCGTTGCCGAACGTGAAGATGCCGCCGTCGGAGGCGACCAGCCAGTACCCGCCGGCGGGGTCCGCCGCGCTGCCGACGATCGGCTTTTGCAGCGGCACCTCGAGGGCGTCGCCGTCGTAGCCCGCCCCGCCGAAGGTCATCACGCCGCCGGACGGCGTCGACGATGGCGTAGGTCGAGTCGGTCGGCGGTGGTGCGCCCCTGCCGCGCCCGCGCGTCGGCCGTCCGTCACCGGGCCGTCCGGCCGGCGCGACGGACAACAGCACCGACAACGAGCAAGCCCGTCACGGCCACGACGGCACGGCGGCTCGCCCGCCAGGTCCCCGATCCCGCGTGCCCGGCATGAGCCCACGATTGTAGGGAGGACCGCCTGGCGAACGGCGCGCCCCGGCCGCGCCGGGCCAGCGGCAGCGCAGCTCAGAGCAGGCGAAGCTGCTGCCCGTCCTCCTGCGGCGCCGCCGACGGCGTCGGCCGGGCCGGCTCCGTGCGTCGGCGGCCGGTCGGCGGTCCCTGCCTTCGTGCCTCGGTAGCGGTCGCGCCCGGTCACGCCCGCAGCGCAGCGCCGCGGCCCGGCACGATCGCCTCGACCCGCTCGCGTGCCTCGTCGTCCTGGTACGCGCCGCGCCGGAAGCGCGCCCGGTGGAGCCGGACCAGGTCGGGGCGGGCGCTGCTCGAGCCAGTCGAAGTAGTGGCCGCGCAACGGGCCCCGCAGGTGCAGGGCCACCCCGCCGATGGAGACCGCGCCGGCCGCCGCGCAGGCCTCGACGACCTCGCGCAGCTGGGCCTCGGAGTCCGAGAGGCCGGGCAGGACGGGCGCCACCAGCACCCCGCAGGGGATGCCGAGGGCGGTCAGGCGCCGGAGGGCCTCAACCCGCCGGTCCGGCGGGGGCGTCCCCGGCTCGGTCAGCCGCCAGACGTCGCGGTCGAGCGTCCCGATCGAGAAGTTCACCGTCCACGTCGGTGCGCTCGCACGCGGCGGCCAGCAACGCGGCGTCGCGCAGGATGAGCGTCGACTTGGTCAAGATGCTGAAGGGGTTGCGCGCCGCCGAGAGCGTCTCGACGATGCCCCGGGTCAGGTGGTACTTGCCCTCGGCGTGCTGGTAGGGGTCGGTGTTGGTGCCCATGGCGATGTGGTCGCCGCCCCACTTGGGCGAGCGCAGCTCGGCGCGCAGCCGCTCGACGGCATTGACCTTGACGACGATCTTGCGCTCGAAGTCGGTCCCGATGCCGAGTCCGAGGTAGTCGTGCGTCGGCCGGGCGAAGCAGTACACGCACGCGTGGCTGCACCCTCGATACGGGTTGATCGTGTGCCGGAAGGGCATCAGGCTCTCCGGCGGCACCGTGTTGATGATCGTCCGGGCGTTGACGTGGAGGAACTCCATCCCGGCGTACGCGCCCTTGCCGACATGGCGCTCGGCCACCCGCTCGTCGGGGAACAGCGTGCCCCCCTCCTCGCTCTCCGCCAGGGTCCACCGGAGTGCCATGCGGGCTACGATAGCGAACATATGTTCGTAAACAACGGGCGGCAGCGGGTCGGGGTGTCCGCAAAAATCACCAGGTCAGGCAGTAGTCTCAGCCTCACTGTGGTGACCAAGACCCGCAGCGCCCCGACGCGGGCGCCGGCCCGTTCCGCCGCCAAGAAGCCCGGCCTCGCGTGCCCAGCGGGCGGCGCCCGGCGCGGTCGCCCGCAGCGGCCGCCGTTCTGGCGGGTCCAGGCACGGGACCTGTGGGCGGTCGGGCTCATCACGCTCGGCGTCCTGCTGGCGCTGGCGCTGTGGGGCCAACAGCTCGGCCCGGTCGGGCACTGGACCAACAGCGGGCTGGCGCTGCTCGCCGGCTGGGCCCGCGTCCTCCTCCCGCTGGTCGCCGTGGGCGCCGGGTGCGCGCTGTTGTTCGACCGCCGTCCCGCGACGAGGAGGAGCGACGAGGAGCGCGGTGACGGGCGCCGACCCTGGCGCCTCGCGGTCGGCACGGTGCTCGGCCTCCTCGGCGTCTGCGGCCTGGCCGAGCTGGCGAAGGGCACGCCCGCCGCTGTCTCGGACTCGCACGCGCTGCGCGACGGCGGGGGCTACCTCGGCGCGGTGGTGGGCCGCCCGCTCCATGCCGGCCTCGGCACGGCCGGCGCCACCGTGCTGCTGGTCGCCGTCGTCGTGGTGGCCATCCTGGTGGCGACGGGTGCGTCGCTCGCCTCGGTCGGCCGGGCCCTGCGCACCGGCGCCGTGGCCACCGGCCGCGCCGCCGCCGAGCTGTGGCGCGGCAAGCCGTTCGTCATCGTGCCCGAAGGCTCGACGACCGATCTGGGCGCGGCCTCGCCGGATCCGCGACGACCTCGACGCCGAGGCCGGCGACCCTCCGGACGAGCCTCCCGCCGACGAGGACGACACCGACATCGACATCCCGCTCGACCCCGAGCCGGAGTCCGAGCCGGCGCTCGAGCCCGAGCCGGACCTGCCGGTGCCGGCCGTCGCCTCCTCGCCTCGGGGCCCCGGGGAGTGGACACTGCCCAAGATGAGCCTGCTGCACCAGTCGAAGAAGATGCGCCAGGACCAGCGCCAGATCGACGCCGCCGGCGAGGAGCTGGTGCGGCGCGCTGGCCGCGCACGGCGTGGAGACGCGCCTGGTCGGGGAGCAGGGTCGGCCCGACCGTGACGCGCTACGAGATCGAGCTCGGGCCCGGGCGTCAAGGTCGCCCGCGTCACCAGCCTCTCCAAGGACATCGCCTACGCCATGGCGTCGCCCGACGTGCGCATCCTCGCACCCATCCCGGGCAAGTCGGCCATCGGCGTCGAGGTGCCGAACCGGACGCGCCAGCTCGTCTCGCTGCGCGACATCCTCGAGTCGCAGCGAGGCGCGCAGCGCCAACGGCCATCCCCTCGAGGTCGCCATGGGCCGCGACATCGCCGGGCGTGCCGTCATGGCCAACCTGGCCGAAATGCCGCACATCCTCATCTCGGGCGCCACCGGGTCGGGCAAGTCATCGTGCATGAACTCCATCATCACGTCGATCCTGATGCGCGACACGCCCGACAAGGTCAAGCTGATCCTGGTCGACCCCAAGCGCGGTCGAGCTGGGCCAGTACGACGGGCTGCCGCACCTGCTCAACCCGGTGGTGGTCGACCCGAAGAAGGCCGCCAACGCCCTGGCGTGGGCGGTCAAGGAGATGGAGCGGCGCTACGACATCCTGGCGGAGAACGGCGTGCGCGACATCACCGGCTACAACCAGCTGGTCGAGGAGGGGCTGATCGCGCCGCCGCGCCGTCGGACCGCCGGCGCAGCCGCGACGTCGCGGCCCGGGCGCTCGGCGAGGACCATCCGGCGGTCGAGGACGAGGCCGAACTCGACGACGAGCCCGAGCCGCCGCAGACGCTGCCGTTCATCCTCGTCGTGGTCGACGAGCTCAACGACCTCATGATGGTGGCGGCCCGCGACGTCGAGGACTCCATCGTGCGCATCGCCCAGATGGCCCGTGCCGTCGGCATCCACCTGGTCATCGCCACCCAGCGTCCATCGGTCGACGTCATCACGGGTGTGATCAAGGCCAACATCCCGAGCCGCATGGCCTTCTCGGTCTCGTCGCTGGCCGACAGCCGGGTGCATCCTGGACCAGCCCGGCGCCGAGCGCCTGATCGGCAAGGGGGACATGCTGCTGCTCACCGCCTCCTCGAACATCCCGCGGCGCCTCCAGGCGCCCTGGGTCTCGGAGGAGGAAGTGCGCGACGTGGTGCAGCACTGGCAGCGCCCAGGGCGGGCAGACCGAGGCGATCGTGGGCATCGAGGGGATCGACGACGGGCCGCTGGGGAGGGACGGCGTCGACGATGACGACGACGAGTACCTGTCGCAGGCCCGGGACCTCGTGGTGCGCTCCCAGCTGGGCTCGACCTCCATGCTGCAGCGCAAGCTGCGGGTCGGATTCGCCCGGGCCGGGCGCCTGATGGACCTGCTCGAGCAGGCCGGCGTCGTCGGACCGAGCGAGGGCTCCAAGGCGCGTGCGGTGCTCATGACGCCCGAAGAGCTCGACGCACTGAACCGGCGGTGAGCCCGGACGCCGAGGCGCCACTCATGGTGGCGCCGTTCCGGCTCGACTCGTTGCGCGAGCCCCCGCCCGCGCCGACGCGTCCACCCCAGCGCGCGACGCGGGCCGCCACGCGGCTTCGCTCGCCACCGGCGACGCGGGCGCCGGAGCCTCGTCGTGCTGGTGGCGCTCGCTCGTCCTGGTCGCGGCAGCCGGCTGCCTTCGTGGGCGTCCGGCTGCAGCGCCCCCGATCCGGCGCCGGCGGTCGACGCCGGTGCTGGCACGGACCGTGTCGGTGCCCGCGACGGTCGGTGCCACTGCCATGGCCGAACGCCGGGCCAGGGCGCCGTCGCCGTCCCGGCCATCGGCGTCGACGAGGCGTCGGGCCCCGAGCAGCCGGCGCCCGTGGCCAGCCTGACCAAGCTCATGACGGCCTACGTGATCCTGCACGACCATCCGCTGGCGCTCGGCCAGCCGGGCCCGACCATCACGGTGAGCCAGGCCGACGTCGACGACTACGACAACGACACGGTCGACGACGACTCGAACGCACAGGTGACGCTCGGGCGAGCGGATCACCGAGGCGCAGGTGCTGAGCGGCCTGCTGGTGCACTCCGCCGACAACTACGCCGACCTGCTGGCGCGCTGGGACGCCGGCAGCATCCCCGCCTTCGTGGCCAAGATGAACGCGGACGGCCGCAGCGCTCGGCATGAGCCAGTCGCACTTCGCCGACGCGAGCGGCGTCGACCCTGCGTCCGTCTCGACCGCCTCGGACCTGCTCAAGGTGGCGGCCCCCGACATGGCCGACCCGGCCTTCGCGGCGATCGTGAAGCAGCCCGTCGGTGACCCTCCCGGTGGCGGGCACGATCTCGACCTACACGCCGCTGCTCGGGATCCAGGGCGTCATCGGCGTGAAGTCGGGGTACACGACGGCCGCCGGCGGCTGCGACGTGATCGCGGTCGATCCGTCACCGTGCACGGCCAGCAGGTCCTCCTCCTGGCCGCGGTCACCGGGCAACAGGGAGCCGAGGCTGCTCGCGCAGGCCGGGCTGCACGGCCTGGCGCTGGTCGACGCGCTGGGGCCGCTCATCGGCACCACCCAGGTGCTGCGGGGCGGCGCCGTCGCCGCCCGTGTGCACGAGGCGGGCAGGACGGTCGGCGCCGACGACGGCCTCGGCGGTGACGATGCTGACGTGGCCCGGGGTCACGGCGCGTCGGGCGTTCCGATGCCCAGCGCACGCTCACCGACCAGGCGCGGCGGGGCGCGGTGGCGGGCACCGAGGTGGTGACGCTCGGCACGCAGCGCGTCGTGGTCCCGGTGCGGCTGCAGCAGGACGTGCCGCGCCCGTCGCTGCTCCAGCGGATCTTCTAGAGCACGTAGCCTGACGCCGTGCGCGCACGGGCTCCAGCGTCGTCGGCCAACCTCGGGCCGGGGTTCGACACGCTGGCGGTCGCGCTCGAGTGCTACGTGAGCGTCGAGGTCGAGCCGGCGCCGTCGCTGCAGGTGCGCACGGAAGGGGAGGGGGCAGGCCTCTTCGACGACGCGTCGCACCTCGCGGCGCGCGTCGCCACCGAGGTCCTCGGCCACGACCGCTGCGCGGTGACGGTGCGGTCGCAGATCCCCTTGGCGCGCGGGCTCGGCTCGTCGGCCGCCCTCGCCGCCGCAGCGGCCGCCGCCGCGGGTGCCGATGATCCCTTCACCGTGGCGGCCGCGTACGACGGACATCCCGAGAACGCGGCGGCCAGCCGTTCGGCGGCCTGGTCGTCGCCACCACCGTGGAGGGCAGCGCCGTGCACGCGCCGCTGCCGCTGAGCGACGAGCTGGCCTTCGTCGTCATCGTCCCCGACCGCGACCTGGCGACCCCCGAAGCGCGCGGCGTGTTGCCCGACTCCCTCAGCCGGGCCGACGCCGTGTTCAACCTCGGCCGCATGGGTCTCCTGCTGGCCGGGCTGGCCGACCCGTCGGCACTCGTGCCCGCGGCGACGGGTGACCGCATCCACCAGCCGGCCCGCACGCAACTGTTCCCCGAGTCGACCGCGCTGCTCGCGGCGCTCGTCGACGCCGGCGCGCTCGCGGCCAGCTGGTCCGGTGCCGGGCCGACGCTCATCGGCATCGTGCGCGGCGCGTCCGCGGACTCGGTGCGCGCCGGTGCGGAGGCCGCGCTCGCAGGCTCGGGTGTGCCTGGGCGCGTGCTCGAGCTCAGCGCCGATCGCCGCGGCCTCGTCTACGGCGACGAGGCGGTCGTCGACCTGTAGCGGCCTCCTCGAGTCCCGCTCCCGGTCCCGCCGCCCTCGAGTCCCGCGCCGTCGGATCAGGCGAGGCCGGGTGTGACCGTATGCCGCGTGCCGGCGTCGGGCGTGGCCGAGGACAGCCGCGCGCCACGTCGACGAGGCTGGCGGCGACTGCCAGCAGTGCGAAGATCAGCGTGCCGAACGCGGCGACGCCGTGGTTCCCCGGGTGCAACGCCACGAAGAACGCAGCCGCCGCGCACCAGGCGAGGGAGCGGGCGGGAGAGCGGCGAGCGACGAGATCGAGCACGAAGAAGAGCACGCTGGGGGCGAGGAGGTAATAGGGGAACACGACGGACTCGAAGACGAGCCGGCCGCTCACGCAGGCAAGGCTGAGCGCCACCAGGGTGTCGGGTCGGCGCAGCCAGGGCCCGCGCCGCGAGAGCGCCCAGACGCAGATCGCCGCGGCAAAGAGGACGGGCGCGTCGCGAGCCACCGCCGAGGCCACCGTGCCCGACACGCCCGAGAGCGTCAGCACGGTCGCACCCGAGACCGCACCCCCGGCACTGAAGCCACTGAAGTTCTCGAGGGTGGCCCGCGGCGCCGACACGAGGAACGGGAGGATGCCGGCGGCCGCCACGACGACGGCCGTCGACCACGAGGCGTAGCCGTGGGGCGGCAGCGGGAACCACGACGACGGCGGGGAGCGCCAGGAGGATGGCGAATTGCTTGGTCACGATGGCCAGGCCGAAGAGCGCGCCGGCCAGGACCCAGCGGCCGCGGATCGTCTGGCCCAGCGCGCCCAGGGCGAGGCCGAGGCTCACGATGTCCTGTGGATGGAAGAGCTGCACGATGGCGCTGCTCGCGGCGGGAAGGAAGGCCAAGAAGACGAACAGCCCGGCCAGTCGCGCCGGGGAGTCGGCCTCGGCTGCGCGCAGGAGCGACCACGCGCCTCCCGCCAGCACCAGCCACCCCAGCACGCCCAGCAGGCCCTGGGCTCGGTACCAGGGCGGCGAGACCACACTCGCGCCGGACGGGCCACCTGTGCCGCATTCGTTGACGTCGGCGCCGAAGTTCGGATCGTGCACGTACGAGCTCTCCTGGTGCAGCGCGGCGGCCCGGCCCGTCGTGAGGCACCACGTCGGCGCGCCGACGACCGAGGGGAGCGCAGCCACGAACGGCGCGGTGAGGAGCGCGTAGCCAGGCGGGGTGGGCAATCCGTCCTCGGCGGCGGCGGCGTGCAGCTGCCCCGAGGCCAGGGCGGAGGTGACGGTGGTGAGCGGCGTGGTGTCGCCGCCCGGTGGTGGCCCCTGGCGGGCCAGCACGACGGCGAGGTAACAGGCCGCACCCGCAACGAGGAGCAGCAGGCCCAGGAGCGTGCGGCGCGTCATGGCGTCCGTGCTGACCTGTGTGCGATCCGGGTCACCTTAGCGAGGGCCTGACATGGAGATCCGGCTTCGCCGTCGATCGTTCAGCCGCCCCGTGGGTGCGCCGACCTCATGGAAAGCTGTGGCGGGGGAGGCCCAGTTGCTCATCGTCGACCACGGATACGAAGCTGACCGTAGACCTGCCTGACCGCGGCGTGGCATCGCCGCCGGCGACTGACGTCCGCAATGAGGACCGTGTCGGCGGCGATGCGGCCACGACGCCGTCCCCGACCCGCATCGCCGCCCGTACCGGCTCGGGGACCCTCGCGGCCATCGTGGTCGGGATGCTCGCTGCCGCCATCTACCGGCGCGGCGCCTTCTACCCGTCCGACGCCTTCGGCGTGGCCATCGTGTCGGGCATCCTCTCGGTGCTCGCCCTCGCCCGCGTCCGCGACCGGCTGTCCGTGTTGCTGACGGCGACGGTGGGCGGGTTGGCCCTCTGGTGGCTGGTGCGCTCCGCCGCGGTGCATCGCCCTGCCGCCTTCTTGCCGCTCGGCGCCTCCATGCTCGGCTTCCTGGCCGCCGCGCTCGTGGTCAAGGAGCTCGACGACAGTGGTCGCGCCGCGTCGCGCTGGCGCTGGTCGGCGTCACCGCCGTCACCGCCGCCCTCGGTGTCGTCGGTCTGGTGTGGCAGGTCGACCCCCTCGCCCAACGCGCCGGCTCGTTCTGGCAACTCGCTACCCCGCTCACGCACCCCGCGGCTGCCGCCGCGCTCCTTGGCGTCGCGCTGGTGCTGGCGCTGGGTCTCGATCTGCGACAGCCACTGGTGCGCGGGGCGCTGTGCCTCGTGGTGGCCGCCTTCATCGGGACGCAGAGCCACTGGACCCTGCTCGCATTGGCCGCTGGTGCGTGCCTCGTCCCTACCCGGCGCTGGCTCGCCGCCGCATGGCCCCTGGCGGCGGGTGTCCTGGCGGGCGTCGTGGTCGTGGCCGCGGCCTCGGGACATCTCGGGCCGTGGCCGTCGACCATCCTGCTCGCGGCCCTGGTGGCGGCGGCGGGGCTGCGCGCCGTGCCTCGTTGGGGGCGGGCGACGGTTCCCACCGGCGCCGCGGTCGTGGTCGTCGTCGTGGTGCTGGCCGGACTGGCCGTGCTGCTGCTCCGGCCACCGGGCGTGGCGGGACCGGCGCAACCACCCAGCCAGGGTCAGACGCTGGCCTGGTCCGCCGCCGCCCACAGCTGGCGCTCGTCGACGACCGGCGGCGTCGGACCGCCGACCGTCGACGCGTCCAGCCAGCCGGTCGACCGCTATCCGGGCCTCACACCCGACACCTACCTGAGCGTGCTGGCCGACGCCGGGCTGGTGGGTGCCGTACTCCTCGTCGGCGCGGTCACCACGGCCGCCTGGGGCTGCCGACGGCGCGACGTTCTGACGTCGTGCGCGGCCGGTGCCGCCGTGACCTTCGCGGTGGCGGGGGCGATCAGCCCGTCGTGGGAACTGCCGGCAGTCGCCATCCTCGGGGGTTGCGCGGTCGGGCTGGCCGTCCGTCGCGACCGGGACGACCGGGGCGCGGGTGCCACGCCGCAACGGGTGCAGCGGATAGTCGGCGCGGGCGCGTGGGGCGTCGCCGTGGTCGCACTCGTGGTCACCCAGACCTCCGTCGGGTTCGCCCGCGACGCGGGCGGCGGTCTGGACGTGGCCCAGAGCAATGCACCCCCTCCGACACCGACCCCATCCGCGCCGGCCCGCTACATCCTCAGCGGTCCAGACGCGAGCGATCCGTACATGACCAAATGGCACAAGACGTACTACATCTATACGAATCAGAGCCTTGGCGGTCTCAACGTGCCCGTCCGTACCGGACCCGAGCCGGGCCAGTGGGGTCCGCCGGTCGATGCGTTGCCGCTTCTCCCGGGCTGGGCAGCCGGCGGACTGACGTGGGCGCCCGACGTCCATAAGGTGGCCGGCGGGTGGGCCCTCTACTACAGCGTCCTGCTCGCCGGTGAATCCGTCCACACACTGCATCGGTGCGGCGTTCGGATCGTCGCCCGACGGGCCCGTTCGTGCCGGCGGACCACCCGTTCGTCTGCCAGCTCGACCATCGGGGGTCGATCGACGCCCGCGTGTCTTCGTCGACGGCCCGCATCTGATCCTGTTGTGGAAGTCCGAGGACAACGCCAACCCGTCCGTGCCCGGTCCGGACCAGGACGGCGACACCGGCATCTACGCGCAGGAGCTGAGCGCCGACGGGAAGCAGCTGCTGGGCCGCCCGTCAAGATTCTCGGACCCAGCCAAGCGTGGGAGGGGACGATCGTCGAGGCACCCGACATGGTCGAGGCCTGGGGGACCTACTGGTTGTTCTTCTCGGGCAACTGGTTCACCTCACCCTCGTATGGCATCGGTGTCGCCGCCTGCGAGACGCCCTTCGGCCCGTGTTCGGACGTGAGCCCCAAACCGTTCGTCGGGTCCAACGGTCAGGGCTTCGGCCCGGGGGAGGAATCGCGTGTTCGAGAAGGGGAGCAACGTCTACCTGCTCTACAACCCGTTCCGGGCCAGTACCGCGCCGGAGATCCCCCATCGGCCGGCCGTGATGGCCCGGGTCGGGTTCACGCCCGAAGGGCCGTATCTGGCCGCGCCCTGAGCGACCGGCCCAACGTCCGACCCAGGTCCGAGCTTGCACCGGCTAACAGAGGTAGGTTTTGCGCCGCAATCCACTCGACCGGGAAAGAGCGGGGTGAGGCAGTGAAGAACTGGAGGCCTCGGGCACGCATGGCGGTCATCGCCGGCGGCGAGTTTCGTCTTGTTGGTGACGGTCCTTCCGCAGATCGCATCGGGTTTCGGGCTGACGTCCTTGGCCAATCGAATCGTGGGGTCGGAGTCGTGTGTCAGCAGCAGCTCGAGCAGCAGCTCGAGCATGTGCTGTTCGAGCAGCTCGACCACCACGAGCTCCTCAACCTGCTCGGGCACGGGCACCGTCACCGGCACCGTGACGGTGACGGGCGCACCCAAGAAGTTCAGCGCCGCCTATCTCGGTGCGGGCGCCTGCCCGGCTTCGAGCCCGCCCAACCAGACCTGCTCCGACCCGCAGTACGCCTTGGCTTCCGACGGCGTGTACACGCTGAGTCTGTCGGTGGGGACCTGGCGGATCTCAGGCTTCTACGAGAACAGCGCCTACGGCGGCGCGTTCATCGGCCCGGCACAAACTGTGACCGTGACCCCGGGCGGGACGGTGCACGTCGACTTCAGCGTTCCCTACGAGAAGCCAGCGTCGCTCAACGGGACCATCACCGTGAAGGACGTGCCGCCGTTCGACGCGGTGGAGCAGCTCTCGGTCCTGCTCTGTCCGTCGTACGCGCCGTACAACGGGGTCTCCCCGTCCATCGCCTGCGTGAACGGCTACGGCGTGGGCTTGACCGTGACCAATGGCACGGCGACCGCGTCGTACTCGCTGAGCGGCCTTCCTCCGGTGACATGGACCGCGTACCCCAGCTTCTGTGCCGAATCGGGCTGCGGGACCAACGCCAAGAAGGGCGTGACCGTGACCCTGACGCCGGGCGGCTCGGGCACGGCCAACGTCAGCACGAGTTTCCTGCTCCCCGGCCAGGCCCTGCTGACCGGGACGATCAGCGTGACCGGTGCGCCGACGAACTTCTCCGACGAGGTCGGGGTGATGGCCTGCCCGGAGGGTCAGAGCGGGGGGATCGGTTGCGACGAGTTCTACGGCGTCTCGGGGAACCTCTACGCCATGGTGCTGGCGGCCGGGCAATGGAGCGTCAAGGGGTTCTACCTGGCTCAGCCGTACGACAACGCGGTTGACGGCCAGACACAGGTCGTGACCCTGGCCAAGAAGCAGACGATGAACCTCTACTTGAGCGTCCCGTACCAGGTCCCCGGGACGGCAACCGGGACCATCACGGTGAAGGGCCTGCCCGCGGGCGTCAAGGTGAGCTCCTACACCATGCTCGCCTGTCCGGCGGCGGAGCCGTGGAGCGGTGGGGTTCCCGCTCCCGAGTGCGTGAGCGAGTATTCGGGTCCGGCCGGCTTCGGCTATGGCGCGGCGGACCGCGGCGAGACCAAGAGCGCCGACGCCTCCGCCAACCCACCGGTTGGCTTCGCCGGCGCCGCCAAGTCCCCAGTGAACGTGTACTCGCTGCCGACCCTGACCGCGGGCACCTGGCTGCTCTATCCGGGATATCAGACCATCTTCGGCTCCGCCAGTGACATGAAGGGCAAGCCCGTGACGATCACCTCGGGCAACACGACGACCGCGCAACGTCGCGGTGGCGTACGAGCAGCCCTCGCAGGGGGCGGTGACCGGCACCGTGACGGTTGTCGGCGCGCCGGCGAACGGTGACTACGAATCCGGCGTACTGGCCTGTTCGGCACTGCCGACGCAGGGTTCGTGTCCCGGTGAGACGCAGACATTCAGCCAGCAGAACGGCGCCTACACCTTCCTGTTGTCACCGGGCACCTGGTGGCTCGAGGGATTCGTCGACGTCTTCGGCGGCCTGACGTCGAACCAGTCGACGTCGCCGGCCAAGAAGGTCGTGGTCACTGCGGGCACCGAGCTCACCAAGAACTTCACGGTCACCGTCGGCGCGTCCTGAGCGGCCCCGAAGACGATCCGCGTCCCGCCGGCGCCCCGCGAGTGTTCGTCCGGTCAGCTCCGAGCCGATTGGACCTTCGCCACGGCTTCTTGGAGCGACGAGATGGCGTTGTTCACGTTGAACGTGTTGAGCACCTGGTCGTAGTTGGCCTGCGTGGGCTGGGCGTCACCGAGGATCTCGAGGCTGTTGGCCAGCAACTGTGCCGCGTTGCGTGCAGTGGAGAGCTCGGGTGCCGGCGCGCTGAAGCCGCCGCCCGACGGCCAGGACGTTGGCATAGCCGTGCACCTTGCCGCCGAGGGTACGGTCGGCGCTCTCGAGGCAGACCACCGGCGTCTGGGCCGCGTTGCACCGCGGCACCCGGCCAGGTACTGGGTCATTGCCTTCTGCACACTGGCGCCGGCGTTGGCGAGCCGGCTGTCGGCCGACTCTGAGGACGATCCGCCCGAGGCGCCCGAGCCGGAGCCCGAGGCGGCGCCGCACGCCGCCAGCGCGGGTACCGCCACGACGGCCGCCACCAGCGCCAGGCCATGGCGCAGGCGGTCCGCGGACAGGAGCGACCGGTAGTGCATCGCCGAAAATCTAGGTGCTGGGGCTCCCTAGACTTCGTCGCATGGCGCGCACCTTCTTCATCCGGACCTTCGGGTGCCAGATGAACGAGCACGACTCCGAGCGGCTCGCGGGGTTGCTGGTGGCCGACGGCCTGCCGCCGCGGCCTCCATGGAGGACGCCGACGTCGTCGTCCTCAACACCTGCTGCATCCGGGAGAACGCCGACCAGCGGCTCTACGGCACGCTCGGCCGGCTCAAGGAGCTGGTCGACGCGAAGCCCGGGCTGCAGATCGCCGTCGGCGGCTGCCTGGCGCAGAAGGACCGGGAGCGCATTCAGGAGAAGGTCGGCTGGGTCGACGTGGTCTTCGGCACGCACAACCTCACCAGCGCGCCGGCCTGCTCGAGCGGGCGCGGACCGAGGGCCCGCTCATGGAGATCCTCGACGCGCCGCCGCCCGAGGCGGGCACCAATGCCCTCCTGGGCCCCGGCGCCGTGCGCGAGCTGCCCTATGCGGCGTGGGTCAACATCCAGACCGGCTGCGACAACTCGTGTGCCTTCTGCATCGTACCCGCCGTGCGCGGCCCCGAGGTGAGCCGGCCCCTCGACGACATCGTGGCCGAGGTCGAGCTGCTGGCGCGCCGTGGTGTCACCGAGGTCACCTTGTTGGGACAGAACGTCAACTCCTACGGCCGCGACATCACGCGCCGGCGACCGCTCTTCGCCGAGCTCCTGCGCGCGGTCGGTGCCGTCGAGGGAATCGGGCGCGTCCGTTTCACCAGCCCGCACCCGAAGGACCTACGCCCCGAGACGATTGCGGCCATGGCGACGACCCCCGAGGTGTGCGAGCAATTGCACCTCCCGCTCCAGTCGGGCAGCGACCGTGTGTTGCGCGCCATGCGCCGTGGCTACACGGGCCAGCGCTACCTCGAGCGCCTCGCCGCGGCCCGCTGTGCGATCGACGATCTCGGCGGTGACCACCGACATCATCGTGGGTTTCCCCGGCGAGACGGCTGCGGACTTCGAGGACACGTTGGCCCTGTGCGCGGAGGTCGGCTTCGACAGTGCCTTCACCTTCATCTTCTCGCCTCGCCCCGGCACCCGGGCGGCGGCCATGGAGTCCGAGTTCGTTGCGGCCGACGTCATCGCCGAGCGCTTCGACCGCCTCAAGACGGTCATCGACCGCTCGGCCCTGGCTCGGCATCAGGCCCGTGTCGGACGCAGCGAGGAGGTGCTCGTCGAAGGGGTGAGCCGGCGCGACCCCGCCATGCTGGCGTCTCGCACGCCGTCAGGGAAAGCTCGTGCACTTTCCCGCTTCGGGCCCCGGTGGGCCCGCACCCGGCGCGCTGTGCCGGGTGACCGTGACGGCGGGGCACCCGCACCACTTGTCGGGCCGGCTGGAGGAGGTGACGGCGCGGCCCCGCCATCGGGTGCGTATCCCGGTGGCGGGCGCATGAGCGCGGCTGCCCTCGTCGGCGTCACCGCATCGGGTAAGTCCGAGGCCGCGTTCGAGCTCGCCTTGCGGCGGGGCGACTGCGACATCGTCTCGGTCGACTCCATGTGCGTGTACCGGGACATGGACATCGGCACCTCCAAGCCGAGCGCGCGGCCCGGGCCGCCGTGCCCCATCACCTGATCGACCTCGTGGACCCGGACGAGGACTTCACGGTGGCGCAGTTCCAGCACGCGGCAGACGAGGCGTTGCGCACCATCGCGTCCCGGGGGCGTCACGCGCTGCTGGTCGGCGGCACCGGGCTGTACCTGCGGGCCGTGGTCGACGACCTGGCCATCCCGGGGCGCTACCCCGAGGTAGCTGCCGCGCTCGAGTCGGAGCTCGAGGAGGGCCGGTGCGAGGTCGCCGACCTCCACGCCGCGCCTGCGCACGCTCGACCCGGTCGCGGCCGGCCGGATGGAGCCGACCAACCGCCGGCGCGTGGTGCGTGCGCTCGAGGTGACGGTCGGCTCGGGGCGGCCCTTCTCCGATTCGGGCCGGGGCTCGAGGCCTACCCGGCGTCGGTGGTCGGTCAGATCGGATTGGCGCGGCCCCCAGACGAGATCGACAGGCGCATCGCAGCGCGCATGGCCGCCATGGTGGACGCGGGTCTCGTCGAGGAGGTCGCCGCGCTGGCCGCCCGCCCGTGCGGGATCTCACGCACGGCCCGCCAGGCCCTCGGCTACCGCGAGATTCTCGGCCATGTCGAGCACGGGGTGCCCCTGGCGGACTGCGTGGAGGAGGCGGTCAGGCGCACCCGCCAGTTCGCCCGCCGCCAGGCCTCGTGGTTCCGCCGTGACCCGCGCATCTCCTGGGCGCAGAGCACGTCCGACGCCCAGGAGCTACTCGAGCGGGCCCTCTCGGTGCACGGCTGAGCGACGCCGGCTGCGAGAATGGGTCGATGCACGCCACCAAGCACGAGGGTGCCGGAAACGACTTCCTGGTCGTCCTCGACCCCGACGACGCGGTCCGCCTGACACCCGCCCAGGTGCGCGTGTTGGCCGACCGCCACCGGGGGATCGGGGCCGACGGGATCATCCGGGTCGGTCCCGGGTGCGACGGGTGCGACCTCTTCATGGAGCTGCACAACGCGGACGGGGGAGCGGCCGAGATGAGCGGCAACGGGATCCGCTGCCTGGCCCAGGCCGCCGTCGACGCCGGCCTCGTGACACCGCCCGTCTTCACGGTGGCGACGGCCGGCGGCCCCCGCACGGTCGAGTACGTCCCGGGCCAGACCGCGGGCGTCGCGACCGCCCAGCGTCGACATGGGTCCGGCACGCCTCGGACCCGAGCACTCCCAGGAGCTCGGCGACCGTCGGGCGCGCACGGTCGACGTCGGCAACCCCCACCTCGTGCTCCTGGGGCCCGACACCGCGGGCGTCGACATCGCCGAAGCCGGCCCCAAGCTGCAGGCGGCCTATCCGGGTGGGATCAACGTCGAGTGGATCACGGTCGTCGACGACGAGGACGGCACGGTGCTCGACTTGCGGGTGTGGGAGCGCGGTGCGGGCGCGACGCTGGCCTGTGGGACCGGCAGCGTCGCCGCGGCCGCGGCCGCTCGCAGTTGGGACGCCGTGCCGGCCGATGCAGCGGTGCGGGTGCGGAACCCCGGCGGCGTCCTCGAGGTGACGCTCGGGGCTGATATTGGCGCGACGACGTATCTCGCCGGGCCAGTCCGTAAGGTGGCGGACGTCGACATCGACCCGGGGATGCTCTCTTGAGCAATCTCTTGCCTGGTATCCGACACCGAATCGGTGTTCTACGCGTACTCCGTCCCAAACCGAGGCCTCGCTCGCTCGGCTGACCAGGGTGTCAAAGACCCGCTGTCCGATCCGTCTGTCGCTGTCCGTGGCATGGTCTCGTTGACGTAGGAGGGACGAACTCGGGAGCGTTCTTGAAGTAGGCGCAGGTCTCGCAAATCGACTCCATCTTGCAGTCGAGGTCGACCGGGTGGCTGTGGCGAAGCTGGGCGACGGTCTTGATGAGCAAACCCTCGTATCCGTCAGCCTCATATAAGTCAACCTCGTTGTAGTTTGTCGGGCCGGGGCTCTCGAACTCGAGGCCTTCTCACTTGACGCTGGCGTTGGGAGCCCTGTTCACACTGAAACACACACACCGAAAACCGCGTTTTCAGACGCACAACTCGTTTCAAGAAAGCCCTTGCGAGGCAACGAGGTATTCCATAGGGTGTGGGGAGGCGGTCCTGTTCCTTTTGAAGCAGGACAAAGAGGCAACGAGCTATTTCCATTGCATCTCAGCAGGCGGTCCCATTTGAGAGGGGCGTACTCATGCGACTGGGAACAATACGACGCACTGGGTCATCTTCTTTGATCGTGATCGGAGTCTTTTCGGCCATTCTCGGGGTTGGTGCGGGGGTCGGCTCCGCGAATTCACCGGTCAAGAATTACACCGATCCCAGTATCGACGTTCCTTCGGGAATCGCGTCCGGATCTGATGGAGCGTTGTGGTTCACGAACTCGGGAAATAGTTCAATTCGACGGATCACGACGTCAGGGGCCGTCTCCAACTACGCAGATGCAACCATCAATGATCCGACCGGCATCACGTCTGGAGCAGATGGCGCCCTCTGGTTCACGAACTCCGGAAATAGCTCAATCGGACGGATCACAACCGCCGGCGCCGTGTCGAACTATACCGATCCAAGTATCAGCGACCCAATAGACATTGCAGCGGGGTCCGACGGTGCGCTGTGGTTCGTGAACAAAGGAAACAACTCCATCGGTCGAATCACCACATCCGGTGCAGTGACCAACTACAGCGATCCAAGTATCTCGTCACCACTTTCCATCACTCCTGGTCCCGATGGGGCGCTCTGGTTTACGAACCACGGCAACAACTCCATCGGGCGCGTCACTACGTCCGGCGTGGTGTCGAACTTCACAGATCCGACGATCTCAGGCCCATATGGAATTGCGGCGGGACCGGACGGAGCGTTGTGGTTCACGAACGCCGGAAGTAGCAATTCGATCGGACGGATTACCACGACCGGAACTGTTACTAATTTCACTGACCGTACGATTGACGTTCCTGGAGCCATCACGGCAGGGTCAGATGGAGCTCTTTGGTATGCGAATTGTTTTGATTCATGCAGTTCGATCGGTCGGATTACAACGAGTGGCTCGGTGTCGAATATTTCCGACCCGACTATCAGTTCGCCGGGGATTGTGACATCGGGTCCTGACGGAAACATATGGTTCGCGAATTTTGGAAACAGCTCGATTGGCGAGGTCACGGTCGGTGTTCCATACGTGGAAGTGAATCCTTCTGCAGGCCAAGCAAAAGAAATGATCGCTTTGAGCGGCGGCGGATTTGCGGTGGGCGAGACTGTCAAAGTCACGTGGAAGACAGGACTTTCGTCGCCAGCGACGGACGTGCTTTGCTCCACCGTCGCAAATGGCGGAGGGACCTTCTCCTGCAATGCGTTGGTTCCCAAGAGCGCAGATGCTGGTGCCTTAGGGTCCCACAAGATAGTGGCGAAGGGTTCGACCTCTCACGTGAAGGCGACCGCGACGTTCGTGCTCCAAAAGGCGATCGTGAAGGCCGGAAGCACATGGACCCTTAGCAGTGGCGGACCCTGCGAGGTTCAGACGTTTTCAAGTGGCGGACAGTGGAGCGCCGATCTTTTTGGAGACAAGGGGACCTTCCTCGGTGGCGGGACGACGATTTCAGAGAACTTCACTGCAGGAACCCACATGGGGGGGACCTGGACCGGTACGTACCAAGCGAATGGGACTTTTGTGGGCTCGAGCAACTTCGCGGGAACTCTGACATTGTCACCAGGAGCGCAGGCAGGCTGCTGAGGCGGAGAAGAGCGAGGTCGAGGGCACGAACGGAGCTGGTGAGATTGGCTCGTTGATACGCCTCTGGACGGCTGCTGCTCAGGATGCACCATTGCGATCCCGGGCTTGGGAAGGTCGGACGAATCTGCCATAGCGTTCAAATGGTCTCGTGACGTCGTCGTTGCACCTGTATTCCGACGCCCGCCACAACCCCTCGGTTGTGGCGGGCCAGCAATCGGCTCGAGCTGTCGTCTGCGACCGACAGGATCGGAATTCGGATCTGGTATGGCCCGACAGCCAAGAAAGCGGATGCGGTTCTGGCGGTTCGTCCGATCGCTCGAAGGGAACATGACGTGTGACCGATCTGCGGACAGGCCCACCGGGCGGTGTGGGACAGGCAGGAACTAAGGCCCGTACGCTGGTGGACTGTGAGGTCTCAAGCGTCATGGGTAATGGAGTGAGCAGATATACAGACTTGCCGGGCACGCTCATTGAGCGCACCTTCCGGGAGCGCATCATCCTGGTGGGTGTGATCTTTCCGGGGCTCACCGCGGAGCTGGTGGACGAGGAGCTTGATGAGCTGGCGCTGCTCGTCGACAGCGCGGGCGCTGACGTCGTTGGCCGCGTGGTGCAGCGACGTGACGCGCCGGATCCGGCCACGTTCGTCGGGCGGGGCAAGGCGGAGGAGATCGCCGCGCTGAGCCGCAGCCTCGACGCCGACACCGTGGTCTTCGACGACGAGCTGACCCCGGCGCAGCACCGCAACCTCGAGAAGCTGTTCGGGCGCACGGCCATCGACCGCACCGCGGTCATCCTCGACATCTTCGCCCAGAACGCACGGAGCCCGGAAGGCAAGGCGCAGGTGGAGCTCGCGCTGCTGCGCTACCGGCTGCCGCGTCTGCGCGGCCGGGGCACGTCGCTCAGCCAGCAGGCAGGCGGCATCGGGACCCGCGGACCCGGCGAGACGCAGCTCGAGGTGGACCGGCGACGCCTCGTGCGCCGGATGCACAAGCTCGAGGACGAGCTGCGTGATGTCGAGCGCACGCGCTCGCTCCAGCGGCGCAGCCGGGCTCGGGGCCGCCACCGCGAGCTGGCACTGGTCGGCTACACGAACGCCGGCAAGTCGACGCTGCTCAACCAGCTGACCGACGCGGGGGTGCCGGCCGAGAACCGTCTCTTTGTCACCCTCGACCCGCGCACCCGCCAGCTCTCACTCCCCGGCGGCGAGACCGTGCTCGTCACCGACACCGTCGGCTTCGTGCGCAAGCTGCCGCACGAACTGGTCGAGGCGTTCCGCTCCACGCTGGACTCGGTGCGGCTGGCCGATCTGGTCGTCCACGTGGTCGACGGCACGGCGGTGAATGCGGAGGCGCAGATGCAGGCGGTGCACGAAGTGCTGGGTGAGATCGGCGCGGCCGGGGTCCCCGAGCTCGTGGTGGTGAACAAGGCCGACCAGCGCGCCAGAGGAGGCCAAGGCGCTCGCCCGGCGCATTCCCGGCGCCGTGCTCGTCTCGGCGCGCACCGGCGAGGGGATCGAGGACTTGTTGCGCGTCGTGGGAGACCGCCTGCGCGGCTCGGACCGGGTGGTGCAGCTGGTCGTGCCCTGGTCGCGCGGTGACGTGCTGGCGGCCGTCCACCGCGAGGGCGAGGTCGTGGGCCAGCGCGACGGCGACGAGGCGGCGACGCTCGAGGTCGTGCTCGACGAGGTGGGCCGTGCCCGCTTCGCCGAGTTCGTGGCGGCGCCGTGACGTTCCGGCTGCCGCCGTATCCCTACGACCGTCTCGACGGCCTGGCCAAGCTGGCCGCCGCTTTACCCGGCGGCATGGTCGACTGCTCCATCGGCACGCCGTGCGACCCACCCTTGCCCGCCGTGGTCGAGGCTCTGGCGGCGTCGGGCACTGAGCGCGGGTACCCCGCATCGGCGGGTAGCCCACAGCTGCGCGAGGCTGCGGCAGCCTGGCTGGTCCGGCGTTTCGGGCTCGACGAGGTCGCCCGTGTCCGCCGTCGCCGCGTGCGTGGGCACCAAGGAGCTCGTCGCGTCGGTCCCGCACCTGCTGCGACTGCGCGACACCGGCGAAGGACACCGTGCTGTACCCCGCGGTGTCCTATCCGACGCTACGCCATGGGCGCAGACCTGGCCGGCTGTCGGGCGGTCGGCCGTCCCGGCCCCTCCGGGCCGGCTCGGTGGGCTCGACCTCGGCGCGATCGACGACGCGGACGCGGCGCGTGCCCTCGTGCTGTGGTCGAACTCGCCGTCGAACCCGACGGGGGGCCTCGGTGACCTCGGCGCGGAGGCAGCGTGGGGCAGGGCGCACGGGGTGCCGGTGTTCTCCGACGAGTGCTACGCCGAGTTCACCTGGGACGGCGCCGCCGCGCTCGGTGCTCCAGCACGGCGCCGACGGCGTGGTGGCCGTGCATTCGTTGTCCAAGCGCTCGAACCTCGCCGGGGTCCGGGTGGGGTTCTACGCGGGGGACCCCGAGCTGGTGGAGTTCCTGCGGCGCGGTGCGCCAGCACGCGGGCCTGATGGTCCCGGGCCCCGCCCAGGCCGCGGGGGTGGCCGCGCTGGCCGACGACGCCCACGTCGACGCGCAGCGAGCGCGCGCTATCGCGAACGGCTCGCCTTTCTCGCCGGCGTGCTCGAGGCCTACGGCTGCCCCGTTATGCCGCCCGAGGGCGGCTTCTACCTCTGGGTCCCGGTCCCCGCCGGACGTTGGGCCGACGCGTGGGCGATGGCGGAGTCGTTGGCCACCGACGGCGGTCTGCTTGTGAGCCCGGGCGACCTCTACGGCGACGCCGGCGGCGGTCACGTGCGGGTCGCGCTGGTCCAGCCGATGGAGCGTCTGGCGCTGGTGGCTGAGCGTCTCGCTAGGGTGAGCCATGGCTGATCTGCAGGCGAGCATCGAAGAGCTCTGGGAGCGACGAGACGAGCTCTCACCCGCGGACAAGGACGCCGCGACGTTGGTGGAGGAGGCCATCGAGCTCCTCGACACGGGCCAGGCCAGGGTGGCCGAGGTCGATCCCTCGACTGACGAGGTCGTCGTGCACGAGTGGCTCAAGAAGTCGATCCTCATGCTGTTCTCACTGCGCGGGATGGAGACCATTGAGGCCGGGCCCTTCGAGTACGCCGACAAGTTGCCGCTCAAGCACGGCTTCGCCGAGGCCGGCGTGCGCGCGCTGCCCGGCGCCTCCGCCCGGTGGGGGTCCTTCCTCGGGCGCGGCGTGGTGCTCATGCCCTCGTACGTGAACATCGGCGCCTGGGTCGGAGCCGGCTCCATGGTCGACACCTGGGCCACCGTCGCCTCGTGCGGCCAGATCGGCGAACGGGTGCACCTGGCGGGCGGCGTGGGCATCGGCGGCGTGCTCGAACCTCCGAACGCGGTGCCCGTCGTCGTCGAGGACGACGCGTTCGTGGGCAGCCGCTGCATGGTCACCGGCGGCGCCCGGATCGGCAAGGGGCGCGGTCCTCGGTGCCGGCAGCTTCCTCGACCCGTCCATTCCCGTCTTCGACGCCGAGACGGGCGAAGAGATCTCCCGGGGCGTGGTCCCACCGTGGTGCGTGGCCATCCGGGCCAGTCGCCGTCGCGAGTACCCGGGCGGCGAGTTCTTCGTTCCCTGCGTCCTGGTGATCAAGCGCCTGACCGAGGGCGAGCGCCACGACAAGGCGCAGCTGAACCAGGTCCTGCGCGAGCACGGCGCCAGTACCTGAGCTGATGGGTGATCTCCTGACGGCCACCAGGGACCTGATGGCCGTCCCTTCGCTCAGCCGGGACGAGGCGGCGCTCGCCGACCACGTCGAGGCGGCCCTGCGTGCGTGCCCGTGGCTCGAGGTCAGCCGCATCGGGGACAACGTCGTGGCCCGCACCGATCAGGCTCTGGCGCAGCGGCTCGTCATGGCGGGCCACCTCGATACGGTGCCGCCGGGCACGAACGGGTCGCCTCGGATGGAGGGTGACACCGTGTGGGGTGTCGGCGCGTCGGACATGAAGGGCGGCCTGGCGGTGATGCTCGACGTGGCCACCACGGTGCGCGTGCCTGCGGTCGACGTCACGTGGTGCTTCTACGCGCGGAGGAGATCGGCCGCGATGAGAGCGGCCTGCTCGAGCTGTGGCAGCAGCGGCCCGATCTGCTCGACGGGGACGCCGCGGTGCTGGGCGAGCCGACGAACGCGCTCGTCGAGGCCGGGTGTCAGGGCACGATGCGCGTCCGTCTGACCTTGCTCGGCGTCCGCGCGCACACCGCGCGGCCGTTCACCGGTCGCAACGCCATTCATCGCATGGCCCCCGTGCTCGCGGCGGTGGCGGCCTGGCCGGGCCGCGAGGTCGTTCTCGACGGCTGCACCTACGCCGAGCAGCTCCAGGTGGTGGCCATCGACGGCGGTGTGGCCGCCAACGTCGTGCCCGACCGGGCCTCGGTGACCCTGAACCACCGCTATGCGCCCGATCGTCGGAAGGCAGAGGCGGAGGCATTCCTCCACGAGCTCCTCGACCCCCTGCTCGAGCTCGACGCGGGCGACACCTGGGAGCTCCTCGACGCCGGCGACGGCGCGCCGCCCTCCCTCGGCCATCCATTGTTGAAGACGTTGGTCGAGCGCACCGGCGCCGCGCCCAAGGCCAAAGTCGGCTGGACCGACGTCGCGTCGTTCTGGGAGCACGGGGTGCCCGCGGCCAACTTCGGGCCCGGCGACCCGCTCCTGGCACACCATCCCGACGAGCGAGTGACGGCGGCCGCGTTGGAGCAGGCCCGCGCCGTGCTCCTCGCCGTCATCGGCTGACCCGGCCCGCCGGCAGGCCCCCCGGCTTTCGTCACGGCCGGGGAGCGGCGGACCAAGGGAAGCGACGCGAAGGGGTTACGGCGTAGGGTGCGGGCATGGCCCAACTCCGTCACCAAGGTTCGATCGTCATCGGCCGCACACCGGGCGAGCTCTTCGATCTTGTGTCCGACGTCACGCGCATGGGGGAGTGGAGCCCGGTGTGCAAGGAGTGCTGGTGGGCCGAGGGCGACGGACCGCGGCTCGGGGCGCGCTTCACCGGCCGCAACGAGCTCCCCGAGCGGACCTGGGAGACCACGTCGGAGGTGGTGGCGTCCGAACCCGGACGCGAGTTTGCGTGGGTCGTGGCCGAACCCCCGACGCGTGCCCGATGGGGCTACCTGTTCGAGGCCGTCGACGGAGGCACGAAGGTGACCGAGGCCTGGGAGCTCCCGCCCGACGGGGTCGCGTTCTTCGAGAACGTCTTCGGCGACGACGCGGAGGCACAGATCGCCACGCGCAGCGATGCTGCCGAGAGGGGTATCGCGGCGACACTGGCCGCCATCAAGGAGAGCGCCGAATCGGGGTGAGGGCCGGCAATCGGAGTCGCGACGCTGTTTACGCCGCGGCGAGACGTGACACCGCGGCGCGTCAGTAGGTGCAAGCCCTCCTGCCCCGGGAGGCGGTCGACCCGGCGGTCGATGCGTTCGAGGATCTGACCGCCTTTCTCGCCGGCGAAGAGATAGCGCACCAAGAAGCCGACTTCGCGGCGCGGCATCACGCCGGAGCCGACTGGCCGCCACCGGTGTGCGAGCGCGAACCGAGTGAGGTGTTGCGCCCTGGTGCTGGCGCCGAGACGCCGGGTCGCCTCCGATGCATAGAAATCGATGTGCGAACCCTCTTGTTTCATGATGCGACGCAGGAGCTCGCGCAGGGTCGGGTGGCCGGCGGTCTCGGCGAGGCGCGCGTACCCCGCTTGTGTCGTCCATTCGTTGACGGCACCCCACGTCATGTGGAGCGCGATGAAAGCCTGGCCGGCAAACGCAGCCGACGCGATGGTGCTCACTGTCGTGAGGGCCTGGCGGCGGCGGTGGCCGTGGCGCAGCGCGGCGATGCGGGGAGCACCCGCCTGTTCGCCGTGGGCCTCGAGTACCCGTGCGATCGCTTCGCCGTGCCACATTTCCTCGAAGACCCAACACGAGAGGAACGACGTGGTCTCGGGGTCCTGGTGTGCCGGTGTCAGGAGGAGGTCGCGGAGGTAGCAGACCGTGTGGTGCTCCACGTCGTGCATGTAGCGCAACGAGCGCAGGGCGTCGGCTGGCAGGGGTTCGTCCCGAAAGTCATCGAAGTCGATGCCTCCGAGGTCCAACCGTCCAGCCCGGGACTTGTAGGAGTCGATGGTCGTACGCATACCGCCTACTATCCGGAGCACAGGGTAGGCCCGGATGGGCGCAACGTCGGACATCCACCGAGGGGGGCGGCACCGAACAGGTCAGAGATGCAGACCATCGACGAAGCCAGTGACGCCCAACTGGTGACCTGCATCGCCCGCTACAGCGAGGTGGCGCTGGCCGAGGTCTACCGCCGGCACGGCGGGGCCGTCTACGGCTTGGCCAGGCGGGTGCTGAACAATCCGACCGAGGCGGAGGACGTGACCCAGGAGGTGTTCCTGCGCCTGTGGAACGAACCCGATCGCTACGACGCGACGCGGGGGTCACTGCGCTCGTTCCTGCTGGCGCAGGCGCACGGACGGGCCGTGGACGCCGTCCGTTCCTCCAACTCGCGGCGAGCGCCGCGAGGCGCGCGACGCCATGCGCACCGCGGAGGGCGCCTACGACATGGAGCACGAGGTATGGGATCTCGCCGTGGCCGACCACGTGGGGCACGCCATGGGGGAGCTGCCCGACGAGGAGCGCCGCGCGATTGAGCTGGCGTACTTCGGCGGCCGCACCTACCGCGAGGTGGCGGCGTTGCTCGACCAACCCGAGGGCACGGTCAAGAGCCGCATCCGCAACGGCATGCGGCGCATGCGCGCGCGGCACTCACGGATGCCGGGGTGCGGGGGGTGGACGCGTGATGACACACGACGAGGCGAGCGAGCTGCTCGCCGCCTACTCGCTCGACGCCGTCGACGGCGTCGAGCGCACCGAGCTCGAGGAGCACCTCGCGTCGTGCCCGCGTTGTCGCTCCGAGCTCGACGGGCTGCGCGAGGTGGCCGCCGCGATGGGGAACTCGGTCGAGACCCTGCCCGACGGCCTCTGGTCGCACATCGCCAGCCAGCTGCCCGAGCGCGACGCCGGCGAGGAGGAGGCGCCGCCCATGCCGGCCCTCACCTCGGGAGGAGGGCCGCCGTCGCCGTTCCGTACCCCGACCAAGGCCCGGCGGCGCCAGCGCCGCGCCGGGCTCACGACCGTGGGCGCCATCGCCGTGGCCGCCGCAGCCGTCGCCGTCGTCCTCGGCATCGGCCTGGTGCGCGCCGACAATCACGTCTCGGACCTCCAGGCCCAGATGGCGCAACAGCCGGCGACGGTGACGCATGCGTTGGCCACGCCCGGACGCCGTCTGGTGGACCTGGACTCGACGTCGCACACGCAGGTTGCCCAGTTCGTCGTGGTGCCCGACGGGCGGGGCTATCTCGTCACGTCCTCACTCCCGTCGCTCGGCAAAGGTCGGACGTATCAACTGTGGGGGATCGTCGGCAGCCAGGCCGTGTCGCTCGGCCTCCTCGGGTCCGCGCCGCACCAGGCCGTCTTCACCATGGCCGGGACGAATCGTCCCTCGAGACTGTCGATCACGGCCGAACCGGCCGGCGGATCCGTCATGCCCACGACCGCGGTCGTGGGCACCGGGACTGTCTGAGGGCGCGCTGCTGTTAGGTTCACTCCTCATGCCTGAGGACGCACCGAAGAAGTCCAAGCCGATAGAGGTCTACGCCGAGGCCGAGCCGGTGAAGCTCGGCTCCATGCTGCTCACGCTCGTCGAGCCCCACCGCGGCCACGAGGTGGCCTACAACCGCTGGTACGAGCGGGACCATTTCTACGCCGGGTGCATGGTGGGCGCGTACAACTTCGCCGGGCGTCGCTATGTGGCCACCGCCGACCTCAAGGCGCTGCGCGACCCCGACCCCTCGGCGATCACCGGTGAGCCGGGCCGGGGCTCGTACATCTCGGCCTACTGGGTGCTCGACGGCTACTTCGACGTGTGGAACAAGTGGGCGCTGCGCCAGGTGAACGCGCTGCACGCGGCCGGGCGCATGTTCCAAGAGCGCGACCACGTGCACACGCTCCTCTACCACTTCGCGTGGGAGCACCGCCGCGACCCCGACGGGGTCCCCGTGGAGCTCGCCCTCGACCACCCCTACCGCGGCTTCGTGACGGTCTTCATCGACCGCGACGAGTCGGTCACCAACGAGGAGCTGTGGTCCTGGCTGCGCAACGAGCACCTGCCCGGCCTCATGCCCGGGACCGACGCCGACCTGGTGGCGGCCTTCACCCCCATCGCGCTCGAGGTCGACGCGCCCGGTGACGTGCCGCGTGAAGCGGCCCGCGACAACCGGACCGTCCTGTTGTGGTTCTTGAACACCCCGCCCGAGGTGGCCTGGGAGCCCGTGATCGCCGAGCACCGGCGCCGCCTCGAGGAGGCCGGAAAAGGCAGGGTCGTCGCCGCGCTTCCTTTCATCCCGACCATCCCCGGGACCGACACCTACACCGACAAGCTCTGGGCGGACTAGCGACCAGGCGGCCGGCAGGCGCGGGCCTCAGTCCCGCGCCAGGATCTCGACGTGGGGGATGACGAAGATGGCGTCGTCGGAGCCTGCCCAGCGCGTGAACGCGGCGGCGATGGCCTCGAGCTCGTCGGTGTCGCTCAGCGAGTACTCGAGCGCCTGGGCGGCGAAGCGTGAATACCGCACGCGGTCGGCCCACAGCGCACCCCACCACGCCCGGGTCTCGGGGTCGGCGTAGGTCCAGGTCGAGCTCGACGCGGTCACGTCTGCGAACCCAGCCTCGTGCGCCAGGCCGAGCAGGCGGGGGCCGATGCGGGCGTCGTGCCCGTTGCGAGACGTGACGGCGAAGTACAGCTCGAGCCAGCGGTCGAGCATCGGGTCGGCCGGCGCCCAGGTGAAGGCGCCGTAGTCGGAGTCCCGGGCCGCCAGCACGCCGTCGGGACGCAGGACGCGGCGCAGCTCGAGCAGAGCAGCGACCGGGTCGGCGACGTGCTGGAGCACCTGGTGCAGGTGGACCACGTCGAAGGACGCGTCGGGGTAGCCGAGGGCGAAGAGGTCGCCCACCTCGAAGCGCAGGTTGGCCAGGCCGAGCTCGCGGCCGTGCGCCGCGGCCTGCGCCACGACGTCGGGGGCAGCGTCGATGCCGACGACGTCTCCGGGGGCCACCAGCAGGGCCAGGTCGGCCGTGATGGTTCCCGGCCCACAGCCCACGTCGAGCAGGCTCTGGCCGGGGCGCAGCTCGGGCAGCAGATAGGCGCTGGAGTTCTCGGCCGTGCGCCAGGTGTGGCTGCGCAGCACGGATTCGTGGTGCCCGTGCGTGTAGGTCATGCGTACATTGTGGCGTGCCCGAATTGCCCGAGATGCAGGCGCTGTCGGAGCGGCTGGACGCGCTTGTTGGCCGGCCAGACGCTGCGGCGGGCCGACCTGCTCGGTTTCTCCTCGCTCAAGACCTACGACCCCTCGCCCGACTCGCTCGCGGGTCATCGACTCGTCTCGGTCGGGCGCCGAGCCAAGTACCTCGTGTGGGAGTTCGACAACGGCACTCGCATCGTGCTCCACCTCTCCCAGGCCGGCCGCCTCGACGTGGAGGAGCCACCGAAGAAGACGAAGCCACGGGGCGCGGTGGCCCGCTTCGTCTTCGGCATCAGGGGACGCCGGTCTCGACGGAGCGGGCACCGGGATTTTGGTGCGCGAGTACGGCACCCAGCGCAAGGCGTCGTGGTGGGTGCTCGCGCCCGGCGACGAAGGTCCGCTGGCCGACCTGGGGCCCGAACCCGGGAGCGAGGAGTTCGCCACCTTCATCCGCACCAGCGATTCGAATCGCCACCTGACTACCGACCTGCGCGACCAGCACGTGGTGTCGGGCATCGGGCGCGGGTGGGGCGACGACATTTTGCAGCGGGCCAAGCTGTCGCCCTTCGCTTCGCTGCGTTCCCTCTCTCCGAACCAGCGCGAGGCGCTGCTCGCCGCCGCCACCGACGTCTTGGCCGAGGCACTCGAGCTCGAGCGGACCCGCCCCGGCGGGCTCTCCGAGTCGAGCTTGGGCGGTCGCTTCAAGGTGCACGGACGCTTCGGCGAGCCGTGCCCGACGTGCGGGACGACGCTCCAGCGGGTCTCGTTCGAGTCCTACGAGATGGCCTATTGCCCGACGTGCCAGACGGGCGGCAAGGTGCTGGCCGACCGGCGGCTGTCGCGGCTGCTGAAGTAGGGGCATCATGAGCTCTGCACCGAGCCTGATCCTGCGTGACTGCACTGCCGCCGACCTCGATGCGCTCGAGGAGTACTGGATCCCCGAGGTGCGCCGCTGGCTTGGCGGCGAGGGCGAGGCGGGGGACCGGCGCACGGCCAGGAGTACGTCGATCTCGCCATGTCGTCGGCGCGCGCCGTGCCCCGGCTGCGCTATGACCTGGTGGCAGAGTCCGGCGGGCGCTTCATCGGCACCGGGCGCATCGTTGCCAGCGACCCGGTCAACGCGAGGCGGCGACATCGGCTACGCCATCCGCCAGCCCGAATGGGGCAAGGGGTATGCGACGGTCGTGGCGTCGCCGAGCTACTCGACATCGGCTTCGGCCCGCTCGGCCTGCACCGGATCTGGGCGACCGTGCACCCGGACAACTCGGCGGGCATCCGCGTGCTCGAGAAGGCGGGGCTGCGCTACGAAGGCCGTCTGCGCGACCACTACCGGGTGCCGGGAGGATGGCGCGACTCGCTGCTCTACGCCGTGCTCGCCACCGACGCCGGCTGACGCCCCGTCGCGCGGAGGGGCGCCCGGTTCCCGTGCTAGTTCAAGGTGCGCACCACCGTGACCACCTTGCCGAAGATGGTCACCTCGTCGGCCCCGTCGAAGACCATCGGTTCGTAGGCGGCGTTGGCCGGCGTGAGCGTCACCCGGCCGCCCTTACGGCTGAAGGTCTTGACCGTGGCCTCGCCCGCACCGATGCCGGCCACCACCACGTCGCCGTTGTTGGCCTCGTGCTGTTGGCGGACCACGACGTAGTCCCCGTCAAAGATCCCGGCCTCGACCATGGAGTCCCCGCGTACCCGCAGCATAAAGGAGGGCCCGCTGCCGGTGAACTGCTTGGGCATGGGCAGCAGTTCCTCGATGTTCTCCTCGGCCAGCACCCCGGTGCCGGCCGCCACGTCGCCGACGAGCGGCACGTTGTGCACGGCGGCCGCGCCGAGCTTGGACGTGGTGTCGGGATCGAAGTGCACCTGGATGGCCCGCGGCTTGGACGGGTCCCGCGACAGGTACCCCTCGCGCTGGAGCACGGCCAGGTGCGTGTGCACCGTGGCCGAGGAGGTCAGGCCCACCGCCTCGCCGATCTCCCGCACGGACGGCGGGTAGCCCCGGTCGCGCTGGTTGTCGGCGATGAAGTTGAGGATCTGAAGCCGTTTCCCGCTGAGGACCTCGGCCATGGCGTCCCTCCTTGTCTCCGGGCTGCCCATCCCGGGCCGCCCACCCCGGCTGGTCCGCCGGGCCCCTCCCTGGGGCGAACATCCGTTCGTGACGGACCAACATAGCCAGCGGGGCACCGGAAAGCAAACATCTGTTCGCTCGTGGGTTTCCGTGGAGAGGGGCCCGGATCACCAAACGCGGTCTGGGCACGCTGCGCTGGCAACATGAGGACACCGCGAACGTGCGTCGCGGCAAGGACCGCCGGAAAAGGCGTCCCCGGACATTCGACCGGACGAGTACACCGAGGGAGGCGAGAAGGACGTGGGCGGCCGGGGGCTTTCGAGCGAACGTCTTGCGGACGGCGTAGACGGCCCGCATCGAGCCGGTTCCCCGCGACACGTCCCTCACGGCCACCGCCCCGGCCGGTGTGCCCTCGCCGCTCGCGTTCGTGGCAGGCGTGGACGACGCTCGCCGCCGCCGCGGTCGTCTACGTCGCCCTCGGGTTCGTCCTGTGGATCCACGCGTGGGTCGACGGTGCCACGACGCACACACTGTGCGGCTGCGGGGATCCCGCGCTGTTCTTGTGGTTCTTCCAGTGGCCGGCCACCGCGCTGGCACATGGCGAGAACCCCTTCTATTCCACGGCGCTGTTCCACCCGGGTGGGTTCAACATGCTGTCGCAGACGTCGGTGATGGGACTCAGCGTGCCGCTCGTCCCGGTCACCTGGATCTGGGGACCGGTCGCATCGTTCAACGTGGCGTCGACCCTGACGCCTGCCCTTACCGCGTTCTCCGCCTTCGTCGTCCTGAGGCGCTGGGCCCCCTGGACGCCCGCCGCCTTCGTCGGCGGCCTGTTCTACGGCTTCTCGCCTTTCGTGCTGACCAGCCTGCCGTACGCGCACCTCATGACGGCCGCGTTGATGCTCTTGCCACCGATCTTGGCCGTCCTCGACGAGATCCTCATCCGACAACGGCACAGCGCCGTCTGGTCCGGCGTCGTGCTCGGGGTGCTCGTGTTCGCGCAGTTCTTCCTCTCTTCCGAGATCCTGGCCATCGCCGCCGTGCTTTTCGTCATCGTCTTGGTGGTGTTGGCGGTGGCCGGCGTCCTGTTCGCCGATCCGGCCGAGCTGCAGGCGCCGTGTTCCCCACGCCGCCAAGGGGCTCGGCGTGGGCCTGGCGGTCGGCGCCGTGCTGCTGGCCTGGCCCGCCTGGTACGCGCTCGACGGCCCGGCGCACCTCTCGGGGCTCGTCTGGGCGGGCATCCCGCTTCTTGGTGGCTTCGTCCCGGCGAATTTCGTCGGAGTCGGTCAGAGCCCCAGCAGCCAATCCGTCGCGGTCGGGTGGCTACGGGGGACATCCCTTGGGCTCGGCCACGTACCTGGGCTGGACGTTGCTCGCGGTGCTCGTCGTCGGCCTCGTCGTGTTCCGTCGCGATCGGCGCCTGTGCTTCTTCGGCTTCCTGTTGGCGCTGTGCGCCGAGCTGTCTCTTGGTCCTCGGCCCGGGATCTGGGTGTCCGAGCAGGTCTTCGACCGCCTGCCCGTACTCGAGAACGTCATTGAGCAGCGGTACATGGCCGTGGGCTTCCTCGCCGCGGCCGCGATGCTCGCCATCATCTTGTCGAGGGTGCACGACCTCGCGCCGGACTGGCGCGGCGCGCTCGGCGCGCTCGGCGTCGGCCTGGTGGCGCTCCTCCCGATCGCGGTGCTGTACGGACCGTGGCTGCCCTACACCATGCAATCGGTGATCCTGCCGCGCTGGTACGTGACCGTCGCCCCGACCTTGCCCCCGGGCCGCGTGCCTGCTCTCGTATCCGGCGCCGTTCTCGGGGATCCAGTCCGCGATGTCGTGGCAGGCCGTGAATCGCACGCGCTACAGCCAGGCCGGCGGAGGAGGGCCGCAGGGTCAGCCGTTGCGAGCGGGCTCCGCAGCGGCGGGGCAGATTGTGCTGACCAACCTGGCCTTCGGGACGGGTCTTCCTTCGCCCGCCGAGACGCCGGCCTCCGTGGCCGCGGTCCGCCATGCGCTTGTCGTCTGGAAGGTGAACACGGTCGTCGTCGCGACGAATCCCGCGGCCCCGGTGCTGCAACAGGGAAACGATCCGACCTACGCCGCCGCGTTCATCACGGCGGTCTTGGGGCGGTTGCCGACCTTGCAGGCGGGCGCGTGGGTCTGGGACGACGTGCGGGTCGCGGCGCACGCGCCGTTCGACGAGTCGCCCGGCACCATGGGGTTGTGCGTGCTCGGTTCCGAGGGTCCCTTCCAGCGACTCGTGGTCTCGATGAGGGCGGTCGACTGCGTCGAGCGGCACGGCTCGGCTGGGTGAGGTGCCGCTGTGGTCGTCGCACCTCGAGCTGACCCGCGTGCCGTGGCGGCTCAGAACCCGGCTCGCGGGGTCCGGGTCGGCGGCCGCGCGCTGGCGGGGTTACTCCGGCTGCCCGCGGCGCCCTCCCGTACCACGCCGAGCTCGGCCAGGAGGCGGTCGCGTCGGGCGTCGAAGATCGGGCCCGCCGATGCGGCGGGGCCGGGGCAGGTCGACCACCTGGTCGAGCGAGATCCGTCCCGGCGCGCAGCACGAGGATGCGGTCGGCCAGGACCACGGCCTCTTCCACGTCGTGCGTGACGAGGAGCACCCCGGGGTGGTGCCGGCCGCACAGGTCGGCCACGAGATCCTGCATGCGCAGGCGGGTCAGCGCGTCGAGGGCGGCGAAGGGCTCGTCGAGGAGCAGGAGCTCGGGTTCGCGAACGAGGGCCCGGGCCAGGGCCACGCGCTGGGCCTCGCCACCCGACAGCGTGCTGGGCCAGGCATCGGCTCTCCGTCGAGGCCGACCTCGCGCGAGCGCCTCGGCCGCGCGTTCCCGCGTCCCGCGCCTCCCGGGGCAGCCCGATGACGACGTTGCGCCAGACGCGCTGGGAGACGACGAGCCGGGGCTCTTGGTAGACGACCGTGCGCACCTCGGGCACGAGCACCTCGCCGGCGTCGGCGCGCTCGAGCCCGGCCAGCACGCGCAGGAGCGTGGTCTTGCCGCTGCCGGACGCGCCCAGTAGCGCCACGAACTCGCCGCGGGCGACGGTGACGTCGAGGCCCTCGAGCACGGCGCGGCCGTCGAAGGACTTGGCCACGCCGAGGGCGACGGCGGCCGGCTTCGTGCTGAGGAGCGTCATCGGACGGCGCTGTGGCGTCGCCACGGCATGGCGACGCGCTCGAGGAGCCGGACCAGGACGTCGGCGACGATGCCGAGCAGCGCATAGATGATCACGCAGACGACGAGGACCGGGATCTGCTGCAGGCTGTTGGCCTGGCTCACGAGGTAGCCGATGCCCTGGTTGGCCCCGATGCTCTCGGTGAAGACGAGGGCGATCACCGAGATCCCCGCCGAGAAGCGCAGCCCGGTGAGGATGGACGGCATGGCCAGCGGGACGATGACTCGGCGTACTAGTTGCGTGCCGCGCAGGCCAAAGCTGCGGGCCGCCTCGACGACGCGACGGTCGACGTTGCGCACGCCGTTGGACGTGTTGAGGTACATCGGGAACACCGTGGCGAGGCCGATGAGGAGCACCTTGGCTGTCTCGCCGATGCCGAACCACACGATGAAGAGGAAGATGACGGCGGGGTAGGGGACCATGCGCAGCATCTGGAGGGGCGCATCGAGCAGTTCCTCGCCGAGACGGGACAGGCCCACGACGATCCCGAGCGTCAGCCCGACGCCGGCCCCGAGGGCGAGGCCGAGCACGGCGCGCCGGGCCGACACGCCGACGTCACCCAGCAGGTCCTGGTGCCGCAGGAGCTCGACGAAGGCGTCCCACGTCGCCGCGGGCGTGGACAAGCGTGGTCGAGGGGATGGCGCCGCTGGTGGTGAGGATCCACCAGGCGGCCAGCACCGAGACCGGGATGACGAGACGGAGCGCCATGGAGCGTGCGCCGCGGCGCGGCGCGTGGCTTCACCCGAAGGGAGGCGGACGAGTGCCGGGTCCGGCGGCACCGGTTGCGGCGCCCGGTCGGGCAGGTGCGAGGAGCGGCGGGGTGGCCAGCTGCGTCACGGCCGTGCTCCCCGCAAGCGACGCCCGAACGGCGGCGGGTCACGACGAGAGGCCGGCGGCCCGGGCGACGGCCGTGTTGAACGGGAGGTCGAAGATCGACTTCACGTTGAGGTGGGAGGGGATGAGCCCGAGCTTCTGGAAGGTGTTGGCCTCGCTTTGTTGGTAGGCGATGAGTGCAGGGGTGATGGGAGTGCCCTTGGACTGCGACGACGCGACGGCCTCGGTGGCCACTGCGAGGGGGACGCCGTAGGTGCTGGCGTAGGTCTGCGCGGCCAACGTGGGGTCCTTGGCCAGCGTCGCCTCGGCCTTGTAGAAGCGCTCGATGAAATCGGTCAGTGCCGCTGCCTTCTGCGGGTTGGCCAGCGCGGCGTCGCTGGCGGTGAGGTAGCCGATGGTCTGCAGCAGGCCCGCCGCGCTCGCGAACTGGCGGACCTTGCCCGTGGCCTGATCGAGCCCGATCAGGGGTTGGACCACCACCGCTGCGTCCACCTGGCCGTCGGTCACGGCGGTCGACGCGGTGGTCAGGGTCAGGTTGTCGACGTGGACGGCACCGTAGGGGACGTGCGCGTGGGCCAGCGCCTGCACGAGGTAGTACTGCTCCACTGTGCCCTCTTGCACCGCCACGGTGTGCCCGCGCAGCTGCGCCACCGACCTGATGGATGAACCAGAGGGCACCAAGATGGCGTACGGCGACGTCTTGGTGGTGGTGCCGAGCGTCGCCGCCACCACCTTGACCGGATCTCCGGCCGCTTGGGCGAAGATCGTCGGCGTCTCGGCCATGTCGCCGATGTCGACCGACCCGCCTGTCTCGGCTGCGATGATCGGGGGGCCGCCGACGAAGTTCGTCCAATTCACCGTGTAGGGCGCACCCTTCAGCGCGCCGGTGGCGGCGAAGATCGACTGAAACTCCTTCAGCTGGTCACCGAAGGTGATGGTCACCCCGTTGAGCGACACCGCCTTGGCGTTGCGCGTCGATCCCGCCCCAGCCGGTGCCGCGGGCATCAGCGCGGCGAGCGCAACCGCGGCGCCGCAGGCGGCGAGCGCGGCGGCGATGCGTGGGCGTGCTTGGAGGCGCCGGGTCTGTCTGTGCGGGCGCGGGCGCGTGGGTGCCATCGGTGGTCATTCCTTGTGATCTGGGAGCGGTCTCCGCTCCGGTCGTGATCGGGGAGCGGTGCCGCTCCGTCGGGTCGTGGGCGGCGACGGCACCGCTCGTTTGGGCGTTTGGGCGTTTGACCCAGTGATGTCGGGGTGGACCCTGATCAGAAGGGCCGGTCCCCGCGCACGGTGACGCGCTGGATGACGCGGTGGGCGTCGCCGTAGTCGCCCACCGCGTAGTGCATGGTCGTCCGGTTGTCCCAGAATCCGAGGTCGCCCTCCTCCCAGCGGTAGCGGACGACGTACTCGGGCGTGGTCATGTGGGCGTAGAGGAATTCGAGCAGCGCGTCGCTCTCGCGTCGGGTCAGGCCCTTGATGCGCGTCGTGAAGCCCGGGTTGACGAAGAGGTTGCGCCGGCCGGTCTCGGGGTGGGTCCGCACGACGGGGTGTTCGACCTGGGTGAGCTCGGTGAAGGTCTCGCCGTCCCACTCGCCCTGGCCGACCGCCTCGAGCAGGCGACCGAACGTGGGCGTGCCGTCGTGGAACGCGTGCAGCCCGTCAACCAGCTGGCGGATGGGAGCCGAGAGCCCCTCGTACGCGGCGTGGGTGTCGGCCCACAGCGTGTCACCGCCGGCCTCGGGGATGACGATGGCGTTGAGCACCGAGCCGAGCGGCGGGGTCTCGACGAACGTGACGTCGGTGTGCCACTTCTCGCGCCGGTCCTCCTCGGTGCCCTGCCCGCCGGGCGAGCGTGCGCATCTTGGTGTAATCGATCTCGAACACCTCGCGGTGCTCCTCGAGCCCGGGGACGACGGGGTGGGCGAGGGTGATCTCGCCGAAGGACGCTGCGAAGTCCTTGTGCTCTTCTGGGCTCAGGTACTGGCCCGGGAAGAAGATCACCTTGTAGTCGAGCAGTGCCTGGCGGACCGCAGCGAGAGTGTCGGGGTCGAGGCGGGTGTGGAGGTCGAGATTGCGGATCTCGGCGCCGATGGTCCCCGAGAGCGGGGCGATGTCGAGTCGGACGGAGGTGGCGGTCGTCATGGGGGTTCCTCTCGGATGGGGGTTGGTGCCTCGTCGGATGGGGGTGCCGGTCGGATTTGGGGTACCGGGGCTAATCCTGACTAAATCACTCGGAATTGTCAAGATTAATCGGAAGAAGGCGTGTGACACCCCTTCCGTAGGGTCTGACACGTGCGAACGGCTGTTCGACTTTTCGGTTGACAGCGAACAGGTGTTCGTGGTCCAATGTGCTGTCTAGCGAACAGGTGTTCGATCAGGAGGACGCCATGTCGGTCGCATATGAGCTCGAAATCGAGGCGTGCCGCCCCCGGCTGTACGCCCTGCCCGACCAGCCGGCGCGGAGCGCACCTTCCCCCCTGGTGCACCGCCGCCGGGTGGTCGTGGGGGTGGCCCTCGGCGTGTTGGTGGCCGCCTTGCTGGTCCTGCTCGCGCTCCCGATCCGCTCGTTCGGCGGGAGCACGCTGGCCCAGGCCGCCCCGGCCCAGGGACAGGACTACATCGTGAAGTCCGGCGACACGCTGGCGTCGATCGCCGCGCAGGCGGATCCGGCGGCCGCTGCTGCGATGACGGGCCAGCTGGCGCACGAGGTCGGCTCGACAGCGGTCGTGGCCGGGGAGCACATCTACATTCCCTGACTATCGTCGGCGGTGTGCGGTGTCCGTGGTGCAGTGTCGATGACGACCGCGTCGTCGATTCGCGCCAGGCCGAGGACGGCGGTGCCATCCGTCGCCGGCGCGAGTGCCTCGGGTGCGGGCGCCGCTTCACGACGTTCGAGCGGATCGAGGAAGTCCCGCTGTGGGTGGTCAAGCGCAGCGGCCTGCGTGAGCCCTTCGACCGGGCCAAAGTCGTCGAGGGCGTGCGAGCCGCCTGCAAGAACCGGCCCGTGAGCGACGAGCAGATGGAGGAGTTGGCCCAGAGCGTGGAGGACGCGCTGCGGGCAGCGACGACCGAGCCGACCAGCCAGCAGGTGGGCGTCGCGGTGCTCGAGCGACTCCAGACGCTCGACGACGTCGCCTACCTCCGCTTCGCCAGCGTGTACAAGGGCTTCGAGGAGGCGGGAGACTTCCAGCGAGAGGCCGGTCTGTTGACCAAGACGACGGAGCCCAAACGCCGATGATGGAGGCGACGCCCGGCGTCGTGCTGGCCGTCTACGCCCATCCCGACGACGCCGACGTCGCCTGCGGCGGGACCCTCGCCCGCTGGGCCAAGGCGGGGAGTGCGGTGCACCTCGTGGTATGCACCGACGGCGGCAAAGGGACGACCGACCCGAGCGGCGAAGCCGAAGAGAGCTGGCGGCCCAGCGTGCGAGCGAGCTGCAGGCGTCGTCCGCCCTCATCGGGCTCGCCAGCGTCGAGAACCTGGGGTTCCCAGACGGTGAGCTCATCGACTCCGACAGCTTCCGTCGCACGCTGGTCGAGCGGGTGCGCACGCTGCGGCCCGACGTCGTGTGCGGCCACGACCCGACGGCCGTCTTCTTCGGGCAGACCTACTTCAACCACCGCGACCACCGCATCGCCGGCGCGGCCCTGCTCGATGCCGTCGCCCCGGCGGCGGCGCTGCCGCACTACTTCCCCGACGCCGGCCCACCCCACCAGGTCGCCACCGTCCTGCTCTCGGGCACGCTCGAGCCCGACGAGTGGGTCGACGTCTCCGACACGATCGAGACCAAGGCGGCTGCTGTGGAGTGCCACCGCACCCAGTTCAGCGGCGAGGACGGCTGGGCGGGAGAGGCGGTGCGCCGCCGGGCGGTCGAGGAGGGCCGCAGGGCCGGTGTCCCCTACGCCGAGGGGTTCCGCCGGCTGTCCCTCGGTGGCTGAAGCCCCGCCCGCGAGCGCCGGGGCCGCCGGCAGCGCAGGGCACGGTCCGGGGCGCCGTTCCGACCATCCTCCACGTCGACATGGACGCGTTCTTCGCGTCGGTCGAGGTGCTCGACGACCCGTCGCTCGCCGGCAAGCCGGTCATCGTCGGCGGCGCAGGCGCCCGCGGGGTGGTCGCGTCGTGCACGTACGAGGCCCGCGCCTTCGGAGTGCACTCGGCCATGCCGTCCGTGCGGGCCCGTCAGCTGTGCCCCGACGCCGTCTTCCTCTCGGGCCGCCACAGCCGCTACGCCGAGGTGAGCGCGCAGCTGCACGCGATCCTGCGCGACGTCACCCCCATGGTGGAGCCGATCGGCCTCGACGAGGCCTTCATGGACGTCGTCGGGGTCGCTCCGTCTCTTCGGCCCGCCCGAGCGCATCGCGCACGACGTGCGCGACCGGGTGCGCGCCGAGCTGCGACTCGGCTGCGCGGTCGGCATCGGGCGCTCGAAGATGATCGCCAAGCTGGCCTCGCGCGCCGCCAAGCCGCGAGCGAGCCGGGCCGGGCTCGATCCCGGTCCGGGCGTGGTGCTGGTGGCGCCCGCCGAAGAGCTGGCCTTTCTCCACGCCCACGACGTCGAGGCGCTCTGGGGCGTGGGCCCGGCCACTGCGGCGCGGCTGCACGGCCTAGGGCGTGCGCACCGTCGGCGACCTGGCCGCCCTGCCCGCCGACACGCTCGTGCGCCGGCTCGGCAAGGCGAGCGGGACCCACCTGGCCGCGCTGGCGCGCGGGGAGGATCCCGAGCCGGTGAACCCCAACCGGCCCAACAAGTCGATCGGGCACGAGGAGACCTTCAGCCAGGACCTGGTGGACCCCGCGGAACTCGAGCGCCACGTGCTGCGCATGGCCGAGTCGGTCGCCACCATGTTGCGCGGCGAGTCGAGCGCTGCACGCACCGTGACGGTGAAGGTCAAGTTCAAGGACTTCTCCCTCCAGACGCGGTCGCACACGATGGGACGCCCCATCGCCACGGGGGGCGCCATCGGACAGGTCGCGGCGGCGTTGCTGGCGGGCATCGACCCCGGCGAGGGTGTCCGCCTGCTCGGAGTGAGCGCGTCCGGGCTCAGCGCGGGCGGCGCCGACCAGCTCTCCTTCGACCTGGGCGACGGCCTCGACGAGGCCAACGAGAGCGCGACGGCGGTGGAGCAGTCCTGGCACGAGGTCACCGCAGCGGTCGACGCGATCCGCACACGCTTCGGGCGCAGCGCGGTCGGCTCGGCCGCGCATGGTCACCGACGAAGGGGTGCAGGTGCCGGCCCGGCGCGATGCGCCCTGGGGGCCCGACGTCTGAGCGCTGGGGTCTACGAGGTGGCGTCCGCCGGCCACCAGCGGAGCCAGTAGCCGTGCGGATGGGTGTCGGCCAGGCGGACGGGATCAGCGCCGGGCGCCACGTGGACGAGCGTCGTGGCGAGATCGGGCCCGTCGCGGGGGACGGGCGAGGGCGGCGTCGGGAGGCCGGGTGTCTCGAAGGGTGTCTCGCAATAAAGGTGGTGCACGGCCCGGTGCCGGGCGAGGGCGCGCACCTGCTCGGCTAGGGCGCGCTGCTGCGGCTCGTCGAGGTAGGCGGCGACCCAGGAGTGGAAGACGACGAGCGGGTTGTCGCCCGGGATCGAGGCGGCCACCTCGTCCAGATCGCGCACCATGTCGCCCTGGACGAGCAGCGGCCGGATCGGCGCAGCTCGCACGTTGTCGAGTGCCGCCCGGAGGCGTCCGAACCGCAGCGGGTTGTCCGGCCACTGGCAGGCCAGCAGCCACCGTGCGTCGTTGTCTGCGTACGGGTCGAGCGGCGAGAGGTCGAGGCCGACCCGTTCGGCCATGGCCGGCAGGCGCAGCTCGGGGAGGCAGGTGAGGTCGTCGCGGGCTTCGCACGCGAGCTGCACGCCAGAACCGGGCATGCCCGTAGTGAGCTCGGCGCCGCCGGTGGCGGCCCGATAGGTATAGGCGTAGTCGTCGAAGAGCAGGTTCAACCCGGCCGAGGTGCCGAGGTCGAGCAGCGACAGCGGCACGTCCCACCCGTAGAGGGACGCAATGTGGCAGAGGCCCGGGAGCAGCCCGGTGCAGCGACCGACCTCGTTGGTCTGAGTCCGGCGCGTGGCGACCAGGTCCTCGAGTTCGCGACGGTGGACCCGGCAGAAATCCCTGAAGGCCGCGGCGGGGTCCGCGGCGGCGGGTGCCGGCTCGTTCGTACCGCGCACGGCCCGCACCGTGTCGTAGAAGCCGGCGAGCGGGTGTGCCGCACCGGAGAGGAGGAGGTCGTGCACGGCGGCCAGCAAGATGAGCGGCCGGCGCTGGGGGAGTGGCGCCCGCTCGAGGATGGAGAGCACGTCCACGTCATCGGCCACGCCGCGGCAGATGGCGGCGTAGGTGGTCCCGCCGTCACGCTCGGCCACCGCGGCGAAGCCGCGGAAGTGGTCGGAGAGTGGCTGCTCGACCAGCACGGGATCAGTAGCTCGCCGGGAGCAGCGGGCTGACGGCGCCGAAGAAGAACCAGAGCAGCACCAGGCCGACGAGCACTCCCGCGCCGTAGACGTACCAACGTCGCCGGCGGACGCGTGCCGCGGCAAGGAAGACGACCACGCCCAGCGCGACCGCGAGCAAGCCCCACAACAGCGTGCTGGCCAGCTCGACGTCGGAGTCGCCCGCCAGGTTCTCGCTCCGAGGATCGACGTGCGACGTGACCCCGGGCAGGCCCGAATTTTGGAACAGCTGGGAGTGGGCGAGCTTGGCCTGCACGATGAGCCGGGTCGACGCGCTGAAGCGCGGATTGCAGGTCGTCAGCGTGAGGATGTTGGCGGGGACCGGTGCGATCACTGTGGTGTCGCCCGGCGACACCACGATGCTCCTGTATGCGTGGTAGACGAACACGCCCTGGAGTGTGGTCAAGACGATCGGATCGCCGGTCTTGACTGCATCGAGGCTGTAGAAGGGATGCCCGTAGGTCGTGCGGTGTCCCGCGATGGCCGCATTGCCGGCTTGGCCGGGTATCGGCGTGCCGGCGTAGTGGCCGGGGCCCTTGCGCAGGTCGGGCGTGTTCGTGCCCTCGACGACGACCTGGTTGATGCCGATGACCGGGATCCGGATGTCGCCGACGGGCTCGCCCTCACCCGGGGCGACCGTGTGCGGCGCGGTGATCGGTGGACCGGTCGGAAGCTTGTCGAGCGCCGCCGCCTCGGCCAGTGCGTGGCGGACCTCCGCGCTGTTGGTCTCGCTCTGGAGTTGGGTGCGCAGCCCGGCCTGGGTGTGGGACTCCTGAAGGGAAGTACCCCAGATCTGGTAGGCAGTGAACAACAGCACCAGCACACCGGCCCCAATCAGGACCCGTCCGAAGATGTCGACGACCCGCCGCAGTGGGGACATCGGGAGGACAGGTTAGGGCGGTCGCCGACCCGGACCGGGTCGGCGACGCCTACGCCTGGACGGTGACCAGGGTTCCGAGCGGGGTGAGCGGGAAGACCATCGCGGCGTTGGCGATCGGCATTTCGACGCAGCCGTCGCTCTGGGGGTGGCCATACGATGCGCGCACGAAGCCGTGCAGCGCGTCGCCGCCGTGGAAATAGCTGACCCACGGGATCCCTGGGTCCACGTAATGGGAGCCGTCGGGGTTGGTGCCGGTCATCGTCGTCACCGTGTAGCGGGCGAACACGGGCCACGTCCCGTTCTCGGTGATCGCGCCAGGCACGCCCGTGTTCACCGGCGTGCTGTAGATGGGGTTCCCGTTCTGATAGACGGTGGCGGTTTCGGGCAGCGACTGGCTCACGAGCACGTAGTCCCACGGCTGCGCGTTGCCCTTGCCGCTCTGTACGTCGGCAAGGAGGTCGGTCCACACCTGGGGCCCTGCAACGCCGTCAGTCTTGAGGCCGTTTTGATTCTCGAAGTTCATGACCGCCCCCTGGGTGATCACGTTGTTGACGCCCGGGGTCCAGAGCGTCTCGAGCGAGAGGGGCTGGTTGGGCCAGCGCCAGCTGAACGAGCCGACCTGGTCGTTGCCCTCCTCGGTCGGGGAGGTGAGCGGGGAGGCCGGCGTGAAGGTCAAGGGGAGGTAGCCGAGCTCGGCCAGGAGCTGCTGGAGCCGCAGGATGGAGCCCGGCGCCACCGTGAACTGTGAGGTGAGCGTCTGCGCCATGTGCTGACCCTGCGAGCCGATGACGCCGCTGTCGCCGCCGGAAACGGTGATCGTCTCGGCGGCACCTGGGACGAGCGGCCCGGAGGCCTGGTACTCGAGCAACGATGGGGACAGCGCGACCCAGGCGCCGGTCACCGGCGGGTTCAGCGTCGGCATCGGACTGTTCGGCGCCAGGTCGGTCGAGAACTGGACGGTGAGCGTGGAGCCCGCGGCGACGTTGGTGCCCGTCGGCGACACCGCGGTGCACGCGCAGGGTCGGGGGCGGGGCGGTGGGAGTGGCGGCGGCCTGGTTGTTGAAGTGGTTGGCGGCGACGACCCCGGCGCCGGCGACCACGAGGACGGCCGCGCAGACGATCAGGATCGACCCAGACCCGTCGACGCTGCGGTTGGCGCGCGTGTTCCCCAGCCATGGCAGGCGGAATTCTACAGGGGTCCAGCAGGGCTAACGGTTCACTACAGGCCCAATTCGGCGCGAATTGCGCTCCTGATGGTGAAGAGCCGCCCCGGGTCGGTCACCTTGGTCCCATCAGACTCCCGGACGTAGAACGCGTCAACCACCATTTCGCCCAAGGTCGAGACCCGGGCCGAGACCACGTCGAGGTCCTCTTCGAAGAGGGCCAGGGTGATCCGGTGCAAGAGCCCGATCTCGTCGGGGGCGCGGACCTCGAAGACGGTCGCCTTCTCCGAGGCCTCGATGTCCACGCTGACGTCGCTGCCGGGCAGGTGTGCGGCCGAGACGCGGCGGCGGGGGTAGACCCGCTCGCGCTCGGAGAGCAGCTCGCCGATGGCGACCCGGTCTTCGAGCACGGCGGCCAGGTCCTCGCGCAGCTTGGCGGTGTCGGGCCACGTCCCGCGCGCGACCTCGACGGTGAAGACCTCGACGGCCACGCCGTCCTCGCCACTCACGTTTGCCGCCCGCACGTTCATGCCGTTCAGTGCGAGCGCGCCGGCCACTGAGGAAAAGAGGCCCCGCCGGTCCGGCGCGGCCACGATGACGTGGGGCGGTTGCAGCGAGACCGAGGGAAGGCCGCTCTGGCGTACCTCCTCCATCAGCTCTCGGTTGGCGGTAACGATCCGGTCCGGCCCGGCCGGTTCGGCCTCGCCCAGCAGCACGCGGTCGGTCCGCTCGACCAGATCGGCCACGAGGCCCGCCTTCCACGCGCCCCACGCGGAGGGACCGGTGGCGCGACTGTCGGCTTCGGTCAGCGCGGCCAGCAGGTGCAGGGTCGTGCGGTTGCCGGCCGCTCGCGCCACCCGGGCGATGGTGGTGGGATCATCGAGATCGCGCCGCGTCGCCGTGTCGGGGAGCAGCAGGTGATGGCGCACCAGGTCGACCAGCACCTCCACGTCGTCGGGCGGGAAGCCCATGCGCGTGGCAATGGTGTCGACGATCTCGATGCCGACCGTGGTGTGGTCGCCGGGGAACCCCTTGCCGATGTCGTGCAGGAGCGCGCCGATCAGCAACAGGTCGGGACGTTCGACGGTGTCCGTCAGCTCGGCGGCCAGCGCCGCTGCCTCGAGGAGGTGTCTGTCGACGGTATAGGTGTGATAGGCGTTCCGCTGAGGCTTGTTGCGCACCGCGGCCCACTCGGGGATCAGGCGGACGAACAGACCGTGTTGGTCGAGAGTTTCGATCTTGTCGACAGCAGCCCGGCCGAGACCGAGCAAGGAGACGAACGACTGGCGTGTTCGCTCTGCCCACGGGTCGCCGGGCGGCGGCATCCGGTCGGCCAGGCGGTGCAGCGAGCCCCGCGCGATCGGGTGGTCGAGCTCGGCCGCCGTCGCGGCGAGCCGCAACGGCAGCGAGGCGTCGTCGGAGACGGGCGCGGTCGGCGTCAGCGCGATCTCGCCGTCGACGAGCACCATGTCGGAGCCGAGGTCGGCGGTCGCTCGAGCAGGGTTGGCTTCGGGCGCACCGCGACGGAAGCGCCGCCGCGGTGGTGGTGTCGGGTCCCACAGACGACGCCGCCGCCAGACGTCGTCGCTCACCCAGGCGATCTGGCGGCCCGCCGTCGACACGGCGAGCATGAGCGCGTCGGCGTCAAGGAACCCGAGCGCGCCGGCCACCTGGTCCTGGTCTTGCAAGAGGAGCTTGTCGTGGGCGCGGCGCGCCATGCGGTGCAACTCGACGCGCACGTCGGTAAGCAGAGCGGCGGGGTCCTCGAGTGAGGCCAGGTCCGCGTAGTCGGCCAGCAGCGGCGCGTAGGCGGAGAGGGCGCCCAGCACGTTCAGATCGCGCAGGCCGCCATGGCTCTCCTTCAAGTCAGGCTCCAAGAGGAATGCGACGTCGCCCGCGACGGCGCGGCGCTCGTCCATTTGGATCTCGAGCATCGGGAGGTACTTGGTACCAAGGCGCGTGCGCCAAGCGGCCCGAGCTTTCTCGATAAGTGGCTCTGCCAGTCTCGGCTCGCCCCAGACCATGCGTCCGTCGAGCAGCCCGAGTGCGACGCGCAGGTCGTCGGTGGCGGCGTCGAGGACCTCGGAGGGGCGCCGGACGGAATGGTCGAGGTGGACCCCCTCGTCCCAGACCGGGTACCAGATGCCATCGGCGACCGTCCCGATGTCGCGCCGGCCGTTGTGAACCAGGACCACATCGAGGTCGCTGTAGGGGCAGAGTGAGCTGCGGCCGTAGCCTCCGACGGCCACCAGGGCCAGGTGCCGCTTGTTGTCGCCGGCAGCCCGATCGGCCAATCCTGCGAGCCAGGCATCGGCCTCAGCGGCGTAGCGACGGCAGAATTCCTCGCCACGCAGGCCTGGTTCTTCGAGGAGGCGGCTCCGCCGGTCACGTAGTGACGTATCAGCGGTCATGGCGGGAACGTAGCATTGGGTCCGTGAGCAGAGACGTTGAAAGCAGACAGGGCAAGACCCCGATGACCTTCACCCATGCCGTGGCCATGACGGCCGTGGCCGTGGTGGGGATCATCGTGGCTTTTTGGATTCTGAGCAGTCTGGCCGGGGTCATCCTCTTCTTCGTGAAGATCGCGGTGATCGTCGCCCTCATCGCGGGGGTGTTCTGGCTGGTCTCGCGCTTCAGGCACTAGGAGCCGCCCCGCCGTCCCAATCGGGCCATTGCCGGAGCCGGGTGAGTCCGGCCGTTAGGCTGGCCGCCCGTTCGTGACCAGTGCGCGGCGGCGTGGCCGAGTGGTTTAGGCAGGGGCCTGCAAAGCCCCGTACGGCGGTTCGATTCCGCCCGCCGCCTCTGTGCGACCTTCCTGGTCGGAGGCACGCTTCATCGAAGCATCCTTGCGATCACGGGTTCTTCGGAATCTGGCGGGGTCTGCGACCTCACCGGACGACGATCGAACCGAGCACTCGCCAGTTCGGCTTGCCGGCGTAGAGAAGGGCACGGATCCGGTAGTTCTCGAAGTTGCGGAACCCGAAGCCGATGCGTTTGATGCGCTTGATCAGGTTGTTGAGTGCTTCGGTCGGACCGTTGGAGACCCGGGCCAGATGGAAGTTGGCGATCTTGTCGAACCAGGCGTGCAGGGTGCGCCCGAGCTTTTGGATCTCCGGTGGCATAGTGCGGCGGCGGCAGTGCGCCTCGAGCTCTTTGAGCATTGCTTCTGCGGTCTCTGGATCACGCGTTCGGTAGAACTCGCGTAGGCGCTCTTTGACCCGGTAGGCGATGGCGACTTCGGCCCCGGGATCGCCCAAGGCGAGGAGTGACCACAAGCGCTCAGTCGCTGCGGCCTCGAGGTGTTCTTCGCCGCGCAGCAGGACGCGTCGGGCCCGATAGAGCGGATCGTCTTTGCGTCCCCGGTGCCCGGTCTGCTCGTGTTGCACCCGCCGGCGGACCGCGTCGAGGCTGCGATTGGCCAGCGAAATGACGTGGAAGGGGTCGACCACCTGGTCCGCTTTGGGCAACATGACCGTGTAGACAGCCGCATAGGTGGCCGACATGTCGAGGGCGCCGAAGCGGATCCGCTCCTTCCAAGGCCTGGGTTGCTTGTCGATCCAGCCCGCCACATCGCCGTATTTGCGGGTCGGGAGGATCTCGATGATCTGGTGGTTCTCCACGTCGGCCACCGTGGTGGCGTAGTCGGTGTGGTTCCGCTTCGAGAGCTTGACGAAGGACGTCTCGTCGAGGCCGATGGCCGTGGTCTTGTTCAACCGCTTGCGGTCCGCGGCGAGCAGGGCCTCGCCATAGGTGCACACGGCGTCGTTGACCGTGTGCCAGTCACAAGAGAGCTCGGCCGCCACCTCTGAGACGGTGCGGCCCCCGCCGACTTGGAGCGTCGCCTACTTGGCCGCCCGCGTCGTCAGTAAGCAGTTCTTGGCTGCGATCCGGTGGTCAAAGAGGACCCAGCTCCTCTTCTCGCACCTCGGGTTCACACAGCGCATCCGGTGCTTCTTCCAGGCCAGGCTCATCGGGACCCCGTAGACGGGCAGGTCCACGTAGTGCACGACCGGACGTTCTTTGACCTGGGCCCGCCCAGCACAACTGGGACAGCGCACGTCGCCAACGACTTGTTCGATCATCAGCTCGACGTCGGGTCCTCGGCGTTCGAGGCACACGACCGCGACGTCTTTGAGGCCCACCAGGGCTTGGAGGATCTCACTAGGGTGGAACAGGACGAAGGTGCTTCTTGGTTGTTGGCTCACACCACAAGCCTGAAGCGCCTTCGCCTATGTCTGGGGGACCTCGGTCACCAGGGACTCCCCGCTGAAATCCGAAGAGCCCGATCACGTTTCTTCCATGCCACGCCGATGCCACATCCCTCGGGCACCGATCCCGACGCCGACCGACCGATCGGAGGTCGAGCGGCATCGATCAGACCATGTGGGCGGTCGCGAATCTCTCTGCTTCGCTCCGCCGTGGCGTGCAGGTAGCGCAGGGCGGCCACGTGCGAGGAATGACCAATCGTTGCCATCAACTCTCGCAAGGTGACATCGGGATAGCGGGCGGTCACCGTGACGGCGTGGCGTCTGAGATCGTGGGGGAGCACGCCATCGATTCCGGCGCGGGCACTCGCGTCCGCGCGTTCGAGAGGTCCCGGCGGTGGAGCGGGAGTCCCGTTGGGCGGATGAACACGAAGGAGTCGCCGGGGTCGGTACGTAGTTCCCCAGGTGTTGCTCGAGAGCTCGCAGGACGAAACTCGGCAGTACTACCGCCCGCCGACGGCGGTTCCGCCGGCGGCTCGGCCAGCCGAATGCCGGCTCGGAATCAGCGGATGCCCGCAACATCTTGGACCCGTCGAGCCCTGCCCCATACCGAATCAGTCACTTTCGGGCCAGGGGATAACCCCAAAAACCTTCAGCCTGATTGTCGGTGCAGCGACGGAACCGCTCGACCTAGCTTTGTTTGGCAGCGCTGGGATAACTTCAGCTCGTGAAGCGGCTTCTCGTCGGCTTCGTGACGGGATTGGCTCTGGTCGTCCTCCTGACCAGTTGCTCCACGACACCCGCCCGGACTTCGTCGCCCAGGGTGCCTATCGGCACCACGACCACTGCCTCCACCACGACGACAAGCACGGTTGTCAGTCCGCCGTCGACGACGTCGACAACCGTGGCACTTGCAGGGGCCGGCAACCAGTGCACATCAGGCGACCTCAGGCCGTCGTGGCCGGGCTTTGGCGACGGAGCTTCCGGGCACCTCTTCTACATCGTGAACCTGGAGAACGTCTCGGGGCAAGCCTGCGTAACTGGCGGCTTTGTGGGTGTCGCCGCCTACGACCCGGAAGGACGCCTGATCCCAGCCTCAGAAGAACGTGCGCCCTCCATGGCGCCGGACGACGCTTTGTCAGTGGCCCCGAAAGCGTCGATGCACTTTTCCATCGGCCTCCCCGACGTCGACATTGAAACGGGGACGGAGTGCTCGACGGTGGTCGGTGCACTCCATCTCATCCCACCTAATGAATGGACGGACGTTCAGGTCCCCACGCCGATCAGTACGGGGTACCCGAAGCTCTGTGGCAACAGCTTCCTAGTCGGACCGCTCGTTAGTGGGGCGATCACGAACTGAACTGCCCTAGCCCAGTTCGCCGGGAGCAGGCGACACTCTTCGGCACAACTCGGATATTCACTGCGAAACAATCGGCTTACCCAATCGCCGTGGCGGTCGCCCATGTTCCCTCTTCATCCTGGGCGCGCCAAAGAGGGATGTCGCACTGCCGTTTGCATGAGCGAGATGACTCAGGTCGCAGCTGAGTGTGATTGTTCAGCGACGTCCAGAAATCGGCCGATTGCGGACCTCTGCGTTCGGCGCTCGGTTCAAGGCTTCGGCGACGGCTTTGCTGGACGCCCCAGCGCAGCCTGCGCGAGTTCGTTCATGCCGCCGAGGAAATGGTGATAGAGCGATCCGTTAGATACGCCGCTCTCCGCTAGGAGCTGCAACGCCCGCCCGGTGGCGCGTAGTCCTGGTCGCGCAGCAATCGCGCCATCGTCTGGATCAGCTCGTCGCGGGAGTCCGGACGCGCACCACCCCCCTTGACCGTACTAGAGCGAATGGTCTAGAACTAGAGCGAACGCTCCAGTCCGACGTGGGCCGGGCTTCGCACGCACTGCCGACACGGCTTGCAGCGGTCGAACAGGAGAACGGTCAGATGGATACCGGGACGTCGATCTGCACCTACTTCCGAGTCTGTGACGGGGTGCGGGTGCGGTTCGCACACAACAAGGAAGATTCGGACATCACCTTGCTGCTGTTGGCCCCGTGGCCGGAAAGCCTCTGGGCGTACCGCCGCATCTGGGACCGAGTCACGGGAATCGGACGTGTGGTCGCCATAGACCTGCCGGGCTTCGGCCACTCCGATGGTCGTCCGGAGCTAATCGCCCCGGACAGTTCGGGGGCGTTCCTGGCCGGCTTGATCGAGGAGTGGGGGCTGGGGGCACCGCACGTCGTCGGTCCCGACGTTGGGACTTCAGCGGCACTCTTCCTTGCTGCGAACGCTCCCGAACGTGTCACGAGCCTGACCATCGGTGGCGGCGCTGTCCGCTTCCCGATTGAAGCGACCGGCGCGCTCAGAGACGTCATTGAGGCGCCGACCCTCGATGATGTGCGGGCTCTGGACGCCAGGACCAACATCGGCTATGCCGTCGAGGCGGCTGCGCCGAGCGCGCGTGAGCCCGAAGTTCACGAGGACTACGTCAGCGCCTATGACCTCGGGCGCTTCGTGGAGTCTGCGCGTTTCGTGCGGCACTATCCCAGGCAGAACCCGGTGCTACGTGATCTACTGCCGTCGATCGCCATACCGACCCAGATCGTGGCGGGACGCAATGACGACCTCGTCCCGTGGTCGAACAACCAATACCTCCACGAACTCCTCCCTAACAGTGAGATCCATCCTCTCGACGCTGGTCACTTCGCATGGGAGGAATCGGCTGATGAGTACGGCCGCCTCATTGCCGACTGGGTCACAGGCGGGTACAAGCGCCTTGTAGCGAGTTAGTGGGACGGTCTGAGTCGGAAGAAAGGTCGAGCAGGTGACGACATACGCGGATTTGCGGAACCTCAATGTGAAATCCGAGGACGGACTGAGCTTTGCGTGTCGCGACACCGGCGGAGAAGGGCGTCCCGTCGTCCTCTTTCAGCATTTCCGCGGCAATCTTGATAGCTGGGATCCCGCACTGGTCGACGAGCTGGCGGTCAACAGACGGGTGATCACTTTCGACTACCAGGGAGTCGGAGGATCCGAGGGGAACGTCGGGCACTCGATCGGCGAAACGGCGGCGAGCTCGCTGCGGTTTCTAGACGCTATGAACGTCGAGGATGTAGATCTCCTTGGATTTTCGATCGGGAGCTTCGTCGTCCAGGAGATTGCGCTCACTCGCCCGGGGGTGGTGAACAGGGTCGTCCTCGCGTCGTCGGCTCCGAAAGGTGCGCAAGGTATGCACGGGTGGGCCACCGACGTCATCGCTGCGGTCGGCACGCCTCGGACGTCACCCGAGGAGTACATCAGCATCTTCTTTGCACCGTCAGACGTAAGCAGAAAGGCGGGCCAGGAGGCACTCGCCAGGTTGTACGCGTGTGACCAGGAACGCGACACGCCGACGAACTGGGACTGCCGCATGGCTCAGTACGACGCAGTCTGTGAGTGGGGGATGCCGAACCACGCTCTCCTCGAGAGGGTGCGAGCGATCGAGATGCCGACATTCGTCGCCAATGGCGACAGCGACCCGATGATCCTCCCTCGGTACTCATATCTGCTCTCCGGACTCCTGCCTGACGCGAGGCTCAAGATCTACCCCGATGCCGCCCATGGGTTCTTGTTCCAGCACCACAGCGAATTCGCGGCGGATGTGAACGAGTTCCTGAGCATGAGCTAGCCGGTATTGCGCACCGGCAAAGGTGCCCCAATACGCCGTGATGAGGTGCCCTCGTACGATCAACCGCAGGGTCTGCCTCAAGTCTCAATCAGGCACGACGGGGGCACGCCCCACTCGCTCGGTCCGTTGTCAAAGTGGGACACCTCGAACCGCTGCCCAGCATCACTCGTCCGGCGTTCACTCAGGCCCGGGGTCTCTACCCGACTTGAGCGGGGGCGCCAACCGATCTCTCCCTCCTGAGCGAGACGATGCTGCTGACGAGGACGAAGACGAGGAGCAGCACGAACCCGATCAGGTCGAGAACCAGACCAAACGATGCGATCACGCCGCCGAGGCCGAAGGCCTGCAGAAAGAGCAGTGGCGCGGCGAGGATCGAGACCCACCCAAGCCACCGTGGCAAGACGCCACTCCTGAACACGAGTACCCCAGCAGCGAACGCGAAGAGACTGCCGAAGAGGTCCGCGACGCTGTCCACGGCGTAGGTCAATAGATACAGCGTGTAGGAGACACTGTGGTCGTGTTGCGTACCGAACACTGCGAGCTTCCCGTCGAGCACGCCGTAGATCCCGATGTCGCTGAACGCGTGAAGGGCGACAAACAGCATGCCACCGACCAGCATCAAGGAACCCAGGGCACGCGATCCCTCGGCATCGGTGTGCAGGAAACGGTCGTACAACTTCCACAGGTAGATCGGAAACATGACGGCGTAGACGACGCAGAAGCCCTCGACCACCACCAGCCGGTTCTTGTGATCGGCGAGCGTGTTAGCGATCTTCGCGGCCGAGTCGTTCTGGTTGATGCCGACCCCGAGCCCGATCGCGGACTCCACCAGGACGACAAGAACGAAGAGGATCCCTGCCAGCCAGGAATACCGCTCCCAGCCAGGTGCGGCCCGCGTGGTCGCCTGTGAGGTCCCTGCATCAACAATGTTGGTAGCCATGACGTCGTCCTTCCTCGGTTCGGGCGATCAGTGCAAAGACACCGTTCGGGCGATCAGTGCAGGGCCGGCTCCAGGTGCTCCGTCTCTAGGTGCTCCGTCTCCGACAGATCCACCGCCGGAGCGGCCGTTCCCCGGGAGGCGGCCCGCTCGGTCCAGATGTCGAGCACGAGCAGGCTCAGGTTCGACACGACCGCCGCACCGATGATCGTCGTGATCAACGCCATGAGCCCGCTGGTCACGTGGAAACCGAGTGCGGCTCCGACCACCGCACCGACACCCGCGGCACCGATGCCCTTGGCCCGCATCGCCTTCGGCGTGTCGGTGCGGACCCAGCCGGCGTAGACCCCGAGCCAGATCGGCACCGCGATCGAGACCACTGCCAGCAGCTGGTCGTCGAGCGGCCCGGCTCGGAGGCCAGAACCGCAGTACCAACAGTGCGCCGAGGAACCATCCGCCGAGTCCGAACACGATCGGACCGGCCGAACGGATCCATGCGCCCGTCTTGCGGCCGGTACCGCCTCGGCGGCGGATCCGGATCGCCAACACCACGAGCCAGATCACTGCCAACAAGGCGAAGCCGATCATTGTCGCAAGGATGTCCTTGGCAATCGCTGCCTGCGTGTCCGGTGTGGCGAAGCTGACCACGTTCGGGGTGTAGCGGGACGTGTCGACCTGGCCGGTGGCGTAGAACGTGGTCAGCAGCTGCGTGCTGGCGCTCGGCTCGTAGGCGTCGAAGTCGTCCACGTGCCCGAGCCCGGACAGGATGACCTGATGCCCGTTGGAAAGGTGCGGCAGCAGCTCCTTCGTGGCGTTCTGGGCCGGCGTCTCGAAGTCGAGCGTCCCGCCGATGAGCAGCGTCGGGACGCTCGAGTTCTGCACGCTGGTGTACTGGTTCTCACCCGGGTTGGCCGGCCAGGCGTGAGCCATGCCTCCTGCCCCCCACAAGAACTCCCCGAGGGGATTGCCGATGATCGAGCCCCGGTCCGCGCCGGAGCTGAAGTAGCGCTCGACGGGCTGCGCGTCGGCCATCCCGATGCTTGCAAACTCGCCCCAGACGAACGACTGGGGGAGGACGAGATCGGCCATCGACGAGAGCAGCCACAGGCCGCTCGGGTCGCCCTGCGCGGCGGAGATCCACGAGTCGAGGGTCATCGGCCCGGACAGTGGCGAACCACCGAGGTCGCCTCCGTGAGCCCGAGGAACGTCCCGACCAGGACGTTGCCCGGCTTGATCGGCAGGGAGTAACCAACTGCTCGGCATGTGTGCCGCCGTGTGCTGCATGCTCGCGGCGAGGTTGCCGGTGCGGGCGCGGCAGGCAGGCTGCTTCGCGCACAGCGCCGAGTAACGCTCGATCCCCTGATCGATCTCGGCTCCGCTGTAAATGAAGTTCCCGGGCGGGTTGACCCCGACCATCACCGAGCGGTCGACACTGTTCGGGTACCGCCACTGGTAGATCATCGCCGAGACGGGTCCCGGCGCTCTCGCTGAGCAGGTCGATGCGCTTGTAGCCGAGCGCGACGCGAGCGGCCTCGATGTCGTCGGCCTGCTCCGCCAGCGTGTAGCCGGCGAGGTCAACGCCGCTTCGCTCAAGCCGCTGCGCGCACGAGGCGAAGGCCTGGGAGTACGCGCTCAGCGACGCTTTGCCGAGGTAGTCAGCGGAGTTCTCCAGCGCCGCCGTCACCTCGGGACAGTTCAGCACCGAAGAGCCGTCGACGCCGCGGTAGCCGACCATGACGACATCGTGCTGGGCGGCCAGGCGGCTCGCTTGGGGAAACGTCATGTTGGTTATGCCCGGGCCGCCGTTGAGATGGAAGATTGGCGCCAGCGGGTGGGATGAGCGAGCCAGGATCCGGGTCACCGGCAGCGCGATCAGGCGCGACCGGGGGTCTGCCCGGTTCTCGGGCACGACGAGCGTTCCGCAGTCGGCGCGGTAGCCGCCTTTCTCGGTGGAATAGGTGCACGGGTGCATGGTCAGCTGGCCGGCGTGCGCCCCCTGCGGGACCGAGACCGCGGCGTCGCCGGGTGCGAACCCGAGGTAGGTCAGGCCGATCAACATGACCCCGATGACCAGCAGGGCAACGATTCGTGTCCAGGTGAATGCCCGTGGTCTTTGGGCCAGCGGTACTGGTTGGTCGACTGCCACGGTCTTGCCGTAGCGCTTAGTGAGGTGGTTTTCCTCGATCATTGTTCTTCCTTTCGTCGACCCTCGTTGTGCCATGTGGCGAACCTAAGGTGCGATCGCGAGATCGGCATCGTCGGGAGGCTGGATTGCGGCTCCTACCATCCGACGATTTCGACTCCTACTAGGTAGGAGGCGGGAACGGAGGGGGCGGAGTACGTTCAGCGCGTGAGCCGAATCGAACATCTCGCCCGCACGTACTGGTTCGACCTGCTGATCGCGCTGCTGGCGATCGTGGCGATCCTTGACGTGGTGCTCGGACGCGGCTCGTCCGGAGCTCCGACAACGACGCTGTGGTTCTGCCTTCCCGCGCTCGCGATCCTGGTGCTACCCGTGTTCGCGCGGCGATGGTTTCCGTTTGCCGGACCGGCGGCGTACTGGCTTTTGGCCGCGGGAATCTCGTTCGTCGACCCGCTGCTGATCCCGTACCCCGAGTCCCTCTTCCTGATCGGGCTGGCGGCCGCATTCCTGCTCGGGAACCTTCGGGACGTCCGGCGGGCCGGCCTCGGACTGGCGATCGTGGTCGGCGCTGCGGCGACCCTCATCTACAACATCCCCGGACACTCGGTCGACCAGCTCGTCTTCATTCCCGTCGACTTCGCCGTCGCCTGGGTTGCAGGCCTTGCCGTCCGCGCGCGGGCCGAGCAGGCCGAGGTGGCGGAGTCACATGCGACACAGGCCGAGCAGGAGCGGGATGCAGCGACGCGCGTCGCCGTGGCCGAGGAGCGGGCGCGGATCGCGCGCGAGCTGCACGACATCGTCGCGCACGCCGTCAGCGTGATGGTGCTGCAAGTCGGCGCTGTCAGGCACCAGCTCCCCGACGCGATGGCCGAGGATCGCGATGCCCTCAGGAGTGTCGAGCAGGCCGGGCGCGGCGCGCTGGCGGAGATGCGCCGTCTGCTCAGTGTGATGCGCCGTGACGGCGACGGCGTCGAGCTCGCGCCTCAGCCCGGCCTTGACGGCCTCGACTCGTTGATCAAGGAGATCGGCCGCGCCGGGCTGCCCGTCGAGCTGCACCTCGACGGGGAGCGTTTCCCGCTCCCGCCAGGGATCGACCTCTCTGCGTATCGGATTGTGCAGGAGGGTCTCACCAACGCGCTCAAGCACGCCCGCGCCAGCCACGCGGAGGTCACCGTCCGGTATGCGCCGGACGAGGTAGGGATCGAAGTGCGCGACGACGGCACCGGCGCGACGCCGAGCGACGGCTACGGCCACGGACTGATCGGCATCCGCGAGCGCGTCAGACTCTACGGCGGCGAGATGACCGCAGGCACGACAAACGGCGGCGGGTTCACGCTCAGCACCCGCCTCCCACTCACCCCAGACCGGCCATGACGATCCGAGTCCTCATCGCCGACGACCAGTCCATGGTCCGCGCCGGCTTCCGAATGCTGCTCGCCGGCGAACAAGACATGGAAGTCGTCGCCGAAGCAAGCAACGGACTGGAAGCGGTGGCCATGGCGGCGCGGTTTGACCCGACCGTGATCCTGATGGACATCCGCATGCCAGAGCTCGACGGGCTCCAGGCCACCCGCCGGATCCTTGCCGCCGACAACACCGCGCGGATCCTGATCCTCACCACCTTCGGACTCGACGAATACGTCTACGAAGCACTCAGCGCCGGCGCGAGCGGATTCGTGCTCAAAGACGACCCCCCCGAACAGCTGATCGAGGCGGTCCGCACCGTCGCCGCTGGAGACGCGCTCCTCTCACCCGCGATCACCAAACACGTGATCAAGCAATTCACCCGCATCCCTCGCCACGAGCCGCCGAAAGAACTCGACGAGCTCACCGCACGCGAGCAAGACATCCTCCGGCTCATCGCCCGCGGCCTGTCCAACGCAGAGATCGGCGCGGAGCTCTACATCAGCGAGACGACCGTCAAGACCCACGTCACGCACATCCTCCAGAAACTCGGCCTCCGCGACCGCGTCCAAGTCGTCGTGCTCGCATACCAGACCGGGTTCGTAACGTGAGCCACGCCCACCTAAGCCTCACAGGGGCCCGCAAGCGACGTGGCCGCGACGCTCGGGGCCCCCAGCGCCGACGACGTCGCCGAGCAACTCGCGCGATCTGCGATCATTTAGTCCTCGGTGGCCTGGTGCTTGCGGGCCGCGAGCGGTTGGACTGTCCCTCGACAGACGCTTCTGGAGAAGGAGTGCTCGATGGGGCAGGTGCCCGAAAGGTGCCCCCAAACGCGCGGCCTTCGCTCCTGTTAAGGGTGTCACCTACCGCCGGGTAGATGTCACACGCTGAGCGCCACGAGGTCCGGCCAGAGTTCTTTAATCGCTTCGAGGACGGGCGCACCTTGGTCGCCGATCTGCCGGAGGCGATGGCGTTCGGCGATGGTGCTGGCGCAGGCGAGCATCGAAGGCGTGAGACGCCGATGCGCATCGATGACATTGGGTGGTGCCCGATACGCAACCAGCCAGGCGAGGTGCAAGACATGGCAGAAGGCGCCGATCGGTCCTCCAAGTCTGATTCGATCAGGTAAGCGCTCGGCTGTGAATGGATAACTGCCCATCCAGTTGTGGAGCCCGACGAAGAATGGGTCGGCCGCAGCGAAGTGAACCTCTGGAACCCGGTAGAACGCGATTGTCGCTGCACACATGATGCAGGGCTCGAAGGTGGTGTACAGCGGCCCGTTGATCCGGGCGCCAAATGGCACCTGGGACAAGACGTCCATCTCAGCGTGCGCCATGATCGTTCCCGACAAGTGAGAAACTGATTGTTCTGTTGTCCTGTTGCGACCCTTCGCAACCACTAAGCCGTTCTCATCGACGAGGACGGCGCCGACTCCAGCTGAGCCAGCCGCCCACGAATTCCAGGCCTCTTCGATGGCGAGTTGCCACGTCGAACCTAAGGAGTCCCACGCTGACCGGGGAGAGTCCATCCGGCCGATGGTATGTGCTGAAGGAGTGGCCAGCGTGTCCCAGTTCGCCGGGACAGCCGGACAGTTCGGCACCCTCGGCCCGGACAGATACACCGACTGTGGGCCGCTGCCCGAAACGCTATGAGGTCGGTCTGGGCGTGAGGACCATCAACGGGATAGTGCGCTCTGTCTTCCGCGCGATGTCTGCGAGCTGCGGATAGCGGTCAGCTGCTCTCGCGAAAAGGCGGTCGCGCTCGTCGCCGGTGGCCTCCTCCGCTACGACCTCAATTGTCTCGCTACTGACCTCGACCCTCGTGATCGGGTGCTCCTTTAAGTTGTGATACCAGGCTGGATGTTTCGGCGCTCCTCCGTTAGCAGCCCAGATGAGGTAGCGCCCATCGTCGGGCAGGTACGCGACGGGGTTGACGCGGCTCACACCGGACATCGCGCCGGTGTGGTGGAGCAACAGAAGTGGCGTTTCCTCCCACATGCCTCCGACTCGTCCGCTGGTGGCCCGGAATTCACCGATTACTTTGGCGTTGTACTCTTGCGATGTCTCAGCCATTGGGCTCCTCTCGTCCTCAGTGTCCGCTTTGGCTTTGAGGGCGACTAGCCGTCCCGACCGTCTCTGACCAAGTGCGTCTCGCTCTTGCGGCGCACCCCTATGAGGTCCGCAGCGTCGAATCAGTCTCAAGGAGTGTTTTGAGACTGGAAAGAACGGCAGGCCAGCCCTCAGAGATGGCTTGGAGAACATCGCTGCCGGGCTCGAACCCGTCGTGGACAACCGTGAGCTTTACGACCCCATGCCCGACGTCCTCAATGTCGAAGGCCACCTTGGAGCGGGGCTCAGCCCGCCACGCGTCAGCGGTGGCATCGTCCATCCCGACCTCGGCGGCCCATTCGGGCGTAATCGTGTGCCAGGTATAAGCCAACCGGCGATAGGGATCGGACTCGAGGATCACCTGTTCGGGGTCGCTCACGACAAGCCCGACCTCCTCGTGCGCCATGTCGTAAGTGGAGCCCTTCTTCCAGTCCGATTGAAAGGTCTTCTCACCAGCCCTTTGATGCCGCCAGTAGCGCTTCATGAGGGTGGGGTCGGTGAGGCCCTGCCAGACCCGCTCCGGCGTGGCCTGGATGTAGATCGGGTAGGTGAAGCTCGTCTGGTTGCTGCGTGCAGCCATTGCCCTGGCCTCCGGTCGCCGGTCGCCGGTCGCCCGGTTGAGATGTACTGCCATTGGACATATCTACCCATGGTCGAGGTAGACCCAACCTCGCGCTGATGGGGCTGCCCCCGGACGCCGTGATCGGGCTCTGTCCTAAAGGCTCGCTACGCTCGATGTCGGATCACTCGACGGAAGGGAGCGCTGATTGGCAACCTGGGCCGAGTTCGAGGTTGCTACCCCTGAGCTGGCGAGCAAGGGCAAGGTGCTGCTCTATCAGTACGGGGCGCCACTGGGATATCTCGCCACCGTTCGAGCGGATGGAGGACCCCGGGTCCACCCCTTCTGCCCGATCGTCGCCGAAGGCGGTCTGTGGGGCTATATCTTGCGCCATTCACCGAAGGGTGCGGATCTTCGGCGCGATCCCCGTTTTGCGCTGCATGCCTTCTCCCCGACGGACGTTGACGACGAGTTCTTTGTTCGGGGCCACGCAGAGCCCACGGAGCCGCCGGGTGATCTGAAAGCAGCGATCATCGCGGCCGCAGTGCCTGCCACAGTCGGCGCAGATGAGGAACAGCTCTTTCAGCTCCACATTGACCGCGTGCCGATTGCGACCTACGCGCGTAGAGGCCAGTGGCCGCCCTTGTATGAACGGTGGTCCGCCTCTGACGATTGAGGTGTCCGAGTTGACCGGTGATACGGGTGATCCGCCTCCCCGGAGGGTGTCCCCGTTCGATGCTCCTATGGGCTGTCAAGCCCCAATTTGTCGTGAGGTAGGAGGCTGAATACCTCCCGGGCGACGTAGCGCTTGAGGCATCGCACCGCCTCTTTCTTGGTCAGGCCTTCTGTTCTGCGTCGAGCGATGTACTCGTTGGTTCGAGGGTCATAGACCATCCGAGTGAGCACGATGTGCCAGAGGGCGGAGTTGGCCTGACGATCGCCGCTGCGGTTGAGCCGGTGTCGTTCGTTCTTGCCGCTGCTGGCGTCGAGCGGGGAGGCACCACAGAGATGAGCGAAGGCCGCCTCGTTGCGAAGTCGTTCGGGATTGTCGCCGGCGGCGACGAGGAGCGCTGAGGCGGCGTCAGTCCCGACGCCGAGAGTGGAGACAAGTTCAGGCGCGGTCTCTTTGACCAAGTGGTTTGAGGATGGCGTCGATCTCGGTGATCTCCTCTTCGAGGGTGATGGCCCGCCGGGCCAACATCCGCAGGCTGAACTTGGTGAGCGAGACGATGTCGCGCTTGGCTCCCGGGTCGATAGGTCGAGGCCCGCTCGAGGAGATGGAAGACGTTGAGGCCGCGGAGCTCGGCCCGGATGGACTCGGGGGCGGTCGAGATCAGAGTTGCGCATCTGGTTGAGCGCCTGGGTCCGTCCCTTGCGAGCCGAGAAGCGGGCGACGCGCAAAACCCGCATGGATTCGACGTTTCCGTCTCTCGTCTTGGCCTCACCGGCGGCGTCGCCCGAGAGGGCGGCCCGGGCGGCCGAGATGGCGTCTTGGGGATCGGACTTGCCCTTGAGCCGACGGCGCTGTCGGTTGGGACGGTCGACTTCGACGACGCGGACTCGCTCGGCCTGGAGGTGGCGGGTGAGCCCGGCGCCATAGGACCCGGTGCCTTCGACACCGACCAGCTCGACAGGCCCGAAGTCGCTGAGCCAGCCCAGCAGCTTCTTGTAGCCGCTCTCGGTCGTGGCGAAGCTCTCGACGCCGAGAAGAGCTCCCCGCTCGTCCAAAGCCGCAGCTACATGGACGTCGAGGTGCGTATCGACGCCGCCGGTGATGCTTCGTGCCAGAGTGGTCACTGTCATCCCTTCGTTGGATTGGGTTGGGGTGACACCGCACCAGCGGGACGACGGACAAGACAGCGACGGGACCCTGTGAGGCAGGCTCCTATTAGGTCACTCCGTCCGACCGGGGGTGTCGAGTGGGTGACCGGGCCAGGCCGACGGATCGAACTCAAGACAGTCCCAAAGGACGTCAGCCGGTTTAGTTGAGTCAGACCTGGCCTGGGCACCCACCCACACGCTGACCAATCCATTCACCGAAGTGGTGGATCACTCAGCGGCCGCTTCAATCCTCGCTGCCGGGTAGGGGGCGACCGTACGTACCATGGGGTCATGTCCCACTTGAATGTGACGGCGTCAAACTGGGACACCTGTCCGAGCGCACTGGCTGCGTCGCCGGGATAGTCGTTCCGGGCGTCACCGGACACCCTCTGATCTCGATTGCCACCGGCCCGTGACGGCACTACGTTTCGGCACAATGGGGGTTGTGCATCATGTTCGCCACCAGGGGCACACCCTTGGCTGGCAGGAAGAGGGTCGTTGTGATCGGACGCGTGGAGAAAGGAAGCATCGGCAGGCGTTGCCGAGGGCTCCGACGGATGGAGGCGGCGATGGCAGGCGCCTGTGTGCTGGCGGGCGGGCTCTTCGCGGTTGGCGTCGAGGCCGCGGCCGGGTCGGCGCCGGTGACCCTCTATGCGGGAGCCGCGGCTTCTGGTTCGGCCAACTGTTCGTCGGTAGCCAACGCCTGCACATTGACGACGGCGTTGGCCGACACGGCGCCGGGCGATGTCGTCGCGCTGGTTACGCCGGGAGTTGAGGGCACCACCTCGACCTACTACTCGGGCGGGTTCTCCATCGGCACTGCAGGCACCTCGGCAGCCTTCCCGGTGGTCATCGAGCCCGCCCCCGGAGTCGCCAACCCGATCTTGGACGGCGCGGGGACAAACACCGTGCTCAACGTGACGAACAACATGCACCTGGTGCTCGACGGCGTGACCCTCCAGAATGGCAATCGCGGGATCGCCAACGACTCGGGCGGCACGCTGACGGTGACGGACTCAACCTTCACAAACAACAGCGGCGTCGACGGTGGGGCCATCGACAACGGCGACAACGGTAGTTCGAGCACGCTGACGGTGACGGACTCGACCTTCACCGGCAACTCTGCGAGCGACGACGGTGGGGCCATCGACAACGGCGACTACGGTGGTTCGGGCACGCTGACGGTGACGGACTCGACCTTCACAAACAACACTGCCGACGACGGTGGGGCCATCGACAACGGCGACGACAACGGTTCGGGCACGCTGACGGTGACGGACTCGACCTTCACAAACAACGCTGCCATCAACGGTGGGGCCCTTGACAACGGAAACTTCAGCAGTTTGGGCACGCTGACGGTGACGGACTCGACCTTTACAAACAACGCCGCCCGCCAGAACGGTGGGGCCATCGACAACGGCGACGACGGTGGTTCGGGCACCCTGACGGTGACGGACTCGACCTTCACGGGCAACACTGCGGACCTCGATGGTGGCGCCATCGACAACGGCGACTTCGGCGGCACGGGGAATGTGGTGACCGCCGCCAACATCTTCGCCGGTAGCTGTTCGCAGGGGACAGGCACTTGGAGCGACGTCGGCGACAACGTGGGCACCGACACCTCGTGCCAAAACGGCGGGACCGGTGATGTCACCTCGGCCACGCTGGCGAGCCTGATGGGCCCGTTGGCCAACAACGGGGGGCCGACGCAGACCATGCTCTTGCTGGCCGGTAACCCGGCCAGCGGCCTGATCCCCAATGGGTCTGGGGTGCTCTGCCCCCAAGCAGCCGACCAGACCGGCGCGCCCAGCCCGACGTATGGATGGTGCAACGCCGGGGCGCTCCAGCCCCATCCGGTGATCAAGAAGGTGAAGTACAGCGGCACGACCTCGGCTCCTATCCTTACCGTGAAAGGGTCGGGGTTTGGGACCCTGGCCAACCTCGGTCCCGCCACGGCGTCGTGTGGGGGCCCCAGTGCCGGCTCGGACTACCCGATCACCCTCTATGTCTCCAATGTCACCCGCGCCTGGACCGCTGGGAACTCCGAGTTCTGTAACCACATCGGCTTGTACGTCACCAAATACTCGAACACCAAGATCGTGTTCCATTTCGGCTCGACGCTCGCCAGCTACGGCGGTCTGCGGGCCGGTGACCAAGTCACGCTGACCGTGCTCGGCGCCACCATCGCGAGCACCGCCACGCTCTAAGCGCAACGCCCCGATCACAACCCCTGAGCAGGGCCAGCGTTGCTTTGATGGCACCGTTGGCCACAGCGAGCATCCCGGATCGCGCACGCCGGGCAGGTGTCCCATAACGCGGGTGCCTCAATCTGCCTGAGGGTGTCTCCGTACGCCGGCACAGGGACAGGCGGACCCACTCAAAGGTCCTTCTTCATGTTGATTGACGTCGCTGTGTAGCCCATCGATTCATACAGATGTCGTGCGACCTGGTTGTGCCCGAATACGTTCAGTCCAAGTTCTGAAGCTCCCCTAGAGCGAGCTTCAGTCTCCGCGAGTTCCATGGCCAATCTGCCGTATCCCTCACCCCGATGGGCCTCTTCAACCCTCACGTAGAAAACCCAAAAGGCTTCAGGTTGGTTGGCAGGTTGCTGGGGCCCGATCCACAGCATGCCGACGGCCGTACCCTCGTCAGAGAGGACACGGAACAGCAGTTGGCCGTCTGCTGGTACTCCTTCAGGAAACAGCGCTCTCGACTGCTCGCTGGCAATCCGTCGAGCAGAATCTGGCCGTTCTCCTGATCTGACCCTCTCTTCGACGTATTGCTCGAGTTGCCAGTCAATGAATTCCGAGGTCTCTTCGTCGGTGAGCGGTCGCAGGCTTGCGGGCACGGCTCAAATCTAGGCTTCTACATGCTGCAGTACGCCGGTCAGCGGGCGTTATCGACTATGGCCACGACGACGGGACCGAAGCCTCGCCCCCGCCACGGAGTCGACCGGTCATCTTCGGCCAACCGGTTCACGTGGTGCTAGACGGACTGTCTTTCCGTGTGTACCCAAACGTCGCACGGTTGCTTACTCATTCGGGTGGCCCTCGTTGACTAGCCCGATGGCCTGCGCGCGCTTTGGTGACGATTGCGATGCTTACGTCTTCTCCACCCGCGAAGAGCTTCCGCGGCATGGATCGTGCCCTGCCCCCGACTTCAAGGCCAAGGCGACCGTGGCAAGCCCGAGCAGAGGCCACGGGGAGCCGGCGTTGCGCCCACCATCGCTCCTTGTGACGATGTCACGGGCGCTCCGATTCTGAGGCAACCACCTGCGAATGGCTTTCCTGCGATCACGATTCGCGTACATCAACGTGGCGGTTCTCCGATCCACTGCGCTCCGGCGCGTCGTCGATGGCTCGCTCGACCACCACCGCCGTTCGCACGGGGAGACGGGTAGCAGCCTCCTCCCCGACGTCAACACCGTTCGTCCTCACCCTTCGGGCTCCGGGCGCTCCGTGTTGACACCGGGGGCCCCTCCGACTGCTCAGCAACGTTCGAGCGCCGCACCTCGGGCGCGTCGCGTTCAAATGACAGTGATAAGGACCTCCGAGCGGGGGGTTGACAGGCCGTTCCACATCAACGCCGGTCAGGTGTCAACTGGCGCCGAGCCCAGGAACGGCCCAAACGGATCAGGTTGCTGAGAAGTCGACGTACAGCTCGATCTCGTTCCCGTCCGGATCGAGGACGTGAAGACTCCGCGTGAACTTTCGCTCGGCCTCGTAGAGGACTGGGGTTCTCTCAATCTCGAGCACACTCCGTGCGAGGCGGAGCTCTTCAGCTGAGCTGCCGATCTTGAACGCCACATGAGCCAGGCCGGTGGCGTCGTCAGCCGGTGTTGACGCGACTGCATCGATCTCCATAAGGGCGAAGTCATGATGGTTTCCTGTCGTCTCCAGGGTGAAGAACGTCATCCGTGGATCTTCGATCCTCAAGACGACTCTCATGCCCAAGATGCGCGAATAGAAGACTTCGGCTAGTTGCAGATCGCGAACCTTGAGGACGACATGGCCGAGTGCTTGCACCTGCACGGTGCTACCTCCTTCGCGCGATGACACATCAGACGACGGCCGCAAGTACAGCGTTGCTCTCTTCGACGCTCATCGGCGGCCCAAGTGGCCTGAGGTCGTGCGAGGCGGCAATACGCGCCAATTCGTCCAACGGTGGAAAGTGTGGCTGGGTCGGAACCACGTGCGCCCTCGCGGGACTACTCAGTTCGCGAATGAAGTCACGGAAACTGGCATTGTCGTGCACGAGGAGAATCCGCGCTTCGTGATCACCCACCACCCGGAACGTGTGGGGAACGCCACGTGGCATGGAGACCCAGTGCCCCGCGTCGACGACTAATTCGTCGTCGCCACAGAGCACTACCATTTGGCCGTCAAGGATGTACCAGGTGTCGTCCAAGTCGTCGTGAGTGTGCAGCGGGGGCGACGAACCGGCCGGCAGGGTCATCTCGAGCACCACTGTGTCCATACCGGGTGCGCAGCGGTGCTCGACTACCAAGGTGTCGAGGAACCACCATGCCTGCGCCTGCTCGTTCTTGGGGGAGTCAACAACTGCTGTCGTCACTTCGGCCACCTCCTGAGGTCAGTACCCGTCCGGTTCAGGTAGTCCGGTATCCTTACCATCTAGATCGTATGGTAACCTTACGACTATGTCAAGCAATTCCTCCGGCCCGGACGGGCAGCGGCCCCCGTACGTCGGGGCCATGCTCGGTGTCGCGTGGCAGTGGGTCCGAGTTCAGCTGTATGCGGGAGTTGTTGCGGCAGGATTCGACGATCTGAGCGCAGCGCATGTCGCGCTCTGGCGCTATCCCGGCCTCGAGGGGGTACGTCCCAGTCAGCTCGCGAATCGTGTGGGGATCACGAAACAGTCGGTCAACGACCTGCTCGGGCACCTGGAAGGACACGGGTACCTATTGCGCGTCCCCTATTCGGTCGACGGTCGGGCTCGTGTGATCCAACTTACCGCCAAGGGACGGCGGCTCCAAGAGACTATTTACGCCGCGGCGGGGACGGCTCAGCAGCAGATCGAAGAGATCCTCGGGCCACGTCGCTTCGCACAGCTGCACAGCTCGCTCGAGCTCCTGACCGAACAACTTGAGTATTCACCGGCCGTCCCCATACGCCATCGGGACTGCGGCGAGGACGAAGGAGATCCGCCGGACTGGACTGGATCGCTATTGCGCCCAGCATCCCGGGAGGATCACTGACGAGGTCGAAGGTTCCGTTGACCGTGCTGGTGCATCCTCTTAGGGTTGGGGGCCGTGATCAGTCAGTCATCTCCTGGTGAGGGCGGTCCGCAACCAAGCGCACTGCGTGTCCGCTTAGGAATCGCCGCGGAGATAGTCCAGGGACTCTGTCGCGAGCCCAGGGCCATCACCACGCTGGGTTGGGTCGGTCACCGAGAGGCTTCCACCTGGAACCGTGGAGAGCCGTGGTGGAATCGTCGAGCGATCCGTTACCTGAGCGACCGGGCGAGGCCTGGTGATCGAGTCTTCGAATGGGGCGCCGGAGGCTCGACAGTGTGGCTCAACGAGAGAGATTTAACTGTCACCTCGATCGAAGGCAACCGAAAGTGGGCGCAAAAGGTCCTTGAACGGTGTCCCAACGCAGACGTGTGGCTTATTCCTGGAACGCCAAAAGATGGGGAAGGCGGCTACTGGGACGAATATGTGGACGCAATCGATCGGTTCGAGAACGATTTTTTCGACATTGTAATTATCGACGGGATGTGTCGAGAGGAGTGCGCCGCGCGCGCCGCGCCAAAGGTCAAGCCCGGTGGAATCATCGTTGTGGACGACACCGACCAACCATGGTACCCGGCTGTTCCCGAGCAACTTCCGGGGTGGCGTAGAGACCGAGTCATGGGGTTCAAACGTGCCACAAAACCACTGACCGAGACGAGCTTTTTCTACAAGCCAAGCGCCACTTAGTCGCGATGTCTGTCCGGGACGCCTCTCAAGCCACGCGTGTGGGTGATGCACACAACCCGGAATCGACATCACTGGTATCGAAGCGGGGCCGTCCCAGTTCATTGATACTTCTCTAGGGTCCACCGCTTGACTGCTGGTCCTTAATAGCTTCGGGAGTGCTGGCCGGTCCGGTCTGACTTGGAGTCCCGTGACGTTGCAAGACGTCGTCGACCGAGACCAACCAGCCGCACATTGAAAGCGGCACGTCCCGTCTCCGAGTTGGGGTGAATGGTCCGGGTTGCGCGAACAACCCAGACCGCCCGTCGCTCCGATCCGGAACGGCCGTGCCATCCCTCAACACTTTGAGAGAAGGGATGACGATGACCATCGTAGAAGCTGCGCGCGGGATCACCGGTGGTGTCGACACGCACCGCGACGTCCATGTGGCCGCAGCGCTCGATCCACTCGGTGGACTGCTCGGCGCAGAGAGCTTTGCCACCGACTCGGCCGGCTACAAGGCATTGTTGGGCTGGCTCAAGACCTTCGGCGACGTCACCAAGATCGGTGTCGAGGGCACCGGTTCGTATGGCTCGGGCCTGGCCCGCTACCTGCGCCGAGTCGGTGTCGAGGTCATCGAGGTCGACCGCCCCGATCGCCAGACGCGCCGCCGGGTCGGCAAGTCCGATCCCCTCGATGCCATCGAAGCCGCCCGGGCCGCGCTCAGCGGCCGGGCGCAGGGCAAGCCAAAGTCGCGCGACGGCGCCGTCGAGGCCATCCGGGTCCTCGTCGTCGCCAAGCGTTCGGCCCGCCAGGCTCGGGTCAAAGCCCTCGTTCAGATGCGTCACCTCGGCTACAGCGCGCCCGAGCAGCTGCGTTGTCGCATGAAGGGCCTCTCGGTGCCTGCCCTCGTCGCCGAAGCAAAGGGGCTCCGGCCGACGCGATCACCTGATCCGGTGACTGCCGCAACCAAGGCGTCGTTGTCCTCGTTGGCCCGCCGCATCGAAACGCTCGACGCCGAGCTCGCCGAGCTCAACGAGAGGATCGAAGCACTCCTCGCCGCCGCCGTCCCCGAACTCCTCGAGCTCTTCGGTGTCGGACCCGACACCGCGGCCGCTCTCCTCATGGCCGCCGGCGACAACCCCGAGCGTCTCCGCTCCGAAGCCGCCTGGGCCCACCTGTGCGGTGTGTCGCCCATCCCCAAGGGCTCGGGCAAGAACAGCGGCCGGGTCAAGGTCCATGACGGTGGGGATCGCCAGGCCAACAGCGCGCTGTGGCGCATCGTTATGGTGCGCATCGCGCACGACCCCGACACCCAGCTCTACTTCGAGCGCCGCGTGAAGGAAGGCAAGACAACCTACGAGGTCATCCGCATCTTGAAGCGCTACGTCGCCCGCGAGGTCTATCGCTCCTTGCCTCGCGGCTAAATCTCCGAGCTGAGGGTCTGGCTCTTCCCAGTTCTGTCGGCCTTCGGTCTGACTTTCCAGCGATTCGCCGACCCTCAGCTCGGCCACCATCTCGAAAACGCGTGACCCAATAAGAGCCTGTCCTCATCTCGAGTGACTCATCAATGTTCTGTCCGCTGTTTTCACTCCCGAGCCCCCGCAGAGGGGTTGACAAGTGATAGGAGCGTCGCCGGGTTGGAGTGCCAGCCTCCGGCACTTCGGGGGCGGGACAACCAGGGAGCGAATCGTGCAGAATGACGTTGTGTCCGACCTGGTGACCACATGACGGCGCATCTGCAACGATGATGCACGATCTAGATCTCACAAGTCTCTGCGAAGCCCAGTCCCGTGTTGACTTGTGGACCAAGGTAATCACACAACGGCAGGTCGAGACCGTTGCGGAGATCGGTGTTTATCGGGGCGCCTTTGCCAAGGCCCTTTTGAAGCGCTGTCCGGGCATCACTACCTATTACCTCGTCGATCCGTGGCGGCACCTGGACAACTGGAACAAGCGCCGCAATGTTGACGACGCCACTTTTGAGGAGTGTTTCAAAGAGACCATGACCCGTACGGCACCGTGGGAAAGCAAGCGCATCGTCCTGAGGGGTCGGACAACTGAGGTCATGGACTCCGTGCCAGACGAGTCGCTCGACCTCGCTTACGTCGATGGTGACCACACACTGCACGGGATATCGATCGACCTAGTCAGGACGTGGCAGAAGATACGTCCTGGTGGCCTGCTCGGCGGGGACGACTTCTGCCCGACGATCTGGCAGCACTCGAGGGATTTCGAGCCAACGCTCGTCTTCCCATTTGCCGTCTATTTCGCCGAGGCAGTCGGAGCTCCGATCGCTGCCTTGCCGAATAACCAGTTCCTCATCCAGAAGCTCGACACCGGTTTCGCCTTCCACAATCCGAGTGGCGAGTACAGAGAGCTGACCTTGAGGGCCGCTCTTGCCGAACCGATCCCCGGGCCTCAACGTCACGCGTGGGCGCAAGAGGCAAGAAGGCTCGGTGGGCGATTGAAGGCTCGTCTCAGGCCGTGGACGCCCGCTACCGCGAACAACCGCTGATCTCGATCGAACTCAGTATGCGGAAGTCGCGTCCTGCACAGGCCAGGGTCGGTCGTGTGGTGCCCTTTCGCCTGGTAGGGGTGACACCAAGCAGGCACTTATGGGCGTGTGGATAACCAATCACGCTTCCAACCTCCGCCGCCGCTCCGCCAGCGCACTCTGACTTCATTTGCAAATGGCAGATTAGCCAGTGCCCGTCTCGATCAGTGACTTGATCTTGCCCCCAACGGTAGTGGCACTTCGTCCTCGAACGGGTCGCCCGTGGTGCCGGAGCTACCCACTGGTACTTCTGCCAAACCATCACCGAGCTGGCTGCGGTCCTGCCTGACCTGCGCTCGGGAAGTCGGGTCGGGTTCTTCTTTGACGACACAATCCGCCGGAATCCTTCTCCGACCAGGTGGAGGCAGAGATCGCGGTTCGAGAGTCTCCCGCCGCTCCGTATGAGCAAGCGACGACTTCAGAGCATCCACTTTACGGAGGTGGAATGATTGCGTGGGAAGGCTGACGAAAGGGGGACGAGGTCGATATGTCGCTGCGCAGGAGTGCAACAGTGCTAGGTGCGTTCGCAATCGCCACCAGCTTGGAACTAGGAGGGGTGACCAGCGCTTCGAATGCAGCTCCGGCGACTCACCCGGTAGTCGGGATCTACGAGGTAACCGTCGATTGGACCAACCCCGTTATCAAGACAACTTATTCGTTGGCGCTGTTCTCCAATGGGGCGGACGCTGACTCCTACGGTGATACCGGAAAGTGGTCAACGACGGGCACGCAGATCAGGTTCAAGCTCAAAAGTGTCGGCGTGGCTGCCAAGTACATCGGAAAGATCACGAAGGCCGGACTCAACAATCCGTCGAAGCCTGGAACGATGTCGAACACTAAAAGGAACAGCGGCACCTGGTACGCCGTTTACGGGTCATCATCATCAGTCGGATCTTCGGCCGCAGCAACAGGGGCCTGATCCGCGCAGGAGTGTCCCAGTCCGCCGGGATGGTGGGACGGTTCGGCACCACGAGGCTGCCCCACCGGGGAGATCCAGCAGTCCCGATCGGTTTCGGAGCGGGATCGGGAGTGACTAACTGGCTCTCTAGCGATCATAGGGAGTGTGCATGAAAACATCTGGGATTACGGCTGCACTCCGTGCGCAGGATCTCGCTCGAGCCGAAGCGCTGTACGTTGAGAGAGTAGGACTCAACGCAGTCGAGTCCTACTCACTCCAGGCAAGCGATGGACGGCTGGGCCTAACAGTTGGAGATGGCGTCAACCAGGTCTTTGTCTATCGCGCCGCGGCGAGGTCGTTGGGCGAGTTCACGCAGGTAGTCCTTCAGGTCACCGACGTGCGCGCTGCGGTCGAAGAGATGAAAGGTTCGCGGCATGGAGTTCGAGGAGTACGACAAACCAGAAACGCGGACAGAAAATGGCATTGCCCGGGCGCCCGATGGAGGCGAGGGAGCGTGGTTCAAGGACTCGGAAGGAAACTTGGTCGGCGTCGTTGGCGCCATGGCCGAATGATATTCCGAGAGCGAGAGGGTGCCTCGGTTCGCCGGGACGGTGGGTCAGTTCGGCCTTTCGGGGTAGCACCGGCAGCCCGAGCCGGAGCGACCTCAGCGTCGGTATCCCGGCGAGCGGGTATGGACCCTGTCCGCACAGGACACGGACCAGCGACGCCATACGCGTCGCAGAAGGGAGAACTATGCGTGCCGTGGTCGTCAATGAATATGGCGGCACTCCGGCGGTGGCAGAGGTGCCAACGCCCCAGCCGGGGCGGGGCCAGGTGCTCATCAAGCTGAGGGCGGCGGGCATGAACCCGATGGATCGCACTCTTGCCAGCGGCGACTGGCGCCCAATGCCCGCGACATTCCCAATGGTGCTCGGCGCCGACGGCGCTGGCGTCGTCGAAGGCGTCGGCGAGGGAGTGACTCGATTTTCCGCCGGCCAGAGCGCCTTCGGGCAACTGCTGATAGCCCCGCTTGGATCGGCGGGGACCTATGCCGAGTATGTGGCGGTCACCGAGGACGCTCCACTGGCCTTGGTGCCTGACGGCCTGGACTTAGTGTTGGCGTCGGCGCTTCCGACAGCCGGGATGGCCGGGCTCTCTCTCGTGGAGCTGGTCGGGCCGCTCACAGGCAGGACCGTTTTGATCGTCGGGGCCGGGGGTGGTGTCGGCACCTTTGCGACTCAGTTCGCTGTGGCGGCCGGCGCGCGGGTCATCGCGAACGTGCGCGATACGGACGCAGACCGGATGCGCAGCTATGGCGCCGCCGAAACCGTCGATCACACCGCTGTGTCACTGGCGGAGGCAGTTCGCAAGGCCCACCCTGCCGGTATCGATGTTCTCTTCGACTTGGTCAGCGATAGCCACCGATTCGCCAATCTCGCCGCACTGGTCCGCTCGGGCGGCACGGCGGTCACGACCGTCTACGTCGCCGATGCAGACGCCCTCAAGGCCGATGGCATTACCGGGATCAACTTCGCGCTGCAGGCCTCAAGCAACCTCCTTGATCGCCTCGCTGATGCCATCGTGACCGGGCGCATCGCGGCTCCACCGATCACTCGGATAGCACTCGACGACGCGCCAACGGTCTTGAGCGAGGGCAACGACCGGCCGGTCGAAGGGAAGACTGTCATCATCCTGTGACCCTGCGGAGGGACGTCCCACGTCTACCAAGGCGATTGGGCGGGGTTCGGCCCCAGGTGCGCGGTCTGAGTGGTGCCGATAGCGATGCCCTAGTGCGCCGGGTTGGGGTCCAGCTGACCGGCACGAGTGGGTAGGCGCGGGGCCGATAGGGGCCTCCCAACCTCACGCCGTTTGGAGCATTAGATTCGGTCGTCAGCTTGGCCGCGAGTGACAGGTGTTGAATATGAGAAGCGCCCTGGCGGCGATCGTCGCCCTCTCGGTTGGCTTCACTGTGTCGAGCTGCTCAACGCCGAGTGCCTCAGGACCGAGTGCAAGCGACAAGTCTGCATGTGATTTGGTCAACAAGGTGACCTTTGTTGCCGATTTGAAGGGATTTCCGACGCCGAAGGCGCTCGATAGCGCCGCGTCTCCCTCATTGCTGCCTCGGGCGTTGACACATGCGTCGGACCAGGCGTTGGTTCGCTACGGGCGAGAGTTGGCCGACGTCCGTCTCAGTAGTCGGACGATCCTCAACGCGGTGAGCGGTGCCCAAGCTCGGTGCAAGCAACTGGGGGTCCGTCGCCTCGGCCTTCGTGTGCCTTGACTGTCCCAGTCCGTCAGAAGTGGGAGGCGGCCGCCTCTCGCAGAAGGCGGGAGCGACCAACTCGAATTCCGGCCGCAGCGTTCAGGCAGCTATGAACTCTTCTAGAGCCCAATCAAGGTCGATGCCAACACGTCCGTGCGCTTCACCGCCGGTTCGATCAAGCGGGCCCGTGACTCCGTAGCCGGTGCGCAAGATCTGCTACACACGCCGTTCCATGCGCCGCGATGATACCGTCTGGGTGGTCCCCGCGGCGGACTCTAAGTGGAAGAGGCCGCGCGAAAGGACTCAAGAGCCGGGATCATCGAGCTGCAATTGGCTGACCCTCTGCCTCAGTGCTTCGATGTCTTCAAGAAACCGTTCGCGTAACTGACCAACCTGGAAACGGACCTCGGGTGACTCTTGGGTATCCATTTGTTCGATCACCCAATTCAGTCTTTCCTGAGTCCTCTCGAGCTCACTTTCGAGTCCAGACGTCGGCACGCCCGCCGGCGAGCGGCGAAACTGGCGACTGATCTCCTCGGCAACTGCCTGCCTATCGGAGTTGTCCAGGCTGGCATCGACTTGCCTGATCCATGCTTCAACCGCTCGTGGGTCGCCGAAGTCGATCTCGCCAAAGCGGACATCCTCGTGCTCTTTCTGCTCGGCCATGGGTTTCTTCTCCTTGTCGTCACTCAGCGCCGTCGGCTAATCATCCCACCGGGTGCACACCCTCGTCGGGTCCTGAGTCGCCCGTGGACCGGCTCGAGGTGGCGTGGCTGCATGACCGGAGATACCAGACGTCGAGGCACTCCTCGCCGGTATTCGCTGTCCTCTCTGTTTTCTTGTGTGTTTTCGTCACACGAGCATCTCGCAGCGCCCCGAGATGCCGGATGATGGGATCGCCGAGGTCTTGGTGAATTCAGACAAGAGGACGGGCCCCCAGTTCGGCACCACTAGGGCAGTCCACGCCAGTCCCAACTGCGCTTTCGGCTAGCCAAACTCCGGAGTGCTCTAAAAGAGGGTTATGGACGTAAGTGGCCATACTCGAACATCCACTTTTCCGACTATCTCTGATCCCGAAATCGGGCCCCAATATCGACTGTCGCACGAGTCCGTCCGGTTGTCACCCATGACGAAGTAGTCATTTGCGGGGATCTTGAAGGGGTGGGCCAGATCGAAGGCCGTCCCTTGCGGACCTGGGTAGGTCACCCCCTGAACTGAGGCAGGCAGCCATGTCTCATCTAAGCGCTTGCCATTGATCTCGACATATCCATGCCCGTTCAAGGAGATGGTCTCGCCCGGGAGGCCGATCACCCGCTTGACGAGGTCAGAAACAGGAGGCCCACCACAGTGCTCGTCGGATGGGCGAGTAAAGACGAGGATATTGCCTCGCTCGACGCTATGGAGGTCGTAACTGAGCTTGTCGACGACTATGCGATCGCCCTTTTGCAGGGTTGGCTCCATGGACCCGCTCGGTATGAAGAAGGTCTGGACGACGAAGGTCCGCAGCAAAACCGCAAGACCGACCGCGACGACGACAACGACCAATGCCTGGCGGATCCATCGCCATCCCGTCGATGGTGTAGCAGGGGGTCCTTTGGTGGTCGTTGTCATGCCGATGATGCGCAAGTGCACGGGTGAGCTCTGTGTAGATCAGTGATGCCGGGAGATCTGGAGTCGAGACCTTCCGCTCCGTGATAGCGAGCTCCCGCAGATGGAGACGCCCACAAGATGGTTGCGAGGGCGATCAACACGATCGAGGCCGCAGCGCCAATGATGCGGTGCCAATGACGATTTGGCGTGTTGGAGGTCATGGCGAAGGTCGACCACGGCACGAGGGGATGATCGGGTACATCGGCGACGAAGGCACAGTAGGAACGTGTCAGCCTGTCCTCTACCTCGGTGTAACTCGGGCTCATCTCTCAAGCTCCCTTCTCAACGCCTCGATCCCTCTGTGAAGAAGCGATTTGACGGTGCCGTTCGGACAGTTCAGAAGCTGGGCGATCTGTTCGACGGAAAGGTCGGCGTAATAGCGGAGCGCCAGCGCCTGACGCTGGCGTTCTGGGAGTCTCCGGACAAGGAGGATCATCTCGTCGACTTCGGGGATCACATCGGGCGGCGGCGCCAAATGGATTACACGGCGCTCGATTTTGACCCGACGATGGTGATCCCGTGTGGCATTGACGACCATTTGTCGCAGGTACGAGGGAGCGTCTTGTGGTAGCGGTCGAGCGGAAAAACGGACAAAGACGTCGTGGACGATGTCTTCTGCTCTAACCCGATCTCCCGCCATGACTGAGGCCAAGCGGACTAAGGAGGCCCATTGGGCCCGGTATATTTCCTCGATCGTTGCCGGGGCCGTCACCGGGGAATCGGCAATCTCGAGCTGAAGATCCCTGACCATCGACACACTGCTTACACGTGTCAGGGGTGGCAGAACGTTGCACCAATCTTGCTCGGCGGGTCCAGCCTGGTGAGTTCCTAACGGCAGTCAAGCCCCTCAAGCCACATTTTCGCTAGCTTCTTTTCCTGGCGGGTCGGGGGCCGGAGCGACCTTTCGGGCCGACTCCTTTCTGCCTCGACCCGCCACCCCGTTCTTGAAGACTTTGGCTGGGGTGTTGCGACGGCGGGCGGTGCGGACCTTGGGGTCAATCTTGTAACGGTCGGCACAGGCAGCTTTGCCTTCGGCCTCGGTGATCGCGTCGCCGTCTTCATCTCGGAGTAGATAGAGCTCTCCCTTTCGCCATGCGGCGGCGATGCGGGTGATGAGGACGGCCGAGACCGAGCACAGCGCTGAGTTGTGGTGCTTGCCCTCGACCATGACGAGTCGGTAGTAGCGCTGGGCCAGTGTCGGGTCGATGTGGCGAGCGTGATCGGCTGCCATGTAGAGGGCCTGGCGCAGGCCGGCGTCACCGGCCTTGGTGATGCCCTTGTGTCCCGCCACCAGCCCGGACTGGTCGATCTTGGGGACAAAGCCGGTGAAGGATCGGACGCCGGCGAGGTTGGCGAAGCGGTTGAAGTCGCCCGCGTTGGCCAAGATGGCAGCAGAGAGGACGGGCCCGAGGCCCGGCGCTGAACGAACGACGCCCTTGGGATCGGCCTCGTCATGGAGAACAGCGATCCGCTTGTCGGCGGCAGTGATCTCGTCGTCGAGCAGACGGAGCACGCGGACCTCCGAAGCGACGTCGTGGGCCAACTCGGCGAAATCGATGCCACCGCCTGACCACAGAGCCAAGGTCTCCTTCGCCATGGCCAAGAGCTCGTCGGCCTTGTCTTCGCGCCACAGTCCCGCACTCGAGCGGATCAACAACACAGCGAGCCGAGTGCGTCCGAGACGCTTGAGCGCACGTGGATCGGCGTATTTCTCCAAGATGACCAGCGCGGTCTTCGACGCCGTGGCCGATCCGAGGGAATCGGCCCAACCCGGTCCGAGCAGCTCGACCAGTGCGTCGAGACGCAGACTGGCGGCGCTGCGGCGCTTGACCAGGCTGAAGCGGTGACGCACGGCCCGGCGCAGTGACTCCGCCGGGCCGAGGTTGTCGATGCCGCGCAGGCCCTCGGGGTGGAGCAACGGCAGACGAGCCAGCACCTTTGAATCCAAGCGATCGGTCTTGGTGTGCTTGTTGTAGTAGTCGCGCAGGTCCGCCGACTGCTCGGGCGGCACCAAGATCACGGTGGCACCGCGGGCTTGGAGCCAGGCCGAGAGTGGCACCCAGGCGCTGCGGGTGGGCTCGAGGATCACGGTCACCGAGGCACCGTCGGGGATCTTCGCCCACAGGCGTTCGAGGTCAGCGGTCGTCGTGCGGAACTTCCACGACGACCAGATGAACTCACCTCGCTCGTCGGCCAGGCTGGCCCGGTGGTCGGCCCGACAGGCAACGTCGATGCCCAACCTCACTTCACTCATGGCGTGGTCCTTTCCTTGGACGGTTGATCAGCCGGCTCTCCGTCGTCGACCGTGCACGTTCCGCAGGGGTGTGACCATCCAGACATTCAGAAGCAGGGGTCCGATCCCATGATCGGCCGCCGAGTTCCAGAAAAGGGATGCACGTGCGTCGGGAGGCTCGTCTGACAGACGATCACCGTTGTGGAGTCGAGCTGTTGCTCGCTCCGACCCCCGTAAAGTCAAGCCAGAAGAACCGACCCGACGCACCCTACGAAGGGCTTCCGCCACATCGGTGGATGCCCGGAACCAACGCTAAATGCCCCCGTACACCGGAACGGTGGGACAGTCCGGCGCAACGAGATACCGTGAAACTGTGGATCTTCCAGAGCTTTTGGTCGCTGATACTGCCGAATGGCGGACCTGGTTGAGGGGCCACCACTCCTAGTCACAAGGCGTGTGGCTCGTCCTAGCCAAGAAGGGCACGACGTATCCGACAACGCTCTCCTACGACGAGGCACTCGACGAGGCGATCTGCTTTGGTTGGATCGATGGGCAGCTCGGGCGTCGTGACAAGGCAACGTTCCGGCGACGATTCACACCCCGAAACGCTCGGAGCCCTTGGTCTCAGCGGAACGTCGCGATCGCCGAGAGGTTGAGCGCCTCGGGCCGAATGCATCGGTCAGGGGAAGACGAGGTTCGGCAGGCCAAAGCGGATGGTCGGTGGAATACCGCCTACGCCGGACAAGCGAGCGTGGAGGTTCCAGAAGATTTGGCGGACGCCCTGATTGCCAATCCTCGTGCTCAGGCAATGTTTCAGACGCTCACAAGTGCGAATCGGTACTCCATCCTCTATCGCATCGGAAGCGCAAAGAAGGTGGAGACCCGAGCCAGGCGTATCGAGCAGTTTGTGGAGATGCTGGCCCGGGGCGAGACCATCAACGCGCAAGGTCCACGATCACCTCGCTAGTGGTCGGCGTCAGCGACTAGGTGCCCCAGTTCGGCGGGTCGGTGCGGCACGTCGGAGCTATGCATCGGCACGCCGTCGGACGCACATTGTGGGCACGGAAGCTCAGGAGACGCGGTGGCGAACGAACCAGATGCAGAACCCAGCCGGCACGAGTGAGACGGCGATGAAGAGGGTCAGCTCGTACCACTGAAATTCCCAGTAGCGATTGGCTGGTTGATAGACCAACGCCTCGCCCGGTGTGCCAATGCATGAGGACGCTCGGGTTCGCTATCAGCCCCCTAACGCCGTACCTGCGTCAAGGGCCGCCGCTGAGGCTGTAGCTCTCCCATTTGCCCCCACCGAGGGGGATGTAAAGAAGCACCGTGCACACTGCGTATCTCGGCGGAGTCGGTGGAGCGATGTCGGCGTCGATCGAACGTCCGCTGAACGTCCAGGACAAGAAGCTCCAGTGGGCGCCCTTCTCGGTGTCTTGAGACTCGAACTCAGCAGGGCTCCCTCGCTGAGATCCGTCGTCGTAATACCTCCGCCCGCAGTAATCGATTCGATTTGGGACCTTCCAGAAGGCGAACGTCCCGTAGTCCTTCCGGCTGAGAACGGCGGCACCGACCGGATAGAGGACGCCCAGCCCGATGACGGCCAGGAGTGCAATCACCGCTATGCGCCGTTTGCAGCTCGGGCGCCCCTCATCGGCACCATCGCTGGATGGCAAGGCCCAGACTGGGTCGTCGATCCCTCCGACCTTGCTCATCGACGATCAGGGTAGAGGTTTGGTGTCCCCGTCGCCGGAGTGAGGCGCCCTGCTCGACGGCATGGCCGTGAGTTCACCCTAAGCAGAACTCATTGCCCTCAGGATCAAGCATGACAGTCCAGCTGCTTCCGTTTCCCTCCCGATACTCGAGCTTCGTCGCGCCGAGGACGACGAGTCGCTCGACCTCGTCTTCCGGATTCTTGGTAGCCAGGTCGACATGCATTCGACTCTTGGCAGTTCTTGGTTCAGGAACGCGCCAAAACAAGATGCCCCGGACGCCGCGGTGGTCGGGCGCAGCCAGAGCAGCGAAGTCATCCTCTTCAGCGACAGATTGGTAGCCGGTAACTTCTGACCAGAAAGCCGAGAGCCCTCTTGGATCAGCACAGTCGAAGGTGACGTATTTGATGAACGCCGTCATAGCGCGAAGCTAGCCAAATCTGGAGACTCGGTCGCCCGAGGTTCGTGCTCGGTCAGGTACCCCTGGGCGATCCCCTTGTTCGCCCCGTCCCCGTCACCATCCTGGAAACCACGTCTCAAGCTGCAAGAAGATCACGTTCATCCCGAAGGTGGAAGGTGGTGTCCTGGCCCGCCACACCAGGGTGACGAGTAACTCAGATCGCCGGGCTGATGCCTATTTACACTGGGCATTTGAAGTTCAATCTCGCTGGCGTGCCCCCGAGCTCGGACTGGCGAGTCGCTATTGTCGAAACATGACCGACGCAGAACCATCTTTCGGAAGAGTGTGGCGATACCGGTTCTCGGAACCGGATGAGACCGTTGTGGAGACTGGCGAGTTCAATGATGACGACACAGCTGAAGCAAGGGCGCGCGAACTATCCAAGTCGAATGGCAGCCCTATCGTGATAAAACGACACAGCGCACACGTTGATTCGTGGGTGTACGTGACCGAGGTTGACGAACGACCGTGACGCGTCGCTAATCACCTCACACACCTTCACCGCAGATGTGTCCCCTTTCGCCGGATAGAGGTCGAACACCCTCTGAGCGCAATACCGGATTGATGGGCCAGGACATCCCCGAAGCCGCGCGATCCGCTCTTCAAACGAAGAGACCGCCGTGGTTTTCACTTGGGCTCGGATCACTATCAGCAGGAAGAGCAGGGGGACGTCGCCTTTGTTCCATATCCTGCTGGCGCCTTTCGAGGCTGCCCAGAAGCACCGAGAAATCGGAGGTATCGAAAAGCGGTCGGCACTTGACGGATTGCCCCTTCAGCGGCGAATGGCACTCCTGGTCACAACAAGTCGGCTGATCGTTTGGACGGCAGATTGGCGGCTGCACAATCTCAAGGCCCATTCGGGGGAACTGCCATTGTCGAGGATCGAGTCAGCCTCGCGACCCTTTGTCGGCGGAGCACAGTGGAAGACGATTCAGATTCGAACTCTTGACGAAGCAGTTTTCCAATTTCAGGTGGCTGCATCTTCGGTTGACCCCGTGTTGGCGGCCCTTGCTGGCTGAGTGCACCAGTAATCCGGCCAGAAGTGCCAATTTGTCTTGTCCGGGCTGCGTCTTTGGACGGCAGCGGCGAGACGACAACACGGCTTCTCGTGGGCCACGTAGTTTCATTCAGTGCCATGGACCAGGCTTAGGATCACGGCGCTGACGTGCCTGTTCGCAACCGCGGTTTTGGCCTTGACCGTGGCGCATGGCCGCGCGCCGTACGGATTCGAGGACCCGACTCTCAATTGGCTCGGGCCTCCTTCTGCCAGGAGAGCCTGGGCCGATCTCGCCGAACTCCTCGCCGTCCCGGCCATTATGGCCGTCCTCGTCGTCTGCTTTGCCCTCGGGCTGGCCAGGCGAATACTTCTTCGAGTCGCTGTTTACGCTGCGCTCGCCGCAGGAGCTCTGATCATTAACGATTACATCCTCAAGCCGCTGGTTCAGCGGACCTACTATGGCGAGCTCACCTTTCCCTCTGGGAATGTCACGGCTGTCTGCGCGACAGCGCTCGCTATGTGGCTGGCGCTCGGCCCCATACTCGGGAGGTGGCCTCGCCGCTGCCACGCTGGTGCTCGGCGTCGCCTGGGCCCTACTGATGTCGCTGGCCGTAGTCGGCGCGGAGTGGCACACCCCACTCGACGCCGTCGGGTCCATCTTGCTGTCCGTCGGCATCGTCACTGCAGGTGCTGCGGTCTTTGAAGCCGCTGGGAGTCGAGGACTCCGCAAGGCTCCGGTCCGCGATCGTATTGGGGAGCACGGAGACACGTAACAGTCCGATGTCGCACTGACTTCATGCCGAAAAGAGTGCCCCATTCGCCGGTACGGCGTCTGTCCCGCCAACGTGTCCGGCGCATCGATGGACTTCCGGGTTCGGGGGGGCACTACCACTCGACCTTAAGGACCTCGCGCATCGCCGCCTCGAAGTCGTCGAAACTCGCACCCTGGCGGCTCGCGGCGATCAACTCGGCGTCGGCGCCGACCGGCAGCCGGAGCGGATGGTGCTCTGCTTCTAACGCATCGCAGATCTTCGTCGCCACCAGCTCGGGACCCGGTGCTGGCTCCCCGCCACCGAGAACACCCATCGCGCTCTCCCACAGCGTCGCCAGCTCGGCGTAGGGGCCGGGTTGGCCGCGGAGGTCCACCATGTTGTCCCCGAAGCGAGTCGCAATCGCCCCCGGCTCCACGACGAGCACCTTCACGCCGAAGTGGCCTACCTCGAGGTGCAATGACTCCGACAGCGCCTCGAGAGCGAACTTGGTCGCCGCATAGAACCCGGCCAAGGGGCCGCCGACGATTCCTGAGACGGAGGTGACGTTGACGATCGTGCCCGAGCCCCGTTCGCGCATGGCGGGGACGAAGGCCTGGATCATGCGCGCCGCTCCGAAGAAATTCGTCTCGAAGGCCCGGCGGACCTCGACGAGGGGGACTTCCTCTACCGGTCCGTCGATCCCGAAGCCCGCGTTGTTCACCAGGACGTCGACGGGGCCGACAGCGGCCTGGGCAGCGGCCACGGACTCATCGGAGTCCACGTCGAGGGTCAAGGTACGCGGCGACAGTCAGATCGGCGATCGAGTCGTGCTGTCGTGCGGTGGCAACGACCTCGTAGCCCCGTGCGGTCAGCTCCAGGGCGGTTGCCCTCCCAATGCCACTCGAACACCCGGTCACGATTGCGCTCTTGTTTGACATTCGCCACATCTAGCCCCAGGGCCGAGACCTGTCAACGGACTAATTGCTGCGTTCGAAGGTGGATCCGGTCCTATGTGTCAGGCCGAGATGTATCGACCGAGACGTTTGTGCGGGCATCTGATTCCGACCGCTGTCTGGGGGTGCCCCAAACCGCCGGGACAGGTGTCACCTTTCGGCTGTGCCGCACCCTCTGAACCGGCTTGCGCGGTTATGGGGATGCATCCAAGCGCAGATCACCGATTTCGCGTGCCTTTGCCGCGTGGGGTGGGGGAGTCATTCTGGGTGTACCCGATCCCGAGGGGTTGCGATGAGCTGTCGCGGCGATATCTGTCTTGACCAACTGACTTGATTTCAACCCACCAAGATGAGTTCGAGCTGGATCTTCTGTGGGTCTCGGAATACAAGCACGAGTACCCGGGCCAGTCGTTGACGGGGGAATGGTCGACGGCGAGCTCGGCGAGGCGTGTCTCCCAGGCGTCGAGTCACCGTGGCTCGGCACCAAGAAGCTGATGTGGTCGAGTCCGGTCCGGGTCTCGGCAAACGGCTCATTCGGGTTGATGGGATGCGTGTGCGGTCCTATGCGCTTGGTGTACCAGGCTTTGTTGCGTTCGTTGTCGCTCATGGTGATCCCGACGTGGCTGCAGAGGCCAGGGCTCGCGATTGTTGCCTGCCCGAAGTCGGCCCGATCCGGACACCTGGCGGAAGTCGTGAGTGTGGCTGGGGACTCAGCTGTCGGAGGTGACCGCATCCAACCGGCGCCGAACCTCCGACGCGTTCACGCCGAGAGCGCCCAGCAGCACCGCCGCAGGATCTGGTGGTTGGAGAGTGAGGATCTGGGCCAGCACCTGTTGGGCCGTGACCTGAGTCTTCCGGCGATTGGGCTTGACCGCGTCCTCAAGCACTTTCTTTGCCGCGGGCGCCATGCGGAGGCGATCTTTTTTCATGACGTCTCTGATCCTCGGATTCTTCGGCACGGCGCGCATCGGCAGTGGGGGAGCGTCGGTGCCGGACCCCAGACCCAGGGCGCCCAGGGCTTCGTGATCGAGCGACTCAAGGGCCTGGCGAGCTTGCAACAGGTTCACGCCCAACATGACTTGGATCGTGGGATCCTCCAACAAGGCGAGCAAGATGTGATCAGTGCCGGTTCGGCGATCACCCCGGCGACGTGCCTCCTCACTGGCCTGCAAATAGATGGCCCAGACGTGAAGCGTCTCTGGCGCAAAGGATTCGGTGGTCATGATGACTCCTTGTTGTATTTGGTGTGCACGGATTGACGGGTGACGCCCAAGGCGTCTCCGATCTGTTGCCACGACCAGCCCTTTTCCCGGGCCGACGCGACGTGGTGCGCCTCGACCCTCTCAGCCAGGCGATGGAGCGCCAACGAGGCGCGAAGCCCAATTGCCGGGTCATCCGACGAGAGATTCACACTGAGTTCGTCGATGTCCATGCCTGTCAGTATAGACTGACATCCTTGATTGTCAACCTAAACTGACACAGCAGTTGGCGACACCGGAGTACCCCCACTACGGACCTGGCGATTTCCAAGAATCAGACAAAAGCCTCATCGCCTGAGGCTCGCTATTGGATCGAAGGTTTCCTAGCTGGAAACGAACCGAGCGAATCTGAAGCCCCAGGTGATGACGCGGGCGACGATCCTGAAGTTCGAAATTCGACGTTGGCAGAAGATGTGCTCAGACTTCAAACGGTCCGGGATGTGGCGAAACGTCAATCACGAAGGACCGGGTGACCTATAACGCCGGCAGGCGGGCGGGCATTCTAGGGGCTGCGCTTACCAAGTTTTCTGAGGCGAGCTAGCAGCGAGATGGCTCTTCCCTTGTTCGGAGGGAGTTCGCAGAGCTTGGAGGTCTCCGCACACGAAGGCAAGTGCTAAGCCCGCGGCGAACATCGAGTCTCGTCTTCCAATCGACCGCATTGCCGCCAGGCTCACGACGGTGTCAAGCGCATCGCTCGCCAAAGCAACCTTCGCCCAACGGTGCTCATCAGATTGATCGGCTGATTGGGCCGCGGTCACCGTCCCCAAGCCCAGGACGAGATCCCGGATACCGATCGTCCTCATCAGAAGAAGTGCGGTACCTGTGGGCGATTTGGTACCGGCGAGCCGCATCGGAGCTCCAGGTGCGATCATCAAGGCGAGACCCACCGACGTGCGCAGCCATCCCATGGTTCCCGTACGAATCCCCGGCACAGCCTCAGCGTAGCGAACCCATTCCAACCGCCCCCTCTTCGCCGGGATGAGCGGCCATTTACTGCCGTGCAGTTCGAACCGCCGACACCTCACGAGACGCCTGAGGCCTGACGCATGATGCACCTTCAGTGTTGTGAGATGGGGGCCACTGCCGAGGTGCCCAAACTTGCTGTTTGCTTCTCGCGATGGCGGGCATCGATCAACGGGGAAGTGGGTGCTTCACTCCTTGAAAGCACTTTTCGCGAGATTGGATGGATCCCATGACGAACGCGGACGATGCACCTGACCTAGACGAAGTCTTGGACACACGAGAGCACCCACATCCGAATCGGCGAGAGCACGCCAAAGCGGATCCGAGGCCTGACGACGAAGAGTTGGAAAAGCGTGTCGAGATCGAGCGATCTCAGGTCGGATTGCCCGAGGAACCCGAAGACTGACCCAGCGAAGGAACCACGAGGATCTCTCGTTCGGAAACACCGAGGGGCCCGATACGCCGGGATGAAGGCGGCTACGCCCTGGACAAGATGAGCTCCATCCCTTGCCGGACCTTCCTGCGCACACTTATGAGGTAATACGCAGCGAGGAACAGGCCGATGCCCAAAACGAACGTGGCCACCAGCAACACGATGACCCATGCAGTCTTGTTTGAGCCCGCTGCGTAGAAGGCCACTGCAGGTCGACGAAGGGCATCCATGATTGCCATCAGGGGCAACGCAATGACGAGCAGAACGATCAATTGGTCAGGTCCAAATACGTCCCCCAGCACTATCCTCCCTCGCTCTCAATATGGATCCTAGAGTGCCGGGGTCTGCCGTGCTCGCCTGCGTGTAGCGGGAGAGGCGCGCCCGTTCGCCGGTTGTGGGCATCTTCGGCACGAGCGAATCGCTGGTTTACGGGAGGTCCACCCAAGATGTACCGAAGACGACCCAGCTTCCCCAGAGAGTGTCGCTTTCTACTGCTGACCACTGTGTGAGCGGGGCTGCACGGACCAACGCATCCCACATGTCGACGGTCGGCAGGTAGTACGGAGCCCCCTGCCCGAGCGCGTTGGACCAGATCAAGGTGCCGCTTGGGGACAGAACGCGCACCATCTCAGCAGCGAAGAGCGGAGCGTCACCGATGACGATCACGTCGAACGAACTCTCGCGGAACGGGAGTGTGCTGGCATCGGCTTGAACCTGACGACCTGTCCGCCGTCGGGACATCATCTCCAACGAGAGGTCAACGCAGACGATGTCGGCCCAGATTTCCTGCAGGTAGGGCGTCAGATCGCCCGTACCGCTCCCTATTTCCAAGCGCCGCCCGGTCGAGGGCGGACGGCCGCGATCGAGCGCATCCACAAGCGGTGCCGCTCGATAGCCTCCTCGTTCGTTCACCCAGTTCTCAGCCATGGCGTCGAACAACTGAGTCGTCAACTTGGCGAGATCGGCGGTCCAACATGAAGGGTCGTCCAGGATCTCTGCCATCAACCGTTGGTTGCCCGCAGCCTCTGGCCGAACCGGCTTTCCTTCTGGCGCCTCGACCGCTCGCGGAAGCGTCGTGATATCTCGCGTCATGGTTGCAGTTTGCGTCATCGCGAGAGGCCCGCCAAGGATGGGTGGCCCCCCCTTCGCCGGCCTTTGGGTGATCCCAAAAGCCGTGATTTGCCTAGACGGACCGGTTGACCCGTCGGTACGCTCAGCGACGAACACAAACTCGCGTCCCGGCCGGTCAGGGGCGTCTCGAATCTCCCTGACTACGAAACCAACCCGATCGAGGGTATTGACGATCTCGGTGCGGGTCCAAAAGCGAAGAGTCGAGTCTGAGACGAGCTCAGTTCCGTCGGTCCCGAAGACAAACGTCCAACGAAACGTGACGTGCGGTCGCGTGGTCTCGAGGAGCTCTACCCAGGTCTCGACAACACCAAGACCGGGCAGCTCGACATGTCGGCACGTGTGCTGACGGGTCCACTCCTTCCAGCCCTCTGCTGCTGGATTACGAACCTCGAAGACTAGATGGCCGCCCGGCCTAAGGGCCCTGGCGGCGGACTGGAACACCGAAGTCAGGTCCTCATGTGTCAAGAAAACTTGAGCGACATTCCCTGTCATGGTCACCAGATCAACTTGGAGCGGCGGAAGCGACGTCACATCACCCAGGATCCATCGCACATGATCGGCATTGGGCTTCCTCCGCGCTATCTCAAGAGAAGCGGCGGCGGGGTCGAGCCCCGAGACAGTGATCCCCTGCTCGGCGAGAAGGCAGGCGAAGGTACCCGTTCCGCACCCGATGTCAAGGACCGATCGAGCGCCCAAAACAGCGACAAGAGCAATGTAGTGATCAAGATCGTGTCGCTCGGGCTCGAGCGGGTCATAGATCTCCGCAAGTCGTCGATCCTCGAAGATCGCATCGGCCATTTCGTCATCCTTGCAGGCTGTCCCCATACGATGCTCCTATGGGTTGTCAAGCCCCAATTTCTCGCGAGGTAGGAGGCTGAACACTCCTCGAGCGACGTAACGCTTGAGACATCGCACCGCCTCCTTCTTGGTAAGTCCCTCCTTGGTGCGACGTTCGATGTACTCAGTCGTCCGCGGGTCATAGACCATGCGCGTGATCACGATGTGCCAAAGGGCCGAGTTGGCCCGACGGTCGCCGCTGCGGTTGAGTCGATGCCGTTCCTGCTTGCCACTGCTGGCTTCGATCGGTGAGGCGCCACACAGATGAGCGAAGGCAGCTTCGTTGCGTAGGCGCTCTGGATTGTCGCCGGCGGCGACGAGCAGCGTCGAGGCAGCGTCGGTCCCAACGCCCAGGGTGGCAACAAGTCGAGGTGCGGTCTCCTTGACCAAGGGCGTGAGGATGGCGTCGATCTCGGTGATCTCTTCTTCGAGGGCGATGGCCCGCCTTGCCAGCGTCCGCAGCGTGAGCTTGGTCAGCGAGACGATGTCGCGCTTGGCCCCCGGCCGAAAGGTCGAGGCCCGCTCGAGGAGGTGGAACACGTTGAGGGCCCGCAGCTCGTCTCGGATGGGCTCGGGGGCGGTCGAGATCAGGCCGCGCATCTGGTTGAGCGCTTGGGTCCGGGCCTTTCGGGCCGAGGACCGAGCAACGCGCAGAACCCGCATGGATTCGACGTTTCCGTCCCTGGTCTTGGCCTCGCCCGACGCGTCGCCCGAGAGGGCGGCCCGGGCGGCGGTGATGGCGTCTTGGGGATCAGACTTGCCCTTGCGCCGCCGGCGCTGGCGGTTGGGGCGATCAACTTCGACGACGCGGACGCGCTCGGCCTGAAGATGGCGAGTGAGCCCGGCGCCATAGGAGCCCGTTCCTTCGACGCCGACCAACTCGACCGGGCCGAACTCGGCGAGCCATCCCAGCAACTTCTTGTAACCATCGGCCGTCGTGGCGAAGCTCTCGACGCCAAGGAGAGCTCCCCGGTCGTCCAAAGCTGCAGCTACCTGGACGTCGAGGTGCGTATCGACGCCGCCGGTGATGCATCGTGCCAAATTGGTCACTGTCATCCCTTCGTTGGATTGGGTTGGGTGACACCGCACCAGCGGGACGACGGACAAGACAGCGACGGGCCTGTGCAGGCAGGCTCCTATTAGGTCACTCCGTCCGATCGGTTGGTGTCGAGTGGGTGACCGGGCCAGGCCGACGGATCGTACGAAGGACAGTCCCAAAGGACGTCAGCCGGATGGTTGGAGTCAGACCTGGCCTGGGCACCCACCCACACGCTGACCAATCCATTCACCGAAGTGGTGGATCACTCAGCGGCCAAGTTCAATCCTCGCTACCGGGTCAGAGTCACGCCGGGCGGATGGCTGAAGAGCTGTACACAGGAAACCGCGACGTGCAGTGCGAGCTCCTCAAAGCGATCCTGAACCGTTCGGTGAGGCCGCGGACGACGCAAGGCGAGAGGCCGACAACATCGTTCACGGACACTCCGTCACCAGGCGGGCTGCCGAAATCGCCGGTTCAAGTCTGACCGCGTTTTACCGCTCTGCGTCGAGGCCGACAGGGGAGGGCTTCTCCATCTCGGTCTAGAGAATCGCTAACACCGCGATCAATGCCAGGCATCCGGCCAACACGCAGCTCGTGAGCAGGGTCTTGTGCCACAAGGCGCCCGAGACCTGGTCCAAGGTTTCTGTCCCCGCCTCCATCTTCGCCGGATTCATGTCTTGAAACATCGTCACTGACAGCCGACCGCTTGAACCTATTCTCGGTTCTCGAGCTCGTGCCCATCGATCCAAGTGTCCAGACAGCGCCGTTGCCGACTGCAAGCCGGGTGGGTCACACCTCTCTCGGGACGTCCACACACAACCGACGTGACCACAACCCGGCGAAGGGACCTCACCCTTGGCTCCCTAAAGATCGAGCACGTTGAGGCATCGATCCCGAACGGTACGGTGTGTCGCATGAGTGCGAAACTGCGGGTGCCTACCTACTTGCAGGCTTCTACCGATCTTGGAGTTCCGGCGCGAGCGGAGTGGCTGGCCGCGCTCCGGAACGGGTGCAGGAGCTGACCGAGCACTGGGGTCTGGACCTCGGCGAGCCGTTCGAGCCGGGCGGCAACTGCTCCTGGGTCGCACCAGGTACCGACGGCGAGGGGCGTGAGGTCGTGCTCAAAGTGGCGTGGCAGCACACCGAGGCGCTGCACGAAGCGGAAGGCTTGGCCGCGCTCGGCGGCCAAGGGGCAGTCGAAGTGTATGCGTTCGAGCATCTGGCGCCCACGCAGCCCGTGGGCGTAGAGCACGGCGACAGGAGCGACACGACCGCGATGCTGCTCGAGCGGTGCCGCCCCGGGACCGAGCTACGCGGCACGCCCCGAGGCCGAACAGCACGTAGTCGTCACCGGCCTGCTCCGGTCGGTCTGGGCCACCGACCTGTCGTACGACCACCCGTTCCGTCCGTTGTCAATCATGGCGGACGACTGGGTCGTACATGCCGAGACGCAGCTAGCCGCCGACCCGGGACGACTCGACGTCGGGCTTGCCCGCGAGGGGCTCGCACTGTTTCGCGAGTTGTCGCGCACCGCGCCGACCGAGGTGCTGCTGTTCACGGACCTGCATGCGGGAAACGTGCTTGCCGGCGGGCGCCGCCCGTGGCTGCTCATCGACCCCAAGCCGTACGTCGGAGACCCGCATTACGACGTCGTGCAGCACCTGCTGAACTGCAACGGGTCTCTCCAGTCCGACCCGTCCTTGTTGCTCTCCGAGGTTGCCGACCTGGCCGGTCTTGACGCCGAAAGAGTCCGCCACTGGCTCTTCGCGCGGTGCGTCATTGACCTATTGGGCGACGGTCCGCCGTGGCCGGCGCTCGACCTCATCTCGCGCCAGCTCCGTTAGTCTGCGGCATCGGCGCACGTTCATTGCGTTCTCGTTGGAAGCGCTCGCCATTTTGAGGTCGGTATGTTTTCATGGCGACTCCAACGCGAGCACTGAGGAGGTGCACATGAAAATCCGCTCCACGAACCGTCAGATGCCGATGCCGTGCGCCACCATCGCCGCGGACAATCACACTCTGCTGGGCTGACCAGCATCGAGCTCGCCGGCGAGCGCCAACGGCGCCGCCTCACGCCTTCGGGCCACCCGCGCGGCGGTTCTCGCGCCCCTTTGTCACACCTCACATCAATACTTTCGTCTCTGTTCCCAAGGAGCATCGATGCACCCCGAATTGCTACGCGCCCTCGCCAACGCAAGACACCAGGATCTCCTCGAGCGCCGAACCCGAGGGCAGCCAAGAGTCCGACTTGATGACCATTCACCGCGGTTCATTCGTTCAAGGCGGCGAGTGGGCACACTGCTCATTTGGGCAGGCGCGCGCCTGATCGGTGACGAGCGAACCGCGCCGGAGCTGGCTCATCGATAGTCCGGAGAGCGGCCCGGGCGTACAGCAACCGCGCTAGAGGCGCGAGGGACACTCCGGCGGTGAGTCTTCGGGGACTACCTCGGCATCGCCCCTGACGCGCAGACCAGCGACGATTCCGATTTCCACATCGTGAGCCGACGAACGACTGTTCTCACTGCAATCTCGTGTGGCCCATCTTTCCTGAGAATGGCCCGCTCGACGGCGGGGACCCACTCCTCGCGGGTGTTGTTCAAAAGGGCGACAGCTGACGCCAGTCGCCTTAAGGCCGACGTTGTCTCGATAGGCGTTCGTTCCGGGTATACCGAAGTGGATGCCCAATGAATCTGTCCCACTCGGTGGCCGATTTGTCCGCCGCATGGGTTTTGGTGCAATGCAGCTTCCCGGTTCTGGAGTGTTCGGTCCACCGAAGGACCGGGAGAGTGCGTTGCGAGTGCTTCGTCATGCGATAGACGCCGGGGTGAACCACATCGACACAGCGCAGTTCTATGGACCCGACGTGGCCAATGAGTTACTCCGGGAGGCGCTCTATCCATATCCGGACGAGTTGGTGATTGTGTCGAAGGTCGGCGCGGCAAGAGACGATCAAGGCCGGTGGCATGCCGCGCAACGGCCGGAACAACTCCGAGCCGGAGTCGAAGCCAATCTCGAATCCCTCGGCTTGGAGCAGGTCCCCGTTGTCAATCTACGTCGACATCCGGAATCCGACGTGTTACTCACCGAGCAGCTGGACGCTATGGAGGCCCTGCGCCAAGAGGGCTTGGTCGGACGCATTGGACTAAGCAACGTTGATTTGGAGCAGTACCGGACTGCTCAATCCCGTATCGACATCGCGTGCGTCCAAATTCTTACAACTTGGCCGATACCTCAGGAGAGGATGTCTTTGACGTGTGCCGGTCGGAGGGAGTTCCCTTCGTCCCGTTTTTTCCGTTGGGTTCCGCTTTCAATCCCGAGAATCCAGTTCTCCGGGCAGCCTCCGTGGAGACCACTGCTCATCGACTCGGTGCAACGCCAGCCCAAGTGGCGCTGGCTTGGTTGCTCCAGCAGGCCCCAACCGTACTGCTCATCCCCGGAACTTCGTCGCTGGCACACTTGGAGGAGAATCTTGCTGCTGCAGATTTGGTGCTCGACCAAGAAGCACTTGAAGTGCTCCCATAAACGGGAGAAGTCAGGCGGCAAACCGAATTGCGGAATACAGAGTTACCTCCGGCGCCCGCCGGCGTGTGTGACGAGAAGACTCCAATGGTGCGATCGAGTCCGGTTCTGCCAGGCAGAGTGCTGGCCAGCTCCTGAAATGGACGCAGATGTGCACCGGTGCACGCCAGTCGCCGCGTGAAGGCTCGTCGCTTAGAACTCGACCGTGGTGGGTGACGTTTCAGATCTCCTGCGTACTGTGGACCGACGGTGAGTAGCACACGGCGACGAGCAGCCCCTCTGGGCTCAACATGCGGGTCGTCGTCTGGCCCGAAGCCTCTGTGCGGGCATCGTGGATTAGCCGATAGCACTTCGCAGTGAGTTCGGCGGCTGCGTCGGCGACATCGGGGACCTCGAACTCGATGCTGGCCTGGGGGACAGGGATGTCGGCCGGCCACTGGGTGGCGCCGAAGCAAGCCTTCGCCGCTTCGGACAGGGGCCACAGGCCGAAGTGTTTGGTCCCTTGAAGCTCGTGGGTGAAGACGTAGTCGCCATCTTCACCTTTAAAGGACAGTCCCAATGCGTCCCGGTAGAAGGATCGAGAGGCATCCGTGTCTCGCACGATCGGAGCGACGCTCGCTACGAACTGGACGTTCATCAGCTCCACCTCCGTGAATGGTGTGTGAGGTGCGTGTCCTCGTCTTTTTACCTGCGAGGTGCGACACTGCGGGCGTCGGACGGGCTCGGCGGGGAGGTGGACCAGATCCGCGTAACACGGCAGTCTGTTTCCTGTGACCGCCAAGACGCTTCCACATGACATTCTCTGGCACTGTTCGTTGCTCGCGAGCAGCGAACACGCGTCACTGATCGAAATAGAGAGCGGATACCGATTGCGGGGACTCGCGGTGCTCCCGCTCGGGGACCAGCCATGCCACGTCGACTACGACGTTTTTTGCGACGGCCATTGGATGCCCGAGTCGTGCATCGTCCGTGTATCTCTGCCAATGCAGGTCCGCACGCTCGAGCTCAGATCCGATCACAATGGCTACTGGCGGGTGAACGGAGAAGCAGCCCCGCACCTCACCGGCTGTTCTGACATCGATCTCGGTTGGACACCCGCGACGAACACGGTTCCAATCCGTCGGCTGGATCTCGACGTCGGGGATACGGCCAACATTGTTGCTGCATGGATTCGATTCCCCGAACTAGATGTCGTTGCCAATCAGCAGCACTACACCCGAATTGCATCTGATCGCTGGCGCTATCGATCGGGTGAATATGACTTCGAGTTGGTGATCGATGCTCCCTCCGGGCTGGTCCTTGTCTATGGCGACGACCTATGGAGGGCGGCCGCACTGAGCTGATGTGCCGTCCCTCAGATCATGCACCTCAGTCCTGGCGATGGGTATCCTCCCCCCCTCGCTACATAGCGTTCTCGGCCCTGATCCGGTCAGTGAACATCTTCCACGTGACCTAGGCGGTTCCCTCCATCCAAGCGGCGAACTGCTCCCAGGTCGCTGCACGTGGATGAGACTTGAACGGTGTCCAGTCGATACCGCCTTTGCTGATCTGGACCTTGCCCATCAACTCGCCGTCTGAGCGGACCTCGAACTCAACGTCCACGTTCTTTACGGTGATCGGGTGAGACAGGTTCATCGTGACGTCATGAGCTGGCATAGCACTAGAGCCTAAATCGCTCCTTGTTCCCGTGACATCAAAAGACGTGTCGCATTGTTTCCCTGCGGCAGGGGGAGGTGGCGACTCCTTCGCCGCATCGAGAGGTCCCTATCGGGGTGGTCAGAAATGCCCCCCAAGCCCCAATGCCCTCAAGAGCCTTTGCCGCCTTGTCGTGCTCTCGGGGTACAGGCATTCCGTCTCGTTCTCGACGAGAACGAAGTGATAGATACGATTCGGGTTCCTCGGGCAGCAGTTCCGCGACTAGCCCCTCGCGAAACCTACTACTTGGGCTGCGTGGCCACGGCGACCAATGCGAACGCATCCGTGGCCTGGTGCGGCACATCTTCCATGCGATGGAAAGCCACATCGTCGAACGTCAGCTCGCGGGTGATCCCTGCCGCAGCTTCCTCCCAGAAGTTGGGGAAGTACTGGTAGAGCATCTCTACGTGGTCGAAGTACGCCGCCAAGGTCCTTTCAAGCGATCGGGCGGTGAACTCCTGGACGTGGGACGGGTCCATGTGGCGTCGGTTCTCGTACCGGTTATAGGTCATGGTGCGATTCGGGGTGCCCACCACGAAGGTGCCCGTGTGCTTCATCATGGATACTGCGTTCTCCACATAGGTGAAGTAGTCCTCCAGGTGTTCGATCGTCTCCATTGAGAGCACGACATCCAGACCATCGATACCGAGTGCGGCCCCGAGATTGGGCGCGCAGGCGTTGGCACAGAGGAACTGTGCGTTGGCGAGGTGAAACCTTTCGGCCAGGCCAACGACGTCCGGGTCGAGATCGATCCCCACGACGTCGGCGCACCGCGGCGACAGGAGCGCCACGCCGAAGCCAGTGCCGCATCCAAAGTCGAGCACATGATGCTCGGGTTGCACGAAGCGTTGTGCAGCCCACACGTAGCGCGAGACGTGGAGAATCGCGTCCAACGAGTAGGGCGGGCTGCCCTGCAGTGCGAACCGGGCGTGCGTCTCGGGGCGCACAGACGCCGAGTCCGCCGACACCATCCACCCTGGCCTGTCCGTCGGGGAAGCGGTCGAAGACGAGGAGGGATCGGAACTCATGGAGGGACGCTACTGACAGGTACCGGGAGCGTCAACGATCTCGGTACCCCGCCGGACTGCGACCAGGTGGATGGCCCAGATCACGTGAACCCGACCCTGTCCGTGTCTCCTCCGGCGAGTTGGGCCCTGTCCGCAGCCTCTCTACGCCATTGTTGTCGGGGGACGTCACGCGGCCGTTTCGTGCCGGGAACCCAGCGAGGTGACGTGCGACCAGCGGCCGATAGTGGGACTCGGACTGAGTTCATGCACGGCCACGTTGGGATGACGAGCAACCGGCGTGGCACGTGATCGACCCAGCCTCATCAGTCTCTTTTGGAGTGCACGTGCGCAGCGGAAAGTTGTGACTCCGGAGTCCTACAATTTCAAGGAGACCGAGACACCTGCCGAAACCCCCCAGGCGGTCCCGATGCGTGCTGGGCTTCCTCCGGTTTGACGGACATCCACCATCAGGGGCACAGCCCCGGAGAGGATGTCCAAAATGGAGACCATGGAGAGGAAGAAGCCGCGTCCGCGTCGCTCGTTCACTCCGGAGTTCAAGGCTGAGATCGTCGAGCTGTGCCGGCGCGGCGATCGCAGCATCGGCCAGGTGGCCAGGGACTTCGATCTGACCGAGACCAACGTGCGCACCTGGGTGAAACAAGCCGAGATCGACCAGGGCGAACGCCCCGGCCTGACCACCGAGGAGAAGCGAGGAGCTCACCCGGTTGCGCCGGGAGAACCGCTCCCTCAAAGAGGACGTCGAGATCCTCAAGCGTGCGACAGTTTTCTTCGCCAAGGAGACCCGATGAAGCTGGACCCCTTCATCGAGGCGGAGAAGACCGCAGGTCACAGCGTCCAAAGGACTGTGCGTCTGTTCGAGGTCTCCAAGTCCGCCTACTACGAGCGCCGCAACGGCGTCCCCTCGCGCCGCGAGCGTCACCGACGCCGAGCTGCTCGAGCAGATCAGCGCCATCCACACCGAGTCCAAGGGCACCTATGGCGCCCCGCGGATCCACAAGGAGCTGCTCCATCGCCACGTGGCCTGCGGCAAGCGCAAGGTGACCAGGCTCATGCGCCAGGCCGGCCTCGAGGGCCGGTGCAAGAAGCGCTGGCGCAAGACCACCGTGGCCGATCCCGACGCCGAGGCGGCCCGCGACCTCATCCAGCGCCACTTCGGGCCGTGCGAGGAGATGGACCGGCGCTATGTCGGCGACATCACCTACATCGCGACCTGGGAGGGCTGGGCCTACCTGGCGACGGTCATCGACCTGGCCGCTCGCCGGGTCGTCGGCTGGGCCCTGGCCGATCACATGCGCACCGAGCTGGTCGAAGACGCCCTCACCATGGCCTTCGCCAACCGCGGCACCACAAAGCGGCGTCATCTTCCATTCCGACAGGGGCTGTCAATATACGAGCGGTGACTTCGCCGAGCTGGCCCGGGCCAACGGCGTCGTGCTCTCGGTCGGGCGCAAGGGCGAGTGCTGGGACAACGCGGTGGCCGAGATCTTCTTCGCCACCATCAAGCGCGAGCTCATCGACACGCGTGCGTGGCCGACGAGGGCCGGACTTCGACGCGCTGTCTTCGAGTACATCGAGGGCTGGTACAACACGCGCCGGCTGCACTCGACGCTCGGCTACCTCAGCCCCGCTCAATACGAAGCTGTCCACCACAACGCCGACCGTCAGGCGGCATAATCAACACAAGCAACCTGTCCGTCGAACCGGATCAAGCCCATGCCGCAGTAGTGCGCCGATGAGCGAAGGTCCGGAGGTTGCTCCCGTCCGCGTCTTGGTCGCCGACGATGATGCCAGCATCCGCCGGACGATAGCCCGACTCTTGTCAAGGAACCCGTCCATTGAAGTGGTCGGGATGGCGGCGGATGCCGAGGAAGCAGTGGAGCTCGGCTCGCGCACGCGTCCTGACGTAGGTCTGGTCGATGTGAAGATGCCGAAGGGTGGCGGCGTCCGTGCGGCCCGGGAGCTTCACGAGCGCTCGCCCGAGACGAAGGTCGTGGCACTTTCGGGCCATTCGGACCGCGAGGGTGTGTTGGAGATGGTGAGCACCGGAGCGGTTGGCTACCTCGTGAAGGGAGCCAACGTCTACTTGGTGCAGGGAATCATGGCGGCAAGTCGTGGCGAAGGTGTGATTTCGAACGAGGTCGCGGCAGATCGTGGTCGAGGACGAGTCCGGCGTACGAAAGGCCTGCACTCGCATTCTCCGACGCGCCCGCTACGGCGTGATCGAGGCCAGCGACGGTGCTCTCGCCCTCTCAAAGCTTGACGGGCAACAGATCGATTTGTTGTTGACCGACGTGGTGATGCCGGGCGGAATGTCAGGCCGCGATCTGGCGAGACAGATCGAGCAGCTGCGACCCGGCGTCCCCGTGTTGTTCATGTCGGGCTACAACGCCGACGCGATAGCGACTCGTGGCGTGCTCGAAGCGGGGATCAGTGTTGTCGAAAAGCCCTTCACCTCATCTGATTTGTTGAGCAAGGTTCGGGAGCTCTTGCGCTCCGCGTGAGCGCTGAGGAACGGCGTTGTCCCCATTGCGCCCGATGGCGTCGCGATCAGAGCCGATGAAGAGTCGGCTTCACCCGCCCAGGTAGCTGGCGGAGAGGGCCTTCTCCATCTCGGCTGGAGAGCCTTGATGCGCGATGACGCCTTGCAGCACCACCGCCGCCGCGTCGGCGATGGGCAAGGCGGTGCGCGCGAACTGCTCGACCAGGAGGATCGAGAGGCCACCCGATGCCAGCTCCCGCACCTTCTCGTAGATTTCGGCGACGACGATGGGCGCGAGGCCGAGCGAGAGTTCGTCGAGAAGCAGGACCCTCGGGTTCGTGGCGAATGCTCGAGCCAAGGCCAGCATCTGCTGCTCGCCTCCCGAGAGGGTGCCCGCGAGCTGCTTGCGCTTGGGACTCAGTCGCGGGAACTGGGCGAAGGCAACGTCCTCGATGTGGCCCATCGGCACGCCGACCTGTGTCGCCATCAAGAGGTTCTCGCGGACAGTCAGGTTCGGAAAGATGCCGCGCCCCTCGGGAATGGTGCAGATGCCGCGCCGAGCCCGGCCGTCGGCTGACATGAGGGTGACGGGCTCGCCATCGAAGAGCACGTCGCCGTCCATCGCGGCCAGGGTTCCGGCGCATACGTTCAACATCGTCGTCTTGCCGCCACCATTCGGCCCGAGGAGTGCGACGACCGAACCAGTAGGGACCACGAGACTCACCCCGTGGACGACCTCGATCGGTCCGTAGCCCGCCCGGACGTTCCGGAGCTCGAGGATCGGCGCCACGGTGCCATTCCCGCTCACGGCGCCCCCAGGTATGCATTGACCACAGCCGGGTCGTTCTTCACGTGCTCTGGCGTCCCGCTAGCGATGATCTCGCCGTAGTCAAGGACGTGGATGAGCTCGCAGGTTCCCATCACGAGGCTGACGTCGTGCTCGACGAGGCAGATGGCCAGGTCGCGTTCCTCGACGAGCTGGCGCAGGAGCTTCCCGAACATCTCTGTCTCCTGTTCGGTCTGTCCTGACGCCGGTTCGTCGAGCAACAGCACCCGGGGCTGCGTCATCAGCGCCCGAGCCACCTCGACCACCCGGCCCGCGCGGTCGGAATCTCGCTGACCTCACGATCGGCGACGTCGCCCAGGCCCACCAATTCGATGGTGCGCTCGGTCTCCGCGCCGACGTCGATCCGTCCCCGCCGTCCCCAGGAATTGCGGATCTCGCCCGCGACGCGGATGTTGTCGCGCACCGTCAGAGACGTGAACAGCTCAAGCCGCTGGTATGTGCGGGCCAAGCCGCGGCGAGCCCGCGAAGCGGGGCCGGCCTTGGTGACGTCGTGCCCATCAATCATGATCCGACCCGACTTCGGCGCCAGGAGCCCGCTCACCACGTTGAAGAGCGTGGTCTTCCCGGCACCGTTGGGGCCGATGAGCCCGGTCACGCCGCCCGGCGGCACCGAGATCGACACGTCACGCAACACCTGGGCCCCGCCGAAGGCCATGTAGATGTCGGCGACCTCAAGAGTGGGCATCGACGGCTCCTTGGACCACCGGGACCCCGTCGGCCGCCACCGACTCGGACTCCACGGGTGGGCTGAGCGCCGCATGCGAGACCACCGGAGCGCGGAATGCCTCGGGACGAACCGCCCGGCCGATTCCCGGCAGGGCGAGGGCGATGAGCCCCGTCGCCAGCACGAACCACCAGTTTCCCATCACCTTGGTCAAGACGAGGAGGTAGACGACGACCTCCGCCACCACTCCCAGGGCGAGCACACCCTTGACCCGCCAGAGGGGGCTGTAGCTGGCCACGATCTGCGGCACGGCGCCGCTCGGGTTGCGACCAAGACTGACACCGACCAGGGCCGGCGCCACGAGAGCCAGGTTGGCCATCACGCTCCAGAAGCCCCCGCCCCCGCGGTCCATGCTGAGGTTGGTGAACGTGGTGTTCAGGACTTGGAAGGCGCAGCCGGCCAGGATGCCTCCCATGAGGGCACCGGCCACGTTGCCGATCCCCCCCACCACCGTCAGCATGACGAGAGCGAGACTGATGAAGATGATGTAGGTCGTCGAGCTCACGCTGACGGAGGCGGCTGAGAGCAGGACACCACCGATACCGGCGATCGCCGCCGAGAGCATGAATACCGACAGCTTGAGCTTGACCAGGTTCTGCCCCAAGGTGGCCGCCGCCGCCGGGCTGTCTTTCATCGCGGTGAGACGCCGCCCGTAGTTGCTGCGACGCAAGGCGATCAGACCGATGCCGATCAGGACGAAGATGACGGTTGAGACGGTAAGGAACGTCTTGGCCGAGCTGAGGTCGATCGGACCGAGCTTGAGCGGCGGGATCTGCAGCGTGCCGTCGGGGAAGATCGAGAAATGCAGGTGGAAGATCGGCAGTATGTGCGGGGCGATGTCGTTCAGGATCATGTCGGAGACGAAGACGCCGAAGGCGAGAGTGGCCAGGGCCAGGTAGAGGCCTCGGAGCCGGAGGGCGGGGAGGGCGATCAGTCCGCCGACGAGCGCAGTGACGACGACGCCGAGGAACAGCCCCCAGATCGTGATGCGCTGGTCCAGCCCGGTGCCCGAGAGGCCCAGGTGGAACACGATGATCGTGGCGATCGCCCCGAAGGAGACGGGAGCCAGATTGATCTCACCGGCGTAGCCCGTCAGGAGGGTGAGTGACAGGGCGATGATGGCGTAGGTGATGCCAACCGTGAGTGTCGACATGTCGTTCGTGCCCATGATCTGCTCCAGCGCCAGGACGCCGAGCACGAGGATCACGCCCCAGGTGACCGCGGACCGCATGGTGGGGACCGTGAACCGCTCCCTCGTGCGGAGCAAGGTGGCGCCGCGCAGCCGATCCTGAGGGAGCACCAGCAAAACGATGAACAGCGTGATCATGGGCAGCGCGATGCGGAAATCCGCAGCCCAGGACCACGATGATGGGAAATAGCCCAGCACGTAGGTGGTCGACAGCCCGAGGACCAGGGCGCCGGCAAAGGTCAGCCAGATGCTCCGAAGCCGCCCGAACATGGCGGCGGCGATGGAGTCGAGGACGAGCAGGGTCAGCACGTGCACGTCGAGCGTGCCGCCGCTGATAGGAGTGATGAGGATGCCGGCCAGCGCGGCCAGTGCCCCGCCGAGCGCCCACGAGAACGCCGCAAGCCGGTCGGGGCGCCCGCCGTTCAGCTGCAAGAGAGCCGGGTTGTCCACCACGGCCCGCATGGCCACGCCGGTACGTGTGCTTGTGAAGAGCAGGCGGATGCCCACTGCGATCAGGACTCCGCAGCCAAGCGCGATGGCCTCATGGTCGGTGATGTAGACGCCGAGAAACTTGAATTTCGCCGCGTTACCGAAGAAGGGAAGGTCGTTGCGCGGCACGCCGGGATTCCAGATCCACTGGGCCAACGCGATGAGCCCCAGCATGATGCCGATGGTCACCACGATCTTGGTGACATCGGCCGTTTGCCGCAGCCCGCGCATGATCCCTCCGTAGAGGGTTGCTCCCAGCAATGGAGCGAGCACTGCGATGACGGCGAACAGGGCGAGCGGCGCCGGCCAGTTCCAGCCGTAGCGGAACTGCCAGTACGTGAATGCCGCCAGCATGGCCATGGCGCCCTGGGCAAAATTGAAGATGCCCGAGGTGGTGTAGGTCAGGACGAGTCCCGACGCCGCAATCCCGTAGACGGCGCCGGTGACCAGGCCGAGGATGGTGTATTCGAGGAACAGGTGCATGGCCGGAGCTCCCGTCGCTCAGGTCAAGGGCCAGGCGAGCCGCGCGGCTGCCGGGCGGTCACCCCTGTGGCTTGATGACCGAGGAGGTCGCGTACTGGGTCGCGTAGCCCTGGGCGTTGAGCGTGGTACCGATGACCGAGCCGGTGTTCGGCACAACATACTTGGACGAGCAGTCGAAGGTCCCGAGCTTCTTCGGGTAGGCCTGCACCCACTTGGTGTTGTCGAGTTTCATCAAGACACCGCAGTTGGGCGGGATGTTCTTGGCTGGGTTGCCCGACGCATTGAGACCGCCGCCCGTCCAGTTGGTGACCGTCGAGAGCTTGTTGACCATGCACTGGCGGGTGAGGGTCGATCCGCACGCCTTGGCCTGGGTGGCCCACAGGAGGAACGAGGACGTGGCCTGCTCTCCAAGCTGCGAGGTGAGGCCGCCGTATTTCTTGACGATCGCCAGGTACTGGGAGACGGCCGGAACGACTTTGGCCGCCTCGAGCGGCTCGTACGAGATGCGGACGTAGACGTTGTTGGCCAGGCCTTCGGTGTTCCACTGCGCGAAGGCCGCAGTGTAAGAGCCGGAGTCCATGACCCAGACCGGGTCGTAACCGATCTGGTTCTCCGCCTCAAAGGCGCCGTAGAGCGTTGGTCCCGGAGTGGCGTCGTTGAAGATGATCTGCGCGCCGCAACTCTGCAGCTTCTGGATGAACGGCGTGTAGCTCGCCTCGCCGTTGTAGTCGATCACAGCGGAGCAGTTGGGAATGAACTTCCAGCCTGTCGCCGTAAAGGCTTGGACGGCCTTGGCGGTGGACGCTTGCTGGGTGGAGAGGGTGGAGTCGTAGACGCCCACGTGCTTGGTCTTCGACCCGAAGAGCTTTTCGGCTTGGTACGCACTGGACACCGGGCTTGCGTTGGCCGGGTTCGGCGACGCCTGGTACATCTCGTAGGCGTTGGCCACCACAGGAGCGACGGTGAAGCCGGGAACCGACGCCAGGTTGCAGCCCAGGCGGGTCTGCTCGGCCGTGCCGTCGAGTGCGAAGCCCTCTCCGACGAGCATGAAGTCCTGCTTGCAGGCCTGCGTCATCACCGATCCAACGTTGGTCACCGCTGCGTCGTAGTAGTCACCGACGAGCTTGCGGCCGTTGATGCCGCCCTGCGCGTTGCACCACGAGATCATGTCCTTGACCGCGTCACCCATCTCCTGATCGAGGCCGGGGAGGCCGGAGAAGCCGCGGTCGTCGCCGTAAGCGACGTTGATGGTGGAATTCGTGACACCCTTGTCCGTGGCGCCGGTGGCGTGTCCCTTTCCGCAAGGGGAGGGGAGTGTCCCGAACTTTGTCGTGGAGATGCTCGAAGAGGCACCGCTCGTCGAGGGCCCAGCCAGCACCCCCGTTGCGGTGAGCGTCGTGAGCAAGAGCGCCAACGCCGCCGCTCGCATGCCAGTCGTCTTCTTCATGGCCAACCCCCCGGACAGCTCCAGAAACGCACGGATGCCCCGCGACGGCGACACCCTAGAACAGGTTCTTGTTTGGTCGGCACACTAGCAACCCAGCGTGCGGAATTCTCTCCATGCGGCCCACCGCCGAGCCGGGTGCCGTGGCCCGGCCGAGGCTGGGGGAGGGCCGGCGCCTACGTGTGGGATCCACAGACCTAGGAAGCGCTTGACGTCTCAATGCGGTAGCGCTCGACGTAGTCCTTGAATTCGGTCGCCAGACCTGGGTACGTCCAGCCGAAGTCGGCGGGGTCATAGCGGTGACGGCCGAAGGCATCTTGCGGCCGTTGCTCGAGGAAGGCCCGCATGCGCCGGGCGTGCAGCGCTCCCACGTCCTCCCCGTGGTGTCGGTAGAGCCGGCGAACGCTCTCGACGGGATCGGCCATCAGGGCGTTGTAATGGAGGTGCTGGCACCAGCCATCTTCGGCGCGCTCGTCGAAGGACATCGCCGAATTGAGGGCGAACGCACACTTGCGCTTCCACTCCTCGGCGGTGGGATGCGGATCGGTCCGGCTGCTCAAAAGGCGCTGGCTGGCGTTGGCCAGACTCGCTAGCGAGGTGACCACCGGGCCGGGGTCGCGGTGGGTCCAGATGACCCTGGCGTCCGGATAGCAGCCCAGCATCGCGTCGAGGTGCCAGAGATGGTTGGGCGTCTTGAGGACCCAGCGCTCGGTCGGCTGACGTGACTGGAGGGTCTGGAGGGCCAGGCGGTGCTGTGCATACGCTGGTGTCATGTCGGTCTTCTCGAGCCAGCGCGGCGTACGACGGCACGTGTGCCTGGGTCTCGAGGGCCAGGGTCCGCACGTCGTACATGAAGAGAGAGACGCACTCCTCGGCGAGGGTGGCGCCAAAGGGATGCATGGCCTTGAGCGGCGGATTGAGCTTCATGAGACCCTCGAGGTCCTTGGCGGTGCGGGCGATGCGAGGGTCCTCCGCGGCCTCTTCGAGCGAGGCCGGAGGGACAGGGTGGGACGCCTCCCATTGCAGCAAGGGCCGGGCCACCGGATCGAGTCCGAGGAGGTTGGACAGGAGGCTGGTGCCCGTCCGGGGCAGTCCGACGATGATCCACGGACTCTGAATCGTCTCGTCGTGCACCTCGGGATGCTCCGTGGACCACCGGTGGAGCTCGATGCGGTTCGAGAGGGCGGACGAGAGCATCTTCGAGACGAGGATGCGGCCGAAGGTTGTCAGCTCGGCCTCATCCTCACACGAGCGCAGGAACACCTCGAGCGGCTCGCGGAACGAATCACCGCCGAATTCGTCGCGAGCCCGCTGCCTTGGCGGCAGCCTTCGTGACCGAGGTGGAGCTCAGGGAGGGTCGCTCGAGTCCGAGGCGGCCCAGCTGTCCTCCCGCCCAGTTGATGGCCCGGAGTGGGCGGCTGCGCAACTCGGCGTCGCGCCACGTGTACTCCACGCTGTTCACCCGCCGCCGCCAGTGTCGGCACCGCCATCGATTTCGACCACCGTACGGCCGAGGGACCGGCGCGCCTCGTGTTCGTCGAGCGCGCGGCCCGCATCCTCCATCGACACCCGCCGGCCAATGACGGGCCGAATCTTCCCGGCGGCCGCCGAGCCGCAGGAGGTCGGCATGGATCTCGTCGGCCACATCGCGTCCAAAGGGGTTGAAGCCGAATCGCCGCATGCCCGGGTCGACCGAGTCCGCCCAGGCCACCATCACCGCCACGATGTCGATGTTGCCGATGCAGGCCATCCGGAGCGGGCGTCCGGTCATGCCGTTGGCGTCGTCGTCGGCGAACCCGACGGCCAGATAGCGACCACCATGGGCGGTACAACGCCAGGACCGCTCGACGAAGTCGCCGCCGGTCAGGTCATAGACGACGTCCGCTCCGGCGTCTCCGGTGGCCTCCAGGACCGCTTCGACGAAGTCCTCGGCGGTATGGTCGACGACCAAGTCGGCGCCGAGCGAGGTGCACAGGGCTGCCTTCTCGGGCCCGCCGGCCACGGCAATGACCCGGGCGCCAGCAGCCCTCCCTAACTGGATGCCCGCAGTGCCGAGCCCGCTCGCGGCCGAGTGGACCACGACGGTCTCGCCGGCCTGGAGCCGCCCCCGCTTGAAGAGCGCGAGATGCGACGTCTGGAACGTCAGCAGGAACGCCGCAGCCTCGGCATCGTCAAAGCCCGGGGGAGCGTCGAACACCGAGATGGTGTCGGCGATCGCGTAGTCGGCGATGCCTCCGAGCGCGTTCTTGGTGATGGCGACGACACGCTTGCCCAGCCAGTCGTCGGCTCCCTCCCCAACTGCATCGACCACGCCACAGACATCCATCCCCAGCGTGAAGGGGGGTGGTGTCGGTACCGAGACCAGGTTGCCCCGACAGCGGTCGATGTCGTTGAAGTTCAGGGAGGCCGCGTGGACCTTCACCCGCACCTCGTTCGGGCCCGGTTCCGGGCGCTCGATCGTGCGCACCGCGAGAACGTCTCCGGGGGAGCCATGCTCGGTCACCTGAACGGCTCTCATCTCGGCCACACGCCCTCCCTCGACTCCTCGCTCCCGGGGCTCCCCACGCTGTCCGCGACAGAGATCCCGGGGGCGGAGCGAGGTTACCCGCCCACACGGAATCCGCCGCTTGACGTGTCTGGGCAACGGGAAAATGATCTGTTCATGAGACAGAAGAGCATCGTCATCGAAGATGCTCGAGACGGTGGAGCGACCCTTCGTGTCACCCGGCATCCCGAGCAGCACAAGGTCGTCCTCAGCCACTGGCGCGAACGGCTCTGTGTCGCTGTCCACGCCGATTGAGCTGAGGGACGTGCCCTCGCTGATCGCGATCCTGGCCGAGGCGCTCGGAGACGGAGTCGAATCGCCCTACGTCGCTCCGCGGAAGGGGCCAGCCGGTTTGGCAGACGTGCTGTCCGCAGTGCGCCGCTGGCTCCGACCTCGTGGGGCAATGGTCACAGACATCCGGAGTTCGGCGGATCGGCGGGAGCAGCAGCGGCCTTCGGCCTGAACCGAAATGTGATCGAGCGGGCACCGAGTGGTCGCCGCTCAGCCGGCGACAAAGCTGAAGCGCACCCGACGTCGAGGGTTGTCGACGTTGAGGTCGACCAAGACCAGGGACTGCCAGGTCCCGAACGCGACGCGGCCGCCGAGCACCGGGAGCGTGACCGAGGGGCTGACAAACGCCGGAAGGAGGTGATCCGCACCGTGGCCGGACGACCCGTGCGCATGACGGTACCGGTCGTCGCGGGGCAGGATCCGCTCGAGGGTGGCAAGCAGGTCGGATTCAGACCCCGACCCCGTCTCCATGAGGGCCAGTCCGGCGGTGGCGTGGGGGACGAACGCGTTGACGAGGCCGTCGCCGCGCCCGGCGCAGAACTGCGCCAGCTCCGCGGTGAGGTCAACGATGCGCGAGCTCGAGGCGTCGATGTCGAGTTCTCGTGTGTCCATCCGCCCGTGGTCTGCCGGTGCCGTCCGTCGACCCGAACGCTCAGACGCCCGATGGTTGGCGATGCGCCCGCAGGAGGCTCACGCCGGCCGGCGTGACGGACACCACGGTGCAGTTGTTCTCACCTCGGGAGCGCCGGACCAGGCCGCGCCGGTTCGCCTCCTCCCAGACCGGCAGCCGCGGGCACGACGTACGCCAGGCTTCCATTACTTCGTCGTAGGGCCTCGCGGCCGGACCGATCCATTCGAGAAGATCGAGGATCAGGCTGTCGACGATGTCGGGCATGGCGCTCCCACGTCTCTCGGGCCAATCGGCCGCTGCACGCGTTCACGATTGTACCGAGTGGACATGCACGATTCGGCAGCCCGACGCACGTACGCTCGGCGAATGCGCACGTTCCCGCCCTTGCGGCGTGCGCTGACGGTCCTCGTGCTGAGGGTCGGCCCGGCGAGTGATCAGGGACTGACGTCGACGTCGACCACCACCGGTGGCAGCGACTGCCCGAGCGTCGTTTGCAACTGGAACCGGAGCACGTAGGACCCAGGGGTCGAGGCGGTCAGCGTGACCGGCTCGGTCGCTACGGGGAGGACGCCGGTGGGCAACTCGGCGTCGAAGGTGCCGGTGGACGGCGTGACGGCAAGGCCTGCCGGGGGTGGGGCGACCTGCCAAAGAATCTTGGTCGGCTGCGCGCTGACCGTCCCAGCACCGAGCCGCACCGTGACGGGGGCGCCGACCGCGAGCTGGATCGCTCCGCTCGGTTGCGAGAAGCCGATGGCTGGCAGCTGCTGTGCCCCGAAGGAAGGTGGGCTGTCCGAGGGCGCCGATCCCCACGTCGCATCGGGCGTGGCGGAAAGCGTGAAGGTCAGCGTGCCGCCGCTCCGGATCGCCGAGGCCGGCAGCCACGGCAAGTCCCACCCGTGTGCGGTCGTGTGGTTCGACGGCGCAGCACCGTCTGCGGCGGCCGGAGTCTTGGGCCGCGTGATGCCCGAGACCTGGAGGGCCCGGATATAGGGCCGGGACGCCGCCGCCCCCGGGGCCCGCTCGACGAGGCGGTGGCCGTCCGGCAACGTGATCGTCACCGAGGGGAAGAGCGGGCTCGCCAGCTCGAGATCTGCCTCGCCCGGGGTCACGGGAAACAGCCCGATCGCCGCCCACACGTACCACGAGGAGATGGCGCCGAGGTCGTCGTTCCCCGGTTCGTCGACGGGAGCGTCGGCATACTCGCCGTCCGCGATGGCCCGGACGACACGCTGGGTCTGCTCGGGCGCCCCGAAGTAGTCGAACTCCCAGGGGGCCCACTCACTCGGCTCGTTGCCCGACCAGGCATAGGGCGCGTCGCGCGTGGCGTTCAGCTGGATGAAGTAGCGCTCCAGCGTGGTGGTGGCGGCGTTGTCGCCGCCCATCGACGTCGCCAGTGCGGCGAGGTTCTGGGGCACCGACCAGGTGTACTGGACCGCGTTGCCCTCCTCGAAACCCGTCTGGCCGCCCGGCTCGAGCTGGGACGCCTCAAAGGCGAATCCCGGCGGGAAGCTGCCGTCGTTGCCGCGGGCCTGGATGTACCCGGTGGCCGGGTCGAAGAGGTACTCCCAGTTGGAGGCTCGCCGCATCATGGTGGCCGCCTCCGACGAGTCGTGTTGCGCCGCTGCGATCTGCGCGATGGAGAAGTCGTCGATGGCGTACTCGAGGGTGGCCGAACCGCCGATCGAGTAGTCGATGGAGGTCAGATCGAGCGATCCCGCGTTGACGTAGTGCTGGGTGAGGTATTGGCTCAGGTACTGCCGCTCGATCTCGAGGCCGTGGTTGCTCTCGGTCTGCGTCGCTCCCTTGACCATGTCTTGCAGCGCGGCGGTGAGGTCGAAGTTGTGCGCGCCCATGGCGTAGGCGTCGGCGATGATCGGGTCCGCCGAGTCACCGTTCATCTGCGACTCGTCCCCGCCCACGATGGCCCACTTGGGCAACCAGCCTCCTTGCGCCGCGTCGTCGAGGAGGGATTGGACCATGTTGCCGACGGCGTGGGGCGCGAGGAGGGACTCGAGCTGTATCTCGCTGCGGTAGATGTCCCATTCGGAGAAGTTGGCGTACTCCTGGCGCCCGTGGTCGATGTGGGTCTTGCCGTCGCTGCCGGCGTAGTCGCCATTCACGTCGGACACGATGTTCGGGAACAGCAACGAGTGGTACAGCGCCGTGTAGAAGGTGTGCTGCTCGTCCGGCGTGCCGCCGCCCACCGCGATGCGGCCCAAGACGTCGCTCCACTCATGGTGGGCCGCAGCGGCGATCTCGGCGACCGACCATTTCGGATCCTCCGCCTTGAGGTTCTGTGCCGCGTCGGCAGTGCTCACGAAGGAGATGCCCACTTTCATGAGGACCTGGCGTTGCGACGTCGTGTCAAAGGTCACGTAGGCGCCGCACGAGGTCCCCGTGCACGAGCTCTGATCTGCGGCCGGCCCGGCGCTCGTCCAGGTTCCTGCGGCGGCGAAGGGGCGATCGAACTGGGCGACGAAGTGCAGCGTGTAATTGGTCCCCGTCTGACAGAACTGACCACTCGCGACCTGACCCTCGATCTCGTCGTGACCGACGATCTGCACGTCGGACGCGACGACGGGGTTGGCGCTGTCGGCGACCTTGAAGAGGAGGTTGGCCTGCGTGCTCGCCGGGAAATCGAAGCTGGCGATCCCCGTGCGAGTCGTGACGGCCAGCGTCACACCGATCGGATCGGGCTCGTCGAGCTGGACCTGGTAGCGGCCGGGCGTCGCCGATTCGTGCTGATCGGAGAAGGTCGCCGTCGCCATTGCGGGCGCGGTGGCCGCGCCGGCGCCGGCGCCGGCCGTGCCGATGGCGCCGACGGTGGGCAGAATCGGGACGTCTTGATACGAGGGGCAGCCGGTGCCACTGAGGTGGGTCAGGCTGAAACCGTTGATCTGTGAGTCCGCGTCGTCGTAGCCGCCACCGGACTGGACGGCGTTGGGGCTCGTGTCGGGGCTCCACTGGATCATGCCGAAGGGGGTGTCGGCGCCGGGAAACTCGCCGACCGTGCCCGGGCTGACCGAGCCGGTGCCCGTCCCGTCGAGGGGGTGGACGAGGGCGGCCGGGTCGGCGACGGTCCCGGTTGACGCCGATGAGCCCGAGGCGGGTGAGGCGGGGAGGATGGTGCCTGCCGCCAGGGTGCAGACGAAGACACACACGGCGGCCACCGTTGCCGGGACCGGGACGGGGACCGGGTGCCGCCTGGGTGCTGACCGGCGTCGCATTCGGAGGACCGTAGTTGTCCTGTCCGCAGTGTGGTGGTTCGCGTGCGCGGTCGGGGATCCGCGGCTGTGTCACATCCCGCTGGCAAGCTCGATCGCATGGGTGAATGGGCGACCGGCGAGGTGCTCGGGCTCGACTTCGAAACCACCGGTATCGACCGCTTCAACGACGTGCCCGTGTCCTACGCGCTCGTCTCCGTGCTCGACGGCGTCGTCGTGCGTAGCTGGTCGGGGCTCGTCGACCCCGGATGTGAGATCCCGGTGGAGGCGACGGCGGTGCACGGCATCTCGACCGAGCGGGCCAGCGCGGAGGGGATGCCATTGGACCAGGCAGTCGGGCTGGTCGCCGACGCGGTGCTCGCGGCGAGCCGGCGCGGCGTTCCCGTGGCTGGAATGCGACTCGACTACGACCTCACGATCGTGGATCGCCTCTCGGCAGGTCTCTTCGGTGTCGGGTTGACGGAACGGGGCTGGCGCGGACCGGTGCTCGACGCGGGCGTCATCGACCGCCACGTCGATCCCGAACGCGAGGGGCGGCGGACGCTCAGCGATCTGTGCGGTCACTACGGGATCGAGCTCGCGCGCCCACACGATGCCGCAGCGGACGACGATCGCGTCGATCGAGGTGCTCTTCGCCTTGGCTGTGCGGTACCCGGCCGTGTGGGCGTGTCACCTGGCGCAGCTGCACGCGGACCAGGTGGCATGGCACCGTGGGTGGATGCAGAGCTACGACGAGTGGCGGCTGGCGCAGGGGATGGTGCCGGTCGATCCGCGTGACCTTGTGTGGCCGGTGGCGCCGGCCGTGCTGCCGTCGGCGGCCTGAGCGCGCCGAGGACGGCGCCGGTCGGCTCAGGTTTTGAGCAGGTCCCAGACCATGTCGACACCCTCGTTCTCGGCGAGGACGACTTTGGCGGGGTGCATCTTGTCGATGTGGCCCACCAGGCCGTTGTAGACCGAGTAGCCGACGAGTTCCTGGAGTCGCCGCGGGAAGGTCTTCACCAGCGCGGGCGGAATGCCGAGCTGCTGATTCTCCTGCTGACGGATGTAGCCGGCGCAGTAGTTCATGGCGATCCCGACGCGGCGCCGCGAGGTGCGATTGGCGCCGCCGCCGTGCCAAAGGCTGCCTACCCAGACGAGGACGCTGCCCTTGGACATTTCGGCAGGGATGGTGTCGTAGCGCTCGAGCGGGTTCGGAGGCTCGTCGCGCAGGTGGCTGCCGGGGACGAGGCGCGTCGCCCCGTTCTCCTCCGAGAAGTCGGTGATCGCCCACATCGTGTTGCAGATGATCGGGACGTGGGGACGGGTGAGCGGGATCAACTGGTCGTCAGCGTGGATCGGTTGCGCCTGCTCATCGGGCCCGATCGCGATGGACGACAGCGACGAGATGAGAAGCCCCGGGTCGAGCACGCCTTCCACAACCGGGAGGACATTGGCGTGTACCGGGATCTTCTGAAAGGTCTCACCGTGGACGAGGAGGTTGTCGACGCGCCAACGTGTGAAGGCCCTCGAAGAGATTGTCGGCCGGGGTAGTCCCGAGGTCTCGCTCGAGCGTGCGAAGGGCACTGTCGATCTCGTCGACGAACTCGGGCTCGATGGCGTTGGGCAGCACTGTGTAGCCGTCTGTTGCGATGCGCTCGAGGTGGGTCTGGAGGGCGGGGAGAGGACTCGTCGCTGTGTCGGCTACGTCGTCGCTGGTGGAATTCGGTGTCTCGCCTGGTCTCACGGAGCAATTCTATGGACGGATCAGCAGCGTGCCCACGGCCGCCACGCTCGTCCTCCACGTGGGGCTGCGAATTGAGCCGGTGGTAGGGTCTCTGTCGAGGGCCGTTGGCGCAGCTGGTAGCGCACTTGCATGACGCGCAAGGGGTCAGAGGTTCGAGTCCTCTACGGCCCACCAAGCCTCACCTGCGAGTATAGACTTTTCGCCTTGTCCGTCACGTTCAGGTGCACAGAAATTGGGGCAGTCTGTGGGGCGATCGGGAGAGGATTGGAGCGCGGTCCGGCACACGTCGTAAATGAAGATTCCCCTCCCAGATGCCGGGCAGGCAAGCTGACCCGCTCGATGGCCGGGGGCAAACGTTGGTCTGAGCAACTCGGGCTCCGGGTCTTCGAGCTTCCGGTACGCCCTCTTTCGCTGCAGGCTTTCTGGTGTCGGCGCTCACCGTTCATAGGGTGAAAAAGCCGAACGAGCCCGAACCCTCGTTACTGTTCCGACAGGTCAGAGCTGTGTGTGAACGGAGGCGGATTGGCCTGAATGTCGGCGTCCGCGGGATATTCGCGGGATGAAAATTGCCAACCGCCGGGGGTGGCAGGACGACGACGGCGCGGCGGTCCCACAGTGATCCGCTGGGGCGTCGTCGGTCCGGGCATCATCGCCACGGGATTCGCCGAGGCGATGCAGTGCGTCGACGGAGGATCCATCACAGCGGTGGCCTCGCGGTCAGCAAAGCGAGCTGAGGCCTTCGCGGACCGGTTCGACATCCCGACCCGTTACGGCGACTACGAGGCGTTGGCGGCCGACCCCGACGTCGACGCGGCGTACGTGGCCACCCCGCATTCGCGCCACGAGGTTGACACACTTGCCCTGCTGCAGGCGGGCAAGCACGTCTTGTGCGAGAAGCCGCTCGCCCTCAACGCGGAGCAGGCGGCACGCATGGCGGCCGAGGCGCGGAGCAGGGGATTGTTCTTGATGGAGGCCATCTGGAGCCGCTTCCTCCCCTCGTACCGCTCCCTCGTGGACGTCATAGGCGCGGGTCGCATCGGCGAGCCACTGCTGGTGGAGGGGGACTTCGGGTTCCGCCGCCCGGTGGATCCCACGCATCGGCACTTCGCGGCCGAGCTCGGTGGCGGCGCGCTCCTCGACCTCGGGATCTATCCCCTGCAGCTGTGCACGCTCGTGCTCGGTCCGGTCGAGCGCGTCGTGGCGGACGGGGTCGTCGGGGAGACCGGCGTCGACGAGGTCGTCACCGCGCTTACGCATCATCAGGCGGGCCGGTTAGGCGTGGTCAAGGCGGCCATCCGCGTGAACATGACGTGCACGGCGCGCATCTCGGGAACCGACGGCGTGATCGACCTCCCCGCCATAATGCACTGTCCTGACTCCCTGACCGTGTCGAGCCCTTCCGGCGTGGAGCGCATCGATGCGTCCTACGAGGGGAACGGCCTCCGGTTCGAGATCGACGAGGTGCATCGCTGCCTCGAAGCGGGGCGCACCGAGAGCACGGTGGTCTCCCTGGACGAGTCGATCGCGCTGGCCACGACGCTCGACGCCATCCGGGCCGAGCTCGGCGTGGTGTACCCAGGCGAGGAGGCCGGGCCGACCCCTCAGCGCAGCCGGTAGAGCACCTCGCCGGCGTCGGGCACGACCAGGGTGTCGGGGTCGGCGGCCCAACCGGCGACGTCGACTTCGCCCGGAGCGAGGAAGCCCAGGTTCGCCTGCCGCACGCCAGCTTCGGAAATCCCGGTCGCAAGCGTGACCCTGACGCGCTGGCGCTCCGTGACGCCGTCGAAGGTTCCCGCTCCGTACAGGTGGGTGGCGTGCGCCAGCTCGCCCCACGGCTCGTCTCGGTAGCGGTCCCACTGCGCAAGGAAGAAGTCGCGGCAGTGGTACCCGATCTCCATGAGGCGCGGGTGCATGGCCGCGATCTCGGTGATGTGGGGCGCGTACAGCACGACCTCACCACCGTCGGCGACGACCGGCTCCACCTTGTAGAAGCCCTTGGCCCCCGTCCAGAGGTCGGGATAGCGATCGGGGACGACCGAGAGCACCCGCTGCACCGGGTGGTCGAGGTAGCGGACGTGCGTCTCGGCTGCCACCTCCGCCGCGGCAGCCCAAGCGCCGGGCGGGTCCCCGAACGACAGCGACTCCAGCCCCCCGCTTGCGTGGTCCACCACGACGCAGAGCGCGTGGCGCTCGCCCGGGACGAGGTCCGCGGCCGCGTCGACGAGCGCGCGTACCGGTGTGATGCCGCGCCGGCCGATGATCGCGCTGCTCGTGATCAGCGCGCCGAGCCAGTGCGTGACGTCGATCATCTCCTGACCGGACAGACCGGGGAAGAGATACTTGTTCCCTCCCGAGAACCCGATCACCTCGTGCGGCAGCACGGGGCCCACGAGCAGCGTCACGTCGCTCTGGATAGCGATCCGGTTCACCCGTACGTCGATCGGGTCATGGAGCCGGCCTTCCGAGAGCTCGGTGACGAGGCGTGCCGGTAGGGCTCCGACCGGTGCGAAGGTCTCGTCATCCCACCACGCGTGGTTGCGGACGGGAAAGGAGACCGGCCCGACCAGCGCCGCGATGGCTTCGTCGGACATGGGCGCATGGGTGCCGAGGGCGATCACCGCAGTGACGTCGCCGGCGCGTCCGCCGACACCGTCCTCGACGGCCCGTAGGAGGAGTGGCAGTGGGCAGTTCCTGGTCCCGTCGGGAACGACCACGCACAGCGAGCGTCCGGTGAGGTCCAGCGCCGCCACCTGGCTGCGCACGAACGAGCCCACCTCCTCGGGTGAGAGCAGCTGCCCGGGGCCGCCGAGCATGGCCGTCACCGTCCCGTCTCCAGCAGCGTTGCCCCCTTCGTGGTCAGTCGACCCAGCATGGCAGCTACCTCCGTCGCGAAGGGGATGTCGCCGAAGGCCCGGTGGCTGAGCAGCGAGAGGGGGTTTGGGCGATCCAACAGGGAGCGAAAATCCTCGGCGAGCGGATCCTGCAGCCGAGGGAGCGTCACGCCCGGCGCGGGGACGCCCGCCACGGCCGCAACCCAGATCGCAGCCACGAGGGCGAACGTCGTCATCTGGAGACCCCGGGCGCGGCGCGCCGCCACGACGGGGAGAAGGCGCTGGGGCAGCTTGCTCGACCCGTCGGCGCCGACCTGGGCGCACGTGTGTCTCAGCGCAGGATTGGCAAAGCGGCGAAGCGCATCGTCGGCGAACGCGGCCGGTGCCAGGGAGGCGGGGAAGGCGCCCACCTCGAGCGTCTGATCAACGAGATCCCGGACGAAGCGGGCGACGAGCGGGTCCGCCACGGCGGCTGCGATGGTGGAGTGCCCGGCCAGGAGTCCCCCGTAGGCCGCGGCGGAGTGCGGTCCGTTGAGCAGCCAGAGCTTGCGGCGTTCGAAGGCGGCGACGTCCGCGACAAGCTGCACGCCCACCTCGCCCAGATGATCGAGCCCCTCGACCGACTGCATGACCCACGAGCGGTGGCGCTCGGTGGCGACGGCCGCCTCGTCCCACAACCCGAGGGCGTTGGCGATGGTCTGCCGGTCGTCGTCGGTCGGGGCCGGGACCATGCGGTCGACCACGGAAGCGGGGAAGCGCACCTCCTCGGCAATGAACGCCGTCAGCCTCGGGTCGATCTCCTCCGCGGCCTCGAGAACCCGGGTGCGCAGGACGCCGCCGTTGTCGAGGAGATTGTCGAGTGAGGCGAGCACCGGCGGCGCCAGGCCGGCCTGCCGGCGTCGGGCCAGAGCCGAGGCGATCAATGCCGGCGCGGTAGGCGGCGCCGATGCGTCCTCCTCGCTGGTGCTCTCGTAGCCCTTCTCGGTGATGGTCAACGTGACCAACGACGTGGTGGGCGCCGTGATCGCCTCGAGCGCAGCTACCGGGCCCGTCGTCACGGACGCAACCGCCGCGACCACCTGGAGCTCCATGTCCTCGCCCGGTTCTCGCACGGCCACCGTGAAGAGCCCGTCCTGGGGCTCGAGCTGCTGCTGCGCGAGGCGGCTCCGGAGCGTGACGCCCCGGATCAACGCCGGATGGCCCATGCGGAGCAGTGCGTCCGCGTACACGGCGACGTGGGCCCGGCCGAACGCGCCGAGCCCGATGTGGGTGATCACCGGCGCAGCGCTCCGGTCGTAGTCCGGGAGAAGGTCGGCGTGCGCGTGCAGCAGCGTGCGCCCGTCCAGCCTCTGCGTCACGCTGCCCGTCATCGGTCCCTCATCTATGCCTCATCCGTCCCCTCGGATAGCGCGAGTCCCCATATAGGGTCGAACGTGGTGCGGCGCGAGCGGCGAGCGACGTTCCTCGATGTCGCAGCCCGTGCCGGCGTGCCCGCAGCAACCATCTCGCGCACCGTCAACGTGCCGGAGAAGGTGGCTCCGGGACACCCGTCGCAGGGTCGAGGAGTCAGTGCACGCCCTCGGCTTCGTGCCGAGCCGGGCCGCACGCGGTCTGATCACGGGGAAGTCGGAGAATCTCGCCGTGATTGTGCCCGACGTCACCAATCAGCACTTTGCGGCGGGCGTCCGGTCCGTCGAGCGCTCGGCGCGCCAGCGTGACTCCAGGTGCCCCGGGTCGACACGGGGAGCACCTGGACGAAGGGGTGCGCGACGCAGAGTCGCTCTCCCGCGAAGTCGACGGCCTCATGGTCTCGACGATGCTGGACGGAATCGACTCCCAGGTGAGCTCGTTGTTGACGACGACGGTGATCCGGCACGCCTGGTCCGGCACGACGCCACGGGTCATGTCGATCTCAAAGGTGTACGCATCAGGGTGGCGTCGGGGAGGAGTCGCCGCCACCAGCCCTCCGCCCGCTCGGCCCCTTCTGTGTCGACGACGAAACTCCAGATGCCGTCGAGCCGATTGGTCTCGCGTGTCGTGCGGTCCTGTGGTCGAAGCATCGTGTCTCCGTTCCGTCCGGGAGGTGTCTGCCAGCAGCTCTACGACGCTGTCGGCCACGCCGTCGGGCGAGCGACCGTCCGTGTCGATGGTCGCGGTTGCCACCTGGCAGTAGAGGTCGGACCGCTGGTCCGCCATGGCCGCAAAGGTCTTGGCCGGCTGGTCGCCCAACAGCGGACGATGGTCGCCGACGTGCACGCGGCTCGCCAGCGCCGCGGGACTGGTCCGGAGCCATACGACAATGTGTCCGGCGAGGGCGGCGCGGACCGCCGGGTCGAGCACGACCCCGCCAGGGGCAGCCAGGACGGACGGCGTGTCGTCGGCCAGCGTGCGCAACACGGCCCCGGACTCCAGGCCCCGGTAGGCGTCCTCGCCCCCCTCCTCCCAGAGCTTCCGCACCGTCTTGCCCGTCTCCTCGGCGATGACGACGTCGACGTCGACAAGGCGACCGCCGGTCCGGTTGGCCACCAACGCGCCGACCGTCGACTTGCCCGACCCCATGAGTCCCACCAGCACGAGCTGCCTCATGGCTCGATCCCGAAGGCCTGACAGGCAAGGTGCAGCGCCAGGTCCGCCGCCGTCTGGGCGGCCTCGTCCTCGTGCAGACGGTGTTCCGCGACGAGGCCGGCCAGGTAGCCGGCGTTCAGCCGCCGGGCGACGTCGTGACGGGCGGGAATGCTCAAGAGGGACCGCGCATCGTCGTTGAAGCCGACGGTGTTGGCGAAGCCGGCCGTCTCGATCACCGACCGGTAGAAGCGCCGCATGCCCTCGGGACTGTCGAAGAACCACCACGGCGGACCAAGCCGCAGTGCGGGGTAGTGCCCGGCCAGGGGGGCCAGTTCCCGGCTATAGGTCGTCTCGTCGAGGGTGTACGCAATCACCGTCAGGCGGGGCTCATTACCGAACCGGTCGAGGAGGGGCTTGAGGTCGCGCACGTAGTCCGCCGCACGGGGGATGTCCGCGCCCTGGTCGGGACCGAAGCGGGCGGCGACGGTCGGATTGTGGTCTCGCCACGAGCCGGCGTGGATTTGTAGGGTGAGGCCGTCGTCGAGGCTCATGGCGGCCATTTCGACGAGCATCTGGCCCCGGAAGACTTCGGCCTCACCTGGGTGCTCCGTCCGGGCGACGATGCGACCGAAGAGCGCCTCCGCCTCACGGGGCGAGAGGTCCACCGTGGCGGGTGAGGGATGTCCATGGTCGGACGCAGTGGCCCCGGCCGCCACGAAGACGGCGCGGCGCTGGCGCAATGCGTCCAGATACCCGGACCAACTGCAGGTGTCGTGACCCGTGAGATCGCCGAGCTTCGCCACGTTGGCGTGGAAGCCGGGCCGCTGCGGGTCGACGACATCGTCCGGGCGGAACGTGGGCACCACTCGACCCGTCCAACCCGATCGGGGGATCCACGCGTGCGCCTCGAGGGAGTCGAGGGCGCCATCGGTCGTGGCGAGGAACACGATGCCGAAACGTTCGAAGAGGGCGCGCGGCCGGAACTCGGGCTGCGCCAACTCCGCGGCGATGTCGTCGTAAACGGAGTCGGCGTTCCCGTGGCCTAGCGGCTCCGTCACCCCGAAGACCTCTTGGAGCGTATGGTCCAGCCAGAGCTTGGACGGCGTGCCTCTGAAGAGCGCAACGCGCGTCGCCAACTCCCGCCAGATCTGCCTCCCGTCGGTGACGACCGGTCCGCCGTCGCGCGGCACCACGCCGAGGGACTCGAGCGGCACGCCCTGGCTGTAGAGCATGCGGAGGATGTAATGATCCTTCGTCACGAGCTCGGTCGCCGGGCTGTCGAACGGCCGGTCCTCGGCGAGCGCCACCGGGTCGCAGTGTCCATGGGGGCTCACGATGGGAAGCGACTTGGTTCCCTCGTACAGCGCACGGGCGAGACGGCGCACACCAGGGTCGGCGGGAAGCAGGCGATCCTCGTGCAGCACCAATGCAAAGCTTTGCATGGAAATCCCCCTCCGGCCAGATTTGTGAGCCGGCCCACCGAAAAACCGGTCCTCGCCACAGCCTTTCGCTCTGGTTCGGACGTGGAGTAATACTGGCGTCGAAGGTGAAAACAACCGCCCTTGCCCTGGCCCTGGTACGCCGAGGGCAAGGATGCTCAAACTGGTCCTGTTGCGTAGCGGGCTCGGTACTACTCGGCTCAAAGCCGAGTGATCGCACGCGTGTACGGGGTATTTGATCAGTCGCCAGTCTGTGCGGAGGCGCGCTCGTCCCGCCGACCGCTTTCAGGCCTCGTTCGCAGTCCGCTGGCGCTCGAAACGATCCAAGAGCTGGTCCATGGCGAGTGACGCCTCGACCTGAGCGGTGTCAAAGCCAGCGGCCTGGTCGTACGCCATGGCGAAGGCGAGACCCTGAATCGCTGGTGCTACCAGCGATGGGGGATAGGCGTCACGATCGATGCCGTATTCGTCCAGCAGATGATCGAGCGCTTCGATTTGTAAGCGCCGGGTCTCTCGGGCGAAGGCGGCCACCTCGACCTGAAGGGCGGGGCGGTGGTTCGCCGCGGCGGTGATCTCAACCAGCAGTCTGCTTCCTCGACGATCGGATGCGAGGCGCCACCACGCCCGAAGGGGTTCGGCTGACGTCAGGGCCTCGGCCATCAATGCCAGGTTGACCTCACCTCGCCGACGGACAGCTGCGATGAACAGGTCGTCGATGCTGCCAAAGTGGTAGTGCACCTTGAGGCCTGTTTCGGTCTCCAGTCGCCTCGAAGTCACGGCGGCGTACCCCTCACGCAGCATGATCTGTTCGGCCGCATCGAGGAGCTTTCGCCTTTTTTCGGGCGTGGCCGCCCTCAGGCGCCTGGTCGACCCGGCTTGAGCCGGCGACGTGGAAACCGAGCGTGGAACCATCGAGCTAGAGCATATGGTCCGCTATGACCACTGCCGTACGATGGCCAGCGGATTAGCCCCTGCGGGCCCTGGGCTGGGCGGCTTGACACGGCTCCACCGCTAAGTTAGAACGAATGTTCTAACTTTAGAGAGGGCGCCGATGGTTGTCAGTGATACCCACGTCTACTTCGACCCGTACGACGTCGATATCAACGCCGACCCCTATCCGACCTACGAGCGCCTTCGCGAAGAGGCGCCGATCTATCACAACGAGCGGTACGACTTCTGGGCGCTGTCTCGGCACGAGGACGTTCAAAAAGCGCTGGTCAACTGGGAAGTCTTTTCCAGCAGCCGAGGGGATCTGCTGGACGTCCTGCGGGCGGGCATTGAGGTGCCTACCGGCGTGGTGATGTGGGAAGACCCGCCAGTCCACACCACCCATCGCGGGCTCCTCTCGCGCGTTTCACGCCCAAGCGAATGGCGGTCCTCGAGGAGCAGGTGCGCGCCTATTGCGTTCGCTGCCTCGACCCCTTGGTCGGGTGCGACGGCTTCGACGTCATCGCCGAACTGGCGTCGATGTTGCCCATGCGCGTGATCGGAATGCTCCTCGGTATCCCCGAAGAAGACCAGATCGCCGTCCGCAACAAGACCGATCGCGATCTGCGCACCCGGCCAGGTCAGCCGATGCGCATCGAGCAGTCCGAAGTGGTCACGGGGGAGATGTTCGCCGACTACGTCGAGTGGCGCTCACACCACCCGTCCGACGACCTCATGACGATGCTGCTCAACGCCGAGTTCGAGGACGAATCGGGGGTGACGAGGACCTTGAGTCGCCAGGAGGTCCTGACCTACACGTCGGTCTTGGCCGGCGCCGGCAACGAAACCACCGGGCGGCTGATTGGGTGGCTCGCCAAGGTTTTGGCGGATCACCCCGACCAACGTGCGCTGATCTCCGTCGACCGTTCTCTCATTCCGAGCGCGATCGAGGAAACGCTGCGCTTCGAGCCCACGGGTCACGCGTCGGCCCGCTACGTCACCGAAGACGTCGAGTACTACGGCACGACGTTGCCTGCGGGGAGCGCGGTTCTCCTCATGATGGCTTCGGCCAATCGAGACCCCCGGCGCTTCAAGGACCCCGCCTCTTACGACGTCAGGCGGACAGACGGCCAGCACATGACCTTCGGTTACGGCCTGCACTTCTGCCTGGGAGCGCACCTGGCCCGCCTCGAAGGGCGGGTGGCGCTCGACGAGCTCCTGAACCGGTGGCCCGAGTGGGATGTCGACTACAGCGGGATCAAGTTAGCCTCGACATCCACCGTTCGTGGATGGGAAAAGATGCCCATCGTCGTCCGATGACTGCGTCGGATCCGCTCATCATCGTCTCAAACGACACGCACATCGGCCCGCGCCTGGTCGAGGATCTCCGTCCGTATTGCCCCTCGAAGCACCTCGAGGAATTCGATCGCTTCGCGGAGAGCATGGCGTCGGAGCGGGCAACCTTCACCACGATGCTCGAGGGCAGTGGGTATCTCGACCACCCGAACTTTCGGACTCGTGGTCACTACGAATCTGCGGCTCGTCTGGCTGACTACGACTATGACGGTGTGGCAGCGGGGGTGATCTTCCACGGCAGCACGAACATGGAGCCGATTCCCTTCGTGCCTCAGTCGTTCGGCGAAACCGTCCCCAAGCCCGACCCAGACATGGCGGCGGTGGGGCAGTCGATCTACAACCGCTGGCTGGTTGACTTCGTGGCGCAGGCGCCGCACCGCCACATCGGGCTGGCCTATCTGCCCCTCTTCGATCTCGAGCGGGCCCTTGACGAGGTGCACTGGGCGCACGATCACGGATTGAAGGGGGTCAACTTTCCTGCCATGCGAGATGGCGAGTTGCCCGAATACAACCGTCGTCAGTGGGAACCGTTCTGGACAGCGTGCGAAGAGCTCGAGATGCCGCTAGTAACCCATGTCGGCGGAAGGACGAGTGCACGCTACTCGGGCCTCGAGTCCATCGCCCTCATCCAGCTGGAGTCAGCCACGCTCTCGCAACGCGCGGTGCCCTGGATGATCTTTGGCGGCGTCTTCGAACGCCATCCCGGGCTGAAGCTCGTCATCACCGAGACACCCGGTAACTGGGTTCCAGCAATGGCGGCCGAGCTCGACGCCATTCGGGCGTTCTATGAGTTCAAGCGGGATGAGCCCCTGAACAACGCGCTCTTGCAGCAGGTGCGGCTTCGCCCGAGCGAGTACATGGCCCGCAACGTGTTCTTGGGTGCCAGCTTCGCCTCTCCCTACGAGGTGCAACAGGCGACGGAGCACGGCCTCGGCGCGCAGGTGCTCTGGGGGTCGGACTATCCGCACCTGGAGGGCACGTTCGTCTACGACGAGGAACGGGAGGCCTCACCAGTGACCCGTCTTGCGCTCCGCCACACCTTCAGCGACAGTCCCGCTGCGGATATTCGTCGCATGGTGGGGGAGAACGCAATCGGCCTCTACAACCTCGACCCTGTCGCCCTCTCGCGTATCGCATCCCAGATCGCGGCACCGAGCATTGAAGAGCTGACGACACCGATCGAACGGGTGCCCGAAGGGGCGAGCGTCACGGCATTCCGTGCCGGCGCCGGGAGCTGGAGCTGAGGCGTGCGATCCCTCGGATGCGCAGGACAAGCATGAATCCCAAGGGCCGATCGGCCATCGTGGCCGGTGGCGCCGGCGGCTTGGGCAGTGCGACCGTCCGCCGTCTCGTGGGAGTCGGCGTCGGAGTTGTCGTCATCGATCCCGACGCGGAGCGGTCTGAAGAGCTTCGGTCAGAGCTCAGCGACTCGGTCAGGACGATCCTTGGTACCGCCGAGGATGACCAGGTTGTATCGGAGGCCATCAGTGTCGCACGGTCGCTCGGGATATTTTCGATTGCGGTCAGTGCTACTGGTGTTCTGATCAGAAGCTCTCGCCTGGTCGACGACGAAGGCACCCCGATCTCGAAGGACGTCCTGAAGGCAAATCTCGATGTCCACGTTGTGGGGCCGTTCAACCTGGCCCGACTCGCGGCCGCGGCCTTCGCCTCGAACGTGCCCGACGAAGATGGGCAGCGTGGCGTCATCGTCCAGACCGCCTCAATCAGCGCTTTTGACGGGCAAGAAACCATGGTGCCCTATGCCGCGGCCAAGGGAGCCATCGAATCCATGACGCTCCCGATGGCCCGGGACCTGGCTCCGATTGGAGTTCGGGTGTGTGGGATCGCACCCGGCTCGTTTCTCACGCCGTTGACGTCGTCACGCTTCGTTCAGAATCTGCTCCTCGAGGACATCTTGTTTCCGAGGCGGTTGGGCAATCCGGATGAGTACGCCAGCCTCGTCGAGGCGATCGTCCGGAATCCCTACATGAACGCAGAGGTCATACGCCTTGATGCAGGAGCGCGGCTCAGCATCGCGATGGGACCGAGATCTCTATAGCAATCGCCGAACGGTGCGAACCGAGTCGAAAGGGAAACAATGGGAAAACTCGATGGCAAGGTAGCGTTCATCACCGGCGCTGCTCGCGGGCAGGGGCGGAGCCATGCCGTGCGACTCGCCGAGGAGGGCGCCGACATCATCGCAGTTGACATCTGCGGGCAATTGCAATCCGTCGGCTACGAGATGTCGACACCCACCGACCTCGAGCAAACGGTCAAAGAGGTCGAAGCGCTCGGTCGACGGATCGTCACCAAACAGGCCGATGTCCGCGACTACCCCGCCCTCAAGGCTGCGCTCAAAGAAGGAATCGACGAGCTCGGGCCGGTTGAGATCGTGCTTGCGAACGCCGGTATCGGGCCGGGAGGGATGGCCTCAAATGAGCAACAGTGGGCCGAGGTCATCGGTGTGAACCTGACAGGTGTGTGGAATACCGGCCGAGCAGCGATCCCGCAAATGATCAAGGCAAAGAACGGGGGCGCCATCGTCTTGACGAGCTCGACCGGTGGGCTCACAGGGGCACCTATCGACGCCGCTGGGATGATGGCCTACACGGCGGCAAAACACGGTGTTATTGGTTTGACTCGGTCTTGGGCCAACTCGCTGGCGCCGCACTTCATCCGGGTCAACAGCGTTGCCCCCACCACTGTTCGCACGCCGATGGCAGGTGGTGGCAACGTCGCTGAGATCATCGAAAACGTCCCGCAGCTCGCCGGATCGCTGCTGAATGCGATTCCGGTCGAGGCGGTTGATCCGATCGATGTCTCAAATGCGATTGCGTGGCTGGTGTCGGACGAGGCGCGCTATGTGACGGGATCGGTCATACCGGTCGACGCGGGCAACATCAATCGGCGATAACGCTCAAGGAAGGCACGATGACGGTACAGGCCACAATCGAAGAGCTCGGTGCTCGTCCCGGCGAAGGCGAGACCATCTCAGTCGTCGACCCGGTGACGGAGCAGCAGATCGCCACATTTGCTGACGGCGGCGTGACCGCCGTTGAGAGTGCGGTTGTTCGGGCCCGTGAGACGTTCGATTCGGGCGTGTGGCACCAGAAGCCGCAGACCGAGCAGGCACAGGTGTTGTGGCGCGTGGCAGAGCTGCTCGAGGTTCGAGCAGACGAGATCGCCCAGCTCGACTCGTTGAACACAGGAATGCCATTGCCTCAGGCCCGGCGGAACATTGCCGCCGCCATCGAGTTCTTTCGCTACTTCTCTGGCTGGTGCACGAAGATCAATGGAATCGCCCATGACGTCCGGATGACGGGCGGACTTTCGGGCCTCGATGCGTCGGTGCACGCGTACACGATCAAAGAGCCCGTGGGTGTGGTCGGGCTCATCGTCCCGTGGAACGGCCCGGCG